>NZ_AQUR01000096.1 GCF_000372525.1 Cupriavidus neocaledonicus
GGAAGGTGGGCGACGGTGGGCGCATCTGCTTCCGGGGAAAGACGTTCCGGGTCGGAAGAGCCCTGATCGGAACGCCCGTAGCGCTGCGCCCTCGCGTGGATCTGGACGGCACCTTTGACGTCTACTTCTGCCATCAAAAGGTGGCCACGATAGACCTACAGCAAGCCTATTAAACTGGAGACTGGACTGTTACCCATGTCCTGGCACATGTGTTACCCATGTCCCCGGTCCATACAATAAATGGGAGAGGGGAGAACCAAGGAGGGATCGAGGCAGCTCACCGAATCACCTGCCCCTTCGAATTGATGATCGTCATCTCCACGAACTTCGAGCCGACATGGTTCTCCGGCGTGAAGTTGACGATAAATCCGCCCAGGTCGTAGTTGCGCATGGATTCCAGCGCGCTCACCAGCTTCTCGCGCGTCAGGTCCTTGCCCGCGCGGCGCAGGCCCTCGGTGAAGGTCTTGGCGGCGATGAAGCCCTCGATGCTGGCGTAGTCGAATTCGCTGGGCTTGCCGGCGGCCTGCAGCAGCCGCAGGTATTCGCGCACGACCGGCAGCGTGGCGTTGCCCGGGTGCGGCATTACCTGCGAGATGATCACGCCGCTGCCCTGCGCGCCGACCTCGTTGGCCAGCGCCTGCGTGCCGACGAAGGACACGTTGTAGAACTGACCGTTGTAGCCGCGGCGCAGCGCTTCCTT
This sequence comes from Cupriavidus neocaledonicus, assembly GCF_000372525.1. Lineage (GTDB taxonomy): Bacteria > Pseudomonadota > Gammaproteobacteria > Burkholderiales > Burkholderiaceae > Cupriavidus > Cupriavidus neocaledonicus. The sequence continues at coordinate 701 of NZ_AQUR01000096.1, forward strand.
GACGAAGGCGCCGGCGGTGCGGTAGGCGCTGATCATGACCACCGCGTCCGGCTTTGCCTTCATCGAACCCTGCATGGCGTCGCCGATCTCGGTGGTGTTGCGCACCACGGGCTCGCGCGCGACGATCTGCACGCCGCTGTCGGGCGCGGCCTTGAGCGCGCGCTCGAGCCCGTCCAGGCCAGCCTTGCCGTAGGCATCCTCGTTGTAGACCACCGCCACGCGCTTGAGCCCGGTGGTCTGGATCTGGCGCAGGATGGCCGCGGTTTCCTCGTTGTAGCCGGCGCGCACATGGAACACATAGCGGCTGCGCGGCTCGCGCAGCGACTGCGCGCCCGTGTACGGACCGAAGAACGGCACCTTGGCCTGGATTGCCAGCGGCAGCGCGGCCTGGCTGGTGGGCGTGCCGACATAGCCGAACAGGGCGAAGACGCGGTCCTCTTCGATCAGCTTCTTCGTGTTCTTTGCCGCCGGTTCGGGTTCGTAATAGTCGTCCAGCGCCTCGAGCCGGATCTTGCGCCCATGGATGCCGCCCTGCTGGTTGATGTGGTCGAAATAAAGCCGCGCGCCCGAGTTCATCTGCTTGCCGAGTACGGCGGTCGGGCCCGTCAGCGCGGCGGACTGGCCCAGCAGGATGGTGTCGGCGGTGACGCCGTGCTCGGATGTGGCGGCAGTGGCCGCGGTGTTCGCCGCCAGCGCGGCGCAGGACGCGCCGCCCGTGCCGATGGCGCACGCCACCAGCAGGCCGGCAAGCCGGCCATTGACCCCGGATCGGAAAGACATAAACCCCCCGCGAATGATGGTTCGGTTACCCGTTCGCCGCGTTGGCCGGTCTGCGCCGGCGAGCTGCTGGATCGTGCGGCATGGTGCGCGTCCCGGTCTGTGCCGCGAGCGCGCCGGCACATCATAATCGAATACAATCGGGACGAGATACTCCCCGCCGTCGCCCCGCACGCCCGGGGGGAATGCGCCGCCGGCCGGCGCGACGCAGGCGCTGCCATCCGCGGCCTGCGCCGGCATCTTCCGTTCCGTACGACCGAACGAAAACAACACAGCCCCGCCCGGAGACCCCATGGCTTCCCGCATCGTCCGCGCCGCCTGCCCGCATGACTGCCCCGATACTTGTGCCTTGCTCGTCACCGTCGAGGACGGCCGCGCCGTCAAGGTAGCGGGCGATCCCGACCATCCCGGCACGCAGGGCGTGCTTTGCACCAAGGTGTCGCGCTACACCGAGCGCACCTATCACCCGGACCGCCTGCTCACGCCGATGAAGCGCATCGGCAGGAAGGGCGAGGGCAAGTTCGCGCCGATCTCGTGGGATGAGGCGCTCGATACCATCGCCACGCGCCTGCAGGCGATCGCCGCGCGCGATCCGCAGGCCATCGTGCCGTACAGCTATGCCGGCACCATGGGACTGGTGCAGGGCGAGAGCATGGCGGCGCGCTTCTTCAACAGGCTGGGTGCGTCGCGGCTGGACCGCACCATCTGCGCCAGTGCCGGCGCCACCGCGCTGCGCTACACCTACGGCGCCAGCGTGGGCATGGACATGGAGCACGTGGTCGATGCCAGGCTGGTGATCATCTGGGGCGGCAACCCGATTGCGTCCAACCTGCACTTCTGGACCCGCGCGCAGGAGGCCAAGCGGCGCGGCGCCACGCTGGTGGCGATCGACCCGTACCGCTCGCTCAGCGCCGAGAAGTGCCACCGCCATATCGCGCCGATGCCGGGCACCGACGGCGCGCTGGCGCTGGCGATGATGCACGTGCTGATCCGCGACGGCCTGCTCGACCACGACTACATCGAACGCCACACGGTGGGCTTCGGGGCGCTGCGCGAGCGCGCGCAGGCCTATCCGCCGGCGCGTGCCGCCGAGATCTGCGGCATCCCGGTCGAGGACATCGAATGGCTGGCCGGGCTCTACGGCCAGCTGGCGGTGCGCGAGCGCCAGCCGGTGGCAATCCGGCTGAACTACGGCATGCAGCGCGTGCACGGCGGCGGTCAGGCGGTGCGCGCGGTGGCGTGCCTGCCGTCGCTGGTGGGCGCGTGGCGCCATGCGGCGGGTGGGCTGCAGCTGTCGACCTCGGGTTTCTTCCCGGTCAACGAGGCCGCGCTGCAGCGTCCGGACCTGCTGCCGGGATGGCCGCAACAACTGCCGCGCCTGGTCAACATGAGCACCATCGGCGATGCCTTGCTGGCCGAGGGTGCGCCCGGCGCGCCGCGCATCGAGGCGGTGGTGGTCTACAACAGCAACCCGGTGGCGGTGGCGCCGGAGTCCGGCAAGGTCGCCGCGGGCTTCGCGCGCGAGGACCTGTTCACGGTAGTGCTGGAGCACTTCCGTACCGACACCGCCGACTACGCCGACATCATCCTGCCCGCGACCACGCAGCTCGAGCACACCGACGTGCACAAGGCCTACGGCCATACCTATTTCCTGGCCAACAACGCCGCCATCGCGCCGCTGGGCGAGGCCCTGCCCAATACCGAGATCTTCCGCCGGCTGGCGCGGCGCATGGGCTTTACCGAGGCCTGTTTTGCCGACAGCGACGAGGCCATCGCCGCGCAGGCGATCCTGCCGGACGATGCGCGCGCGGCCGGCATCAGCTGGGATTCGCTGAAAGCGCAGGGCTGGCAGAAGCTGGCGCTGCCGGCGGCGCCGTTCGCCGAGGGCGGTTTCCCCACGCCATCGGGCAAGTGCCAGTTCTATTCGGAGCCGATGGCGCGCGACGGCTTCGATCCGCTGCCCGACTACGTGCCGCAGTACGAAGCGCCGCAGACCGCGCCGGAACTGGCGGCGCGCTATCCGCTGGCGATGATCTCGCCGCCGGCACGCAATTTCCTCAACAGCTCGTTCGTCAACGTCGACAGCCTGCGCGCCACCGAGGGCGAGCCGCACCTGGACATCCATCCGGCCGACGCCGCCGAGCGCGGCATCGTGCACGGCGCGCTGGTGCGGGCCTTCAACGATCGCGGCAGCATGGTGGCACGCGCGCGCGTGACCGATCGCGCCCGGCGCGGGCTCGTGGTGGGGCTGTCGATCTGGTGGAAGAAGCTCGCATCCGACGGCAAGAATGCCAATGAGCTGACCAGCCAGCGCCTGACCGACCTGGGTCGCGCGCCGGTGTTCTACGACTGCCTGGTGCAGGTCGAAGCCTGCGCGCAAGGGGCAGTCCAGGCGGCATGACGCGGCCGCGCGGCCGCCGCGGATGGGCGGCACTCGTCGGGGCGGCGGCGCTGTCGGCCCTGGTGCTGCTGACGGCGGGGTGCGAAGCGGTCGGCTACTATGCGCAGTCGATCGGCGGCCACCTCGGCGTGATGGCCCAGGCGCAGCCCCTGACCGACGCCATCGCCAGCGCGCGCGACGCCAACGATGCGCGCCTGGCGCAGCGGCTGGCGCTGGCCGGCCGCATGCGCGACTTTGCCTCGCGCGAGCTGAAGCTGCCCGACAACGGCAGCTACCGCCGCTACGCCAACCTGCACCGGCCCTATGTGGTGTGGAGCGTGTTTGCCACGCCGGAGCTGTCGATGGAACTGCGCAAGTGGTGTTTCCCCATCGTCGGCTGCATCAGCTACCGCGGCTACTACGCCCAGTCCGACGCCGAGCAGTACGCGCAAGGCCTGCGCCGCGACGGGCTCGAGACCTATGTGGCGGGCGTCCCCGCCTATTCGACGCTCGGCTATTTCGATGACCCGCTGCTCAATACCTTCGTCTACCTGCCCGAGGGCGAGCTGGCGCGGCTGATTTTCCATGAGTTGGCGCACCAGGTGGTGTACGTGCGCAACGACACCGCCTTCAACGAGTCCTTTGCCACCGCGGTGGAAGCGGCCGGCGTGGAGCGCTGGCTGGACCAGGATGCGTCGGAGGATGCGCGCACCAGCTATCGCCAGTACGATGCCCGGCGCCAGCAGTTCCGCGCCTTGCTGCTGGGCACGCGCGACCGGCTGGTGGCGCTGTACCAGACCCCGCTCGACGACGCCGCCAAGCGCGAGGGCAAGGCCAGGATCTTCGCCGACCTGCGCGCCGGCTATGCGCGGCTGCGCGCAGAGTGGGGCGGCTACAGCGGCTATGACCGCTGGTTCGAGCAGCCGCTGACCAATGCCCACCTGGCGGCGGTGGCGACGTACCAGCAATGGGTGCCGGCCTTCACCGCGCTGCTGGTGCGCTGCGACGGCGACTGGCAGCGCTTCTACGACGAGGCGCGCCGCATCGGCGCGCTGCCCGCCCGCGAGCGCGAGGCGGCATTGCGCCGGCTGGCGCCGCCGGCCACCCGCACCGAGACGCTGGCCGCGGGCGGCCAGGCAGCGGCCAACTAGGCCGCACCCTGGTTTCCGGCGGGCCCAAGGTGCCGCGCCGGTGCGCCCATGCGAGAATGCCGTCATGTCGATTGCTCCCAGTTCCGAACCGCTGGCGCCGCCTTCGGGCGCGCCGACGGAGCCCCAGCCGGCCCGCCCGCATATCGCCGAGCGCAAGGAGGCGCGCCGCCGGCAGATCCTTGATACCGCCGCCCAGCTTTTCTACAGCAAGGGCTACCCCGGCATGACCATGAACGACCTGTGCCGCGCGCTGGGCGTGACCAAGCCGGCGGTCTACTACTACTTCACCGACAAATACGAGATCTTCGACATCCTGTGCCGCGAGTCGGCCCAGACCTGCCTGCCCGTGATCCGCGAGACCGCCGACCCGGGGCAACCCGTCGCGCAGCGCCTGCACGCCTGCCTGCTCGAGATGGCGCGGCGCTGCATCGCTTGCCACGTGCCGGCCACGCTGAGCTTTCGCGACCGTCAGTACCTGCGCCCGGATACCGTGGCGTGGCTCGACAGCATGGCGCGCGAGTTCTATCGCGACCTCTATGCACTGCTGGAGGAAGGCAAGCGCGCGGGCGTGTTCGCCTTTGGCGACGCGCGCGTGACCGCGCATGCGATCGGCAGCGTGGTCGGGTTCCTGTACACCTGGCACCAACCCGGGCGCACCGAGCCCGAGATCCTGGCGCAGGAACTCGCGGCCAGCATGATGAAGCTGGTGCTGCCCAGCGACGGGTAAGCCCGGCGCGGGCACCTAGGGGTTATCCCGCTGCCCATGTCCGATCGGTGGCGCATAATGCTCGCCAGGGGCGGCCAGGATTGGCGAACGATCCTGAGGACTTCGTCTAAGTTGTTGTTTTAACCGGGACGCACGTTTAGCATCTCGGAAAAATCGAACGACCATTCAGAAATTCAGGAGACGGTGCTATGGAAAGAATTTGGCTGAAACACTACCCGGCCGGCGTGCCAGCCGAGATCGATGCCAGCCAGTTCCGCTCGCTCGCTGCGCTGCTCGAGGCGTCTTTCCACACCTATGCCGACCGCAAGGCCTTCATCTGCATGGACAAGGCCATTACCTATGGTGAGCTGGACCGGCTCTCGTCCCACTTTGCCGCATGGCTGCAGTCGCGCGGGCTGCGTCCCGGCGCGCGCGTGGCGATCATGATGCCCAACGTGCTGCAATACCCGGTGGTGCTGGCCGCGGTGCTGCGCGCCGGTTTCGTGGTGGTCAACGTCAACCCGCTCTACACCCCGCGCGAGCTCGAGCACCAGCTCAAGGACAGCGGCGCCGAGGCCATCGTGATCCTGGAGAACTTTGCCGCGACGCTGCAGCAGGTGCTGCCCCGGACCCCGGTCAAGCACGTGGTGGTGGCCAGCATGGGCGACATGCTGGGCGGGCTTAAGGGCGCGATCGTCAATTTCGTCGTGCGCAACGTCAAGAAGATGGTGCCGGCGTGGGAGCTGCCCCACTGCGTGCGCTTCAACAGCGTGCTGGCCGAAGGCCGCAAGCTGGCGCTGCAGCCGGCCACCACCGGGCCCGACGACATCGCCTTCCTGCAGTACACCGGCGGCACCACGGGGGTATCGAAGGGCGCTGTGCTGCTGCACCGTAATGTGGTCGCCAACGTGCTGCAGTCCGAGGCGTGGATGCAGCCGGCGCTGAACAAGGGCGCCCATATCGACCAGCCCATCACCATCACGGCGCTGCCGCTGTACCACATCTTCGCGCTGACGGTTTGCTGCCTGCTGGGCATGCGCAGCGGCGGCACCAGCGTGCTGATCCCGAATCCGCGCGACATCCCGGGCTTCATCAAGGAACTGCAGAAGTACAAGTTCAACATGTTCCCGGCGGTCAACACGCTGTACAACGCGCTGCTCAACAACCCCGACATCAGCAAGGTCGACTTCTCCGGCCTGCGCGTGGCCAACGGCGGCGGCATGGCGGTGCAGGAGGCGGTGGCCAAGCAATGGCTGGCCAAGACCGGCTGCCCCATCATCGAGGGCTACGGCCTGTCGGAAACCTCGCCCTCGGCCACCTGCAACCCGACTGACACCGATGCGTTCTCGGGCACCATCGGCATGCCGCTGCCGTCGACCGAAGTCGTGATCCGCGACGACGACGGCAACGACGTGCCGCTGGGCCAGCCCGGCGAAATCTGCATCCGCGGCCCGCAGGTGATGGCCGGTTACTGGAACCGCCCGGACGAGACCGCCAAGGTCATGACCCCGGACGGCTTCTTCAAGACCGGCGATATCGGCGTGATGGACGAGCGCGGCTATACCAAAATCGTCGACCGCAAGAAGGACATGATCCTGGTGTCCGGCTTCAATGTGTATCCGAACGAAGTCGAAGGCGTGGTGGCGGAATGCCCGGGCGTGCTCGAAGTGGCGGCGGTCGGCGTGCCGGACACGCACTCGGGCGAGGTGGTCAAGCTGTTCGTGGTGAAGAAGGACCCGGGGCTGACCGAGGCCGACGTGATCGAGTTCTGCAAGGAGCGCCTGACCGGCTACAAGCGGCCCAAGTACGTCGAGTTCCGCACCGAGCTGCCCAAGACCAACGTCGGCAAGATCCTGCGCCGCGAACTGCGCGACAGCCGCGCGGCCGCCTGAACCTGCAGGCCTGCCACGGCAAATGACAACGGCCTCCGCGGAGGCCGTTGTGCATTCAGGCGGGGCCGCTCTGGCTCAGCACTCGTTCGACGGCGCCAGCTGAGCTTCCTGGCCGCCGTCCGGGTAGATCACGCGCACGCAGGCGCCGGGCTCCAGCCCCGGCACCGCCGGTGCGTTGGCCAACACCGTGGCGCCGTCCAGGGTGCGCACCTTGTACTGGAACAGGTCCACCTGCTGCACCGGCGCCGGCTTGTTGAACAGCCGGCTCAGGTCGAAGGCAAAGCCCACGCCCACGCCGCCACCGTGGCCGCCGCTGGCCGCACCCACGCCGACGCTGGTGCCGCCGCCGTAGTAGGAAGGCACCTGGGCCACGTCCAGGCGGGTCAGGAACACTCTTTCGGTGACCCGGCCGAGCTTGATGGTGGCATTCACCGGTGTGACCTGCGGTGGCTGTGGCGTGCTGCTGCAAGCTGCCAGCATCAGCACACCGCACAGGGTAAGGAAGGCAAGCGGTTTCATGGCGAGATCAGGCCGGACTTGAGCCGGCCAAGCAGTCGGAACAGGGCGCGCCGGTCGGTCTCGGCCAGGCCCGAGAACAGTTGCCCGATCCAGTCCTCGTGCGCGCGCGCCATGCGCGAGAACGCGGTGCGCCCGGCCGGCGTCAGGCGGATCAGGTAGGCGCGCCGGTCGGTGGGCAGGGCCTCGCGCGAGACCAGCCCTTCCTGCTGCAGCTGGTCGGTGATGCCCGTGACGTTGCCGCCGGTCACCATCATGCGGCGCGACAGCTCGCCCATCTTGAGCCCTTCCGGATGGCGGTCGAGCTGCGCCATCAGGTCGAAGCGAGGCAGGGTGCAGGCGAAGTCCTGGCGCAGCCGCGAGCGGATATCGGCTTCGATCAGGTTGGTGCAGGTCAGCAGCCGCAGCCACAGCCGCAGGGCCTCGTGCTCGGTGTGGTCGGCGCGGGTTTCGAGATCGACCGGCGCGCTCTCGGCGCCGGCCGCAGGAGACAGGTTTGGCATCTTCGGTGCGGCCTGGAATGGCAGGTGTGCGGCAAGCGCCGCCAGGGGCCGCCCACGCTGCGGGCGGCCGACATTTCATGCCTCAAGTATATGCGCGATGCGCGCCGCGGCCTTGCCGGCGATCCATGCAGCGTCGACCCGGCGTCAATCTACCTTGGCGCCTGAATCCTTGACCACCTTGGCCCATTTCGTGGTTTCGGCGCGGATGAAGGCGGCGAACTGCTCGGGCGTGTTGCCGACCGGCTCGGCGCCCTGCGCCTGCAGCCGTTCGCGCACCGCCGGGGCGCCCAGCGCCTTGGCCACTTCCTGCTGGATGCGCTGGATCACCTCCGGCGGCGTGCCCGCCGGCGCCAGCATGCCGAACCAGGAACTGGCCTCGTACTGCGGCAGGCCGGCCGCCTGGGCGATGGTGGGCACGCCCGGCAGCGCCGGCGACGGCCTGGCGCTGGTGACGGCCAGCGCCTTGAGCTTGCCGCTCTTGATCAGCGCCATCGACGAGGGCAGGTTGTCGAACATCACCTGCATGGTGCCGCCCGCCAGGTCGGTCAGCGCAGGCCCGCTGCCCTTGTACGGGAAGTGCACCATGAAGGTCCGGGTTTGCGTCTTGAACAACTCGCCGGCCAGGTGGATCGAGGTGCCGTTGCCGCTCGAGGCCATGTTGATCTTGCCGGGATTGGCGCGCGCATAGGCGATCAGGTCCTTGACGCTGTCGATCTTGTTCTGCTGCGCAAACGCCGGATTGAGCACCAGCACATTGGGCACCGCCGCCACCTCGGTGATCGGCGCGAAGTCCCTGATCGGGTCGAACGGCAGCTTGCCGTACAGCGACTGGTTGATGCCATGGGTGCCGACCGTGCCCATCAGCAGCGTGTAGCCGTCGGGAGCGGCCTTGGCGACGATGTCGGCGCCGATATTGCCGCCGGCGCCCGGCTTGTTGTCGACCACCACGTTCCAGCCGGGCAGCTTGGCCAGCTCGGCCGCGACCGCGCGCGCCAGGATGTCGGTGGTGCCGCCGGCGGCGAAGGGCACCACCAGCCGGATCGGCTTGGCCGGATACGGGTCGGCGGCCAGCGCCGCCTGGCTGGCGAGCGCGCCGAGGCTGGCGGACAGCAGCAGCGCAACGACGCGCCGGCGAGTGGGTTGCATGCTTGGTCTCCTGTTGTGGCCCGCTGGATAGCCCACGGTGCGTATGGTCAGTGCATTCTAGTCCCCACCCGTGGCGGCGCCGATGAGGTGATGCCCTATGGCGCGCGGCGCCGGCAATGAAAAAAGGCACCCGAAGGTGCCTTGCAGGATCGGCCCGGGAAGGCGGATCAGAACTTGTGGCGCACGCCGACGGCGACGGCGACCATGTTGTCCTTGCCGGTGCCCAGGAAGTAGCCGTTGGCGAAGCTGATGGCCGAGGTGTCGAAGTTGACGCCGGCATTCTTCGCGTAGGCGGTGGTCAGGTAGACGTCGGTGCGCTTGGACAGGTTGTAGTCCGCGACAAACGAGATCTGCCAGGGGTTCTTGATGTTGTTGGTGGTGCCGGTGGCGGCCAGGTTCAGGTTCTTGACGTCGTCGTAGAAGTAGGCGAGCGTCAGGCCCAGCGCCGGGGTGACCTGGTAGTTGGCACCGACCCAGTAGTAGTTGTCCTTCAGGATGGTGTTGTCGTTGGGGGCCTTGTTCATGCCCCAGCGGTAGCCGGCCATCAGCTTGGCCGGGCCGAAGGCGTAGCTGGCGGCGACGGCCGCCTTCTTGAAGTCGCCGGTGCCGCCGGCGGCGTTCAGGGTCGGGTTGTACTGGTCGTACGCCGCCGAAATGCCGAACGGACCCGCCGCCCAGGACAGGCCGCCACCGTAGCCGGTGTCGCGGCGGAACTGGCCCGGGACCTCGCCGGCGCCGGCCACGCCGTTGCCGAACGACCAGTGGGCGATCGCCGTCACCGGGCCGAACTTGCCGGTGTACTTGGCGGTATTGTCAGAGCGGAAGTTCAGGCCCAGCTGCGCCACCACCGGTTCATACTGCGTGGCGTAGCCGGTCGGCGAGAAGTTGGCCATCATGTCGAACAGCGTGGTGTACTGGCGACCGAAGGTGAAGCGGCCGACGCGATCGCTTTCCAGGCCGACGTAAGCCTGACGACCGAACAGTCGGCCGCCTTGCTGCGACCGGCCGTCATCGAGACCGAAACCGCTTTCGAGCACGAACAGCGCCTTCATGCCGCTGCCGAGGTCTTCCACGCCGCGCAGGCCCCAACGCGAACCGGACAGGCCGCCCGAGGTCAGCCGGAAGACGTTTTCAGCCGGCCCGACTGCCAGGCCGTTGGCGACCGACGGCGTGACGCTGGACATGTTGCTCACGTATTCGATGTTGGCATCGACCACACCGTACAGGGTCACGCTCGATTGGGCCTGCGCCGCCCCAGCAAATGCGCCAAGCGCTGCCAGCGCCAGAAGCGATTTCTTCATGCTCGTTGATCTCCACTGTAAGAATTATGGTGACGGCGCGGGAGAACCTCCTGATGGTCTCCATCCCCCGTGCGTCAAACTTCCTTGGAAGTTGCGAAGTACTGTAACAAACAACTTTTCGTTCACCATTGGGGCCCAACCCCTTGTCTTGTTTTAACAACTCAGGGTTTCTGAGTAGCCGGGCGTATCAACGCAAGGCGGGATGCGGGCTGGCGGCGATTAGAGGCAAGCTACAATACGGGTAATCCCGATGGCGCCCCGGCGTGCCGCGCCGCAGCCGCGCAACGCACCCTGGCAGGGGCTTGCCCGGGCACCGATTCCAACCGCCTCTGCGACATGGACACCCTGATCAAAGAATTCGACGTGGCCCTGCGCGCCATTGCCGGCGCCACGCGCTCGGCGCGCGCCAACCCGGCTGACCGGCTGGCGCCGGACACCGAACAGATGAGCGCCGAGGAGCGCCGCCACGTGGCCGGCCTGATGCGCATCAACCATGTCGGCGAGGTCTGCGCCCAGGCCCTGTACCAGGCGCAGAAGCTGACCGCGCGCAACGGCGCCGTGCGCGTCCAGATGGACGCCGCCGCGCGCGAAGAGGAAGACCACCTGGCCTGGTGCGCCGAGCGCCTGCGCGAGCTGGGCTCGCGTCCCAGCCTGCTCAACCCGCTCTGGTACGCCGGCGCCTTCGCCATAGGCTGGGTTGCCGGCCGCGCCGGCGATCGCGTCAGCCTCGGCTTTGTTGCCGAGACCGAGCGCCAGGTCGAGCATCACCTTGGCGGACACCTGGACCGCCTGCCCGAGTCCGACGGCCGCTCCCGCGCCATCCTCGAGCAGATGCGCGACGACGAGATCCGCCATGGCGACGCCGCGCGCGAGGCCGGCGGCATGCCCCTGCCCGCGCCGGTGCGGGCGCTGATGCGCGGCGCCTCGCGCGTGATGACCACCGCCGCCTACCGCATCTGAAATCCCCGCCCGCGATCGGGCGTCGCCCGGCCAGCCCTGAATTCAGCAGGGCTGGCGGGCAATTGTTGTATCCTCGGGGCGCGCGCCCGGGACAGGTCATTTCCGCGCGGTCGGTGGTTCCTCCGCAAGTGGTTCTCAGGTGGTTTCTCTGCTTTCCTCCCTAAGATCTTCATTTCATTAAGGATTCACTTTTCCGGTGCGTGAGGTGTGCGCGCTAAGTCATTGTTCTGATTAAAAAAATCTCGTTTGCTGCCCCGCCTCCAGCCTTGACCGCCCATATCGCTTCCTCTAAAGTGGGAAATAGTGTGAGGAAGTGTATTTTTGTGTGAAATTGGGCCCCGGCCATGGGATGATTCTCACCATCGTCGGAACGGAAGGATTCACGCGCAGGCCGGCCGGCGAACCATTCGCAGGGCCGGCGTGGACCGGGAGCGAGCTTGTTTCAGGGAGCATCGGCGCTGTCGCTGGATGCCAAGGGGCGGATGTCCATTCCGTCGCGGCATCGCGAGGCGCTGCAACAGCAGGCCGAGGGCCGGGTGACGCTGACCAAGCACCCGGATGGCTGCCTGCTGCTGTTTCCCCGGCCCGAGTGGGAAAACTTCCGCACGCGCATTGCAGCGCTGCCGATGGATGCGCACTGGTGGAAGCGCATCTTCCTGGGCAACGCCGCCGACGTGGAGATGGACGGCGCTGGCCGGGTGCTGATTGCACCAGAGCTGCGCAGTGCCGCCATGCTCGACAAGGAAGTCATGCTGCTCGGCATGGGCAGCCATTTCGAAGTGTGGGATGCCGCGACCTACGCCGCCAAGGAACAGCAGGCGATGGCGCAGGGCATGCCCGAAGCGTTGAAGAATTTCTCTTTCTGAAGAGGTCATGAGTCCTACCGGAACCCCGGCAACCCCCGCCTTGCAGCATCGCACCGTGCTGCTGGACGAGGCCGTCGACGCGCTGGTCTGGCGGCCCGACGGGGTTTATGTCGACGGCACCTTCGGCAGGGGAGGGCACAGCCGGGCGGTACTGGCCCGGCTGGGGCCAGACGGGGCCCTGGTTGCGTTCGACAAGGACCCAGCAGCAATCGCAGAAGCGGGCACCATCAAGGATGCCCGCTTCTCCATTGAGCACGCGAGCTTTGCGGCCATGGCCGAACGCCTGGCGGGGCGCGGCCATGTCGCCGGCGTGCTGCTCGACCTGGGGATCAGCTCGCCCCAGATCGATGAGGCGGCGAGGGGGTTTTCCTTTCGTTTCGAGGGCCCGCTGGACATGCGCATGGACACCACGCGCGGCATCACCGCCGCCCAGTGGCTGGCGCAGGCGGATGAGCAGGACATTGCCAGGGTGATACGAGACTATGGGGAAGAACGGTTTGCTGTACAGATTGCAAAGGCGATTGTTGCTCGCCGGAGCGAATCCGGCGATGGCGGACCCATCGCCACTACTGCCGACCTTGCCGCGCTCGTGGCGAAAGCCGTCAAAACACGCGAGAAGGGTCAGGACCCTGCGACCCGCACCTTTCAGGCTCTACGGATTCACGTCAATCAAGAGCTTGAGGACCTCGAAAGAGGGCTGAAGGCGGCTTATGACCTGCTGCAGGTAGGGGGACGCCTGGTGGTGATCAGCTTCCATTCGCTGGAGGACCGCATCGTCAAGCGGTTCATGGCGGCGCACGCCCGTCCCCAGCAGGATGCCGACCCGGCGCTGCGCCGCGCGCCGCTGCGCGCGGCCGACCTGCCGCAACCGACGCTGCGCCTGCTCGGCCGCTACAAGCCGGGCGCCGAAGAGGTGGCCGCCAACCCGCGCGCGCGCTCGGCGGTGATGCGCGTGGCCGAGAAGCTGGCGCCCGCCGTGCCAGCCGCCGGCGGAGGTGCGCGCGCATGAACCGCCTGACCTTCTTCCTGCTGGCCGCGCTGATCCTGTGCGCGCTGTCGCTGGTAAGCGCGCAGCACCAGGCGCGCACGCTGTTCGTCGCGCTCGAGCGCGCCCAGGCCGAAGAGCGGCAGCTCGACATCGACTGGTCGCGCCTGCAATACCAGCAGAGCGCGCTGGGCAAGAGCGCGCGCATCGCCGATGCGGCGCGCGCGCAGCTGAAGATGGCGCCGGTCAACCCCGGCAAGACCCAGTACCTGTCCGGCATCGTGCTGCCGCCGGCACCGTCCGCGCCGGCCAGCGCAGCGGAGGCGCGCTGATGAGCATGGCCCGCCCCAATCCACCCCGCCGTGACCGCAACGGCACCGCCTCGCGCCCGCGCAGCGGCCAGTTCGCCGCCAGCCCGGTGCTGGGCCTGCGCCTGCCGATGTGGCGCTCCAAGCTGGTGGTGTTCCTGATGTTCGCCGCGTTCGTCGCGCTGGCCGTGCGCGCCGCGTGGATCCAGGGGCCCGGCAACCAGTTCTACGAGGCCGAGGGCAAGAAGCGCTTCCAGCGCACGCTGGAGCTGCCGGCCACGCGCGGCAAGATCCTCGACCGCAACGGGCTGGTGCTGGCCACCAGCCTCCCGGTCAAGGCGATCTGGGCGGTGCCCGAGGACGTGCCCAACCAGGTCGAGGCCGGCAAGATCCGCCAGCTGGCGCGGCTGCTCGGCATGTCGGAGAAGGACCTGGGCAAGAAGCTGTCCGAGGACAAGGGCTTTGTCTACCTGAAGCGTCAGGTGCTGCCCGACGTCGCCGACAAGATCGCGGCGCTGAAGATCGAAGGCATCCACCAGACCCGCGAATACAAGCGCTTCTACCCGGAAGGGGAGGCGATGGCGCATATCGTCGGCTTCACCAACGTCGAGGACCGCGGCCAGGAAGGCGTCGAGCTGGCGCGCGAGAGCGGCCTGGCCGGCCGCGCCGGCGCGCGCCAGGTGATCAAGGACCGGCTCGGCCGCGTGGTCGAGGACATCGGCGTGCTGAAGACCCCGCGCGACGGCGAGGACATCCAGCTGTCGATCGACGCCAAGATCCAGTACCTGGCCTACAACGAGCTCAAGGCCGTGGTCGACAAGCACAAGGCCAAGGCCGCCAGCGCGGTGGTGCTCGATGCCCAGACCGGCGAGGTGCTGGCGCTGGCCAACTGGCCCACGTACAACCCCAACGACCGCACCCGGCTGTCGGGCGAGCAGCTGCGCAACCGCGTGCTGACCGACACCTTCGAGCCCGGCTCGATGATGAAGCCGATCACGGTGGGGCTGGCGCTGCAGCTCAAGCGCGTGTCGCCGTCGACGGTGATCGCCACCACCGGCAAGTACAACTTCGAAGGCGCCACCATCACCGATACCCACAACTACGGCGCGCTCACCGTCACCGGCGTGATCCAGAAGTCGTCCAACATCGGCACGACCAAGATCGCGATGATGATGAAGCCGCAGGAAATGTGGGACATGTACACCAGCATCGGCCTGGGACAGGCGCCCAAGATCGGCTTCCCCGGCGCGGTGGCGGGGCGCGTGCGCCCGTACAAGAGCTGGCGCCCGATCGAGCAGGCCACCATGTCGTACGGCTACGGCCTGTCGGTGTCGCTGTTCCAGATGGCGCATGCCTACACCATCTTCGCCCATGACGGCGAGCTGATCCCGGTGACGATGTTCCGCACCAACGGCCCCGTCACCGGCGAGCGCATCCTGTCGCCGCAGGTGGCGCGCGACGTCCGCGCGATGATGGAGACCGTGACCGCGCCCGGCGGCACCGCACCCGAGGCGCAGGTGATGGGCTATCGCGTCGGCGGCAAGACCGGCACCGCCTACAAGCACGAAGGGCGCGGCTACAACCGCAGCAAGTACCGCGCCTCGTTCATCGGCCTGGCGCCGATGTCGAACCCGCGCATCATCGTCGCTGTCAGCGTGGACGAGCCCACCGCCGGCAGCCACTACGGCGGCCTGGTGGCCGGCCCGGCGTTCGCGGCCATCACCGGCGGCACGCTGCGCGCACTGAACGTCCAGCCCGATTCGCCGATCCGCCAGCTGGTGGTCAGCGACAAGGTGCAGGAAAGCGAACCGTGGAGTTCGACCCAATGAGATCGACCCGATGACGGCCAAGCCCCTGCTCCCCCTCGAGGTCACCGCCCAGGCCAGCAACGCGCTGGCCTGGCTGCGTACCAACGTGGCCGCCGCGGCGCAGCTGACCGGCGATACCCGGCGCCTGGCGCGCGGCGATGTGTTCTTCGCCTACGTGCTGGGCAACGACCGCCTCGCCACCGACGGCCGGCCGTATATTGCCCAGGCGATCGCCGCCGGCGCCGGCGCCGTGGTCTATGAGGCCGACGGCTTCGACTGGCCCTTCGGCGACGCCGTGCCGCACCTGGCCGTGAGCCGCCTGCACCAGCTGGCCGGCCCGATCGCCGCCGGCTGGCACGGCAACCCGGCGCGCGGCCTGGCCGTGACCGGCATCACCGGCACCAACGGCAAGACCTCGTGCAGCCAGTGGCTGGCGCGGGTGCTGCAGGCCGCCGGCACGCGCTGCGCGGCCATCGGCACGCTCGGCACCGGCTTCCCCGACGCGCTGCAGGCCACCGGCTTCACCACGCCCGACGCGGTGCAGCTGCAGGCCAGCCTGGCCACGCTGCACGACGCCGGCGCGCGCGCCGTGGCGATGGAAGTGTCCTCGCACGGCCTCGAACAGGAGCGCGTGGCCGGCACGCATTTCTCGGTGGCGGTGCTGACCAACCTGACCCAGGACCACCTCGACTACCACGGCTCGATGGCCGAGTACGAGGCCGCCAAGGCGCGCCTGTTCCGCTGGGACGGCCTGCGCACCGCGGTGATCAACCGCGACGACGGCATGGGCCAGCGCCTGCTGGCGGCCGACGCCGCCGCCGTGGCCGCGCCGCACGTGATCGAATACGGCATCGACGGCCCCGCCGCTGCCACGGTGCGTGGCCCGCGCGGTGCATGGCTGCGCGCCACCAACGTGCGCGCCACGGCCACCGGCACCGCCTTCCATATCGACGGCAGCTTCGGCCACGCCGAGATGGCGACGCCGATGATCGGCGCCTTCAATGTCAGCAACCTGCTGGCGGTGCTGGGCGCCGCGCTGGCCAACGGCGTGGCGTGGGACGCGGCGATTGCCGCGCTGCGCGCGCTCGCGCCGGTGGAAGGACGCATGGAGCTGTTCGGCGCCGGTGCCGGCCACGACGCCGCGCAGGCGCCGCTGGCCGTGGTCGACTATGCCCACACCCCCGACGCGCTCGAGCAGACCCTGGCCGCGCTGCGTCCGGTGGCGCAGGCGCGCAATGGCCGCCTGTGGTGCGTGTTCGGCTGCGGCGGCGACCGCGACCCGATCAAGCGCCCGCTGATGGGCGCCGTGGC
The DNA here is from genome assembly GCF_000372525.1 of Cupriavidus neocaledonicus. Taxonomy (GTDB): domain Bacteria; phylum Pseudomonadota; class Gammaproteobacteria; order Burkholderiales; family Burkholderiaceae; genus Cupriavidus; species Cupriavidus neocaledonicus. The sequence goes on from NZ_AQUR01000096.1 coordinate 17,311, forward strand.
CGAGCGCCTGGCCGACGAAATCGTGCTGACCAGCGACAACCCGCGCAGCGAAGACCCGCAGGACATCCTCGACGCGATCGCCGACGGCATGGCCGAACGCGCGCGCGGACGCCAGATCGAAGACCGCGCCGCCGCCATCCTCTATGCGGTCCGGCACGCCGCGCCGGCCGACGTGGTGCTGGTGGCGGGCAAGGGCCACGAGGCCACCCAGGAGATCCAGGGCCGCAAGCGCCCGTTCTCGGATCGCGAACACGTACGGCTGGCACTGGCCACGCGCGGAGTATCGGCATGAGCCAGACCACCATGACCACCTTGCAGCAAGCCGCCGGCTGGATCGCCGGCGCGCGCATTTGCGGCGACGGCGCCGTGCCGTTCGCGCGCGTGCATACCGACAGCCGCAGCGTCGAGCCCGGCGACCTGTTCGTGGCCCTGCGCGGCGAGCGCTTCGACGCGCATGACTTCATTGCCGACGTGGTCGCGCGCGGCGCCGCCGCGGTGCTGGTAAGCCGCGAGGTCGATGCCGCGGTGCCGGCCATCGTCGCGCCGGACACGCGCATTGCGCTGGGCGAGCTCGGTGCCGGCTGGCGCCGCCAGTTCACGCTGCCCGCGGTGGCGGTGACCGGCAGCAATGGCAAGACCACGGTCAAGGAAATGATCGCGGCGATCTTCGCCGCGGCCGTCGGCGAGGATCAGCGCCTGGCCACCGGCGGCAACCTGAACAACGATATCGGCCTGCCGCTGACTGTGCTGCGCCTGCGCGCCACGCACAAGCTGGCGGTGCTGGAGCTCGGCATGAACCATCCGGGCGAGACCGTCTACCTGGCCGGCATCGCCCAGCCCACCGTGGCGGTGATCACCAACGCCCAGCGCGAGCACCAGGAGTTCATGGTCAGCGTGGAGGGCGTGGCGCACGAGCATGCCGCCGCGCTCGCGGCGCTGCCCGCCGACGGCGTGGCGGTGTTCCCGCTCGACGCGGAAAGCGGCGGCGCCTACGCGCCGGTGTGGCGCGCGGCCGCGGGCGCGCGCCGCACGCTGTCGTTCGGCACCTCGCAGCAGGCCGACGTGCATGCGACCGTGGAACTGGTCGACGGCGTGCAGGGGATGCAGGTGCGCGCGCCGGGCCATGCCTTCGAGGTGCGGCTGGCGCTGCTGGGCGAGCACAACGTGCGCAACGCGCTGGCGGCAATCGCCTGCGCGCTCGCGGCGGGCGTGCAGGTGCCGGCAATCCAGTCGGGCCTGGCGCAGTTCAAGCCCGTGAAGGGGCGGCTGCAGGTCAAGTACACGCCGGCCGGCACGGTGGTGATTGACGACACCTATAACGCCAATCCCGACTCGATGCGCGCCGCCATCGACGTGCTGGCCGGCTTTGCCGCGCCGCGCGTGCTGGTGCTGGGCGACATGGGCGAGGTGGGCGACCAGGGGCCGGCGTTCCACGAAGAGATCGGGGCCTACGCGCGGGTGCGCGGCATCGACGCACTGTGGGCCACCGGCGCGCTGGCGGTCCATGCGGTGCAGGCGTTCGGCGCCAACGGCCGCCATTTCGGCGGCGCGGAAGACCTGGCCAGGGCCTTGGAGGAAGACAGCGGGGGCATGGTGGCGCAAGCGGGCGCCGTGCTGGTGAAGGGATCGCGCTTCATGCGCATGGAACGGATGGTCGCGGCGCTGGTCGCAGACACTTCCGCACACTAAATAAGACAACACGATGTTATTGGCTCTGGCCCAGTGGCTGCAAAACGACTACAGCTTCCTCCGGGTCGTCAACTACCTGACTTTCCGCGCGGTGATGGCCAACGTCACCGCGCTGGTGATCGGCCTGGCGTTCGGGCCGTGGGTGATCCGCAAGCTGACCGAACTGAAGGTCGGCCAGGCGGTGCGCACCATCGGCCCGCAAACGCACCTGGTCAAGTCCGGCACGCCGACCATGGGCGGCGTGCTGGTGCTGGTGTCGATCGCGGTATCGACGCTGCTGTGGTGCGACTGGGGCAACCGCTTTATCTGGGTGGTGATGCTGGTCACCTTCGGCTATGGCGCGATCGGCTGGGTCGACGACTACCGCAAGGTGGTGTATCGCGACCCGCGCGGCATGTCGAGCCGCGAGAAGTTTTTCTGGCAGACGCTGATCGGCCTGGTGGCCGCGGTCTACCTGGCGTTTTCGGTGTCCGAGAGCAGCAACGTACGGGTCTGGGAGCTGTTCCTGAACTGGGTCGAGGGCGGGCTGTCGCTGGACATGCCGTACAAGTCCAACCTGATCGTGCCCTTCTTCAAGGAGATCAGCTATCCGCTGGGCGTGGCCGGCTTCATCGTGCTGACCTACCTGGTGATCGTGGGCTCGAGCAACGCCGTCAACCTGACCGACGGCCTGGACGGACTGGTGATCATGCCGGTGGTACTGGTCGGCGGCGGGCTGGGCGTGTTTGCCTACGTGATGGGCAACGCGGTCTACAGCAAGTACCTGCTGTTCCCGCATATCCCGGGCGCGGGCGAGCTGCTGATCTTCTGCTCGGCGCTGGGCGGGGCGGGGCTGGCCTTCCTCTGGTTCAACGCGCATCCGGCGCAGGTGTTCATGGGCGACGTGGGCGCGCTGGCGCTGGGCGGCGCGCTGGGTACGGTGGCGGTGATCGTGCGCCAGGAAATCGTGCTGTTCGTGATGGGCGGCATCTTCGTCGTGGAAACGCTGTCGGTGATGGCGCAGGTCACGTGGTTCAAGATCACCAAGCGCCGCTATGGCGAGGGCAGGCGGTTGTTCCGCATGGCGCCGCTGCATCACCATTTCGAGCTTGGCGGCTGGAAGGAAACCCAGGTCACGGTGCGCTTCTGGATCGTCACCATGCTGCTGGTGCTGATCGGGTTGTCGACCCTGAAGCTGCGTTAGGAAAGAGGCTGCGCTGAAGAGGCGCGGCTTTATCGTTACAGGAAACCAAAGGCAGGAAATCGAAGTGTTTGGCGAGCTGCAAAAACCTCATGTGCTGGTATTGGGCCTCGGCGAGTCGGGGCTGGCCATGGCGCGCTGGTGTGGCCTGAACGGCTGCGCGGTGCGCGTGGCCGACACGCGCGAGGCGCCCGCCAACCTTGTGTTCCTGCAGGCCGAACTGACTTCGGCCGAATTCGTCGGCGGCCCCTTCGCCGAAAGCCTGCTCGACGGCATCGGCCTGGTGGCGATCAGCCCCGGCCTGTCGCCGCTGGAGCCCGCCACCGGCGCGCTGCTGACGGCGGCGCAGGCACGCGGCATCCCGGTGTGGGGCGAGATCGAGCTGTTCGTGCGCGCGCTGCGCCACCTCGAAGCCGAGTCCGGCTATGCGCCCAGGCTGCTGGCGATCACCGGCACCAACGGCAAGACCACCACCACCGCGCTGACCGGCCGCCTGGTCGAGCGCGCCGGCAAGAGCGTGGCGGTGGCGGGCAATATCAGCCCGTCGGCGCTGGACAAGCTGTCGGCCTGCATCGCCTCGGCCTCGCTGCCGGAGGTCTGGGTGCTGGAACTGTCGAGTTTCCAGCTGGAAACCACTCATACGCTGGCGCCGCATGCCGCCACCGTGCTCAACGTGACGCAGGACCACCTCGACTGGCATGGCTCGATGGAAGCCTACGCCGCGTCCAAGGCGCGCATCTTCGGCCCGGCCGGCAGCACGTGCGTGCAGGTGCTGAACCGCAACGACCGCCTGACGCTGGACATGGCGCGCCCGGGCTCGATGCCGGTGACCTTCGGCATCGACCTGCCGGAAGTGCCGGGCAGCTTTGGCATCCTGCGCGAGGGCGGCATGCCCTGGCTGGTGCTGGCCGAGCCCGATCCCGACGCGGAAGGGGAGGGCAAGCCGCGCCGCCGCAAGGCCGCCGAGGCCGTGCCGGAAGCGGTGCCGGTGCGCCACAAGCGCCTGATGCCGGCCGACGCGCTGCATATCCGCGGCATGCATAACGCCACCAACGCGATGGCGGCGCTGGCGCTGTGCCGGGCCATCGACCTGCCGCTGAACGCGCTGCTGCACGGCCTGCGCGAGTACCGCGGCGAGCCGCACCGGGTGGAATGGGTCGCCACCATCGACGACGTCGAGTATTTCGACGACAGCAAGGGCACCAACGTGGGCGCCACCATGGCCGCGCTGTCGGGGCTGGACAAGCGCGTGGTGCTGATCGCAGGGGGCGAGGGCAAGGGGCAGGATTTCTCGCCGCTGGCGGCGCCGGTGGCCCAGTACGCGCGCGCGGTGGTGCTGATCGGCCGCGCCGCGCCTGAGCTGCGCGATGCGCTGCAGGGCAGCGGCGCCAGCCTGGTCGACGCCGCCACGCTGGAAGCGGCGGTGACACAGGCCGCCGCGCTGGCCCAGGCCGGCGACGCGGTGCTGCTGTCGCCGGCGTGCGCCAGCCTGGACATGTTCCGCAATTACGTGCATCGCGCCGAGGTGTTCCGCGGCGCGGTGGAAGAACTGGCGCTGTCCCGGGGGATCCTGCCATGAGTGACGCACAGGTCAAGCGCAGCGGATTTATCGGCGCCACCATCGGCAATGCCTGGGGCGGCCTGCGCGACGCGGTGTCGGGCGTCAAGCCGACCCGCTCGCGCATGATGGAGTACGACCAGCCCATGCTGTGGGTCTCGATCGTGCTGCTCGCGCTCGGCCTGGTAATGGTCTACTCGGCCTCGATCGCGCTGCCGGACTCGCCGCGCTACGCCAACTATCGCGAAAGCCACTTCCTGCTGCGCCATGCGTTCGCGCTGGGGATCGGGCTGTCGGTGGGGCTGGCCGCGTTCCAGGTACCGGTCAAGGTATGGGACCGCTACGCACCCAAGCTCTTTATCCTTGCCCTGATCCTGCTGGTGATCGTGCTGGTGCCGTTCGTCGGCAAGGGCGTGAACGGCGCGCGGCGCTGGATTCCGCTGGGCGTGATGAACTTCCAGCCGTCCGAGCTGATGAAGCTGGCGGTGGTGCTGTATGCCGCCAACTACACCGTGCGCAAGCAGGAGTGGATGCAGACCGTGTCCAAGGGCTTCCTGCCGATGGGCGTGGCGGTGGTGGTGGTGGGCCTGCTACTGCTGCTGGAACCCGACATGGGCGCGTTCCTGGTGATCGCCGCGGTGGCGATGGGCATCCTGTTCCTGGGCGGCATCAACGGCAAGCTCTTCGCCGGGCTGGTCGGGGTGGCGGTGGGCGCGTTCGCGCTGCTGATTACCGCGTCGCCGTGGCGGCGCGAGCGGATCTTCGCCTACCTGAATCCATGGGAAGAGAGCAATGCGCTCGGCAAGGCCTACCAGCTGACGCACTCGCTGATTGCCTTCGGGCGCGGCGAATGGACCGGCGTGGGGCTGGGCGGCAGCATCGAAAAGCTGCACTACCTGCCCGAAGCACACACCGACTTCATCCTAGCCGTGATCGGCGAGGAGTTCGGCTTTATCGGCGTGCTGGTGGTGATCGTGCTGTTCTACTGGCTGGTGCGGCGCGCCTTCAATATCGGCCGCACCGCGCTTCAGCTCGACCGCACCTTTGCCGGCCTGGTGGCCAAGGGCATCGGCGTCTGGATCGGCTGGCAGACCTTTATCAACATGGGCGTGAACCTGGGCCTGCTGCCGACCAAGGGGCTGACGCTGCCGCTGGTCAGCTATGGCGGCTCGGGCATCCTGATGAATTGCGTGGCGCTGGCGATCCTTCTTCGCATTGATTATGAAAATCGCGTGCTGATGCGTGGAGGGAAGGTATGACCGGAACGCAGCAGCACGCGATTTCGGCGAAGGCTAACTTCCTGCGACTGCAGGAAGTTAAGCGCAGCGGCCGAAGCCAAAACAGAGTCATGATGCGTGGAGGGAAGGTATGACCCAGCCGCGCACCCTGCTCGTGATGGCCGGCGGCACCGGGGGGCATGTGTTCCCCGGGCTGGCGGTCGCGCAGGCGCTGCGCGCGCAGGGCTGGAACGTGGTCTGGCTGGGCAACCGCACCGGCATGGAAGCCACGCTGGTGCCGAAGCACGACATCCCGATGGAATTCATCCAGTTCGGCGGGCTGCGCGGCAAGGGGCTGGTGACCAAGTTCCTGCTGCCGCTGAACCTGCTGCGCGCGTTCTGGCAAAGCATTGCCGCGCTGCGGCGGGTGCGTCCGAGCGTGGTGCTGGGCATGGGCGGCTACATCACCTTCCCGGCCGGCATGATGGCCTCGCTGCTGGGGCGGCCGCTGGTGCTGCACGAGCAGAACTCGATCGCCGGGCTGGCCAACAAGGTGCTGGCGCGGGTGGCCGACCGCGTGCTGTGCGCGTTCCCCGATGCGCTGCCCGGCAGCGAATGGACCGGCAACCCGGTGCGCGCGGAACTGGCGCAACTGGATGCCCCCGAGGCGCGCTACGACCGGCGCGACGGCCCGCTGCGCCTCCTGGTGGTGGGCGGCAGCCTGGGCGCCGCCGCGCTCAACGAGGTGGTGCCCAGGGCCATCGCGCTGTTGCCGCAGGACCGGCGTCCGGTGGTGACGCACCAGGCCGGCGCGAAGCAGATCGACACGCTGCGCGCCAACTACGCCGCGGCGCAGGTGCCGGCGCAGACCTTGCCGTTTATCGACGACATGGCGCAGGCCTATGCCGACGCCGACCTGGTCATCTGCCGCGCCGGCGCGATGACGGTATCGGAAGTGGCCGCGGCGGGCGTGGCGGCGCTGTTCGTGCCGTTCCCGCACGCGGTGGACGACCACCAGACCACCAACGCACAGTTTTTGTCGAGCCAGGGCGCGGCCCTGCTCGTGCAGCAGAAAGACCTGACGGCCGAGGGCCTGGCGCAAACCATTGCCAGCCTGACCCGGTCGCAGTTGAAGGACATGGCGCGCCTGGCGCGCGGACTGGCCAGGCCTGAGGCAACCCGGCGCGTCGCCGAGGTATGCCGCGAGCTGGCCAGGGACTGAAGTGAGCGAAGCAGCAATCCAATGAAGCATATCGTCAAGAACATCCACTTCGTGGGCATCGGCGGCGCCGGCATGAGCGGCATCGCCGAGGTCCTGCTGAACCTGGGATACAAGGTCTCGGGCTCGGACGTGGGCAACAATGCCGCCACGCGGCGCCTGGCGTCGCTCGGCGCCACCGTCATGCACGGCCATGACGCCGCCAATGTGAGCGGCGCCAACGCGGTGGTGGTGTCGACCGCGGTCAGCGGCGACAACCCCGAAGTGCTGGCCGCGCGCAGCCGGCGCATCCCGGTGGTGCCGCGCGCGGTGATGCTGGCCGAACTGATGCGGCTGAAGCAGGGCGTGGCCATCGCCGGCACGCACGGCAAGACCACCACCACCAGCCTGGTGGCTTCGGTGCTGGCCGAAGGCGGCCTCGATCCCACCTTCGTCATCGGCGGCCGGCTGAATTCGGCCGGCGCCAACGCGCGCCTGGGCACCGGCGATTTCATCGTGGCCGAGGCCGACGAATCGGATGCCTCGTTCCTGAACCTGTTCCCGGTCATCGAGGTCATCACCAATATCGATGCCGACCACATGGACACCTACGGGCATGACTTCGCCCGGCTCAAGCAGGCGTTCATCGAATTCACCCAGCGGCTGCCGTTCTACGGCATCGCGGTGCTGTGCGTGGACGATCCCAACGTGCGCGAGATCCTGCCGCTCGTGTCCAAGCCGGTGGTGCGCTACGGCTTTGCCGAAGACGCGCAGATCCGCGCCGTCGATGCGCGCGCGGTCGACGGCCAGATGCACTTCACCGTGCTGCGCCAGCTCAACGGCCATACCGAGCCGCCGCTGGAGATCGTGCTGAACCTGCCCGGCCTGCACAACGTGCAGAACGCGCTCGCGGCGATCGCCATCGCCACCGAGCTGGAAGTGCCCGACGCCGCCATCGTCAAGGCGCTGCGCGAGTTCCATGGCGTTGGCCGCCGCTTCCAGCGCTACGGCGAGGTGGCTACGCCCGACGGCGCCGGCACCTTTACGCTGGTCGACGACTACGGCCATCACCCGGTGGAAATGGCCGCCACCCTGGCCGCGGCGCGCGGCGCGTTCCCCGGGCGCCGCCTGGTGCTGGCGTTCCAGCCGCACCGTTTCACCCGCACGCGCGATTGCTTTGAAGACTTCGTCAAGGTGCTGGGTACGGTCGATGCCCTGCTGCTGTCCGAGGTGTATGCCGCCGGCGAGGCGCCGATCGTGGCCGCCGACGGCCGTGCGCTGACCCGCGCGCTGCGCGTGGCCGGCAAGGTCGAACCTGTTTTCGTGGAGCAGATGGAAGAGATGCCGCAGGCCATCCTGAATGCCGTACGGCCCGGCGATGTGGTCGTGACCATGGGCGCGGGCTCGATCGGCGGCGTGCCGGGGCAACTGGTGTCGCACCAGCAACCGCTGCAAGGGAGCCAGGCATGAGCTTCGTCGCGCATCCCAATATCGATCCCGGCTCGCTGGGCAAGGTCGGCGTGCTGCTGGGCGGGCGCTCGGCCGAGCGCGAGATCTCGCTGATGTCCGGCAATGGCGTGCTGGCCGCGCTGCAGTCGCGCGGCGTCGACGCGCACGGCTTCGACCCCGGCCTGCAGGGCGTGGCCGAGCTGGCAGCGGCCGGCTTCGACCGCGTCTTCATCGCGCTGCACGGCCGCTACGGCGAGGACGGCACCATCCAGGGCCTGCTCGAGCAGCTGGGCGTGCCGTACACCGGCAGCGGCGTGCTGGCGTCGGCGCTGGCGATGGACAAGCAGGCCACCAAGCGCCTGTGGATGACGCACGGGCTGGCCACGCCGCGCTTCGCCATGCTGCATGCCGACACCGACTTTGACGCGGTGGCGGCCGACCTGGGCCTGCCGCTGATCGTCAAGCCGGCGCGCGAAGGCTCGTCGATCGGCCTGACCAAGGTCACCGCCGCGGACCAGATGCGCGCGGCGTTCGACAAGGCCGCGGCGCTGGACAACGACGTCATCGCCGAGACCTTTATCGACGGCGCCGAGCTGACCTGCCCGGTGGTGGGCGAGGGCGACAGCGCCGAAGCGCTGCCGGTGATCCGCATCGTCGCGCCCGAGGCCAACTACGACTATCAAAATAAGTACTTTACTGACGATACCCAGTACTTGTGTCCGTCGGGCCTGGATGCCGAAGTCGAACGGCAGGTGCAGGCGCTGGCGGTGCAGGCCTACCGCGTGCTGGGCTGCCGCGGCTGGGCGCGCGCCGACGTGATGCTGCGCGCCGACGGCACGCCTTTCCTGCTCGAGATGAATACCTCGCCCGGCATGACCGGCCATTCGCTGGTGCCGATGGCGGCGCGCGCGGTCGGCATCAGCTACGAGGACTTCGTGCTGCAGGTGCTGGCCGCCGCGACGCTGGACCTGCATCCCAACGAGCATTGGAAACCCGAATAACTTCACCCGAGACCGCACCGGACCATGTGGCATAACGCACGCCTGCTTAACCTGATCGCCTCCACGCTGTATGCGGTGGTGGCGCTGATGGCGCTCGCGGCGGGCCTGCTGTGGCTGGCGCAGCGGCCGGTGTTTGCCATCACGCATGTGGAGATCGGCCCGATGGACGGCGGCGCGCTGCGCCACGTGAACGCGCCGAGCGTGCGCGCCAGCGCGCTGGGCAAGCTGAGCGGCAACTTCTTCACGCTGGACCTGAACGCGGCGCGCCAGGCGTTCGAGTCGGTGCCGTGGGTGCGGCGCGCCAGCGTGCGGCGCGAATGGCCCAACGGCCTGGCGGTCGAGGTCGAGGAACACGAGGCGCTGGGCACCTGGGGTGCGCCCGACAGCGGCCGCCTGATCAACACCTATGGCGAGATCTTTGTCGCCAACACCGCCGAGGCGGAAGAAGACGCGCAGCTGCTGGCGCTGGACGGGCCGCCGGATAGCGAAGCCGACGTGATCGAGAAACTCGAGGTCATGCGCCAGTGGTTCAAGCCGCTCAAGGCCGAGCCGCTGGCGGTGGCGCTGTCCGGCCGTTACGCCTGGCGCGCGCGCCTGTCCAACGGCATGGAGGTCGAACTGGGGCGCGAGCAGAACGACGAGGACCGCAGCGCGATGGACCAGCGCGTGCGCCGCTTCGTCGCGGCCTGGCCGCAGGTCACGCAGCAGTGGGGCAGCCAGATCGAATATGCCGACCTGCGCTATCCGAACGGCTTTGCCATCCGTGCCGCCAACGCGCGCTTCCTGACCGAGGCGCAGATCGCGGCGGCGGTGCGGGCGGAAAAGGCCGAGAAAGCGGCCAAGGCAAAGGCGGCGAGTGCGGCGACGAGTGCGGCGACCGGCGCCGCCAGGCCGGGGGCGGCCGCAACGGTTTCAGGTACATCCAACAACAATCCGACGCGACTGAAGAGCAAGAACGCGGAGAAAACCCGATGAGCAAGGAATACAAGGACCTGTTGGTCGGTCTCGATATCGGCACCTCTAAGGTGGCGGCCGTGGTGGCGGAACTGCGCCCCGACGGCAGCTACGAGGTGATCGGGATGGGCCAGTCTGAGTCCAAGGGTCTGAAGAAAGGGGTCGTGGTCAACATCGAGGCCACCGTGCAGTCGATCCAGAAGGCGCTGGAAGAGGCCGAGCTGATGGCCGACTGCAAGATTTCGGAGGTCTTCACCGGCATTGCCGGCAGCCATATCCGCAGCTTCAATTCCAGCGGCATGGTGGCGATCAAGGACAAGGAGGTCACGCAGACCGACGTGGCGCGCGTGATCGAGACCGCCAAGGCGGTCAACATCCCGACCGACCAGCAGATCCTGCACATCCTGACGCAGGAATTCATCATCGACGGCCAGGAAGACGTGCGCGAGCCCATCGGCATGAGCGGCATCCGCCTGGAAGTGAAGGTGCATATCGTCACCGGCGCGGTCAGCGCCGCGCAGAACATCGTCAAGTGCGTGCGCCGCTGCGGGCTGGAAGTGCACGACCTGATCCTGCAGCCGCTGGCGTCGAGCCTGGCGGTGCTGACCGAGGACGAGAAGGAACTGGGCGTGGTGCTGGTCGACATCGGCGGCGGCACCACCGACATCGCCATCTTCAGCGAAGGCGCGATCCGCCATACGGCCGTGATCCCCATCGCCGGCGACCAGATCACCAACGATATCGCGATGGCGCTGCGCACGCCGACGCCCGACGCCGAGGACATCAAGATCCAGTACGGCATCGCCAAGCAGGCGATCGCCGACCCGGAAGACATGATCGAGGTGCCCGGCGTGGGCGACCGCGGCACGCGCACGCTCAGCCGCCAGGCGCTGGCCGCGGTGATCGAGCCGCGCATCGAGGAACTGTACTCGCTGGTGCACCAGGTGGTGCGCGAGTCGGGATATGAAGAACTGTTGTCGTCGGGCGTGGTCATCACCGGTGGGACCGCGATGATGCCGGGCATGGTCGAGCTGGGCGAGGACATCTTCCTCAAGCCCGTGCGCGTCGGCGTGCCCGAGTACCGCGGCAACCTGCACGAGGTGGTGAAGAGCCCGCGCTACGCGACGGTGATGGGCCTGCTGCTGGAGGGCCGCGTGCAACGGATGCGCGGGCGCAAGGTGGCGGTGCAGAGCGGGTCGGTCAAGCAGGTGTGGACCCGCATGAAGGAATGGTTCGTTGGCAATTTCTGAGCCGCGCGCGAATGGATGCGCCGGCGGTGCGCCGGCGATGCAACGGTGCGCGGGCAGGACGGTCTACCGGACAGGCTTGCGTGCCAGGTAACGGTTTTCAGGTTTTCTTTTTTTGGTTTCTTGTTCAGAAACCAGGGGTTGCGGCGGGGAGGCCGCATCGTCTGGGGACTGATTTTTCTCGGAGGCAGTGATGGACTTTGACATGATCGAAACGGAAGTGCAGGACGGCACCATCATCAAGGTGGTCGGCGTGGGCGGCGCGGGCGGCAACGCCGTGCAGCACATGATCAGCCGCGGCGTGCAAGGCGTCGAATTCATCTGCATGAACACCGACGCCCAGGCGCTCAAGCGTTCGAGCGCTTCGCGCGTGCTGCAGCTCGGCAACACGGGTCTGGGCGCCGGCGCCAAGCCGGAAGTGGGCCGCAACTGCGCCGAATCGGCGCGCGATCAGATCGCCGACGCGCTGCGCGGCGCGCACATGGTCTTCATCACTGCCGGCATGGGCGGCGGCACCGGCACGGGCGCCGCGCCGATCGTCGCGCAGGTGGCCAAGGAGATGGGCATCCTGACCGTGGGCGTGGTCAGCAAGCCATTCGACTTCGAAGGCGCGCGCCGCGCCAAGGTGGCCGAGCACGGTTCCAGCGAGCTGGAATCGAGCGTCGACTCGCTGATCGTGGTGCTCAACGAGAAGCTGTTCGAAGTGATGGGCGACGATGCCGAGATGGACAAGTGCTTCCAGTGCGCCGACGACGTGCTGCACAACGCGGTGGCCGGCATTGCCGAGATCATCAACGTTGACGGCCTGGTCAACGTCGACTTCGAAGACGTCAAGACGGTGATGGGCGAGCAGGGCAAGGCCATGATGGGGACGGCCACCGTGTCGGGCGTCGACCGCGCCCGCCTGGCAGCCGAGCAGGCCGTGGCCAGCCCGCTGCTGGAAGGCGTGGACCTGTCCGGCGCGCGCGGCGTGCTGGTCAACATCACCGCCAGCCGTTCGCTGAAGCTGTCGGAAACCAAGGAAGTCATGAACACCATCCGCAGCTACGCCGCGGAAGATGCGACCGTGATCTTCGGTACGGTGTACGACGACTCGATGAGCGATGCGCTGCGCGTGACCGTGGTCGCGACCGGCCTGGGCCGCTCGGCCAAGAAGCAGCAGCCGATGACGCTGCTCAAGACCGGCACCGACAACATGCCGGTGCAGATGATGGCCAACATGGCCGCCACCGCCGCGCAGCACAGCTCGCCGGACTACAGCAACCTGGATACGCCGGCGGTGTGGCGCAGCTCGCGTGAGTCGGCTTCGGCCCACGTGGCGGCGCTGCAGGAAAAGGGTGTGGATACGTACGACATCCCGGCCTTCCTGCGCAAGCAGGCAGACTGAAGCCTGCCTGGCGCGGCATCGGTGCCTCCACCGGCCGCCTGACGGAACGCGTCGCCTGGTCGCGATGCACGTGCGCTCCCCATCCGCGCGTGCCTTGCATGGCTGACGTGAACCGCCGGGCTGCCGGCGGCGCCGCGCCTGCGCCGGACTGACTTCACCCGCATCCCGTCGCCGGGTCGGGCGTGCCGCTGGCCGCCTCCCCGGACTGGTTTCCCGCCTTCCCGGTCGGGATGTATCGGCGTCCGCGCGGCGCACCCAAAAGGTGCGCCGCGCGGACGTCTTTGTAGCGTCTTCAGGTGTACCGGAATTCGTCCGAATATTGGTCCGGACGTAAGCGGATGTGATCCGGCTTTAGCAGCGCCGGCCGGGCGCCTATGATCGTTAGGTTGCCCCGCGGCAATGCGCCGCCATGCGGTCCCGCATCCGTCCTATCCTTCATAGACCCGTTCAGACACCCCAGGAAAACCAGAGCGCCATGATCACTGTCGGTTCCCGCGTCCCCGACGCCACGCTGTACGAATTCTTCGAAACCGAAAGCAACGGCTGCGCGCTCGGTCCCAATGCCTTCAAGGTGGCGGACCTGGTCCGCGGCCGCAAGATCGTCGTGTTCGGCCTGCCCGGCGCCTTCACCCCGACGTGTTCGGCCAAGCATGTGCCGGGCTTCGTTCAGCATGCCGAGGCATTGCGCGACGCCGGCGTGGACGAGGTCTGGTGCGTCTCGGTCAACGATGCCTTCGTGATGGGCGCCTGGGGCCGCGAGCAGCAGGTGGCCGGCAAGGTCCGGATGATGGCCGACGGCAGCGCCGAGTGGACCCGCGCACTGGGCCTGGACCAGGACCTGAGCGCGCGCGGCCTGGGCGTGCGCGCCAAGCGCTTCGCCATGGTGGTCGAGGATGGCGTGGTGACCCGGCTCGACGTCGAGGCGCCGGGCGAATTCCGCGTCAGCAGCGCCGAGGCCGTTCTGGCGGCGTTGCGTGGCTGACACAGTCATCCGGGTAAACGTGGATAATACGCAACTTGTGACAGGCGTGTTAACAGCCAGAAACAAAAGCCGGCTGCAGCGACCCGGATGTGGTGGTAAAATCCCTTAATCAAAAAGATAACACGATAGATTTTAATAATTGTTGAGGCTGTCATGCTCAAACAGCGCACGATCAAATCCCTGGTGAAGACCGTTGGCATCGGCCTGCACTCCGGCCGCAAGGTCACGCTGACGCTGCGTCCGGCGCCGGCCGGTACCGGCATCGTCTTCACCCGCGTCGACCTGCCCGAGGCCGTCGAGATTCCCGTGGCCGCTTCGGCCATCGGCGACACGCGCCTGGCGTCGGTGCTGCAGAAGGATGGTGCGCGCGTTTCCACCGTCGAGCACCTGATGTCCGCCTGCGCCGGCCTGGGCATCGACAACCTCTATGTCGACGTCGATGCCGAGGAAATCCCGATCATGGACGGCAGCGCCGCGTCGTTCGTGTTCCTGCTGCAGTCGGCCGGCATCGAGGAACAGAACGCGCCCAAGACCTTCATCCGCGTGAAGAAGCCGGTGGAGGTGCGCGAGGGCGACAAGCTGGCGCGGCTGGAGCCGTTCTTCGGCTTCAAGCTGTCGTTCACCATCGACTTCCGCCACCCGGCGGTCGACAAGACCGGCCAGACCTTCTCGATCGATTTTGCCGACACCAGCTATGTGCGCGAGATTGCCCGCGCCCGCACCTTCGGCTTTGCGCATGAAGTCGAGGCCCTGCGCGAAATGGGCCTGGCGCGCGGCGGCAGCCTGGACAACGCGATCGTGCTGGACGAGCACCGCATGCTCAACAACGAGGAACTGCGCTACGGCGACGAGTTCGTGCGCCACAAGATCCTGGATGCGATCGGCGACCTGTACGTGGTGGGCCATCCTCTGATCGGCGCCTATGTGGCGAACAAGTCCGGCCACGGCCTCAACAACCAGCTGCTGCGCGCGCTGCTGGCGGACCAGGAAGCCTACGAGCTGGTTACCTTCGAGCGCGTCGAGGAAGCCCCGGCGGCGTTCCTGCCGCAGGCCCAGCCGGCCTTCGCCTGAGCTGCCGCGCCTGCAGAAAGCCGACCCTGACCGGTCGGCTTTTTTGTTTGGGGCGCGGGTCCGGCGCTTAGCGGTGGTGGGACAGCAGGGTATTGAGCGCGTCGCGCAGCGGCGAATCGGGCAGGCTGCGCGCGAGCTGGTCCAGGTTGGCCAGCCCGGTGGGGGTCATGCGGCCGCCGGTGCGAGGCCGTGCTACCGGCTCCACCTCCCAGTCGGAATGGCGCTGCACCTCGGGCTGCACCCGCACGCGGATCGAGGTGACCGGCGAGCCGCGCTGCTGCAGCCGTGCCAGCAGCGTGGGCACGACCTGGCGCACCCGCGCCGCGGCCGCGCCATGGGCGGCCAGCAACAGCAGCACCTGGCCATTCGGGTCGGACGGGTCGCGCTTGATGCCGGCCACGGCCAGGCCCGCGCGCATGCCGGCCGGCAGCAGCGCCAGCACCTCGGCCTCGAGCACCGACAGCTGGCGCGCCGTCTGCAGCAGCGCCGACACCGGGCCGGCCTTGTCCAGCCAGTCGTTGAGCGGCTTGGCGGCGGGGGTCTGCAGGGCGGGATGGGTGAAGCGGCGCATGGGTCCATTCTAGCAAGGGGCGGCGCGTGCACGCAGGGCAGAGCGGGCCCAAGGCGAGGGCGGCCGGATTGAAGCCGGCGCAACCATCCCAAACTGCTTGCCGCAGGGCCCGCGCCGGGGCCCCGCGCCGCCGGGCGTGACCCCGGCACATGATAAACTCGGCGTTTTGCGCCAATCTATCCATTACCGCGCCCGGCCTCCGGGGCAGTCCGCCTTCCCTGGGGATGCCACCCGGTTCCGCGCAGGTGAAAGCAATCGATGATCACGGGCCTTCTCAAGAAAGTCTTCGGCAGCCGCAATGAGCGGCTGATCAAGCAATACCGCCGCACGGTGGCGCAGATCAATGCGCTGGAGCCGAAGTTCGAGCAGCTCTCCGACGACGAGCTGCGCGGCATGACCGAGGCCTTCCGGCAGCGCCACGCCGGCGGCGAATCGCTCGAGGCGCTGCTGCCCGAAGCCTTCGCCGTGTGCCGCGAGGCCAGCAAGCGCGTCATGAAGATGCGCCACTTCGACGTGCAGCTGATCGGCGGCATGGTGCTGAACGACAACAAGATCGCCGAGATGCGCACCGGCGAAGGCAAGACCCTGACCGCGACGCTGGCCGTGTACCTGAATGCCATCACCGGCAAGGGCGTGCACGTGGTCACCGTCAACGACTACCTGGCGCAGCGCGATGCCGAGTGGATGGGCCGGCTGTACAACTTCCTGGGCCTGTCGGTGGGCGTGAACCTGTCGCAGATGGCGCACGACCAGAAGCAGGCGGCGTACAACGCCGACATCACCTACGGCACCAACAACGAGTTCGGCTTCGACTACCTGCGCGACAACATGGTCTACGACCCGTCACAGCGCGTGCAGCGGCCGTTGCACTACGCCATCGTCGACGAGGTGGACTCGATCCTGATCGACGAGGCCCGCACCCCGCTGATCATCTCCGGCCAGGCCGAGAACCAGACCGACCTGTACCAGCGCATGAACGGCATCCCCAAGCTGCTCGAGCGCCAGATCGGCGAGGAAAAGGCCGACGGCACCGGGGTCGAGAAGCCGGGCGACTACTACGTCGACGAGAAGGGCCACCAGGTCTACCTGACCGAGGCCGGCCATGAAAAGGCCGAAGAGATCCTGTCGCAGCTGGGCCTGATCGGCGAGGGCGAATCGCTCTACGCGCCGCAGAACATCACGCTGATGCACCACCTGTACGCGGCCCTGCGCGCGCACAGCCTGTTCCACCGCGACCAGCACTACGTGGTGCAGAACGACGAAGTCGTGATCGTCGATGAATTCACCGGCCGCCTGATGACCGGGCGCCGCTGGTCCGACGGCCTGCACCAGGCCGTGGAAGCCAAGGAAGGCGTCACCGTCCAGCAGGAAAACCAGACGCTGGCGACCGTCACGTTCCAGAACTACTTCCGCATGTACGAGAAGCTGGCCGGCATGACCGGCACGGCCGATACCGAAGCGTACGAGTTCCAGGAGATCTACGGCCTGGAAGTGGTGGTGATCCCGACCAACCGCCCGACCCAGCGCAAGGACCTGCAGGACCAGATCTACAAGACCGGCAAGGAGCGCTACGACGCCGTGGTGCGCGATATCCGCGACTGCTACGAGCGCGGCCAGCCGGTGCTGGTCGGCACCACCTCGATCGAGACTTCGGAATACCTGTCGGGCCTGCTCGAGCGCGAGCAGCTGCCGCACCAGGTGCTCAATGCCAAGCAGCACGCCCGCGAAGCCGAGATCGTGGCGCAGGCCGGCCGCCCGAAGATGATCACCATCGCCACCAACATGGCGGGCCGCGGCACCGACATCGTGCTGGGCGGCAACGTCGAGAAGCAGGCCGGCTTTATCGAAGCGGACCCGAACCTGTCCGACGCCGACAAGGCCGCGCGCGTCCAGCAGCTCAAGGATGAATGGCAGTCGCTGCACGAGCAGGTCAAGGCCGCCGGCGGCCTGCATATCGTCGGCACCGAACGCCACGAGTCGCGCCGCATCGACAACCAGCTGCGTGGCCGCGCCGGCCGCCAGGGCGACCCGGGCTCGTCGCGCTTCTACCTGTCGCTGGACGACCAGCTGCTGCGCATCTTCGCCGGCGACCGTGTGCGCGCCATCATGGAGCGCCTGAAGATGCCCGAGGGCGAGCCGATCGAAGCCGGCATCGTCACGCGCTCGATCGAATCGGCGCAGCGCAAGGTGGAAGGCCGCAACTTCGACATCCGCAAGCAGCTGCTGCAGTACGACGACGTCGCCAACGACCAGCGCAAGGAAATCTACAAGCTGCGCAACGACGTGCTCGAGGCCAATGATGTCGGCGAGATGGTCACCAACCTGCGCGAGAGCGTGCTGATCGAGCTGTTCCGCGACCACGTGCCGGCCGACACCATGGAAGAGCAGTGGAACATTGCCGGCCTGGAAACGCGCCTGCGCGAGGACTGGGGCCTGGAAGTGCCGCTGGCAAAGACCATCGAGGGCGCGCAGAGCATCGAGGACGAAGAGCTGCTCAACCTGATCATGAAGGCGGCGACGGAGCGCTACGACAGCAAGGTGGCCATGGTGGGCCGCGAGTCGTTCGCCGGCTTCGAGCGCTCGGTCATGCTGCAGAGCATCGACACGCACTGGCGCGAGCACCTGGCCGCGCTGGACCACCTGCGCCAGGGCATCCACCTCCGCGGCTACGCGCAGAAGGACCCCAAGCAGGAGTACAAGCGCGAGTCGTTCGAGCTGTTTGCGCGCCTGCTCGACGTGATCAAGAACGAAGTCACGCGCGTGACCTTCAACGTGCAGATCCAGTCGCCGGAAGAGCTGGAACAGGCTTCGGAGCAGATCGAGGAAGGCCTGTCGCACCTGGAGAACGTGCAGTACAAGCACGACGAGTTCGCCGAAGGCCGCGAGCCGGTCGAGGAAGCGCCGTCGCCGCGCACCGGCACGGCCCTGGCCGCCGCCGAACTGGCGCTGGCGGGCATGCCCAAGGTCGGCCGCAACGATCCGTGCCCGTGCGGCTCGGGCAAGAAGTTCAAGCAGTGCCACGGCAAGCTCAGCTGAACTGAGCCAGGCCGGGCATCCGGTATGACGCCGCTCCCCGCAGCACGGGAGTGGCGCAAGAGGAATCGAACATGCCCGCCCTTCGCGGGCATGTTCGTCTGAGACCAGCAAGTCGCTAGCAGCAACATCGAGGAGTCCTGCATGCCCGTCAATCTTCCGCTGCCCCAGGCAGAGAACCTGAAATCCGTCGCCGGCGTGGAGCTCGGCTGGGCCGAGGCGGGCATCCGCAAGGCCAACCGCAAGGACGTGCTGGTGGTGCGCGTGGCCGAAGGCAGCACCGTGGCCGGCGTCTTCACCAGCAACCGCTTCTGCGCCGCGCCGGTGCAGGTGTGCCGCGAGCACCTGGAGGCAGCGAACAAAGCTGGCAAGGGCATCCGCGCGCTGGTGGTCAATACCGGCAATGCCAATGCCGGCACCGGCGAGCAGGGCCTGGCCAACGCCCGCGCCACCTGCGACGCGCTGGCCGCGCAGCTGGGCATCGAGGCCGCGCAGGTGCTGCCGTTCTCGACCGGCGTGATCCTCGAGCAACTGCCGATGGACCGCCTGCTGGCCGGGCTGCCCGCCGCCATCGCCAACGCCAGCGCCGACAACTGGCTGGCCGCCGCGGAAGCGATCATGACCACCGACACCCAGCCCAAGGTCGCGTCGCGCACGGTGCAGATCGACGGCAAGACCGTGACGCTGTCGGGCATCAGCAAGGGCGCCGGCATGATCCGCCCGAACATGGCGACCATGCTGGGCTTCATCGCCATGGATGCCGCCGTGGCGCAGCCGGTGCTGCAGGCGCTGGTGACGCACGCCGCCGACCACTCGTTCAACAGCATCACCATCGATGGCGATACCTCGACCAACGATTCGTTCGTGCTGATCGCCACCGGCAAGTCGGGCGCCGTGATCGACCGCGCCGAAGGTCCGGCCTTTGAAGCGCTGCACGAGGCGGTGACGAGCCTGGCGCAGGAGCTGGCGCAGATGATCGTGCGCGACGGCGAGGGCGCGACCAAGCTGATCACCATCCGCGTGGAAGGCGGCAAGGACGTGGCCGAGTGCCGCCGGATCGCCTACGCGGTGGCGCATTCGCCGCTGGTCAAGACCGCGTTCTATGCCTCGGACCCCAACCTGGGCCGCATCCTGGCCGCGGTCGGCTACGCCGGCGTGGACGATCTCGATGTCGGCCGCGTCAACCTGTGGCTGGACGATGTCTGGGTCGCCCGCGACGGCGGCCGCAATCCCGACTACCGCGAGGAAGACGGCCAGCGCGTGATGAAGCAGGCCGAGATCACCGTGCGCATCGCGCTCGGCCGCGGCAATGCCGAAGCCACCGTGTGGACCTGCGACCTGTCGCACGACTACGTGTCGATCAACGCCGACTACCGTTCCTGAGCCTGTCCGTCCTTCCCGCGCACGCGGGAAGGGCATCGATTCTCCCTGCCTGTCGCCACCGCCCCGCTGCCATGTCTGACCTCGCCGCCCGCCTCGACAATTTCCTTGCCCGACTCGAACAATGGCTGCCGCCGCAACTGAGCGATGCGGACTGGCAGGAGGCGGTCGCGTTCCGCTGGCGCAAGCGCCAGAGCCTGTTCGGCAATATCGGCTACCTGCAGCCGGTACGCCAGCTGCCGCCGATCCACCTGGACGACCTGAAGAACATCGAGCGCCAGAAGGATGCCATCGTCGGCAATACCCGCCAGTTCGTGAACCGCCTGCCCGCCAACAACGTGCTGCTGACCGGCGCGCGCGGCACCGGCAAGTCGTCGCTGATCAAGGCCTGCCTCAATGCCTTCGTACAGGACGGGCTGCGGCTGGTCGAGGTCGACAAGGACGACCTGGGCGACCTCGGCGATATCGTCGAGCTGGTTTCGCAGCGGCCCGAGCGCTTCGTGATCTTTTGCGACGACCTGTCGTTCGAGGAGGGCGAGTCGGGCTACAAGTCGCTCAAGTCGGCGCTGGATGGCTCGGTCGCGGCGCAGTCGGACAACGTGCTGATCTACGCCACGTCCAACCGCCGGCACCTGCTGCCGGAGTACATGAAGGACAACGAGAGCTACCGCCACACCGACGACGGCGAGATCCATCCGGGCGAAGTGGTGGAAGAAAAGATCTCGCTGTCCGAGCGTTTCGGCCTGTGGCTGTCGTTCTACCCGCCCAAGCAGGACGAGTACCTGGCCATCGTCGGCCACTGGCTGCGGCACTTCGGCTGTACCGACGCCGACATCGCCGCGGCGCGCGGCGACGCGCTGGTGTGGGCGCTGGAGCGGGGTTCGCGCTCTGGCCGCGTGGCCTGGCAGTTCGCGCGCGACTGGGGCGGCAAGCACGGCAAGCCCTACATCGCCGATGTCGCGGGGGACGCCAAGGCATGAGCGCGGCGACGCAAAACCCCGCAATCACCGGCGGCAACCCGCCGCGCAAGGTGACCGAGGTCGCGGTCGGCGTGCTGGTGCAGCCCGACGGCCGCTTCCTGCTGGCGCAGCGCCCGGCCGGCAAGCCCTACGAGGGCTACTGGGAATTCCCCGGTGGCAAGCTGGAGCCGGGCGAGTCGGTGGAGGCAGCGCTGGCGCGCGAACTGCACGAAGAGCTGGGTCTTGATGTCACGCAATGCGAGCGCTGGCACATCCTGGAACATGACTACCCGCACGCCTATGTGCGGCTGCATTTCTGCAAGGTCACGGCCTGGCAGGGCGAGCCCGTCGGCCGCGAAGGCCAGGCCTTCTCGTGGCAGGGCACGCCAGTGACGGTGGGGCCGCTGCTGCCGGCCACCATTCCCGTGGTGGCATGGCTGGCCGAGGAAGCGCGCAACGGCTGACCTGCCGTCCCGCGTCACCGACAAGCGGCCGCGGCGCCCGCTTGTGCGCCGCCCGGGCCAGTGGCCCGGCTCCACAGGAAAGGAACCTGCATGCTACGTGTCGATCGTATCGCCGACGACGTTTCCCTGCCTGAACTGACCCTGCGCGGCATCGTCCTCGGTGCGCTGATCACGGTCGTGTTCACCGCCTCCAATATCTACCTGGGCCTGAAGGTCGGCCTGACCTTCTCGTCGGCGATCCCCGCGGCGGTGATCTCGATGGCCGTGCTGCGGCTCTTCCCCGGCGCCAACATCCTGGAAAACAACATGGTGCAGACGCAGGCCTCGGCCGCGGGCACCCTGTCGTCGATCATCTTTATCCTGCCCGGCCTGGTGATGCTGGGCCACTGGCAGGGCTTCCCGTTCTGGCAGACGCTGGCGATCTGCGCGGCCGGCGGCATGCTGGGCGTGGTGTTCAGCATCCCGCTGCGCCATGCCATGGTGGTGCAGAGCGAGCTGCCTTATCCCGAGGGCGTGGCCGCGGCGGAAATCCTGCGCGTGGGCAGCGCCGCGCCGGCTGACGCTGCGCCGGGCCAGAAGCCACAGGCGACCGGCCTGGCCGACCTGATGGCCGGGGGGCTGGTGGCGGGGCTGTTCAGCTTCGCCGCCGGCGGCTTGCGCGTGCTGGCCGAGGGCGCTAATTTCTGGCTGGCGGCGGGCGCCTCGGTGGTGCGGCTGTCGATGGGGTTCTCGCTGGCGCTGGTGGGCGCGGGCTACCTGGTCGGCATCGTCGGCGGGCTGGCCATGCTGCTCGGGCTGGTGCTGACCTGGGGCGTCGCGGTGCCGTGGTTGACCGCGGTCACGCCGCGCCCGGACGGCGCCACGCTGTCGGCCTTCGGCACCATGGTGTGGAGCCAGCAGGCACGCTTTATCGGCGCCGGCACCATCGGCATCGCCGCGATCTGGACGCTGCTGTCACTGGCCAGGCCGATGCTCTATGGCATCCGCGCCTCGTTCGGCGCGCTGCAGGCCGGCCCGGCGGGGCAGGGCAGCGTGCCGCGCACGCAGCAGGACATGCCGGCGAAGTGGATCGGGCTGGTGATGCTGGCCCTGCTGGTGGTGCTGGTGACGGTGTTCGCCTGGTTCCTCGCGCCGGCGCCGCTCGATGGCGGGGCGCGCTGGCGCCTGGTGGCCTACGCGGTGGTGTTCGCCTTCATCTTCGGCTTCCTGGTGGCGGCGGCGTGCGGCTACATGGCCGGACTGGTGGGCTCGTCGGCCAGCCCGATCTCGGGCATCGGCATCATCGCGGTGATCCTGGTGTCGCTGCTGATCCTGCTGGCGGGCCAGGCCGATGGCCTGCTGGCCACGCCCGAGGGCGGCAAGTTCGCGATCGCGCTGGCGATCTTCACCACCTCCGCGGTGGTGGCGGTGGCCTCCATCGCCAATGACAACCTGCAGGACCTGAAGACCGGCTGGCTGGTGGGCGCGACGCCGTGGCGCCAGCAGGTGGCGCTGCTGATCGGCTGCGTGGTCGGCGCCGCGGTGATCCCGCCGGTGCTCGAGCTGCTTTACAGCGCCTATGGCTTCGCCGGGGCGCTGCCGCGCGCGGGCATGGACCCGAACCAGGCGCTGGCCGCGCCGCAGGCGACGCTGATGACTGCGATCGCCACCGGCATCTTCACGCACCAGCTCAACTGGAACATGATCCTGACCGGCATCGGGCTGGGCGTGGTGCTGATCGCCATCGACGAGATCCTGCGCCGCCGCGGCGGCGCGGCGCGGCTGCCCGTGCTGGCGGTGGGCATCGGCATCTACCTGCCGCCGACGATCAGCTCGGCGCTGGTGGTGGGGGCGGTACTGTCGTGGCTGTTGCTGCGCGCCGAGCGCCGCCGCGCCACCGCGCGCGGCGACGACGTGCAGCTGGCACTGGAGCACGCCGAGCGGCGCGGCACGCTGCTGGCCTCCGGCCTGATCGTCGGCGAAAGCCTGGTCGGCGTGATGCTGGCCGGGGTGATCGGCCTGTCAGGCAGCGATGCGCCGCTGGCCGTGGTCGGGGGCGGGTTTGAAGCGACCGCGCAGTGGCTGGGCCTGGCGGTGTTCGGGCTGGTGTGCGTGGGCTTCTACCGCCGCGTGCTGGCGGCGGCGCACTGAGGACGAAGGCGCTGGCGCGCCTTCAGTCGTCCTCGTCTTCGGACCGGTCCGGGGAGGTCTCGCCCGGCTTGCCGCCGATCACGTATTTCTCCGACGCCCAGGCGCCGAGATCGATCTGCTTGCAGCGCTCGGAACAGAACGGGCGGAATTTGTTGTCGGGCACCCAGGCCACCTCGGTGCCGCAGGTGGGGCATTTGACGACAGCAGGCATGGCGTTCAGCGCGGGCTTCAGAAATTGCAGAGTTTCAGCAGGAACGGGATATCGGCATCGACCGAGCGCGGGCGCAGGTCGCCGTCCTGCTGCGTGAAGCGCACCCACAGCATGTACTTGTTGGCGCTCATCTCGGGGATGAAGGCCAGCAGCGAGTCGTCCAGGTAGACCTGCATCAGCTGGTAGCTGCGGCCCGACAGCATCTGCTGGTAGCTGCCGCCGGTGGCGATCACCTTGCCGCTCTGGCCGGCTTCGCGCAGCAGCCGCAGCACGATGGTGGTGCCCATGCGCAGCGACACCAGCGGACGCGCCCATTTCAGGATGTCGGCGCGGCGGTCTTCGGCGGGGCGATGCTGCCATGCATAGTAGGCGGGCAGGTCGAACTCGCAGGTGCCGCCGGGGATGATGGCGCGGCTGCGGATGCTGGTCAGCCACTCGTTGTCGGTCAGCAACTGCCCGGCCTTGCCCACGGTCTGGTTGAGCATGGCGATGCCCTGCTCGATCTCGCCGATGACCGAGTCGAGCGCGTCCTGGTCGATCTGCGGATTGGCGCGCAGCGGCGCCAGCGCCTGGCGCTGGCGCTCCAGTTCCTTGATCAGGTCGGTCTTGAGGTCGGCGCGGCCGGCGACGTCGATGATCTCGAACAGCGTGGTCAGCGCGACATGGTGCTGCTGGGCATGATCCTGGCCGAGGAAGTATTCCAGCCGATCGAACAGGTCTTCCAGGCGCAGAAGAGTCCTGATGCGTTCGTTGAAAGGGTATTCGTACAGAATCAAGTGCTGTGTCCGTGCAGGGCGTCGGGCGCTTCAGGGGCGGCCCGGTGCAGAATGAGGCCCGGGAAATACCGGAAAGGGCGATCTATGCGTGTGGAATACCGGCACTATGCGGCGATTTCCCGGCATGTTCCAGCGCATTCTATGCGAGACCAGGTCCGAGGACAATGTCGCCCGCATGATGCCATGCGCCACCGCGCCGGCCCGGCGCGTTATGGATGGACCGTGCCCGCGGCCGACAGTTCACGGTAGTAGCGATCGAGCCGGTCGACCTGCGCCACCAGCGCCTGCACCGGTCCGTCGTTGTCGATGACGTCGTCGGCACATGCCAGGCGTGCGGCGCGCGTGGCCTGCCTGGCCATGATCGCCAGCACCTGTTCGCGGCTGAAGCCGTTGCGCGACATCACGCGGGCCACCTGCGTGGCTTCGGTGCAGTCGACCACCAGCACGCGGCCGACGCGTTCGCGCCACGAGCCCGACTCCACCAGCAGCGGTACCACGTAGATCAGGTAGGGGTGCGCGCCGGCAGCGCGGATCGACTGCGCGCGTTCGGTGGTCAGCGCGCGGATCAGCGGGTGCGTGATGGCTTCGAGCCGCGCCTTGGCGGCGGGATCGGCAAACACCAGTGCGCGCATCGCGTCGCGGTCCATGGCGCCGTCCGGGCGCAGGCAGGCCGGCCCGAAGGCTTCGACCAGCGCCGGGATGGCGCGCCCGCCCGGGGCGGTGATCTCGTGCGCGAGCAGGTCGGTATCGATGATCGCGGCGCCGCGCGCGGCAAACATGTCGGCAACGCGGGTCTTGCCGCTGCCGATGCCGCCGGTCAGTCCGATTTCCAGCATGTGAGGTTCTGTCAGACGTTGTTGCCGCAACGATACCAGCATCGGCCGCTTCGGCCCCGGTCCGATGCCGGGCGCCGGGCGCCGGAGGCGGCCATTACCAGGCGAACAGTGGCAGCACGCCGGGGCCGAGCAGCAGCACCACCACGCCGGCCAGCGCAATGAAGGGCCCGAACGGGAACGGCGTGTCGCGATCCTGGCGCCGCAGCGCGATATTGGCCAGCCCGAACAGCACGCCGGCCACCGACGACAGCAGCACCAGCGCCGGCAGCGCCTGCCAGCCGAACCAGGCACCGAGCGCCGCCATCAGCTTGAAGTCGCCGAAGCCCATGCCTTCCTTGCCGCGCAGCAGCCGGAACAGCCAGTAGGCGAGCCATAGCACCAGATAGCCGGCGGCGGCGCCGATCACCGCGTCGGGCAGCGCCACGAACAGGCCGGCCAGGTTCAGCAGCAGGCCGAGCCACAGCAGCGGCAGCGTGATCTGGTCCGGCAGCAATTGGGTATCGGCATCGATCATGGTCAGCGCCAGCAGCCCCCACACCAGCACCAGCGCAGCCAGCGCCTGCGCGTTCGGGCCGAAGCGCCATGCCACCAGCGCGCTCAGCACGCCGCAGGCCAGTTCCACCAGCGGATAGCGCACGCTGATCGGCGCCTTGCACGCCGAGCAGCGGCCGCGCAGGAACAGGTAGCTCAGCACCGGCACGTTTTCCCACGGGGCGATGGCGTGGCCGCAATGCGGGCAGGCCGAGCGCGGCACCATCAGGTTGTAGCGCCCGGGGTAGGGCAGCGGGTCGCCGCGCAGCTCGGCAATGTAGTTGGCCTCGTCGCGTTCCATCATGCGCGGCACGCGATGGATCACCACATTGAGGAAGCTGCCGACCACCAGCCCCAGCAGCGCCGCTGCCGCCACCAGGAAGACTGGCGGCAGCGCCGCCAGCGCGTGCAGCAGCGGCGCGGTGCCGGTCGCGGCTCCGGTCGCGGCTCCGGTCGGAAAAGGGGAAGCGGACCACACCGGCTGCATCGCTTACACCACCTGTCCGAGCTTGAAGATCGGCAGGTACATCGCCACCACCATGCCGCCGATCAGCACGCCCAGCACCACGATGATCAGCGGCTCGATCAGGCTGGAGATGGCCGCGACGGCGTCGTCGACCTCGCGCTCATAGAACTCCGCCACCTTCAGCAGCATGTTGTCCAGGGCACCGGACTCTTCGCCGATCTGCGTCATCTGCAGCACCATGTTGTCGAACACATGGGTCGCCTGCATCGCGTTGGTCAGGCTGGTGCCGATGCGCACCGATTGCTCGATCTCGCGGGTGGCGTCGTAGTAGACCCAGTTGCCGGCGGCGCCAGCCACGGACTCCATCGACTCCACCAGCGGCGTGCCGGCCGCGAACATCGTCGCCAGGGTACGGGTCCAGCGCGCGATCACGGCCTTGCGGAACAGGCTGCCGAAGATCGGCAGCTTCAGCAGCGTGCGGTCGGTGGCGCGCTGCACCTTCTCGGATTTCTTCAGCGCGCGCAGATAGAAGCTGATGCCGGCCGCCGGCGCGCCGATCACCAGGTACCAGTACTGGACGAAGAAGTCCGAGATCGCGATCACCAGCAGCGTCGGCGCGGGCAGGTTGGCACCGAAGCTGGAGAACACGCCCTTGAACGCCGGGATCACGAACAGCATCAGGATCACCGTGACGGCAAAGGCGACCGTCAGCACCGCGATCGGGTAGATCATCGCGGACTTGATCTGCCCCTTCAGCGCGATGGTCTTCTCCATGTACAGCGACAGGCGCTCCAGCAGCGAGTCCAGGATGCCGCCCTGTTCGCCGGCATCGATCAGGTTGCAGTAGAGCGTGTCGAAGTACTTGGGGTGGCGGCGGAACGCCGCTGCCATGCTGCTGCCGGCCTCGATGTCGAAGCGGATGTCGGACAGCAGCTGTGTGAAGTTGGGGTTGACGTGCCCGCGCGCAATGATGTCGATCGACTGCAGCAGCGGGATGCCGGCCTTGAGCATGGTCGACAGCTGGCGGGTGAAGTAGGCGATGTCCTTCTCGGTGATCTTGCGCCCGCGCGCGGCCTTGCGCTTCTTCAGCCTGACGATGGTCAGGCCCTGCTTGCGCAGCGTGGCGGTGACCTCGGCCTGGTTTTCGGCGCGCAGTTCGCCGGTGAAGGTCTTGCCCTTGCGGTCCTTGCCTTCCCACTCGAAGATGTACTGGGTGGGGGCCTTGCGTCCCTTCCCTGATTTGGCCCGTGACGGTGCCCCCGTCCGGGCGGCCGCTGCTGGTGCGCGCGTCGCCATGGTATTGACCCCCGATGTAAATGACGCTTGTTGTGCGTCTTGTCTTTACGTTGTGTCCCGCTTGCCTACGTGTTCGTGGTCGCCAGCACTTCTTCGAGTGACGTGACGCCCTGCCTGACCTTCAGCAGCCCCGCTTCGCGCAACGATAGCACGCCGTCCTTGCGCGCCTGCTCGGCAATCTGCAGCGCCGTGCCGTGCGCCAGGATGATCTCCTGCATCGCCTCGGTGATCGGCATCACCTGGTAGATGCCGCAGCGGCCCTTGTAGCCGCTGCCGTTGCAGCGCTCGCAGCCGACCGGATGGTAGGGCTGCCAGCTGCCGTCCAGGTCCTGCTCGCGGAAGCCCGCTTCCAGCAGGGCCTCGCGCGGGATCTCGCCTTCGCGCTTGCAGGTGCACAGTCGCCGCGCCAGCCGCTGCGCGGTGATCATCAGCACGCTCGACGCGATATTGAAGGCGGCCACGCCCATGTTCATCAGGCGCGTCAGCGTGGTCGGCGCGTCGTTGGTGTGCAGCGTCGACAACACCAGGTGGCCGGTCTGCGCGGCCTTGATGGAGATGTCGGCGGTTTCCAGGTCGCGGATTTCGCCGACCATGATGATGTCCGGATCCTGGCGCAGGAACGAGCGCAGCGCGGTGGCGAAGGTCAGCCCGGCCTTGTCGTTGACGTTGACCTGGTTGATGCCCGGCAGCTGGATTTCGGCCGGATCCTCGGCCGTCGAGATATTGATGTCGCCCTGGTTCAGCAGGTTCAGGAAGGTGTACAGCGACACGGTCTTGCCGCTGCCGGTCGGGCCGGTCACCAGCACCATGCCGTAGGGGCGCTTGATCACGTCCAGCAGCAGCGCCTTCTGCTCCGGCTCATAGCCGAGCTGGTCGATGTCGAGCTTGTCGGACGACGATTCCAGGATCCGCATCACGATCTTCTCGCCGAACAGCGTCGGCAGCGTCGACACGCGGAAGTCCACCGCCTTCTCGACGGTTTCCTTGGCATCCTTGTCCTTGGGCAGCGCGATCAGCAGCTTCATGCGGCCGTCCTGCGGCACGCGCTTTTCAGAAATATCCAGCCGCGACAGCACCTTGATGCGGGTCGCGATCTTGTCGCGGATATCCAGCGGCGGGCGCGCGACCTCCTGCAGCACGCCATCGACACGGAAGCGGATGCGGTAGAAGGTTTCGAACGGTTCGAAGTGCAGGTCCGAGGCGCCGCGGTGGAAGGCCTCGGTCAGCAGCTTCTGCAGGAAGCGCACCACCGGGGCGTCGTCGATGTTGTCGGCCGTGGTGCGGTTGCGCGGGTTGGCGGCGGCGGCGACCGGATCGTATTCGATCATCTTGCGCTCGGCCTGCACCGGCGAGATGTTCTTCAGCGTGCCCAGCGCCTCGCCGGCGGCGCGCACATGCTTCATCAGCTTGTCGTGCTCGACCACCACCGCTTCGACCGGCAGCTTGTACTTGTCGCGGATGGCGTCCAGGCCGGCCTGGTTGGACGGATCGGACAGCGCCAGCACCAGGCGGTTCTCGCGCCGGCCCAGCGGCAGCAGCCGGTGGGCATGGAATTCACGGTTGCCGGCCAGCGCCGGCGGCACCTTGGCGAGGTTGTACTGGGCCAGGTCCAGCAGCGGCAGCTGGTACTTGTCGGCGGCGAACAGCGCCAGGTCGTGCGCGCTCATGGTGCCGCTGCCGACGATCTCGTCGATCAGCTGCGATTGCTTTTCACGCGCGGCCTGCTCCAGCTGAGCAAGCAGGGCGGGCGCGATACGCCGGCTCTGGGCCAGGGCAAGTCCGAGTGTCATGGCAGGTGCGCAGTGCGGTTAGGCGGTAAGGCATGCAGGCAAGGGCGGACGAACCCACGTCCCCGGCTCGGGGCAGTTTGACGCTGGGGTCACTTTTTGTAAAGGCGAGGACGGCCCGGTATTGGCGTTTGCGCGACACGGGCGCAACCCTACTTGCGCGGGGAGAAATGGCGCCGATGAAGGACAGCTTAGGGGCTTTGGAGCATCCCCAAGGTCGGAGACATTGTGCGAAGCCAGAATGGCAAAAGGCCGAACCACTGACGTGAGTTCGGCCTTTCTAAATCTGGTCGGGGTGAGAGGATTCGAACCTCCGGCCTCTACGTCCCGAACGTAGCGCTCTACCAGGCTAAGCTACACCCCGATTTGGTTTTGCTTGCCGTCGCCGTGCGTCAGCAGCAAAGAAGGTAACTATAACAGCGTTTTTCCTGAAATGGAAGAGGTGTTGCAAACCTCAGGACTGCCGCTGCAGCGAGAATGCGCAGAGCTGGATCAGCGTTTCCTTCAGCTCGGACGGCGGGAACTGCCGGGCTGCCTGCTCGGCGGCTTCGGCTTCGCGCCGCGCCGCCTCGAAGGTGACCTCGAGCGCGCCGCTGGCGTGGATCGCGGCGAAGACCGCGTCGAAATGCTCGGTGCCGCCCTGCACGATCGCGTCGCGGGCCAGCTGGCGCTGCTCGGCGGTACCGTGCTCCAGCAGGTGCAGCAGCGGCAGGGTGGGTTTGCCTTCGCGCAGGTCGTCGCCGGCGTTCTTGCCCATCTGCTCGGCGCTGGCGGTGTAGTCCAGCATGTCGTCGATCAGCTGGAACGCGGTGCCGATGCGGCGGCCATATTCGGCGGCGGCTTCTTCCATCTGCGCGTCGGCGCCGGACAGCACCGCGCCCAGTTGCGCGGCGGCCTCGAACAGCTTGGCGGTCTTGTAGCGGATCACCTGCAGGTAGCGCTCGATGGTGACGTCGGGGTCGTGCATGTTCAGCAGCTGCAGCACCTCGCCCTCGGCGATCACGTTGGTCGCGTTGGAGAGGATTTCCATGATGCGCATGCTGCCGGCATCGACCATCATCTGGAACGCGCGCGAATAGAGGAAGTCGCCCACCAGCACGCTGGCCGCGTTGCCGAACACCGCGTTGGCGGTATCACGCCCGCGCCGCAGCTCGGACTCGTCGACCACATCGTCGTGCAGCAGCGTGGCGGTGTGGATGAACTCGACGACGGCGGCCAGCTCGTGGTGGCGGTTGCCGTCGTAGCCCAGCGCGCGCGCCGTCAGCAGCAGGATCACCGGGCGCAGGCGCTTGCCGCCGGCACCGATAATGTATTCGCCGATCTGCTCGATCAGCGGGACTTCAGAGGACAGCCGCTGGCGGATAACAGCATCGACCGCGCGCATGTCTGCAGCGACCGGGGCAAGCAAGGCAGTGGCGGAAGGCTGGGACAAGATGATCACCGTTACGCAAAACCGGACGATTATATGCGATGCAGGGGGCGTTCTACGCATGCCCCGCATAGTTTGCCGGGCTGTCCGCCGGGCAATGGGCTCAGGGTATGCGCGCAGCGGCGCCGATCATGGGCGCCACTATAATTGCAGCCATGGACAAGCCCATACCTCGCCGCCAACTGCGCCGCACCGCCTGGTGGGTGGCGTTTGCCGCACTGGCGGGGTTCCTTCTCGCCGATCTGACCTGAGCGTAGCCGCCGCCGATTGTGCCGGGCGCGCCGCTCACAGGCTATGTGCCTGTTTTCTTTGCGGTTTTCCCCAATCTCGTTTACAATTCCCGGTTTCCTCCGGTAGTCGCTCGCCTTGCGGGTCCTTGCCGGCGGGAGATAACCGGACCGCAGCGCGCGGTTTCGGCGTTTTATTCACATCCGAGAGGTTCGACAATGTACGCGGTCGTAAAAACCGGCGGCAAGCAATACAAGGTTGCTGCTGGCGAAAAACTGAAAGTAGAACAGATACCGGCAGACATTGGCGCAGAAATCACGCTCGACCAGGTGCTCGCAGTGGGCGCCGGCGACCAAATCAAGTTTGGTACGCCGCTGGTGAGCGGGGCTTCCGTCAAGGCTACCGTTATCTCCCAGGGTCGTCACGACAAGGTGAAGATCTTCAAGATGCGCCGTCGCAAGCACTACCAGAAGCGTCAGGGCCATCGTCAGAATTACACCGAACTGCGCATCGAAGCGATCGTTGCCTGATCGATCGAGCGTAATCCGGTAAAGCGACAGGAGTAAGACATGGCACAGAAAAAAGGCGGCGGTTCCACGCGGAACGGCCGTGATTCCGAATCGAAGCGTCTGGGCGTGAAGGTGTTTGGTGGCCAGGCCATCAACGCCGGCGGCATCATCGTGCGCCAGCGCGGTACCCGCGTGCATCCCGGCGACAACGTCGGCGTGGGCAAGGACCACACGCTGTTCGCCCTGGTCGACGGCCACGTGCAGTTCGCCGTCAAGGGCCCTGCCAAGAAGCAGCAAGTCAGCGTCGTTCCGGCGGCCTGATAACAGCCTTTGCAGCACGAAAGGCCCCGCAACGCTTGCGGGGCTTTTTCTTTTCTGGCGAAGTAAACTACGCCGGCGCCCGATCTGCCGATCCCTGCCGATCCATCACGGAAAACCCATCATGAAGTTCATCGACGAAGCCCGAATCGAAGCCATCGCCGGCAACGGCGGCAATGGCAGCGCCTCGTTCCGGCGCGAAAAGTTTGTGCCCTTCGGCGGCCCGGATGGTGGCGACGGCGGCCGCGGCGGCAGCGTGTTCGCCGTGGCGGACCGCAATATCAATACGCTGATCGACTTCCGCTACGCCAAGAAGCACGTGGCGAAGAACGGCGAGAACGGCCGCGGCTCCGATTGCTACGGCGCGGCCGGCGAAGACATCACGCTGCGCATGCCGGTGGGCACGCTGATCACCGACATGGACACCGGCGAGGTCATCGCCGACCTGACCGAGCACGGCCAGCGCGTGTGCCTGGCCGAAGGCGGCATGGGCGGCTGGGGCAACCTGCACTTCAAGTCCAGTACCAACCGCGCGCCGCGCCAGCAGGTCGACGGCAAGCCGGGCGAGCGCCGCATGCTCAAGCTCGAACTGAAGGTGCTGGCCGACGTCGGCCTGCTGGGCATGCCCAACGCCGGCAAGTCGACCTTTATCTCGCATATCTCCAACGCGCGCCCCAAGGTGGCGGACTATCCGTTCACCACGCTGCATCCCAACCTGGGCGTGGTGCGCGTGGACCATGAGCAATCGTTCGTGGTCGCCGACATCCCCGGCCTGATCGAGGGCGCGGCCGAGGGCGCGGGCCTGGGACACCAGTTCCTGCGCCACCTGCAGCGCACCGGGCTGTTGCTGCATATCGTCGACCTGGCGCCGTTCGACGAGGCAGTCGATCCGGTCGCCGAGGCCAGGGCCATCGTCAACGAGCTGAAGAAGTACGACGAAACGCTGTATGAAAAGCCGCGCTGGCTGGTGCTGAACAAGCTCGACATGGTGCCCGAGGACGAACGCGCGGCGAAGGTGAAGGACTTCCTCAAGCGCTACAAGTGGAAGGGTCCGGTGTTCCAGATCTCGGCGCTCACCGGCGAAGGCTGCCGCGAGCTGATCTACGCGATCAAGGACCACCTGCAGGCGATCAAGGCCGAAGAGGCCGCGGCGCTGGCAGAGCCGGACATCCGCCTGGACGACCGCCTGCATAACGTCGACCAGGACCAGCGCGAGGCATAAGCAGGGCCAACGGTTTGCTCCCCTCTCCCGCTTGCGGGAGAGGGGCGGGGGTGAGGGCGGGGGCCCGATCAGGCGTGGCGCCTTGTCAAACCACCCCTCACCCTGCCCTCTCCCCATGAAGGGAGAGGGGAACACAATGGGGCGGCGCAGGCCCCCGTGTAAAACGCGTTCCTAGAGACAGGATTCCCGTCATGCAATCGGTCATCGCGCAGGCAAAGCGCATCGTCGTCAAAGTGGGCTCCAGCCTGGTCACCAACGACGGCAAGGGGCTGGACCACGACGCCATCGCCCGCTGGGCGGCCCAGATCGCCAAGCTGCGCGTGGCCGGCAAGGAAGTGGTGCTGGTCAGTTCCGGCGCCATTGCCGAAGGCATGCAGCGGCTCGGCTGGGCGCGCCGCCCGAAGGAAATCCATGAGCTGCAGGCCGCGGCCGCGGTCGGCCAGATGGGGCTGGCGCAGGTCTACGAGAGCCAGTTCGGCCGCTATGGCATCCGCACCGCGCAGGTGCTGCTGACCCACGCCGACCTGGCCGACCGCGAGCGCTACCTGAACGCCCGCTCGACCTTGCTGACGCTGCTGTCGCTGGGCGTGGTACCGATCATCAACGAGAACGACACCGTGGTCACCGACGAAATCAAGTTCGGCGACAACGACACGCTCGGCGCGCTGGTCACCAACCTGATCGAAGGCGACGCGCTGGTGATCCTGACCGACCAGCGCGGCCTGTACACCGCCGATCCGCGCAAGGACCCGGCAGCGCAGTTCGTCGACGAGGCCCTGGCCGGCACGCCCGAGCTGGAAGCCATGGCCGGCGGCGCCGGCACCTCGATCGGGCGCGGCGGCATGCTGACCAAGATCCTGGCGGCCAAGCGCGCGGCCAAGTCGGGCGCCCACACCACCATCGCCTCGGGCCGCGAGGCCAACGTGCTGGAGCGGCTGGCCGCCGGCGAGGCCATCGGCACGCAGCTGCTGGCGCCGACCGGCCGGCTGACGGCACGCAAGCAATGGATGGCCGACCACCTGCAGCTGCGCGGGCGAGTGGTGATCGACAACGGCGCGGTCGAGAAGCTGACCAGCGGCGGCAAGTCGCTGTTGCCGATCGGCGTGGTCGAGGTGCAGGGCGAATTCGCCCGAGGCGAGGTGATAGCCTGTGTCGATGCGCAAGGCAGGGAGGTGGCGCGCGGCATCACCAACTATTCCAGCGCGGAGTCGCGGCTGATCGCGCGCAAGCCATCGTCCGAGATCGAATCCGTGCTCGGCCACCTGAACGAGCCCGAGCTGATCCATCGCGACAACCTGGTGCTGGTCTGAGCGGGGCAAGCAAAAAAAACGGCGGGACTGCCTGGCAGTCCCGCCGTTTTTTCATGCCTGCACCGGTTGCGTCAGCGGGTGCGTCAGCGCTTGTGCGGCGCGCGCGATTGCAGCTCGAGCACCATGTCGGCGGGCTTGCCGGCCACGGTGCGGCCCTCGCAGAAGAAATCGGTCGCCAGCGTGGCGGCGTAGGCGTTGCGCACCCCGGCCTGCATGCGGTGCCAGGTCTCGCCGTAGTCGCTGCTGTTGGGCACCCATTCGGTGGCGCCCGGGGGCAGGGTGGCGTACAGCTTGCGCTCGAACGCGTCGCAGCGCATGCCTTCGAAGGTCACGTTGCGCGCGCCGCTCTGGCTGGTGGTGACCACGGTGTAGCGCACCACGTTGTCCTTGCCCACCGAGATCGACTTGCTGTCCACCGCGAACGACAGCGTGCCGGTGCCCGCCACCGAGAACGGGATCAGGTTGGCCTCCTGCGGCAAGGCCGGCAGCATGGCCTTAGCTTCCTCGAAGGTCTTGGGCGCGAACGGGTTGTTCCAGGTGCTTTCTTCCTCGGCCATTTCCTTGCCGGTGGTCTTGCAGCCGGCCAGCGCCAGGCTGGCCGCGGCAAGCAGCAATGCGGCACCGCTCAGGCCGCCGCGGCGGCCCACGCCGGTCAAACTAGTCATCAGTGCTCCGTGAAGTGGATACCGGCGTCGCCGGCGAATCGAAGTCGGCCGTGGCCGGGGCTTCGGCATTGCCGTCGGCGTCGGCCTGCTGCGCGGCCTGGGCGCGGCTCAGCGCCTGGCCGCGCGGCCCGCCGTGGCGCCCGTGCACGCCGTGGCCACCATGGTTGCCGTGCGTCCCATACGGGCTGAGCGGCACGCGCGGGTGCCGGTTCAGGAAGCGTGACAATTCCGTCAGCGCCATCTGGTAGACATCGCGCTTGAACTCGATCACGGCCTCGAGCGGCACCCAGTAATGGCTCCAGCGCCAGGCATCGAACTCGGGGTGCTCGGTGGCGCGCAGGTGGATGTCGCAGTCCCTGCCGGCCATGCGCAGCAGGAACCAGATTTGTTTCTGGCCCTTGTAGTGGCCGCGGATCTCGCGGCGGATGAACTTGTCCGGCACCTCGTAACGCAGCCAGTCGCGCGTGCGACCGACGATCCTGACGTGCTCCGGAAGCAGGCCGATTTCCTCATGCAGTTCGCGGTACATGGCCTGTTCCGGCGTTTCGCCGTACTTGATGCCGCCCTGCGGGAACTGCCAGGAGTGTTCGCCGATTCGCTTGCCCCAGAAAACCTCGTTTCTTGCGTTGAGGAGGATGATGCCGACGTTCGGGCGAAAGCCTTCACGATCGAGCATGACTGCACCTCGAATCCTTTAGAATTACGCTGATTATAAAGGAAGCGCGCAGCCGGGCCCGGACCGGGGGATGGTGGTTTTCCCCGAGCGGAAGGGCAGTTTCAGGCGCGTGCGCATAATTCAGCGCCGCCGGCCCGCCGGATTGTGCCGGGACGGATTTTTCCGACCGCGGCGGCCCAGAGAGAAATTACGGATGAAAGCCTCGCAATTCTTCATTTCCACCCTCAAGGAAGCGCCCGCCGACGCGGAAATCGTTTCGCACAAGCTGATGATGCGCGCCGGCATGATCAAGAAGCTGGGTGCCGGCATCTACAACTACATGCCGATCGGGCTGCGCGTGATCCGCAAGGTGGAAAACATCGTGCGCGAGGAAATGAACCGGGCCGGCGCGGTGGAACTGTCGATGCCGGTGATCCAGCCGGCCGAGCTGTGGCAGGAAACCGGCCGCTGGGACAAGATGGGCCCCGAGCTGCTGCGCCTGAAGGACCGCCATGAGCGCGACTTCGCCGTGCAGCCCACCTCCGAAGAGGTAGTGACCGATATCGCCCGCTCGGAAATCCGCAGCTACAAGCAACTGCCGGTCAATTTCTACCAGATCCAGACCAAGTTCCGCGACGAGCGCCGGCCGCGCTTCGGCATCATGCGCGGGCGCGAGTTCACCATGAAGGACGCCTATTCCTTCGACCGCGACACCGATGGCCTGCGCAAGTCGTACGAGAACATGTACGACGCCTACGTGCGCATCTTCCGCCGCTTCGGGCTGGAATTCCGCGCCGTGGCCGCCGACAACGGCGCCATCGGCGGTTCGGGCTCGCATGAGTTCCACGTGATCGCCGAAACCGGCGAGGACGCCATCGTCTACTGCCCGACCTCGGCCTACGCCGCCAACATGGAGGCCGCCGAGGCGCTGCCGCTGCTGGCCGAGCGCGCCGCGCCCACGCAGGACCTGGTCAAGACCTTCACCCCGGAGAAGGTCAAGTGCGAGCAGGTGGCCGAATTCCTGAACATTCCGCTCGAGACCAACGTCAAGTCGATCGTGTTGGCCACCGAGGGCGAGGCCGGTGTCCAGATCTGGCTGCTGCTGATCCGCGCCGACCACGAGCTGAACGAAATCAAGGCCTCGAAGGTGCCGGGGCTGGCCGAGTTCCGCTTCGCCACCGAGAACGAGATCGTCGAGGCCTTCGGCTCGCCGCCGGGCTACCTGGGCCCGATCGACATGAAGAAGCCGGTCAAGGTGGTGGCCGACCGCACCGTCGCCAACATGAGCGACTTCGTCTGCGGCGCCAACTACCGCGACTACCACTACACCGGCGTCAACTGGGGCCGCGACCTGCCCGAGCCGATCGTGGCCGACCTGCGCAACGTGGTGGCGGGCGACGCCTCGCCGGACGGCCAGGGCACGCTGGAGATCTGCCGCGGCATCGAGGTGGGCCACGTGTTCATGCTCGGCACGCGCTACTCGGAATCGATGAACGCCACCTTCCTCGACGAGAACGGCAAGACCCAGCCGATGCAGATGGGCTGCTACGGCATCGGCATCACCCGCATCCTGGGCGCGGCGATCGAGCAGAACTTCGATGAGCGCGGCATCATCTGGCCGGCCGCGATCGCGCCGTTCGCGGTGGTGATCTGCCCGGTGGGCTACGACCGCTCCGAAGCCGTCAAGGCCGAGGCCGACCGCATCCATGCCGAGCTGCTCGCCGCCGGCGTGGACGTGATCCTCGACGACCGCGGCGAGCGCCCGGGCGTGATGTTCGCCGACTGGGAGCTGATCGGCGTGCCGCACCGCGTGGTGGTGGGCGACCGCGGCCTGAAGGAAGGCAAGGTCGAGTACCAGGGCCGGCGCGACGCGCAGGCCACCGCCGTCGGCGTGGCCGAAGTGGTCGGCCACGTACGCAACCTGCTGGCGAACTGAGGCCCATGCGCGCCGTCCGCGGCATGAACGCCGCAGCTGCCGCCGCCCGCCGCCTGGCGGGCGCGCTGCTGGTAGCGCTGCTGGCCCTGGCGGCCACGGCGGCGCACGCCGGCGCGCAGAAGGAAGAAGACCTGGCCGATTCCGTGCGCGGCGCGCTGGCCGCTGCGATTGCCGATGACCGGCCGTTGCGGCCGGTGTTCGCGTCCGGCGGCGAGCGCCTGGCCTACCTGAAGTGGCTGGGCGAGATGTCGGCGCGGCTGGCCGCGCGCATCCCCGAGCCGCAGGTGCGGGTCGAGCTGATTGAGGTGGCCTACTACGAGGCCAAGCGCGCCGGCCTGGAGCCGGCGCTGGTGCTGGGCCTGATCCAGGTCGAAAGCAACTTCCGCAAGTACGCGATCAGTTCGGCCGGCGCGCGCGGGCTGATGCAGGTGATGCCGTTCTGGGTGCGCACCATCGGCGACAGCGACGCGCGCAAGCTGTTCCACCTGCAAAGCAACCTGCGCTACGGCTGCACCATCCTGCGCTATTACCTGGACCGCGAGCAGGGCGACCTGTACCTGGCGCTGGGCCGCTACAACGGCAGCCGCGGCCGCCCGGAATATCCCAACGCGGTGCTGGCGGCGTGGAAGCGCTGGCAGTATTCCGAAGCCACCGTCACCGTGGCCGGCGATGCCGAGATCGCGCCGTCGCGCCCGCGCGCGCCGGTGGCGGAGCCGCCGGCACGCAACCCGTTCTCGTCGCAGCGCGTCGCAGCCAATCCGTCATGATCCGCGAAGCATCCGTTGCCGGCGGCAAGGCCGGCTACACCGAATCCTCGCCCGAACTCGAACAATGGCTGGCCCGGCATATCGCCCAGGGCTTTGCCGCCGATGCGCTGGTGCTGTCGATGCTGCGCTCGGGCTACGACGACGCCTTCGCGCGCCGTGCCGTGGCCGCGGCGTTTGCGCAGGACACCGTCGCCGCGGCGCCGGCTCGGGTGGCGCAAGCTGAAGCGGCGGCCGCCGGCACGCCCGCGGTATACGCGGCCGACGGCGGCGACCGCCAGGTGCCGGTGCTATTCCGGCTGGCGTCGCCGCAGGTGCAGCTGTTCCAGCAGCTGCTGAGCGACGACGAGTGCGATGCCCTGGTGGCGCTGTCGCGCGGCCGGCTGGCGCGTTCGCCGGTGGTCAATCCCGACACCGGCGACGAGAACCTGATCGATGCCCGCACCAGCATGGGAGCGATGTTCCAGGTCGCCGAGCACGCCCTGATCGCGCGCATCGAGGCCCGCATCGCCGCCGTCACCGGGGTGCCGGCCGAGCACGGCGAAGGGCTGCAGATCCTCAACTACAAGCCGGGCGGCGAGTACCAGCCGCACTTCGACTACTTCAATCCGCAGCGTCCCGGCGAAGCGCGGCAGCTGTCCGTCGGCGGCCAGCGCATCGCCACCCTGGTGATCTACCTGAACACGCCCGAGGCGGGCGGCGCCACCGCGTTTCCGCGCGTGGGCCTGGAGGTGGCGCCGGTCAAGGGCAACGCGGTCTACTTCAGCTACCTGCTGCCAGACGGCACGCTCGACGACCGCACCCTGCACGCTGGCCTGCCGGTGGCCGCCGGCGAAAAGTGGATCGCCACCAAGTGGCTGCGCGAACGGCCGTACCGCAGCGCGGCGTGAGCCGCCCCACGGCAGCACCAGCAGCACCGGCTGCCCAGCCCGCCAGCCGCTGGTGGGCCGATCCCGCGCTGCCGTTTGCCGAAAGCCGGCGCGCCAGCCACAGCAGCGCCAGCTACCTGGCGCATAGCCATCCCACCCTGTCGGTCGGCGCCGTCGACGGCGGCACCAGCCGCTTTGCCTGCGGCGATGACAGCGCCGAGCTCGCGCCGGGCGCGGTGGTGGTGATCCCGGCGCACCAGGTCCATGCCTGCAATCCGGTGCCGGACGGGCGCTGGAGCTACCAGATGCTGCATTTCGACCCGGCGTGGGTGGCGGCCGTGCTGCACGAGGACAGCGCGGCGCGGGCCTGGCTGCCGGCTCGCGTGATGACGTCGCCGGCGGTCTACGGGCTGGTCTGCGGGTTGAACCGCACGCTGTTCTCGGCTGCCGACAGCGTCGAGAAAGAAGCCGCGCTGGTGGCCTTCATCGGCGATCTGCATGCCGCCATCGACACCGGCGCAACCACCCGGACACTGCCCGTACCGGCCGCCGTCTCCGCCCGCGTGGCGCAATTGTGCGAGCTGCTGCGCGAGCGCCATGCCGAGCGGCTGCCGCTGGCCGAACTGGCGCGCGCCTGCGGCCTGAGCCGCTACCACCTGGTGCGCGCCTTCCGCGCCGAAACCGGCATGACGCCGCACGCCTACCAGCTCGACCTGCGCATCCAGCACGGGCGCCGCCTGCTGCGGCAGGGCGCGGCGCTGGCCGAGGTCGCCCTGGCGCTGGGGTTTGCCGACCAGAGCCATTTCCAGCGCGCCTTCAAGCAGCGCGTGGCCATGACACCGCGCGCGTACCAGCGCGCCGCCTGAGGCGCCGGCCCGGCGCCACACCGCAACTTTCTTCAAGACCGGCCACCGCCGTGCGCACCACACTGCGGACTCTTCACGGAGGGTCGGCATGGACATGGTTTTCGATCTCGCCCCGGGGGCATTGCCGTGGCAGCAATTCGCCATAGTGGCGGGCGCGCATGCGCTGGCGCTGCTCAGCCCGGGGCCGGATTTTTTCCTGGTGGTGCGCAGCGCGCTGCTGCACGGGCCGCGGCGCGCCGGCGCCGTGTGCCTGGGCATTGCGCTGGGCAATGGCGTCTTTATCGGCCTGGCGCTGGCCGGCGTCGCCGCGATGCGGGACTCGCCGCAACTGTTCGCGGCGTTGCAGTGGGCCGGCTGTGCCTACCTGGCGTGGCTGGGCTGGCGCCTGCTGAACGCCTCCGGCGAACTGTCGATCCCGGCGGCGGATGCTGCCGCGAGGCCCGCGCCCTGGCTGGCCCAGCTTGCCGGCGGCTTCCTGTCCGCCGTGCTGAACCCGAAGAATGGCCTGTTCTACGCCAGCCTGTTTTCGGTGCTGGCCGCCAGCCGCACGCCGCAGGGGGTGCAGTTGGCTTATGGGGTCTGGATGTTCGCGGTCGTGTTCGGCTGGGACCTGCTGGTGGCCTACGGCATCGGGCATCCGGCGATCGCCGCGCGCTTCGGGCGTTCGGTGCGGTGGGTCGAGCGCGCCACCGGAGCCGTGCTGTGGCTGCTGGCGCTGGGGGTCGCCTGGCACGCGCTGCGGTGAGCAGGCTGCCTGCGAAGCGGGGCAGGTGGGGCGGCCCTGTATTGGCGTATTTCCCTCAAAGTGTACCGGTACTGTACCGTTAAGTGACCGTAGACTGATTTCCCGAAAGCAGATGAATGCCCCCTGGAGTCAGTCATGGAAGTGTCCCAACTCGCCGCCGGCACCGGTGTCTTTGCCGCCTTTGCCGGCTTTGCCCTGGTGTCGTCGATCACCCCCGGTCCGAACAACACGATGCTGCTCGCCTCCGGCGTGAACTTCGGTTTCCTGCGCACCGTGCCGCATCTGCTGGGCGTCAGCATCGGTTTCGCGCTGATGGTGGCGCTGGTCGGGCTGGGGCTGGGCTCGCTGTTCCACGCGTTCCCGTGGACCTGGCAAGTGCTGCGCGTGGTGGCGACGGTCTACCTGGTCTGGCTGGCGTGGAAGCTGGCCACGGCCGGCGGCGTGCAGGACCAGCAGGTGGCGCGGCCGATGGGTTTCTGGGCCGCCGCGGCGTTCCAGTGGGTCAATCCCAAGGCGTGGGTGATGGCGGTGGGCGCATGCAGCACCTATGTGCTGCACGGCAACCTGTGGCTGAACGTGCTGCTGCTGTCTGGGATCTTCGGGGTGGTGAACCTGCCCAGCGTGGCGATGTGGGCACTGTGCGGCTCGGCGCTGCGGCGCTGGCTGGCGCGGCCGAAGGTGCTGCGGGCGTTCAATATCGGGATGGCGGTGCTGCTGCTGGCGTCGCTGTGGCCGATTTTGGGGGCCTGAGGGCTTCAAGCAAACACTGGCGGACCATCAACCCCTACCGGGATGATGCTTCCTCTCCCGCTCGCGGGAGAGGGCAGACCACCACCAGCGCTCGCGGCGCCGTCTGATTCAAACCAGCGCCCGGATCGAATCGAGGTTACGCCAATACCCCTTCGCGTCCATCCCGCAGCCGAACACATAGCGGTCCGGCACCGCAAAGCCGCAGAAATCCGGATGCATGGGTTTGGCCTTGGTCAGCGTCTTCTCGCACAGCACCGCGGCGTGGAATTCCCGGGCGCCCATGTCCATGATGCGCTGGCGGATCGCGGCCATGGTCTCGCCTTCATCGAGGATGTCGTCCAGCACCAGCACCACGCGGTCCTTAACCGATTCGCGCGGCGCCACGCGCCATTGCATCTCGCCGCCGACGGTCTTGTTGTTGTAGCGCGAGAGGTGGATGTAGTCGAACTCCAGCGGGAACGCCAGCTTGGGCAGCAGCATGCCGGTGAAGACCACCGCGCCGCCCATCACCGACAGCACTAGCGGGAAGTCATTGCCCATCCTGGCGGTGATGTCGGCGGCCATGCGGTCCAGCGAAGCCTGGACTTCTTCGGCGGAGACGATTTCTTCGGAATTGGCCCACAGCTCGCGGGCCTGTTCGGCGCTCATCATGATGTCTTTCCTGTTCTTTTGCGGGGAGGCAGTTCGGCTTGCGCGGCGGGCTTCAGCGGTTGAAGAGGCCCTTCATGCCGCCCTTCATCGCGCCCATCTGGCGCATCATCTTCATCATGCCGCCGCCCTTGAGCTTCTTCATCATGGACTGCATCTGGTCGAACTGGTTGAGCAGGCGGTTGACCTCCTGCACCGGCACGCCGGCGCCCGCGGCGATGCGGCGCTTGCGGCTGGCCTTGATCAGGTCCGGCTTGGCGCGCTCGGCCGGCGTCATGCTGTTGATGATGCCTTCCATGCGCGCCACCTGCTTCTCGGCCTGGTCCATGTTGGCGCCCTGCGCCTGCTGCGCAAACTGCGCCGGCAGCTTGTCGACCAGGCTGCCCAGGCCGCCCATCTTCTTCATCTGGCCGATCTGGGCCTTGAAGTCTTCCAGGTCGAAGTCGCCGGTCTTCTTGATCTTCTTGGCCAGCTTCTCGGCCGCTTCCATGTCGACGCCGCGCTGGGCTTCCTCGACCAGCGCCAGGATGTCGCCC
This sequence comes from Cupriavidus neocaledonicus, assembly GCF_000372525.1. GTDB lineage: Bacteria > Pseudomonadota > Gammaproteobacteria > Burkholderiales > Burkholderiaceae > Cupriavidus > Cupriavidus neocaledonicus. The sequence goes on from NZ_AQUR01000096.1 coordinate 60,134, forward strand.
ATGCCCAGGATGCGCTGGGCCATGCGGTCCGGGTAGAACGGCTCCAGGCCATCGAGCTTTTCGCCGACGCCGACGAACTTGATCGGGCGGCCGGTGATATGGCGCACCGACAGCGCCGCGCCACCGCGCGCATCGCCGTCCAGCTTGGTCAGCACCACGCCGGTCAGCGGCAGGGTGTCGTTGAAGGCCTTGGCGGTGTTGACCGCGTCCTGGCCCAGCATGGCGTCGACCACGAACAGGGTTTCAGCCGGCTTCAGTTCGGCGTGCAGCGCGGCGATTTCCTGCATCATCGCCTCGTCGATACCCAGCCGGCCGGCGGTATCGACGATCAGCACGTCGTGGTAATGCTTGCGCGCCCAGTCCACTGCCGCGCGGGCGATGTCCACCGGCTTCTGGTCTGGCTGCGACGGGAAGAACTCGGCGCCGACCTGCTCGGACACGGTCTTGAGCTGGGCGATGGCGGCGGGGCGGTAGACGTCGCACGAGACCGTCAGCACCTTCTTCTTTTTGTTTTCCTTGAGCCACTTGGCCAGCTTGCCCACGGTTGTGGTCTTGCCGGCGCCCTGCAGGCCGGCCATCAGGATGATGGCGGGCGGCTGCACCGCCAGGTTCAGCTCGGCTTCCTTGTTGTTGCCGCCGGCGGCCTCGGCGCCGCCGATCACCGCGGTCAGCTCGCGCTGGACCACGCCGACCAGGGCCTGCCCGGGGGTGAGGCTGCTGACCACCTCTTCGCCCATGGCCTTTTCCTTCACGCGGGCGACGAATTCGCGCACGACCGGCAGCGCCACGTCGGCTTCGAGCATGGCAAGGCGCACTTCGCGCAGCATCTCGGCGGTGTTGGCCTCGGTCAGGCGCGCCTCGCCGCGCATGGTCTTGACCACACGCGCCAGGCGTTGAGTGAGATTGTCCAGCATGGCAGGAATCGGGGGAAAAGTCGGAGCAGGGCTCGGGGCTGAAATCGGGAGGCAGTCCGGCACACGGGTGGGCCGGGAACACCGGCTACACCGGTTCAAGCGGGCCGCCACCGTCCGTGGGCACTAAGGTAAACTGCGTAAATGGTCATTGTACTGTATGCCCTGACGGCACTTCTCTATTGCGGCCTGGCCTGGCACGGCTGGGCCACGCGCCATCCGCGCGTGGCTGCTTCGGCCGGCCCGACCGGTGGTTCGGCCACGGCGGTGCTGGTGGCGGGCGGTGGCATCCCTCCGGCGGGCGGCGCCCACGGCGAAGGGCGCCCGGCGTGGTGGCACGTGCTGATGCTGGCCGCGCTGGCCAGCCACGGCATGCTGCTGCATGAAACCATCTTTCCGGCCGAGCGCATGATGTTCGGCTTTGCCTTTGCGCTGTCGGCCATGCTGTGGCTGGGCGTGGGCATCTACTGGATCGAAAGCTTCTTCTTCTCGCTGGCGGGTCTGGGGCTGATCGTGATCCCGGTGGCGCTGCTCGCCAGCCTGATGCCGCTGGCCTTTCCCGGCTCGCAGATCCTGGGCTACGCCGCGCGGCCGCTGTTCAAGCTGCATTTCATCATCGCCAACGTGGCCTACGGGCTGTTCACGCTGGCCGCCTTCCACGCCTTTTTGATGCTGCTGGCCGAGCGGCGCCTGCACGGCTTCCGCCACGCGCCGGCGCGGCCGTCGGCGCCACAGCCCGGCCAGTGGCTGGGGCGCTGGCTGGACCTGCTGCCGCCGCTGCTGACGCTGGAGAAGCTGCTGTTCCGGCTGATCGGCGCCGGCTTCGTGCTGCTGACGCTGACCATCGGCTCGGGCCTGCTGTTTTCCGAAGAGCTGTTCGGGCGCGCCTTCCGGCTGGACCACAAGACGGTGTTCGCGCTGATCTCGTGGGCCATGTTCGGCGGCATCCTGGCCGGGCGCGTGTTCCGCGGCTGGCGCGGCAAGGTGGCGCTGCGCTGGGTCATCGCCTCGTTCGGCATCCTGCTGCTGGCCTATGTCGGCAGCCGTTTCGTAATTGAAGTCGTCCTGCACCGGTTCTGATTTGCCATGGCACGTATCCTGATCCTGCTGGCCGTGGTGCTGGGCGTCTTCTGGTGGCTGCGCGCCCGCGCGGAGGCCCGCCTGGCCGAGCATCGCGCCCGCCAGGCGCGCGAGGCCAGTGAACACGCCGCCGCCGGCACGCCCGATGCCGCCGCCGAGCGCATGGTCCAGTGCGCCCAGTGCGGCGTGCACCTGCCGCAGGGCGACGCCATTGCCTGGCGCGGCCTGCACTACTGCCGGCGCAGCCACCTGCCCGATGAAAGCCGCACCGAAGGTGGCGACGGCAGCAGCGGCCCCCGCCCATGACCCAGCCGGCGCCGTCGGCCTGGCAGCGGCTGAACGCCTGGCGCGGCCTGGCGCAGCTGTGGGGCCAGCCCGAACCGCCTGACTTCCACTGGCGCCTGCTGCGCTATTTCTGCTGGACCCGCGTTGCCGTGGGCCTGCTGCTGGTCGGCTTCGCCCTGATGCGGCGCGGCGAGCCGGCCGTGGGCGCCGGCACGGCCGCTTCCCCCTTCACTTCCGCCATCCCCGCCTTGCCTTTCGGCCTGGAGGCCATGGGCGGGATCGAGCATGCGGCGGCCATGGCCGTCGCCGTCCCTTACCTTGGCATTGCCCTGGCGATGCTGGCGGGCACGCTGTGGCGCCGGCATTTCCACCTGCGCGTGCGGGTGCAGGTGCTGGCCGACCTGGCGCTGCTGGCGCTGGTCTTCAGCGTGCTGGGCCGGGGCGGGCAGGCCGAGGGCCTGGCCATGATCTTCCTGCTGCCGGCGCTGGAAGCCGGCGCGCTGACCAGCCTGCTGTTCGCGCTGTTTGCCGCGGCGATCTCCGCGCTGGTGGTGATGAGCGGGCCCTTCATGCACACCATCCTGCTGCGCCAGGCCGATGCCGGCCTGCTGGGCTCGGGCCTGTTCGGCCTGGTGTTCATGATCGCCGCGTTGCTGATGTACATGCTGGCCAACCGCCAGCTTGCGCAGGAGCGCCTGGCGCTGGCGCGCGAACAGGAGCTGCGCCTGCAGCAGCTGGTCAACCGGCTGATGGTCAACGACATGCAGGACGGCGTGATGCTGGTGCGCGCCAATGGCGCGGTGGTGGCCGCCAATCCCGCCGCGGTGGTGCTGCTGGGGGTGCAGCCGCACGAGCGCATTTATTCGCGCAAGCTGGGTGGCGTGCCCGCTGGCGAAGCCGGGCAGGGCGGCGGCGATACCGTGCTGTTCGACCTGCGCCGCATCCCGCGCCTGCAGCCGCTGATGGAAATGCTGCGCGACTGGCTGCGCAGCAAGGACGACGTGCCGCGCATCCTGCAGCTGCTGCCGATGGCCTCCGGCGCCGCGCTGGCCGACGGCACCATGCAGCATACCCGGCTGCGGCTGCGCTTCGTGCTGCCGGGCCTGGCCGGGCTGCGCTCGACCATGGCGCATGGCCGCACCGTGCCGGCCGCGCTCGACACCGCCGCGTGGAACGAGCTGTCGCCCGAGGCCGCCGCGCGCCTGCGCCTGGCCATCGCCCAGAACGAGGCCATGGCGTGGTCGCAGGAGGATGAGGCGCTGCTGCGCAGCGAGATGCGCGACACCGTGCTGGTCCATATCGAAAGCTGGGAGCGCATCGCCGAACAGGTGCAGCAGGAAAAGCTGGCCGCCATGGGCCGGCTGGTGGCCAGCATCGCGCACCAAATCCGCAACCCGCTGGCGGCGATCAGCCAGGCCAGCGAACTGCTGGGCGATTCCGGCCGGCATGACCCGGCAGCGCACGAGCCGGGCGGTGCCGATGTCGATATCGACGCCCGCCTGCTGCGCATCATCCACGACAACGTGCGCCGGCTGGACCAGGTGGTGTCCGACGTGCTGCAGATGTCGCGCCGCCCGCGCACCGGCCGCAGCACCGTGCACCTGGCGCAGGCGCTGCCCGAGATCGTCGAGCGCTGGCGCGCCGAAATGCGCCAGCGCCGCCCGCGCGCCGGCGAGACGCGCCCGGCCGGCCGCGCCGACATCAACGCCAATGCCATCCGCCTGACCGTCGACGTGGCCCAGCCGGTGGTGTTCGACGCCTCGCAGCTGCAGCAGGTGCTGGGCAACCTGCTCGACAACGCCTGGCGCTACTGCAGCCGGCTGCCCGGCTCGATCCGGCTGCTGGCGCACGCGCTGGACCAGCACCATGCCGAGCTGATCGTCTGGAACGACGGCGCCGAGGTGGCGCGCGAACACCAGCGCAGCCTGTTCGAGCCGTTCTTCACCAGCAACGCCCAGGGCACCGGACTGGGCCTGTTCATGGCGCGCGAGCTGTGCGGCGCCAATGACGCGCAGGTGCGTTACGGCGCGATCTCGCTGCCGGCGCTGATCGAGCGCACCGGCATGCTGGCCCCGGCCGCGCGCGATACACTGCCGGCCAAGGCCTTCGTGCTGACGCTGCGCATCGAGAGCGCCGAGGCTGCCGCAGCCACTGCGGCGGCCGCCGTCTGACCCGTCCATTCCGCCATCACCCATGCCACCCCGACCGTCCCGCGCGCCCGATCCCATCCTGGTCATCGACGACGAGGCCGACCTGCGCGAGCTGCTGGACATCTCCATCCGCCGCATGGGCCATGACGTGGTGCTGGCCGGCTCGCTGGCCGAGGCGCGCGAAAAGCTGGCGCACGGTCCCTACAGCCTGGTGCTGACCGACATGCGCCTGGGCGACGGCCTGGGCATCGAGATCGTGCGCCAGCTGTCGGCCGCGCCGGAACGCATCCCGGTGGCCGTGATCACCGCCTACGGCAGCGCCGACAACGCCGTGGAGGCGCTCAAGGCCGGCGCCTTCGACTACATCGCCAAGCCGGTGTCGCTGGAGCAGCTGCGCAGCCTGGTGCTGAACGCGCTCGGCCGCCAGTCGCGCGACAACGCCGATGCCGACGCCGCCACGGCGGCGGAGCAGGCCGCCGACCGCGCCGCCGCGCTGCTGCCCGGGCATTCCGCGGCGATGCAGGAGGTGCGCCGCTCGCTGTCGCGGCTGGCGCGCAGCATGGCGCCGGTGGTGATCAGCGGCGAATCCGGCAGCGGCAAGGAACGCGCCGCGCGCGCCATCCACGCCACCAGCGCGCGCGCCGCGCATCCGTTTGTCGCCGTCAACTGCGGCGCCATCCCCGAGAACCTGATGGAGTCCGAGTTCTTCGGCCACGTCAAAGGGGCGTTCACCGGCGCCGACGCCGAGCGCGGCGGCTTCTTCCATGCCGCCAATGGCGGCACGCTGCTGCTCGACGAGGTGGCCGACCTGCCGCTGCCGATGCAGGTCAAGCTGCTGCGCGCGCTGCAGGAGCGCCGCGTGCGCAAGATCGGCGCCAGCCGCGAAGACGCCGTCGACGTGCGCGTGATGTGCGCCAGCCACAAGGACCTGGCCGCGATGGTGGCGGCGGGGCAGTTCCGGCAAGACCTGTATTACCGGCTGAACGTGCTCGCGCTGCGCATGCCCACGCTGCGCGAGCGCGGCGAAGACATCCCGGTGCTGGCGCGCGCCATCCTGGACCACCTGGCGGTGCGCTACGGCGATGCGCATCCCAAGCGGCTGTCGCCGGCGGCGCTGCAGCGGCTGGTGGCCTATCCGTTCCCGGGCAATGTGCGCGAGCTGGAAAACCTGCTCGAGCGCGCCTACGCGTTTGCCGAGAGCGAAGACATCGAGCTGGCCGACCTGGGGCCGCTGGATGCGGGCGCCGGGCGCGCCGGGCTGATGCCTGCCCCGGCGCCGGCGATGGTACCGCAGCCGATGGCGCCATACCCTTACGCGCCCTCGGGCACGACAGCGGGTGCGGCCGCGCCGACCGCTCCCACGCCTGCGCCGGTTCCCGCCGAATCGCCCCCAGCGGCTGCTGCCGCCCACGCCGCGCCCGAACCCGAGCCTGCCGGCGATCCCGCCGAGCGCGCCTGCCGCGGCATCGTCTTCCCGATCGACCTGCCCGCCAAACTGGAAGCCGTCGAGCGCGAACTGATCCTGCAGGCGCTGGCGCAGACCAACTTCAACCGCACCGCAGCCGCGCCGCTGCTGGGCCTTAACCTGCGCCAGCTGCGCTACCGCATCCAGCAGCTTGGCATCCGCGAAGCCATGGACGGCGCCGACCGCGGCGCCGTGGAAGGCGAGGGCACGCCATGACCGCGCCCGCGCCGTCGTCCTATCTGCCCGGTGCCGACGGCTGGGTTCCGGCCGCGCGCCGCGTGCCGTCGCCCAATTACGACGCGCGCCCGGACGGCATGCCGGTGGACCTGGTGGTGCTGCACAACATCAGCCTGCCGCCTGGCCAGTTCGGCAGCGGCGACATCGAGGCGTTCTTCCAGAACCGGCTCGATCCCGGCAAGCACCCATTCTTTGCCACTATCCACCAGGTCCAGGTGTCGGCGCACTTCCTGGTGACGCGCACCGGCGAACTGGTCCAGTTCGTGCCGTGCACGCAGCGGGCCTGGCATGCCGGGCAGTCAGACTTCTTCGGCCGCACGCGCTGCAACGATTTTTCGATCGGCATCGAGATCGAAGGCTGCGACGACCTGCCGTTCACCAAAGCCCAGTACGACACCGTATCCGCGCTGGTGCCCGCGCTGATGGCCGCCTACCCGGTGCGCGCGATTGCCGGCCACAGCGACATCGCGCCGGGCCGCAAGACCGATCCCGGCCCGCATTTCGACTGGGCGCGGTTTGCCAGGCAAGCGGGCGTGGCACCGGGCATGCTGCCCTACCAGTGCCCCGGCGCTGCCGGGCACGTGACGGATTCCTAACGTCATTCCCCGCCCTTGTGCGCGCCATTCCGGCGCACATGCCCCACGTCGGTGTGGGGCTATCGCAACCTCGCAACAATCAAAAAAATTTTTGTGAAATGTGCAGTTGCGAACGGTCTGGCCGAAACCCTTGCGCGTACTAGGCTTGCGGGCATGTGGCGCTGCCGCACAGCCGCCGCCGTGCCCCAAATAGCGGTTGTCAAGACTGGTCATTCGGATTCGTTTCACTATACTTAGCCCAGTTTTCCGCGTCACACACTATATCTAGTAGTCAAACCGGGGAGCCGGCCCCGGGAGCAGGGCAGCAGCCGCGAAGTTCGCGCATCGACTGCAAACTCTCCCGCAAGGCCGGCATCACAAGAGTCCCTGGCGAAATGTTCACGTAAAGGCAGTCAGTCGCACCCGCTATGCAGCCGGGAGGGACGTTCTTTTTCGCCGCATTTCGCCAGGGACTCTTTTGTCTCTTATTGCCAGGGTAAAAACAGGAGTTCTCATGCAAACGGCCCAGAACGAAATCACCACGGGTGGCGCCGCCGCCGGCGTTGCCAGCCAGGCTTCGACCACGCAGCAGACCCCCAGCGCCGCGACCACGAACTACCCGGATCACAAGATCATTCGTCGCAACGGAGCCGTGGTGGCGTTCGAGCCGTCCAAGATCGCCGTTGCCATGACCAAGGCCTTCCTCGCCGTCAACGGCGGGCAGGGCGCCGCCAGCGCGCGCGTGCGCGAGATCGTCGAGCAGCTGACCGACAACGTGGTGCGCGCGCTGGTGCGCAGCCGCCCGAGCGGTGGCGCCATCCATATCGAAGACGTGCAGGACCAGGTCGAGCTGTCGCTGATGCGCTCGGGCGAGCATGAAGTCGCCCGCGCCTACGTGCTGTACCGCGAAAAGCGCGCCCAGGAACGCGCCAGCGCCAGCGCGCAGGCCGTGGCCCGCGTGCAGGAAGCCGGCATCAGCATCAACGTGACCGACGCCGGCGTGACCAAGCCGCTGGACATCGTCGCGCTGCACGCCCTGATCGACAACGCCTGCTCCGGCCTGGGCGATGCCGTCAGCGCCGAGCCGATCCTGAAGGAAACGCTGAAGAACCTGTACGAAGGCGTGCCGATGACGCAGGTGTACGACTCCGCCATCCTGGCCGCGCGTACCCTGATCGAAAAAGACCCGGACTACAGCCAGGTCACCGCCCGTATCCTGCTGCACACCATCCGCAAGGAAATCCTGGGCACCGAAGTGACCCAGTCGGAGATGTCGGCCCGCTACGCCGAGTACTTCCCCAAGTTCATCGCCCGCGGCATCGAAGCCGAGCTGCTGGACGAAAAGCTGGCCACCTTCGACCTGGCCCGCCTGGGCGCGGCGCTGGACGCTGGCCGCGACTTCCAGTTCAACTACCTGGGCCTGCAGACCCTGTACGACCGCTACTTCCTGCATATCGATGAAACCCGCATCGAAATGCCGCAAGCCTTCTTCATGCGCGTGGCCATGGGCCTGGCGCTGAACGAGAAGGACCGCGAAGCGCGCGCCATCGAGTTCTACCAGCTGCTGTCGTCGTTCGACTTCATGTCGTCCACGCCGACCCTGTTCAACTCGGGCACCCGCCGCTCGCAGCTGTCGTCGTGCTACCTGACCACCGTGTCGGACGACCTGGAAGGCATCTATGAAGCGCTGAAGGAAAACGCGCTGCTGTCCAAGTTCGCCGGCGGCCTGGGCAATGACTGGACCAACGTGCGCGCACTCGGCTCGCACATCAAGGGCACCAACGGCAAGTCGCAAGGCGTGGTCCCGTTCCTGAAGGTAGTGAACGACACCGCCGTGGCCGTGAACCAGGGCGGCAAGCGCAAGGGCGCCGTCTGCGCCTACCTGGAAACGTGGCACCTGGACATCGAAGAGTTCCTGGAACTGCGCAAGAACACCGGCGACGACCGCCGCCGCACCCACGACATGAACACGGCCAACTGGATCCCGGACCTGTTCATGAAGCGCGTGATGGAAGGCGGCGAGTGGACCCTGTTCTCGCCCGCCACCTGCCCGGACCTGCACGACAAGGTCGGCAAGGAATTCGAAAAGGCCTACCTGGGCTATGAAGCCAAGGCCGCCAGCGGCGAACTGAAGCTGTTCAAGAAGCTGCCCGCGCTGCAACTGTGGCGCAAGATGCTGGGCATGCTGTTCGAGACCGGCCACCCGTGGATCACCTTCAAGGATCCGTGCAACATCCGCAGCCCGCAGCAGCACGTCGGCGTCGTCCACAGCTCCAACCTGTGCACGGAAATCACGCTGAACACCAACGACAGCGAAATCGCCGTGTGCAACCTGGGCTCGGTCAACCTGGTGGCCCACCTGGCCAAGCAGGCCGACGGCTCGTACGCGCTCGACCACGCCAAGCTGCAGAAGACCATCCGCACCGCCATGCGGATGCTCGATAACGTCATCGACATCAACTACTACGCTGTCGACAAGGCCCGCAACTCCAACCTGCGCCACCGCCCGGTCGGCATGGGCATCATGGGCTTCCAGGACTGCCTGCACGTGCTGCGCACGCCGTACGCCAGCAAGGCCGCGGTGCAGTTCGCCGACACCTCGATGGAAGCGGTGTGCTACTACGCCTACCAGGCCTCGACCGAGCTGGCTGAAGAGCGCGGCCGCTACAGCACCTACGAAGGCTCGCTGTGGGACCGTGGCATCCTGCCGCAAGACTCGCTCAAGCTGCTGGCCGAAGAGCGCGGCGGCTACCTGGAAGTGGACCTGTCCAGCACCATGGACTGGGACAGCCTGCGCGCCCGCATCAAGCAGCACGGCATGCGCAACTCGAACTGCATCGCGATCGCGCCGACCGCCACGATCTCGAACATCATCGGCGTATCCGCCTGCATCGAGCCGACGTTCCAGAACCTGTACGTCAAGTCCAACCTGTCGGGCGAGTTCACCGTGGTCAATGACTACCTGGTGCGCGACCTGAAGGAACGCGGCCTGTGGGATGAAGTGATGGTCGCCGACCTGAAGTACTTCGACGGCTCGCTGGCCCGCATCGACCGCATTCCGCAAGACCTGCGCGACATCTACGCCACCGCGTTCGAAGTCGAGCCGACCTGGCTGGTGGAAGCCGCAAGCCGCCGCCAGAAGTGGATCGACCAGGCCCAGTCGCTGAACATCTACATGGCCGGCGCGTCGGGCAAGAAGCTGGACGACACCTACAAGCTGGCATGGGTGCGCGGCCTGAAGACCACGTACTATCTGCGCACCATGGCCGCCACCCACGTGGAGAAGTCCACCGTGTCGCGCGGCTCGCTGAACGCGGTGTCGTCGGGCAGCGACAGCGGCTCGGCCCTGGACGCAGCGGCCGCCTCGGCCCCGGCCATGCCGGAAGCCGAAGGCGCGGTGTGCACGATGCGCCCGGGCGACCCCGGCTTCGAAGAATGCGAAGCCTGCCAATAAGCCTTACCTAACCCCCCGGTTTGCTCCCCTCTCCCGCTCGCGGGAGAGGGGCCGGGGGAGAGGGCCGGCGCAACCACGAAGTTGCACAAGTCAAAAAACCCTGACCACCGCCGCCCCCAACCCGAATCACGGAGAACAACATCATGCTGAGCTGGGACGACGACGTTCAAGCCACCCCGCAGGCCGCACCGCAGCCTGCCCTGCAACCCGCTGCATCGGCTGCCACCGCTGACCAGCAAGGCGTCCTGCCGTCGAGCGCCACGCAAGCCGGCATCCTGGGCAACAACCCCAACGCCGCCGCCGCGCAAAGCAACCGCCGCGTCAACGCCGCCGACAAGCGCGTCATCAACGGCTCGACCGACGTCAACCAGCTCGTCCCGTTCAAGTACAAGTGGGCGTGGGAAAAGTACCTGGCCGGCTGCGCCAACCACTGGATGCCGCAGGAAATCAACATGTCCCGCGACATCGCCCTGTGGAAAGACCCCAACGGCCTGACCGAAGACGAGCGCCGCATCATCAAGCGCAACCTCGGCTTCTTCGTCACTGCCGACTCGCTGGCCGCCAACAACATCGTGCTGGGCACCTACCGCCAGATCACCGCGCCGGAATGCCGCCAGTACCTGCTGCGCCAGGCCTTTGAAGAGGCCATCCACACGCACGCTTACCAGTACATCGTTGAATCGCTGGGCCTGAACGAAGCCGAGATCTTCAACGCGTACCACGAAGTGCAGTCGATCCGCGACAAGGACGAATTCCTGATCCCGTTCATCGACACGCTGACCGACCCGTCGTTCAAGACCGGCACGCCGGAAAACGACCAGAAGCTGCTGAAGTCGCTGATCGTGTTCGCCTGCATCATGGAAGGGCTGTTCTTCTATGTGGGCTTCACGCAGATCCTGGCGATGGGGCGGCAGAACAAGATGACTGGGGCTGCGGAGCAGTATCAGTACATCCTGCGGGACGAGTCGCTGCACTGCAATTTTGGGATTGATTTGATTAATCAGATCAAGCTGGAGAATCCGCATCTTTGGACGGCGGAATTCAAGGCCGAGATCACTGAGCTGTTTAAGAAGGCGGTGGATCTGGAGTATCGCTACGCTGAGGACACGATGCCGCGTGGCGTTCTTGGTCTGAATGCGCCGATGTTTAAGTCGTATCTGCGGTTCATCTGCAATCGCCGGTGCCAGCAGATTGGGTTGGATCAGCTGTTCCCGAATGAGGAAAATCCGTTCCCGTGGATGAGCGAGATGATCGATCTGAAGAAGGAGCGGAACTTCTTTGAGACGCGCGTCATTGAGTATCAGACGGGTGGGGCGTTGAGCTGGGATTGAGATGACGACGAGAATGGGAGCCGATTAGCTCCCATTTTTTTTGCCTTTGCCAGCCTTGATGCCACTTTCGAGGGGTGACGGCCTAGCCTCTGAAGTGAAAGAATTCTGTTTGCTGTTCGGTTTTACGGCAAGCTTGATTGTTTGGGAAATGCACAGGAAGGCTGGTTGATCAGTTGTGGGCCGTGCAGATTTGATAATCTTCGATGGGGTATTGAATATGCAGCACAATGAATTTCAAATTTTTGTTAATACTGCGCCGCACAAAGTTCCAGGGCCTGAAATCTCTTTCGAGAAAATACTGGAATTGGCCGGTATTAATATCGTCGGTGTTGATCTAGGGCTGTATGACGTTGATTATAAGCATGGCAACAATCTCGGCAGCCTGACTCCAGGCAAGACCGCCAAGCTCGAAAACGGGATGAAGTTCGATGCTGGTAAATCGAATCGCTCCTAATCCTGACCTGCAGCGTCTCGTGGACGATGGGTACGACATCAGCGTCGAAGGTGGTTACCTGATCGTCCACGGGGTACCTTACGTCACTAAGGACCGGGTCATCGGCTATGGAGCGTTGCTATCTGCTTACTCGGAGAGTTACGGGGTACCGAACGCAATCACTGACCATACAGTATTCTTCACGGGCACTGTTCCACATCGAGACGACGGTTCCTCCCTTCAGGAAGCTATGGTCGCCACTGTTTATCCCGTTCCCCAAAAGACGGCTGGGCGGGATGCGCTTTGCTATCTGTCGAACAAGCCAGAGCCGATCGGCGACATGCTTTGCTCGTATTACAACAAGCTAACGCACTACATCAACAAGCTTGAGACCTACGTAAGGGCCATCGATCCGAACGTGAGCGCCCGGAGGAAGGGCAGTTTTGCGCATAGAGACATACCCTCAGTTTTCCATTACCCGAACTCTGCAACGGCTCGGGCTGGCCTGGAAGCCTATGAAGCAAAACTGCAACTGAATAAGGTGGCGATCGTTGGCCTCGGTGGCACCGGTTCGTACATTCTCGACGGACTGGCGAAGACTTCCGTAGTAGAGATTCATTTGTACGATGGCGATGTCATTGAGCCTCACAATGCTTTTAGGGTGCCTGGTTCTATGCCGGTAGATATCGTATACGGCAAGCGCAAGAAGACCGAAGTACTCAAAGAGATATTTAGCCAATTCAGAGTCGGAATTCATAGCCATGCCGATAACGTGACCGCAGCAAACATTGATCAGTTGAATGACTGTCAGTTCGTCTTCATTGCGGTCGACCACGGCCCTTCCCGTGCTCTGATCGCAGGTCATCTCGCGGCGATGGGCATTCCGTTTATCGATGTGGGAATTGGGGTGGACAAGGTCGCCGAAGCAATGATGCTCCATGGCCGTGCGCGGGTATCGCTGATTACGTCAGAAACCCGACATCTTGTGAACACCCTGCCAACGGCAGACGACGCGGACGAGGCGATGTATGGGAATATCCAACTTGCAGAACTAAATTCGCTTAACGCTAACCTCGCGTTAATCCGCTACAAGCAACACCTGCAGTTCTTCACTGATGAAGAAAGACCAAATTCGATTAATTACAAGTGCTCGTGGAATCAGATTGCCCACCAATGAAGCTAAAAACGATCCGGCCGAATTATGTGAGTCAATTTCCTGCCAGTTTTGAAGAGGGTATCTTATATATTAGTGAAGAGTTTGAGACTGCTGGCCACTTATGCTGTTGCGGTTGCGGGGAAAAGGTGATTACTCCCTTGAATCCTGTGAAATGGCAAATTCGAAAAGACGGCGATAAAGTTAGTCTTTCTCCATCGATTGGTAACTGGAACTATGCATGCCAGTCGCACTATTGGATTTCGCAAAACCAGGTCGTCGAAGCTAAGAAATTTGATCCCAAGACGATCCGGGCGGTGCAGCGCCGAGACCGTCGTGACATGACTCGATATATAGAGCGTACGAACGCCGCTGCGGCAGCCGCCAAGAAGCACAAACCGAGCTTCGCGTCCAAGGTGAATGAATGGTTGAGAAGGCTGTTGGGTTCATAATTTTAAATGCCAAAAAAATTATGCGCACGCTACTGCCGGATAGGCTCGGGCTGAACGCTTGCAGCGGCAATATTCGGACAGCTCATCCTCACTAAGCGGCGCGGTCTCGAGCGCCATCCGGAACTTCGGCTGGACCATTTATCACTCCATTTTTTTGACGATGCCTGGTGCAAACCCCTCCGCTGCCCTCATTGAAGGACAACGGGGCTACAATCCTCCTGCGATGCAGAACCTGTAGACAGAAAAACGGGACAGGCCCGTATGCCGAAACTCTAGGGTCGCATCGACATGGAAGGAGAGAGGGGCAGATCTATTTCGATATCAAGACCAGGAATAGATCTGCCCCTTTTTTCTCTGATATTGAGTTTTGCAAGGCGGTTATACGTAGCTTCCAGCTGGTTGAGAACACTCGCCCCCTTATTGGCATAGGGTGCGTCTTTCAACGACTGATCGGTTCACTCGGGCCATGTCTCGAGCATGATCGAAGGGTGCAATATGAAAATAACAAACAGCGGGCGGGGAATCCATCTACGGGAAATCCCGGGATTGGACAAGCTCAGGCAACTGCCAGACAACTGGCATGCATTCACGAACCTTGATCTCGCGCTTCCGGGCCGCGGCATGCGTGAAATCGACCTTGTGATGGTTCTCGAAGATCGGCTGTTGCTAATTGATCTGAAGGACTGGCTCGGGCCAGTCGTCAGCAAGGACGGAAATTGGTTCAACGGGAAGCGTGACTGTGGCCGCTCTCCGGTCCACAAGATCAACGAAAACGTCAGAGAACTGACATCCCTTCTGAGAAAGTTCATCACGGAGCAGAGCAAGGCAGGAGGCAGTTCCTCCAAGAAGTTGCCCTACCCTTGGATCGAAGGCGCTGTCGTTCTAACGCGAGCAAATGATCGATCAGGAGTATCAGGATCAGAAATTTCGCGCGTATTTAGCGTCGACCCTTTCATGCGTATGCTGCGAAATCGGGGAGAGCGCGATGCGCAGCTTGGTGAGTCGCCGTCAAGACATACAGACTTTACGACGCCGGAATGGATCGCGCGCTTCCGCCACTTCTTCAACACCTCAACGGGAATATTTCAGGCTGGAACGCGTCGCTACGGCGGATTCCGTGCCAAGAACGACAGTCCTACTTTTGCCCATCGAGATGGCATCTTCACGGAGTTTGATGTCGATGAAGAGGGCGTTCAGATGTCGACCGGTCTGCTTCGACGTTGGGACTTCACCAAGGCAGACACTCGATTCCAGGCCGAAGAAGGGCGAGCAACAATTGTGGGACGGGAGAAGTCAGTCATCGCCTGGCTTGATGACCGCAACCCCATCTGCGGTTCCTCGCTGCTAAAGCCGAAAGTCGATGACCCGGATCGGGGTGTCTCATATTGGGAGGTATTTGAAAAGCGCCGCCGCATGAAGAGGCTGGCGGAATACTGCGAAACGGATTTCCAGAAATCAACGCCTGGTGAGCGCTTGGAGCTGGCGAGACAGATTCTCGCATCCGCAAAGCTGCTTCACGATCTTAAGGCAGCGCATCTGGATATCGGGCCACATAGTATATGGCTCGAAGCTCCCACGACAGTCAGACTGTCGCATCTCATGGCCGCCTCGTTTCCGGAGATCGAGTCCATGGGAAGTGCTCGGTTCCAGTTTCTTTCCAGCTCCACGGTTCCGGAGGATGTGCTTGGCGGTGAGGTGAACCCTCTGCGCAAGGACGTCTTCCTTTTGGGCTGCGTAGTGCATGCATTGTTGTTTGGCGAGCTTCCAGCAGGGAGTCCACCTGACTGGGACGCTAAGGTCGACCGTGATGGACTCTTCACGACGCTCCATCCATGGTTTGCTCGCTCGCTCGACATCGACAAGAACGCGAGATTTGCAGACGCGTCTGAAATGCTCGACGCCTTTAACGCTGCCGCGTCGTCCGGATCAGGCGAAAAGTCCGTTATCGAGGGGCTGGATAGATTCCTCACGCTGAAGTCACAACGCCAAGTGTTTCAGGCCTACCCTGAATCGGAGCTGATACAGGAGGATCAACGGGTCGCAATCTGGCGCACGGATAGCTCGGATGGCCCCCGTGTGGTCAAACTCTGGAAAGGCACGGCGATCGGCGACCTAAAACGCGAGGCTTCGCGGATTCTGGCGTTCCTTGAGCGGGCGGAGGCGCACATCGAGTCGCCGGTCCCTGGAACTGTAGTGCTCCATAACGTTCACTGGACTGGCGATGCCATTGTGCTTGTACAGGATCTTGTCGAGGGGCCCACTCTTCTCGACGAAATCGAGCAGAAGAGCCAGCTTTCCGATCCCGTCCAGGCCCTACGCTTTTTCCGTGAACTGGCTGACGTCGTAAACGTTCTGCATGACAGGTCACTCGCTCATGGGGATCTGAAACCTGCGAATATCGTCGTTTCCTCGCGTGACGATGCTGCCGAATTTCACCCGGTACTGATCGATCTGCTTGACTTTTCCCCCCGCGCTGATGGTGAGCGCCTGTCAAAGGCCTACGCTCCATCCTCCGGCGGAAGGTTTGAACGAGACCGGTTTGCCGTCACCAGGATGGTCGAGGAAGTCATTGGGACCCAACAGATCAAAGGGGATATCTGGGCGGACATCGCACGTGCAATCGATCAATGCCGAATCGGTCCGCCCGAAAATTCCACGTTGTTGCCACTGATGGAGGCTCTTGACCGCGCCCTGAACCCGGCGGACCCGACCGTCACACCGAGCACCATCGAAGTGTCCATCGTGGGAGCCGACGCCGGTCATATGCTTCCGGACGAAGGAGTGTACTGGCTCTCGCGATTCGGGAGCGATGTGTATCTTCGCGGAGCAACTGAAAGACTCGAGATCCGTCTCGACTCTACGGGCAAACCTTTGATGGCACGGCGCGTGCAATTGAGCCAGGGCGCGATTCAGCGTCATAGGCGATTTGAGCGCTCGTCGTTTGCTGGGATCGTGGTCGTCAGGAACGAATTGAACGATCTCGCCTCGATCGAGACTCTTCTTTTGAGACCAGAGGTCGCTGCGGCCCTAGAACATGGCGGAGTGGCTAACAAGCCGGACGACCGGGAGGAAGGCGAAGCGGAAGGAACGCAGACCGAGGCTCAAGAAGACGAAATCGCCGAGCAACTCATGGTTGCTCCGGTTACTCCTTCATCTCTGGACGTTCGGCAGCTGTGGCGGCGCATGGTGGACATCGAGGCGGAACTCAAGACGGAGGCAATCTGCCTAGCTGACAGCTCGTTCCGACAGGACGTGAACCGTCATGTTGTCCCAATCCAACTCGCAGCGGGAGAGTTCGACTTCGATCGGGGTGATACCGTCGGTGTGGAGCGTCAGGACATGAAGGGTCGCTGGACAAGAATTGGTATGCTCGATATCGCGGCATCGACCGCTGAGTTCATAGCGATAGACAGCTGGATCAGCGGGGGCCGCGCGGCATTGGTTGCCGACGGAAGCAGACTTCGATTCCAGAGCCGTTACGAGAACACTAGCCGAGAACGGCGAGAGGCGGCAACTACTCGTATCTTGCAGGCGGCGGCCGCCGCGCCTGGCCTATTCGAAGTCTTCCAGCCTGCGTCCGGCGCCGTCGCCCGTCGCATTTCCTGTGACATCGACGAAGCAGAAGTGGAGGCGCGATACAGTTTCAACCCAGTACAGACCAGGGCGTTTACAAGCATTCTCCAAAGCCGACCTGTTGGGCTGTTGCAAGGCCCGCCTGGAACAGGCAAGACCCGCTTCATTGGCGCACTTGTGCACTACGCACTAACCCATGGTCTTGCACGCAATGTATTACTTGCCAGCCAGTCACACGAAGCGGTCAATAATGCAGCGGAAGCAGTCCTTGATCTATTCGGAGCTGACCGCGACTCTCTCAGCCTCATTCGCGTCGGGCACGAGGGCTCAGTTTCGGAATTGCTGAAGCCGCATCACGTTGCGCGCGTGGAACGAGCCTACAAGGATCGTTTTACAGCTACTCGCGGACAGCGGCTGCGTGTGATATCGAAGGCGATCGGTCTCGACGAGCGGATCTCGGAGCTTGTGCTCTGGTTCGAGGATGCCGTAAGTCCGGTGCTATCAAGGATCTCCCAGCTTGCGGGCGAAAACTCAGAGCAAACGCAGAGACTCCACTCTCTCATCAGCACGGTAGAGCAGCAACTGTCCGCGCGCGACATCATGCTTGATTGTTCGCATGTTGCCCCCGAACAGGTCGAAGACGTTGTCACAAACCTATTCCTGTCGGAACTACCTGTGGCGCTGGCCGCAAAAGTCGAGAAGTTCCGCCACGTTGTTCAACTGGCACGCGACGTCGTCGGCAGCGTTTCGACATGGCATAGGAGTTTCGAGACATTTCTTGCGGGCACACGACAGGTCGTTGCGGGTACTTGCGTGGGGCTGGGACGTACCTCTCTTGGCCTCACGAAGACAGCATTCGATCTCGTGATTGTCGACGAAGCAGCGCGATGCACGTCCAGTGAGCTTGCAGTGCCTATACAAGCCGGCAAATGGGTCGTCCTCGTTGGCGACCAAGCGCAGCTCGAGCCGTTGCACTCTGCAATGGTGGTGCAGTCCGTTGCTGAAGAATTGGGTATTCCAATGCAAGAGGTAGCGCGTAGCGACTTCGAAAGGGTATTTGATTCAGCCTATGGCAGAACGGCTGGATCTACAATTACCAAGCAATACCGCATGCTTCCGTCCATTGGCCGCATCGTATCTAGGGCGTTTTACGGAGGTGAGCTTGTTCACGGTCGAAGCGAAGCATTGATCGACGAAGATGCGATGCCCGCGGAGTTGAAGACGCCGTTGACGTGGGTTAGCACGGATGCGCTAGGTCGTGACGCTCATCAGCGCACGCCAGCGGAGCGTCGAGGAAGCCTCGTAAACCATGTTGAAGCGGAAGCCATCGTCACGCTGATCAAGCGTTGGGCCGCGCATGAGCCTTTTCTGACATGGCTAGCGACAAGGCCCAAGCAGACTCCGACAATTGGCGTTATCTGCGCCTACGCGGCTCAACGCGACCTCATATGGAAGAGGGTCCAAGCGGAAAACCTGCCAGAGGCAGTGCGACGATCGCTGAAGGTCGACACAATCGACAGCTACCAAGGGAAGGAAAATCTCATCGTATTGCTGTCCCTAGTCCGGAACAACTCGGATGGACCATTGGAGCAGGGCGCGCCAACGATCGCTCCTGGCTTCATGGCCCGACGCAACCGGATCAACGTCGCACTGAGCCGCGCGATGGATCGTCTAGTAATAGTTGGGGCGCTAAGGGGATGGCGTCAGACCATTCACTTGCTCAGGTTGCCGCAGCATTCGCTGATGAAATGGATCGTGGGGAGGCAACTGTCCTTAATGCAGGTGAACTTATCGAGGCACCGTCATCTGCAACGACGAAAGCAACGAGGGATGCAGCTCGAAGTAACAGGCCGAACGCCCGATCGGAGGTGGCGCAATGACCGGAGAGAAGCGAAGCATTCTGACCCTGCCCAACAAAAGAGGCGGCGAGACAAGCGAATCGTTGGAGGAAAAGAGCGTATCTATTGGTCTTTTTGATCTCCTTCTTCCCGGCCGGCAGTTTATTGTTCATCATAAGGTTGCGGAGGTGGGCCAGGTATCGCTGACAACGGAGTTCCTTTTGCGTCTACTGTATTCCGTCGATGGCCTCGAGGAAGAGCAGATCGCCCAATTCTTTGGATTCAATGCAACCGAAATGTCCTTTGCCGTAAACGAAGCGGAGGCTCGGGATTTCGTCGAACGTCAGGATGGATGTGTCTGGTTGTCGGACGCCGGTTACGCCCTCTTCAAAGATAGTGATAGGCCGCAAATCTTCGAGGTACTCAAGCGTAGTGAAAAGGCCGGCTTCGATCTGCTGTCGATGGCGCCATGTGAACGAGACAATCTATCGGATTTTGAGCGTGCTTTACCTGAACTGGATATTGTGGATGCTGGTCGAGTGGGTATGGCCTCTCAGGAGGTACCGGATGCATTCCGACGGCACTATCGAGATTTTGTAGGGCGCAAGGATCGCGATGTAGCCGCTGGAGTTAGGCGTTCGCTCTATTCAATAGATGAGGTCATTCCTGCGGATCGATTCTCCTCTGTGGTTCCCGTTCTGGCCGTAGCGAACGTCTTGAAGCCAGGTGAGCCGGCTGCGGTACTCGAAGCCTGGCGCAACGGGCATGAACTCGAAGATCGCGGATCAGTAGTTCATTCGGTCGCAACATTCATCGATAATCTGAAGACAGTTCGGCAAACCGAGGATGAGCGAGCCTATCGACTACTGCTCGAGATCGCGCCCGACTATCTTAAGGAGTATCGAACGCGTGACGGTCTAAGCGTGAATCGATTCTTCAAGGAAACTGCTTCTCGCGCGGGTGAGTTGCGGGCCGACCGTCGCACTGTGGGTATCGTAGGGCCGCTATATTCGCCGGAGAATATCGAGCGGATTCGGAATGCCCTGGAATATTCATCCGATCCAGGGAGCGATGGCCGTGCAGGCGACCCGGTGTGGGTTGTTCCCGGCAGCCCGGTTTGGGGTGCGTCCAGGGCGCTGCTCACACTTTTGGATAGCGTCGCGCAGGCTTGCTACCCGGGGTCAGTAGCCTCGAAAACAGCCATTGCCGTCCTGCGCGACCGATCGCAGAAGCATCTCAGGAAGGCATTCAATCAGGTAGTTATCCGTTCAGACGATGGCGAGATTCCCTCATCGCTGGAGATTCTGCTGGTTCCGCACCGGGTGGTGGCAGTTGTGGTGAACGCACCGATTGGACTAGGCCGGGGCTTTCCTGTACCTCTTGGAGTTCTCAGCTTCGAGCAGGAGGTGGTCCGACGTGCTCATGAATTTCTCGAAGGCAAGCTGCGTACTCGAACTCTGGACTCAGGCGAGCAAATTGACTGGCATGCCCTGTTGCTTTGGGAGGAATCATCGCAGCAGGAACCTGCCACTGGCCCAGCCCGACCGGGATCGCCTGAGACGACGTGAGACCCCCCACGCGGATGGGGCTACCTGACAGAGGCCTTGATTTTGCCATCGCGTACTGTACGAGGTCACTCGATCTGCTCCCAGCATGCTGAACGGTCAGTTAGACAAAGTGCGGCTGCGGCTCCCCTAATCACTGATACTTTCATGGCACGCTAGCCCGATCGATTTATGGATCAGGCGCCACGCGACCGGGTGGCGCAGCCTCGCCGCTGGTGCGTTGAAGTGAAATCGCGCTCTTATCTGGCATGAACTGTAGCAACATTCCGCTGCCTCCATTAGGCGGAAATTCCTTCAGGCCGCCTCGGGACGAATCACCTACGCAGCATCCACAGACGCTTGTCCAAGGTGGATGTGCATCCGCCGATGAAACGCCATCAGCTTGTATGCCGGCTGGTCACCCAGCTTCGGCCTCTCGTGAAGGAAACATGCAAAGAGCCGAGAGGGGGCGGTAGGGGCCGTCGCCGGCCCCCACCG
The DNA here is from genome assembly GCF_000372525.1 of Cupriavidus neocaledonicus. Classification (GTDB taxonomy): domain Bacteria; phylum Pseudomonadota; class Gammaproteobacteria; order Burkholderiales; family Burkholderiaceae; genus Cupriavidus; species Cupriavidus neocaledonicus. The sequence goes on from NZ_AQUR01000096.1 coordinate 81,113, forward strand.
ATTTGGCTGTCTACTTTATCCCACCCAAATAACTATCCGCTGACGCTGAACTTTAACCTTCAGGGATTGGCCGACGCTGAATCCAGCCCGCTCCAACCAAACACCTCGCAAGCGAATCCAAGGGATTGTCCTCAGACCAGTGAAGTTATTGCTTTTACCTGGAACAACCTGGAATTGAGCCCGGCTAATCTTGATAGTCAGAACGTGGGTGCCAGTGGATCTGATTTTCATGGCGGCTCCTGAGAGGATGACCGCAAGCTGTCCGGGTGCGGTAAGGCCGCTGCGAGAGTGTGTTCAGCACTTGACGATGAAATAGCCTACGCAGGACCGTGGTCGCTGGCAATCACCTATAAGGACACGCCATACGCGACCACTATGGCATGCCCATCGGCTCGGAGGCCAAGACGTCAAACATCCACGGAAGGATTACGCAGTCGGCTGGCGGAGGTGGGCCGGACGCGTGCTGAGCATGCGCGTGGGCCCGCTCATCGGATCGTCGCTGTAGCTGCTGCAGTTGCGCAGGGGGGGCGCCCAACTCGTTGATGACCGCCTGCTTCTTTCATGCGACATCGGCACCGATATCGAACTGAACCTCGTCCGACAAAGGCCAAAACTCCCCCATGAGCTTTTCGCGCGGAAACGACGCAATCGCAGCCGTACTCAAGCCCTCGCTGTCGACAGAAATGATTTGCTTAGCCACCGTCCGATATCCAGCACGGAAGTGGTTTGCCCCCTTGATCGCAACGACCTTGTACCCAGTGACATCCAGCCCATGCATCGCAAACGGCTCGACATCAAAGATCTGCTCGGCACGCGAAGCCACGATGACATCGACACCGTTGATGATGAGGCGACACATCACCCCCAGGTCAAAGCGCACACCTTCAAACATCGCCCCAGGACGATTCACGAAACGACCGTCCGTGATGCATTTCACATAGGCATCGGCCTCGATCGGCGCGCCCTGGAAGCGGCCTTTCTTGCCGCCCAGTGAGACCCTGATCGTCGCGCCGACACCCGCGCGCTGTGCTTGTGCAACCACGCTGGCATCGTTGATCGACGCGAAACAGCACGTGCCGGCGGGCGGATTGGCGTCCAGTAACGCGCGAAGCAGATGCGTGCCGTCTCCGGGTGTGCCGCCGCCCGGGTTGTCTGCGTACTCGTTGACAACGACAGGCCCCTCTGCCGCCGACAGGGCAAGGGCGACGCCCTGTGCGGGGGTCGGAAACGTCGGACGGAACGCCTCGCGATGCGACCAGATCCATTGCGCGACTTCGTCGACGCAACGCTGCGCAAGCGCGGCGTCTCCGGTTGTGGTGCACACGACCGCCGGGCAGGGGGCCGCGATATCCGCGTAGGGGAAACCGTGGAACCACGAGCAGTCGATGACGCCGGGCTGTGCGGCCAGCTTCCGGCAAACGTCGTTGACTTCCGCCGGGATGAACCCGTCTTGTGTCGTCACGATGTACGGCAGCATCGGCAGGCGTCGCATTGCGGTGACCGGTGTGAGCCCGCCCCGAATCATCTCAAGCAGCAGCTCGACAGCTTCGACGCCCCGGTCATGGAAGTCGGTATGCGGATAAAGCTTGCATGGCAACGTCAGGTCGCAAGCGTCGCGCATCGCGTCCGTCATGTTGCCGTGCAAATCGTAGACCGCGGCAATCGGGACACCCGGCCCGACCAGCGCACGCACGGCAAGCGCCAGATCGCCTTCGATGTCTCCAGTGCCGTCGGCGACACCGGCGCCATGCAGGGCCAGCAGCACACCGTCAACCGGCAGCGCAGCGCGAATGCCTTCGAGGATGTCTTGCTTCATGGCGGCATACGCGCCGGCTGCGATCGTGCACGAGGGCGTCGCCTGCCCGACATAGGTGGGAATGAGCGTGGCGCCGGTCCTGCGCGCGCCTTCGATAAAGCCGCCCACCTGATGATTCGATTTGTCGAACGCCGCCAGGATTTCGTCGCCCCGATACTGCTCGAGCGCGCGCAGCGGCGTCATGCCCGCGAATTCGGCGGCATTGTTGGTCTCGTGGATGAGTCCGACGGAAGGGCAAATGCTCTGCGGTAACCGGCTGCAGCCGTTTCCTTCGCCTTTGCAGAAACGGACGCATATTTTTGCGGATTTCCTCCGTTGCCACGACCCCATGGTGCCAACTACCTTGGGCAAGCATGCACCGCGTATGCCAGACGGCTCTTTCGATGATAACGAAGGTGGAGGGGTAAGGTGATCTCCGGACTTATTTGCGTGGGCGACCGGACTACGCACGGAGGGACAGTCATTACCGGCGATGCCACCAGCATCATCGGTAATCGCGCCATGGCGCGTGCAGGGGACATGACCATCTGTCCCAAGTGCAAGGGCACTTTTCCAATCCTGGCGGGCAACGGAATTATCACTGCGCCCAATGGTGTTCCCTACGCCAGGCATATGGACCGCACCGCCTGCGGTGCCAGGTTACTAGCCAGCCAGGACAGCACGTTGGCAAGCGACATGGAGACACCAGTGGCCCCCGACTTTGAACCGGCGGGAATCGCGGCTGTAACGGGTTCTGGCCTCTGCCTGGATTGCTTGATGAAGGCAGCTGCGACCGGATCGGCGACTGTCGTCCGAGGGTAGCCGGCTAATGGATGTCTTCGATCGATACAGCCAACTGCATGCGCGCTTGCAGACGCTCAATCTGTATGCCCTGGTGGATGGTGCGCTGTATCAGCAGCATCGGGAGCGACAGCTGGAACACGCGCCCGGCGTGGTGGTTGCTTTGTTCTCCGGTACAGCGGATGACGCGCTGGCACACGCTGGCCCTTGGCTGGTTGATGCGACGCAGGTAACTGATGCAGTCCTGCGTGACTTGACCTCGCTGGAGACGACGGCACCGGCCGTCACCTGGCTCATCGCTGAAGCCGATCTCACGGGGCTTTCGCAACTATTACAGCTGCGACTCGACGTCAAGCTGCCAGACGGACGAACGGCACTCTTGCGGTTTTGGGATCCACGTGTGCTGGCAGCTCTCTTTCAGTTGATGGCAGGTGACCAACGAGCGGAATTCTTCGGCCATATCCACGAATGGCATTTCCTGGACAAGGGCATCAGAGTCTGGATAGGGAGACAGCATGCTGACGCTCAGTGAAGCGCAGTGGCAGGCGCTGCGGCAGACGGACGTGCAGAACTTCGTCGGCGCGGTCTGTGAACAGTTCCTGGCTCTTCGGCAGGAGTTGTTGCAAGAACCAGGTAGGGAAGAACTCCTTGGTCGAATGCTGGCGGGGCATGACTTCGCTGCACAGATTGGCCTGCAATCGACACCCCATATCGTAAAGCTCCTCTATCTCTGCGCCGATGCGCCGCAATTGGCCTTTGATCGTGAAATTCGAACATACCTACTGAAGCCCGACGCTACCCCGGAGCAGAGATTGGATGACCTGTGTGCGGTGGTGATGACTCTTCTGAAGGAGAAGCATTGATGGCATCGCTCGCGGCTCCGGCTATACGCTTGATTGCAACAAGGGTGATCCAATGGCTTGCTGCAGCTACCGCTGCCGGCGCAGCAGCTGAAGCCGCGCGGCAGCGTACGAAGGATGCAGACGACGCGAAAACTACGCCAATCTCGCGCGCCGAACCTCAGACGAAGGCAAAAGAAAAATGCAAAGACTGTACACCTGATATGGGTCGCCCTTTCGAGCGCTCTACCGCAGGATGGTCTCCGATCTCAATTGAGTATCAGGCGCGAATCGGGGGTATGCCAGTCGGTCCTGGCGTGATTACGGAATGGCAATTCTCTGGTGTGACTTTCGATGGCTTCGCATCCACCGAGTGCCTTCTGAAAGAAGCCAAAGCGAAATACGACCAGTTTTTCGACGAATTTGGTGGGGTCTATGAATGGTGGGAATCGAGCGCGAAGGTCATAGAGCTCGAAGCTTATCGTCAAGCATCGACAGCGGTGCCGAGACCACCAGTTCGGCTTCGATGGCATTTCATGCAGCCAGTCAGCTATCGATACTTCTCTCAGATCATTCAAGCAGCATTTCCCGACATTGAGGTGGTATTCCAGCCATGAACTCTATACCTGCACTCGAACTCTCATTCCGGCGCAAGGAAGATGGCCTCATCGACGTCCGGCGCCAGTTGGCAGAGCTTTATGAGTTTGCTCGGATTGTCGGAAGGTATTCGAAACTTCTCGACGAATGGTATCTGTCGTATGGCGACAGCAAGGAAGAAGCGCTACGTTATCACGCTTTCGACGAAACCGGACCAACCACTGCGGCGCTCGCGGTCCTTGAAGAGTGCAATAGAGGTGTCACCGATATCCGTTCGATTGCTCTGTGGAATGGCGCAGAAAAGACCGCTCAGCAAGCTTCGATTACCTCGCTCGTCAATGTGCTTGGTCGACCGGACAGGATAACGCTATACCTTCGCCTTGAGCCTTCGTTCGCTGATTGGAAGGTGCCGCTACTCTGGCTGGAAGCTGCAGTCTCCATCTGGCGACCGCTCATCGCGAGCTTTGGTCCATTCTGGTACAACGAACACAAGGTATTCCGGGATCGTCCAGGCGTGAGCTGGCTCTTCTATCTGCCACGTATCCTTACCGAGCAGCAGGTGCCAGAAGCAGGACTGTTGCATCCGATTCTGGACAAGGAACGGAAGCAGGTTGGTACGGTAATCATTAGCGTCATCGACGAGCCTTTCTCTGAGCACAACCCTGAGCATGTTCGTGTGGCAAACGCAATCGAGATACGGCTAGCCGACCAGGATTTGTTGCCACTATATGCTGCGCTATGAGCGTTACGAATCAAGGTACTACGTGACCTCGGGGGTGTTTAAACCTATGCATGACGTGCCTTTTCTCCCCGAGATTACTGCGCTATTCCGACCGAAGGTTGAGCCTTCACTGGAGGATCAGCTGTCTCAACTCTATAGCTTCGTCCAGGCGATCCGGAGCTGGGGACCGGTCTTTCGCAAGTGGTATCTAGGTGGGAACAGCAAGCGTGAGGCGCTGAGGTATGAGGCGTTTGGTGAAGCTGGACTTAACGCTCCTGCGTACTCGAAGCTGCGTACGTTCAATAGCGGCAAGGACACGGCGTGTGACATCGGCCTTTGGAACGGGCAAGACGGCACCCAGGCTGCAGGGTTGAAGTACTTGATGGGCGGACTTCGTCCGTGGACCGTCAATCTTAGGCCACGAGTCGATCCGGCAATTACTACCTCGCAGGTCCTCTCCGTGGTGGAGCAAGCCGCTTTCATCTGGTCGCCCCTGCTAATTACCGCGCATCCTCCGTCTTATATGACGAAGAAGGTGCTTCGCGATCGGCCCGGCGTCGGGAACATGGTCTATCTGCCGCGCACAGTCACAGAACGCGAGGTACCAGAAGCAGGTGCTCTGGTTCCTGTGACAAGAGAGCATTGCCGTATCGGGACAATCATCATCAGTGTCGTCGATCAAATGTTCTCGGACTTGCTTCCTGAACACATAAGGCTGGCGAACAGGATTGAGGTGCGGCTTGTCGACCAAGACCTGCTCCCCCGATACGCTGACCTCTAGTAGTCGGAGCAAGCATGGCTGAGCGGCTCCGCGTATCAGGGCAGAAGTCAACCGAGTTATTGCTATGTCGCATGAGCTGGACCTTCAGTTCCGAACACCCCCAGACCGACGGCTGGATATCGAGGACCATCTCTCCATGATCAGGCGCTTGATCGAGATACTAGGTGCGGAAGATGCGCTGCTCGGCGAATCCGCATGGTATCTAAGCGGAGATACGAAGGACGATTCCTATCGAGATCAACTTTTCGGAGACCAGGGTCCAACTGCGGCAGCATTGGCAGTATTGAAGCGCGAGCAGGAAGGCAAGGAAGTCGTAAAGTCATTTGCCATATGGAACGGCCAATTGGAGAACGAGAAGGGCGCCTCCATTGCCTACTACTTCGACCGCACGGACGGGTCTGCGTCGGGACTCAGGCTTACGTTGGGGGCAAAGCCATCGACTAGCAGACTGGGTGCTTGGCCTACGGTTGCGCGAGTTCTGAGTGAGACGGTAAAGATCTGGCAGCCGCTGATCGCCACCATTGACAAACGAAACTACAGCGGTGTCTTTCTCGACCGCCCAAGAGCTGGCTGGATGCTCTACCTGCCGACGATTCTCACGGATCAGCAAGTTCCGGAAGCTCGCGCACTTGTCAGCGTCCTGAATGAGAAAAATAAGCAGTTAGGAACCATTGTTGTAAGCGTAGTTGACGGTCCATTCTCGGGGAGCGATCCGGAACATGTCAGGGTAGCCCATGCCATTGAGGTACGGCTTGTCGATCAGGACCTTCTGCCGCGGTACGCCGATCTGTAACTGTAACTCGCGAAGAGGGGTCTACAGATAAGGTTCCGCTGCCATGTCGCACCATTGCCATTGAGATTCGTCTTGTCAAGGGCCTTCTACCGCGATACGTTGATCTCTAGCTTGAAGCGAAATCGGCGGGCTCTACGCGTGGAAACGCTATCTCTTCGCGCTGCCTCAATCAGATCCGCGCTGGCCATGCAGGTGATCGCCCCCCGATTATTGTCGGAGATGCCGAAGCGCGCGCTGGCGCGTACCGCGCCCGAGGCGTCGACGGTGGTAGGTGTTGGCCGCGACACGGGAAACCCGCAATTGCCGGGGCCCGACGTTGAGCGGAGAATGGACAAGCCCGCGCAGTAATCCCTGTATTGCTCGTGGCGGTTTTTTATAACTTCCCTCCGTAGCTCGCCCCAACCACGCCCACCAGCGCGCAGACCATCGTGACGTCCCCCGCCCACTCACGCAATTCAAGGCTGCATTTCGACCTCACCACCATCCAGCTCTTCATCGCCGTCGCCGACCAGGGCAGCATCACCCGCGGCGCCGAGCGTCTGCATCTGGCCCCGGCCGCCGCCTCCCGCCGCATCCTCGAACTCGAATCCCAACTCGGCGTCTCCCTGTTCGAGCGCCTGCCCCACGGCATGGCCTGTACCGAAGCCGGCCGCGCGCTGCTGGCCCACGCGCGCGGCATCACCCATACGGTGCAGCGCATGCAGGACGACGCCGCATCCTTCGTCGGCGGCGATCTCGGCGTGGTGCGGGTGGCCGCCCCCAAGTCCGCCGTGATCCAATTCCTGCCGTTCGACATCCAGCGCTGCGCCACGGAATGCCCCGGTGTCCGGATCGATCTGCAGGAAATGAACAGCCAGGAGGTTCAGCAGTCGTTGCGCCGGGGTACGGTCGATATCGGCATCTACGAGGGCAGCCTGGGCGTGGTGGACCTGCCGACCGCGCCGTACCGGAGCGACCGGCTGGTGCTGGTGTTGGCGCGCGGCCATGCGCTGGCGAAGCGCAAGAAGGTGACGACGGAGGACGTGCTGGACTGTGACTTGATCGTGCTGGGCGAGAGTTCGGCGATCTCGATCGGGCTGGAGCGGCTGGCAGAGGACGCGGGGCGGGTATTGCGGATGCGCATGCGGGTGAGCGGGTTCGACAGCGTCGCGGCGTTGGTGGCGCAGAACTTGGGGGGCGGGGTGATGCCGGAGGCGATCGCGCGCGAGGTGGCGGGGGGCAGTCGCTTCGTGCGTTTGCCGATCGCGGGGGAATGGGCGGCGCGGCATTTTGTGCTGTGCCATCGGCCTCACGGGGTGCTGTCGTCGGCGGCGCTGAGCGTGCTGCAGGTGCTTGCGCAAAACGCGAAACCTGAATCCCGAAAATAGCGATAGCCCTGGGCGGGTGCATTGCGCAAGATGGCTCCATAACGATAGAGGAGACACGCAATGCAGCGCAGGCAATTTCTTCTGGCGGCCGCGGCCGGGTTGGCGGTGCCCGGCCTGGTGCGCGCGGCCAATATGGCGGGGCCGGTTCGTATCGTGGTGGGCTTTGCCCCCGGCGGCGGCACGGATGTGCTGGCGCGGGTGATCGGGCAGAAGCTGGGCGTGATGTGGAACACCAGCGTGGTGGTGGAGAACAAGCCCGGCGCCACCGGCGCCATTGCCGCGGCCTATGTGGCCAAGCAGCCGCCTGACGGCACCACGCTGCTGATGGCGCATGTCAACAGCCATGCGATCGCGCCGGCGCTGCTGGACGTCAAGTACGACCCGCGCGCGGACTTCACGCCGATCTCGATGGTCGGGGTCACGCCCAATATGCTGACCTGCCGTCCGGAACAGAAGGTGCGCACGGTTTCGGACATCGTGGCGCTGTGCCGCAAGAACCCGGGCAAGATCTCGTTCGGTTCGTCGGGCATCGGCTCGGCGCAGCACCTGGCGCTGGAACTGTTCCGGATGCAGGCGAAGATCGACGTGGTGCACGTGCCGTACAAGGGCTCGGGCCCGCTGGTGGCGGACCTGATGGGCGGGCAGATCGACTACGCCTTCGACACCATGACCGCGGCCACGCCGTTCGTGCAGCAGGGCAAGGTGATCGCGATCGCGCAGACGCGGCTGAAGCGCGCGGCCAGCCATCCAAGCGTGCCGACACTCGCGGAATCTGGCTTCCCGGGCCTGGACGCGGCGTCGTGGTACGGGCTGGTCGGCCCGAAGGGGATGCCGCCGGCGCTGGCGCAGCGCATGAATGAAGACGTCAACCGCGTGCTGGCGATGCCGGACGTGGCCGAGCGGCTGAAGAGCTTCGGCGCCGAGGACTCGGGCGGATCGAGCCAGCAGTTCGCCGCCTACATCACCGCGGAATCGGCCAAATGGGCCAAGGTGATCAAGGACGCCGGCGTGAAGGCGGAGAGCTGATGGGCGACCGCCGACGCACCGATGCACGCAGCACGAACCAATTTCCCAGGATGCAACCGATGATGGATTCCCGCGACGCAAGCGCCGACACAACCCACGCCAACGCTGCGCGCCTGCCGCTTGCCGGCGTGCGCGTGCTCGATGTCAGCCAGGTCATGGCCGGGCCTTACGCCTGCATGTTGCTGGCCGACCTGGGCGCCGACGTGATCAAGATCGAGCCGCCGGACGGCGGCGACCAGACGCGCGGCTCGATGGGGTTCAAGATGAAGGGCCCGGACAGCATGGGTTTCCTCAACATGAACCGCAACAAGCGCAGCGTCACGCTGGACCTGAAGACCGAATCCGGCCGCGAGGTGCTGTACCGGCTGGCGGAAACCGCCGATATCCTGGTCGAGAACTATCGCCCCGGCGTGATGAAGCGGCTGCGCATCGACTACGAGACGCTCAGCCATATCAACCCGAAGCTGGTCTACTGCAGCATCTCGGGCTTCGGCCAGAGCGGGCCGTGGGCGACGCGGCCGGGTTTCGACCTGATGGCGCAGGCGATGTCGGGCGTGATGAGCGTGACGGGCTACCCGGGCGGTGCGCCGGTGAAGGCGGGCGTGCCGGTGGCCGATATCGGCTGCGCGCTGTTCGCGACCTACGGCATGCTGTCCGCTTATATCGGCGCCAAGGAGACCGGCAGGGGGCAGTATGTCGATGCGTCGCTGTTCGATTCCGCGCTGGCGTTCTCGGTGTGGGACACCTGCGAATACTGGGGCACCGGGCGCGAGCCCGAGCCGCTCGGCACCGCCAACCGCATGAGCGCGCCGTACCAGGCGATGAAGGCCGCCGATGGCTACTTCGTGATGGGCGCGACCAACCAGAAACTCTGGCAGCTGCTGTGCAAGACGCTGGACCGGCACGACCTGCTGGCGGACGAACGCTTTGCCACCGTCGCGCTGCGCCTGGCCAACCGGCAGGCGCTGATCGGCACGCTGGAAGAGAGCTTTGGCAGGCAGAGCGCTGATTACTGGATCGAGCAACTGCTGGCAGTCGGCATCCCGGCCGGGCCGATCCTGACCTACCCGCAGGCGTTCGACAGCGAGCACGGCAGGCATCGCAAGATGCGCATCGAGATCGATCATCCGATCGAAGGCAAGGTGCCCAATATCGGCTTCGCGGTGAAGATGGGCGGCACACCGCAGCAGGTGCGGCGCCCGCCGCCGCTGCTGGGCCAGCACACAACGGAGATTCTCGCGGAGCTGGGCATGTCGGAGGACGAACAGCAGTCGCTGGCCGCGGCCGGCGCGTTCGGCGCATGAGCGCCCCGCAGCAGGCGGCCGGCGAAGGCCGGGTCACGCTGACGCGGCAGGGCCGGATCGCGACGCTGACCTTCGACCGCCCGGCCGCGCGCAATGCGATGACGTGGGCGATGTACGCGCAGCTCGCCGAACACTGCCGCGCGCTGGCCGCGGAAGGCACTGCCAGCGCGCGCGTGGTGGTGCTGCGTGGCGCTGGCGGCGAGGCCTTTGTCGCGGGGACCGACATCGCGCAGTTCCAGCAGTTCGCGGGCGGCGATGACGGGGTCGCGTATGAAGCGCGCATCGACGAGGGCATCGCGCTGGTCGAGCAGCTGCAGATGCCTACTGTGGCGGTCATCGAAGGCTGGGCGGTGGGTGGCGGGCTGGCCATCGCCACCGCCTGCGACTTCCGGCTGGCGACGCCCAGGGCCCGCTTCGGCGTGCCGATCGCGAAGACGCTGGGCAATACGCTGTCGGCGCAGAACCTGGCCAAGCTGCGCGCGGCGTGGGGACTGCAGCCGGTGCGACGAATGTTGTTGCTCGCGCAGATTCTCGATGCCGATGCGGCGCTGGCCTGTGGCTTTCTTGAAGGCGTGCATGCGCCCGAGGCGCTGGACGCCGAAGTCGCCGCGCTGTGCGAGCGGCTCGGCGCACTCGCGCCGGTGACGCAGGCGGTCATCAAGGAGTCATTGCGCCGCCAGACCGTGGCGGCGGTGGCGGCTACCGATGACCTGGTGCGGCAATGTTATGGCAGCGACGATTTCCGGGAAGGGGTGGAAGCCTTCGTTGGCAAGCGTCCGCCGGTGTGGAAAGGGCGTTGATTCTTCGGATCGCCCGGCGCTATAGATAGAAGCCTCGGGCCGATTCACTGGACGGCGGGCATCAGTTATCGGTTGCCGATGCCGTTCGGCCATCCAGCTACTTCACCGGTACCGAATAAACCACCCGCACAAACTTCCGTGCCGGCTGCCGGTCCACCACTACGCCGCCCATCGCTTCCGCAATCCGGCGGCTCTTCCAGTTCTGCTCCGCGGCCGGGTATACAAAGCGCGCCGGCCGCAAGGTGGCCGTTGCCCACGCCGCCACGGCCAGCACCGCTTCCTTGCCATAGCCGTGCCCATGGGCGTCTTCGCGGATCCAGATGCCGAACTCGGGCGCCGGCGTGTCGGCATGATGCAGCCCGGCCAGGCCGAGGAAACAACCGTCGCTGGTCCGCCGGACCGTGAAGATGAATTCCGTTCCGTCTTCCATGGCCGGCAGCCATGCCTGCCAGACCTCGCGAAACGCCTCGGGTGATGGGGCGGGATCCCATTCCATGTAGCGGGCGAGCGTGGGGGTGATGCAGGGCCACGCTTCGGCTGCGTCGTGTCCGCAGAAGGGCGACAAGGTCAGGCGGTCGGAGTGGATCAGCGGGGCGGACATAGTCATGGGGGCAGGCTGGCTCGGCGGGTTGCGAACCAGTTATGCCGCAGTGTACGCCTCCCGGTTCTCCCACTTGCGGTACCGGCGAGGGCACGAGCCCGTGCCCGTACTGCCAGTCCCGACTCAATTTACGGATCTCCCTGCCGATAAGAGCCATGCCATACCAGCCCCTGCGCTGGGGCGCCCCCATGCCCATCGGAAATCCGTAATGAAGATCGCAGTCAAACTTCCGCTCGCCTTCGCGGCGGCGTTAATCGTCATGTTCGCCGGCGCGCTGTACGGCCTGAGCACCCTGAACCGCTCGCTCGACGACTACAACCATGTGGTGCTGGAACGTGTCGAGGAAGAGCGGTTGGTCATGGCGATGCTGGTCGATTTCAAGGAGCAGATCCAGGAGTGGAAGAACACCATCCTGCGCGGCCGCGACGCGGCGCGGCTGAACAAGCACTGGGCTGCCTTTGGCGCGCGCGAAGCGGCGATCCGCGAGCGTGGCGCGATGCTGGCCAGGCGCCTGCCCGATGGCAAGTCGAAGGAGCTGGTCGCGCAGTTCGCCAGCGCGCATGCCGCGATGGGCGAGGGCTATCGGCGCGGCTTCGAATCCTTCAAGGCGGCTGATTTCGATCCGGCTGCAGGTGACCGCGTCGTGGCCGGCGTCGACCGTGAGCCGGCGCGGTTGCTGCAGGAGTCCGCGCGGCTGATCGCGGCGGACGCCGCGGCCGTGTCGGCACAGACGGCGGCCACGGCGAGCCGAGCCGCCACGTTGAGCTATGCCCTGATGTTCGCCGCGTTCGTCTGCGGGCTGGCCGGCGCGATGTTGTTCAGCCGCGCGCTGACGCGGCCGCTGTCCCGTGCGCTGGATGTGGCCCAGACCGTGGCCAGGGGCGACCTGTCGACGCGCATCGATACGCGCGGCAAGGACGAGATCGCCGCGCTGATGCAGGCGCTGCACGACATGCAGCACAGCCTGTCCGATGTCGTCGGACTGGTGCGGCGCAATGCCGAAGGCGTGGCGGCTGCCAGTGCGCAGATCGCCAACGGCAACTTCGACCTGTCGGCGCGCACCGAGCAGCAGGCGGCTTCGCTGGAGGAGACCGCCGCGAGCATGGATGAGCTGACGCTGACCGTTCGCGCCAATGCCGAGAACATCGAACAGGTCTCCCGGCAGACCGCGCTGGCCCGCGATATCGCGGGGCGCAGCGCCGATGTGATGGGCGATGTCGTCGCCACCATGCAGGAGATCGCCGAGCGCTCGGCCAAGGTGGGCGATATCGTCGGCGTGATCGAGGGCATCGCCTTCCAGACCAACCTGCTGGCACTGAACGCGGCCGTCGAGGCCGCGCGCGCCGGCGAGCAGGGACGCGGCTTTGCCGTGGTCGCCAACGAGGTGCGCACGCTCGCGCAGCGCAGCGCGGTAGCGTCGCGCGAGATCAAGGCGCTGATCGACGTGGCGGTCGAGCGCGTCGCGGCCGGCCACGCACTGGTCGGCAACGCCGGCGGCACGATCGAAGAGATGACGGCGGCGATGGCGCAGGTCTCGCGCATCGTGAACGAGATCGCGGCGGCGTCGGGAGAGCAGCGCCACGGCATCGAGCAGGTCAATCAGGCGGTCGGCCAGCTCGACGAGGTCACGCAGCAGAACGCGGCGCTGGTCGAGCAGGCTTCGGCGGCGACGCAGTCGATGGCCGAACAGGCGCGCGCGCTGCGCGAGGCGGTGGCGGTGTTCAGGCTGGGTGGGCTGGCGGTGGCGTGAAGGGCGGGCGACGACAGCATCTGTGCCGCACTCGTTGACGATATCCGTACCTAGCACGACGCGGTGCTTAGAGAGTCGTCTTAATGCCATGCACCGCGCATCGCCGGACAATTCTCCAATTGCATTGCAGATGGTCCGTGCCTTACGGTTGTCACTTGACAACCATGTGCCATGCCTCTAGCCTTGGAGAAATCGATGGCCCGTGCCCAACACCCCAAGAAGGAAATTGAAGTGGCGTTAAGACACGCCGAGTCTCGCGGCTGGCGTATCGAGGCGGCGAAAGGCAGGGGCCATGCCTGGGGACGGATCTACTGTTCGCACCATGACAGCGCATGCCGTGCTGGGGAATTCTGTGTCATCAGCATCTATTGCACACCCAGGAGCCCATCCAACCACGCCACCCGGATCCGTCGGATCGTGGACAACTGCTTGCATCGGTACGAAATCCTCGCGCCGGTCGAGCTGACGGAAAAACCACCGCCATGGAATACGCGTTCACCTTGAGATACCAGTTGTCGGCGGATGACAGCGATCCCGACACGCTGGTCGAACGACTCTACGAAGCCGGATGCGACGATGCAACGGTGGGCACCGGCGTGGCGGGCCGGATTGCGCTGGCGTTCGACCGCGAAGCGGAATCAGCGGCCGACGCCATTGTCAGCGCGCTCACCGATGCCAGGCGCGCCATGCCGTCCGCCACGCTGATCGAAGCGGCACCAGACCTGGTTGGCCTGACGGACATTGCCGACACTCTCGGCATGTCGCGCCAGAACATGCGCAAGCTGATGCTCGGTCATCCGGCTTCCTTTCCCCCGCCGGTGCACGAAGGTTCGAGTTCCCTCTGGCATCTGGGGGAAGTGCTCTCGTGGATGAGCGGGAAGGGCTACGAGATCGAGCCCTCGCTCAGGGACGTCGCTGCGGCCGCGATGCAGGTCAATCTGGCCAGGAGCGTCGGAAGCATCGTCCCGGCGATGGAGCGACGGCTCCGCAAGCTGGTGGCCTGAGCCGCACGCCGGTGCCTGACATCAACCCAGCCTGAACACCGCCACCGCCCGGTTCAACCTTTTGGTCTGGGCCTGCTCCGCCCGCGCCGCTTCTGCCGCGCCGGCCACCAGTTCGGCGTTCTCCTCGAACATGGTCTCGCCGGTATGGCCCACCCGCTCGGTGCCGGCGTGGGCGCGCTCGACGGAGGTGTAAATCAGGCCGCGGATCTCGCGCGTGGCGGCGCCGCAGCGGTGCGCCAGTTGCCGCACCTCGCCGGCCAGCACGGCGAGGCCCTTGCCTGGCGCCGCAAGGCGCCGGGATGTTCCGCGCGCGCCGCCATGCCTCAATCCAGCCGGATATTGTTTTCCTTGATCACGTTGCCCCAGTACGCCTGGTCGGCACGGGTGGTCGCCGCGAAAGCCGCCGGCTGCGTGGTCTTGACGATCAGTCCCAGATCGCCCAGCCGCTGGCGGATGTCCGGCGCGGCCATCACCGTTTCGACGTCGGCCGAGATCTTGTCGACGATGCTCTGCGGCGTGCCGGCGGTGGTGAACAGGCCCAGCCATGCCGGGCCGTCCAGGCCCTTGTAGCCGAGTTCCTGGAAGGTGGGTACGTCGGGCAGCATCGGCGCCCGGGTGTTGCCGGTCACCGCCAGCGGCTGCAGCTTGCCGCTGCGCGCATGCTGGCGCACCGTCATCGGCGACAGCGTGCCCAGCGAGATCTGGCCGCCGATCAGGTCGGTGGCGATCGGCGCTTCGCCCTTGTACGGGACGTGGACCAGTTCGGCGCCGGCATTTTTCAGGAACACCTGCATGTAGAGATGGGCGCCGGTGCCGATGCCATAGGTGCCATAGGAAAACTTGTCCGGCTGGGACTTGGCCAGGGCCACCATTTGCGGCAGCGTACGCGGCATGGCGCTGCTGGCGGCCAGCACCAGGCTGGAGGTGCACAGCTGGCCGATCGCGGTCAGGTCGCGCAGCGGGTCGAACGGCGGCTTGGCCACCATATAGGGCGTCTGCACCAGGCTGGGCAGGCCGAGCAGCAGCGTGTAGCCATCCGGCTGCGCCTTGGCCACCACGTCGGCGCCGATCATGCCGCCCACGCCGGGACGGTTCTCGACGATCACCGGACGCTGCCACAGCTTGCCCAGCGGGTCGCCCAGCGCGCGCGCCAGCACGTCGGTGGCGCCGCCGGGCGGGTAGGGCACGACCAGACGCACCGGACGCGCCGGCCAGGACTGCTGGGCCCGGGCCGGGCCGATGCCCAGGGTTGAAGCGGCGGCGGCCAGGGATCCGGCTCCCAGCCAGTGCAGGGCCTTGCGGCGGTCGGCTTGCATGGTGTTTCCTCCAGTGGTTGACGTCGTGTCGGCAGGCGGCCCTGGCGCCGGTGGATCGGCGCGCCAGTGGCCACGGCAACGCGCAGCGTACGAGGCCGCGATGCGTCGCGGCATCGGCGGGATGGACGAAAACGGTGGGGGGTACTTACCCGGATCGGGTTTGCGCAAGGGCATGCGGCGGTGCCGCGATCCGAAGCGCGGCATCGCTTATGATGGCGCCGCCGCTGCGGGCGCGTTCAGTCATCCGGTTCGTGCGGCGCTTGATCCATTTCCTGCTGGAATCCTCATGGCCCGCCTCAAACTCGACCTGCCCGCCGACCAGCTTTGCTACGCCACGCACCTCACTGTGCGCGTGACGGACATCAATTCGGCCAACCACCTTGCCAATGATTCGATGATCTCAATGATTTCGGAGGCGCGGGCGCGCTTCCTGTTCGAATTCGGCAGCGAGGATGTGCGCGAGGAAGGCGTCGGCATCATCGTCACCGACCTGGCGACGATGTACCGCAACGAGGCCCATGCGCGCGACCAGCTGCTGTTCGAGGTGGGCGTGATGGACTTCAACAAGTACGGCGGCGACATCATCTTCCGCATTACGCGGCCGGCCGATGGCGCGCTGATCGCGATGGCCAAGTCGGGCTTTGTCTTCTTCGACTACGTGGCCAAGCGGGTGGTGGCGATGCCGGCGGGGTTCGCCGGGCGCTTCCCGAAGGTGAACTGGGTGGAATAGCCGCTGGCGTGGCGCGGTCCGCTGACAGCGCCACGTGTTTGCCAGCAAGCGGGCTCAGGCCTTGCGCTCGCCGCCCAGCGCCTCGGTCAGGTCGACCAGCATGCCGGACAGCTCGCCCGCCATCATGGTGAAGTCCGCGTCGAAGCGCTCGTCTTCGTCGTGCGCGGTGCCGTCGGCCTGTTCCTTGATCACGTCGAGCGGCGCGACCTTCTTGACCACCAGCCCGTCGGTCAGCACGAACGAGACGCGGTCGTTCCAGGTCATTGCCAGTCGCGTGCAGCGCTTGCCGGCGGCGATATGGCGGCGCAGGTCTTCCGGGTCGAGCGGGTGGCGCACGTAGCGGACCGTGGCCTTGCTTTCGGCGCCGGACTGCAGCTCGATTTCCTGGTCGACGGTAAAGCCGGCCGGGGCCGCGTCGCCGGCCAGCCATTCGGTCATGGCCGCCACCGGCGACTGGTTGACGTGCAGGTTGATCAGCGGCAGCGGATCCAGCGCCTTGAACAGCATGCCGCGTACTTCATCGGCCTTGGCCGCGGCGGCGGCGTCGATGGCAAGCCAGCCGTTGTCAGGATCGATCCACACGCGCGTGTCGCGGCGGATGCTGAAGGCGCGCGGCAGCAGTTCTTCGGTGACCTGCTCCTTCAGTTCCTTCATTTGCTTGCGGCCCGGCTTGTAGCCTTGCTGCTCTTCGATCTCGGCGGCGCGGGCGCGCGTGACCTGGTTGACCACGGTGGTGGGCAGCAGCTTCTTTTCGGTGCGCAGCGTCAGCAGCATCTGACGGCCGACGGTATGGACCAGCTGGCCGTTGTCACGCGGCGAAGCCCAGCCCTGCGTCTGCATCTCGAGGCTGGTGCCGGGAAAGAAGGCGTGCTTCGCCAGGCTGGCTTCGACCTCGTCGGCGCTCGGCGACCACGGGGCGGAGAAACGATGGACCTGCAGATTCTTGAACCACATGGGGAATTCGGCCAAAGGGACGAATTCTAACGCCCGCGGCGCGGCACCGCGAAAAATGCCCGGCGCCGCGCGACCTGCCGGCCGCGCGGCAATCGCCGGAAAGCGCTGCTACAGGTCGAGCTTTGTGATCTTGCTGCCCTCGAAACTCAGCCCGGCCATCAGGCCGGCATTGGTCAGCACGAAGCCGACGATCGGCTGCTGCGCGGTGTTGGTGTCGAGCACGCCGTTTGCGCCAATCGTGGCCAGCGCGACGGTGGCATCGACGCCCGCGGTCCAGCCGCTGCTGCGCACGAACTTGTCGTAGGCGTCCTGTGTCATGAACATCAGGATCACGGCCTTGGACTGCGCACCGATCTGCCAGCCGACCGAGCCCGAGACCAGCCGGTAATAGCCGCGCGTGGCGCCGCCCGAGCGCAGTGCGCCATCACCATACTCGCCGCCGACGATAAAGCCGGCCGACAGGGTCTTCGGGAACACCAGGATGCCGCGCGCGCGGTTGCCCAGCTCGCGCGAGCCGTTGACCGAGCTGTACAGGCGCGACAGCGTGGCGTCCGCGCCGGAATCCAGTTCGCGCCGGCGTGCGGCCTTGTCGCTGGGCGCGTCAGGCTTGGTGGTGGTGCACGCGCCGGTGGCCAGCGTGCCGAGGGCCAGACCCGCGCTGGCCGAAAGGAAGGTTCGACGTTTCATCTCGTCTCCTTGGTGTTGTTGTCGCCTTTGAAGCATAGGCGCCGAAATCACCCGGGCAAATGATTCTGGCCAACTAGTCGTTTCCATTTGTGACGAAGGTGGTGCGGGACGGCCGTTCGCGGCAAGAATAATGGGCCTTGCGCCCGGTACGTCCCATGGCTGGCTGACGGCTACCATGTGACCGCCGCTGCGCCGTCCCCGCATCTTGATCAGTCATGAAGAAACTTCTCACCGCCTTGCCGCTGCTTCTGCTGGCCGCCTGCGCCTCCCAGCCTCCGGGCGCTTCCACTGACGCCACGGCATCGGCCCCGGCGGCCGACGCCGGCAGCGAATGGCAGGCGCTGCGCGCCAAATACATGGACTGCACGCAGAAGAAGGCGAACGACAACCTGTCGGCCAAGGGCCAGTCCAAGGACGTCGCCGACCTGGCGCTGTCCGCATGCCAGCCGGAACTGGACGCGATGCACCAGTCGTTCCGCAGTTATCTCGATGCGCAGATGTCGTCGTCGCACGGCAAGAGCAGCGCGCGCCAGGCAGCGGCGCGCGTGACCAGCGACACCCGCGACAAGGCGCGCAATTACCTGGTGCGCTACGTCGAGCGCGAGCGCTACCTGGCCCGCCAGAACTGAGCGCGGGCCCGCCGTCAGGTCAGAGCATTTCCAGCGGCGCCGGGCCGTCCGGCGGCGGGAAGATGCGGTCGATCCCGGCCAGCTGCGCCGGCGACAGCGTCTTCGACAGCGCCTCCAGGTTTTCCTGCAGGCGCTCGCGCCGGCTGGTCTTGGGGATGGCGATGATGCCGTCCTGCGCCAGCAGCCAGGCCAGCGCCGCCTGTGCCGCGCTCATGCCGTGGTCGCGCGCGAAGCGCTTGAGTCCGGGATGGCCCAGCAGGCGCGACTGCTCGATCGGCGAATAGGCCATCACCGGCACGCCGCGCTGGCGCAGCCAGGGCAACAGGTCCCACTCGATGCCGCGCCGGCCCAGGTTGTACAGCAGCTGGTTGGTGGCCACCCGGCTGCCGCCCGGCGTGTCCCACAATTCCTGCATATCGGACAGGTCCAGGTTGCTGACGCCCCAGTGGCGGATCTTGCCGTCGCGCTGCAGCGCCTCCATGGCCTGCACGGTTTCTTCCAGCGGCACGCCGCCGCGCCAGTGCAGCAGGTAGAGGTCGATGCGGTCGGTGCCCAGCCGCTTCAGGCTGCGCTCGCAGGCCTGCACGGTGCCGCGCCGGCTGGCGTTGAACGGGTAGACCTTGCTGACCAGGAAGGCCTGGTCGCGCCGGCCGGCGATGGCCTCGCCGATCATGGCCTCGGACTGGCCTTCGCCGTACATCTCGGCGGTGTCGATCAGGCGCAGGCCCAGGTCCAGCCCCAGGCGCAGCGTGGCAATCTCTTCGGCCCGCGCGGCGGGGGACTCGCCCATATTCCAGGTGCCCATGCCGAGCGCCGGGACGCGCTCGCCGTCGGGCAGGGTGACTTGCTTCATCGCTTGGCTTCCAGGTTGGCCGGGGTCGGGCGCCCGTCGGCACCCAACCACACTAGTTAACAACACCGGCAATGTACAACCCGCGCGGGCACGGAATGCTTCAAACCAGTCCGGTCAGAAAATACAGCGCGATGACGAAGAATACCGCGCCAGTCTTGATCAGCGTGACGGCGAAGATGTCGCGGTAGGACTCGCGATGCGTCAGGCCGGTCACCGCCAGCAGCGTGATCACGGCGCCGTTGTGCGGCAGCGTGTCCATGCCGCCGCTGGCCATCGACACCACGCGGTGCAGCACCTCCAGCGGGATCTGCATCGCCTGCGCGCCGGCGATGAAGCATTGCGACATCGCCGCCAGGGCAATGCTCATGCCGCCCGAGGCCGAGCCGGTGATGCCGGCCAGCGTGCTGACCGAGACCGCGGCATTGACCAGCGGGTTGGGGATGGCGCGCAGCGCCTCGCTGACCACCAGGAAGCCCGGCAGCGCCGCGATCACGCCGCCGAAGCCGTATTCCGACGCGGTGTTCATCGACGCCAGCAGCGCGCCGCCGACTGCGCCCTTGGTGCCCTCGGCAAAGCGCTCGCGCAGGGCGCCGAAGGCGGTCACCAGCACTACCGCGATGCCCAGCAGCAGCGCGCCTTCCACCGCCCAGATCGCGGTAACGCTGGCAATCTTGGTCTCGACCGGCCTGGCCAGGCCCGGCAGCGCCACGCTGTTGGATTCGCCGTACCACAGCGGGATCATCCGCGTCAGCCAGAAATTGGCCACGCCCACCACCACCAGCGGCAGCAGCGCCAGCAGCGGGTGCGGCAGCTTGCCGGCCTGGCTGCGCTCGGGCTCGTTGCGCAGGTTGGTGCCGTAGCCCTCGCCGCGCGCGGCGGCGGCGCGCCGGCGCCATTCCAGGTAGCTCAGGCCGACCACCAGGATAAACAGCGAGCCGGCCACGCCCAGCACCGGCGCGGCCCACGAGGTGGTGTTGAAGAAGTTGGTGGGGATGATGTTCTGGATCTGCGGGGTCCCCGGCAGCGAATCCATGGTGAACGAGAACGCGCCCAGCGCGATCGCGCCCGGCATCAGCCGCTTGGGTATGTTGCTCTGGCGATACAGCTCGGCGGCAAACGGGTAGACCGCGAACACCACCACGAACAGCGACACGCCGCCATAGGTCAGCAGCGCGCATACCGTGACGATCACCGCGTTGGCGCGCGCACGCCCGATATAGCGGATCGCCGCGGCGACGATGGACTCGGAAAAGCCCGACAGCTCGACCACCTTGCCGAACACCGCGCCTAATAAGAAGACGGGGAAATACAGCTTCACGAAGCCGACCATCTTCTCCATGAAGATGCCGGTGAAGACCGGCGCCACCGCCGACGGGTCGGTCAGCAGCACCGCGGCCAGCGCGGCGACCGGCGCGAACAGGATCACGCTGTAGCCGCGGTAGGCGGCGAACATCAGGAAGGCAAGGGCTGCCAGTACGATCAGGAACGACATCGGATCTCCTTCAGGGTTGCCTTCTCCTGAGGTGCGGTCCGTTGCCGCGCGGGGGGCCTGCGCTTGTGGCGCTTTGTCGCTTGCTGTGCGTCAGGAAAAGGGATCAGCCGGCGACTGTGCCACAGCTTGGCCGGCGGCGAAACCTCGCGGCGCGCCGCCGGTCGCAACGGTGGCGGCGGCCGGCATGAAGGAGCAGGGCAGGTTCACCGGTGCTGGTGGCGATACTCCTGCGTGCGCCCGCCATAGCCATAGGCCGCGGCGCGGGCGTCGATCACGTGGACGTAGGAGACCGGATGCAGGTTGCCCAGCAGCCCGGACATGGTCTCGAACACGGCCGCGATGAACTCCGCCTTCTCCGCCTTGGTGTTGGTTTCGTCGGTCACGCTGATGTCCAGGTGGAAGGCATTGCGGCCCTGCTCGGACAGCGGCGTGTCGGCGATGATCCAGCTGTCGTGCGGGATGTACTGGACCGTTACGGCGATGACGTCGCGCTGCTTGCCGAGCACGCGCTCGGTCAGGTCGGCGATGGCCCTGGCGCTGCGGCGGGTGAGGTCGGCATCGGGTTGGCCGGACAGGTGCAGGACGATGTGGGGCATGGCGGGCTCCTTGGGTTTGAGCGGGTGGGTGAAGCCATGGTAGGGCGTGGTGTAATATCGGAAAAGCGGGAATAACCGATACCTTCCATCGGATCTGCCGAAATCATTCCAACCCTGTCCGGAGGCTTGCCATGCGTGGCTTCGACACCGACCAGTTGCGTACCTTCGTGACGGTTGCCGACAGCGGCAGCCTGTCGGCCGCGGCGCCCCGGCTGTTCCTGTCGCAGTCGTCGGTCAGCGAGCAGCTGCGCAAGCTGGAAGAGCGCGCCGGCGTGCCGCTGCTGACGCGCGGCCGCCACGGCGCGCAGCCGACGCCGGCCGGGCAGCGGCTGCTGGCGCACGCGCGTCGCATCCTCGACCTGAACGAGCTGGCCTTGCAGGAGTTGCGCGGCCACGCGCTGGAAGGCGAGCTGCGCCTGGCGGTGACCGACTATTTCCGTCCCGGCGAGATTGCCGGCATGCTGCGGCGCCTGCGCGAGCGCTATCCCTACCTGCGCCTGCACGTGACGGTGATGAAGAGCGCGGCGATCGATGCCGCCGCCGCGCGCGACACCTTCGATATCGGCCTGAGCATGCGCCTGCCCGGCACGCGCGCGCCGGCCGCGCGCGGCACCGTGCTGCGTCGCGAGCCGCTCGCCTGGGTCGCCGCGCCGGCCGAGGCCGACAGCCTGCCCGCAACGCTGCCATTGGTGCTGCTGCCCGATACTTGCTCGCTGCACCAGTACGTGGTGCAGCGGCTGCTGCGCAAGCGGGTGTCGTTCGAGATCGCGCACTCCGCGTCCGGCGTGGCGGGGCTGCACCTGGCGCTGGCGGCGGGGCTGGGCGTGTCCTGCCTGAACGCATCGGCGATCGGGCCGGGCGTGGCACCGCTGGATGCCGCCACCATCGCGCGTCTGGGGCTGCCGCGGCTGCCGGAGGCGGAGTTCTTCCTGCTGCCGGCGCGGCGCGGCGAGTCGGCCTTCATTGCGGAAGCGCGCGATGCGCTGGCCGCACAACTGGCCTAGCCGGACCGCGCCAAAGTCAGAAAAGAATCACAAATCGGCCCAGGCGAGGGGGCCTGGTTGTGTTGAAAGCAACATATCTTGATTGGGAATAGGAATAATTCGCAATCTCGTTGACCGTGACAATCGCGTAATCGATAATTCGCCCGCTTTTCCAAATTATTACAGTCGATTACAGGCCAATGAGAATAAAACTTCACCCGATTTGTGCCGCGGTGGCGGGGAGCTTCGTTTTTCAACCGATGCTGGTGTGGGCACAGTCCGCGCCGGCGCCGACGCCGGCGCAGTTGCCGGAGGTCACCGTCAAGGCGGACGTCAGCCGTGAACTGGGCGCTGGCTACAACCCGCCCAATGCGGTCAGCGCGACCAAGACCGAAGCGCCGCTGCGCGACGTGCCGCAAACCGTCAACGTGGTCACCGCCGAGGTCATGCGCGACCAGCACGCCACCTCGATGCAGGACGCGCTGAAGAACGTGCCCGGCGTGTCGTTCTCGCACGGCGACGGCCAGCGCGACCAGGTCTCGATCCGCGGCTTCACCGCCATCGCCGACCAGTTCGTCGACGGCATTCGCGACGATGCGCTGTACTTCCGCGACATGTCCAACGTCGACCGCGTCGAAGTCATCAAGGGACCGGCCGCGGTGCTATACGGGCGCGGCTCGTCGGGCGGCCTGATCAACCGCGTGACCAAGAAGCCGGGCATCGACGTCACCGACTTCGCGCTCAGTTACGGCATGTGGGCCGACCGCCGCGCCGAGGCCGACGTGGGCCGCGTGTTCGCCGACGGCGCCGCGGCGTTCCGCGTGACGGGCGCGGTAGAAAAGGCCAACAGCTACCGCTCGCAACAGTTCCTGGACCGCGCGGCGATCGCGCCGTCGCTGGAGCTGCGCGTCGCGCCCGAGACCACCGTGCTGTTCCAGGCCGACTACCTGGAAGACCGCCGCGTGACCGACTTCGGCATCCCGGCTTACCGCGGGCGGCCGGTGGACGTGCCCGCGTCGCGCTACTACGGCGCGGCCAACGCGCGCGACGCCGACTACTCGCAGTCGCGTGTGTTCTCCGGCACCGCCACCATCAACCATCGCTTCAATGAGAACTGGTCGATCCGCAATGCCACGCGGTATTACCACTACTCGCTCGACCGCAACAACACGCTGACCGCCGCGGTCAACGAAGCGACGCAACGGCTGACCATGAACCACGGCAATGTCCGCCGCGAGGAACATGGCTGGTTCAACCAGACCGACCTGATCCAGAAGGCGACGATCTTCGGCACCAAGCACGAGATCCTGTACGGCATGGAGATCGGCCAGCAGAACAAGGACCAGATCAACAACACCAAGCCGGTGCCGGGTACCTTCGACCTGTTCAACCCGGTGCTGCCGGTGCTGCCGCGCCCGGCGCCAGGCAACCCGACCACCTCGAACCTGGGCATCTTCGATACGCTGGCGTTCTACACCCAGGACATGATCACCTTCAGCGAGCAGTGGAAGGCGCTGGTCGGGGTGCGCTACGACAACTTCCAGCAGGAGACCCGCAACCGCATCGCCGGCCAGCGCGACCTGTCGCGCAGCGACTCCGCCTGGAGCCCGCGCGCCGGCCTGGTGTGGCAGCCGAGCAAGACCCAGTCGTACTACGTGTCGTGGAGCAAGTCGTTCCAGCCGTCGGGCGAGGCCTTTGCGCTGGCGGCCAACAATGCGGATCTCGGCCCGGAGAACACCACGAATACGGAAGTCGGCGCCAAGTACGACTGGCTGAACGGCAAGGCCAGCACTACGATCTCGCTGTTCCGCCTGGAGCGCAGCAATATCAAGGTCGCCAACGCCACCAACACGGCGCTGCTGCCGATCGGCGAACAGCGCACCGACGGCGTGGAGCTCTCCGGCGCGGCCGAGCTGGGCAGCGGCTGGCGCATGCTGGCCGGCTACGCCTACCTGGACGCCACCATCACCAAGTCCAGCGCCGCGCTGCAGGGCAAGCGCGCCACCATCACGCCACGCCACTCCGGCAACCTGTGGGTGACCAAGGACCTGGGCCACGGCTTCGGTGTCGGCCTCGGCGCCAACCTGGTGGGCGCGCGCTATGCCGACCCGCAGAACACCGTGACGCTGCCCGGCTACGTTACCGCCGACGCGATGGCCTGGTACCGCCGCGGCGCCTTCGAGGCCCAGCTGAACGTGTACAACCTGTTCGACAAGGGCTACATCGTCTCGGCGCACGGCACCAATGCCAACCTGAACATGCCGGGCGCTCCGCGCAGCGTCATGGCCACCCTGCGCTATCGCATGTAAAGCGCAGCATCGGGGACAAAAAAACCGGGCGGTTCATCACCGCCCGGTTTTTTTTCGCCTGCTGTTTCTCCTTCGGCCCGGCACGCGACCGCATGCCCCGGAGAAACCCTGAGTGCCGGCCGCGCTCAGTGCTCGCGCTCCCAGGTCTGGGTGCGTCCGATCAGGCTGATGCCGATGAAGCCGCGCACGTTGAGCTTGTTGCCATCCTCGGTGAGCGACATCTTGCTCTTGTAGACCTTGCCGTTTTCCGGATCGAGGATCTCGCCGCCGCTCCACTCGTTGTCGCCGGTCTTGCGCAGGCCGGAGAGGATGGTCATGCCGATCAGCGGCTGGTCCTTGCGTGCGTCGGTGCACTTGTCGCACACCCGCGGCTTGCCGTCGCCGTCGACGAAACTCTTGAGCAGGCGTCCGCTGTAGACGCCGTTCTTCTCGGTGATCTCCACCAGCCCGCGCGGCTTGCCGGTGTTGTCGTCGATGGTCTTCCACGTGCCGCTGGGCGTGGCTTGCGCCAGCGCCGCGGCGCTGGCGAGCAGGGTGGCGGCAAGCACCGCGGCGCGCACCGTGGAAGCAATGAGGGAAGGGCTGCGCATGATGTCTCCTTTGAGGTCCGTAGCCACGCCAATCTACTGGCGCGGGCGCCGCGCCGCAATCCGGCGCGGCGTGGCGCACGCCGCTTCCCCGCCCCCGCCCGCTGCCCGCCAGGCCGCATGCAGCGGGCGTTTGCGGGTTTTTGTGGCGCAGCAAAACGCGCCTGCGCGCGGGCGCTGAAGCAATCCTCTAAGCGGACGTACGACACACCGCGCGGCAACTTCGCCGCACCTTCGCGAGGGCGCGCACGCATCCGCAAAGCGCGGCGCGCGCTCCGGATCGCGCGGCTCGACGCGTCGTCATCGCAGCGACTGCCGGAGTGTTGCCGCGATGCTTCGCTGTCGTCGCGGCTTGGCGCGATCGCAACGCTGCGATGCCGCCGCGATGTCCTGGCGATGCCTTCGCGATGCCTTTGCGATGTTGCGTCGATGCAAACCGTTGCGTGCGCGCATCACTCGCGCGCGCGCTCGGCGATGGTGGCGCGCAGCGACCGACGCAGGTGTCGCCGAGCACCGAGCGCGGCGTCGCGCGTGCGCGCCGGGTCGAGTGTGTAAAGCATGCAGAGCGCGCGCCGGTGTTCGCCGCGCGCGCGAGTCCAAGCGTGCCGCCGCACCGTGCGATGCGCATCGCCCGCGTATCGGTGCATCGCCCGCAAAGCCTTTGTCCATGCGGCTTTTCGGAAAGCGCGAGGACTCGCGGCGGCGCTCTCCGCAGTCGTCGCGCGCAGGTTGCGCGGCTTGTCATCGCTACGCGCGACGGTGTGTAAAAGCTGCGGCGCGCGCGCTCTGCGAAGCGGCGTCGCGCGGCGCGCGCGTGTGCGCGTGGTGGGTCCCGACACGGGCATGCGCGCGACGCGTTTCGATGTCGTCGGCAACGTCTTCGTGACGACGCGCGTGAGAACTAGTTGGAGCGATGCATGCAGGCAAGTTTTTTTGCACTTTTTTCTTAACATCATCGTGCAAACGAATTATGATTCGCCTTGACAAGAGTCTCACTTCATTGCAGCGAAGCAGGAAGCAAGATGGAACCGAAAAGCGCGATGCGCGCTTCGATGCAATGACGAAGGTAGTAGCTGAGGAGCACGAGAACTTTGACGCAGACCAGGCCCGACCGGCTTCTTAAAACGCGTGCAGTCTCCCTTGGTCCATTAACGGGTTGGACCCGCTACCACCGAATGAATGCCGCCTGCCGTGCGCGAGGCCAAGCCCGCACCGCAGGCCTGCTGTCCGATATCTCCTCATTTCTGGCCGCGCGCCGGCTCAACGGGCGGTGCGGGCTGATCGAATATTCCAGGGCGCGGCATGTGCCCGAGACCCGCTTGCGGTCTCGCGCCGGCCGCCAAGTCACCGCCATGGGCGGTGCCCCTGCAACCGAATTCATTAGCGTGCAGCAGTGGTCGGGCCGCACGCCGATGAATCGCTCGCTCGACTGGGGCCGCGCTGCTGTGGCGCGCCTCGGGTCGGTCGGGTCGCCAACTTAGGTCATTCGATATTCACTCTCTAGTGAAGGAGTTATCCATGGCAACTGCTGCAAAGAAAAAGCCGGCGGCTAAGAAGGCCGCCAAGCCGGCCGCCAAGAAGGCTGCTGTGAAGAAGGTCGCCGCCAAGAAGGCTGCACCGGCCGCCAAGAAGGCAGCCGCCAAGAAGGCACCGGCCAAGAAGGCCGCGGTGAAGAAGGTCGCCGCCAAGAAGGCCGCGCCGGCCAAGAAGGCCGCCGCCAAGAAGGCAGCACCGGCCAAGAAGGCCGCGGTGAAGAAGGTCGCCGCCAAGAAGGCCGCACCGGCCAAGAAGGCCGCCGCCAAGAAGGCAGCACCGGCCAAGAAGGCCGCGGTGAAGAAGGTCGCCGCCAAGAAGGCCGCACCGGCCAAGAAGGCTGCTGCCACGAAGGCGCCCGCCAAGAAGGCCGCTGCCAAGAAGGCTGCACCGGCCAAGAAGGCTGCTGCGAAGAAGCCGGCCGCCAAGAAGGCTGCTGCCAAGAAGCCGGCTGCCAAGAAGGCCGCCGCCAAGCCTGCCGCGGCCCCTGCCGTTGCTCCCGCTTCGGCTGCCAAGACCGCGCTGAACCCGGCTGCTGCCTGGCCGTTCCCGACGGGCAACCGTCCGTAAGCTGCGCCGCCACGGCGTGGACCTTACCCGTTCCGCAAGGAACCACCACGGCACGCAAGTCGTGCCTGTATGACCGGATACCGCGTATCCGGTCCGCAAGACACCTGGTCTTGCCGACCCGCCGATGGCAACTGCCCGGCGGGTTTTTTCATGGGCAAGCGAGGGCTGCGCCAGGGCATGGCAAGGCTGCCACGGCGGCCAAAGAAAAAGCGCCGCACCCTTGCGGGTACGGCGCCCGGGGTGCGCCTTTGGTGAGGGCCTGCGCGGCCGTCAGTGCGTGACGCGGGTCACGCCGCCGGAGGACAGCAGCCGCACCCGTTGGCCGGGGCGGAAGGCTTCGTCGGCCTCCTGCGTGATCGCGCGCATCTCGCCGTTGTCCAGGCGCACGGTGATCTCCAGCGCGCGGCGCTGGTTGATCTTGTTCTCGGCCGCGCTGCCGGCGATGCCGCCCAGCACCGCGCCGAGGATGCCGGCCGCTACCGCGCCGTTGCCGCCGCCGATGGTGCTGCCGGCCGCGATGCCGCCGATGGCGCCGCCGGCCAGCGTGCCGGCGCCGCTCTGGCCGCCCTGGATGGTGACCTCGCGGATGCCTTCGACCACGCCGTAGCGCACGGTCTGCTCGCGCTGCGCCTGGCCGGTGCCGTAGACGCTGTTGGAATTGGATTGCGTGGCGCAGCCGGCCGCCAGCGTGGCAACCAGGGTGGCCCCCAGGACGGCAAGCGCGCCGCCGCGTAGCTTGTTGTTCATGTCAGTTCCCGAAAGTTCGCCACGCGCCGGCCGCAGCTCAGGCGTAGCGGTACCCGAATGCAGACTGGAACCGGTTGCCGATTTCCTCGCGCGACAACCAGTGGTTCTGCGGACCCTGCTGCGCGATCTTGACCGACCCCATCAGCGATGCGAGGCGGCCTGTCGTTTCCCAGTCTAATCCGTTTTCGATGCCGAAGAGCAGGCCGCCGCGGAAGGCGTCGCCACAACCGGTCGGGTCGACGACGCGCTCGGCCGCAACCGCCGGGATCGCGTACTGGCGGCCATCGGCAAAGATGCTGGCGCCGCGTTCGCCGTGCGTGACGATGAAGGCACGAACCTTGGCGGCAACCTCGGCGCTGGTCCACGCGGTGCGCGACAGCAGGACCTGCGCCTCGTAGTCGTTGACTGTCACGTAACTGGCGAGTTCAACGAACTCGCGCAGGTCGTCGCCGTTGAACAGCGGCATGGCCTGGCCCAGGTCGAAGATGAACGGCACGCCGGCTTCGGCGAACTGGCGCGCGTGGTGCAGCATCCCTTCGCGGCTGTCCGGTGCGACGATGCCCAGGCCCGGCGCCTTGTCGCCGCCCAGCGCGTCCTTGACGTGGTTCAGTTGCGACTGGCTCATTGCGCCAGGGTGGAAGGCGGTGATCTGGTTGTTGTCCAGGTCGGTGGTGATCATGGCCTGCGCGGTGAAGGTCTCCGGCAGCACGCGGATGTGGCCGGTCGGGATCTCGAGCTTGCGCAGGTATTCCAGGTAGGATTCGGCGTCGATGCCGACGGTGGCCATCACCACCGGATCGCCGCCCAGCATCTTCAGCGTGTAGGCGATGTTGCCGGCGCAGCCGCCGAACTCGCGGCGCATGCCGGGCACCAGGAACGAGACGTTCAGCATGTGGATCTGGTCCGGCAGGATGTGTTCGCGGAAGCGTCCGTCGAACGTCATGATGGTGTCGTAGGCGACGGAGCCGCAGATCAGGCTGGCCATGCTCTCTCCAGGTGTCGTGATGGTTTGGGTGGATCGGTGCCCTTGCGGGCAGCAGCTGTAACGCAGAAAACAGAAGCGGCCGCCCCGTGGTCGCGGGCGGCCGCTGACATCGCAGGCGCGCCGCCTGTTACTTCAGCGCGGCCAGGGCGGCGTCGTAGTCGGGCTCGTTCTTGATCTCGGGCACCAGCTGGCTGTACTTGACGGTGTCGTTCTCGTCCAGCACCACCACGGCGCGCGCGGTCACGCCGGCGAGCGGGCCGGTCTTGATGTCGACGCCGTAGTTGCCCTTGAACTCGGCGCCGCGCATGGTCGACAGCGGCACCACGTTGGCCAGGCCTTCGGCGGTGCAGAAGCGGCCCATGGCGAACGGCAGGTCGGCGGAGATGGTCAGCACCACGGTGTTGGCCAGGCCGCTGGCGGCTTCGTTGAACTTGCGCGCGGACGCCTGGCACACCGGCGTGTCCAGGCTCGGGACGATGTTCAGCACCTTGCGCTTGCCGGCGAAGTCAGCCAGCGAGACGTCCTTCAGGTCCTTGCCGACCAGCGAGAAGGCCGGGGCCTTGTCGCCGGGTTGCGGGAACTTGCCTGCGACTTCGATGGCGTTGCCGCCGAGGGTGACGTTGCTCATGTCTACTCCTTGATCTCTGATGGGTTTCCGGTGGTGGTCCGGAGCGGGGGCAAGGCCCGCCGACAGGCTCGGATTCGGTCCGGCGGCGGGCCAGGAATTCAGGGATAAAAAATCAGCACGCGATAGTTGGCCGGCGCCTGCTGCGTCCGGAATCGTACCCGAACCGGCAGCTCCATGCCCGCGCGCAGCCCTTGCGCGGCAAAGGCCTGCTGCGACGGCTCGAGGTATTCCGCGGGCTGCAGCACCCGGCGCAGCAGCAGCTGGTCCTGCAGGTCGGTCATCACCAGCTCGATCGCCGGCAGCGCGGTGCTGGCGCGGCCCAGGTTGCGCAGCGTGACCGCCAGCAGGTAGGTGTCGCCGCCTTCATCCTGGCGCTGCAGCTGCGAGGTCTCGATGCGCAGCGCATCGATGTCGCGCCACGGCGGCACGGTGCAGCCCAGCGGCGCGCATGCCGCCTCGAGTGCCGGGCGCAGCATCGGCAGGTGCCCGGCGAGCTGGCTGCGTCCCAGGTACGCAAGCTGCAACAGCGCGGCGAGGGCGAGTACCACGGCTGCCGCGCGCCACGCGACGCGGGGCACCGCAATGGGCCGGCGTGGCTGGCGTTCACGTTCGCGGTCGCGCGCGTGCCGCAGGAAGTCCGGGGCGAACACCGGGCCGGCCGGTGCTTCGGCGCGGACCCAGCGGCGCGTCGCCTGCTCGCGCGCCACCGCGCCGCCGGTGACGCTGGCAAGGGTATCTGGACCGGCGGAGCGCGCTTGGTCCTGCTCGCCGACCGCGGGCAATGCGTTCGGCGGCGTGGCGGGCGCAGCCTGGTCAGCCGGGCGCTGCGTGTGATCCGGCCACGGCGCCGACTCGGATGCCTGATCGGCCGATGCCGCGCGCAGGAATTCACTCGCGCTGGGGATGGCGCCGGGGGCCGGCGTCGCGGGTTTGCCGGCCGGGCTATCGAGCGCGCCGTGATCGAGCGCCGGCCAGGCGGCTGCCGCCGGTGCAGGTGTCGGTGCCGGGGCCGGGGCCGGGGCCGGGGCCGGGGCCGCTTCGGCGACCAGGCCTGGCGCCTGGCGCTGCGCGTCGCGGGCATCGCGGTCGGCGACGGCTGCGTTGGCTTCGCGCAGCGCGCGTTCGATCTCGGCATCGTCCATGCCGGCCTGCGGTGGCGCGGCCATGTCCTCGGGCGACGACATCAGCATGGTCGGCGCATCCAGCGCCGGCACGTCGTAGCCGGGATCGATGGTCGGGGTGAAAGCGGGAGTCGGGGTCGGCGCGGGTGCCGCGGGTGATGAGGCGGGCGGCGCGGTGGTTTCAGCGGCTGCGGGGACAGGCGCGGCAGACGCTGCCGGCTTCTGTGCCGAGGCCTGCGCGCTGCCCGCCGGCAGCGGAATCTCGATCAGGTGCTCGCGCGCGTCGAACACCGTTTCGCACTGGCCGCAGCGCACCAGCCCCTGGCGCAGCCGCAGTTGGTCGGCGACCAGCCGGAAGGCGGTGCGGCAGGCCGGGCAGCGCGTGACTAGCTTGACGGCGGCCATCGGGCGCAATCAGGGCCGGGTGCCGTGCAGGCAGACCCAGCCTTCCTCGCTGCGCCACACCGTCAGCGGCAGCCAGGGGGCATAGGCCGCGGCGACTTCGTCGGCCTGGCGCTCGAGCACGCCGGACAGCACCAGCCGCCCGCCGGCGCGCACGCGCGCGCTCAGCATGGCGGCCATCAGCTTGAGCGGGTTGGACAGGATATTGGCGACCACCAGGTCGTAGCTGGCGTCGGACACCGATTCCGGCAGCGCGAACGAGGCCTCGACGCGGTTGCGCTCGGCGTTGTAGCGCGACGCCTCCACGGCGTTGGGGTCGATGTCGATGCCGACCGTGGCGCCGGCGCCGAGCTTGCGCGCCACGATCGCCAGGATGCCGGAGCCGCAGCCGTAGTCGAGCACGGTTTCGCCCGGCGTCAGGTTCTGCTCCAGCCACTGCATGCACAGCCGCGTGGTGGGATGGCTGCCGGTGCCGAAGGCCAGGCCCGGGTCGAGCTCCAGCACCACGGCGTCGGGCTCGGGCGCGTCGTGCCACGAGGGCACCACCCAGATGCGCTCGCCCACGCGGATCGGCTCGAACTGCGATTGCGTCAGCCGCACCCAGTCCTGGTCCTCGACCGCGCGCAGCTGGTACGGCGGCACCGGGTCGATGCCGAGCTGGTTGGCGGCGGCCGCCACCACCACGGCCGGATCGGCGTCGTCGCCGAACAGCGCGACCACGCGCGAGCGGTTCCACGCGAGTTGCTTCGGTTCCAGCCCGGGCTCGCCAAAGAGCGGCTGCTCGTCGGGCGTGTCGGCGTCGGCGTCTTCCACCGAGACCGACAGCGCGCCGAGGTCGAACAGGGCGTCAGACCAGGCCTCGGCCTGGTCCTGCGCCACTTCGATCACACATTCCTGAAATGCCACGGGCTTCCTTCTGTTGCTGCGGGTTAGCTCAGACCGGTGCTCAGGCCTTCGCGCGTTCGGCCAGGCGATGCTCGAGATAGTGGATGCTGGTGCCGCCTTCGACGAAGTTGGCGTCCATCATCAGTTCGCGGTGCAGCGGCACGTTGGTCTGGATGCCGTCCACCACCATTTCCGACAGCGCGATGCGCATGCGGGCGATGGCCTGCTCGCGTGTGGCGCCGTAGGAGATGATCTTGCCGATCATCGAATCGTAGTTGGGCGGGACGAAGTAACCATCATACGCGTGCGAGTCGACCCGCACACCCGGGCCGCCGGGCATGTGCCAGGCGGTGATGCGCCCCGGCGACGGGATGAACTTGAACGGGTCCTCGGCGTTGATGCGGCATTCGATCGCGTGGCCGCGGAACTGCACATCCTTCTGGCGGAAGCGCAGCTTTTCGCCGAAGGCGATGCGGATCTGCTCCTGCACGATGTCGATGCCGGTGATCATCTCGGTGACCGGGTGCTCGACCTGCACGCGCGTGTTCATCTCGATGAAGTAGAACTCGTTGTTCTCGTACAGGAACTCGAAGGTGCCGGCGCCGCGGTAGCCCATCTTCTTGCAAGCGTCGGCGCAGCGGTCGCCGATGCGCTCGATCAGGCGGCGCGGGATATGCGGCGCGGGGGCTTCCTCGATCACCTTCTGGTGGCGGCGCTGCATCGAGCAGTCGCGCTCGCCTAGCCAGATGGCCTGCTTGTGCTGGTCGGCCAGGATCTGGATTTCCACATGGCGCGGGTTCTCGAGGAACTTCTCCATGTAGACCTCGGGATTGCCGAAGGCACGGCCGGCTTCTTCGCGTGTCATGTTGACGGCGTTGATCAGCGCGGCTTCGGTATGCACCACGCGCATGCCGCGGCCACCGCCGCCGCCGGCGGCCTTGATGATCACCGGGTAGCCGACGCGGCGCGCGGTCGCCAGGATTTCCTTGGGATCGTCGGGCAGGGCGCCATCCGAGCCGGGCACGCACGGCACGCCGGCCTTGATCATGGCTTGCTTGGCCGAGACCTTGTCGCCCATCAGGCGGATGCTGTCGGCGGTCGGGCCGATAAAGACGAAGCCGGACTTTTCCACGCGCTCGGCAAAGTCCGCGTTCTCGGACAGGAAGCCGTAGCCGGGGTGGATGGCCTGCGCATCGGTCACCTCGGCGGCCGAGATGATGGCGGGCATGTTCAGGTAGGACAGCGGCGACGGGGCCGGGCCGATGCAGACGGCTTCGTCTGCCAGGCGCACGTACTTGGCCTCCTTGTCGGCCTCGGAGTACACCACGACCGTCTTGATGCCCAGCTCGCGGCAGGCGCGCTGGATGCGAAGAGCGATTTCGCCGCGGTTCGCGATCAGAATTTTTTCAAACATGGTCTCTCTCTGCGAGAACAGTAGCGGTCCCGCTACGTGGCGCCATGGCGCGCCGGGCGCGCTCCGCGATGGCCGGTGGCCACGCGGGCGGCGAGACTGCGGGAACTGCATGAAACTGCACGGAACGGGCCGCGAGGCCCACGACGTCCGTGGCGCGGGAAGCGCCCTGGCATGCCGCGCGGGCAGTGCCGCAGTGGACCGCTGGCGCGGGCGGCTGCAGCATCGGGCCCGGCATGCCGGTCAGGATCAGCCGATGACGAACAGCGGCTGGCCGTATTCAACGGCCTGGCCGTTCTCGACCAGGATTTCCTTGATGACGCCAGCCTTGTCGCACTCGATCTCGTTGAGCAGCTTCATGGCTTCGATGATGCAAACGGTCTGGCCTTCCTTGACCGCGTCCCCGACGTTGACGAAGGGCGCGGCGCCCGGCGACGGGGCGCGGTAGAAAGTGCCCACCATCGGCGAGGTCACCACGTGGCCGGCGGGCAGTTGCGCAGCCGGCTCGGCCGCCGGTGCGGCGGCGCTGGCCGGGGCCGCGGCGGCCGGCATGGCGGCGGGCAGGGCCTGCATCTGCGGCATGGCCATCGGCGCGGCGACGACTTGCGGCGGTTGCTTGACGATGCGTACCTTGCCGTCGCCTTCGGTGACTTCCAGCTCGGAGATGCCGGATTCGGCCACCAGGTCGATAAGCGTCTTCAGCTTGCGCAGGTCCATCTTTTTATCCTCCTGAATCGGGTTTTCCGCCGCTGCCCGGGACGAGCCGTAGCGGAACAATCGTTGTGCCGGCCACCGGAAATCCGCACCCGCCGTGCCAAGGCACGCCAACGGGCGCAGGCCGCCGGGCGGCGCGCGCAGGTTGTCGAAAAAATCCTTGTGGGGGTTCAGCTCCCCGAACTGTCGGGCGGGGGCTGCTCCTGGCCCAGTACATAGTCCAGCGCCAGCAGGTAACCCTGCCAGCCTAGCCCGCAGACCACCCCGACCGCCACGTCCGAGAAATAGGAGTGGTGCCGGAAGCTTTCACGCCGGTGCACGTTCGACAGGTGCACCTCGACGAACGGGATCGCCACGCCGGCCAGCGCGTCACGCAACGCCACGCTGGTATGCGTATAGGCAGCCGGGTTGATGATGATGAACTCGACCCCTTCCGCGCGCGCGGCATGGATGCGGTCGACCAGCGCTCCCTCGTGGTTGGACTGGAACGTATCCAGCGCAATGCCGGCTTTCGCCGCACGCTCTGCCAGGGCCGCGTCGATATCGGCCAGCGTGGTGTGCCCGTAGGTTTCCGGCTCGCGCGTCCCAAGCAAGTTCAGGTTGGGTCCATGCAGGACCAGCACCTTGCGGTAGCGGGGTGAGCGACGGATAGAGCGGGATGCAGTCACGGCGGCTCGACCAGATCAACGAAATTGCGCGGAGATTACCGTAGCTTAGAGGGATTTGTCTAGCACGCCATACAGGTTCTGCCGGGCCGGCGCGCGCTTGCGGCGGCCTTTCCCGCACTTTCGCACCAAAGCGATCCGTAACGCCAGTAATTCTGTCAAGAACGCAGGAATTGCACGACGTTGTCGCAGTGATGGACTCATGAGCGCGGCAGCACCGCACGCAGCTCATCCGCGCTGACCCGCCCCATTTTGCGGTACTTCACCGATCCGTCCGGCTGGATGACTACGGTATAAGGCAGGCCGCCGGCACTGTTACCGAAATTGCGGGATAGTTCGGTACCGGCAAAGCCGGCTACGGCCAAGGGGTAAGCGACCGGTACCTTTTTGGTGAACTGCTGGATGTTCGCCGCGGAATCAATACCGATGCCGACAAATTCGACCTGGCGATGCTTGAACTCCTCGTGCAGCGCGGTCAGTTCCGGCATTTCCTCGACGCACGGTCCGCACCACGGTGCCCAGAAATTGACCACCACCGTCTTGCCCCGCAACTTGCCCAGGTCCAGCTCGGCTCCGGCGGGATCCGGCAGGCGCGACTGGAACAAGGTTTCGACGGCCTGGTCGTTTGCGGGCTTCGGCGAGAACACGAAATGCCCGGCCAGTGCGCCGGCGGCAGAGGCGATCACGGCGACGGCGATCCACAGCCACAGACGGGAGCGGCGGACGGGCGGGACGACGGTTTCAGTCATGGGTGGCTTGACCAGTAGAAGGGAGGGCGGGCTTCAGGCGTTGCCGGCGGCGTCGGCGGCATCGAGCAAGGCCTGCACGGCCTGCGCATCGGCGCGCGCCGCGCGCCCGGAGGCGTCCGTTCGCACTGCGCCGCGTTCATCGACGGCATCATACAGCGCTATATGAATGCCGACTGGCGCACCCAGTTCCGCGCGGACCTCGCCCGCCAGCAGCCGCGCCTCGCGGCGGTCGGGCCACTGGCCTTTCCACAGGAAGCTCAGCGTTTCGACCTCGCCGCGGCCGCCAAAGTGGCGGCTCTCGCTGGTCTCGAAGTCGACACCGGCGTTGATCAGGTGCAGCGCGGCGTCCTTGGCGCTGTCACAGAAGCATTGCAGATAGATATCGGAGTGTTCGGTGGCGGTGCCGTTGAGCACGGCGCCGACCAGATAGGGCCGGAACGGCGCCAGGTCTTGCATCGCCAGCACCGCCAGCCGGCGCAGCAGCGCCAGCACGCGCGGCTGGCTGTCGGCGTGGAACAGCGCCTGGTAGGCGCGCACTTCGGCCTCGACCTGCTCGTTGTCGGGCAGCCATTCGCCCGGCACGCGCTGCTCGCCCAGCACCTGGCGCGCGGCCTTGCGCTTGGCGGTGGCGTAGTCGGCGCCGTCCTCGGCGATCATGCGGGCGGCGGCCTGGGCGATTTCCTCGCGCAAGCGGGTGGGGTCAGGGGCGGTACGTCGGTTCATGCCCCATGATACCGGAGGCGTCCCCGCACGCGGTGCGCACGCTGCCGCAGTGCAGCGAAGGGCGCTGGCGCTCGGGTACAATCGTAGGCTTCCTGCCCGGCCGCCGCCGCGCCACAAGGCTCCACCCAGCCGCCGCGCCGCCGGGCCCGAATCCCCCACGCCTGCGGGCTTCAAGTCTTTCCGGGAACCCATGCATATTCATATCCTCGGCATCTGCGGCACCTTCATGGGCGGCCTGGCGGTGCTGGCCAAGCAGGCCGGCCACCGCGTCACCGGCTGCGATGCCAACGTCTACCCGCCGATGAGCACCCAGCTCGAAGCCCAGGGCATCGAACTGATCGAGGGCTTCGACCCGGCCCAGCTGTCGCTGGAGCCGGACCTGTTCGTGATCGGCAACGTGGTCTCGCGCGGCAATCCGCTGATGGAGGCCATCCTCGACCGCAACCTGCCTTACGTGTCCGGCCCCCAATGGCTGGGCGAGCACGTGCTGGCGCGCAAGTGGGTCCTGGCGGTGGCCGGCACGCACGGCAAGACCACCACCACGTCGATGCTGGCCTGGATCCTCGAAGACGCGGGCTACAACCCCGGGTTCCTGGTGGGCGGGGTGCCGCAGAACTTCGGCATCTCGGCGCGCGTGACCGAATCGGACTTCTTCGTGATCGAGGCCGACGAGTACGATACGGCGTTTTTCGACAAGCGCAGCAAGTTCGTCCACTACCGTCCGCGCACCGCCATCCTGAACAACCTGGAATACGATCACGCCGACATCTTCCCGGATCTGGCCGCGATCGAGACCCAGTTCCATCACCTGGTCCGCACCGTGCCGGGCCAGGGGCGGATCGTCGTCAACGGCGTGGAAGCGAGCCTGGCGCGAGTGCTGGAGCGCGGCTGCTGGAGCGAAGTGGAGCAGTTCGGCGTGGGCGACTGGCGCGAGAGCGACGCCGCCGGCACCGAGGCGGCGCCAGGCAAGGATGCGTTCGATGTCTGGTTCGGCGACGCCGTCGCCGGCACCGTGGTGTGGGGCCTGCAGGGCACCCACAACCGCATGAACGCGCTCGCCGCGATCGCCGCCGCGCGCCATGTCGGGGTGCCGGCCGCGCAGGCGATCGCATCGCTGTCGCGCTTCGCCAACGTCAAGCGCCGCATGGAAGTGCGCGGCGTGGCCGGCGGCGTCACGGTCTATGACGACTTCGCCCACCATCCCACCGCGATCCAGACCACGCTCGAAGGGCTGCGCCGCCGTGTCGGCAATGCCCGCATCCTGGCGGTGCTGGAGCCGCGTTCCAACACCATGAAGCTGGGCGTGATGAAGGCGCAGCTGCCGGCCAGCCTGGAGCAGGCCGACCTGGTGTTCGGCTACGGCGCCCCCGCCGGCAAGGACGCCCTGGGCTGGGACCTGGCCGAAGCGCTGGCGCCGCTGGGCGCCACCGCCACCGCATTCCAGGACCTCGGCGCGCTGGTGCAGGCGGTGTGCACCGCGGCGCGCCCGGGCGACCATGTGCTGGTGATGAGCAACGGCGGCTTCGGCGGCGTCCACCAGAAGCTGCTGGACGCGCTGGCCCAGGGCGCGGCGGCCTGACCGGACCCGACGCCATGCTGCTGTATCTGCACGGATTTCGCTCTTCGCCGCAATCGTTCAAGGCCCAGCTGGTGCAGGCGCGCATGCGCGAGTGGGGCGTGGGGCGCTATTACGCCTGCCCCACGCTCAATGTCTCGCCGGCGTTGGCCGTGGCCCAGGCGCAGGCGGCGATCCGCGCCGCGCAAGCCGGCGGCGACCAGGAAATCGCCATCGTCGGCTCGTCGCTGGGCGGCTTCTATGCGCGCTGGCTGGGCGAGCAGCACGGCTGCAAGACCGTTTTGCTCAATCCCGCGATCCATCCCTGGACCGACCTGGCAAGCTACCTGGGCGAACAGCCGCTGTGGCACGGCGGCGGCTCGGTCACGGTCGAACCCCGCCACCTGCAGGAATTGCTGGACCTGCGCGTGGACACCATCACCCGGCCCGAGCGCTACTACCTGATCGCCGCCACCGGCGACGAGGTGCTGGATTACCGCGAAATGGTCGAGGCCTGCCCCGGCGCGAACATCCGCGTAATCGAAGGCAGCGACCACGGCATCAGCGAATTTGCCGACTACGTCGACGATGTGCTCGCCTTCTGCGGCTATGGCCCGGGCGGCAAGGTGCCGGACGGCGCCGGCGTGGCATGAGCGCGCAGTCGGTGCGCCGCTGCGGCTGGAGTCCCCACCTGGCCTTCGACGCGACGGTCCCGCCCAACCTGCGGCGCTGGGTCACCGGCGATGACGGCTCGCTGACGGCGCGGCTGGTGGCTGCCTCCGCGCGCTTTCGCGTGGCGCGGCTGCTGCAGGCGCCGCAGCGCCCGCTCGCCGACGAATGGCAAGCGCTGGGCCAGGCCGACCGCACCCCCGCGCTGACGCGCGAGGTGCTGCTGATCTGCGACGAGATCCCCGCCGTGTTCGCCCACACCGTGGTGCGGCTGCGCCATGCGCGGCGCGACTGGCCGTTCCTGCGCGGGTTGGGCGAGCGCCCGCTGGGCGGGCGCCTGTTCGTCGATCCGGCGGTGCAGCGCGAGCCGTTCCAGTTTGCGCGGCTGCTGCCGCACCACCCGCTGCGGCAGGCCCTGCACCGCGTGCTGCCGGCCATGGCGGCGGTGCCCATGCTGACCGCGCGGCGCTCGGTGTTCCGGCGCGGCAGCGGCGTCATGCTCGTGACGGAAGTGTTCCTGCCGGACCTGCTGTCGCGGCCATCCCCGGGGACCGAGGCGGTACCGCATCCCAAATATATGCGGACGACAGACCGAAGCCCTGTTTCGACACACACTACCGAAACCAAGAAAGAGACCACGAGATGAAACTGCAGGGTCGGGTTGCCATCATCACCGGTGCCGCCGCCGGCATCGGCTTTGCCACCGCGCAGCGCTTTGCCGAAGACGGTGCCATCGTCGTGCTGTGCGACGTGCACGAAGCGCGCGTGCGCGAGGCCGCCGCCAGGCTGGCGGCCACCGGCGCCACCGTATCGGCCTACCGCGTCGACGTGACGCGCCGCGAAGAGGTCGACGCCATGGTGGCGGCCGTACTGGCCGCCCACGAGCGGGTCGATATCCTCGTCAACAACGCCGGCATCACCAAGGACGCGCGCCTGGCCAAGATGACCGAGGCCCAGTTCGATGCCGTCATCGACGTCAACCTGAAAGGCGTATTCAACTGCGCGCAGGCCGTGGCCGGGCTGATGACCGAGCAGGGCAAGGGCGTGATCCTGAACGCCTCGAGCGTGGTCGGCCTGTACGGCAATTTCGGCCAGACCAACTACGCCGCCAGCAAATTCGGCGTGATTGGCTTCACCAAGACCTGGGCGCGCGAGCTCGGTCCCAAGGGCGTGCGCGTGAACGCGGTGTGCCCGGGCTTCGTCAACACCGAGATCCTGCAGACCGTGCCGGACAAGGTGCTGGACGGCATGAAGTCGTCGTGCTGGCTGCGCCGGCTGGCCGAGCCGGCCGAGATCGCCAGCATCTACGCCTTCCTGGCCAGCGACGACGCCAGCTACGTCAACGGCGTGGCGATCGAGGCCAGCGGCGGCATGTCGCTCTGAGCCCGGGGGCGGCCGGACCGCGGTGCGGTATCATGCCAGGTCTCAGGCCGGGTCTTTGCCAGTCACCGGCAGGCCACCGGCAGGCACACGCGCCCCCAGCCGTTGCCGTTCGCACGCTTCGATGGCGGGGTGCGCGCGGTGGCACCATTTCTCCCACAGGATCCGCTCCAGCGCTGGCCACAGGGCCGCCCGGCGCGGTTCCGCGCATAGTTGAAAGTACCGATCGATGCAGTTGCTGTTCGAAGAAGGCGGCGAGATCCGCGCCGGCACCGTGCTGAACCAGCAGGGCGAGGCTTACCAGGTGGAGTTGCCGGCCGGCAAGCGCACCAAGGTCAAGTCGCGCGACGTGCTGCTGCAGTTCGCGCAGCCGTCGGCGCCCGAGCTGGTGCGCCAGACCGGCGACATGGTGGCCGAGATCGACCTGGACTTCCTGTGGGAATGCGCGCCCGAGGCCGAGTTCGGCTTTGCCGAGCTGGCCGCCGAATACTATGGCGCCGAGCCCGGGGCGGTGCAGCAGGCGGCGCTGGCGATGGCGCTGCACGGCAACCCGGTGTACTTCCGCCGCAAGGGGCGCGGACGCTACCAGCGCGCGCCCGAAGACCAGCTCAAGGCCGCGCTGGCCGCGCTCGAGCGCAAGCGCCAGCAGGCGCTGGTGCAGGCCGAATATGAGGAACAGCTGAAGGCGCTGACGCTGCCGGAATCGTTCCGCAACAAGGTGCTGCAGCTGCTGTTCAAGCCGGACAAGAACAGCCTCGAATACAAGGCCATGGACGCCGCCTGCACCGCGCTCGGCATGTCGCCGATGCGGCTGATGGTGGCCGCCGGCGGCGTCGCCAGCGCGCGCGCGCTGCACGAGGCCAAGTTCCTCGCCGAGTGCTTCCCCAAGGGCACTGGCTTTCCCGATACCGACGTGCCCGAGCCGCCGGCAGACCTGCCGTTGGCCGAGGTCGAGGCGTTCTCGATCGACGACGTCACCACCACCGAGATCGACGATGCGCTGTCGGTGACGCAGCTGCCCGACGGCAAGCTGCGCATCGGCATCCATATCGCCGCGCCGGCGCTGGGCATCCGCCGCGGCGAGCCGCTCGACGCGATCGCGCGCCAGCGCCTGTCGACCGTTTACTTCCCGGGCGACAAGATCACCATGCTGCCCGACCCGGTGGTCGAGCGCTACACGCTGCAGGAAGGCCGGGTCTGCCCGGCGCTGTCGCTGTACGTGACGGTGGACCCGTCGGTGTGGCTGATCACCGGCAGCGAGACCCGCGCCGAGATGGTGCCCATCGCCGCCAACCTGCGCCACAACCTGCTCGACGACGTCATTACCGAGGCCTCGCTCGCCGAGGGCACCGGCGAGTATCCGTTCCGCGAGGCGCTGACCCGGCTGTGGCACTTTGCCGGCTACCTGTACGACGAGCGCCAGCGGGCGCGCCTCGCCAGCGGCCTGCGCCCGGAGACGCACAACCGCGCCGACTTCAATTTCTACCTCGACGAGCAGGCCGACGGCAGCCAGCGTGTGCGCATCGAGCAGCGCAAGCGCGGCTCGCCGCTCGACAAGATCGTGGCCGAGATGATGATCCTGGCCAACAGTACCTGGGGCAAGCTGCTGGCGGACCACGGCGTGCCGGGCATCTACCGCACGCAGAAGGCCTGGGGCATGCATCGCACGCGCATGCAGACCTATCCGGCACCCCATGAAGGGCTGGGCGTGGCGCAGTACGCGTGGAGCACCTCGCCGCTGCGCCGCTATGTCGACCTGGTCAACCAGTGGCAGATCCTGGCGGTGGCCCAGCACGGCGTGACCGCCAAGCTGGTGGCGCCGTTCAAGCCCAAGGACGCCGACCTGCTGGCCGCGGTGGCCGATTTCGAAGGCACCTACGCCGCCTATGCCGACCACCAGTCGACCATGGAGCGCTATTGGTGCCTGCGCTGGCTCAAGCAGGAAAACCGCGAACGCATGGTGGCCTCCGTGCTCAAGGAAGGCGCGGTGCGCTTTACCGAGATCCCGCTGGTCACGCGCGTGCCCGAGCTGGTGCAGGCGCAGCGCGGCACCCAGGTGCTGCTGGAGATCGGCGAGACCGACGAGATCACGCTGGAGGTCTCGTGCCGGGTGCTCGAGATCTTTGCCGGTGAAGGCGAAGTCCCCGAAGAAGAGCTGGAAAGCGACGAGGAAGCCGCTGAAATGTCCGCCGAAGCCGCAGCCGAGGCAGCGGCCGAGGAAGCCGCCGAGCACGCCGCGGGCGTCGCGGATCCGGAGCCGGGCCAGCCGGGGGGTGACGCCGGCGGCGAGGCGTCGGGCGAGCGCGACACCGGCGCCCCGGCGGCCGGCTGAAGCCTTCGGAAATCCGCGGGGCTCCCTTACAATGCGGGTCGGGTCCAGTCGGACCCGCGGGCCCGCGGGCCCGCTCTGCCAGACCGGCACCGGCCGGTGCCGCCGCGGTTGTCTGCCGAGCCCTCATCCATCCATCGTGAACGCCACTCTTGCCGCTTCCCGCCCCTGGTGGCATGCCAGGTG
This sequence comes from Cupriavidus neocaledonicus, assembly GCF_000372525.1. Lineage (GTDB taxonomy): Bacteria > Pseudomonadota > Gammaproteobacteria > Burkholderiales > Burkholderiaceae > Cupriavidus > Cupriavidus neocaledonicus. The sequence continues at coordinate 123,680 of NZ_AQUR01000096.1, forward strand.
GCAAAACAGCAGTATGCTGGCCCGGGCGCTGGCCATTTCCGTGGCCGTGCACGCGCTGCTGCTGATGGTGCGGGTGGCCGCGCCGGAAGTGTTCGAGATCAAGCGCAGCGATGCCGCGCTCGACGTGGTGCTGGTCAATGCCAAGTCGGCGCAGAAGCCGCGCAACCCGACCGCTTTGGCGCAGGCCAACCTCGACGGCGGTGGTGACCATGACCGGCAGCGCGCCACCACGCCGCTGCCGGCACAGACCCTGACGCAGGAGGGCGAGCTGGTGCGCCAGGTGCAGCGCCGCGTCGAGCAGCTGGAACAGGAGCAGCAGCGCCTGCTGACCCAGGCGCGCGAGGCCGCGCCTGCGGTGCGCAACCAGCCGCTCAAGCCCGGCGAGAAGCGCCAGGACACGCCGCTGCGCGGCCAGGACGAGCGCACCTCGGCCGACGAGATGGCCAGGCTGGAAGCCGAGATCGGCCGCAACCTGGAACATTACGCCAAGCGGCCCAAGCGTTTCCAGCTGACCGCCACCAGCGCGCAGGCGGTCGACTACGCGCAGTACTACGACCGGCTGCGCCGCAAGATCGAGGCGCGCGGCACCACGGATTTCCCGCAACGCAACGGCAAGCCGCTCTACGGCCAGCTGATCCTGGTGATCAACGTCAACCGGCAGGGCAAGCTCGGCTACAACCGCGATGGCTATAACGTCGATGCCATCGACGTAGTCAAGAGCTCGGGCGATCCCGCGCTGGACCGCCAGGCGGTGGCGATCGTGCGCGCGGCCGCGCCGTTCGGCGCCTTTACCGCGGAGATGTCGGCGCGCCAGGACATCCTCGAAGTCATATCCACTTTCAAGTTTTCGCGCAGCGGGCTGGAAACCCGCTTGCAGGCACGCTGATGACATCCACTGATCCTTCCCAAGCCAGCGCCGACCGCTATGTGGTGATCGGCAACCCGGTCGCGCACAGCCGCTCGCCCGCGATCCACGCCGCCTTCGCGCGCCAGACCGGCGAGGCCGTGCAATATGACCGCCTGGAGGCGCCGCTGGACGGGTTTGCCGACACCGTGCGCCAGTTCTTCGCCGACGGAGGCTACGGCTGCAACGTGACCGTGCCGTTCAAGCTCGAAGCCTATGACCTGGCCGACCGCCTGACCGAGCGCGCCGAGGCCGCCGGCGCGGTCAATACGCTGTGGATCGAAGAGGGGTTGATCCATGGCGACAACACCGACGGCATCGGCCTGGTGCGCGATATCCAGGACAACCTCGACACCCTGATCGAGGGCAAGCGCGTGCTGCTGCTGGGCGCCGGCGGCGCGGCGATGGGCGCGATGCTGCCGCTGGTCGAATGCCGGCCTTCGCGCATCGTGGTGGCCAACCGCACCGCGTCGCGCGCCAGCGACATGCTCGAAGAATTTGTCGAGGCAGCCGACCAGTATGGCGTCGAGCTGTGGGGCGGCGGCCTCGACGCGCTCGAGGGCCTGTCCGAGGATGAAGCCGTCGACGTGGTGATCAATGCCTCGTCCAGCAGCCTGCAGGGCGAGGTGCCGCCGGTGCCGGAGTTCCTGCTGGGCGAGGGCGTGCTGGCCTACGACATGATGTACGGCGCCGAGCCTACCGTGTTCCTGCAGTTCGCCGCACGCTGCGGCGCGCGCGTGAGCGACGGGCTGGGCATGCTGGTCGAGCAGGCCGCCGAGGCCTTCTATATCTGGCGCGGCGTGCGGCCCCGTACCGCGCCCGTGCTGGCCGAGCTGCGCGCCGCGCTGCAGGCCGAACGCAAGGGCTGACCGGGGCGCCGCCAGCCGTGGCCAACCGCAACCGCACGGCCAGTGCCGCCCGCACCCACGCGGCGCCGGCGCGCGCCGTCTTCAATCCGGTGCGCTGGCTCGGCTACCTGCTGGGCTGCGTGGTTGCCGGCGTGGTGGCGATGCAACTGTACTTCTTCGTGCAGATCGCCAGCTGGCAGTATCTCAATCCCAGCACCACTACCTTCATGCGCGCCGAGCGCTGGCGCCTGTGCGGCATCAATGTATGGAGCTGCGGCCTGGACCGGCAGTGGGTGCCGTACGACCGTATCTCGCGCAACCTCAAGCGCGCGGTGATCGCCAGCGAGGATGCCGACTTCGTCAACCACCCCGGCTATGAGCTCGATGCCATGCTGGATGCCTGGGAGCGCAACAAGAAGCGCGGGCGCATCGTGCGCGGCGGCTCGACCATCACGCAGCAGCTGGCCAAGAACCTGTTCCTGTCGTCCGAGCAGCATTACCTGCGCAAGGGCCAGGAACTCGCCATCACGTGGATGCTCGAGTTCTGGCTGGACAAGCAGCGCATCTACGAGATCTATCTGAATTCTGTCGAATGGGGCGAGGGCGTGTTCGGCGCGCAGGCCGCGGCGCAGCACTACTTCCGCACCAGCGCCGACAAGCTCAGCGTGGGCCAGTCAGCGCGCCTGGCGGCGGCGCTGCCGGCGCCCAAGTGCTTCGACAAGAAGGAATACTGCGCCAACGTGCGCGTGAACTTCCGCGCCAAGGCGGGCATCATCGCGCGGCGGATGGGGGCAGCGACGCTGCCCGACTGAAGCCGCCGGCCTCAGCTCAACCACCCCTTGCGGCGGAAATACACCAGCGGGATCGCCGCCGACACCGCCATCAGCGCAATCGCCCACGGATACCCGGCGCCCCAGTCGAGTTCCGGCATGAACTTGAAGTTCATGCCGTAGATGCTGGCGATCAGCGTGGGCGGCATCAGCGCCACCGACACCACCGAGAACAGCTTGATGATCTTGTTCTGGTTGATGTTGATGAAACCGACGGTGGCGTCCATCAGGAAGTTGATCTTGTCGAACAGGAACGCGGTGTGGTTCTCGATCGAGTCGATGTCGCGCAGGATCTGGCGCGCCTCGTCCTGCTGCTCGGCCGACAACAGCTGGCTGCGCATCAGGAAGGACACCGCGCGGCGCGTGTCCATCACGTTGCGGCGGATGCGTCCGTTCAGGTCTTCCTCGCGCGCGATGGTTTCCAGCACGTCGGCCGCGGCGGCATCGGTCACGTTCTCGGCCAGCACGCGGCGGCTGGCTTCTTCCAGGCGCTCGTAGATTTCCTCGATCGAGTCGGCCGAGTATTCGGCGTCGGTCGCGTACAGGTCCATCAGCACGTCCTTGGCGTTGCGCACCGAGCCCGGGCGCATGCGCGCGCGCAGCCGCACCAGGCGGAACACCGGCAGGTCTTCGTCGTGGATGGAGAACAGCACGTCCTTGGTCAGCACGAAGGCGACGCGCACGTTGCGCGACACCTCTTCCTCGTCGAGCAGGAAGTCGGTGCGGATATGGATATTCTCGTCCTCGCCCTCGAAATAACGCGCGGACGCTTCCAGGTCGCCCAGGTCTTCCAGTTCGGGAAGGGCGACGCCATAGGCTTCCTTGATCCAGTTCAGTTCCTCGTCGTCGGGATTGACGACATCGATCCAGATCGGCTTGTGCTGCAGCAGCTCATTGCGCTCGTCGACCTGCTCCTGGGCAAGCCGGCCTTTTTGCAGGACGAACAGGTTGATCATCCCCGGGATTCCTTATTGCTGATTGCGACGAAAAACAAAGACAAGCGCGAAGACAAGCGCAGGCGGCTCGCCGCATTCCCAGGTATTGCGTCATGCCCCGTCATGGCCGCGCGGCATGCCGCGCAAGGCCGGGCCACGGGCAAGCGTGATCGCGCTGTGCCGCGGCTGCGCGCGGCAGGCGGACAAGGCGATGGCGTTTGCCTGGGTTGGCTGGCTAGCCGGGAGAGGGAAGATCCGCCACGGTGGGCGCGCATGGAGGCGCCGCCGGTGGCACGGAAAGACACTCGCCCGCAGTTCTGACTGCGGGCAAGGCCGACGAAGCGCGGAGCCGGGTGCTCCGGGCGGGTCGTCGTTACGCAGCCCGCAGTGACATGGCATTCGCAGAGGTCGCAGCGTTGCCGCGCCAACTCGAACACCCGATGCTACTGCCCACGTAATTTCTCCGGGATTGTGATGGCCGCGAGTGTAGCCCAACGGAGGGTGGCTTGTTAAGTGAAATCTCCGCGAACGGCGCGCGCCGTTGCCGGCTCGCGACCCGCCATGCACCGCGGGCGTCAGCCGGCCACGCCGCGCAGCCGGCGCCACAGCAGCGGCGCCAGCATCACCGAGGACAGCGCCAGGAACATCAGCACGATCGCGGCGTAGTCCTGCCAGTGCGGCTGCTCGCCCAGCATCCACATCCCGGAAAACACCCCGACCACCGGGATGAACATGATCGACAGGCTCGACACCACCGGCGGCAGGCTGCGCGCCAGCCCGAACCAGACCAGGTGGCAGAAGGCGAAGACCACCACCGCGTTGTAGGCGATCGCGGCCCATTCGATCGCGGTGGGCATGCGCCAGCCGTCTTCCAGCAGCAGCGAGCCCAGCGCCAGGAAGGGCAGCGTCACCGCCAGCATCCAGAAGGTCATGGCGCCGATCGGCACGTCGGTCCGGGTACGCTTCATCAGCTGGGTGCCGAAGCCCCAGCCGGCCGCGGCCAGCAGCATCAGCAGCGTACCGGCCGGGCTGCCGGTCAGCGCGGCGAGCTCGCCCGACAGCAGCAGCACCGTGCCCGCCAGCGCGCAGGCGATGCCCAGCCACGCCCATGCGCCGATGCGCTCGCGGAAGAACACCAGGCCCCAGACCACCGCCCAGATCGGCATGGTGTAGCCCAGGATGGCGGCGCGGCCCGACGACAGCATCTTGACCGCGCAGATCGCAAACAGGTGCCAGATCACCATGTTGGGCAGCGCCAGCCGGAATACCGTGCCCCATTCGCGCCGCGGCACCGCCAGCGAATCGCCGCGCAGCCGCAGCGCCAGGCCCAGCGCAACCAGCCCGCCGGCCATGCACAGCAGGCGGAAGCCCAGCGCCGGGAAATGCGCCACGCCGACCTTCATGATGGGCCAGTTGATGCCCCAGGCGAGCGTCAGCACCACAAGCAGGAAGAGACCACGGCGATCGAGAGACATGACGGGACGCGGCTGTGCGGGATGCCGCGCTTTGTTTTGAGAGGAAGCGCAAAACGATAGCACGCAGCGGGTAAAATTGCCGAAAGCGACATATGCTGCAGGGATGAACGGTTTTCACGCCGCTGCGGCCAACCGCGCCGGCCGAGTTCTTCGGCCAACGATGGCTTCACGATGAGACGCCGGCGCCACCAGGACATTCCGAGTACCCATGACTTTCACCGAGCAGCTTGCTGCCGCCTGGCAGCGCAACGATTCCCTCCTGTGCGTCGGGCTCGATCCTGATCCGCACAAGCTTCCTCTGTCCCTGACCGGGGCCGGCGGCGCCATCTTCTCGTTCTGCCGCGAGATCGTCGACGCCACCGCCGACCTGGTCTGCGCCTTCAAGCCTCAGATCGCCTACTTCCATTCGCAGCGCGCCGAAGACCAGCTCGAGCAGCTGATCCACTATATCCATGATGCCCACCCCGGCATCCCGGTGATCCTCGACGCCAAGCGCGGCGACATCGGCTCGACCGCCGAGCACTATGCACTGGAAGCCTTCGAGCGCTACAAGGCCGATGCGGTCACGGTCAGCCCGTACATGGGCTTCGACTCGATGCAGCCCTATCTCGCCTACCCGGGCCGCGGCGTGATCGTGCTGTGCCGCACCTCCAATCCGGGCGGTTCCGACGTGCAGTTCCTGCAGGTCGACGGCAAGCCGCTGTACCAGCTGGTGGCCGAGGCCGCGCGCGAGCGCTGGAACACCACCGGCCAGATGGGCCTGGTGGTCGGCGCGACCTTCCCCAACGAGATCGCGCGGGTGCGCCAGATCGTCGGCGACATGCCGCTGCTGATTCCCGGCATCGGCGCCCAGGGCGGCGATATCGAAGCCACGGTGAAGGCCGGGCGCACCGCCGACGGCACCGGCATGATGATCAACTCTTCGCGCGCCATCCTGTACGCCAGCCGCGAGAAAGACTTCGCCGCGGCCGCGCGCAACGTCGCGCTGCAGACGCGCGAGACCATCAACCGCTACCGCCACGGCTGACCGCCGCACGCGGAACGATAAAAAAACCGCGCCTGCTGGCGCGGTTTTTCGTTTGAGCGGCTTGCGGCGGCAGCGGCTTCAGGCCTCGTTGCGCAGCAACTCCACCAGGCCCCGCATCGCGTGCTCGGCCGCCTGGCGCCGGATCTGCGCGCGGTCGCCGGGAAAGCGCTGGGTTTCGACGATGGTGGTGATGCGGTTGCTCCAGCCAAAGCACACCATGCCCACGGGCTTTTCCGGCGTGCCGCCGTTGGGGCCGGCGACCCCGGTGATCGACAGCGAAACCTGCGCGCGGCTGTTCAGCAGCGCCCCTTCCGCCATCGCGCGCGCGACCTCTTCGCTGACCGCGCCGTGATCGCGGATCAGCTTGGCCGGCACCCCCAGCATGGTCGACTTGGCCTCGTTGGAATACGTGACGAAGCCGCGCTCGAACCAGCCCGACGAGCCCGACACGTCGGTAATGGCGGCGGCGACCAGGCCGCCGGTGCAGGATTCGGCGGTGGCCAGCATCAGGGATTTGTCGGCTAGGGCGACGCCGGCCTGGATGGCGAGCTGGTCGAGCAGGCGGCTGACGGACATGATGGGTGCAAAGGTTGTGTTGGGAATCAGTCTGGCGTTGGCCGCTCAGAACGAGCGCCACAGGGCAAACACCAGCAGCGTGTAGAACGCCGCGAAGATGTCGTCGAACATCACGCCGAAGCCGCCGCGCAGGCCCGGGCCTTTCAAACTGCGGTCATAGTGGCCGATCGGCGCGGGCTTGGCGATATCGAACAGCCGGAACCACAGGAACGCGGCGAACTGCCCCCAGAAGCCGGTCGGCATGACAAAGGCCAGCACCAGCCAGAAGGCTACGATCTCGTCCCAGACCATGCTGCCGTGGTCGTGCACGCCCATGGCGCGCGCGGTGCGGGCGCACGCCCACAGGCCCAGAACGAAGCCGCCGGCGATGATCCACAGCCAGGCGGCGGGCTCGATCCACAGTGAAATCACCACGAACGAGAGCCAGGCGTAGAGCGTGCCGACGGTGCCGGGACCGACCGGAGACAGGCCCGAGCCGAAGCCGAAGGCGATCAGGTGCGCCGGATGCGCCAGCATGAAGCGCGCGCTCGGGCGCGTGACCTTGACGGTCTGGCCGGCTTCCAGGGTCAGGGCGGGGTCGCGCGGCGCGGCCCCGGGAGGGAAGGTGGGCATCAAAGTTGGCTCGTGTGATGCAGATACGGCTTATGGTTATGGCCGGCTTGCGCTGCGATGCGTGCGGGACTCCCTTGCCCGCGCAGGCGCCGATGCCGGCATCATGACATGCCTGTGGCCGGGTGTCAGGGGGCAGCGAAATGGTCGAAGCTGGCGCCCTCGTAGCGGGTCGGGTTGCCGGCGCGGTCGACCAGCCGCAGGCCCGGCTCGGGCGTGATCGCGCCGACACGCGTCAGCGGCAGCGCCAGGCGCTCGCCGATTGCCGCAATGGCGTCGCGCTGGCCGGCCAGTGCGGTGAAACACAGTTCATAGTCGTCACCGCCCGCCAGCACGCATTCGCGCTGGATAGCCTCGGGCTGGCCGGCCAGCACGGCCGAGCGGGGCAGGGCATCGACGTCGACCAGCGCGCCGACCTGCGAACGCGACAGGATATGGCCGAGATCGCCGACCAGGCCGTCGGAGATGTCCAGTGCCGCATGCGCCACGCCCCGCAGGGCCATGCCCAGCGCCACGCGCGGCGTGGGCGTGTCCATGCGCGGCCTCACCTGGCTGAATTCGGGTTCGGGCAGCAGCCATTCGCCGCGGCAGTCGCCCAGCGCCAGGCGCGCGTCGCCCAGGGTGCCGGAGATCCAGATATCGTCGCCGGCGCGGGCCGCGTCGCGGCGCAGCGCCGCGCGCAGCGGCACGTCGCCGAATACCGTCAGCGACAGCGTCAGCGGGCCGCGCGTGGTGTCGCCGCCCACCAGTTCGCAGCCATGTTCGTCGGCCAGCGCCAGCATGCCGCCCGCCAGTTCGGCGAGCCAATCGGGCTCGGCCTCCGGCAAGGCCAGCGCCAGCGTAAAGGCGCGCGGCTCGGCACCCATGGCGGCAAGGTCCGACAGGTTTACGGCCAGCGCCTTGTGGCCGAGCGCGCGCGGCGCCACGTCGGGGAAGAAATGGCGGCCGCTGACCAGCATGTCGGTGCTGATGGCGAGATGATGGCCGGGACGGCCCTCGATCAGTGCGCAGTCGTCGCCCACGCCGAGCGCAGCCTTGCGCACCGGCCGCGTGAAATAGCGGCGGATCAGGTCGAATTCGGAAAGCTGGGCGGGCTGGGCGTTGGGCATGGATCGACGACGTGCCCGAGACGGGCGGTGAAGTGACGGCGGGGTTTTGCAGCAGATCGGCGGGACATGCCCGTAAATCCAGCAGCGGCGCGGGCCTCAGCATGAGTGCACGTCGCGCGTTTCAGCAAGATACTGCCGCGCATCACAGCCATGACCGCCATGCGCTGCGCCGCTTTGCCGGCTGGGCGCTACGCCTGCTGGTGTTGCCCGGGAGGATGGGGCATATTGTACCGAATCGCAAAGGTGCCCCAAGCAAAACGCTTATTGTGAAATAGTTTTTCACTATATAAAATGCTGGGTTCCAAAGGAAGAGAAGGGCGGACGCGTGGAGCCGGTCCGCCGATCGTCCCCGCCTTGTCAATGACGGCTCCACCGATTGGAAGATGCGCCGATGACCAGCCCACAGTCCCCGTCCCAAGACGATCTGAAACAGCAGCAGCGCGAGGCGCTGCGCAAAGCGGCGCTCGAGTATCACGAGTTTCCCACTCCCGGCAAGATCTCGGTCACGCCGACCAAGCCGCTGTCGAACCAGCGCGACCTGGCCCTGGCATATTCGCCCGGCGTGGCCGCAGCCTGTGAAGAAATCGTTTCCGATCCGGCCAATTCGTTCCGCTACACCGCACGCGGCAACCTGGTCGCGGTGATCACCAACGGCACCGCCGTGCTGGGCCTGGGCGACATTGGCGCCGCGGCCTCCAAGCCGGTGATGGAAGGCAAGGGCGGGCTGTTCAAGAAGTTTGCCGGTATCGACGTGTTCGATATCGAGATCGACGAAAAGGACCCGGAAAAGCTGGTCCAGATCATCGCCGCGCTCGAGCCCACCTTCGGCGGCATCAACCTGGAAGACATCAAGGCACCGGAGTGCTTCTACGTCGAGCGCAAGCTGCGCGAGAAGATGAAGATTCCCGTCTTCCACGACGACCAGCACGGCACCGCCATCGTGGTCGCCGCCGCCATCATCAACGGCCTGAAGGTGGTCGGCAAGGATATCGCCAAGGTCAAGCTGGTGGCTTCCGGCGCCGGCGCGGCGGCGCTGGCCTGCCTGGACCTGCTGGTCGACATCGGCCTGCCGATCGAAAACATCTGGGTGACCGACCTGGCCGGCGTGGTCTACGAGGGCCGCACCGAGCTGATGGACCCGGAAAAGGCCCGCTTCTCGCAAAAGACCGACAAGCGCAAGCTGGGCGAAGTGATCGACGGCGCCGACATTTTCCTGGGCCTGTCCGCGGCGGGCGTGCTGAAGCAGGACATGGTCCAGCGCATGGCCGACAAGCCGCTGGTGCTGGCGCTGGCCAACCCGAATCCGGAAATCGCGCCGGAACTGGTCAAGGAAGTGCGTCCGGACGCGGTGATGGCCACCGGCCGTACCGACTACCCGAACCAGGTCAACAACGTCCTGTGCTTCCCGTTTATCTTCCGCGGCGCGCTGGACTGCGGTGCCACCACCATCACGCGCGAGATGGAGATCGCCGCGGCCAATGCGCTGGCCGAACTGGCGCGCCAGGAGCAGAGCGACATCGTTGCCACCGCCTACGGCATCCAGGACCTGTCGTTCGGGCCCGAATACCTGATTCCGAAGCCGTTCGACCCGCGCCTGATCGTCAAGGTGGCGCCGGCGGTGGCGGAAGCCGCGATGAAGTCCGGCGTGGCCGCGCGCCCGATCGAGGACATGGACGCGTACCGCCTGCAGCTGCAGCAGTTCGTGTACCACTCCGGCACGGTGATGAAGCCGATCTATGCCGCCGCGCGCAAGGTCGAGATGGACAAGAAGCGCATCGTCTTCGCCGAGGGCGAGGAAGAGCGCGTGCTGCGCGCGGTGCAGGTGATCGTCGACGAAAAGCTGGCCAACCCGATCCTGATCGGCCGCCCCGCCGTGCTGCAGCACCGCATCGAGCGCTTCGGCCTGCGCCTGCGCGCCGGCGTGGACTTTACCGTGGTCAACCCGGAACACGACGAGCGCTTCCGCGATTATTCCGACGCCTACTACCGCATGATGGCGCGCCAGGGCATCACGCCCCAGTACGCCAAGCTGGAAATGCGCCGCCGCACCACGCTGATCGGCGCGATGCTGGTGCACAAGGGCGAGGCCGACGGCATGATCTGCGGCACCGTCAGCAACACCGCGGCGCACCTGCGCTATATCGACCAGGTGCTGGGCGGCACCAACAAGGTCTATGCGGCGATGAACGGCCTGGTGCTGCCGGGTCGCCAGATCTTCCTGGTAGACACCCATGTCAACGTCGACCCGAGCGCGGAGGAACTGGCCGCGATCACGCTGATGGCCGCCGAAGAGCTGAAGCGCTTCGGTATCGAACCCAAGGTCGGCCTGCTGTCGCATTCGAACTTCGGCTCGTCCGAGGCGCCGTCGGCGCGCAAGATGCGCGAAACCCTGGCGATCCTGCGCGAGCAGGCGCCCGAGCTTGAGATCGACGGCGAAATGCACGGCGACTGCGCGCTCGACCAGAAGCTGCGCGACCAGCTGGTGCCGGACGGCACGCTCAAGGGTGAGGCCAACCTGCTGGTGTGCCCGAATATCGACGCGGCCAATATCTCGTACAACCTGCTCAAGGTTGCCGCGGGCAACAACGTCGCGATCGGTCCGATCCTGCTGGGCGTGAAGGCGCCGGTCCACATCCTGACGCCGTCGGCAACGGTGCGCCGCATCGTCAACATGACGTCGCTGGTGGTGGTAGACGCCGCTGCCAAGCGCTAAGCCGATTGACCTGGCCCGGAGCGGGCCAAGGTACGAAAAGCCGGGTTCGCCCGGCTTTTTTTATCGCCTCGCAATGGTGGTTAGTATGCGCACACATACGCTTAACATATTGAAACAATTGAAGAAATTGCGCTGCGACAGGGGCGGGATTGATTAATTGCGTGCATGCGCGTAACCTTACGCCTTTGATACAGGCGCTCGCCATGAGCGCCCCGGTGCGGCCGGCATTCCTCGCGCGATGCTTCACGCAGCGCAGAGGGGCAGGCCAGGGTGGCCCGGCCAGATCGTCTACCCAACCAGCGGCAGGCTCGATTTCCGGTTCAACCAAGACAAGCAACGTGGGTTTCCAAGTTTCTCCGATGCGGCAGGCAACGCGCATGCTGGCCCGGTCCCTGACCGGCGCGGCGCTGGTGCTGGCCCTGGCGCAGCCGACGCTGGCGCGCCAGGCGCAGACCGAAGGGCTGGGAACCATTGCAGTGCAGCAGTTGCCCAACGAAGCGCGGCAGACCCTGGAGCGCATCGAAGCCGGCGGCCCCTTCCCGTATGACAAGGACGGCTCGCGATTCGGCAACTACGAACGCATCCTGCCGCAAAGAGAACGCGGTTATTACCGCGAATACACGGTCAAGAGCGCCAGGAGCCGGAACCGGGGAGCCAAGCGGATCGTCTGCGGCGGGGAACAGCGCGCTGCCAACGATTGTTACTACACGGAAGACCACTACAACAGCTTCAAACGGATACTCAAATGATGACTGACATTTTCGGACTGGGCGACGCCCTTGCCGCCCGCGAAGAGCGCGGCGCCGGAGATGGCTGGCAGCGGGCTCAGCAGCAGGCCCAGAACCTATACGACAACGTGCTGATGATGCCGAGCCAGGAGCTCATGCAAAAACTCCCGCCCGCGACCGCGCCCGTGGCCATGCCCGCCGGTCCCGGTTGGAACGACGGCACCAGCGAGGGGGCCATGAACCTGTTCAAGACGGTGCGCCCGAACATCGTCCAGTCGATCCGCGCCTTCCGCGTGCCGGAACTGGCCCAGGCCGCGGCCGATCTCGGCCAGCATTTCCTCTATGCCAATTGCGCGCATTGCGCGAGCAAGGCGGAGATCCTGGAAACGATCGCCACCTCGTTCACCTTTCCCAAGCATTTCGGCAAGAATTTCGACGCGCTGGCCGACTGCCTGACCGACATGATCTACAAGGCCGGCCCGCAGCCGGGTTTCGTGATCGTGCTGGAGGGCCTGCCGATCGCGCAGAAGTTCGACAAGGAAGCGCGCGAAGTGCTGCTCGACGTGTTCCGCGACGCCGCCGAGTTCTGGGGCGAGCGCAAGGTGCAGTTCCGCGTGTTCTATTCGTTCGCCTGAGCGCGCCGGCTGCCGTGCCGCGGCATACCAAGCAAAAAGCCCGCTGATGCGGGCTTTTTGCTTGTCAGCGCCAGGTGCGGCGCCTATTCCTGCGCCGGCACATGGCCATGCGGCGTGAGCCGGTCGATCAGTTCCGGCAGGCCTTCGCTCAGCTGCGCCGCGACGTCGTCCTGCGACATGCCGGTGCTCTGCGCCAGCGACTGCAGCGCGCCGGTGTCGTTCAGCGCATCGCTCAATGCCGACGGCGTGACCGGCTGGTTGGGGCCGCTGCTGATCCATGAGTCGACCTGTTCGCCGAGCCCGGCCTGCGCCAGGATCTGCTGCAGCGCGCCGATGCCGCCCGCGGCCGCGCCGAGCGCCTGGCTGTTGGCCGGCGCGCCGCCCTGGCCGCCCAGCAGGCCGCCGAGCAGCGAGCCCAGGTCGAGCCCGCCCGTAGCGCCGCCCGGCGCGGTGCCGGCGCCGCCGCCGAGCATGCCGCCCAGCAGCCCGCCGAGGCTGCCCAGCCCGCCCAGCCCATCATCGGCCGCGGGCGCGTCGCCGGCGGCATCGCTGCCTTGCGCGCGCCGGCGCATGGCCAGCGTTGCCAGCAGGCCCAGCGCCATCATCAGCTTGGGGTCGAGCCCGCCGGCCTGGCCGTTCTCTGCGCGCGCGCCGCCGAGCTGCCCGAGCACACCGCCCAGCACGCTATCGACTAGTCCCATGGTCGACTCCTTTCAGTCAGGGGTTGCAAGGTGACACCGGGCCGGGGCGGCCCTGTCGTCAGAATCCGCCCAGCAAGGCGTTCAGGGTTGCCAGGCACGCGAGCCCGGCGGTTTCCGTGCGCAGGATGCGCGGGCCGAGCGACACGCCGGTGAACCCCGCCTGCAGCGCGGCCTGTTCTTCTTCGGGGGCCAGCCCGCCTTCGGGGCCGATCAGCAGAGTGACGCCATCGGCCAGCAAGGCCTCGCGTCGTTCTGCCACCAGCGCCGGCAGCGCTTGCGCGGCACGCGGCGACACCAGCAGCCTGGTGCCGCCGTTGGCGGACCGGTCTGCGCGCGCCAGCCACGTATCCAAGTTAGTGACCTCCGCCACTGCCGGCAAACGATTTCGGCCGCATTGCTCGCAGGCGGCCTGGACCAGCGCCTGCCAGTGCGCCTGGCGCTTCTGCGCGCGCTCGCCGGACAGGCGCACCACCGAGCGGCTGGCCTGCAGCGGCTGGATCGCCGCGACGCCAAGTTCGACGGCTTTCTCGATCAGCCAGTCCATCTTGTCGCCGCCGGCCAGGCCCTGTGCCAGCGTAACGCGGAAGGGCGGCTCGGCCTCGGCGGCGTCGTGCGCGCCGATGCGCGCCAGCGCGTGGCGCTTGCCGAGTTCGACCAGCGTGGCGGCGTGGCTGCCGCCGCGGCCGTCGAACAGGGTGATGGCGTCGCCCGGCGCCAGGCGCAGCACCTGCGCGTGGCGCACCACCGGCTCGGGCAGCGGGAAATCGGACTCGGCGGCCAGTACGGTGTCGGTGCCGCCGACAAAAAATCGTGGCGCCATCAGCTTTCCTGGCTTGCCTGGCCTGCCTGGCCTGCCTGGTTGGCCTGGGCCAGCGGCTTGCCGAAGCCCCAGCGGTAGCCGTCGGGATCCTCGACCATGCAGTAGCGGTCGCCCCAGAACTGGTCGGCCGGCGCCATCAGGCTGACCGCGCCGGCATCGACCGCGCGCTGGTGCATGGCGTCGACATCGTCGCAATAGACATAGAAGGTCTGCGGGCACTCGACGCCCAGCGAGCGCGGCGTGCGCGCGGTGCTGCCCCACGCGCCCTCGGGCGCGAACATCACCACCAGTTGGCCCTGGTAGTGCATCTCGGCGTGGGTGGGAACGCCGTTCTCGTCGACCACGTTGCCGGGGGTGAAGCCGAAGGCGCGGCCATAGAAATCCAGCGCGGCGCGGCCATTGGCGACGGTCAGGTAGGGGGTGAGCCAGGGGGTGTTGGCCGGTCTGGTCATGATCGTCTCCTGATTGCGGGAAACCCGGCGCGGCGGCGTGCCGCGCGGTGCGAGAGTGCATCTTACGCGTGCCGCGCTAGGCTGTCGAAGTGCCGCGCGGCCGCGCGGGCAGCGGCGCCGGGGTGAAGCATCAGGCATGCCGGGGCCCGGATGGTTCCCATTGCGGCATGCGGCGGCGCGGGCGGCCTGCGATGATCGCCCGGACTCGGCCGGCGGGGCGTCCGGGAGTCCGGAAAACCCCCTAGCTTCTGCTAAAATTGCGGTTTTCCTGCCGCCAAGGCTTACGCCGAATCCGCCCGCATGTCCGCCCTTGCCCATCCCGCCACAAGTCCTTTTGCTTCCCAGCCCGCCAAGCTGATGGCCGATGCCATCCGCGTGCTTGCCATGGACGCCGTCCAGCAGGCCAATTCCGGCCACCCCGGTGCGCCGATGGGCATGGCAGACATCGCCGTGGCGCTGTGGGGCCGGCACCTGAAGCACAACCCGAGCAACCCGCAGTGGGCCGACCGCGATCGCTTCGTGCTGTCCAACGGCCACGGCTCGATGCTGATCTACGCGCTGCTGCACCTGACCGGCTATGACCTGCCGATCGAAGAGCTGAAGAACTTCCGCCAGCTGCACAGCAAGACCGCCGGCCACCCGGAATACGGCATCACCCCGGGCGTGGAAACCACCACCGGCCCGCTCGGCCAGGGCATCACCAACGCGGTCGGCATGGCGCTGGCTGAACGCCTGCTGGGCGAGGAATTCAACCGCCCGGGCTTCGACATCGTCGACCACTACACCTATGTGTTCCTGGGCGACGGTTGCCTGATGGAAGGCATCTCGCACGAGGCCTGCTCGCTGGCCGGCACGCTCAAGCTGAACAAGCTGATTGCGCTGTGGGATGACAACGGCATCTCGATCGACGGCGACGTGGTGCACTGGTTCAACGACGACACGCCGAAGCGCTTCGAAGCCTACGGCTGGAACGTGATCCGCGGCATCGACGGCCACGACGTCACCGCCGTGGACCTGGCAATTTCGCAGGCCAAGGCCAGCGACAAGCCCACCCTGATCTGCTGCCGCACCAAGATCGGCAAGGGCGCGCCCAACAAGGAAGGCGGCCACGACGTGCACGGCGCCCCGCTGGGCGGCGCCGAGGTACTGGCCACGCGCGAGGCACTGGGCTGGGCCCACGCCCCGTTCGAAGTGCCGGCCGAGGTCTACGACGCCTGGGACGCCAAGGCCAACGGCCAGGCGCTGGAGCGTGCCTGGAACGCGCTGTTCGAATCGTATGCCGAGCGCCACCCGTACGAGGCCGGCGAATTCACCCGCCGCATGAAGGGCGAACTGCCTGGCGCGTTCGACGCTGCCGTCGAAGCCTTCATCGCCAAGTGCGAGGAAAAAGCCGAGACCATCGCCACCCGCAAGGCCAGCCAGAACACCATCGAAGCCTTCGGACCGGTGCTGCCCGAGTTCCTCGGGGGCTCGGCCGACCTGACCGGCTCGAACCTGACCAACTGGTCGGGCAGCAAGGCCGTGCGCGTCGATGCCTGGGGCAACCACATCAACTACGGCGTGCGCGAGTTCGGCATGAGCGCGATCATGAACGGCATCACGCTGCATGGCGGTTACATTCCCTACGGCGCGACCTTCCTGACGTTCTCGGACTACAGCCGCAATGCGCTGCGCATGGCGGCGCTGATGAAGATCCGCTCGCTGTTCGTGTTCACCCATGACTCGATCGGCCTGGGCGAAGACGGCCCGACGCACCAGTCGATCGAGCACGTCGCCAGCCTGCGCCTGATCCCCAACATGGACGTCTGGCGTACCGCCGACACCACCGAGACCGCCGTGGCCTGGGCCGAGGCGATCCGCCGCGAGAACGGCCCCAGCTGCCTGATCTTCAGCCGCCAGAACCTGCCGTTCCAGCAGCGCGACGACGCCACCCGCGCCAATATCGCGCGCGGCGGCTACGTGCTGCGCGACAGCGTCAACACCAGCACCGGCCGCCCGGACGCCGTGATCCTGGCCACCGGTTCCGAAGTGGGCCTGGCCGTCGGTGCCGCCGATGCACTGGCCGCCGAAGGCGTGCACGTGCGCGTGGTGTCGGTTCCCGCGACCACCGTGTTCGACAAGCAGGACACCGCCTACAAGGCCAGCGTGCTGCCGGCCGGTGTGCCGCGCGTGGCGGTCGAGGCCGGCGTGACGGACTTCTGGTGGAAGTACCAGGTCCAGGCGGTGGTGGGCATCGACACCTTTGGTGAATCGGCCCCGGCCGGCGTGCTGTTCAAGCACTTCGGCTTTACCGTCGAGAACGTGGTCCGTACGGTGAAGGACACCCTTATCTAAGCATCCGGGCGCTGGAGCCGCGCGGTGCGCGCGGCAGACGCGGCGCCCACCGGTTTCAATCGATCCTCAGGAGAGACAGTCATGACCATCAAGATCGGCATCAACGGCTTCGGCCGCATCGGGCGCATGGTGTTCCGCGCCGCCGTCGCCAACTTCAAGGACATCGAAGTCGTTGCCATCAACGACCTGCTCGAGCCCGACTACCTGGCGTACATGCTGAAGTACGACTCGGTGCATGGCCGCTTTGACGGCGAAGTGTCGGTCGACGGCAATACCCTGGTCGTCAACGGCAAGAAGATCCGCCTGACCGCGGTCAAGGATCCGGCCGAGCTGAAGTGGGGCGAGATCGGCGCCGACGTGGTGGTCGAGTCGACCGGCATCTTCCTGACCAAGGAAGGCGCGCAGAAGCACATCGACGCGGGTGCCAAGAAGGTGATCATGTCGGCCCCGTCCAAGGACGACACCCCGATGTTCGTGTACGGCGTGAACCACGACACCTACAAGGGCGAGGCGATCATCTCCAACGCCAGCTGCACCACCAACTGCCTGGCCCCGGTGGCCAAGGTGCTGAACGACAAGTGGGGCATCAAGCGCGGCCTGATGACCACCGTGCACGCCGCCACCGCCACGCAGAAGACCGTCGACGGCCCGTCCAACAAGGACTGGCGCGGCGGCCGCGGCATCCTGGAGAACATCATCCCGTCGTCGACCGGCGCCGCCAAGGCCGTGGGCGTGGTGATCCCGCAGCTGAACAAGAAGCTGACCGGCATGTCGTTCCGCGTGCCGACCTCCGACGTGTCGGTGGTCGACCTGACCGTCGAACTGGAAAAGTCGGCGTCGTACGAGGAAATCTGCGCCGAGATGAAGGCACAGAGCCAGGGCGCCCTGAAGGGCGTGCTGGGCTACACCGAAGACAAGGTCGTCGCCACCGACTTCCGCGGCGATGCCCGCACCTCGATCTTTGACGCCGAAGCCGGCATCGCGCTGGACGGCACCTTCATCAAGGTCGTGAGCTGGTACGACAACGAGTGGGGCTACTCGAACAAGGTGCTGGAAATGGCCCGCGTGGTGGCCAAGTAATCCGCGCCTTCCGCGCCCAGGAAAACGCGCCCGCGGGCGCGTTTTTCTTTTTTCAGGCAGGATGCTGGTCTGCTGCCGCCACTGAAATAGTTGCGTCAGAAAAGAATGATAAAAGTGGAACCCTAAGGTTGGGGATAGCCGAGGCGAAGTGCTGGTTGCGCCGCCACCAATGTACGCATCTACGATCAATTGCCGCAAAATCGCGCAATTTTTCGCAGTTATGCCATGGGCGACCTTTTCAGAAATGCCGAATTTGCTTTCCGAGCCTGATTTTTCCTCTTACACTATTAAGACGCTGTTGAAATCTGATGTGCAGCCAGTGCAAGTGGTGGGGCCATCTTAGCTGTGAAAAATCTGACCGGGGGCCTGATCATGGTGAACGTAGACACAAAGCTTCTAGTGATCTTCACCGAGCTGCTGAGCAAGCGTAATGCCACCTACGTGGCTGAGAAGATGCACATGACCGCGCCGGCGGTCTCGCATTCGCTGGGCAGGCTGCGCGAAATCTTTGACGATCCACTCTTCATCCGCGTCCCGCACGGGCTGACGCCGACACCGCGCGCGCTCGAACTGGGACCCAAGATCCGCGACATGCTGGACCTGTGGTCGTCGATCAACGAGGGCGACGCGGACAACTTCGACCCCGCCACCGCCACCGGCACGCTGAGCATCGGCTTTGCCGCGGAGCTGGGCGATACGGTGTTCAACCGTTTCGTGCTGCGCATCAAGGCGCTGGCGCCGGACCTGCATATCAAGCTGGTCGAGTCCCACTCGTGGGAAACCGACGTGGCGTCGATGCGCGCCAATGAGCTCGACCTGGCATTCTCGCCGTTCCCGACCCGCCATCCGGAAATCGTCGAGGAAATGGTGACGTCGCTGAACCTGTGGGTGTGCGCGCGCAAGGACCATCCGGTGCTCAAGGGCCACTGCACGCTCGAGCAATACCTGGACTGCGGCCATATCTTCATGGCGCACTCCGGTGGCTCGGGGCGCCCGGCACCGTCGCTGATCCCGCTCGACTACGCGCTGCAGCAGCGTGGCCTGAAGCGCAACGCATCGCTGACGGTACATTCATGGCGGGCCCAGGCCGAACTGGCCTCGCAGACCGACATGATCTTCACCGTCAATGCGCTGACCAAGGACATGGCCTGCGAGACCTATGGCCTGAAGGCCTTCCCGCTGCCGGCGGAGCTGAATACCACGCTCGGCCTGAACATGTTCTGGCACCGCAGCCGCAATACCCATCCGATGCTGGTGTGGGCGCGTGGCCTGTTCCGCCAGGTGGTGGGCGAGTTCGTCGGCCTGCCGCCGGCACGCCCGGCACGGGCGGTAAGCGAGCAGGACCTGCAGGACCTGCAGGCGCGCTGAGCCTCGGCGGCAAGCCTCCAACAAAAAACCGGCGCTTGGCGCCGGTTTTTTGTTGCCCGTCTGCGCTCCGCAAGGGAGCGAGTAGCGGCTTATCGTTTGGGTCTGTGGGGACAGTTTGTTTTGGTGCAGTTGCCGTACAGCGACAACGCATGTTCCTGCAGGGTAAAGCCGCGCTCGCGCGCAATGCTTTGCTGGCGCTGCTCGATCTCGGAATCGAAGAATTCCTCGACCCGGCCGCAATCCAGGCACACCAGGTGGTCGTGGTGCTTGCCTTCGTTGAGCTCGAAGATGGCCTTGCCGGACTCGAAGTTGTTGCGCGACAGCAGGCCGGCCTGCTCGAACTGGGTCAGCACGCGGTAGACGGTGGCCAGGCCGATATCCATATGCTCGTTGAGCAGGATGCGGTAGACGTCTTCCGCGCTCAGGTGACGCTGTTCGCTGGTTTGAAAAATTTCAAGAATCTTCAGCCTGGGCACGGTCGCCTTCAGGCCGATATTCTTGAGGTCCGCCGGACTCGGCATGTGGGTGACTCCCTAGAGTACAATGTCTGGATAGTTGAATCATAAGGGTTTTGGCAGCAAAAGTCGCTCGTGCCGACGATGTCCCGAGGTCGGCATCGCGTGCCCGGCGAGGCTGCCGCCCCATGTGGTTGCTGCGGCAGATGCTGGCGGCTGGTGTGGTGCAATCGGCGCATTTTGCGCCATTTTTATGCCTGCGCCGCCCGTCCTCTGCCGCGTTACTTTTCTTTCCCTCCGGAAACGAGATCCATGCGTTCTATCCGTTCGTCCGCCATGCGTCCGACGCTGGTTGTCTCCCTGCTGGCCGCGGCCCTGCTGGCCGGCGCCTGCTCGGCCTACGATTCCACTTCGCGCAAGGTAGCCAACGCCATCACGCCGTACCGGATCAACATCGTGCAGGGCAACTTCGTCTCGCGCGAAGCCGCTTCGCAGCTGCGCGAGGGCATGACCCGCGACCAGGTCAAGTTCCTGCTTGGCACGCCGCTGCTGACCGACGTGTTCCATGCCAACCGCTGGGATTACGTGTTTTCTTTCCGCCGTGGCAATACCTCGGTGGTGCAGCAGCGCCGCTACACGGTGTTCTTCGACGGCGACCGCCTGGTCAAGTTTGGCGGCGACGAACTGCCGTCCGAGTACGAGCTGATCGCCGAAATCGACGGCATGAAGAAGGCGCTCAAGGAGCAGACGCCGGGCAAGATCTCCACCAGCGCAGCCGCGGCCCCGCCCGAGCAGCAGACCACGGTCGAGAACTTCGTGCCGCGGCAGGCGCAGCAGCCGGAAGCGACCGGCGCGGGCGCGCAACCGGCGCAGGCGGCCCAGCCCGTCGCCGAGCCATCGGCGCCGGCCCAGGCCACTGCCCCGGCCGACGCGGCCAAGCCCGCCGCCAACTGATCCATGACGCGCGCCCGCCGCGGCGCGCCGCCGGTTTTCCGGGCCGGCCAGGCATGGCCGGCTCGCTTTCCTTTCGCGCACCGCGCATATTCCGCAGAGCCAGACACCATGAACATCGCCATCGCAGGCGCATCGGGCCGCATGGGCCGCATGCTGATCGAACAAGTGCTGAACACCGAAGGCGTGAAGCTGTCGGGCGCGCTCGACGTGCCGGGCTCGCCGGCGCTGGGCCAGGATGCGGGCCTGTTCCTGGGCCGCAACACCGGCGTCGCAATCACCGCGGACGTGGAAGCCGGGCTGGCCGGCGCCGACTGCCTGATCGACTTCACCCGTCCGGAAGGCACGCTGGCGCACCTGGAAGCGGCGAAGAAGCTGGGCGTCAAGATGGTGGTCGGCACCACTGGCTTCGACGACACCGGCAAGGCCGCGCTGGCCGAGGCCGCCAAGTCGATCGGCATCGTCTTTGCCGCCAACTTCAGCGTCGGCGTCAATGCCACCTTCAAGCTGCTGGAAGTGGCGGCCAGGCTGCTGTCGAGCGGCTATGACATCGAGGTGATCGAGGCCCACCATCGCTTCAAGGTCGACGCCCCGTCGGGCACCGCGCTGAAGATGGGCGAAGTGATCGCCGATGCGCTGGGCCGTGACCTGAAGACCTGCGGCGTCTTCGCCCGCGAAGGCCATACCGGCGAGCGCGATCCCGGTTCGATCGGCTTTGCCACCATCCGCGGCGGCGATATCGTGGGCGACCACACCGTGATGTTTGCCGGCATCGGCGAGCGCATCGAGATCAGCCACAAGTCGTCGAGCCGCCAGTCGTATGCCGACGGCGCGGTGCGTTCGGCCCGCTTCCTGGCCGACAAGCCGACCGGGCTGTTCGACATGCAGGACGTGCTGGGCCTGAAGTAAGGCCGGCGCGGGGCGGCCAGCGCTGCCGCCACGGTTATAATCGATTGCTTTAGCATTGCACGCCGGGCGGGCGCCCAGACTGGCGCCTGCCGCTTTCCTTCGAACGAATCTTCCCGGATGCCGGCAGGCCAGTTGCCGCGCAGACGCTGTCCTTGACCGCTGTCCCGACCATGCAAGACAAATACCTTCCTTCCGCCGTTGAACAAGCCGCCCAGCAGCACTGGCAAGCCATCGACGCCTATCGCGTGTCGGAGCATGCAGCCGGGCCCGACGGCAAGGAAAAGCCCAAGTTCTACGCCTGCTCGATGCTGCCGTACCCGTCGGGCAAGCTGCATATGGGCCACGTGCGCAACTACACCATCAACGATGTGATGGCGCGCTACCTGCGCATGAACGGCAACAACGTGCTGATGCCGATGGGCTGGGACGCCTTCGGCATGCCGGCGGAAAACGCCGCGCTGAACAACGGCGTGGCGCCGGCCGCCTGGACCTACGACAACATCGCTTACATGAAGAAGCAGATGCAGTCGATGGGCCTGGCGATCGACTGGTCGCGCGAGGTCGCCACCTGCAGCCCGGACTATTACCGCTGGAACCAGTGGCTGTTCCTGAAGATGCTGGAGAAGGGCATCGCCTACCGCAAGACCGGCACCGTCAACTGGGACCCGGTCGACCAGACCGTGCTGGCCAACGAGCAGGTCATCGACGGCCGCGGCTGGCGCTCGGGCGCGGTGGTCGAAAAGCGCGAGATCCCGATGTACTACCTGCGCATCACCGACTATGCGCAGGAGCTGCTGGGCGACCTGGACCAGCTGGGCTGGCCCGAGCGCGTCAAGGTGATGCAGCAGAACTGGATCGGCAAGAGCGTGGGCGTGCGCTTCGCCTTCACCCATGACATCCCGGGCGAGGACGGCAAGCCGATCCACGACGGCAAGCTCTACGTCTTCACCACGCGCGCCGACACCATCATGGGCGTGACCTTCAGCGCGGTTGCCGCCGAGCACCCGCTGGCCACGCACGCCGCGCTGAACAACCCCGAACTGGCCGCCTTCATCGACGAATGCAAGCACGGCTCGGTCATGGAAGCCGACATGGCGACCATGGAGAAGAAGGGCATGCCGACCGGCCTGCAGGTGGTGCATCCGCTCACCGGCGACAAGGTCGACGTGTGGGTCGGCAACTACGTGCTGATGAGCTACGGCGACGGCGCCGTGATGGGCGTGCCCGCGCATGACGAGCGCGACTTCGCCTTCGCCAACAAGTACGGCCTGCCGATCAGGCAGGTGATCGACGTGAAGGGCCAGCCGTACTCGACCGAAGCCTGGCAGGAATGGTACGGCGACAAGGAGCACGGCACCTGCATCCACAGCGGCAAGTACGACGGCCTCGGCTACCAGGCCGCGGTGGAGGCGATCGCCGCCGACCTGGGCGCAATGGGCCTGGGCGAAAAGAAGACCACCTGGCGCCTGCGCGACTGGGGCATCTCGCGCCAGCGCTACTGGGGCACGCCGATCCCGCTGATCCACTGCGACAGCTGCGGCGTGGTGCCGGTGCCCGAGCAGGACCTGCCGGTGGTGCTGCCGGAAGACCTGGTGCCGGACGGCACCGGCAACCCGCTGGCCAAGGATCCGCGCTTCCTGCAGTGCACCTGCCCGTCGTGCGGCAAGCCGGCGCGCCGCGAGACCGACACGATGGATACCTTCATCGATTCGTGCTGGTACTACATGCGCTATACCTGCCCGGACGCGGCCACCATGGTCGATGCCCGCAACGACTACTGGATGCCGATGGACCAGTACATCGGCGGCATCGAGCACGCGATCCTGCACCTGCTGTACGCGCGCTTCTGGACCAAGGTCATGCGCGACCTGGGCCTGGTCAAGTTCGACGAGCCGTTCACCAACCTGCTGACGCAGGGCATGGTGCTGAACGAGACCTTCTACCGCGAAGACGCCTCGGGCAAGAAGCACTGGTACAACCCGGCCGACGTCGACGTGCAGACCGACGAGCGCGGCCGCCCGGTGGGCGCCACGCTGAAGGCCGACGGCCAGCCGGTGGTGATCGGCGGCATCGAGAAGATGTCGAAGTCCAAGAACAACGGCATCGACCCGCAGGCGCTGATCGACCAGTACGGCGCCGACACCGCGCGCCTGTTCGTGATGTTCGCCGCGCCGCCCGAGCAGCAGCTGGAGTGGAGCGGTTCGGGCGTGGAGGGCGCGTCGCGCTTCCTGCGCCGCGTGTGGAACTATGGCTATGCCAATGCCGCCGCCATCCGCGACGGTGCCGCCGGCGCGCCGGGCGTGGACGATGCCGAGCTGCGCCGCGAGATCCACGGCGTGCTCAAGCAGGCCAACTACGACTACCAGCGCATCCAGTACAACACCGTGGTGTCCGCCACCATGAAGATGCTGAACGCGCTCGACGACGCCAAGACCGCGTCGCCGGCCGCGCGACGGGAGTGCTTCGGCATCCTGCTGCGCGTGCTGTACCCGGTGGTGCCGCACATCACCCACGGCCTGTGGGAGCAGCTGGGCTATGCCGCCGAGTGCGGCGACCTGCTCGACGCACCGTGGCCGCAGGTCGATGAAGCCGCGCTGGTGCGCAGCGAGATCGAACTGGTGCTGCAGATCAACGGCAAGGTGCGCGGCAGCATCACCGTGCCCGCCGACGCCGACCGCGCCGCGATCGAGGCCACCGCCGCCGCCAGCGACACCGTGGCCAAGTTCGCCGAAGGCAAGGCGCCCAAGAAGATCGTGGTGGTGCCTGGCCGCCTGGTCAACGTGGTGCTTTGACCGCGCCGTCCGCCCGCCGGAACCTGACAAAGGAATCGCCAACCATGAAGCGACTGAACCTGGGACGCCGCAAGCTGCTCGCGGCCCTGCTGGCAGTGCCGGCCACCGGCCTGCTGGCCGGCTGCGGCTTCCATCTGCGCGGCAACTCGGACTTCGTCTTCAAGCGGCTGTATATCGGCATCCCGCCCAACTCGCTGATGGGCGCGGACCTGCGCCGCGCCATCCGCGGCGGCTCGGACACCCAGGTGGTAGCCGACCAGAAAGAGGCGGACGCGCTGCTGGACGTGCTGCAGGACACCCGCACCAAGACCATCCTGTCGATCACGACCGAGGGCGTGGTGCGTGAATACCGCCTGACCCAGCGCTTCACCTTCCGCCTGCGCGACCCCGCCGGCAAGGAACTGATCGCGCCGTCGCAGCTGGTGCTGACGCGCGACCTGACCTACAACGAAGCCAATACGCTGGCCAAGGACTACGAAGAGCAGCAGCTGTACCGCGACATGCAGCGCGACATCGTGCAGCAGCTGATGCGCCGGCTGGCCGCCGTCAAGGCGATCTGAGCGCGCGGGCAGGCTGACGGCATGCAGCTCAAGCTCGACGGGCTCGACGCGCACCTGCGCCAGGCCAAGGCCAAGGGGCTGGCGCCGCTGTACGTGGTGCACGGCGACGAGCACCTGCTGGTGCTGGAAGCGGTCGACCGCCTGCGCGCGGCGGCGCGCGAAGCCGGCTTCTCCGAACGCGAGGTGCTGGTGGCCGAGCGCGGCTTCCACTGGGGCCGGCTGGTCGAGGCGCAGCAGTCGATGTCGCTGTTCGGCGATCGCAAGATCGTCGAGCTGCGCATTCCCTCGGGCAAGCCCGGCAAGGATGGCGGCGATGCGCTGCGCGCCGTGGCCGCGCAGCCGTCGCCCGACGTGGTGATGCTGGTGACGCTGCCGCGGCTGGACTTTGCCGCGTCCAAGTCGGCGTGGTTCCAGGCGCTGGAAGGCGCCGGCGTGTCGATCAAGGTCGACACCGTGGACCGTACCCGCTTGCCGGCGTGGGTCGGCGAGCGGCTGGCGCTGCAGCAGCAGCGCGTGCAGGGCGGCGCGAACGCCGAAAGCGGCCGGCGCGCGTTGCAGTTCATCGCCGACAAGGTCGAGGGCAACCTGCTGGCGGCGCACCAGGAAATCCAGAAGCTGGGCCTGCTGTACCCGCCCGGCGAACTGAGTTTCGACCAGGTCCACGACGCGGTGCTGAACGTGGCCCGCTACGACGTCTTCAAGCTGTCGGAATCGATGCTGGCGGGCGACGTGCCCAGGCTGGTGCGCATGCTCGAAGGGCTGCGCGGCGAGGGCGAGGCCACGGTGCTGGTGCTGTGGGCGCTGACCGAGGAAATTCGCGTATTATCCAAGGTCCGGCAAGGGCTCGCGGCGGGCAAGCCGGCGGGCGTGCTGATGCGCGAACTGCGCGTCTGGGGCCCGCGCGAGCGGCTGGTGCCGCAGGCGGCGCAGCGCCTGTCGCAGTCCCGGCTGGAAGCGGCCCTGGCGCTGGCCGCGCGGCTGGACCGCCAGGTCAAGGGCCTGCAGGACCTGCCGCCGCCAGGCAGCGCGCCGCTGCCGGCCGAGCCGTGGGACGGCTTGCAACAGCTGGCGCTGATGATTGCGCGCTAGCGGCAAGCCTCGGAGGCTTGCTCCCCTGGCGGTTTGCTCCCCTCTCCCGCAAGCGGGAGAGTGAGAAAACATACATTGACGGCCATCACCCCCGGCCACTGACATGACCGAGCTCGACCTCAACCAATACATGGACCGCGTCGGCCGCCAGGCCCGCGCCGCGTCGCGCGCGATGGCGCGTGCCTCCACCGCCGACAAGAACCGCGCGCTGCTGACCATTGCCGCGGCGATCCGCCGCGATGCCGACCGGCTCAAGGCCGTCAACGCGCGCGACGTCGAGCGCGCCCGCGCCAACGGCCAGGACGCCGCCTTCGTCGACCGCCTGACGCTGTCGGACAAGGCCATCGACACCATGGCCGCCGGCCTGGAGCAGATCGCCGCGCTGGCCGACCCGATCGGCGAGATCTCCAACATGAAGTTCCGCCCGACCGGCATCCAGGTGGGCCAGATGCGCGTGCCGCTGGGCGTGATCGGCATCATCTACGAGTCGCGCCCCAACGTGACCATCGACGCCGCCGCGCTGTGCCTGAAGTCGGGCAACGCCACCATCCTGCGCGGCGGGTCCGAGGCGATCGAATCCAACACCGCGCTGGCCGCGCTGGTGGCCGAGGGCCTGTCCGCGGCCGGCCTGCCGTCCGAGGCGGTGCAGGTGATCGAGACCACCGACCGCGCCGCGGTAGGCCGGCTGATCACCATGACCGAATATGTCGACGTGATCGTGCCGCGCGGCGGCAAGAGCCTGATCGCGCGGCTGATGGAAGAAGCGCGGGTGCCGATGATCAAGCACCTCGACGGCATCTGCCACGTCTACATCGACGCGGCCGCCGACCTGGACAAGGCCGTGCGCGTCTGCGACAACGCCAAGACCCAGCGTTACGCGCCGTGCAACACCATGGAGACGCTGCTGGTGTCGGCGGACATCGCCGCGGCCGCGCTGCCGCCGCTGTGCCGCATCTACCAGCAGAAGGGCGTCGAACTGCGCGTGTGCCCGGCCACCCGCGCCACGCTGGAAGCGGCAGGCTTCGGCGGCCTGGTCGATGCCACCGAGGCAGACTGGCGCCTGGAATACCTGGCCCCGATCCTGGCCATCAAGACCGTCGCGGGCCTTGATGAAGCCATTGCGCATATCAACGAATACGGCTCGCACCATACCGACTCGATCATCACCGAGAACTACTCGGCGGGCATGCGCTTTATCCGCGAGGTCGATTCGGCCAGCGTGATGATCAATGCCTCGACCCGCTTCGCCGATGGCTTCGAGTACGGGCTGGGCGCGGAGATCGGCATCTCCAACGACAAGCTGCATGCGCGCGGCCCGGTCGGGCTGGAAGGGCTGACCTCGCTCAAGTACGTGGTGTTCGGTCACGGCGAGATCAGGACCTGATGCCGGACCTGAAGCCGGACCTGAAGCCGGCCCGCCAGCAACAATAACCACCGCAAGCCAAGGTCTGTCCGCCGATGCTCTGGGTCAAAGCGCTGCATATCGTCTTCGTCGTTTCGTGGTTCGCCGGCTTGTTCTACCTGCCGCGCATCTTCGTCAACCTGGCGATGGAAACCGATGCCGCCAGCACCGAGCGCCTGCTGCTGATGGGGCGCAAGCTGTTCCGCTTCATGACCATGCTGGCGGTGCCCGCGGTGGTATTCGGTCTGTGGCTGTACCTGGGCTATGGCATCGGCCGCGGCACAGGGCAGGGGTGGATGCATGCCAAGCTGGCGCTGGTGCTGGTGCTGATCGGTTACCACCACGGCTGCGGCGTGCTGTTGCGCAAGTTCGAGGCGGGGCGCAACGCGCGTTCGCACAAGTTCTATCGCTGGTTTAACGAGCTGCCGGTGCTGGTGCTGCTGGCAGTGGTGATCCTGGTCGTGGTCAAGCCGTTCTGAGGCTGGCCGCGTTTCGCGCTTTTTTCGCCTATACATTGCTGCCTGATTCCATCGCGGAAACCAACATGAGCAAGCTGGTCGACTACTACCTGACGCCGCAATCGCCGTACGTCTACATGGGCCATGCCCGTTTCAGCGACATCGCCGCGCGCCACGGCGCGCAGGTGAACCTCAAGCCGTGTGACCTCGGCAAGGTGTTCTCGGTCTCCGGCGGGCTGCCGCTGGCGCAACGCCCGCCGCAGCGGCAGGCGTACCGGCTGGTCGAGCTCAGGCGCTGGAGCACGTTCCTGAACATCCCGCTGCATGTCGAGCCGACGTTCTTCCCGGTGTCGGGCGACGCCGCCAGCAAGCTGATCATTGCCGCGCAACTGGCGCACGGCACCGCGCGCGCGATGGCACTGACCGGCGCGATCGGCGCGGCGGTGTGGGCGCAGCAGCGCAATATCGCCGATGCCGCCACGCTGGCGCAGATCGCCGACGAGGCCGGCCTGGATGGCGCCGGCCTGCTCAAGGCAAGCGAAGCCCAGTCGGTGCAGGCCGCCTATGCGCAGAACACGCAGGACGCGATCTCGGCCGGCGTGTTCGGCGCGCCGTGGTACGTGTTCGACGGCGAGCCGTTCTGGGGCCAGGACCGCCTCGATTTTCTCGACCGCGCCTTGGCCGCGGCCTGACCTAAGCTATCGATACTTCCCCGTCCGCCACGGCGGACGTTTTTGTTTGCAGGAACCCTCTCATGACCCAAGCCTTCTTTGCCCCTTGCCCGCGCGGCCTGGAGAGCGCGCTCGCCGAAGAGCTGCGCGAGATCGCCGCGATGCCGGGCATGGCAGCGCTGGCGCCGTTCGCCGTGCACCAGGAAGTGCCGGGCGGCGTCAATTTCTCTGGCGAGATGGCTGCCGCCTATGCGGTCAACCTGCATTCGCGCGTTGCCAGCCGGGTGCTGATGCGCGTGGCCGCGCGCGGCTACCGGCACGAGGACGACATCTACACGCTGGCGCGCGGGGTGCGCTGGGAGCAGTGGTTCTCGCCCGACGAGTCGCTGCGCGTGGACGTTACGGCGCACAAGTCGCCGCTGCGCAGCCTCAATTTCATCGCGTTGCGGGTCAAGGACGGCGTCTGCGATGCCATGCGCGAGCGGCTCGGGGCCCGGCCCAGCGTCGACACGGTGAGCCCGGATGTGCGCATCTACGCCCACCTCACCGAGCGCGACTGCACGCTGTATCTCGACACCACCGGCGAGCCGCTGTTCAAGCGCGGCTGGCGCACCGAGAAGGGCGAGGCACCGCTGAAGGAAAACCTCGCGGCCGGCATCCTGCGCCTGGCGGGCTGGGTCCCGGGCCAGACCTTCCGGCCCTTCTACGATCCGATGTGCGGCAGCGGCACCTTCCTGATCGAGGCCGCGCAGGTGGCGCTGGGCATCGCGCCGGGCGGCAGCCGCAGCTTCGCCTTCGAATGGCTCAAGGGCATGGATACCAAGTCCTGGCAGAAGCTGAAGGCGGACGCGCAGCGCGTCCGCATGCTGGCCTCGGCCGATGAACTGCAGGTGGTCGGTTCGGACATCTCCACCGACATGCTGGCGATCACGCGCGCCAACTGGGAGCGCGCCGGCCTGCCGGGCGAGGCGCGCACCAAGCAGGTGGACGCGCGCTTCGTGCAGCCGCCTTATGACGAGCCGGGCCTGCTGCTGATGAATCCGCCGTATGGCGAGCGCATTGCGGTGCGCGGGCAGCGCCGCGCGCCGGAAGACGAAGTGCCGCGCGACGAGGTCGAAGAAGCCGCCGCCAACCAGTTCGCCAGCGCCTTCGCCACCACACTGAAGCAGCATTTCGCCGGCTGGCAGGCGTGGGTATTCACCGGCGATCTGGGCTTCCCGCGCCGGCTGCGGCTGAAGGAATCGCGCCGCACGCCGCTCTACAACGGCAATATCGAGTGCCGGCTGTTCCGTTTCGACATGGTGCGCGGCGCCAACCGGGCGCCGCAGGCGGACTGACCCTGGCCAGGGGCCGGGTTTGTGGCGTCAGGGGCGCTTGCGCCCCGTCAAGGCGTCGGGGTTGCGGCTGAAATCCGCCAGGAAGCTCTGCAGGCTGACCACCGGTTCCTGCAGCAGGTGGCGCGGCAGGTCGAACAGCGCGTAGAAGAATTCTTCCCTGCCTTCGCAGCGCTCGGCCGGCAGGCAGTATTGTTCCCAATCGACGCAGGCCGGCGTGTACATGCCGTTGCCGGGCCAGAAGAACGGCACCAGCCGGCCTTCGCGCAGGCCTTCGATCAGGGCCGCGGGGGCATCGTAGGCCTCGGCCGACTCGACCTGCGTCATCAGCCCGGCGCGGGTCTCGATCACCATCAGGGTGGCGTGCCCCTGTGCGGTCAGCAGCAGGATGCCGGCGGGATTGGGGTACAGGTAGTACTCGACAAATCCGTAGCGCGCGGTCAGCTGGCGCACGCGCTCGGTCATGGCCGGATCGGACAGGAACGAGAACGAATGCCGCGTCAGCAGTTCGCGCAGCGTGCGCGACAGCGTGGCGAAGTACGCCTGCTGCATGGCTTCGATTTCCTGGTCCAGCCGCTCCACCATATTGCTGTCGTGCTTTTTCACATAGCGGTCGATCAGCCCGTGGTTGAAGCCTTGCACGGCGATGCTTTCGTCGGCGGTGCCGGTCAGCAGGATGGTCTTGCACGGCAGGTCCTGCAGCGCCTGGCAGAATTCCAGGCCGTCCATCTGCGGCATCGAATAATCGACCACCACCACGCCAGGCTGCAGGAAGCGGTTGACGTCGTGGATCTGGCGGTAGATGCGGTCGATGTCGAGCTGGACCGTGCGGCGCTCGGTCAGGAAGGTCAGGTCGTCGTGGGTGACGCGCACCGGCAGGAAGCCCGGGAAGCGGGTGGCGTAGGCTTCGCGGATCCACTGCAGCGCTTCGCGCGGGTCGGTGAAGGTGATCACGCCGCGCGCGGCATCCATCTGGAACGCCAGGCTGTCGATGAAGGACTTGCTGTCATCCACAAGGACAGTCAGGACCGGGTGATGAAAGACCGACAGATTCCTGTCGTGCGGATTGAAGGTCATGGAGCGGCGGGCAGGGGTTGGCACAGGCGTGGCGCAAGTGGCAAGCCAGCGTGCGTATTCGCAGGCCAGTATAGCGCGCCATGGCTGCCTTGCAAGGCACGCCTGGCGGGCAGGGGCCCTGGCGGCGGGATGGCGGGGAAGGCCGGCCCTTGTTTCCGGGGTGGCCGGCGGGGGACGACCATGGCCCGCGCCAGGACCGGAAAGATCCCGGCCGGCGCGGGTCGGAGACTGGCCGGAGGCGTTAGTCGACCGCCTTGAACATGTCCTCGACCACCTTCTTGGCGTCGCCGAACACCATCATGGTCTTGTCCATGTAGAACAGCTCGTTGTCCAGGCCGGCGTAGCCGGCCGCCATCGAGCGCTTGTTGACGATGATGGTCTTGGCCTTGTACGCCTCCAGGATCGGCATGCCCGCGATCGGCGACTTGGGATCGGTCTTGGCCGCCGGGTTGACCACGTCGTTGGCGCCCAGCACCAGCACCACGTCGGCCTGGCCGAACTCGCTGTTGATGTCTTCCATCTCGAAGACCTGGTCGTACGGCACCTCGGCCTCGGCCAGCAGCACGTTCATGTG
>NZ_AQUR01000097.1 GCF_000372525.1 Cupriavidus neocaledonicus
GGATCAGACCCCGAGCAATTCATGCAGCACCGGCATCTTGGCCTGCAGCTCGCTGGCCGCGAAGCGTTCGACGATGGTGCCGTGCTCCATCACGTAGAAGCGGTCCGCCAGCGGCGCGGCAAAGCGGAAGTTCTGCTCCACCATCACCACCGTGTACCCCTTCTGCTTGAGCATCCGGATCATGCGCGCCAGCGCCTGCACGATCACCGGTGCCAGCCCTTCCGAGATCTCGTCGAGCAGCAGCAGGTTGGCGCCGGTGCGCAGGATGCGCCCCACCGCCAGCATCTGCTGCTCGCCGCCCGACAGGCGCGTGCCCTGGCTCTGGCGGCGCTCCTTCAGGTTCGGGAACATCTCGTAGATCTCGGCCTCGCTCATGCCCGAGTCCTTGCCCTTCAGCTGCGGCGGCAGCAGCAGGTTCTCTTCGCATGAAAGGCTGGAGAAGATGGCGCGCTCTTCCGGGCAATAGCCGATGCCGTAGTGCGCGATCTTGTGCGTGGGCAGACCGATGGTCTCGTGGCCATTGACCCGGATCGAGCCCTTGCGCGCGCCGGTCAGCCCCATGATCGCGCGCAGCGTGGTGGTGCGCCCGGCGCCGTTGCGGCCCAGCAGCGTGACCACCTCGCCCGGGTTCACGGTCAGGTCGACGCCGTGCAGGATGTGCGATTCGCCGTACCAGGCGTGCAGGCCCTTGATTTCCAGGGCGGGAGTATTGGCTGTGCTCATGTGTCGTCCCCCCGGCCTCAGTGCGCGCCCTGCAGTTCCGCGTCGGCGGTGCCCATGTAGGCTTCCATCACGCGCGGGTCCTTCGACACCTCGGCATACGGGCCTTCGGCCAGCACCGCGCCGCGCTGCAGCACCGTGATCTTGTCGGCGATCGACGAGACCACGCTCATGTTGTGCTCCACCATCAGGATGGTGCGGCCCGCCGAGACCTGCTTGATCAGCTGCGTGACGCGGTCCACGTCCTCGTGGCCCATGCCCTGCGTGGGTTCGTCCAGCAGCATCAGCTCGGGCTCCATCGCCAGCGTGGTGGCGATCTCCAGCGCGCGCTTGCGCCCGTACGGCAGGTTCACCGTGAGCGTGTGCGCGAACTCGGTCAGGCCGACCTGCTCGAGCAGCTCCATGGCGCGGTCATTGAGCACGTCGAGCGAGCGCTCGCTGCGCCAGAACTGGTACGCGGTGCCCAGTTGCCGCTGCAGGCCGATGCGCACATTTTCCATCACCGTCAGGTGCGGGAACACCGCCGAGATCTGGAACGAGCGGATCACGCCGCGCCGCGCGATCTGCGCCGGCTTTTCGCGCGTGATGTCGACGCCGTTGAACAGGATGGTGCCGGTGGTCGGCTCCAGGAACTTGGTGAGCAGGTTGAAGCAAGTGGTCTTGCCCGCGCCGTTGGGGCCGATCAACGCATGGATCGAGCCGCGGCGCACCCGCAGGTTGACGTCGCTTACCGCCGTGAACCCCTTGAACTCCTTGGTGAGGTTCCGCGTCTGAAGAATGGTTTCGTGTTGAGGCATTGTCTCCTGCCTGTTTGTCGTATTGTTTGCGGGCCGCAGCCGGACGCTGGCCGCTCATGAGCGGATCTGTGCGACCGTCGTGGTTTGAAAGCGGTTCTACTGCGCGGTCCAGCCACCGTCGGCGACCCAGGTCGCGCCGCGCACCTCGGCCGCCTCGGGCGAGCACAGCATCAGCGCAAGGTTGCCGAGCTCCGCGGGCGTCACGAAGCGGCCGGACGGCTGCTTCTCGCCCAACAGGCGGGCGCGGGCATCGTCCGCGGACAGCCCTTCCCTGGCGGCCAGGTCGTCGATCTGCCGCTGCACCAGCGGGGTCAGCACGAAGCCCGGGCAGATGGCGTTGCAGGTCACGCCCGTGCGCGCCGTTTCCAGAGCGGTGACCTTGGTCAAACCCACCAGCCCATGCTTGGCGGCGACGTAGGCCGACTTGCCGGCCGACCCCACCAGGCCGTGCACCGAGGCAATGTTGATGATCCGCCCCCAGTTGCGCGCGCGCATGCCGGGCAAAGCCTGCCGGGTCGTATGGAAGCCGGAGCTCAGGTTGATAGCGAGGATGTCGTCCCATGTGCGCGTGTCGAAGCTCTCGATCGGCGCCACATGCTGGATGCCGGCGTTGTTCACCAGCACATCGACGGCGCCGAAGCGCTGCCGCGCCATGGCGAACATGGCTTCGATCTCGTCCGGCCTGCGCATGTCGGCGGGGTGATGGATGACCGCGGCGCCGGTTGCCTCGATGGCGGCGATGGCGGCTTCGGTGTCGCCAAAGCCATTGAGTACGAGATTGGCGCCGGCGCGGGCCAGCACCTGCGCAATGCCCAATCCGATGCCGCTGGTTGAGCCGGTGACGAGCGCGGTTTTTCCGTTCAGGGTTGTCATGAATCTCTGCAGTCAGGTTGTCGGCATGGGCCGCGCGATCGCTTTAGCGCGGGCGTGGCAGGGTCAAACCAGCCCGGTCAGGTAAGAACACCAGGGAAATACAGCTTCACGAAGCCGACCATCTTCTCCATGAAGATGCCGGTGAAAGCGGGCGGGACCGCGAGGGGTCCAGCAGTGCCACGCCGCCGAGCGCGGCCATGGGGGCAAACAGGATGAAGCTGTAGCCGCCACAGGCGGCGAGCATCAGGACAGCAAGGGCTGCAACGACAACAACAAAGGACATGAAGTCTCCGCGAGGATTCTATTTTTTTGGCTTGGCGTGTCACGGCGGGCCGCGTGTGCACTTCCCCCGGCGGGCAGTACAGCGCTGCGGAGGTCCGGCAAACATTGCACCGTTCGTGCCAGCCACATATGTGCGCTATACGACTCAAAAAGCGCGTTATCGGTGGCAGAATTCTCCAAATGGAGACGGCTTGGAGAAAAATCGTCGCCCATGTGAGAATCCATCTCCAAAAGGAGACAACCAGATGAAGACACTGCGCGACGAAGACGGCGGCATGCTTGGCAATTACGACGCGGTCGCGCGGCGCGCGATGGAATCGCTGTTCCGCACCTTCGAGAATTTGAGCGAGGGCACCATCGTGGTCGACGCGAACGCGCGCGTGGTCTGGATCAACAAGCGCTACGCCGCGCGCTTCGGCTTCGACGACCCCGGCGCGGCCATCGGCCTGGAGTGCGAGCGGGTGATCCCGACCAGCCTGATGCGCCAGGTGGTCGAGACCGGCAAGCCGATCCTGCTCGATATCCTGGAAACCCCGCAGGACCCGATGATCGTGATGCGCCTGCCGATCAAGGACGACGACGGCAAGACCATCGGCGCGGTCGGCTTTGCGCTCTTCGACGAGCTCAAGTCGCTAACCCCGCTGTTCACGCATTACACCCGCGTGCGGGAAGAACTGGTGGCCACGCGCCGTACCCTGGAACAGACCCGGCGTGCCAAGTACACCTTTGCCAGCTTCGTCGGCAACTGCCCCGCCACGCTCGAGGTCAAGCGGCTGGCGCGCCGCGCCGCGCAGGCCGATGCGCCGGTTTTGCTGCTGGGCGAGACCGGCACCGGCAAGGAACTGCTGGCCCATGCCATCCACGCGGCGTCGGCACGTGCCGGACGCCCGCTGGTGACGCTGAACATGGCCGCGATTCCCGAGACCTTGCTCGAAGTCGAATTCTTCGGTGCGGCGCCGGGCGCCTACACCGGGGCCGAGCGCAAGGGCCGCATGGGCAAATTCGAACTGGCCGACGGCGGCACACTGTTCCTGGACGAGATCGGCGACATGCCGCTGATGCTGCAAAGCAAGCTGCTGCGTGCCCTGCAGGAGAAAGAAATCGAGCCGATCGGCTCGAACCGTATCATCCGCTCCGACGTGCGCATCATCGCCGCCACCTCCGCCGACCTGCCGGCCCTGGTGGACGCCGGCAAATTCCGCGCGGACCTGTATTACCGGCTCAACGTGCTGCCGATCTGCCTGCCGCCGCTACGTCAGCGCCAGCCCGACCTGCTGACGCTGGTGTACGCCATGCTGGAAGAGATCTGCACGCGCGCGGAGCGCGACGCACCGGTGCTGACGCCCGCCGCGCTGCAACTGCTGGGCGAATACGACTGGCCCGGCAACGTGCGCCAGTTGCGCAACATCCTCGAGCGGCTGGTGATGATGCATGACTCCGGCGAGGTGGACGACAGCATGCTGGCATCGCTGCTCGGCATCAGAAGCGTACCGGTACCGGCATCCGTGCCGGCGCCACCGGCGGCATTGAAGGCATTGGCGGCATCCACGGCCGGCGAGGCACATCCTGCGGACCTGGGCTACGCCGAAGCGATGGCCGGCTTCGAAGCGACGTACCTGCTCCGCGCGCTGGCGGCCAGTTCCGGCCATGTGGCCCGCGCCGCCGCGGCCATCGGCATCAGCCGGGCGGCGCTGTACAAGAAGCTGGTCGCACATCGGAATGCCGGGCGCCTGCCGGCGCGCGGGGTGTGGGACCTGAGCGGCTGAGACCTGTCAGGCCACCACCCCGCCATGCACCGGCGCGCCGCCCTCGGGCACCGCTGCACTCAGAATCGTTCCCGTGGTCGATTCCGTCATCAGCAGCGTCTTGCCGTCAGCGCCTCCGAAGCACAGGTTGGTCAACGATGCGCCGACCGGCGTGCGGATGACTTCGACCGGCTCGGCGCGATGGTTCAGCACCCAGACATAGCCCAGCCCCGGATTGGCCACGAGCAGGTACCCATCCGCGCGCATGGCCAGCCCGTCCGGACCGCTCGGTCCGTATGACGTGAAGAACTGGCCGACCTTGCTGACGGAGCCGTCGGCCTGCAGCGGCACGCGCCATACGCAGTTGCCACGCGTCATGGCGACATACAGCACCTTCTCGTCGGGCGACAGCACCAGGCCATTCGGGCTCGGTGCGTTGTTCAGCAGCACGTCGAGCTTGCCCGCGGGCGAGAGGCGGTAGACGCGGCCGGTGGGATCGTGCATGCCAGTCTGGCCCTGGTCCGTGAAGTACAGGTTGCCCGCGGCATCGAAGGTCAGGTCGTTGACACCCCGGAAGCGCTCCGAATTCCTGCGCTCAAGGAACGGCGTCACGGCGCCTGTCTGCGGGTCCAGCCGCATCAGCCCGTTGCGGTAGTCGGTGATCAGGAAGTCGCCGCTGGCCAGGCGCTTCATGCCGTTCGGCTCGCCGTCGTACTCGGCCACCAGTTCCCAGCTGCCCTGCAGCGATATGCGGAACACGCGGCCATAGGGAATGTCGGTCACCCACAGGTGGCCTTCCGACCAGACCGGTCCTTCCAGGAACGACTCGGTAACCGTGCCGCCGCGATTGGCCTGCGACCAGGCGTTGGCGCGATCCTGCCGGCGAAAGGATTCCGGCAGGCGCGTAAGCACCGTGGCGTCCCGGACCCGGGGTTGCGCAAGCAACATCATGGTGGTCCCCGCTGCTACTGCTTTTCGATATTGGCCTTCTGCGCAACGGCCGCCCATTGCGCGGTTTCCCGCTGGATCAGCTCTGCAAACGCGCTGCTGTCCAGGTTGCCCGGTTGCGAGCCCATCTGCGCCAGGAACTGCTTCATGTCAGGCGACTGCAGGGCCTTCTGAACCTCTGCCTGCAGCCGCGCGATCACTTCCACGGGCGTTCCCTTCGGTGCCGCCAGGCCTGACCAGTTGAACAGGTTGAATGTCGGCAGCCCGGCTTCGGTGAATGTCGGCACGTCCGGGAACGCATCGACCCGGCGCTTGCCGCTGATGGCAAGCAGGCGCATCTGGTTGCCCTTGACCGGCGCCAGCGCGGTCGGCGTGGACACCACCAGCAAGTCGACGTTGCCGCTCAGCAGGCCGACCATGGCATCGCCGGCACCCTTGTACGGAACGTGCATCAGCTTGATGCCGGCGGCTTGCTGAAACGCTTCCGTAGAAAAATGCGGTGAGCTGCCCGGACCGCCGGTCCCGAATGTCACCTCACCCGGATGCGCCTTGGCATATCGAATCAGCGACGCCAGGTCCTTGAAGCGCGCATCGGCCTTGACTCCGAGCACGACCGGCGAGAACGCGAACGGGGCGATCGGCACCAGCGCGGTCTGGTGGTCCCAGTTCAGTTTCTTGAAGACGTAGGGCAGCGTGGTGTAGGAGTTGTCATTGGCCAGCAGCGTATAGCCGTCGGCGGGCGCCTTGACCACCTGGGTGGTGCCGATGGTGCCGGAAGCGCCCGGCTTGTTCTCGACCACGAAACTCTGGCCGGTCTGCTCGGTGAGCTTCTGCGCCACCTTGCGGGTCACCACGTCGACGGCGCCGCCGGGGGGATTCGGCACGACAATGCGCACCGGCTTGTCCGGGTAGGCTGCCGATGCCGGCGCCGCGCCGGCAGCGGCCATCGCCGCGACCACTGCAATCAGAACGAATTTACGACAGACCATCTTTGTCTCCTGCCGCGGCCGATCCGGCTGCCAGCCGGCCGCGATGCCTGTATTGTTTTGACCGGTGAAGCGTCGAAGCCTCGCCTAGACCGACGCGGCAAAGCCCTGCAGCACGGCAAGCACGTTGTTCGCGGCCCCCACCCCCATGTTCACGTACGCCGCATCGCTGACACCGCCGATATGCGGCGACAGGATGACGTTGGGAAGGGTCTGGAACGGATGCGGCACGACCATCGGCTCGACCGCGAAGCTGTCGAGGCCCGCCGCGTAGAGCCTGCCGTCGAGCGCCTCGGCCAACGCCGGCTCGTCGATCAGGCCGCCGCGTGCGGTGTTGACCAGGATGGCGCCGTGCTTGAACAGGGCCAGCGTCTCACGGTTCAGCATGCCGCGGTTTTCGTCGGTCAGCGGGCAGTGCAGCGACACCACGTCCGCTGCCTGGTAGAGCTGCGGCAGCTCGCTGACCAGCGTGACGCCGTCGGGCAGTGTCTTCGCATAGGGATCGAAGGCAATCACGCGCATGCCCATCGCCACGCCGGTCACCGCAACGCGGCGGCCGATCTCGCCCAGGCCGACGATGCCCAGGGTGCGGCCATTGAGCTCGATGGTCTTGTGGGTCGACTTGTCCCAATGGCCCGCGCGCATGCGGGCGTTCAGCTGCGGCACCGACTTGGCACAGGCGAGGATCAGCGCCCAGGCATGTTCGGCCACGGCGGCAGCGTTGGCGCCGACCGCGGCCTTCACGGCGATGCCGCGCGCGGCCGCGGCGTTCTGGTCGATCACGTCGATGCCGCTGCCGTGCTTCGAGATCACCTTCAGGGCCGGTGCCGCATCCATGACCTCGGCCGTCACGCTGCCATAGCGCACGATGATGCCGACCGGGTTGTGCTGGCGCGCCAGCGCGACCAGCTCGGCGGTCTGCGGCTTCATGCCCGCGAAGACGACTTCGTAGTCGCCAAGCAGCGCGAGCGCTTGCGGTGCCAGGTCCGCACCCGTGACGATAATGACGTCCTTGCCGGTCACAGTGTCTCTCCCTGCTTCAGGACGCCGGCCGTCACCAGCGATGCCAGCAGCCACGGCGCGGTGGTATT
The DNA here is from genome assembly GCF_000372525.1 of Cupriavidus neocaledonicus. Classification (GTDB taxonomy): domain Bacteria; phylum Pseudomonadota; class Gammaproteobacteria; order Burkholderiales; family Burkholderiaceae; genus Cupriavidus; species Cupriavidus neocaledonicus. The sequence continues at coordinate 7,443 of NZ_AQUR01000097.1, forward strand.
GCCTTCCTTGATCTGCGCGATGCGCATGGCTTCGGCCTCTTCCTTCTTCGCCGCGGCGTCGAGCAGCGCTTCGATCTTGCCGCGCTCGACCACGACCAGGCCGTCGGCATCGCCGCAGATATAGTCGCCCGGGTTCACCGTGACGCCGCCGACCGAAATCGGGTGGCCGATGCGGCCGCCGACTTCCTTGGTCGGACCATTGGGATTGGTGCCTACGGAAAAGACCGGGAACTGCATGACCTCCAGTTCTAGGCAGTCACGCACGGCGCCATCGATCACGACCCCGGCCAGCCCGCGCTGGCGCGCGGCATGCATCATGATCGTTCCCATCAGCGCGGAGGTCTGGTCGCCTTTGCCGTCCACCACCAGCACGTCGCCGGGCTGTGCCAGCGCCAGCGCGGCGTGGATCATCAGGTTGTCGCCGGGACGCACTTCCACGGTGAAGGCGGGGCCGGCGACTTTCATGGTCGGACGCAGGGCGCGGATGCGGCCATGCAGGGCGCCGCGGCGGCCGCCGACATCCGACAGGATGGCCGGCTGGAAGCGGGCGGCACGCTCGACCACGGCGGCGGGCACGCGCTCGAACGATTTGATGATGTTGGGCAAGGTCATGGAAATCTCCGGCAAGATGAAAGGGATAGGGGTCGCAAGTCGATCAGTCCAGCTTGGTGCCGGAGGCCTTGATGACCGCGGCCCAGCGTCCGATGTCCTGCCTGATCAGCGTGGTGAAGGCTTCGGGCGTGCCGACCAGCACCGAGGCGCCTTGCTCGTTCAGCTTCTTGACCAGCGCCGGCGACTGCAGGGCCTTGTTGAACTCGGCATTGAGCCGCACGACGATGTCCTTCGGCGTCGCGGCCGGCGCGACAAAGCCGAACCAGGTCGCGGTCTCGAAGCCGGGATAGCCGGACTCGGCCACGGTCGGCACCTGGGGCAGGTCCGGCACGCGCTTCGCTGACGTCACCGCCAGCGGCCGCAGCTTGTTGTTCTTGATGTGGCCGAGCAGCGTCGGCACGGACGCCATGTACAGGTCCACCTGTCCGCCCATCAGGTCGTTGACTGCCTGGGCCGCGCCCTTGTACGGGACGTGGGTGAATTTGACTTTCGCGGTGCTTTGCAGCTGCTCGCCGCCCAGGTGGGCGACGGTGCCATTGCCGGGCGAGGCGAAATTCAGCGATGCGGGCTTTGCCCGGGCGGCCTGGATCACGTCCTTCATGGTCTTGTACGGCGAGTTGACGTGCGTCACCAGCACCAGCGGCGCGGAGGCGACCAGGCTGATCGGCGCCAGGTCCTTCAGCGGGTCATACGGCAGGTGTTCGTACAGCGAGGCGTTGATGGCAAGGTTGCTGGTCTGCCCCATGGCGATGGTGTAGCCATCGGCCGGTGCCTTGGCCGCCGCATCGACGCCGACGTTGCCACCCGAACCCGGCTTGTTTTCCACGACAAAGACCCAGCCGGTCGACTTCGCCACGGTATTGGTCACCTCGCGGGCGATGATGTCGGTGCCGCCGCCGGCGGGAAACGGCACGATGACGCGGATAGGTTTCGCCGGATAGGGCGAGGCGGCGTAGGCACTGGTGCATGCCATCAGCAGGCCGGCAAACGTCAGGAAGGCGCGACGGGCGCGACGGGGGATGCATTGCATGGATGTCTCCGAATCTGGTTTCGTTGTGAGTCGGATTGTGGTGCACCGTTTCACGGCATACAATGCCGTTTCACACTGTGCACCGCATTTCGTGCCATGAACCCTAAAAGTGATTTAGAAAGCGCTTCGGGTGCCGAAGAAGGCTCCGGTGTCGTGATCGCCGTGACGCGTGCCTTGCGCGTCCTGGAAGCCTTCGGCGTCAACGACCCGCAACTGTCGCTGGCGGAGCTGAGCCGGCGCACCGGCATCCACAAGACCACCGTGCTGCGCCTGGCGCGCACGCTGGCGGCAGACAACTACCTGGTGCAGAAGGAAGACGGCAACTGGCGCCTGGGCCGCGCGGCCGGCTGGCTGGGCGCGTGCTACCAGGCCACCTTCAACGTGCAGGAAGTGGTCGAGCCGGTGCTGCGGGAACTGACTATCAAGACCGGTGAAAGCGCTTCGTTCTACGTGCGCGAGGGCCAGCAGCGAACCTGCCTGGTTCGTGTCGAAGGCCCGCAGGCCATCCGCCATCACGTCAGGATCGGCGCGGCGCTGCCGCTGGACAGCGGCTCGCCCGGGCGCGTCATCCTGGCGTTTTCCGGCGAGCCGGGCGAGCTCTATGAAATGATCCGGCGCCGCGGCTTCCACCTGTCGCTCGGCGAGCGCGAGCCCGAAGTCTCGAGCGTGTCGGCGCCGGTGTTCGGACTGCACTGGCGCCTGCTGGGCTCGATGTGCATTTCCGGGCCGACTTCCCGGCTTGGCGAAGCGCGGTTGCTGGAACTGGCGCAGACCGTTGTCGACGCCGCGAACAAGCTTTCCTATGCGATGGCGGGCAGTCAGCGGCCCGCGCTGCATGGCGACAGGCCGCCGGCAACCTGGCATCCCTGAGCGGGCCGCGCTGCATTCCAGGCCGGCGACCGTGCCGGCTCCCCTGCGCGCCCGCGCCGGCCCCGTTAGCCATGTCATTGCGCGCCGCCGCCAGCATTCCGCCGGGCCAGCAATTTTTCCTGCATTTCAGTATGAATTCAGCAACAAATATCCCCGTTATCTGATTAACCTGCCCGCTCTTTTCCGTTTGCGTGCCCCGCAAGCGCGAAAGTTCTCTGCCCCCGTCAGCCCCACAAGGGTTGGCGCGGCCATTCAGATCACACGGAGACAACGAAGCATGAGTGCAAGCGCAGAACATCTGCAACGCGGCCTGGGCGAACGCCATATCCGGCTGATGGCGCTGGGATCGGCCATCGGCGTGGGCCTGTTCCTGGGCGCCGGCAATGCCATCAAGATGGCCGGCCCCGCCATCATGCTGGCCTACCTGATAGGCGGCGCGATGATCTTCCTGATCATGCGCGCGCTGGGCGAGATGGCCGTGCACAACCCGGTGGCCGGCTCGTTCTGCCGCTATGCGCAGGACCACATGGGCCCGCTGGCGGGTTACCTGACCGGCTGGAATTACTGGTTCCTGTGGCTGGTGACCTGCGTCGCCGAAATCACCGCCGTGGCCATCTACATGGGCATGTGGTTCCCTGACGTGCCGCGCTGGATCTGGGCGCTGGCCGCGCTGGCGGCGATGGGCTCGGTCAACCTGATGGCGGTCAAGGCCTATGGCGAGTTCGAGTTCTGGTTCGCCATGATCAAGATCGTCACCATCGTGCTGATGCTGATCGGCGGCGGCGCGATGATCGTGTTCGGCTTCGGCAATGGCGGCGTCGCCACCGGCATCTCCAACCTGTGGGCGCACGGCGGCTTCATGCCCAACGGCGCCTCGGGCGTGCTGATGTCGCTGCAGATGGTGATGTTCGCCTACCTCGGCGTCGAGATGATCGGCCTGACCGCCGGCGAGGCGCGCAACCCGAAGAAGTCGATTCCTGACGCCATCAACTCGGTGTTCTGGCGCATCCTGATTTTCTACGTCGGCGCGCTGTTCGTGATCCTGGCGCTGTATCCGTGGAACGAGATCGGCGCGCAGGGCAGCCCCTTCGTGCTGACCTTCGAGCGCCTGGGCATCAAGACCGCCGCCGGCATCATCAACTTCGTGGTGCTGACCGCGGCGCTGTCGTCGTGCAACGGCGGCATCTTCAGCACCGGGCGCATGCTGTACAACCTGTCGCTGCAGGGCCAGGCGCCGGCGGCCTTCGCCAGGGTCGACCGCAACGGCGTGCCGCGCCGCGCGCTGCTGGTGTCGATCGCCGCGCTGCTGGCCGGCGTGCTGCTCAATTACCTGGTGCCGGAGAAGGTCTTTGTCTGGGTGACCGCGATCTCCACCTTCGGCGCGGTCTGGACCTGGGCCATCATCCTGGTCACGCAGATCCAGTTCCGCCGCGGCCTGTCGGCGGCCGAGCGCAAGGCGCTGGCGTTCCGCATGCCGTTCTGGCCGTATGGCTCGTATATCGCACTGGCGTTCCTGGCGCTGGTGGTGGCGCTGATGGCCTACTTCCCCGACACGCGCGTGGCGCTGTACGTGGGGCCCGGCTGGCTGGTGCTGCTGACGATCTGCTACTTCGCGCTCGACATGCGCTCGCGCGGGCCGGTCAGCTACCGCGCCTGAGCCGGCGGCATGCAGGCGTGCCGGCGCGGCGTGCGCCGCGCGGCGCGCCTCGCTACAATGGCTCCCGGGCAATCCATCGCCAGGGGGGCCGAATGTCCGGGACGTCCGATTCCGCCAAGCCGGTTGCAGCGGCGTTGCACAGCAGCGCCATCGAACACCACGCGCCGGCCGCGGCCGCATCAGGGGACTCAGCGGCCTCGGCAGCCCACACCACGCTGGCGCAGGCCGACCACGCCATGCGCCACTGGACCGACCCCGCCCCCGGGGACGTGCGCGTCGGTTCGACGCAGCACCTGCAGATGTTCTGCAACATGCTGCTGCAAACGCACAACCCCTACAAACCCGCCGTGATCGAGTGGCCCAGGCTGCCGCCCGAGGCCCTGCATCGCGTCACCTCGCTGCCGATCTGGGACATCGCCGTGCAGACCGAGGGCCGCGCCGCGATCCGGGTCCGGACCTTTGCCGGCACCGTCGACGACCCGCTGTTGCGCCGCGCGCTGGAATTGGACGGCGCTGAAGAGGCGCGCCACAAGGTGGTGCTGTCGAAGCTGGTCCAGGCCTACGGCATCGCGCTGGCGCCTGAGCCGGACTACCCGCCGCCGCGCGATCCCGAATGGGGCTGGCTGGTGACCGGCTACAGCGAATGCATCGACAGCTTCTTCGCCTTCGGGCTCTTCGCCGCGGCCAGACGCTCCGGCTTCTTCCCCGCCGAACTGGTCGAGACCTTCGAGCCCGTGATCCAGGAAGAAGGCCGGCACATCCTGTTCTTCGTCAACTGGGCCGCGTGGTACCGGCGCAACCTGCCGTGGTGGCGCCGCCCGCTGTTTGCGCTGAAGGTGGCGCGGGTGTGGGCCTTCCTGGTCTGGGAACGGATCGGTATCGCGCGCGGCCTCGATGCCGACGGCGTGGCGCAGGATGCCAACTTCACCATGAACGGCTCGGCCGCGCTGGGTGAGGCGTTGACGCCGGGCGCGATGATCGACCTGTGCCTGGCCGAGAATGCCCGGCGCATGGCGGGCTACGACACGCGCCTGCTGCGCCCCGGCACCGTGCCGCGGCTGGCCCGCCTGGCGCGGCGCTTCGTCGGATAGGGGGCGGTCCATGCGCATTGCCATGGCGCTGTCGCTGTTGTCGCTTGCCATCTGGGGCGTGCTGCTGTTCGGGCGCGCCGGGTTCTGGCGCGTGCGCAGGCCGCCGGCCGCGCCGGCGCCGTCGCACTGGCCCGAGGTGGTCGCCATCATCCCGGCGCGCGACGAGGCCGATGTCATCGGCAGCGCGGTCGCCGGGGTGCTGGGCCAGCGCTACCCGGGGCCGCTGGCGCTGGTCGTGGTGGATGACCACAGCGCCGACGCCACCGCCGATATCGCCCGCGCCGCCGCGGCGACCACGGCACGCCCCTGCGCGCTCACCGTCATCGGCGCGCGCGAGCTGCCAGCCGGCTGGAGCGGCAAGGTCTGGGCGCAGGCCGAAGGTCTAGCCGCGGCCGACCGCATCGCGCCGCAGGCACGCTATGTCTGGCTCACCGACGCCGATATCCGCCACGGGCCGGGCGTGCTGGCAGCCCTGGTCGCGCGCGCCGAGTCGGAACGGCGCGACCTGGTCTCGCTGATGGTGCGGCTGCGCTGCGCCTCGGTGTGGGAACGGCTGGTGGTGCCGGCCTTTGTCTTTTTCTTCGCCAAGCTCTATCCCTTCGCGCGCGTGGGCGATCCGCGCAGCCGCGTGGCCGCCGCGGCCGGCGGCTGCATGCTGGCAAGCCGCGCGGCGCTGGCGCGCATCGGCGGCTTTGCCGCGATCCGCGGCGAGCTGATCGACGACTGCAGTTTGGCCGCGCGCATCAAGCCCGGTGGCGCGATCCGGCTGGACCTGGCCGACGACAGCGTGTCGCTGCGGCCCTATGACCACTGGCGCAGCCTGTGGGACATGATCGCGCGCAGCGCCTACACGCAATTGCGCTATTCCCCGCTGCGGCTGGCGGGCGCGGTCGCCGGCATGGTCCTGACCTACCTGGTGCCGCCGGTGCTGGCGCTGGGCTGGCTGGTGTGGCCGGCCTGGCTGGCCTGGGCCGCGATGGCGCTGGCCTACCTGCCGATGCTGCGCGAGTACCGGCAGCCATGGTGGCTGGCGCCGCTGCTGCCGGTCACGGCGCTGTTCTACCTGGGGGCGACCATCGACTCGGCGCGGCGCTACCGGCTGCGGCGCGGCGGGCAGTGGAAGGGCCGCAGCCAGGCTCCGGTGCGGCCCTGAGCCGGCGGCTCAGGGATGGCCCAGGTAGCCGTGCGCGCGGAACCATGCCAGCGCGTCGCGCAGCCCCTCCTGGTACGGGCGCGGCTGATACCCCAGTTCCCTGCGCGCCTTGTCTGAGGTAAAGAACATCCGGTAGCGGGACATATTGAGTCCATCGACAGTCAGCAACGGCTCCTTGCCGGTCAGTCGCGCCGCCGCTTCCGCGCCGTAGGCCAGCGGATACAGCGGCCAGCGCGGCAGCTGCAGGGTCGGCGCGCGCCGGCCGCACAGCTGGGCGATATCGCGCAGCATCTGCTGCAGCATCACGTCCTGCCCGCCCAGGATATAGCGTTCGCCGGTGCGGCCGCGCTCCAGCGCCAGCACATGCCCGCTGGCGACGTCGTCGACGTGGGCCAGGTTCAGACCGGTATCGACAAAGGCCGGGATCTTGCCAGTGGCTGCGTCGACGATGATGCGGCCGGTCGGCGTGGGCCGCACGTCGCGCGGGCCGATGGGGGTAGACGGGTTGACGATCACCGCCGGCAGGCCGTGCTCGGCGACCCGTTGCTCGACCACGCGTTCGGCCAATACCTTGCTGCGCTTGTAGGCGCCGATGGCCTCGTGCGGGCGCAGCGACGCGGTTTCGTCCACCGGTGCCTGCGCGCCGGCGACGCGCAGCGTCGCCACGCTGCTGGTATAGACCACGCGCTCGACCCCGGCCCGCTGCGCGGCCTCCATCACCGCCAGCGTGCCGTCGACATTGGTGCGCACGATGTCTTCCGGGTCGCGCGCCCACAGCCGGTAGTCGGCGGCGACGTGGAACAGGTAGCGTACGCCCTGCAGCGCCGCGGTCACCGCGGCGGCATCGCGCATGTCGCCCTGGACCACGGTGACCGGCAGCCCGGCAAGATTGGTGCGGGGACTGTGCGGGCGCACCAGCACGCGCACGCGCCAGCCGCGCGCCAGCGCCTGGCGCGCCACCGCCGAGCCCAGGAAACCCGCGGCCCCGGTCACCAGCACGTCATCGTTTTTGCTCATCAGCCCGTTTCCTCGTAAGGCGGCGTCGCCGGGCCGGCCCTGCGCCGATCATGGCGGCGCCAGACAAAGCCGGCGTGTCGGGTATATAGTAACCACCGTGCGAGGAAAATGTGATCCGCGGCGGATCTCCGGTGGGTCTGGCTGGATACCGGCATCGCTTTCCATTGCGCGATCCCAAACACTGAAACCCGTAGCAAAAGGGTCGGGGGCCTACTCCATGCAGGTGATTCTTGCTCAGCCCCGGGGCTTCTGTGCCGGCGTGGTGCGCGCGATCGAGATCGTCGACCGCGCCCTCGTCAAGCACGGTGCGCCGGTGTTCGTGCGGCATGAGATCGTGCATAACAAGCACGTCGTACAGGGACTGAAGGACAAGGGCGCGCGTTTCGTCGAGGAACTGGACGAAGTGCCGGCCGGCGCGGTGACCATCTTCAGCGCGCACGGGGTGTCGCGCGAGGTCGTCGCCGATGCGCGCCAGCGCCAGCTGCATGCCATTGACGCCACCTGCCCGCTGGTGATCAAGGTCCACACCCAGGGCCGCCAGTACGCGGCCAGCGGCCGCACCGTGATCCTGATCGGCCATGCCGGCCACCCAGAGGTCGAAGGCACCATGGGCCAGATTCCCGGCAAGGTGATCCTGGTGCAGAACGAGGCCGACGTCGGCAAGCTCGACCTGCCCGACGACACCCCGGTCGCCTACGTCACCCAGACCACGCTGAGCGTGGACGACACCCGCAACATCATCGCCGCGCTCGGACGGCGCTTCAGCAACCTGGTCGGTCCCGATACGCGCGACATCTGCTACGCCACGCAGAACCGCCAGAGCGCGGTGCGCGACCTGTGCAAGCTGGCCGACGTGATCCTGGTGATCGGCGCGACCAACAGCTCCAATTCCAACCGCCTGCGCGAGATCGGCACCGAAAGCGGCGTGCCCAGCTACCTGATTGCCGAAGGCAGCGAGCTCGACCCGGCCTGGGTGCGCGACGCCAACGTGGTCGGCATCACCGCCGGCGCCTCGGCCCCCGAGGCCATGGTCGAGGACGTGATCGCGGCGCTGCGCCGGCTGGGGCCGGTTGAGGTCAGCACCATGGCCGGGCGCGAAGAGCATGCCGAATTCCGGCTGCCGGCGGAGCTGGCCGACGTGACGCCGCCATCGGCACCAGCCGGGGCCGGCACGGACACGGCGCCGGCTGCCACCAACGAGAACATCGCAGGCTGAACCAACCAGAGGAAGCTGTCGTGGCCATTCCGCTCCTGCAGGTTGCCCGCGTGGGCGCCTATATCGTCGGCAAGCACCTGTCGCGGCAGAAACGCTATCCGCTTGCGCTGATGCTCGAACCGCTGTTCCGCTGCAACCTGGCGTGCTCGGGCTGCGGCAAGATCGATTACCCGGACCCCATCCTGAACCAGCGCCTGTCGGTGCAGCAATGCCTGGAGGCGGTGGACGAGTGCGGCGCGCCGGTGGTATCGATTGCCGGCGGCGAGCCGCTGCTGCACAAGGACATGCCGCAGATCGTGCAAGGCATCATCCAGCGGCGCAAGTTCGTCTACCTGTGCACCAATGCGCTGCTGATGGAAAAGAAGCTGGACCAGTACCAGCCCAGCCCGTATTTCATCTGGTCGGTGCACCTGGACGGCGACCGCGAGATGCATGACCGCTCGGTGTGCCAGGAAGGCGTGTACGACCGCTGCGTCGAGGCGATCCGCGCGGCCAAGGCGCGCGGCTTCCGCGTCAATATCAATTGCACGCTGTTCAACGATGCGCAGCCCGAGCGCGTGGCCAGCTTTTTCGACTCGGTCAAGGCGCTGGGCGTCGATGGCATCACCGTGTCGCCGGGCTATGCCTACGAGCGCGCGCCGGACCAGCAGCACTTCCTAAACCGCGGCAAGACCCGCCAGCTGTTCCGCGACATCCTCAGCCGCGGCCGCGCGGGCAAGAACTGGGCGTTCAGCCAGTCGACGCTGTTCCTGGATTTCCTCGCCGGCAACCAGACCTACCATTGCACCCCGTGGGGCAACCCGGCGCGCACGGTGTTCGGCTGGCAGCGCCCGTGCTACCTGGTGGGCGAAGGCTATGCCGCGACCTTCCGCGAACTGATGGACGAGACCGACTGGGACGCCTACGGCACCGGCAACTACGAGAAATGCGCCGACTGCATGGTGCACAGCGGCTACGAAGCCACCGCCGTGGCCGACACCTTTGCCCATCCGCTCAAGGCGCTCGGCGTCAGCCTGCGCGGCGTGCGCACCAGCGGCCCGATGGCGCCGGACATCGCGCTGGACCGGCAGCGGCCGGCCGAGTACGTGTTCTCGCGCCACGTCGAGATCAAGCTCGAGGAAATCCAGCGCACCCGGCCGCCCGCCAGGCAGCCACGAGCGGCCGACACGCCGGCCAGCGCCGCCACCCACTGAAGCCATTGCGATGGCTGCCGGACTTGCCGCCACCCTGCCCGGCGCAGCGCTGGTCTGCGTGGCGGCTGGCTATGCGCTGGCGGCGGCCTGGCTGTCGCGACGCAAGCCTGCGCAAGGCGGCGCCATGGCCGCCATCGCCGCCACGCCGGTCAGCGTGCTCAAGCCGCTGTGCGGCGCCGAACCCCGTCTCTACGCCAACCTGGCGAGCTTCTGCCGGCAGCGCCATCCGTGCTACCAGCTGGTGTTCGGCGTGCGCGCCGCGGACGATCCCGCCATCGCCGTGGTGGCGCGGCTGCGGCGCGACTTCCCGGCCTGCGACATCGCGCTGGTGATCGACCCGCGGGTGCATGGCAGCAACCTCAAGGTCAGCAACCTGATCAACCTGTCCGGCGCGGCCAGGCATGATGCGCTGGTCATCGCCGACAGCGACGTCGCGGTGGCGCCGGACTACCTGGCGCGCGTGACCGCGCCGCTGGCGGACGCCGGTGTCGGCGTGGTCACCTGCCTGTACCGCGGCCACGCCATCGGCGGCTTCTGGTCGCGTCTCGGCGCGCAGTTCATCGACGACTGGTTTGTGCCGGCGGTGCGCATCGCCCATGCGGGCGGCTCGCGGCGCTTTGCCTTTGGCGCGACCATCGCGCTGCGTCGCGAAGCGCTCGCGGCCATCGGCGGATTCGGGGCGTTGCGCGACCGGCTCGCGGATGACTTCTGGCTGGGCGAGCTGACGCGGCGCCTGGGCTTGCGCACGGTGTTGTCGGAGGTGGTGGTGACGACCGACATCACCGAAGACCGCTTTACGCTGCTGTGGCGGCATGAGCTGCGCTGGATGCGCACGATCGCCTCGCTGAACCCGACCGGCTATGCGTTCAGCTTCGTCACCTTCACCTGGCCGATGCTGGCGCTGGGGGTGTGGCTGGCACCGCTGCCGCTGGCGATCGCCGCGGCCGTCGTCGGCGGAATGGCGCGCAGCGTGCTGGCGGGCAGCGTTGCCGCGGCACTGCGGGCGCCGCTGCGCGATGGCTTGTTGCTGGCGTGCTGGGCGCTGGCGTTGGCTGGCAAGCGGGTGCGGTGGCGGGAGCAGGTGCTGTCGGTCCATGACAGGCACCACTCCGGGCGAGCGCCGGCCCTTTTCCCCGCCTCTCTTTCGCAAGCGGGAGAGGGGCTGGGGGAGAGGGCCAGCGCCGCCACGCAGTTTTCACCTGACACCCAACCTTTCACCGGCATCCATACCAAGAGGCCGCTATGAAAAAAACCCTGTTCCTGCAGGCCCCGTCCTTCGACGGCTTCGACGGCGGCGCGGGCTCGCGCTATCAGGCCAAGCGCGAGATCAAGTCGTTCTGGTACCCCACCTGGCTGGCGCAGCCCGCCGCGCTGGTGCCCGGCAGCCGCGTGCTCGATGCCCCGGCCGACGGCCTGACCGTGCAGCAGACGCTGGAGATCGCCGCGGCCTACGAGCTGGTGATCATCCACACCAGCACCCCTTCCTTTCCCACCGATGCGAAGTTCGCCGAGGCGCTGAAGCAGCGCCATCCCGGCGTGATGATCGGCATGGTCGGCGCCAAGCCCGCGGTCGATCCCGGCGGCACGCTGGGCGCGAGCGACGCCATCGACTTCGTCTGCCGCGAGGAATTCGACTACACCTGCCAGGACGTGGCCGCGGGCAAGCCGCTCAGCGACATCGCGGGGCTCAGCTATCGCCTGCCGGACGGCTCGCTCGAGCACAACGGCCAGCGCCCGATGATCGAGGACATGGACGAACTGCCGTTCGTGGCGCCGGTCTACCAGCGCGACCTCAAGATCGAGAACTACTTCATCGGCTACCTGAAGCATCCTTACGTGTCGATCTACACCGGCCGCGGCTGCCGTTCGCGCTGCACTTTCTGCCTGTGGCCGCAGACCGTGGGCGGGCACCGCTACCGCACGCGCTCGGCGGCAAGCGTGATCGCCGAGGTGAAATGGATCAAGGAGAACATGCCCGAGGTCAAGGAGATCATGTTCGACGACGATACCTTCACCGATTTCAAGCCGCGCGTCGAAGAGATTGCGCGCGGGCTGGGCCAGCTGGGCGTGACGTGGTCGTGCAACGCCAAGGCCAACGTGCCGTACAGCACGCTCAAGATCATGAAGGAAAACGGGCTGCGGCTGCTGCTGGTGGGCTACGAGTCCGGCGACGACCAGATCCTGCTGAACATCAAGAAGGGCCTGCGCACCGACATCGCGCGCCGCTTCACCGAGGACTGCCGCAAGCTCGGCATCCAGATCCACGGCACCTTCATCCTGGGCCTGCCGGGCGAGACCCGCGAGACCATCGAGAAGACCATCGAATACGCCAAGGAAATCAACCCGCATACCATCCAGGTCTCGCTGGCCGCGCCCTACCCCGGCACCACGCTGTACCGCCAGGCGGTGGAGAACGGCTGGCTCGAGGAGAACAAGGTCATCAACCTGGTCAACGACCAGGGCGTGCAGCTGGCGGCGATCAGCTACCCGCACTTGTCGAAGGAGGACATCTACCACGGTGTCGAGACCTTCTACAAGCGCTTCTACTTCCGCCCCGGCAAGATCTGGGAGATCGTGCGCGAGATGCTCGGCAGCTGGGACATGATGAAGCGGCGCCTGCGCGAAGGCGTGGAGTTCTTCCGCTTCCTGCGCTCGCACGAGGCCTGATCCTGGCCCGGGCGCTTTCCGGTGCGGCACCCGCTGCGGCACAACGCGCGCTGATCGTCACCGCCGACGACTTCGGGCTCCACCCGGCAGTCAACGAAGCGGTGGAACTGGCCCACCGCGACGGTGTGCTCAACGCCGCCAGCCTGATGGTGGGCGCGCCCGCGGTGGCGGACGCGGTGGCGCGCGCGCGCCGGCTGCCGGCGTTGCGAGTGGGCCTGCACGTGGTGCTGGCCGACGGCGCGGCCACGCTGCCGCGCGCGCGCATTCCGGCGCTGGTCGACGCGCACGGCCGCTTCGGCTCGGCCATGGCGCTGGACGGCTGCCGCTTCTTCTTCCTGCCCGCGGTGCGGCGCCAGCTCGCGGCCGAAATCCGCGCGCAGTTCGAGGCCTTCGCCGCCACCGGCCTGGCGCTGGACCACGTCAATACCCACAAGCATTTCCACCTGCATCCGACCGTGCTGTCGCTGATCCTGTCGATCGGGCGCGAGTACGGGCTGCGCGCGATGCGGCTGCCGCGCGAGGCGGGCGCGCCGTGGCTGCTGCGCCCGTGGCTGGCGTTGCTGCGCCGCCGGCTGGACCGCGCCGGCGTTGCGCACAACGACTACGTGGTCGGCATCGCGCGCAGCGGCCAGATGGACGAGACGGCGCTGCTGCAGGCGCTGGCGCAACTGCCCGCTGGCGTGGGCGAGATCTACCTGCATCCGGCGGTGGTGTCCGGCGCGGCGATCGCGCCGTCGATGCACGGCTACCGCCACGCCGACGAACTCGCGGCGCTGCTGTCGCCGCGCGTGCGCGCGGCGCTGGAGCGCGCGGCCCCCCGGCGCGGCGGCTTTGCCGATGTGCTCGGCGGCAGGACCTTCTGCTGACGCGTGCCGATGAAACGCCTGGCTTACCTGACCGGACTGCTCGGGCTGCTGGCGCTGACCGCGCTGGTGGTCCACCAGGGCGCCGGCGATATCGCCGCCGTGATGGCCCAGGGCGGCTGGCCACTGTTGCTGCTGGTGCCGCTGCACGCGCTGCCGCTGCTGCTCGACGCGCAGGGCTGGCGCGTGCTGCTGACCTCCGCCGATCCCGAGGAACGTGCCGGCGTCGGCTTCCTGTGGTGGGTCGCCGCGGTGCGCGAGGCGGTGGGCCGTCTGCTGCCCACCGTGGGCGTGGGCGGCGAGCTGGTCGGCATCCGCCTGACGCGGCTGCGCATCCGCGACACCACAGCGGTCACCGCCAGCGTGGTGGTCGAAGTGATGCTGACGATGTTCTCGCAATACCTGTTCGCGGCGACCGGCGTGCTGGTGCTGGTGGCCGCGCTGCGGCAGAGCGCCAGCGCGTGGATCATCCTGGCCGGCCTGCTGCTGTCGCTGCCGGTGCCGGTGCTGTTCGCGCTGTCGCTGCGCCACGCCGCCTTGTTCGAGAAGCTGGAAGGCGCCGCGCGCCGGCTGTTCGGCGCCGACCACCGCATCGTCGCGATGATCGACGGCGCGCGCCTGGACGCGCATATCCGCGCCCTCAACGGGCGCCGCCGCGAACTGGCCAGGGCCCTGGGCTGGCAACTGGCCGGATTGCTCAGCGGCACGCTGGAGATCTGGCTGGCGCTGTGGCTGCTTGGCCATCCGGTGCCGTTCTGGCAGGCGCTGGCGATCGAGTCGCTGACGCAGGCCGCGCGCCACATCGCCTTCTTCGTGCCGGCCGGGCTGGGCGTGCAGGAAGCCGTGGTGCTGCTGCTGGGGCAGGTGCTCGGGCTCGACGCCCAGGTGGCGCTGGCGCTGGCGCTGGTCAAGCGCGCGCGCGAGATCCTGTTCGGGGTGCCGGCGCTGCTGTCATGGCAGTGGGTCGAACTGCGCCGCTGGCGCCGCGCGCGGGCCGTGCCCGGGAGCGGACGTCCCTAGCGCGGCCGCGGCCGGCGCCCCGCTCAGATCTCCGACGCCTGGCGCGCGTTGTGCGTGGTCAGGTACTTCACCAGCCCGTCGATGCCGTTGCGCGCGACGATGTCGGCAAACTGCTTGCGGTACACCTCGATCAGCCACGCCCCCATCATGTTGATGTCATAGATCTTCCAGCCGGTCGCGGTGCGCTGCAACCGGTAGTCGATCTGCATCTCGTCGGCATTGTTGATCACCCGCGTCTGCACCACCACATCGGTGGCGCCGCTGGCGGCCTTGGCCGGCTGGTAGCGGAACCTGACGTTCTGCTCGCGCAGTTGTGCCAGCGAGACCGCGTAGCTGCGCACCAGCAGCGTCTGGAACTGCTCGTACAGCTGTTGCTGCTGCTCCGGCGTGGCCGTGCGCCACGCGCCGCCCAGCGCCAGCCGCGTGGTGCGCTGGAAATCGGTGTAGGGCAGGAACTGCTTCTGCACGACCGCGGTGATCTTGCCGAGATCACCGGCGCGGGTGTCGGGCTGCGACTGGATGGTGCCGATCACACCCTCCACCGCGGCCTGCACCAGCCGCTCGGGGCTGGCGCGCAGGTCGCCAGGCTGGACTGCCTGGGCGTGCACGACGCAGGCCATGGCCATCGCTGCAAGCGGCGCCACGGAAAGCAAACGGTGAATCGTCATGGATGCAAGAGCGGGGAAATGACGGAAGACGGTGCGGGCGGCGGCGCCGCAACGCACGGCCGGCACCGGCTGACAGTGTATAGCGGATCGGCCCGCATCGCGGCCGCGCCGGCGCCGCATGGCGCATGCGGCACGGCGCCAGCCGATATACTCGCGGTTCGTGCTCCTTCCGGATCCGTCCATGCTGACCTCGCTGCTGACACGCATCGTCCGGCTTGCCACCGCCTGGCCGTGGCGCGTCATCCTGCTGGCGGCACTGCTGACGGCCGCCAGCGGCGTCTACGTGGCCCGCAACTTCGCCATCAACACCGACATCGGCCGCCTGCTGGATTCCGACGCGCCCTGGGCGCTGCGCGACGAGGCGATCGACAGGGCCTTTCCCCAGCGCGGCCAGATGATCCTGGCGGTGGTGCAGGCGCCGGCCGCGGAGCTGGCCGATGCCGCCGCCGATGCGCTGGCCGAAGCCTTGCGCCACCAACCGGCGCGTTTCACCGCGGTCAGCCAGCCCGGCAGCGGCGCATTCTTCGCGCGCAATGGCCTGCTCTTCGCCGGCACCGACGAGGTCCGACAGCTGACGCAGCAGCTCATGCAGGCGCGCCCGCTGGTCAACGCCCTCGCCCATGACCCGACGCTGCGCGGCCTGTCCGATGTACTCGCCACCACGCTGGCGCTGCCGCTGCAGATGGGACAGGTCAAGCTGGGCGACATGGCCGGCCTGCTGGGCAGCAGCGCGCGCACGCTGGACCGGGTACTGGCCGGCAAGCCCGCCGCGCTGTCGTGGGCCGCGCTGCTCGACGACAGCCTCAAGCCCGGCCCGGACGGCCTGGTCTACCGCTATGTCGCGCTCAGCCCCGTGCTCGATTACAGCGACCTCAAGGCCGGCGCCGCGGCCGCGCGCGCGATCCGGCACGCCGCGGACGAACTGCGGCTGGCGAAGCGCTACCAGGCCTCGGTGCGCCTGACCGGCCCGCAGGCCCTGGCCGACGATGAATTCGCCTCGGTCAGCGAGGGTGCCGTGCTCAACGGCGTGCTGACCGTGCTGGCAGTGGTGCTGATCCTGTGGCTGGCGCTGCGTTCGGCGCGGCTGATCGTGGCGGTGCTGGCGACCCTGTTCGCCGGGCTGCTGATCACCGCCGCGCTGGGGCTGGCCATGGTGGGCGCGCTGAACATGATCTCGGTGGCCTTCGCGGTGCTGTTCGTCGGGCTGGGCGTGGACTTCGGCATCCAGTTCGGCGTGCGCTACCGTGCCGAGCGCCATGACCGCGACCATATCGTCGATGCGCTGGGGCTGGCCGCGCGCGCCGTCGGCGCGCCGCTGGCACTGGCCGCCGCGGCGACGGCGGCGGCGTTCTTCTGCTTCCTGCCCACCGACTACCGCGGCGTGGCCGAGCTGGGCCTGATCGCCGGCGTTGGCATGATGGTGGCGTTCGCCACCACCTTCACGCTGCTGCCGGCGCTGATCGCGGTGCTCAGGCCCGGCGGCGAATCGGCCTCGCCGGGCTTTGCCTGGCTGGCGCCGGCGGACCGCTTCTTCGACCGCTATCGCAAGCCGGTGCTGCTGGTGACGCTGCTCGCCATCCTCGCGGGCGCGCCGCTGCTGCCGCACCTGCGCTTCGATTTCGACCCGCTGCACCTGAAGGATCCGCAGTCCGAATCGATGGCCACGCTGCTGGCGCTGCAGGACGCACCGCAGGCCGGCACCGACGATGTCAGCGTGCTGGCGCCGTCGCTGCCGGCCGCGCACGCGCTTGCGGGCCAGCTCGCGGCGCTGCCCGAAGTCGCGCGCGCGGTCACGCTCCAGAGCTTTATCCCAGACGACCAGCCGCCCAAGCTGCAGGCCATCGGCCAGGCCTCGGCCGCGCTGATGCCGGCGCTGACGCAGCCGACCGCGGCGCCCGCCAGCGACGGCGCACGCGTCAATGCACTGCGCAATGCCGCGCGGCAGCTGGCTATCGCCGCCGAAGAGCATCCCGGTCCTGGCGCCGCCGAAGCGGCGCACCTCGCCGCCACGCTGAAAAAGCTGGCCGCAGCCGGTGCGCCCATGCGCGATCGCGCCGAGCGCGCCATCGCCCTGCCGCTGCAGCTGGCCCTGGCACGACTGAAGCTGGCACTGGCGCCGCAAGCGGTCAGCCAGCAGACACTGCCGCCCGAGCTGGTGCGCGACTGGATGGCCCCGGACGGGCGCGCGCTGGTCAGCGTCAGCCCGCACCTGCCGCCGCCCGCCAGCGCGCAGCGCGAAGCCGCGCTGGCACGCTTCATCGCCGCGGTGCAGCGCGTGGCGCCCGCCGCCACCGGTGGACCGATCGCGATCCGGGGCTCGGCCGATACCATCATGACCGCGTTCGCGCAGGCAGGCGCATGGGCGGTGCTGTCGATCACCATCTTGCTGTGGATTACGCTGCGGCGCTTCGGCGACGTGCTGCGCACGCTGATCCCGCTGCTGGTGTCGGCCATCGTCACGCTGGAGCTGTGCGTGGTGTTCGGCATTGCGCTGAACTTTGCCAACGTGATCGCGCTGCCGCTGCTGCTGGGCGTGGGCGTGGCCTTCAAGATCTACTACGTGATTGCCTGGCGGCACGGCAAGACCCAGCTGCTGCAGTCCAGCCTGACCCACGCCGTGCTGTACAGCGCCGCCACCACCGCGGTCGCCTTCGGCAGCCTGTGGCTGTCGCGGCATCCCGGCACCGCCAGCATGGGCAAGCTGCTGGCGCTGGCCCTGGCCTGTACGCTGGTCGGCGCGGTGTTCTTCCAGCCGATCCTGATGGGCCGTCCGCGTGAAGACGGCCCGCACGGACCGGACCGGCCGGCCCGGCCCTGAACCCTTTCCCTGTCGGCGCAACCGACCCTGCCTGCCTCGATGCCTGTTCCGCTTCGCTTTCCGACGTTCGCCACGAACGCCCTCGCCGCAGCCGTGCTCGCGGGCTGCGCCACCGGCCCGCAAGCCAGCCCGGATGATCCGCTGGAGCCGATGAACCGCGCCATCTTTACCGTCAACGACAAGCTGGACCAGTATGTCGCCACGCCGGTGGCCAAGGGCTACCGTGCGGCAACGCCGGAACCCGTGCGCACGGCGGTCAGCAATTTCTATTCGAACCTGGCGGACATCGGCAACTTTGCCAACAACCTGCTGCAGGGCAAGGGCGTGGCGGCAGCGGAAAGCTTCATGCGGGTAGCGATGAATTCCGTGCTGGGGCTTGGCGGCCTGATCGATATCGCCACGCCGGCCGGGCTGGCGAAGCACGCGCAGGACTTCGGGCTGACGCTGGGCACGTGGGGCGTGCCGTCGGGGCCTTACCTGGTGCTGCCGGTGTTCGGCCCGAGCTCGTTGCGCGACGGCGCGGGCCTGTATGTGAATTTCTGGTTCGATCCCACCACCTATGCCGAGCCGGCGGTGCGCAATTCGCTGTTCGGGATGAATGTGATCGACGTGCGCACCAACCTGCTTGGCGCCACCGACCTGCTCAAGCTGGCGGCGCTGGACCGGTACGCCTTTGTGCGCGACGCATACCTGCAGCGGCGGCGCTACCTGCTTGGCGAGAACACCGCGTTGCCGGACTACGGCGACGACGAAGACGCCGCCGAACAACCGGCAGCGCCAGCCGCCGCCGGCACGCCCGCGCCCGCGCAGCCGCAGGCACCGCGCTGAGGCGCTTAGCTGCCGATGCCCAGCAGCACCACCTCGAAGGTCAGCGTGGCGTTCGGCGGGATCGTGCCCGGCACGCCGCGCGCGCCGTAGGCGGTGCCCGGCGGGCAGGTCAGGCGCGCCTTGCCGCCCACCTGCATGGCCTGCACGCCCTCGGTCCAGCATGGGATCACGCGGTTGAGCGGAAACGAAATCGGCTGGCCGCGCTTGTACGAGCTGTCGAATTCGGTGCCGTCGGCAAGCGTGCCGCGGTAGTGCACCTGCACCGTGTCGGTGGCCTTGGGCGAGGCGCCGGTGCCCTTGATCAGGTGCTGGATGGTCATGCCCGACGCCAGCGTCTGCGGCGCCGCGGCGGGGGCGGCGGCAGGCGCCGAAGCGGCCGGTCCGGCAGCGCAGGCGGCGCCGGCAAGGGTCAGGGTGCCAAGGAAAAGCGCGAGTGTTTTCATGGAAGGCCTGCTCTCGAGGTCGTGATTGGGGATGCGGCAGTTTAACCGACACGCGCCGCCGGTATGGCGGCGGCGGCATATCGCGCCTGGGCCGCGCCGCGCGCAGGCATGGTGCGCCGCACCGCGCCGCGTCCGTTACACCGGGCGTTTTGCCGTCTACGATGGTTCGTGACAGCCCGCTGCCGCGCGGGCGCACGGAGACGGTCATGGCACTGACGGATTCCAGGGACCTTGCGGTCTCGACCTTGAACGCGCGCTCGGTGGCGCAGTACGAGACCGCCCTGCGCCTGCTGAACGGCTATTACGGCGACCCGCTCGCCGTGATCGACGCGGCGCTGGCCGACGACCCGGGCTTCGCCATGGGCCACGCGCTGCGCGCCGCGCTGATGGTAACCTCCGGCGACGGCGCCGCCGAGCCCATGCTGCGCCAGAGCGTCGAGGCCGGCGAAGCCCTGCACGCCCGCGCCAACGAGCGCGAGCGCCGCCATATCGCCGCGGCGCGCGCCTGGCTCGACGGGGACTTCGAGCGCGCCGTGCGCTGCTATGGCGACATCGTGATCGATTATCCACGCGACCTGCTGGCGTTGCAGACCGCGCACCTGGGCGACTTCCTGCTGGGCCAGTCGACCATGCTGCGCGACCGCGTGTCGCAGGCCCTGCCGCACTGGGACGCCGGCATGCCCGGCTACGGCTTCGTGCTCGGCATGCACGCCTTCGGCCTGGAAGAGACCCAGCTCTACGAGCGCGCCGAGGAGGCCGGACGGCGCGCGCTGGAATGCCAGCCGCGCGATCCGTGGGCGGTACACGCGGTGGCGCACGTGATGGAGATGCAGGGCCGGCTCGCTGACGGCATTGCCTGGCTGGAAGGGCGCCGCCAGGACTGGGCCGACGACAACATGCTGGCGGTGCATAACTGGTGGCACCTGGCGCTGTTCCTGCTGGAAGACGGCCGGACCGATGAGGTGCTGGCGCTGTACGACCGCGCCATCAGCCGGCCCGCGCCGGCGATCGCGCTGGACCTGGTCGACGCCTCCGCGCTGCTGTGGCGGCTGCACCTGCGCGGCGTGGACGTGGGCCGGCGCTGGCATGCGGTGGCCGATGACTGGCTCGGCCGCGGCGCGGCCGGCTACTACGCCTTCAACGACGTGCATGCGGTCATGGCCAGCCTGGGCGCGCAGCGCCCCGCGGCGGCCGACCACGTGCGCGCCGCGCTGGAGCGGGCCGCGCTGGGCAACGGCACCAACGCGATGATGTCGCGCGAGGTGGGGCTGCCGGTGGCCGATGCGCTGATCGCGTTCGCGCAGGGCGATTACGCCACCGCGATCGAGCTGCTGATGCCGGTGCGCCTGGTGGCCCACCGCTTCGGCGGCAGCCACGCGCAGCGCGACGTGATCGGGCTGACCCTGCTCGAAGCGGCGCTGCGCAGCGGCAGCGGCAACCTGGCGCTCGCGCTCACGGCCGAGCGCGCCGCGCTCAAGCCTGTCAGCGCGAGCCTGCGCCGGCTGGTGCAACGCGCCGACACCTGCCGCGGGCAGCCCTGAAGCACGGGCGGGCACGGACGGACGGGCGGGCGCGGCCGCACGGACGGCACGGACGGGAAGGGGCGCCTATACTGCACCTGTCCTGACCGGAGACCCGCCATGCCCAGCATCCGCGCCCTGTTCCGTCCCGCCCTGCTCCGCCCCGCCTTGTTCCGCCCCGCCTTGTGCGCCGCCACTCTGGCCATGGCGGCGGTGCCGGCCATCGCCCATCACGGCTGGTCCACCTATGACGAGACCAGGCCCATGACGCTGACCGGCAAGATCGTCGAAAGCCATTACGAGAACCCGCACGCGCACATCCGCATCGACGCCGGCGGCAAGCGCTGGCTGGCGGTGCTGGCCCCCGTGTCGCGCATGGAAGCGCGCGGCGCCACCTCGGACAAGGTCGCGGTGGGCCGCGAGGTCACGCTGGTCGGCTACGCCAGCAAGGAAAAACCGGACGAGCTGCGCGCCGAGCGCATCACCGTGGACGGCAAGACGGTAGAGCTGCGCTGAGCCGGCACGCCACATGCCGGCGCTCTTCACCGCATGGACCGAATGGGCCGGCGCGCTGGCGCGGCTGCCGTTGGCGACGGCGCTGCGCAGTTCGGCCTGGGCCTATCCCGCGGTTGAGATCATCCACCTCGCCGGCATGGCGCTGCTGTTCGGCTCCATCTTCGTGGTCGACATGCGGCTGGCAGGGCTGGGCCGGCGGCTGCCGGTGAGCCTGCTGCTGCGCCATGCGCTGCCCTTCACCGTCGGCGCCTTCATCGCCGTCGCGGCCAGCGGCGTGCTGCTGTTCGTGGCCCATGCCGACGAGCTGGCCGGCAACCCTGCATTCCTCGCCAAGCTGGGCCTGATCGTGCTGGCGCTGGGCAACGTGCTGTGGTTCCACGCCGGACCAGGCCGCAGCCTGCACGACCGCGAGCGCGGCTGGGACGCGGACGCGGCACCGCCTGCCGGCGCACGTCTGAATGCGGTCCTGTCCATTGCCGCCTGGCTGCTGGTGATCTGCGCCGGACGGCTGATCGCCTACGTCTGAAGCCGTGCGGCGGCATGACGGCCGCAAGCGCGGCCGGTCATGCCGGCATCGGCGACAGCATGCCCAGCACCGCCACCAGCGCCAGCACCAGCGCGGCGGTGGCGGCTTCCAGCAGCAGGCTGCGCCGCAGCGCCTGGACTGCCTGCAGCGCCGGGCCTTGCGCGCCGGCGCGCGCGGCCGCTTCCAGCCGCGGCGCCAGCGCAAAGCGGTTGGCCGCCGCCAGCGCGAGCATGGTGGCAAACAGCGCGAGCTTGGCGGCCAGCAGCCCGCCGTAAGACATCGGCGCGAATTCCGGCATCGCCGGCCCGACGATGAGCCAGTAGTTGAGCACGCCGGTGACCACCAGCAAGGCGACGATGCACGTGCCGATGCGGGCGAAGCCGTTGGCGCTGCGGCTCAGCAGCGCGAGGGCCTGGCCGCGTGGCGTCGACCCGGGCCACGCCAGCAGGAGGAACGCCGCCAGCGCCCCTACCCATGCGCCCGCGGCAAGCAGGTGCACCACGTCCGAGGCCAGGTGCAGGTAGCGCAGCGCGCCGTCGTGCATCGCGCCATGCCCGCCCCACGCCAGCGTGGCCAGCGCCACGCCGCCAGACGCGGCCAGCACGGCCCAGGGCGCGCGCAAGCGGAGCAGGCGGCGCAGGTTCATGCCGGCCAGCACGAACAACAGCAGCGCCGCCACGCGCACGCACCAGGCCACGCCGAAATCGGTGCCGGTTACGATCATCGCCAGCACATGGGCCTGCAGGGCGGCATAGTCCGACGCGCCGGTCATGGCGCGCGCCATCTCGACCAGCGCCAGCATCGACAGCGCGATGCCTGCCCCGGCGCCAGCCAGCGCCAGCGCCCGGCAACGGCGCGCGAAGCGGCCGGCACGTTCGTCCCGTTGCAGCGCGTAGAGGCAGAACAGCGGCAGCCCGAATACCAGCGCAAGGTCGAGATAAAGCGCCAGGCGCAGCCCCGCGGCCAGCCATTCCGGCTGCGCCAATTACTTCACCGTGAACGTGACGTTGCCATTGACGGGATGGGTGTCGGACGAGACCGCGCGCCAGTCCACCCGGTAACTGCCCGGCGGCAGTGGCTGCGTGGGGGTGATGACCATGGTCCTGGGGTCATCGCTGCCCGAGACCTTAACGGCCATCTTCATCGGCGCATGGCTGGCCATGCCCGGCATGCCGGTCATCACCAGGTTGGCGCCGGAAAACTGGGTGACCAGGTTCTCGGAGAAGCGCAGCTCGATCTTCTGCGGCGCCGGCACCTCGGCCTTGTCGGCGGGCGTCGACGCTTCCAGCCTGGGATGCGCGAAGGCAAGGCTGCTGGCCAGCGCGGCGATGGCCGCGATCATGGCGTGGATCAGGGGGCGATTGGCTTGCATGGTAGTCTCCGCTGAGGGATGTAGAAATTGTCGTGACCAGTGAGTGCGCATCAGAACCAGACGCGGACGCCGGCGACGAAGCGCGTTTCGCCGGACTTGCCGCCGGCGGTGCGGACCATGTCCGCGGTATTGCCGAAGGTCTGGTAGCGCTCCACGCCGATATACGGGGCGAACTGCCGGCTGAACTCATAGCGCAGCCGCAGCCCAACGGCGCCGTTGGACAAGCCGCTGCCGATGCCCGCTTCCGGATCGTTCTTGCCGTAGAGATTGGCCTCGATGCGCGGCTGCAGGATCAGCCGCTGCGTCAGCAGCAGCTCATACTCCGCCGACAGCCGCAGCGCGGTGCGACCGCTGGTGCCGACATAGGCGGTGGCGTCGACCTCGAACCAGTACGGCGCCAGCCCCTGCACGCCGAACGCCAGCCAGTTGCGCGCCGGGCGCCCGCTGCCGGCGTCGTTGCGCAGGCCCAGCTGGGTGTCCCAGTAGCTGGCCACGGCGTGGCCCCACAGCAGTTCGGTGCGGGCTTCGTGCAGCTTGCCCCTGGAGGCCTCGCCCTCGGCCTTGAGCACCAGCTTGTCGAAGCTGTTGCCGAACCACGCCTGCGCCTCGTAGGCGGCGGCATTGTGGCCGTTGGCATGGGCCCACTCCAGGCGATCGACCAGCACCGACGCGAACAGGTGCTCGTCGGCCATCACCAGCTGGCGCTTGTCGCCCAGCGCATACTGGCCGACGCCGAGCTGGTAGCCGCCGGAGTAGGCGTGCGGATCGCGCGCGTCGGGCGGCGCGCTGCCGCCCTGCATCTTCATGTCGCCATGGTCCATCGCCGCGGCCGACTCCTGCGGCGGCGCATTGGCGCCGTCCATGGTCTGGATCTCCGGCTGGTCCATGCCTTGCACCTGGCCGTGGTCTATGCCCTGCATCTGGCTGTGGTCCATGCCTTGCATCTGGCTGTGGTCCATGTCCTGCATCTGGCTGTGGTCCACGCCCTGCATCGTGGCAGGCGTGGCGGGCGCGGCCTGCTGACCGTGGCCGTGCGCATGGCCGGCATGCGGGTCCTGCGCAAAGGCTGCGCCGATGGCGCCCAGCGCCAGCGCCATGGCCAGCACGGTCTTCTTGTATCCGGGCATGAAAATCGACAGTTCAGCTGGTTTCATCACGCCACCACCACTTCGCGGAACATGCCGGCATCCATATGCAGCATCAGGTGGCAATGCCAGGCCCAGCGCCCCACGGCATCGGCCGTGACCAGGAAGCTGATGCGCTGCGCCGGCTGCACCGGGATGGTGTGGCGCCGTGCCTGGAAGCTGCCGTCGGGCGCCTCCAGTTCGCTCCACATGCCATGCAGGTGCATGGGGTGGGTCATCATGGTGTCGTTGTGCAGGATCACGCGCAGCCGTTCGCCATGCTTGAAGTAGATCGGCGTGGACTTGCCAAACTCGACGCCGTCGAACGACCACGTATAACGCTCCATATTGCCGGTCAGGTGCAGCTCGACCTCGCGCCCCGGCCCGCGCGCATCCATGGCCCCGCCGATGGTGTGCTGGTCGGCCAGCGTCAGCACGCGCCTGCCGTTGTTGCGCAGGCCGATGCCAGGATCGTCCAGGTTGGTGCGGGCCATGTCGACGCGCATGTCGGTGCTGGCGCCGTATTCGGTGCGGGCATGGCGCGCGGTCTTGCTGGGCACCCGCAGCGCATCGGCGGGCGCCATGGCGTGCTGGCTGTGGTCCATGCCGGCGTGGTCCATGCCGGCCATCCGCATGGCACCATGGCCAGCGTGGGCGCCGTGGCCACTGTCGCCGCTGTGGCCGCTGTGGCCGCTGTGGCCGCTGTGGCCGCTGTGGCCGCTGTCGCCGCTGTGGCCACTGTCGCCGCTGTGGCCGCCATGGCCGGTCATCGCGCCCATCATGTCGGTCATGGTGAGCCATTCGGCCCGGTCCAGCGCGGGTACCGGCGCCGACAGTCCGGCGCGCACCGCCAGCGTGCCGCGCGCATACCCGGTGCGGTCCATCGACTGCGCGAACAGGGTGTAGGCGTCGTCCTGCGGCGTGACGATGGCGTCGCAGGTCTCGCCCGGGCCGAAGCGGAATTCGTCGACAGTGACGGGCTCGATGTCCTGGCCGTCGACCTGCACCACGCGCAGCTTGAGCCCGGGGATGCGCACGTCGTAGAAGGTGTTGCCCGAGCCGTTGATAAAGCGCAGGCGCACGGTCTCGCCGCGGCGGAACAGGCCGGTCCAGTTGCCCGCCGGCGTGACGCCGTTGGCCAGGTGGGTCAGGGTCGCGCTCGACAGGTCCGCCAGGTCGGTCGGGTTCATCCGCATCTGGTTCCACATGCGGCGCTTGTCCAGCGCCTGCTTCAGCCCGTCGCGCGACACGTCGCGGAAGAAGTCGACCACGGTGGGCTGGTTGTAGTTGTAGTAGTCGCCCTGGATCTTGAGCTTGTTCAGCACCCGCATCGGATCTTCGTCGGTCCAGTCCGACAGCAGCACGGTATGGTCGCGGTCGGCGTGCGCGCGCTCGTGCCCGGAGGCCGGATCGATGACGATGCCGCCGTACACGCCGGTCATCTCCTGGAAGCCGGAGTGCGAGTGGTACCAGTAGCTGCCGGTCTGCGCGACCTTGAAGCGGTAGGTGAAGGTCTCGCCGGGCGGGATGCCCGGGAAGCTGATGCCGGGCACGCCATCCATCTGGTAGGGCAGGATGATGCCGTGCCAGTGGATCGAAGTGGCCTCGCGCAGGCGGTTGGTCACGCGGATGGTGACGGTGTCGCCCTCGCGCCAGCGCAGCGTCGGGCCGGGCAGCATGCCGTTGATGGTGGTGGCGATGGTGGGCTTGCCGGTGTAGTTGACCAGCGCTTCGCCGATCACCAGGTCGAACTCGGTGCCGCGCAGCACCGGGCCGGCACCGCTGCCCGCCGGCGCCGGCTGCCCGTCGCGCGCGCCGCCGCCGTGCCCCGCATGCTGCGCCCAGGCGCTGCCGCCCAGCCCGAGGCCGGCCACCACGCCACCGGCGGCCAGCCCCTGCACGAAGCGGCGGCGCCGGAGGTCCGGCAAGCCGGAGAGCGGATCAGGCAGCAGAAGAGGCAGCGCTGGGCGGCCGGGGCTTGGATGGCGTCGCATGTCACGTCGGTTCGGTTAGTCGGCACCCCAAGCGTAGCCAGCGCCACCCTACCGCGGTCTGACCGGAACATGACAATCCGGTAATCTTGCGGTCATGTTGGCGCCGGCAACGCCGGCGTAGAGTTGCCTGGCCGTCATGAAGAGCCATCGGCCGGGCCGATCGCGTAAGGAAAGTGCTGATGAAACTGCTTGTGGTGGAGGACGAGTCCAAGACCGGCGAATACCTGCGCCAGGGGCTGACCGAGGCGGGATTCGTCGTCGACCTGGTGCGCAACGGGCTGGACGGCCAGCACATGGCCATGACCGAGCCCTACGACCTGGTCATCCTCGACGTGATGCTGCCGGACGTCGATGGCTGGCGCATCGTGCAGGCGCTGCGCGCGGGGCAGAACCCCGTGCCGGTGTTGTTCCT
The DNA here is from genome assembly GCF_000372525.1 of Cupriavidus neocaledonicus. Classification (GTDB taxonomy): domain Bacteria; phylum Pseudomonadota; class Gammaproteobacteria; order Burkholderiales; family Burkholderiaceae; genus Cupriavidus; species Cupriavidus neocaledonicus. The sequence goes on from NZ_AQUR01000097.1 coordinate 34,053, forward strand.
GACCGCGCGCGACAGCGTGGCCGACCGCGTCAAGGGCCTGGAACTGGGTGCCGACGACTACCTGGTCAAGCCGTTCGCCTTTTCCGAACTGCTTGCGCGGGTGCGCACGCTGCTGCGCCGCGGCACCGCGCAGATGACGCTGGACCGCATCCAGGTGGCCGACCTGGTGCTGGACCTGACCCGCCGCCGCGCCACGCGCGCCGGCCGCCGCATCACGCTGACCAGCAAGGAGTTCGCGTTGCTGGAACTGCTGGCGCGCCGCCGCGGCGAGGTGCTGCCGCGCTCGCTGATCGCCTCGCAGGTGTGGGACATGAACTTCGACAGCGACAGCAATGTCATCGACGTCGCCATCCGGCGCCTGCGCGCCAAGATCGACGACGGCTTCGAGGCCCGCCTGATCCAGACCGTGCGCGGCATGGGCTATGTGCTCGAGTCGCCCGAAGCCGCCGACGCAGCAGAGGCGCCGCCGGCAAACGACGAGCGGCCCACATGACGCCCCGCCTGTCGCTGACGGCACGGCTCACCATCCTGTTCTCGCTGTCGTCGGCGGCGGTGCTGCTGGGCCTGGGCGTGCTGATCTGGCTGGCGATCGACGATCATTTCGCCGACGAGGACTATGCCGTGCTGGGCGACAACGTGCGGCTGATCGAGAAGATCGCCGCCGAAGGCCCGGCGGCGTCGCTGCCGCAACGCCTGGGGCCGGCGCTGGAGCACCATGCCGGCTTTGTCGCCGAAGTGCGTGGCGCCGATGGCAAGCGCCTGTACGCCACGCGGGATTTCGACTTCGGCCCGGCGCTGGCGGCCGCCGCGCGGGTGCCGGCGGCAAACGACGCGTTTGCCTGGGAACAGGATGGCCAGAGCTACCGCGGCCTGCGCGCGCAGCTGGCGGTGGCGCCGGCAGGGGGCCAGCCGGGCACGCTGCAGGTGCTGGTCGGCATGGACACGGCACTGCATGACCACTTCCTGCACGCATTCCGCAGCACGCTGGCCTTCTACGGCACGCTGGCGGCGCTGGCGAGCGGGCTGCTGGGCTGGTGGGCGGCGCGCCGCGGGCTGTCGCCGCTGCGCACCATGGCCTCGCGCGCGCGCACCGTGACCGCGCACAAGCTGGACGAACGCATGCCGGTCGACGCCGTGCCGGTGGAAATGGCGGACCTGGCCGCCACCCTCAACGCGATGCTGGAGCGCCTGCAGCGCGACTTCGCCCGCCTGTCGGAATTCTCGTCGGACCTGGCGCACGAGCTGCGCACGCCGATCACCAACCTGATGACGCAGACCCAGGTGGTGCTGTCGCAGCCGCGCGATGCGGCGCGCTACCGCGATGTGCTGGCGTCCAACGTGGAAGAGCTGCAGCGGCTGTCGCGCATGGTCTCGGACATGCTGTACCTGGCCAAGACCGAGCACGGCATCACGCTGCCCAGCGCGGAACCGATCGAGGTCGCGGATGAAGTCGAGGCGCTGTTCGATTTCTACGATGCGCTCGCCGAGGACAAGGGCGTGCGGCTCACGCTGCGCGGCCGCGGCCGCATCACCGGCGACCGGCTGATGCTGCGCCGGGCGCTGAGCAACCTGCTGTCGAATGCGCTGCGGCATACGCCCGCGGGCAAGGGCATCGTGGTGGCCATCACGCCAGTCGCCGACGCGGTGCAGGTGGTGGTCGAGAACGAAGGCGAGACCATCCGGCCGGAGCTGCTGCCCGTGCTGTTCGACCGCTTCTTCCGCGCCGACAAATCGCGCGCGCGGCCTGAGTCCGATGGCGCGGGACTGGGGCTGGGGCTGGCGATCACGCAGGCCATCGTCGCCGCGCACGGTGGCGCCATCGGCGTGTCGTCTGAGGCGGGCAAGACGCGCTTTACCCTGACGTTTCGCGCCTAGTTTCGCGCTTGGTTTCGCGCTTGGTTTCGCGCTTGGTTTCGCGCTTGGTTTCGCGCTCGGTTTCGCACCTGGGGACAAAAAAGCCGCCCACGCCAGTTACAGCCGAGGGGGAGCTGGCGTGGGCGTGAAGACCACCGGATGCGGCTCCAGCGGTGCCCCGATGCTACGCAAATCCCTCGTTCGCGACTGCCAACAATTGTGTCGGCGGCCGTAACAGGCAGCGCCTCTGCACGCGTCGCGCGTTGCGCCGCGGTCATGGCGGGGTGGGCAAGGTCGGCGAAAGCGGCAGTTCGATGCGGAACACCGCACCCATGCCGGGCTGGCTGCGCACGCTGGCCTGGCCGCCATGCCGCTCGGCCACGGCGCGCACCAGCACCAGGCCCAGACCGGTCCCTTCCGGCGCGCCCTGCCGGCCTTCGTGCAGCCGCGCGAACGGCTCGAACAGCCGGGCCTGGTCGGCCTCGGCAATGCCCGACCCATGGTCCTGCACGGCCACCACGAAGCGCTCCGCCGCGCGCGTCAGCGACACCGTCACGGTCGCGCCCGCTGGGCTGAACTTGATCGCATTGCTGACCAGGTTGGCGATGGCGCGCACCAGCAACGCGGGTTCGCCCTGCAGCACCGCGGGGTCGTCGGGCAGGTCGATCTGCAACGACACCTCGCGTGCCTTGGCCAGCGCCCACAACTGGTCGGTGGCGTCGAGCACCAGGCCGCCGAGCTCCACCTCCATGAAAGCCAGCGCCTTCGACTCCGCGCGCGCGACGCTGATGAAATCGTCGGCCAGCGTCAGGGTGCGGCGCGCATGCGCGGCGATGCGGGCCAGCACGCCGTTGGCCGCGGCGCCGTCGCCCGCGCCGGTGCCGGCGCTGGTGCCGGCGCTGGTGCCCGCCTGATGCGCGCGACGCTCTTCCAGTTCGATCAGCGCCAGGATCGACGCCTGCGGCGAGCGCATGTCGTGCGAGAGGAAGCGCAGCATCTGCTCGCGCTGGCGCTCCGCCAGGCGCATCGCGGTGATGTCGATCACGCTGACGATCAGGCCCGCCACGGCGCCGGATTCGCCGTGCAGCGGCGCGCCATGCAGCAGGTAGCGGCGGTCGCCGCGCCCGGACACTTCGATGCCGCCCTCGGGCACCGGTGCCGGCATGACCGGCGCGCCGGCGTAGCGATCGTGCAGCGCCTGCCAGTAGGCCAGCGCCGGTGCCGGCGACGGGCACACCGCCTCGATCAGCGCGCGGATGCCGGGACGCGGCAGGTCCGGCGCCGCAGGCCCCTCCGGTACGCGCGCCAGCACCGCCGGGGCCAGCGCCACGCAGCGCCGGTTGGCCAGCAGCACGCCGCCATCCAGGTCGCAGATGGCGGTGGCATCGGGCAGGCTTTCGAGACCGTCGGCGAGGAAACTGCGCAGGCCGCGCAGTTGCGCGCTCATGCCGTAGACGGCGCGCATGCGGCTGTCGAGCGTGGCGCCGGGATGGCGCGGCGCGTGCATGACCCCGGGCTCGCGCTCGAGCCGCGCGAGCTCGTCGCTGAGGAAGCGCAGCGCCGCTTCCTGGCGCAGCCAGCTCCACAACGGATAGAACAGCACGCAGCCCAGCACCGCGGCGGCCGGGGCGAACCATAGCCGCGCCAGCGCCAGCAGCGCCAGCGAGCCCAGCAGCAGGCCCGCCAGCAGCAGCCCGGTGGCGACCAGCGCGCCGCGCGGCGGCAGCCGCAGCGCGGCCAGCGCGGCCAGCAGCACCGCGAGCAGCGTGCCGCCGGCCTGCCATGCCGGGGATACCGCGACAATGGCATCGCCGTCGCTCACCGCCTGCACGGTGTTGGCCAGGATCTCGACCCCGCTCATGCCGCGGCCATCGCGCGAGACCGGGGTCGGCAGCACGTCGCCCATGCCGGTGGCGAGGGCGCCGATCAGCACCGCCTTGCCGGCAAACCTAGCCGGATCGATGCGGCCCTCGAGCACGTCGCGCACCGACACGCGGGCAAAGGTGCCGGGCGGGCCGGCGTACGGAATGCGCAGGCGGCCGCTGCGTTCCCAGCCGTTGGCTTCAGTGACCACGGCCGGCTCGTGGTGCACGCCGACGGGCAACGCGCCGGCGCGACCGAAGCCCGCCATCACCGCGGCCAGGTGCGGCACGCCGGCGGCGGCGACCGGGTGCGGGCCTTCGCGCAGGTAGACCTGGCGCGCCACGCCGTCGGTATCGACCACCATGTTGATATGGCCGACGGCGGCGCCCAGCCCGGCCAGCGGATAGCGCACCAGCATGCCGGCGGAGCCGGGCTCGGCCAGCACCGGCAGCACCACGTTGCCGGCCAGCGCCATGCTGCGCGCCAGCACGGCATCGTCGTGCGGATAACGGGTATCGCGTTCGGCCAGGATCACGTCGACGCCGATCACGCGCGGGCCACCGGCGGCGATGCGTTCGATCAGCTGCGCCAGCACCGCGCGGCGCCACGGCCAACGGCCGATGGCGGTGATGCTGGCGTCGTCGATGCCGACGATGACGATGTCGTCGCGGGCGGGGTGATGCTGGGCGCCGATGGCGATGTCGTAGGCGGCCAGGTCGGCGCGTTCGGTCCAGCCCTGGCGCGCTGCCAGCATCACCAGCGCCAGCACCGCCACGGCCAGCAGGCACCATTCGACCAGCGTGCGCTGGCCGAAGGCGCGCCCCGGCGCACGCGGCTCGGCGCGCGTGCCGGGCGCGCCGGCTGTGTCAGCGGAGCCGGATGCGGCCACCGCCGTCCGGCCGGTCGCCCGAGCCGATTGCACCGCCCTGCCCGTCGCGCAGCATGGCGATGACTTCAATGCGCTGCGCCGCCGAGAACGCGGCCGGGTCAGGCGCCACGCCCGGCGCGGCGCGCGCCACGCGGATGAAATAGACGCCCGGCGTCGGGCGCGGCAGGTCGATGGCGTTGCTGGCGGTGTGTTCATCGGCCAGCAGCGTGGCGAAGCCCGCATCGGCCGCCAGCTGCACCCGGTAGCCGGGACCGCCGCCGCCATCGGGCCAGCCGATGTGCAGTGCGCCGCCGTCGTCCTGCAGGGTCGGCACCGGCGGCTTGGGCTCGACGCGGAACGGCACCGCATCCGACCACGGGCCCGGCAGGCCAGCCGCATCGACGCTGCGCACGCGCCACCACCAGCGGCCCGGCGCCAGCGCCTGCGCGGCGGGCGAGGCGGCGGCGGCGTGGACGGCGGCGTCGCGGGTAAAGTCGGCATCGGTGGCAAGCGCCAGCTCGTAGCGGGCCGCGGCCGGCACCGTGGCCCATTCGAAGCTCACGGCCTCGGCATAGCGCACCGCATCCGCGGCGGGCTGCTGCGTGAACGGCGCCGGCGGATTCAGCCGCACCGACACCGGCGCCTGCGCATCATGGCCGGTCAGCCGGTGCCGGTCGATGGCGCTGACGCTCAGGTACAGCGTGCCTTCCGGCAGGCCGTCGACGCGCACCCGGGCGGCATCGGCGCCGCTGGCGGTGCCGGACCAGACCAGTTCGCTCAGCGCCGCATCGCGCGCGACCCGCACGTGGTAGGCCACGGCGCCCGGCACCGGTTGCCAGGCCGCCTCGAACGACGGCCCCAGCACGGTTCCATCGGGCGGCAGCAAGGCGGGTGCCGGCAGCAGCGCCACCGGTCGCGACAGCTTGCTGCCGGCGGACACGCCGATGCCATAGCCGGCCTCGAGCGACGCCGCCGCGACCATGGCGCGCCCCGGTGCCGGTGCCGACCGCGGGCGCGCGGCGCTGACGCCGACACGGCCTTGCAGCACCTCGCTGCGGCTGCCGCCCGCGTCGGCTGAGACCCGGTAGCGGGTGCCGCGCACGCCGGTCACCATCATCGGCGTATGCAGCTCGAAGCGGCCGACCCCGCCGCCCTCGGGCGCCACGCGGGTCTCGGCCGCGCCCTTGTCAAGGCGGATCACGGCGTCGACCAGCCCGCTGCGCGCGAACGTGCGCAGCCGGCTGACCGCCACCGTGGTCGAAGGCGGCAAGGTGACGCGGGTGCGGTCCGGCAGCTCCAGCGTGGCCGAGCCACCGGCCGGGGTCTCGATGCGCGCGGCCTCGTCCAGGGTCATGCCGACCTGCACCGGCCGGCCGTTGGCGCGCACCGCGCCGCTGACATAGACCACGCGCGCCGACGCCGCCTGTTCCGGGATCTGGGCGAGCGGGATGCGCATGCGCGACCCCGGCACCAGCCGGTACGGATCGGCCACGCCGTTGAGGCGCTGCAGCGTGCGCCAGCCCTGCTCGGATGCCATATAGCGCGAGGCCAGCCCGATCAGCGTATCGCCCGGCTCGACCACGTAGATGAAGTCGGCGCCCTGCGCGCCCGCGGGTCCGGCCTGCGCCGGCACCGCTGCGCCGGCCAGCACGGCCAGCGCGATACCGCGCACGACCCTACGCATCGCGGTCCTCGTCCGCCTGCGCTTCGGCCGCGGAAATCTCTTCGAAACGATAGCCGTGCGAATACACCGAGGTCAGCCGCACCCCGTTCTCGGGGCGCAGCGCCAGCTTCAGGCGCAAGCGCGAGATATGCGTGTCGAGCGTGCGCGAGCCCGCCCCCATGGCGCGGCCCCACACCGCCTGCTCCATCACCTCGCGCGCCAGCAGGCGCCCGGTATTGCGGAACAGGAACAGGGCCAGCTCATATTCGCGCGGCGACAGCACCGCGGCTTCGCCGCCGACGGTGATGGTGCGCGCGTGGGTATCGACGGTATAGTTGCCACGCCGGATCAGCTCGACTTCCTGCGCGGCCTCGGGGTAGGCGCGGCGCAGCAGCGAGCGCACGCGCGCGACCAGCTCGCCGGCGCGGATGGGCTTGAGCATGTAGTCGTCGGCGCCCACCGTCAGGCCGTCGACGATATCGGCCTCGGCGGTGCGGCTGGTGACGAACAGGATCGGTGGCATGTTGCCGGACTTCTGCCGTACCCAGCTGACCAGTTCATAGCCGCTGGTGCCCGGCAGCTGCCAGTCGACCAGCAGCAGGTCGTAGGCGCGCTCGCGCAGCGCGCGCAGCAAGTCGGCACCGTTGGCGAAGGATTCGCATTCGAAACCGGCTTCGCCCAAAATCTGCCGGATCAGTTCGGCCTGATCCGGATCATCCTCCACGGATGCAATTCGCATACCTCTACACCCTTCTGCCAGCTTCCGACTGCAACTGCGGTCTCTGCCACGGCGTGTCGACGGCCCGGCCGGCAAGTCATTCTTTGTATTTCACCCTGGCAAGGGGGCGCGGCCGTCGATCTGAACCGGCGGGCCAGGCCGAAGCCCGCCGGCTGCCGCCATGTTACCCAATCGCGGCCCATTCCGTCGAGACGCCCCGACGAGGGGTGCACCGGCGTGCTGCGGGACGCTATTGCAGCATGTAGGTCTCGTATTCCAGCCGCTCGAGCTTGTGGTCTAGCATGGCCAGCGCCAGCGCCACCACCACCAGCAGCGACACCGCGAAGCCGTAGCCATACCAGGCCGGCCCCAGCTGCAGCGTCACCAGCGTCAGGGCGAAGTTCAGCACCACGAACAGCGCGGTCAGCAGCAGCACCTCGCGGCGCCGGTCCAGGTAGAAGTAGATGTTGAGCACGCCCAGCAGCACCACCTGCAGGCTGGCGCCGATCACGTCGACGTACAGCAGCGGCAGGTACAGTTCGGAAATGCCGAGCAGCCGCAGCACCCACACGCCCACCGCGAACAGCAGCAGCGCGGCGATGGCCTGCACCTTGACGATCTCGTACAGGCCCAGCCGGATGGTCTGGACCATGGTGTTGCGCATGTCTTCGATATGCTCCAGCGAGCTGCCGCCGCGCACCGCATCGTAGAACGCGTCGTAGTACTCGACGAAATCGGTCTCGATGCGCACCAGGAACACTGCCATGCCGGGGATGATGGCGAGGTAGGCCAGGAACACCGGGATGTCGTAGATGATCGACGCGCGCAGCGGCCCGATCACCTCGTGGCCGGTGGACGGCGCGTACCAGAACATGAACTTGTCGATCCAGATGCCCAGGTTGTAGAGCAGGCCAATCGCCACCAGGCTGGGGTAGGCATAGCGGCGCCGGAACACCTCGAACGAGATGAACTGGCGGCTGGTGTAGTTGCGGTAGATCAGCGTCACCATGCCGGTCAGCAGGCACAGCTGGCCCGCGACAAACCCGCCCAGCAGCCCTTCCATGCCGTAGCCGCGCAGCCCCAGCGCGGCCGCCACCGAGACCGCGTAGCCCAGCAGGAAGGTCCACACGATGGCCTTGTACTGCTTCATGCTCGACAGGAAGATCGCGGCGATCCAGATATTGCTGAGCACCACGAAGCCCGCCACCATCAGCAGCCGGTACAGCACCGACTGCGCGCCGAAGCTGAACACGGCGCACGCCACGCCGATGCCGCCCGACAGCACCGTGGCCAGCAGCGCCACCGCATGGTAGTTGCTGAGGATCAGGTGGTCGCGCTTCTCGAACAGCCGGTCGGAGGTAAAGCGCGTGAACGACAGCTGCATCGGTCCGGTCAGGATCAGGCTGCCCGCGATCAGGTAGGTCACCGAGACCTGGAACTGCGTGATCAGCGTGCCCGGCACCACGAACGGCAGGCTCAGCATGCCGATCAGCAGGATGCCGACGATCGACAGGATCCACGGCCCCGAGCTGATGATGCCGGCATACGCGTAGGCGCTGAGCATGCCGGACAGGTTGTCCCGCCGCAGCATCTTGCGCAGCTCGAATCCAATGCCAGCCATGCTCAGGCTCCTCCGTGGACCGGGCAGCGCGCGGGATTGCCGCCGTGCCGGGCTGGTCCGTCATGCCCGGCGCCGTCGGGCTGCGCCATCAGCCGTTGATACAGTTCGCGGTAGCTGCCGACCATGCGCTCCTGGGTGTAGTAGCGCTCCACGCGCGCCACGCCGGCGGCCTGCGCCGCCTGCCAGCGCGCCGGGTCGCGCAGCAGCCCGAGCGCGGCCGCGGCCAGCGCGGCGGGGTCGGCGATGCGCACTACCTCGCCGGCCGGGCCCAGCGCGGCGTCCTCGCCGGGCAGGCCGAACAGCAGCTCGCGGCACGAGCCCACGTCGGTGGTCACGCACGGCACGCCCGCGGCAAAGCCCTCCAGCACCACCAGCGGCAGCGCTTCGCTGATCGAGCTGAGCACCAGCACGCCCACCTGCGGCAGCAGCGCGTCGATGCGCTGGAAGCCGAGGAACTTCACCTTCTTGCCCAGGCCCAGGCTTTCGGCCAGGCTGCGGCATTCGCGCGCGTATTCGGGATCTTCGTCCTCCGGGCCGGCGATCCAGCCTTCGGCCTCGGGGTATTCGCGCACCACCGTCAGCATCGCGCGGATAAAGGTCTTGACGTCCTTGATGGGCACTACCCGGCCGATCAGGCACAGCACCGGCGGCACGCCGGGCTGGCGCCGCGTGCGCAGCGGCGCCAGGCGCGGCAGGTCGATGCCGTTGGGGATGCTGCGCGTGCGCGCCTCGGGCGCGCCGTCCTGCACCTGGCGGCGGCGGTTGCCCTCGTACAGCGCGACGATGTCGTCGCCGGCGTCGTAGCAGACCCGGCCCAGGGTTTCGAAAAAACGCACCCACAGCTCGCGGAAATAGCTGATCTGGGAGATGTCGCGCTCGAACACATTGCGGTTGTCGCGGATCCACTGGCTCTGGAACAGGTCGATCTTGCGTTCCTTGGTATAGATGCCGTGCTCCGACACCAGCAGCGGGCGCTGGTTGCGGTGGCGCAGCAGCGCGCCGAGAAAGCCCGCATAGCCGGTCGATACCGTGTGGTAGAGCCGCGCCGGGATCAGCCCGTCGGCAATCCGCACCAGCTGCCACAGCGGCTTGTGCATGATGCGCACGGTCCAGAAGTAATCGGTGAACGACGGGTCGGTGCAGAAGCGCCGGTATTGGTCGGTGATGGTCTGCCAGGCGCGGCGGCTGTACAGGAACGCGTCCTCGCCGAGCGCGCCGCCTTCGCGCAGCGCCGGCATCAGTTCGCGGATCATCGCGCCGGCCTCGGCCTCGCGGCCCGGCTCGCGCAGCAGGTCGTGCAGCCGGTCGGCGGCATCGAACGCCTTCGCGTCGCCGCCGCGGCCCTGCACCAGCGGCGGCGGCGGGAAGTCATAGAGGTAGTGCGTCTCCAGGTGCACCACGTTGGCCGGCAGCTGATAGGCCATGTCGCCGTAGTCCTCGCGTCGGCTGCCGATGAAGACGATGCCGAAGCGCAGCTCCGGGAACGCCCGGATCATCTGGTTGACCCAGCTCGACACGCCGCCGCTGACGTACGGGAAGGTGCCTTCGAGCAGCAGCATGACGTCGGCCGAGGCCGCTTTCAACAGGATCTCGCTCATGATTGCCAGTACCGCAGCAGGGGCCGCACCAGCGGGAGCGGCGAGGGGCTGTCAAAGGATGCCATCAGCTGGCGCACCGCGGCGTAGTCGCGTTCCAGGTAGGCGGCTTCGGCCAGGTGCGGCAGCACGCGCTCGCGCGCGAAGCCGAGCGCCTCGGCGCGCTGCAGCCAGGCGCGGGCCTCGCGCGGGGCGTTGCGCGCCAGCGCCAGGCGCCCGCGCATGTACCACAGCGAGGCATTGCTGTCGTCGTGCGACAGCGCCGCGCTGGCGTAGCGCTCGACCTGGCTGGCGGTGTAGCGGTACACGTCGCCCTGCACCAGGTTCTGGTAGATCAGCTCCCAGTACAGGTCGGCCAGGCGCTTGCTGATCTCGGCGCGCTCGGCCGGGCTGTAGGCGGTCTCCAGGCGCGGCAGCTCGGCCAGGATCTGCTGGGTCAGCTGCTTCTCGGCGCCGTCCAGCATGCCGTAGGCGAGCAGCCGGATATCGTCGGCGCTGTCGGCCAGCAGCTCGCGCAGCACCGGGCTGACGGTGCGCGCCGGCATCGACTGCATCGCCACCAGCGCGGTCATGCGCTCCGGCAGCGGCGCGCGCGCATTGCCCAGTTGCGCCCGCAGCCGCGCGCCGCCACCATGCGTGACGCGCGACATCAGGTGCGTGACGAATTCCGGCAGGCCCACGGTGCCGATGCCGCTGGTATCGATGCGGCGCGGGAACAGCTTGGACAGCAGGTAGCTGCCCACGCACACCAGCGCGCCGCCGAGCGGCACGAAGAAGCAGAACAGCGCCAGGAAGCCGTAGCTCCACGCGAACGGCATGCGCAAGCGCCGCGGCAGCAGGCGCCACAGCAGCAACGCCGTCAGCGCGGCGGCGACGGCCTGCATGCCGAAGAACGCCAGCAGCAGCGCGGTGCTGTTGCCGGCGCGAGCCAGCAGCACCAGCGCGGCGATCTGGGCGGCCAGGCCGCCGGCGCCGAGCTTAAACATGGGGCGCTTCCCCGGCCGCCGGCGTCGACGGCGCCGCCGTGCCGTCCACCTGGGCCCGGCGCAGCAGCTTGACCAGCGCCTCTTCGGCGCCGGTCGCGGGCACCGCGAGCGAGTAGACGCCGATGCCGGCGCGGGTGAAATCGGTGCCGAACTGCGCGCGCAGCATGTCTTCGATGCGCACCAGGTAGGCCGCCACGGCCTGCGCATCGGACAGCGGCATCAGCGTCAGCATGGCGCGGTGGTGGGGGTTGACCAGCGGCCAGGCCACGTCCAGCGCGCGCCGGCTGCGCACCACCTGCTCGAACAGCGCATCGCGCTCCGGATCGGTGTCGAACACCAGCGCCACCACCGAGCTGTTGATGCCGGTCTCGCGCTGCAGCCGCGACAGGCGCGCATAGTCCAGCGCAAACGGATACGGGCACGCCGGCAGCGCCGCCAGGATGGTGCGCGTGGCGCCGGCATGCTCGACGCCGTCGGCGTAGTAGCCCAGCAGCACCATCAGCATCTGCAGGTTTTCATAGTTCAGCGACAGGAACGGCATGCGTTCCACCACCAGCAGGCCGATCAGGTGGTCGGAGCCCGCCAGCACCGGCGCCACCGCCACGTAGCGGGTGCGCGCATCGTGCTGCAGGCCGTCGGCGCGCAGGTGGGCCAGCTGGCGCGTGTCCAGGCAGTGGCGCACCAGCGGATCGGTGGTGTCGAGGGTAAAGGCCGGGCCGATGCTGGCCGCGGGCTCGGCGTCGACACGCTCGCCGTCGCAGGCGTAGAGCGCGGCCGCCTCGACCTGGCAGGCCTGCGCCACCACCTGCAGCACCGGCTGCGCGCCGGCCAGCACATGGCCGCCGCGGGCGGCCTCTTCCAGCGCCACGCCGCGCAGCTGCGACAGGGTGTCGCGCAGCGTGGTGGGCCGCGCCAGCAGGTCGTTTTCCAGCCGCGAGTGGGAGATGCGCAGCAGGTAGTGGTTCTTGGTCAGCGCCGCCAGGCGCTCGTCCAGGTAGCGGTTGACGGCGCTGGCACGCGCCAGGCGCGTGCCCCAGATATCGCCGAACTGTCCCGCCACCAGCACCAGCAGCAGGCCGCCGAGGAAGAACAGGCGCGGGAACGGGCCGGGCATCACGCCGGTCTGGTGGTACAGGTACCAGGCGCCCAGCAGCATCAGCACGCTGCCCACCCCGATCAGCGTGCCGTAGCGCAGCGCCAGGATCACCGGCAGCAGCCAGGCCCACGGGAAGCCCATGCCCAGCAGCAACGGGTTCTGCGGCAGCACCAGCCAGGCCAGCCCCAGCGCGGCCAGCATCGCCACCACCAGTTCCACCACGGCCGCCGGTCCGGTGACCGCCGGCGCGAGCAGGCGCGCATAGCGCCCGCCCAGGCCGATACCCTGTCCCTGCCGCGCGCGATAGGTATTGTCAGCCGTCTTGGCCACGCTCATCCCCTTGCTTCAACCATCCATCGCCGCGCTGGCGCGGCGCCGTGCCGATCAACGCCACCCCGACCTCAGCCCTGCATCAGCGGCGCCAGCAGGCGGCGCAACAGCTTCTGCGCGGTACCCGACAGCGAGGCGCGGCTCCAGCCGCTGTCGCTGCCGGTGGCGGACCACACCACTTCGCCGCTGTTCACGTCGAGCAGCTGCAGCGAGATGCCGACCGCCGGCTCGCCGTCCACGCCCACCTTGTAGCGCCATTCCTGCACCGCGCCGGTGAGCGCATAGCGGGCCTTCTCGGCGCGCGCCCATTCCAGCGCCTTGCCTACCGCCTCGCGCTCGGCCGGCTCGAACAGCGTTTCCGGGTTCAGCGCGGCCGGATAGCGCTTCAGGCTGGCCACGCCGCCGGTCTTCAGCAGGCTCTCGGCGATGGCTTCGGCGCGCAGGCCGGCTTGCGGCGTCTCGGTGTAGTTGACGATCGGCAGCACCGCGATGGTCTCGCCGCGCGCCAGCGCCGGCGCGCGCCCGACGTCCGTCACCGCGCAGCCCGCCAGCCACAGCGCCGCGCCCAGCGCGCCGCACCATGCGGCCAGCCGCGCTGCTACGGTCCTGCCCGTGATGCCTGTCATGCCCGTTTGCTTGTTCATGCTGATCCCCTTTTTCCGTATTCCATGTCCTGTTGATGCCTGCCCTGCCGCGCTCAGTACAGCCAGCGGTAGCGCAATCCCAGTTCCGTCATCGGCCGCCCGCCGTTGCGCGCCGCGGTCTCGTGCGAGACATAGAGCGCCAGGTGGTCGTTGCCGAACAGCGAGCCCGCCACGCCGCCCTGCACGCGGAAGTTCTGCCGCGCGCGGGTGTCGTGCAGCAGCCCGATCTCGCCGAACGGCCGCCACTTGCGGGTGTATTCGTCCAGCAGCTCGGTGCCGAAGCCGAACAGCACGCCAGCCTGCGTGAAGCCCTGCGGCATGTAGAACGCCGGCGTCGCGGCGGCGCCGGCCGGCACCAGCGCGGCCTGGCGCGGCGTCAGGCTGCCGCCCTGCGTGCTGTAGCTGGCATGCGTCGCGACCACGCGCACGGTGTAGTCCGGGTACGCGGTGCGGATCTTGTAGCCGGCCTCGACGTCATAGACCAGGCCGTGGCCCAGCGTGCTGCGGTCCTGGCCGCGGAAGCGGCTGTACTCGATGCGCGCGCCGACGAACTCGCGCAGGCTGAAGCGCCACGTCGCGCCCAGCCCCAGCACATCCTTGGCGCCGCCCACGCGCAGCGGCGCGGACTCGTCCGCCGGCTGGTTGAGCCCCGCCAGCGTGCTGAACTGCAGCCGCCCCTGCTGGTTCCACTCGCCGAAGAAGCGCGCCGTGGCCATGGTGTCGAGGCCCTCGCGGTAGCCCGCGCTGGCGCGCCAGCGCCGGTTGTTGTCGCGGTAGCCGAGCGACAGGTCGGCGCTCCGGTCCGACGCCGGCACGTTGGCGAGCTGCCCCGGGTCGGTGCTGCGCTGGTCGCGCCAGGTGCCGCGCAGGTTCAGGTCGTAGCCGTCCCACAGCCGCACGCCGCCGGCCAGGCTGCCTTCGGTGAACTCCAGCGGCTTCTGGTGCAGGAAGCGCACGCGCGGCTCGATCGCCTGGGCGTTGAACAGCAGCGTGTCGCGCAGGGTCTCCTGCAGCGCGTCGTCAGAGCGGGCCCGCTCCTGGGCCTCGAAGGCCAGCGTCTGCGCCGCGCCGAGGCGGTCCAGGCGCTGGTTGGCCTCGATCTGGCTCGCCACCGGCACGCCGCCTGCCTGGCGCTCCAGGATGCGGTCCAGGCTGTTCAGGTCCTGCTGGTCCAGCGCGATCGCCACCTCGGCATACGCCGGGCGCTGCAGCCGGCTGGCGTACTGGCGCGCCAGCCAGCCGCGCGCCAGTTCGTTCGATTCCGCCGACATCGCCCATGCCAGCGCGGCATCGCGTCCGGCGGCCGACAACGCGGCCTCGCGCCGCGCCGCGTCGCGCACGACCTCGGCAGGGACCGGGTCACGCAGCGGCGGCAAGCCTTCGATCTCGCCCAGCTGCGACGTCGCCCCCGCGGCCGGCCGCTGCAGTCCGCGCGCCGCCGTGGAAGCGCGGTCGGCGCGCAGCATCTGGATCACCAGCGCGCGCGAGACATCGCCCGAGGCAAAGAGCTGCCCCAGCGCCACGGTCTGGCGGCGCAGGTCCGCGCGCGACGGCGCGCCGGACGGGTTCTCCTGTTCCTCGTCGCCGTCGGTGTGATCCGGGCGCATGCGGGCAGCGCCCGCGCCGCGCCGGGCCCAGCCGCGCTGCAGGTCGAGCCACGCCTGGCGGCGCACGCGCCAGGCCATGTCGGTCTGGCCGACGGCTTCATAGGCGTCGGCCAGCAGGCTCAGCCACAGCGGATCGGCGCTCTGGCCGTCGTTGAGCTTGTGCAGGTAATGCAGCGCCGCGCGCCCGTCGTGGAAGCGCATGTGGCCGGCGGCGAAGGCGCCCCACAGGTCGGGATTGTTTTCGGCCTGGTCCTGCAGGCGGCGCATCACCGCGCGCACCTCGGTATCGGTGCCCTGATCGACCAGCGTCCACATCAGCGCCGCCAGCGTTTCGCTGTCGACGTCGGGCAGGCCCGCGGCATGGCGCAGGTCGGCCAGGGCCTGCTCGCGCTGGCCGGTCACGCGGTAGTACTCGGCGCGCCGCATCAGGAAGCGGCCCGACTGCCAGGCGGCGCGGCGCTGCTCCGGGGTCATGTCCTGCAGCAGCAGCTCGATGCGGCGGTAGGCGTGGGCGCGCGTGTAGTAGTACAGCGCCAGCTCCAGCGAGGCCGGGTTGGCGCCGCGGCGCCAGTCGGCCTCGGCGATGCGGCCGGCGTCGATCGGGGTCTTGTCGTAGTAAGCGATCAGGTTGGAGAAGTCCGCTGCCCGGGTCTCGCGGACCTGGTTCATGCAGTCGTTCTGCGCCGGGCCCGCCGGCAGCTGCAGGCAGTGCTCGTCGTGGCCCTGCGCGGCCGCCATCATCAGTTGCCGATAGCCATCCTGCAGCAGGTCGTCGCGCTGGTTGAGCCGGGCCAGCTCGGTGAACGTGCGCCAGAACAACAGGTCGCGCGGGCCCGCGGCGGCGCGCGCCGGCAGCATTGCATCCAGCGCCTGGGGCAGCCGGGCGCGCATATAGAGCAGGTTGGCGAGCTTGAGCGCGTAGGTCGGGCGCGGGCCGAAGCGCTGCTGCAGCTGCGTATAGAGCTGGAACGCGCGCTCGTCCTTGCCGGCGCGCTCGGCCAGCGCGGCGTGGCGCTCCATGATCTCGCGCGCCTTCGGGCCCCGGCTCAGGCCTTCGAGAAAGCGCATGGCCTCTTCCGGCTCGCCCAGGCGCTCGTAAGCGGCCACCACCTCGTCCACCGTCTTCAGGTCCGAGGCGCCCGCGCGGTGGCGCAGCGCGGCCAGGTAGGCACGATCGTCGGACAGCCCCGGCGCCAGCCGCATCACCGCGTCCCACGCGCGCTCGTCGTTGGTGGCGCGGGCATAGTCCAGCCAGCTCTTCAGCGCCACGGCCGGCTGGCGGTTCCATTCCGCCACCTGCGCCAGCCGCTCGCGCCAGACCGGCTCGCCCGGCAGCCGGCGCACCGCGGTCTCGGCCACGCGCTGGGCCTGGTCGAGCTTGCCCGCGGCCAGGAAGACGCGATAGGCCAGCTCGTAGTCGTCGGCATTGAACTTCGTATCATCCGGCTGCGCGGGCGCGGGGTCCTGTGCCGCGATCCTGCGCACGCCGAGCTGGCCGGAAGCGGCCAGCGCCTCGCGCAGCGCCAGGCCGCGCGGCCCGTCGAGAAACACCACGCCGCGCTCGCGCCACGGCTGGCTGGCGGCGATGCGACGCACCTCGGCCTCGTGCGCGGCCAGCGCGGCCGGTTCGGCATGGCCGGTGCCGCGCAGCCGCGCCGACACCTTCAACAGCCGCTCGACATAGCGGCTGGCCTGCTCCGGCCGGTTCGCCGCCAGCGCCAGCCTGGTCAGGTAGCGCAGCACCTCGGGATCGTCGAGCAGCGTGCCGCCGTGGCGCTCGGCCTGCGCCAGCGCCTCATCCAGCAAGTTGCCGGACTGGAGGGTCTGCACCGCCTTCAGGAACAGCACGCGCCGCTCGCCCAGCGTGGTCGCGGCCTCCTGCTGCGCGAACAGCGCGTTTGCGGCGTCGCGGTAGTCGCCGCCGGCAATCGCCATCTCCGCCAGCTGGCGGTTCCAGAATGCCGCGTTGTTGCGGTCCTGGCTTGCCAGCGCGGTATAGAAACGGCGCATGGCCCCATCCGCGCCGGCCTGGCGTGCCTGCGTGGCCAGCGCCTGCAGCTCCGCCACGCTCCAGCGGCGGCCGGCGGCCTGGTCCAGCAGCCGGCGCAGCTGCACCAAATTTTGTTCGCGCTCGGCAGTTTCCGGCAGCGCGGCCCAGGCGCGCTGCTGCGCGATCTCGATGCGCGTGCGCAGCACCTGGCCCGACAGGTCGATGCCCTGCACCGCCTGCATCCGCTCCAGCATCGCCTGCGCCTCTTCCAGGCGGCCGGTGCGCGCGTACTGCTCGGCCAGCACGCCCATGAAGGCGGGATCGTCGGGCGTGACCTTCCACCAGGCTTCCAGGTAGGCCATGGTCAGCCCGTCGATGGTGCGGCCCTGCCCCAGCAGCCGTTCGCGCAGGGTTTCGCGCGGGAACATCAGCGCCAGGCCGATGCCCACGATCGCGGTAAAGGTCAGCACCAGCGTCGGCGGCAGCAGCCGCTCGCGCTCAGCCGGCGCAGCGGACTTCGACTTGTTGCCTGACATGATTGGGGTCGGTCACGGGTGCGGTATCGACGCGCAGCGTATTGCGCTCGCGCACGCCCGCCACGGCCTTGCCATCGACGCTGACGCGGCAGTGGCCGGCGTTGGCCAGGCGGAAGAACGGCTTGAAATAACCACTGAAGGCGAAGCGCGTGACGCCGTCGCGCTGCGACCAGTCGCGCACGATGCCGCTGGCTTCCGCGAGTTGCGGTGTGGCCGCCGCCGTGAGAGCGGCGGCGTCGCGCACGGCGAAGCGCGCGGCGCCGCCGTCCAGGTGCAGGTAGACGCCGCCGCCGGGCGCCGGCGAGGTCCCGGTCACGCCCTGCGCGCTGGCTACGTCGGGCAGGCCCGCGCCGCTCCAGCGCAGGTTGCGCAGGTTGCCGTCGCCGCGCACGATCCAGTGCGTGCCGCTGCTGCCGGCACTGCCGTCGCCCACTTCGCGCGCCACCGCCATCTCCTGCCAGTCGAGCACCTTGCGCACGTAATCGGTCGAATGCAGCGGCAGCAGCGGCTGCGTCAGCACGTAGTCGTAGACCTTGCGCAGCGCCTTCAGCGACGCCGCCTTGGTGCCGGAGTAGCTGTGGTAGTAAATGTTCACGGGCTTGAAGCGATACGGCCGGTCGGTCAGCTCGAAGGTCTCGATCACGCGCTCGAAGCCGTAGAACGGGCCGTGCCACAGGTTGGTGTAGACGTTCTCGTTCTGGTTGGGGGCGAACACCTGGAAAGTGCCGCCCGGCTTATTGATGCCCAGCGGCGCGATCGCGGTCCAGCTGGGATTGCTGCGCGTGATCAGCGTGTCGCCGCCGTTCATGTTGAACACGCGCGCCTCGTCGGTCAGGCGCAGGGCCTCGGCCGGCGGCTGGCAGTCTCCCGACCACAGCAGCAGGCTGACCGGCTTGCCGGCGGGCGCCAGGTTGCGGTTGATGTAGTCGATGGAACCGCCGATCTCGCGGTTCAGGTCCATGGTGTAGCCGGGGATGTCGAGGTGGAAGGCCGCGTCGCCCCCGCCTGCCGCGGCGTTGCCGCCCTGCCCCGGCTGGGCCGGCACCGTGCGCGCCCATTCGAACGGGTGCGAGAAGGTATGGCTGGCCACCTCGACATAGGGCTGGGCGAAGATCTTGCGCGCGATCGGCTCCAGCTCGGCGGCGAGCTTCGGGTACATGCCGTCGCGGCTGACTTCCCCCTGGATCACCGACATGGTCATCGGCAAGCGGTAGCGGTCGAAAATCTCGCGGAACAGCACCTCGCCGGAGAAGCCGCCGCCGGGAACCTCGGCGCGCGAGGCGAAGCCGTCGCCGTCGATATGGATGGTCAGCAGGCGCCGGCCGTTCTCGGTGGTGACGTCGGGCACCGGCATCGCGGGCAGGCGCAGCGCCTCGCGCAGGAAGTCCAGCGGCTGCACCACCCAGCGGCTGTCGGCGGTGCCGATGCCGCTCTCGTGCACCGCATACGGCCCCAGCACATAGCCGCCCCACGGCGTGATGGCCGCGGCGTCATAGGTCAGCGTGCCGGAGCGCAGGCGCAGCAGCGAGCGGAAGCCGTCGCCGTCGGGTACCTGGATCGCCTCGGCCTGGGTGCGGTCGGGCGCCACCGGCATCTCGAAGCCCATCATGGGGTCCCTGGCCAGCACCTCGACCGGGCCCGACACGCGGCCCCTGACCGCCTTCAGGCCAAAACTGCGCGCCACCGCGCCGCTGACGCTGGTGCCGAAGTCGTTCAGGAACACCACCGGCATGCCCTGCGCCATGCGCGCCTGCACCCAGGCGTCGAAGCGGCCCGGCTGCGCCGTGACCTTGCCCGTCAGGTACATCACTACGCCGGCATAGCGGTCCGGCCCGATCTCGGGCAGTGCCTCGCTGGTGTCGGCAAACTCGACGCGGTAGCCCAGGTAGTTGAGCGGCATCGAGACAAAGCGCACGCCCTCGGACTGGTCGATCGCCACGCCCGGGCGGCGCTCCTGCACCACCAGCACGCGCCGCGGCAGCACTTCGACCTTGCCGACGCCGATGGTCTGCAGGCCGGGATCGGCCACATAGGGGGTGATGCCCAGCGCGCGGATACGCCGCGCGGTGTCGCGCGCGCAGCGGCGGTCCGCCGGCGGGCAGTAGTCGATCGACACCACCGGCAACCGGTATTGCTCGCGGATAGTGCGGGCCTGCGCCAGCAGCCAGTCACGGTCGGCCTGGGGCACCTCGACATAGCGGCCCTGGGCCTGGTTCCAGCCGCGGAACAGCGACTCGAAGGCGACGGCATACGCCAGGCCATGCACCTGCGGCAGGATCTCGAAGCCGCGGTTGAAGATCAGCCGGGCGTCGGGGTAGCGCGCCTTGATCGCGCGCACCACGCGCACCAGGCCGGCCTCCTGCCGCGCGCGTTCGGCGTCGGTTTTGGCGGCGAGCTGGTACGAGTCCAGGGTATCGAGGAAGAAGCCGCGGAAGCCACGCGCCCACAGCGGCGCGATCACCTTGTCGACATAGAAGGCGGGCCAGCCGTCGGCGGCCTGGTCGATCACCGGCGCGTTCCAGGCGTCGTTGCGGCCGACGAACCAGTTCTTGGGAATGTCCTTGAAGTACGGCCGTCCTTCCAGCACCTCGCCCACGCTGACATAGGCAAACCAGGCGGTCGCGGGGGTGGCGACCTGGCGCGGGTCGAAGCCGCTGTCGGGTTCGACCACGGCGATATCGAAGGCCTGCAGCGCATCGACCGGCGGCTTGGCGCCGTAGTGCAGCGCGATCGACGGCATCGCCGGAGCGGCTGCGGCGGCGCCCGCCGCCGGCTGTGCCGCGGCGGTCCCGGCCGCCCCCAGGGAAAGGACAACGGCGAGCGCCAGCGCGGCGTGCTGCGCCCCATGCCCCAGCCAGGCGATCCAACCCGGCCGGCATGGCATGCGACCACCCCGGCTGCCTTGCGCTTCCCCCAGTCGATTCACAGCGTTGCTTTCCTTTGTTTTTTGCGCACCCGAAGTGCACGGTGCCAGACATTTTAGCGGCGGTTCGTGACCGCGCGGCGCCTGGTTCTGACCGTCAATTCGGAAAGGTCCGATGGTATCCGGCATCCGCATGCTAGAGCAGGCGCCGTGGCCGTATTGTCAACAATTGTCCCGAAAACGAGACATTGAGCCGGCTTCGCCTTAACGGCAGCCGTCGTCGGCCGATGGTTGCTGCACCGGCGCCGGGAGCCCGGCCGGGAAGGTCGGATCCTTGCTACGCCGGCGCCGGCGCTGTCCGTTACCGGATTTCCGGACAGCCGCTTTGCCACAACATGAAATCGTTGCGTTCATTCTCTTATGTATGGACGCGCATGCAGGCCATTGACTCATGTATTGGCATGGATAACCTGCGCCCCGTCTCGGGTATTGTGGTTTATCCGCATAATGTTATCTCCCGCCTGGACTGGCCTCACCCGAACGCGGTAGGAGCGGCGCCGTAAAAATTTGTAAAAAAAGTGGCACCAGCATGTGGCGGGCGGCAGCGCATTATGCACGACAACATGGCACGCGGCCCGGCCGCGGTGCACGCACAGGCAAACGCGACAATAAAAAATCAGGGAATTCACTGAATCGGTACTGAAGTAGAAAACGCTAATATCTCCTGTCGGAACCTCTCATCATGATTAGGCGCTTAGCCTGATTGACACACTGTGAAAATTCGGCAGAATGATTCCCACTTGTGCAGCGCCCATTCGGTGTGTCATTTGGTGTTGTCGTTCCGTGACGGTTTCGGTTGTCATGGCAGCGACATATCGAAGTCATATGGAATGCGCTGGCGGGGAAGATAAAACCGATCCGCTGGGCGCGTTGCACACGGTGTATAACGAGCGTTTTCGCTCATTTTGAAATTCAAGGTTGAGATAGATATGGAAACCGGTACCGTTAAGTGGTTCAACGACGCCAAGGGCTTCGGCTTCATCACGCCGGACGAAGGCGGCAATGACCTGTTCGCGCACTTCTCCGCCATCGAAGGCTCGGGCTTCAAGTCGTTGAAGGAAGGCCAGAAGGTGCGCTACGTCAAGGCCATGGGCCAGAAGGGCGAGCAAGCCACCAAGATCCAGGCCCTCTGATACCGGTGAGGTCCCGGGCTGGCCCGACGGGCCAGCCGGCAAGAAAGCCCCGCAGTGTTGCGGGGCTTTTTTTGTTTCGGGCCGCCGTGCTGCAGCACGCTGTAGCCCGCGCCGTTGCAGGGGAAATTGCTATAATCGCCCGACCCACAACCACCTCCCGCACAGGTGCGCGCCGACGCCGCGCGGCCGGCACGGGACGGTAAGCAGCGTGTCGAGGAGTTACGTGGCCGGTACTCAGATCGCAGCTTCAGACAGCCGTGCCGCCAGCGGCGCCCAGGCTGGCCCTGCCGCCTCGTCGGGCAGTTCCTTCCATGCCGCGTTGCGCATCCTGCCGGCGGCACAGCGCCAGGCCATGTTCGAGATCTACGCGTTCTGCCGCGCCGTCGACGATATCGCCGACGGCGACGCGCCGCATGCCGAACGCCTGGCCGCGCTCGATGCCTGGCGCCGCGACATCGCCGCCTGCTACGCCGGCAACCCGCCCGCGCCACTGCAGCCGCTGAGCGCGCAGATCCGCGCCTTCGACCTGCAGCAGGCCGATTTCCTCGCCGTGATCGACGGCATGACCATGGACGTGGTGCAGGATATCTGTGCCCCCGATGCCGCCACCCTGGACCTGTACTGCGACCGCGTGGCCAGCGCGGTGGGCCGGCTGGCGGTGCGCGTGTTCGGGCTGGAGACGGATTGCGGGATGGCGCTGGCGCACCACCTGGGCCGCGCGCTGCAGCTGACCAATATCCTGCGCGATATCGACGAGGATGCCGCCATCGGCCGGCTCTACCTGCCGGCCGAGGCGCTGGCGGCGGCCGGCATCGCGGCCGCCACGCCGGCGGCCGTGGCCACGCACCCGGCGCTGGGCCAGGCGTGCGCGGCGGTGGCGCGCGAGGCCCAGGCCCACTACGACCAGGCCCAGGCCATCATGGCGCGCTGCCCGGCACGCCAGGTGCGTTCGCCGCGCATCATGGCCGAGGTCTACCACCGCATCCTGGCGCGGCTGTGCGCGCAGGGCTGGCGGGCGCCGCGCCAGCGCGTGCGCGTGCCGCGTGCGCAATTGCTCTGGATCGTGCTGCGCCACGCCATCGGCTGAGCGCGGCATGTCGATGCACGCCGATGCGCGCCGGGGCTGGCCGCCGGCACAAGGAGGTTGCATGCCGATGAACGAGACCGCCCTTGCCAACCCCGCGCCGCGGGTCGGTGCCGCGCAGCGTGAGCCGGCCGGCCCGGCGCAAGCGCAGGCGACGCGCGCGCCCGCGCCGGCGCTCGACCACGGCATCGGCCGCGCGCTCGACGCGCTGCTGCACCAGCAGCGCCCCGACGGCCACTGGATCTACGAACTCGAGGCCGACGCCACCATCCCCGCCGAATACGTGCTGATGGTGCACTACCTGGGCGAAGCACCCGACCTCGACCTGGAAGCGCGCCTGACCCGCTACCTGCGCCGCATCCAGAATCCGGACGGCGGCTGGCCGCTGTTCCATCAGGGCCGCTCCGACGTCAGTGCCAGCGTCAAGGCGTATTTCGCGCTGAAGATGGCGGGCGACGATCCGCAGTCGGCGCCGATGCAGCGCGCGCGCCAGGCCATCCATGCCATGGGCGGGGCCGAGGCCAGCAATGTCTTCACGCGCACGCTGCTGGCGCTGTACGGCGTGCTGCCGTGGAAGGCGGTGCCGATGATGCCGGTCGAGATCATGCTGCTGCCGCGCTGGTTCCCGTTCCACCTGTCCAAGGTCTCGTACTGGGCCCGCACGGTGATCGTGCCGCTGCTGGTGCTCAACAGCCTGCGCCCGCAGGCGCGCAACCCGCGCGGCGTCGGCATCAACGAACTCTTTGTCGGCAACTGCCACACGGTGGGCCTGCCGCCGCGCGCGCCCCACCAGCATGCCGGCTGGTACACGGTGTTCCGCGGGCTCGATGCGCTGCTGCGCGTGGCCGAGCCGCTGTTCCCGCGCACGCTGCGCCGGCGCGCCATTGCCGCGGCACAGCGCTTCGTGCGCGAGCGCCTCAATGGCGAGGACGGCCTGGGCGCGATCTTCCCGGCCATGGCTAACAGCGTGATGATGTTCGACGTGCTCGGCGTGCCGCCCGAAGACCCGGCGCGCGCGGTGGCGCGGCGTTCGCTCGAGCGCCTGCTGGTCGAGCACGGCG
This sequence comes from Cupriavidus neocaledonicus, assembly GCF_000372525.1. Classification (GTDB taxonomy): domain Bacteria; phylum Pseudomonadota; class Gammaproteobacteria; order Burkholderiales; family Burkholderiaceae; genus Cupriavidus; species Cupriavidus neocaledonicus. The sequence goes on from NZ_AQUR01000097.1 coordinate 57,625, forward strand.
ACGAGGCCTATTGCCAGCCCTGCCTGTCGCCGGTGTGGGATACCGCGCTGGCCACGCACGCGCTGCTGGAAACCGGCGAAGCGCGCGCGGTGCAGGCAGCGGGACGGGCGCTGGACTGGCTCAGGCCCTTGCAGGTGCTGGACCTGCGCGGCGACTGGGCGGTGCGCCGCCCGCTGGTGCGCCCCGGCGGCTGGGCCTTCCAGTACGCCAACGCCTACTACCCCGACGTCGACGACACCGCGGTGGTGGCCGCCGCCATGGACCGCTACATGCGCGCGCATCATGCGCCGGGTCGCTATGGCGAAGCGGTGGCGCGCGCGACCGAGTGGATCGTCGGCATGCAGAGCGGCAACGGCGGCTGGGGCGCGTTCGAGCCCGAGAACACGCACCTGTATCTGAACAATATCCCTTTTGCCGACCACGGCGCGCTGCTGGATCCGCCCACCGCGGACGTGTCGGCGCGCTGCCTGTCGATGCTGTGCCAGACCGGCGCCACCCCCGCCAGGAGCGAGCCCGCCGCGCGCGCGCTGCGCTACCTGCTGGCCGAGCAGATGCCCGACGGCAGCTGGTTCGGCCGCTGGGGCACCAACTACATCTACGGCACCTGGAGCGCGCTGTGCGCGCTGAACGCCGCCGGCCTGCCGCCCGCAGCACCCGAACTGCAGCGCGCGGTGGCGTGGCTGGCGCGGATCCAGAACGCCGATGGCGGCTGGGGCGAGGACGGCAGCAGCTACCGGCTCGACTACCGCGGCTACGAGCCCGCGCCCAGCGCGGCCTCGCAGACCGCGTGGGCGCTGCTGGCGCTGATGGCGGCCGGCGCCGCGCAGCATCCGGCGGTGGCGCGCGGCATCGACTACCTGCTGCGCACGCAGCAGCCCGGCGGCCTGTGGCATGAGCCACGCTTTACCGCGGTAGGCTTCCCGCGCGTGTTCTACCTGCGTTATCACGGTTACGCGCGCTACTTTCCGCTGTGGGCGCTGGCGCGCTACCGCAACCTGCAGCGCGGCCAGAGCGATCCGAGCGATCCGAGCGATCCGAGCGGCCAGAGCGGCCAGGTGCCGTGGGGGCTGTGACCGCGCCGTTCGTGCTGGTCGTCACCGGCATGGCGTTCGAGGCGCGCATCGCGGCCGGGCCGCATTGCCGCGTGGTGCACGGCGTGCGCGGCCTGGCGCTGGAGCAGGAAGTGTCGGCAATGGCCAGCCGGCAGTGCATGGGCATCCTCAGCTTCGGCGTGGCGGGCGGGCTGGAGCCGACGCTGGCGCCGGGCGATGTGGTGCTGGCCGATGCGGTGTGCGCGCCCGGCGAGCGCTACGACGCCGATACCACCTGGACGCGCGCCATGCACGCGGCGCTGCCGCACGCGCGCATCGGCACCGCGGCCGGGGCCGACCAGCCGGTGCTGACGGTGGCCGCCAAGGCATCGCTGCAGCGGGCCACGGGCGCGCTATGCGTCGACATGGAATCGCACCTGGCCGCGCGCATGGCGGCGGCGTGCCGGCTGCCGTTCGCGGCTTGCCGGGTGGTCATCGATCCGGCGTCTCGTGCGGTGCCGGCCGCCGCCGCGGCCGGCATGGGCGATGACGGCAAGACCGATGTGGCCGCGGTGCTGCGCGGGTTGCTGCGCGCGCCGCAGGAACTGCCGGCTCTGCTGCGCCTCGCCGGCGATGCCGCAGCCGCGCGTGGGGCGTTGCGGGCGGCCAGGCTGGCGCTGGGGGATACCTTTGGCCTGCGCGACATGCGCTCGCAGCAAGCTGACTTTTGAATCGGCTGATGTGGACCCGCGGAGCAGCGAAATGCCGCCGGTTTCTCCAACACTTACTGGGGACTCCCTCTCCTGCTTGTGGGAGAGGAGAGCAAACCTAAAACCACACCCTCACCCGAACTTCCTCATCGCATCCAGCGCCAGTCCGCTGCCGATGCTGCCGAAGCGATCCCCTTCCACGCAGCGCGCCTCGGGCAGCAACGCCGCCAGCCGCTGGCGCAGCAAGGGCACGCTGCTGGAGCCGCCGGTAAAGAAGATGGTGTCGACCGCGGCGCCGGGCACGCCGGCGTCGGCGAGCAGCTTGTGCACGGTCTGCTCGGTCCTGGTCACCAGCTTGTCGATCGAGGCATCGAACTCGTCGCGCGTGATGGTGAGGGACAAGTCCGGTTCCAGCCGGTGCAGGTCCATGTCGGTACTGCCTGCCTCCGACAGTGCAATCTTGGCGGCTTCGACCTGGATCGCCAGCCAGTGGCCGGCGCGCTCGCGGATCAGCCGCACCAGGCGGTCGAGCTTGACCGTGTCGGCGGCGTCGCGATAGTTGTCCATCACCAGCGACCATGCCTTGCGCGTATAGAGCAGGTTGATGGTGTGCCAGCTGGCCAGGTCGAAGTACTGGCTCGACGGCATCGCCTTGCCGTTGCGCAGCGCGCTGCCCAGGCCCAGCAGCGGCATCGCGCGCGCCAGGCTGAGCGCGCGGTCGAAGTCGGTGCCGCCGATGTGCACGCCACCGTTGGCCAGGATGTCATCGCGCCGGTCGCTGCGCGCGGCGCGCTCTGGCGACAGCCGCACCAGCGAGAAATCCGAGGTGCCGCCGCCGATATCGGCGACCAGCACCAGTTCCTCGCGCGTGATGCCGGCCTCGTAGTCGAAGGCCGCCGCGATCGGCTCATACTGGAACGCGATCTCGCTGAAGCCTGCGTCGCGCGCGATCCCGGCCAGCGTGTCTTCGGCCAGCTGGTCGGCCACCGGGTCCTCGTCGATAAAGAACACCGGACGCCCCAGCACCGCGCGCGAAAAGCCGGTGCCGGCGGCCTGCTCGGCGCGCGTCTTCAGCTCGCCGATGAAATGCGCCAGCAGCTTGCGGAACGGCATGGCCTGGCCCATCACCTCGGTGCTGTCGTCCATCATCGAGGTGCCCAGCAGGCTCTTGAGCGAGCGCATCAGCCGGCCCTCGTAGCCCGCCAGGTAATCGCCCAGCGCGGCGCGGCCGTAGCTGACCAGCGGATCCTCGGCATGGAAGAAGATCACCGACGGCAGTGTCGCCTTGCCATCCTCCAGCGGCAGCAGCGCGGCCGCGCTGCCCGGGCGGCTCCAGCCCACCGTCGAGTTGGACGTGCCGAAATCCAGGCCGCATGCGTTTGACATCTTCGATTCCATTTTCCTGCCAGCAAAGTGGCCCGCGCGGCGCAGGGCCGTCGCGGGCGGGGGCGCTATTGTAGGGCAGCGGCTGCGTCCGTGCCGCCTGCGCGGCGCCAGCGGTCACGCCAGGAAAGTGCCGGCGCAGGACCCGGCGGCGAGACCGGGGTGCGCGTTCAGCGCGCCAGGTCCGGTGCCGGCAACAGGGCAGCGGCCGCCGGCCTGGCTTCCGGGTCAGGCATCGAGGATGCCAGCACATAGCGGTCGCGCCCATGCGCCTTGGCATGGTAGAGCGCGCGGTCGGCATCGGCGAACAGGGTCCGCCACAGCGCTTCGCGGCTGCCCGGGCCGGCGCGCAACTGCGCCACGCCGATGCTGACGCTGGCATGGCCGCGCCCGGCCGGCAAGGCGATCGCATGCACCTTGCGCAGTACGCGGTTGGCCAGGGCCGAGGCCTGCTGCTCGTCGGTATGCGGGCACAGCACGCAGAACTCTTCGCCGCCATAGCGGCCGGCCACGTCCGAGGCGCGGCGCGAGTTGTCCAGCGCCTGCGCCACTTCGCGCAGCACCGCATCGCCGGCGTGATGGCCGCAGCTGTCGTTGACCTGCTTGAAGTAGTCGATATCGATCACCAGGCACGACAGCGGCTGTCCGTCGCGCTGCCAGCGCGCCACCAGCGACAGCGCCGACATTTCCAGCGCGCCGCGGTTGAGCAGGCCGGTCAGGGCATCTATGCGCGCGCCGCTTTCGTTGTGCGCGACGATCTGCTCCATCGCCATCACGGTGAAGCCGAACAGCCCCAGCAGCGTGGCGATCAGCGGCGCCAGTACCCAGGCCGAATCGGCCGGGCCGGCGAAGAACAGGGTCAGCGGCGCTGCCGCGCTGCCCGCCGCCGTGCCGCCCGCGGGCAGGCTCATGGCGTGGCTGAAGCCCGCCAGTTGCGTCGCCAGCTGCACCAGGCTGGCCACCAGCACCAGCGGCGCCCCGATGCTGCGGCGCCCGCGCCCGGCGCGCGCCAGCGTGGCAAAGGTGGCCAGCGATACCAGCGCCAGCACGCCGTAGACGATGCGCAGCACCAGCGGCGGGCCTTCGGGCAGGCCGCTGGAGGCCGCCATCAGGCCCAGCACGATCGCCCCCGCCCCGGCCAGCGCGCCCGGATGCGCCGGCACGCCGTAGTAGACCCGCACGCCGCGGTAGATCAGCAGCCAGCCGGCGACGAAGGCAAATGCGCCCAGCGTGCCGAGCTGGCCGGTGCCGCTGGCCGCGCTGACCGCCAGCGCCAGGCCCGCGGCCGACACCAGCACATGGCCGAAGGCCCACAGCCGCCCCGCCGTGCTCGCGCGCAGCGCGAACACCAGCCCCGCCGCAATGATCAGCGTGCCGCAGAAAAACACCATCATCACCACCGCAATGGTCTGCTGGTCCAGGTGCAAGGGATTTCCTCAAGAATGCCGTCCGCCCGCCGTCAATATCGATTGGCGGGGATCAGGCCACGGGGGCGCGACGCGAGGCATGCGGGCGTTGATTTCACCAGATGTGACGTGCGCTGTTTTTCATGCCAGCCGCATGATAGCCCGTGCCGGCGCCAGCTTGGCACCCCCTGCAAGCCGGGTCGGCCGCGCTGCCGCAGTTTGGCCCGCGCCCAGGTGGTCGCGCGGCCCAGGTGTGCCGTGGCGTCGACGCCCGCACGCCCGCGTGGTGGCGTTTTTCTGCAACACTCATGCCCGCTTGCTAACCTGACTGTGCGTTGGCGCAAGCGCCTGGTGCGCCCTCTGGACACCGCATGCGCCACATCGCATGCCCCGCGCTTAGCCTATTCGCCACTCCTGGCTTTGCAAGCGGAACCAGCGGGGTAAATCGCCCCGGCTTTTGATTTAGCGGCCGCTGCACTGGATGGATAGAATCATGCGTTGCTCAACTCCGCACCGTCCTGCTGTTTCCGCCGCAATGTCTCATCGCCGTGCTATTCCCGACCTTGGTATGACCATTTCCGCACTCTCGCTTGGTGCTATCCTGGACGACCTGCGCAGTGCCCCGCGGCCGCTGACTTCCGCGGAATATGCATACCTGGCCCAGCTGCGGCAACGCATCGTCACCGGCGACGCCGACCTGTGGACCACGCTCGAAACCGCGGGCGTGCCCTGCAGCGAACGCCGCCTGTCGCCCGACGTCGTGCTGGCACTGACCGCGATCGGCCAGTTGCCGATGCACTGACTGCGTCGCTGCCCCACGCCTCGCCGGAAGATTCCGCGCTGCATTTCTGAATCCGGCTGCCCACCTGCCCCGCGCCGCCCCGCTACGATCGATCCACTTCGATCCGCCGGGGACCCGTCTCAGCGCGCGAGCGCGAAACCGCCCCCCGGCCATGACACGGGCATGGCTTACCGACTTATCAACCGGCGCGTCTCCTTTCTCTCCCTGCGTGTCTTCGTCGCGCTGATGCAGCATCGCGACGCCGGCCGCGCCGCCCAGGCGCTCGGCATCCAGCCGCAAAGGCTCCATTACCAGCTGCGCCAGCTCGAGGCCGGGCTCGGCATGGCGCTGTTCCAGCCTTGCGGCACGGGCTGGCTGCCGACCGCGGCCGGGTTCAATGCCTTGCCCAAGATCCGCGCCATGCTCGACATCTGGGAGCAGATCCAGGCCAGCACCCACGCGCAGCGCCGTGCCGAAGCGCAGCGGCAGCGCGAACGCTGCGCGGTGCGCGTTGGCGCGGCATTCTGGGTGCGGCAGGCCACCATGTAGGCTCAGGCAAGCCGTTCGCAGTGATAGGCCTCGGTGCGGTACGGGAAGGCGACCTCGGCGCGGTCCGACAGCGCCGGATGCCGGTCGATGAGCGCGTGCAGGCGCGCGCGCACGCGCGCCTGCTCCGGCTCGGGCAGCGACGCAATGAAGCTGACCGACATGACGCGATCCACGATCACCTGCTGGGGCGGCCCCACATGCGCGTAGGGCAGGCTCTGCAGCGTCAGCGGCCCGAAGCCCGCGGCGGGAAACACCCGCTTCCAGTCACCCTTGTAGAAGCGCGGGGCATCGCCTTCATGCGGCGCCATGATGGCAGTCAGCTGCGCCACCCAGTCCACGCTTTCGTCCCGGACGTTCCATACCAGTCCGAGCCGGCCGCCGGGGCGCAGCACGCGGCGAATCTCCGCCAGCGCGCGCGCGTTGGCAAACCAGTGGAACGCCTGTGCGCAGACCACGGCATCGACGCTGGCGTCTGGCAGCGGGATTGCCTCGGCGCTGCCTTCCAGCGCCTGCACCGGCGCCACCGCGGCCGCCAGTTGCGCACGCATCGGCGCCACCGGCTCCACCGCGATCACGGTGGCGCCGGTCTGCACCAGCCGGCGCGTGAACTTGCCGGTGCCAGCGCCGAGATCGAGCACGACGCGGCCCGCCTGCAAGTCAAGCGCGCCACGCAGCCAGGTGTCGATCTCGGCGGGGTATTCGGGTCGACCGCGCGCGTAGGTATCGGCCTGGCTGGCGAACCCCTGGGCGGCGGCTTGGTGGATGGTGGTCATGGGCAGGCTCCGCTTTGCTACCGGAGCCGTAGCCTACGCGTTCGCGCGGCATCGGACAAGGCTAGTGCTGCATGCCCCAGCGGCGCACGGTCAGCCGCTCCAGCGTGGTGAACACCAGCCCCTCGACCAGCAGGCCAATCAGGATCACCGCGGCCAGCCCGGCGAAGACGCGGTCGGTATAGAGTTCATTGCGGTTCTGGAAGATGAACCAGCCCAGCCCGCCCTGCCCCGACGACGCGCCGAACACCAGCTCGGCGGCGATCAGCGTGCGCCAGGCGAAGGCCCAGCCGATCTTCAGGCCCGACAGGATCGCGGGTAGCGCCGCCGGCACCAGCACCAGCGCGACATAGCGCAGCCCGCGCAGCCCGTAGTTGCGCCCGGCCATGCGCAGTGTCAGCGGCACCGCGCGAAAGCCCGCGTACATGTTCAGCGCCAGCGGCCACAGCACCGAATGGATCAGCACGAACACCAGGCTGCCGGTGCCCAGCCCGAACCACAGCAGCGCCAGCGGCAACAGCGCAATCGCCGGCAGCGGGTTGAACATGGCGGTAAGCGTGTCCAGCAGGTCGCGCCCGAGGCGCGTCGATACCGCCAGCGAGGTCAGCACGAACGCCAGCACGATGCCGGCGGCATAACCGCGCAGCAGCACCGACAGCGAGATCGCCGCCTTGCCCGGCAGCTCGCCGCTTGCCACCGCGGCGCCGAAGGCGCGCAGCGTGTCCAGGCAGGACGGCAGCAGCAGCGCGTTGTCGTGGACGCGCGCCACGGCTTCCCAGATCAGTCCCAGCGCCAGCAGGATCAGCGCCTTGCGCAGCCAGTCCTGCTGCCACGCCCGCTGGTGCCACGGCAGTGCGCGCGCCAGCGGGGCTGCGGTGAAGGGCTCGGGCTCGCGCTCGTATTCGGGCCGCAGCGGGCCGGCCAGGTTTAGGGAGGGTTGGGTCATGATGCGATGTCGGTTTTCAGCGCGCCGCCGCAGTGCGCGCCGGCGGCTGTGCCACGGTGGCGGGCGTGTCGAACAGCAGGCCGTGGATGCGCTGCGCCGCGGCCTGGAACTCGGCGCTGCCCTGGCTGGCCAGGCTGAACTGGTGACTGTCGAGCTCCGCGCGCACGCGCCCCGGATGCGGCGACAGCAGCAGGATGCGGCTGCCCACCACCAGCGCTTCTTCGATCGAATGGGTCACGAACAGCAGCGTCAGCGCGGCGTCAGCGCACAGCGCCAGCAGTTCTTCCTGCATGCGCCGGCGCGTCAGGGCGTCGAGCGCGGCAAAGGGTTCGTCCATCAGCAGCACCTTGGGCCGCATCGCCAGCGCGCGCGCAATCGCCACGCGCTGCTTCATGCCGCCCGACAAGGTGTGCGGATAGGCACCGGCAAACTCGGCCAGGCCCACCTTGCGCAGGCTGTCCAGTGCCAGCTCGCCCGCGGCCGCGCGCGACAGGCCGTGCGCGTGCCGCAGCGGGAACATCACGTTCTGCAGCACCGTCTTCCACGGCGGCAGCTGGTCGAACTCCTGGAACACCACGATGCGGTCCGGGCCAGGCTGCTGCACGCGCCGGCCCTCGAGCCGGATCTCGCCCTCGCTGGGCGCGACGAAGCCCGCCACCGCCTTCAGCAGCGTGGACTTGCCGCAGCCCGAAGGGCCCAGCAGCACGAAGCGGTCGCCCGCGTGCACGTCGAAGCTGACGCGGTGCGTGGCGCGCACGATGCGTTCGGGCGTGCGGTACTCCAGCGACACGCCGTCCACCTGCAGCAGCGGCGCGGCGCGGTCCGAGACCACGCGCAGGTTGTGGGTGGCCATGCTCAGCTCCCTTGCGCGGTGACCGGATCCGGGAAGAAATAGTCCTGCCAGGACTTGGGCTGGTTGCGGATCGCGCCGACACGATGCATGAACGACGCCAGCGCGAAGGTGTTCTGCGGCGCGACGCGGAACTGCACCTGCGGGTTCTTCAGCACGCGCAGCAGCAGCGCGCGGTCGGTGCGCGCCTTGCTCTGGCGCAGGTAGATGTCGGCGGCGGCCTCGGGATTGGCGGTGGCAAAGGCGGCGGCCTCGGCCAGCGCATCGACAAAGGCGCGATAGGTCTTCGGGTTGTCGTTGCGGAACTTCTCGGTGGCGTACAGCACCGTGGCCGAGCTCGGTCCGCCCAGCACGTCGTATGAGTTCAGCACGATGCGCGCATTCGGGTTGCCGGCCAGCTCCTGCTCCTGGAACGGCGGGTTGCCGAAGTGGCCGGTGATCTCGGTGCCGCCGGCAATGATGGCCGCCGCCGCATCCGGATGCGGCACCGCCACGGTCCACTTGTCGAGGCGGTTGTATTCCTTGTCGCCCCACTGCCTGGCCGCGGCGAGCTGCAGCACGCGCGACTGCACCGAGACGCCGACCGCCGGCAGCGCGATGCGGTCCTTGTCGGTGAAATCGGCAATGGTGCGGACCTTGGTATTGTTGCTGACCAGGTAGTAGGGGAAGTTGCCCAGCGAGGCGACGCCACGCACGTTCTGCTTGCCGTGGGTACGGTCCCACAGCGTCAGCAGTGGCCCCACGCCGGCGCCGGCAATATCGATGGCGCCAGACAGCAGCGCGTCATTGACCGCGGCGCCGCCGGACAGCTGGGTCCATTCGACCTTGATGTCGACGCCGTGCTGCCGGCCGTGCTTCTCGATCAGCTGCTGGTCGCGCGCCACGTTGAGCAGCAGGTAGACCACGCCGAATTGTTCGGCAATGCGCAGCCGGCCTTCGGCGTGCGCGCTGCCGGTGAGGGCCAGGCCGGCGCCGAGCGCCAGCAGGCCGAGCTTGCGGGAAAGACGAGTGAACATGTTCATGATTCCGGGGCATGCGTTGGAGCGGCGTTCGCGCAAGCGAACGCCAAGGGATGGCTTGCGAAGCGTTGCCGCGCTCAGCGCGGCACGTCGCCTTCGATGGTGGTGCGGTACATCACGCGCCGCAGGTGCGGCGGACAGCCCGCGGCCAGGTGCAGTAGCGAGCGGTTGTCCCAGAACACCAGGTCGTGCGGCTGCCAGCGGTGGCGGTATAGATGGGCAGGCTTGACGCTGTGCGCAAACAACTGGTCCAGCAGCGCGCGGCTTTCGTCCTCGGGCAGGCCGACGATGCGGGTGGTGAAGTGTTCGCTGACGAACAGCGCCTTGCGCCCGGTTTCCGGATGGGTCCGTACCACCGGCTGCAGCACCGGCCGGACCTGCGCCACCTGCTCCGGCGTCAGGTCGGGCCGCCACGGGCTGCGCTGCTGCAGCTCGGCGTAGCGGGCCAGGTAGGTGTGTTCGGCTTGCCTGCCTTCGACCGCGCGCTGGAGCGCGGCCGGCAGCGTGTCCCACGCCAGGTGCATGTTGGCGAACAGCGTATCGCCGCCTTCGGCGGGCAGCTCGCGCGCATGCAGCAGCGAGCCCAGGCTGGGCCGCTCCTTGTACGACAGGTCCGAATGCCAGAAATGGCCGGCATCGCCCAGCCCGATCGGCTTGCCGTCCTCGACCACGTTGGAGACCACCAGCACCTCCGGATGGCCGGGCAGCTGAAACTGGTGCAGCACGTGGACCTGCAGCGGGCCGAAGCGGCGGCTGAAGGCGATCTGCTGTGCGGGCGTGATGCGCTGGTCGCGGAATACCAGCACGTGGTGGTCGAGGTGGGCGCGATGGATGCGCGCGAACTCCGCTGCCGACAGCGGTTGCGACAGGTCCAGTCCGATCACCTCGGCGCCCAGCGGCGCATCGAGCGGGCGGATCTCGAAGCGAACTGGGGCAACGGAAGAAGAAGCGGTGGCAAGCGGTGCGCTGTGCGGGCGCGAAGCGCGGGGGTGGGCGGTTGCGGTCGTCATGGCAGGCTCTGGCATACGGGGGGAAAGCCGATGCGGCATCCGTGATGCCGCGTACAAGCTTGCACTGTAGAGAGCGGGCCAGCGCAGGGTCAACGAATCATATCGCTGGCCCTTATCCGCTCAGCGCATATCCATGTCTTGACATTGCCGTGCCCCGTCACGGCCGGCACGGCTCAGGGCTTGCCGGGGCAGCCGCTGCGGCAGGGCACGTTGGCCGTGTCCGGACGCGCGTCGGCGACAAAGCCAGCGCGGTTCGGCATCTTCACCTGCGGCAGGGTGCGCGCGTCCAGCACCGCATCGGCGGGGACGATGCCGTTCCTGTGCAGCAGCCATGCGGTCACGGCATAGACCTCGTCCGACGTCAGGCTCTGCGGCGCGTCGTACGGCATGGCACGGTTGATGAAGTCGAACACCGTGGTCGCATAGGGCCAGAAGCTGCCGATGGTCTTGACCGGATCCTTGCCTTTGGCGGCATCCGCCAGCGTGCCTTGCCCGCCTACCAGCGCATCGGCGGGCTTGCCTTCGCCATTGGCGCCGTGGCACGCGGCACAGCGTTGCGCATAGACCTGCTGGCCTTGCGCGACCGTGCCGCGGCCCGGCGGCAGGCCCGCCCCATCCGGCGTGACATCGATATTCCACGCGGCAAGCTCGCGCTCGCTGGCGGGGCGGCCCAGGCCGTAGGACTGCGCAGCGGCACCATGGGCAGCGCAGGCCAGCGCCAGCATCGCGGCGGCGCCGCGGATCGGTTCAGGCACGCGCATTGGCAATGCTCCCGTCCGCGCCCACGCGCCAGCGCTGGATCGCGTTGTAGTGATAGGTGGAAGCCACGCCACGCGCGGCCACCAGCTGGTCCGGCGTGGGCTGGACATTGCCGGCTTCATCGATGGCGCGGCTCTCCAGCGCGGCCGGGCCGCCATCCCAGCGCCACGGCAGGCGAAAGCGCACCAGCGCGCGGTCCAGCACCGGCTCCTGCAGCTGTGCCTCGCGCCAGCTGCGCCCGCCATCGACCGACACTTCGACGCGCCGGATACGGCCGTGGCCGGACCACGCCAGGCCAGAGATCTCGTAGAAGCCGCGCTCGCGCAGCCTGTGGTCCGGAGCAGGGAAGGTGATCACGGATTTCACGTCCATCAGGAAGGTGAACTGCCGCGCGCTGCCGTCGGGCAGCGAGTCGGTGTACTTGGCGGTCTCTTCGCGCGACATGAACGGCGCGCGGCCCAGCTTCAGGCGCCGCAGCCACTTGATGCTCATGTTGCCCTCATAGCCCGGCAGGAACAGCCGCAGCGGATAACCATGCTCGGGCCGCAGCATCTCGCCGTTCTGCGCATAGACCAGCAGCGCGTCTTCCCGTGCCTTGGCCAGCGGCACGCTGCGCGTCATGGCCGCGGCGTCGGCGCCCTCGGCCAGCACCCACGCCGCCTCCGGCGCCACGCCGGCCTCGTCCAGCACCACTGACAGCGGCACGCCGGTCCATTCGCAGCAGGACAGCAGTCCGTGGCTGATCTGCACCGACTTTGCAGCCGGTGCCTTCCACTCGCGCCCGGTATTGCCGGAACACTCCAAAAAATGGATGCGCGACACCGACGGCAACCGCACCAGGTCGTCCATGGTGAAAACGCGCGGGCGCGCCACCAGCCCGTGCACCGCGAGCCGGTGTCGTGCCGGGTCGATCAGCGGAATGCCGGCGTGGTGGCGCTCGAACACCAGCCCGGTCGGCGTGATGATGCCGCGCAGGTCCTGCAGCGGCGTCATCGACGAATTGGCGCCAGGCAGCGGCGCCGCGCCGCGGCTGCGCCGCACCACGTCTTTCTCGAACGGGGACGGCTGGCCGTAGGCATGCCACAGCACGGGCTCGCCCGGCGTGCGCGTCCACGGCGCAACCGTCAGGGGTTCAGCGCGCGCCGCAGTGGCGGCGCCGGCCGCGGCGGCGCCCAGCACCGCCCCGCGCTGCAGGAAGCGCCGGCGGCCGGAACTCAGGTCATTGCTCATCGTGAGGGCGTGGTCAGTCTGGTAGCGATCAAAATGCGCAGACTGTAGGACAGCACCGGCACTCGGCCAACGAAGAAGATTGCATGCCGATATGCCAACGCCGCCCTGCGCGCCATATGCGCGGGGCCGATAACCAAAGCCGGAATCATTCGTTCAGGTCCGCGCGCAGCGCCGCTTATCGTGGAGCCGTCCTCCACTTCAAGAAGGTCTGCATCATGACGACCCCGCGCCCCGATGCCACCGCTGCACCCACGCTGACCCGCCGCGAGCTGCTGCGCTGCGCGGCCTGGTCCGGGCTGGGCATGGCCGCGTCGCTGTCGCCGCTGTCCGCGTTCAGCGCCAGCCCGGCCGCGCGGCCCGACGTGATCCGCGTCGGCGTGGCCCAGCCCGCCACCGGCACCCCGCCCAGCTTTGCCGGCAGCTCGCTGGCGATTGCCCATGCGCGCGGCTGGCTCGAGGAATCGTTCAAGCCGACCGGCACGCGCGTGGAGTGGTTCTTCTTCAAGGGCGCCGGCCCCGCCGTCAACGAGGCGCTGGCCAACCGCCAGCTCGACTTCGCGCTGCAGGGCGACCTGCCGTCCATCGTGGCGCGCTCCGCGGGCCTGAAGACGCGGCTGGTGCTGGCCACTGGAGTGCGCGCCAACATCTACGTGGGGGTGCCGCCCGATTCGCCGCTGAAGACGGTCAGCGACCTGCGCGGCAAGCGCGTGTCGCTGTTCAAGGGCACCAACATGCATCTGCCGGCGCTGCGCCTGCTGGAAGCGAACGGGCTGACCGACAAGGACCTGCGCCTGCTGAACCTGGACACGGCCGGCTACCTGGCGGCGCTGTCCACGCGCGACATCGACGCCGCCATCGGTGCCATGGACATCCTGCGCCTGCGCGACAAGGGCGCGGTGCGCATCCTTTACTCCAGCAAGAACCAGTCGCCGATCTACACACGGCAAAGCCACGTACTGGTGAGCGACGAATTCGCCGGGCGCTATCCGGAGGCCACGCAGCACCTGGTGAAGGCCGCGGTCGAGGCGGCGCGGTGGGCCTCGGACGAGAGCCATCGTGAAGAAGTGCTGCGCACCTGGGCGCGCGCGGGTACGCCTTATGACCACTGGAAGGAGGACTTCGACGGCGAGCCGCTGCGGGTGCGGCTGAACCCGAATTTCGATCCCTTCCTGGTCAGCCGCTACAAGGACGCGGTCGAGCAGGCCTATCGCTTCAAGCTGAGCCGTGCGCGCTTTGACGTGGACCAGTGGATCGACCAGCGCTTCCTGAAGGCTGCGCTCAACGACCTGAGCCTGCAGAGCTACTGGCCCGTCTACCAACCCAACGGCAAGATCCTGGGAGCCTGACATCATGTCTGTCGCCGATTCGCTTTCACTGCCCGCCGCCGCGGCGCCGTGCGTGGCGGCTCCGCGCAGGCCACTGCGCTGGCAGGATGCCACCCGCTGGCTGCTGGCCTGGCCGGTGCCGCTGGCGCTGCTGCTGGTCTGGTACGTGGCCGCCCGCAATGCCTGGATTCCGCCGCAGGTGCTGCCGGCGCCCGAGGACGTCGCACGCACGCTGGCCGACCTCTGGCAAAGCGGCGAACTGCAGGCCAACCTGGCCATCAGCGCACTGCGCGTGGCCGGTGGCTTTGCCGTGGGGCTGGCCGGTGGCCTGGCGCTGGGCGCGGCCATGGGCCTGTCGCCGACGTTGCGCGACTACGTCTACCCGACCTTCAAGGCGTTCAGCCAGGTGCCGGTGCTGGGCTGGCTGCCGCTGCTGATGCTGCTGGTCGGCATCGACGAAGCGCTCAAGGTGATCCTGATCGCCAAGGCCGCCTTCGTGCCGGTGGCGCTGAACACGTACAAGGGCATCGGCAGCGTGCCGACACGCTACCTGGAAGTGGCGCGGGTGCTGAGGCTCACGCGCTGGCAGACGCTGTCGCGCGTGGTGCTGCCCGCCGCGGCCGCGCCGGTGTGGAACGGCGTGCGCTACGGCCTGACGCACGCGTGGCTGGCACTGGTGGTGGTGGAGCTGCTGGCCTCGTCCGAGGGGCTGGGCTACATGATCGTCTACGGGCGCCAGCTATTCCAGCTCGACATGGTGCTGGCCGCCGTGGTGGTGGTGGGCGTGGTGGGCTTTGCGCTGGACAAGACCCTGGCGCTGGCCGAAGGAGCGGTGCTGCGCTGGCGCAAGCCGGGCTTCTGAGGCGAGGCCGCGATGACCACTTCTGCTATCCGCCGCCGTATTCGCCTGCCCCGCGCCTTGCGCGGCTGGGTGCTGCCGCTCGCGCTGCTCGCGTTGTGGTGGGCCGCCGTGCGCTTTGGCTGGACCACTTCGCCGCTGCTGGTGCCAGTCTCCAGCGTCTGGGACACCGCGGTGCGCCAGCTGCAGAGCGGCGCGCTGGCCACGGCATTGGCCGCCAGCCTGTGGCGCGACCTGGCCGGCTTTGCCATCGGCGCCAGCGCCGGGCTGGTGTTCGGCACGGCGCTGGGCCTGTCGCGCCTGCTCGAGCGACTGGTCGGCCCGAGCTTTCACACGGTCAAGCAGATCTCGCTGTTTGCATGGATCCCGCTGATCTCGGTCTGGTTCGGGCTGGGCGATGCCGCCAAGGTGGTGTTCCTGTCGCTGGCCGCATTCTTCCCGGTGGTGCTGAACACCTTCGAAGGCATCCGCGCCGTGCCGGCCGACCTGCTCGAGGTGGCGCGTGTCCTGCGCTTCAACCGCACCCAGGTACTGTGGCGCGTGGTGCTGCCGTCGGCGGCCCCGTCGATCTTCGCCGGCATCCACCTGGGGCTGATCTATGCGTGGCTGGCGACGCTCGGCGCGGAGTACCTGCTGGTATCCGGCAAGGGCATCGGCAACACCATGACCGACGGCCGCGAAAACTTCTGGATGGACCTGGTGATCTTCGGCGTGATCGTGGTCGGCCTGGTCGGCTTCACGCTGAACTGGATCGCCAGCCGCGTCGAATCCCGCCTGCTCGCCTGGCGCGGGCGCTCGGTGGCCGCGGGCTGAGCCGCGCTGCCCCCTATTGAACGGAGACCACAAATGCCACATGCCGGCACGCTAAGCATCGCGCACCTGCACAAGCAGTACGAAGTCGAGGGCCGGGCGCTGCCCGTGCTGGAGGACATCACCCTGACCATCGCCCCGGGCGAGTTCGTCAGCATCGTCGGCGCCAGCGGCTGCGGCAAGTCCACCCTGCTGCGGCTGGTGGTAGGGCTGGAACAGGATTACCGCGGCGAGATCCTGCTGGACGGCAAGCGCGTATCGGGCACCAGCCTGCAGCGCGGCATCGTGTTCCAGGAGCATCGCCTGTTCCCGTGGCTGACAGTCGAGCAGAACATCCGGCTGGCGCTGCTCAACACCCCAGGCAGCGACGCGGAGAAAGACCGCAACGTCGCCGAGCATATCGCGCTGGTTGGCCTGCGCGGCTTCGAACAGGCCTATCCGCACCAGCTCTCTGGCGGCATGTCGCAGCGCGTGGCGATTGCGCGGGCACTGGTGACGCGGCCGGAGATCCTGCTGCTCGACGAGCCCTTCGGCGCGCTCGATGCGATGACGCGGGCCTACCTGCAGCAGGAGCTGCAGCGCATCTGGCAGGCCGAGGGCATCACCATGATCCTGGTCACCCACGACGTCGAGGAAGCCGTCTTCCTGGGCGACCGCGTGGTGGTGATGGAACCCCGGCCCGGCCGCATCCGCCGCATCCTGCCGGTGGACCTGCCGCATCCGCGCGAACGCGCCGGAATTCCCTTCGCGCGGGCGCGCGATGCCGTGCTGCGCGAATTCGCCGGGCAGGAGCCCGTCGTGCAGCGGGCCCCCGAACCTGAACTCGCCTGACCCACCCCTATCCCCGGAGCTTCGTGATGACCCAAGCCAACGCCACGCCAGACCAGACCGTCCAGCTCGACATCCACCCGGTTGCCGGCCGCATCGGCGCCGAGATCCGCGGCGTCGCGCTGCACGGCGACCTGCCGCCCACCACCTTCGCCGCCATCCGCGCAGCCTTGCTCAGGCACAAGGTGCTGTTCTTCCGCGACCAGGTGCATCTGGACGATGCCGCACAGCAGGGCTTTGCGCGCCTGTTCGGCGACACCGTGCCGCACCCGACCGTGCCCTCGCGCGACGGCACGCAGCTGCTTGAGCTCGACTCGCAGCACGGCGGCCGCGCCAATTCCTGGCATACCGACGTGACCTTCGACCTGGCCTATCCCGCGGTCTCGGTGCTGCGCGCCGTGACCGTTCCCGCCGCCGGCGGCGATACGGTGTGGGCCAACACCGCCGCCGCTTACCAGGACCTGCCCGAGCCGCTGCGCGAACTGGCCGACAAGCTGTGGGCGCTGCACACCAACGACTACGACTACGCGGCCACGCGCGTCAATCCGAGCGACGAAGGACTGAAGCGCTACCGCGAGGTATTCACCGCGGCGCTCTACGAGACCGAGCACCCGGTGGTGCGCGTGCACCCGGAAACCGGTGAGCGCACGCTGGTGCTGGGGCACTTCGTCAAGAAGCTGCTGGACTACGCGTCGGCCGATTCGGCGCACCTGATTGCCGTGCTGCAGGGCCATGTGCACCGGCTGGAGAACACCGTGCGCTGGCGCTGGCGCGCGGGCGACGTCGCCATCTGGGACAACCGCGCCACCCAGCACTACGCCATCAACGACTATGGCGACGCGCACCGCGTGGTGCGCCGCGCCACCGTGGCCGGCGACATTCCGGTCGGTGTGGATGGCCGCCGCAGCAGGGCGGTGAAGGCGGGCGTGCGCAGCGAGGGCGCGGCGCCGGCCAACCAGTCCGCCGGTGCCGCGCAACGGCAAGCGGCCTGATCCAGCCAGCTTCTTCCGAAGAGCACGATCGATGACATCGCAAAAGCCGTCGCGCCAACTGCATCTGGGCGCCTTTCTCCAGGCCACCGGGCACCATGTCGCCGGATGGCGCCATCCCGGCGCGCAGGCCGATGCCGGGCGCAACCTGGCGCACTACATCGCACTGGCGCAGCGCGCCGAGGCCGCGGGGTTCGATGCGCTGTTCCTGGCGGACGGCGTCGCCATCCGCGGCATGGACGATGCCACCCTGCCGCGCACCGCGCGCGCCGCCACCTTCGAGCCGCTGACGCTGCTGTCGGCACTGGCGGCGGTGACGCAGCGCATCGGCCTGGTGGCGACCGTCTCCACCACCTACAACGAGCCCTTTCATGTGGCGCGCAAGTTCGCCTCGCTCGACCATCTCAGCGGCGGCCGCGCGGGCTGGAACGTGGTCACATCGTGGTCGGATGCCGAAGCGCGCAACTTCAGCCTCGAACGTCATCCCGCGCACGCTGACCGCTACGCCCGTGCCGAGGAGTTCGTAGACGTGGTCACCGGGCTGTGGGACACCTGGGAGGACGATGCCTTCCTGTATGACAAGGACAGCGGCCGGCATTTCGATGCGGACAAGCTGCACACGCTGGACCATCGCGGCGCGCACTTCCAGGTGCGCGGGCCGCTCAACGTCGCGCGCCCGCCGCAGGGCCATCCGGTGATCGTGCAGGCCGGCTCGTCCGAGGCCGGGCAGGCGCTGGCCGCACGCACCGCCGAGGTCATCTTCACCGCGCAGCAGTCGCTGGCGGATGCGCAGGCCTTCTATCGCGGCCTGAAAGCGCGGCTCGCGCGCTATGGCCGCACGCCCGACCAGCTCAAGATCCTGCCGGGCGTGTTCCCGGTGGTGGGCCGCAGCGAGGCTGAGGCGCACGAAAAATTCGAGGCGCTGCAAAACCTGATCCATCCGTCGGTGGGGCTGGCCCTGCTGTCGCAGCACCTGGGCGGGATCGACCTGAGCGGCTATCCGCTGGACGGCCCGCTGCCCGACAACCTGGCCGAACCGAACGGCGCCAAGAGCCGCTTCCAGCTGGTTACCGGCCTGGCCCGGCGCGAGGGGCTCACCATCCGCCAACTGTGCCTGCGCGTGGCCACCGCGCGCGGCCACTGGTCGATCCACGGCACACCGCAGTCCATCGCCGACCAGCTGCAGGCGTGGTTCGAGGGCGAGGCCGCCGATGGCTTCAATGTCATGCCGCCCTGGCTGCCGGGCGGGCTCGATGATTTCATCGAACTGGTGCTGCCGGAGCTGCGCCGGCGCGGGCTGTTCCGCGAGCGCTATACGGGCACCACGCTGCGCGAGCACCTGGGGCTGCGCCGGCCGGAGAACTTGCGCTGGCAGCAGCTCGAACCGCCGCTCGCGGCCGGGGCATGACCGCTGCGCCGCGGCGCCGCGCATATCCAAATGCAATAAGTTTCCTTGCCTCGCGCGAGCGCCGTCGGCAACCATAGCAGCCACGCCGCAGGAGCGTGCGCGGGCCGGCTGGTACCATCGCACGGCCTGGTGCGCCCGTGCGGCGCACTGCTCGGCATGCCCGGCGCCAGGGCAGGCACTGCCCCCGTGCGCCGGTCCGGCAACCAACAGCGAGAAGAAGAGAGAAGAAGATGAGACTCGAAACCCTGGCCGTCCATGGCGGCTACTCGCCAGATCCCACCACGCGCGCGGTGGCCGTGCCTATCTACCAGACCGTGGCCTACGCCTTCGACAACGCCCAGCACGGCGCCGACCTGTTCGACCTGAAGGTGGCCGGCAACATCTACAGCCGCATCATGAACCCGACCAACGACGTGCTCGAGCAGCGCCTGGCCGCGCTCGAGGGCGGCGTCGGCGCGCTGGCGCTGGCGTCGGGCATGGCGGCGATCACCTATGCGATCCAGACCATTGCCGAGGCCGGCGACAACATCGTCTCGTCCAGCCAGCTCTACGGCGGCACCTACAACCTGCTGGCGCATACGCTGCCGCAGTCGGGCATCGAGACCCGCTTTGCCGACGGCCGCAATCCGTCCAGCTTCGGCGACCTGATCGATGCGCGCACCAAGGCCGTGTTCGTCGAGTCGGTGGGCAACCCGCTAGGCAACGTGGTCGATATCGCCGCGATCGCGCGCGTGGCGCACAACCACGGCGTGCCGCTGATCGTCGACAACACGGTGCCGTCGCCCTACCTGTGCCGGCCGTTCGAGCATGGCGCGGATATCGTCGTGCATTCGCTGACGAAGTACCTGGGCGGCCACGGCAACAGCGTCGGCGGCGCCATCGTCGACAGCGGCAAGTTCCCGTGGGCGCAGCACAAGGAGCGCTTCCGCCGCCTGAACGAGCCGGACGTGTCGTACCACGGCGTGGTCTATACCGAAGCGCTGGGACCGGCCGCCTATATCGGCCGCGCGCGCGTGGTGCCGCTGCGCAATACTGGCGCGGCGCTGTCACCCTTCAACGCCTTCCTGATCCTGCAGGGCATCGAGACGCTGGCGCTGCGGCTGGACCGCATCACCGACAACGCGCTGGCAATCGCGCGCCACCTGGAGCAGCACGCCAAGGTGGCATGGGTCAATTTTGCCGGCTTGCCCGACCATGCCGACCACGCCCTGGTGCAGCAATACCTGGGCGGCCGCGGCCCCGGCATCCTGTCGTTCGGCCTGAAGCAGGGCGGCCGCGAAGGCGGCGCGCGCTTCCTCGATGCGCTGCAGCTGTTTACGCGGCTGGTCAATATCGGCGATGCCAAGTCGCTGGCCACCCACCCGGCATCGACCACGCACCGCCAGCTCAACGCCGCCGAGCTGCAGGCGGCCGGTGTCAGCGAAGACATGGTGCGGCTGTCGATCGGCATCGAGCACATCGACGACCTGATCGAGGACCTGGATCGCGCGCTGGCGGCCGCCTGACCCCGCCCGGTTTGCGCCCCTCTCCCGCTTGCGCGAGA
This sequence comes from Cupriavidus neocaledonicus, assembly GCF_000372525.1. Lineage (GTDB taxonomy): Bacteria > Pseudomonadota > Gammaproteobacteria > Burkholderiales > Burkholderiaceae > Cupriavidus > Cupriavidus neocaledonicus. Next base: position 77,831 of record NZ_AQUR01000097.1, read on the forward strand.
GGGGCCGGGTGAGAGGGCAGGCGCCGGCAGTTCACGCCCGCGCACACCTACCCTCCATGCTTGCCACGCGCCTCCAGCACGAAATAGCTCACCGAGCCGATCATCAGCGGAATCAGGTAGTAAAGCGACCGATAAGCGATCAGCGCTGCGAGCAGCAGCCCGTGCGGCACCTGGTCGCCCAGCATCGTCAGGAACACGGTCTCGATCACGCCGAGTCCGCCCGGGATGCGCACCACCACGCCCGCCAGCCCCGATGCCAGCAGCACGCCCAGCACGGTGAAGTACGTCGCATGCGTATGCAGCAGCGCGTACAGGATCGCGCCCATCGCCATCCAGTGGGCCGCCGACAGCGCGCATTGCAACGCCGCGAAGCGCACCGTGGGCATATAGACGTCATGGTCGCGCACGGTGCGGTGGCGGCCGTGCCAGAGCGCGCACGCGGCCACGTAAGCGGCCGGGATTGCCAGCATCAGCATGCCCAGCATCCGCGTCAGCGCCGCGGGCAGGCCCCACTCGGGCGGCAGCACCACCAGTTCGCCGGCGAGGATGGTGCCCGCCAGCACGGCATAGCCGAGCCAATTGGTCGTGACCACCACCACGAACAGGCTCCAGACCTGCGGCGCGCTCAAGCCCGCGCGCGAATACAGCCGGTAGCGCACGCCCGCGCCACCCAGCGTGGCGCCGAGGTTGAGGCTGAGCGTGTAGCTGACATAGGAGATCGCCATCACCCGGCGCAGCGGCAACGGGTGCCCGGCATAGCGGCAGCCCAGCACGTCGAACTGGCTGTACAGCAGCCCGCACAGGGCGACGAAACCGGCTGCCGGCAGCAGCGTGCGCGCGTTGAAGCCGCGCAGCGCGGCCAGCACCGCGTCCCAGTCGATAGTGCCGAGCTTGCGCGCAATCAGCGCCAGCACCGCGGCAATGAAGAGGATGCCGATGGCACGGCGCCAGGCCGGCCAGTGCGCATGCTGGCGGATGGCGGACAACGCCTCGGCGCCCGTCATTCCGCACCTCCGCGCAGCACCACCACGCGCCGCGCGTTGCGCCGCCCGCCCGGCATCGGCTGCACCAGTCGCGGCGCATGTGCCGGCAGCCAGCCCGCCCACGCCGGGAAACGGCGCAGGAAGTGGAACATCAGCGTCGCGCCCAGCGCATCGAGGCGGCTGCGCGGCGACTTCTGCCCGGGCGGCACCGCGCGGCAGCGCGCGCCGATCAGCGCTTCGAGCCGGCCACGCAGGTGGCGCGCGAAGGCTTCATTGCGGATCACGAGATTGGCCTCGAGGTTCAGCGACAGGCTCAGCGGGTCGAGGTTGCTGGAGCCGACCGTGGCCCAGTTGTCGTCCACCACCGCGACCTTGCCGTGGAAGGGACGCTCGACATATTCGAGGATCTGCACGCCGGCGTCCTGCAGATGGGCGTAGAGCAGCCCGCCCGCGCGCGCCACCCACGGCATGTCGGGCTTGCCCTGCAGCAGCAGCCGCACCCGCACGCCGCGCGCGGCGGCCTCGCACAGCGCATGCAGCAGCCGGTAGCCCGGCAGGAAGTATGCGTTGGCGATGATGACGTCGCGCCGCGCCGCGCGGATCGCGTCCAGGTAGGCAAACTCGATGTCGTTGCGGTGGCGGTGGTTGTCGCGCGTGACCAGGCACGCGCGTGCGGCAGGCGTGCGCGGAGCGGTCCCCTCGCGTTCGGCCACGGGCGCCGGCAAAGGGAGCGGCGGACACGCGCCGGGCATCGCGCGCACCAGGAAGTCGTGCACCTGGCGCGCGAACGGCCCGCGGATTTCCACCGCATAGTCCTGCTTGGCCAGCGGCCCGAACTGGTACAGGTGCTGGGCCGAGAAGTTGAGGCCACCGACGAACGCGACCTCGGCATCGACCGCGATCAGCTTGCGGTGCATGCGCCGGAAGATATGCGTGCGCACGCCGAACAGCCGCGGCCGCGGCGCAAATGTGCAGAACTGCACGCCCGCGTCGACCAGCCCGGCAATAAAGGCGGGCGACAGGTCATGCGAGCCGAAGCCATCCACCGTCACGGCCACGCGCACGCCGCGGCGCGCGGCAGCCAGCAGTGCCGCGTGCAATTTGTGGCCTACCTCGTCTTCAAACAGGATAAAAGTTTCCAGCAGTACGCTTTCGCGCGCGCGCGCAATGGCGTCGAACACGCACGGAAAATACTCCTCGCCGTTCTCAAGCAGGCGGAAGTGGTCGGAAGCGGTCGGCAGCGGTGTCATGGCCGGGTAATCGCCGCAAACACCATGCCAGCGAAAACCCACGCCAGCCACGGCTAGCCGCGGCGCCGGCCGCGCCGCCAGCGCGCCAGCACTGCGGCGGCCAGTGCACCGGCCACCAACCCGGCAGCGAAGATCGCCACCGCCATGCCACTGCCCGCGCCCGCGCCAGCACCATCGGCGCTGCCCCGCGCCAGCGGCGCGAGCGACTGCCAGTCGGCGGCGGTGAACTGCGTCATCGCCGGGGCGCCATCCAGGCCATACACGCACACCTCGCCGCCCGGCAGCTTGCAGAAACGCTCCGGCGGGCAACTGCGCAGGATGGCCTGGGTCTCGCCCGCGCCGCAGCGGGCGCCGGCGCTGCGCAGCACCTGGATCGTGACGTCGGGATGCTTGGTCAGTTGTTCAGGCATGGCAACTCCCATGGCTTTTCGAACGGGTGACGCCTGCCTACAGCGTAGGTCCTTATTCCGTGCCGGCATATCGCCATGCGGAATCGCTCGTTCGTCCATTGGCTGCTTTTCCATACAATGGCCCGATGCCACGGCGCGACGCCGCGAGCAGACCACCACATCAAAGGGGAGCATCCGATGCAATACGGGAAATTCGGCCTGGCCGCGCGACTGGCGGCAGCCGTGCTGGCGCTGGGCGTGGTGCAAGGCGCCGGCGCGGCCGATCCGGACAAGAAGGAAATCCGCTTCGGCGCCACCGCCGGCCCGTATGCCGACCAGATCCGTTATGGCGTCAAGCCGGTGCTGGAACAGCGCGGCTACAAGGTCACCATCGTCGAGTTCAGCGACTACGTGCAGCCCAACCTGGCGCTGGCCGACGGCGCCATCGACGCCAATGCCTTCCAGCACGTGGCCTACCTGAAGAAATTCTCGGCCGACCGCAAGCTGGCGCTGAGCGACGTGATTCAGGTACCGACCGCGCCGATCGGCATCTACAGCCGCAAGCACAAGGCGCTGGCCGAGGTGAAGGCGGGCAACACCGTGTCGCTGCCGAACGACCCGACCAACCTGGCGCGCGCCATCGCCATCCTGCAGCAGATCGGCTGGGTCACGCTCAAGCCCGGCACCGACCCGATCCGCGCCAGCGAACGCGATATCGACACCAACCCGCACAAGCTCAAGCTGGTCCAGCTCGAAGCCGCGCAGCTGCCGCGCTCGCTCGACGATGTCGACTATGCCTTCGTCAACGGCAACTATGCGCTGGCCTCGGGACTGAAGCTGACCTCGGCACTTGCGCTGGAGAAGATTCCGGACTACTACATGAACCTGGTCGCGGTGAAGACCGCCGACCTGAACAAGCCCTTCGTCAGGGACATCCGCGAGGCCTACCAGTCCGCCGAGTTCAAGGCGGTGACGCAGCAGCGCTTCGCCGGCTTCGTGCCGCCGCCGTACCAGCGCTGAGCCCCCTGCGCGCATTGTTCTGGTTTTCTGGATGATCTATCCAGGCGCCGCCGATTTATTCCGCAGTCCCGCCCGCCTAAGCTGAAGCCTCCTTCGACGCATCCACAGGAGAGTTTCATGGCTGACCATTCCATCCGCGGCAAGGTTGCGCTGATCGCCGGCGGCGCCAAGAACCTGGGCGGGCTGATCGCGCGCGACCTGGCCGCCCAGGGCGCGCGCGCCATCGCCATCCACTACCACGGCGCGGCCTCGCGCGCCGACGCCGATGCCACGGTCCGGGCGATCCGGGCAAGCGGCGCCGAGGCGGTGGCGCTGCAGGCTGACCTGACCAGCGCGGGCGCGGTCGAGCGGTTGTTTGCCGACGCCGTGGCCGCGGTGGGCCGCCCCGATATCGCCATCAACACGGTGGGCAAGGTGCTGAAGAAACCGTTCGCCGAGATCAGCGAGGCCGAGTACGACGAGATGTCGGCCGTCAACGCCAAGAGCGCCTTCTTTTTCCTGAAGGAAGCCGGCCGCCACGTCAACGACCACGGCAAGATCGTGACGCTGGTGACCTCGCTGCTGGGCGCGTTCACGCCTTTCTATGCCGCCTATGCCGGCACCAAGGCGCCGGTCGAACACTTTACCCGCGCCGCGGCCAAGGAGTTCGGGGCGCGCGGCATCTCGGTAACCGCGGTAGGACCCGGCCCGATGGATACGCCGTTCTTCTACGGCCAGGAAGGCGACGATGCCGTGGCCTATCACAAGAGCGCGGCCGCGCTGTCGCCGTTCTCGCCGACGGGACTGACGCATATCGAGGATGTGGTGCCCTTTATCCGCCATCTGGTCAGCGACGGCTGGTGGATCACCGGCCAGACCATGCTGATCAACGGCGGCTACACGACCAAATAAGCCGCCGCGCCGCTCTGGTGCGCGCACGCATTGCAGGTATGCTTGCGCCATCAACGAGCACAGGCGTATGGACAGATTCGACCAGTACCGCGTTTTCCTGCAGGTGGCCGAGATGGGCAGCTTCATCAAGGCAGCGCATGCGCTGGGGCTGCCGCGCGCGTCGGTGTCGGCGGCGGTGCAGGACCTGGAGGCCCAGGTGGGCACGCGCCTGCTGCACCGGACCACGCGGCAGGTGCGGCTGAGCGCCGATGGCGCGCAATTGCTGGAGCGGCTGCGCCCGCTGCTGGCCGAGGTCGAGGATATCGACCAGCTGTTCCAGGCCGGCCAGCGCCAGGCCAGCGGCCGCCTGAATGTCGATATGCCGAGCCGCATCGCGCGCCGGCTGGTGGCGCCGGCGCTGCCCGCACTGCTGCGGCGCCATCCGCGCTTGCAGCTGTCGCTCGGTTCCAGCGACCGCGCCATCGACCTGGTGCAGGAGGGCGTCGATTGCGCGGTGCGCTTCGGCGTGCTGGCCGACAGCAGCCTGGTGGTGCGGCCGCTGGGCCGGATCGCGCTGGTCAACTGCGCCAGCCCCGCCTATCTGCGCGAACACGGCGAGCCCCGCGATCCGACCGAACTGCGCCGCGGCCATCTCGCGGTAGGCTACGCCAGCCCCCGCACCGGCCGGGACTTGCCATGGGAATTCCTGGATGGCGAGGGCAGCGTGCACGAGGCCGAGGTGGCAACGCGCGTCTCCGTCAACAATGCCGAAAGCTACATCGCCTGCTGCCTGGCCGGGCTGGGCCTGATCCAGATTCCCCGCTTCGACGTGCAGCACCTGCTCGACAGCGGACAGTTGCTGGAAGTCATGCCCGACTGGCGCCCGCCCAGCATGCCGGTGGCGCTGCTCTACCCGCACCGACGCCAGCGCTCGCAGCGGCTCGCGGTGTTCCTGGAGTGGTTCCGCGCGCTGATGCAGCCGCACCTGGACGGCTGAGCGGCGGCCCGCGCGCGCGCTGCCGCATTGTGCGCAGCAAGACAATTTCGCGCGGCGGCGGCCGCGCAAATGCCCTACACTCAAGCTCAAGTCCCCCGCGCCCAAAAAGCACGGCAGGGATCACAACGCGATCATTGCCGCGGAGGGCTGCGAAGATCCTCGCTCCGTTCCGCGCGGATCCTGTCGAGACAACCGCATCGAGAGACCTGCCATGTCCACGGTTGCGCGCTTTGAGATCGGCTATACCCGCTACCTTGCCCCACCGGGCGACACCACCCCCACCACTGTTCCCCTTCCCCCGTTCGGCAGCGACCCTGACGCGCTGGTACCGCTGTACCAGGCGATGGTGCTGACGCGCCAGTTCGACCTGAAGGCGATCGCGCTGCAGCGCACCGGCAAGATCGGCACGTTCGCCTCGGCGCTGGGCCAGGAGGCCATCGGCGTGGGCGTGGCCTACGCCATGCGGCCGGAAGACGTGCTGGTGCCCTCTTACCGCGACCATGCGGCGCAGTTTGTGCGCGGCGTCACGATGACCGAGAGCCTGCTGTACTGGGGTGGCGACGAGCGCGGCAGCGGCTTTGGCGCGGCGCCGCATGACTTTGCCAACTGCGTGCCGATCGGCACGCAGGTGTGCCACGCGGCCGGCGCGGCCTACGCGTTCCAGCTGCGCGGCGAGCCGCGCGTGGCGGTCTGCCTGCTGGGCGACGGCGGCACCTCCAAGGGCGACTTCTATGAAGGCATGAACATGGCCGGCGCGTGGCGCGCGCCGCTGGTGATCGTGATCAACAACAACCAGTGGGCGATCTCGATGCCGCGCAGCGGCCAGACCGCGGCGCAGACGCTGGCGCAGAAGGCCATTGCCGCGGGCATCCCGGGCGAGCAGGTCGACGGCAACGACGTGGTCGCGGTGCGCCACCGCGTCGGCGAAGCGGTCGCGCGCGCGCGCGACGGCGGCGGCCCCGCGCTGATCGAGGCCATCACCTACCGGCTGGGCGACCACACCACCGCCGACGATGCCTCGCGCTACCGCGACGAGGCCAGCGTCAAGGCGCACTGGCAGCACGAGCCGCTGTTGCGGCTGCGCACCCACCTGCTGGCCCTGCATGCCTGGGACGCGGCGCGCGAAGAAGCGCTGGTCAGGGCGTGTTCGCAGCAGGTGGCGCAGGCGGTCGAGGCCTACCTGGCGATGCCGCCGCCGGACCCGGCGGCGATGTTCGACTGCCTGTACGCGGCCATGCCGGCCGAACTGCAGGCGCAGCTGGAGATCGCGCGGCGTTTCCCGGGGCAGCACGGCTAGCCGCAAGCGCCGGTGCTGCCGGCACGGCACGCGCACTCCTCCATCGACCCGGCCCACAGCGAGCGAACCATGGCGGAAATCAATCTGGTCGAAGCAGTCAACCTGGCGCTGGCCCATGCGCTGGAACACGATCCCGATGTGCTGCTGCTGGGCGAGGACATCGGCGTCAACGGCGGCGTGTTCCGCGCCACCGTGGGCCTGCAGGCGCGCTTCGGCGCCGCGCGCGTCATGGATACGCCGCTGGCCGAAGGCGGCATCGTCGGCGCGGCGATCGGCATGGCGGCGATGGGGCTGAAACCCGTGGCCGAGATCCAGTTCACCGGCTTCATCTACCCCGCGGTCGACCACATCATCAACCACGCCGGGCGCATGCGGCACCGCACGCGCGGGCGCCTCGCCTGCCCGCTGGTGGTGCGCTCGCCGTGCGGCGCGGGCATCCACGCGCCCGAGCACCATTCCGAAAGCCCGGAAGCGATGTTCGCGCATATGCCGGGCATCCGCGTGGTGGTGCCGTCGTCGCCGGCGCGCGCCTACGGGCTGCTGCTGGCGGCGATCGCCGATCCCGACCCGGTGATCTTCCTCGAGCCCACGCGGCTGTACCGGCTGTTCCGCCAGGAAGTGGCCGACGACGGCGCGGCGCTGCCGCTCGATACCTGCTTCACCTTGCGCGAAGGCAGCGACCTCACGCTGGTGAGCTGGGGCGCGATGGTGCAGGAGACGCTGGCCGCCGCCGACGCGCTGGCCGCGGAAGGCGTCTCCGCGACCGTCATCGACGTGGCCACGCTCAAGCCGCTCGACATGCAGACCATCCTCGACGCGGTCACGCGCACTGGCCGCTGCGTAATCGTGCACGAGGCGCCGCGCACCGCCGGCTTCGGCGCCGAGATCGCGGCGCAGCTGGCCGATGCCGGGCTGTACTCGCTGGCCGCGCCGGTGCAGCGCGTGACCGGCTTCGATACCGTGGTGCCGCTGGCGCGGCTCGAATACACCTACCTGCCCGGCGTGGCGCGCATCGTCGATGCCGCGCGCCGGGCGCTGGCGGCATAGACGCCGGCCAGTGCGCGCAACGTTCAAGCCTGCCAAGGAGGACCGATGAGAGTCTTCAAGCTGCCCGACCTGGGCGAAGGCCTGCAGGAGGCCGAGATCGTGACGTGGCATGTCAAGTCCGGCGACACCGTCGCCGCGGACCAGCCGCTGCTGTCGGTGGAGACCGCCAAGGCGATCGTCGAGATCCCGTCGCCGTATGCCGGCACCATCGGCAAGCTGTTCGCGCAGCCGGGCGACATCGTGCACCTGGGGGCGCCGCTGGTCGCCTTCGAGGGCGCCGGCGACGATGCCGACGCCGGCACCGTGGTCGGTTCGGTGCAGGTCGGCACGCATGTGGTCAGCGAAGCGGCGCCGCCGGGCACCGCGGCACCCGCGGCGGGCATGGCCGCGCGCGTCAAGGCCACGCCCGCGGTGCGCGCGCTCGCGCGCCGGCTCGGCGTGGACTTGGCGATGGCCACCGCCTCGGGGCCGGAAGGGGTGGTCACCGCCGCCGACGTGGAACGCGTCGCCAGCACGCTGGCCGAGCTTGGCGCGCCCGAGGAACTGCGCGGCGTGCGCCGCGCGATGGCGCAGAACATGGCGCGCGCGCAGGCGGAAGTGGCCGCCGCCACCGTGATGGACGACGCCGACATCCATGCCTGGCACGCCGGCGCCGACGTCACCATCCGGTTGGTCCGCGCGCTGGTGGCCGGCTGCCGCGCCGAGCCCGGGCTCAACGCCTGGTATGAAGGACAGACCGGGCGCCGCCACGTGTTGAAGAAGATCGACGTCGGCATTGCCGCGGACCTGCCCGAGGGCCTGTTCGTGCCGGTGCTGCGCGATGTCGGCATCCGCGACGCCGCCGACCTGCGCCATGGCCTCGACCGCATGCGCGCCGATATCCGCGCGCGCACCATCGCCCCCGAGGAAATGCGCGGCAACACCATCACGCTGTCCAACTTCGGCATGATCGCCGGGCGCTATGCCGCGCCCATCGTGGTGCCGCCCACCGTGGCAATCCTTGGCGCCGGACGCGTGCGCGACGAAGTGGTCGCGGCCGGCGGCGCGCCCGCGGTGCACCGGGTGATGCCGCTGAGCCTGACCTTCGACCACCGCGTGGTCACGGGCGGGGAAGCCGCGCGCTTCCTGGCGGCGGTGATCGCGGACCTGCGGATGGCGGAATAGGGCTGGCAACAGGCACCGCAAGGCAAGGTACGACAGGCTGTTCCAATACCGCCTGTGTACCCCCTCTCCCGCTGGCGGGAGAGGGTTGGGGTGAGGGCCGGAGCTTCCACGAAGTTCGAACGCCTCGTGCGTGCCACACGCCCGCCCTCACCCCCGCCCCTCTCCCGCAGGCGGGAGATGGGCGCAAACCGCCGGTGTAGCGAAACCCTCCAGACCACACGGCAGCCCTGTATATAATGCCCATCCCATCGCCGCCGCCATCACGGCCCGGACCGCCGCCATCCTCATGGAATCCAAGACCGCCCGCCTGACCATCCTGATCGACCCGGTCAAGAAAAAGGCCTTCGAAACGCTGTGCGCCGCGCAGGACCTGACGCCGTCGCAGGTGGTGCGCCAGCTGATCCGCGATTACCTGGCGCAGCATGGCGTGGATTACGCCACCAAGCCCAAGCCGGCGGGCAGCACGCGCCAGAAGAAGTAAGTTCAGCGCGGGGCGTTGGCCTCGCCTTGCCCCTCTCCCGCCAGCACGGCGCAGCGCTGCGCCGCCTGCGCCAGCGACTCGGCGTAGTTGCCCTCGCCCAGCGCCGCCAGCACGCCGGCGCGCGCCAGCTTTTCCCTGACCCTTGCGTTGGCTTCGGCCAGCACCACCGCGACGCCGCGCTTCTGCAGCGTGACGATCACCGCCTCGAGCGTCTGCAGCCCGGTCATGTCCATGAAGGGCACGCGGCCCAGGCGGATCAGCAGCACGCGCGGCTCGGTATGGGTCTGCACCAGGGCACGCTCGCACGCTTCGACCGCGCCGAAGAAGAACGGACCGTCGATGACATAGACCAGCACGCCCGGCGGCACCGGCGCCGCCGCGCCGGTGCCGGCATCGCCCAGTTCGCGCTCCACCGCCTCGGCGGCCTGGGGGGCCACCTCCACCGATGCCGACATGCGCCGCAGGAACTGCAGCATGGCCAGGATCACGCCGATATTGACCGCCACCACTAGGTCGGTCAGCACCGTCAGCGTAAAGGTGATCAGCAGGATCGCGACATCGGCGCGCGGCGCGCGCCGCACCATGCGCGCGAACTGGCGCATTTCGCTCATGTTGTAGGCCACCACGAACAGGATCGCGGCCAGCGCGGCCAGCGGCACGCTGGCCGCGAGCGGCGCCAGGAACAGCAGCACCAGCACCAGCGTGAGCGCATGCACCACGCCGGCCAGCGGGCTGTTGCCGCCGTTGCGGATATTGGTGGCGGTGCGCGCGATCGCGCCGGTGGCGGCAAACCCGCCGAACAGTGGCGCCAGCACATTGGCGATGCCCTGTCCGACCAGCTCCTGGTTGGAATCATGCCGGGTGCCGGCCATGCCGTCGGCCACCACCGCGGACAGCAAGGACTCGATCGCGCCCAGCATGGCGATGGTAAAGGCGGGCCCGGCCAGTTCCAGCACGCGCGCCAGCGTGATGTCCGGCCACGCCGGCACCGGCAGTCCGCGCGGCAGGCCGCCGAAGGCGGTGCCGATGGTGGCGACGCCATCGAAGCGGAACAGCGCCTGCGCCGCGGTCGCGGCCACCAGCGCCACCAGCGGCCCCGGCACGCGTCGCAGCCAGCGCAGCCGCGGCGCGCCCACCACCAGCGCCAGGCTGCCCAGCGCCAGCGCGGTGGTGGCGGGGTGCCATTGCGGCAGCGCCAGCAGCAGGTGCCAGAGCTTTTCGTGGAAATGCGCGCCGGCCACCGGCGGCAGCCCGAAGAAATCGCGCCACTGGCCGACAAAGATGATCACGCCGATGCCCGCGGTAAAGCCGACGATCACCGGCGCCGGAATGTAGCGGATCACGCTGCCTAGCCGCGTCAGCCCCATCGCCACCAGGATCAGGCCCGCCATCAGCGTGGCGATCTGCAGGCCGTCGATGCCGTGGCGCGCCGTCACCGCGGATAGCACCACGATAAAGGCGCCGGTGGGCCCGGCGATCTGCAGCCGGCTGCCGCCGAACAGCGACACCGCCAGCCCGGCGACGATGGCCGTGTACAGGCCCTGCTCCGGCTTGGCGCCGGAGGCAATCGCGAAGGCCATCGCCAGCGGCAGCGCCACCACCCCCACGATCACGCCCGACACCAGGTTCGGCAGCCAGTTGCCGCGGCGGAACAATCCGGCCAGCCAAGCTTCGCGCAGCGCAATCATGCGTCGGTCCCTTCCATCGGTGCGGGGGTGCAGGTGAATCGAATGATAACAGCATGTTAATGCTTGCCCGCGGCACCACCTTGTTCGCGGCCGCGCTCCGAAGGCCCCTGGTGTCCTGTTCCTTATGCCGCGCAATTCCTATACTGGATGGGCTCGCCCGCCAGTGCGCGGACGCGCCACGCTGGCGCGGTATCTCGGTATCTCTCTGCAAGCGGAGGCTCATCATGTACAGGCACCTCCTAGTACCGACCGACGGCTCCGCGCGCGCCGACGCCATGGTGGGCCGCGCGATGGCATTCGCCAGCCGCATCGGCGCCCGTGTGACCGGGCTGCATGTGCTTCCCGAGTACCACGTGCTGACCTACCGGCTCACCAGCCTGCAAGACACCAAGAGCAACTTCGCCGCCGAGGCCGCGCGCCACGCCGATACCTTCCTGGCCGCGCTCAGCCACACCGCGGCGCAGGCCGGCGTGCCGTGCGACACCATCACCGCCACCGACGACCATCCCTGGCAGGCCATCATCGAGTGCGCGCAGCAGCGCGAGTGCGACCTGATCGTGATGTCGTCGCATGGCAAGCGCGGGCTGCAGGCCCTGCTGATCGGCAGCGAGACACACAAGGTGCTGACCCACAGCACGATCCCGGTGCTGGTGTTCCGCTAGCGGCGGACGGGCGATGGCGGGATAGAGCGATAGGCGGGATAGCGGGCAAGCGTGCGCGGCAACGCGCGATTCCAAACCAAGCCAACTGCAAGGAGCGCAACCATGGCGATTCGACTGGGCGAGCAAGCCCCTGATTTCACCGCCGACACCACGGAAGGCCAGATCAGCTTCCATGAGTGGATCGGCGACGGCTGGGCCATCCTGTTCTCGCATCCCAAGGACTTCACGCCGGTGTGCACCACCGAGCTGGGCTACATGGCCCGGCTCAAGCCCGAGTTCGACAAGCGCAATACCAAGATCATCGGACTGAGCATCGATCCGGTCGGCGACCACCAGCGCTGGGTCAAGGACATCGAGGAAACGCAGGGCTGTACCGTCAACTACCCGATGATCGGCGATGCCGAGCTGAAGGTGGCCAAGCTCTACGACATGATCCACCCCGAGGCCAGCGGCAGCGGCCCGCGCACCGCGGTGGACAACGCCACCATCCGCTCGGTGTTCATCATCGGCCCGGACAAGAAGGTGAAGGCGATGCTGGTGTACCCGATGAGCGCCGGGCGCAATTTCGACGAGGTGCTGCGGCTGCTGGACTCGCTGCAGCTCAACGCCAAGCACACCGTGGCCACGCCGGTGAACTGGAAGCCGGGCGAGGACGTCATCATCCCGACCTCGGTCTCGGACGAGGAAGCCAGCAAGAAATACCCGCAGGGCTTCAAGACGCTGAAGCCCTACCTGCGCACGGTGGCCCAGCCCAAGTAGCGCAACGACGCAGGCGCGGCGAGAACAGGGAGAGCGAGGAGCGGCGGCACTAGGGAGCGCGGCGGCGCGGAGCCCGCGCCGGGCCGCGGCCGGGGCTTCCCGGCCGGCATCGCGCGATGCCGGCCGGGAGTGCACCGGCGGCTCCACTTGTCCACAAAAAATATCCACAGGAACAGTGGATATCTCCCCTCTTGACAACCGCGAACGGCGCGCCCGCGCTGGAACGCGCTGGAGTGCCCGTTTTATAGGCAACCGAGCGGCGTACGGGAATGGTTGCGGGCGCTTGCATTTTGTGCCTTCTGCCCCGGCCACGTGGCGGCGCGCCTAACGTCGTTCAACGGCGCGCTCAACGGCACGCTCAACGGCACGCTCAACGGCGCGCTTAACGGCGCGCTTAACTGCGCTCAACGGGTCAGCACCGCGCGGATGGTGTCGGCCAGTTCCTTGGCGACGAACTTGGCCACGTAGGCGTCGGCCCCCACCTTGCGCACGTGCTCTTCGCTGGCCTCGCCCGACAGTGATGAGTGAATCACCACCGGCAATGACTTCAGCCGGCTGTCGGCCTTGATCTTGCGGGTCAGCGTAAAGCCGTCCATCTCGGGCATTTCCAGGTCGGTCAGCACCAGCGCCACGTCGTCGTGGACCGGGCGGCCCTTGCTGGCGGCCTCGGCCGCGATGCGGTCCAGCAGTTCCCAGGCCTCCTTGCCGGACTTGGTCATCACCACCGGCGCGCCCAGCGCCTTCAGGCCCTGCTCGATCAGCCCGCGCGCCAGTGCCGAATCGTCCGCCGCAATCACCCTGGCGCCAGGGCGCAATTGCAGCCGGGGTCCGACCTCGCCCGGATCCACATCCGGCTGGCGCGTGGGCAGCACATCACGCAGGATCTGCTCCACATCCAGCACCTGCACCAGCCGCGCGCCTTGCTCTGCACCCTCGCCGCCGCCGTCCAGCTTGGCGATGCTGGTCACATGGCCGGTGCGCACACTGGCTTCGGCGGAATGCACCTGGTTCCACTCCAGCCGCACGATTTCGTCGACCGCCTCGACCGCAAAGCCCTGGGTCGAGCGCGCGTACTCGGTCACCAGCAGGATGCCAAGTCCGGCCCGCGGCTTGCAGCCGACCAGCCGGGGCAGGTCGATCACCGGAATCACCTGCCCGCGGATATCGGCCATGCCGAGGATCGACGGGTCGGCGCCGACCACGGTGGTCACCGGCGGCATCACCAGGATCTCGCGCACCTTGAAGACGTTGATGCCGAACAGCTCCGACTGGCCGGAGTGCTCGGCCTCGCCGAGCCGGAACAGCAGCAGTTCGAACTGGTTGTTGTTGGTGAGGTTGGTCCGTTCGTCGATGTCCCTCATGGAACTGCTCATGCGTTGCTCCCGTGCCGTGCGCGTGGTGTTTGCCGCCATGGTTGTGTCTGCCTGCGGCCGCGGCGGATGGCGGACGGCAGGTGTCATGACCGGATATCGGCGCGCGCCCGTGGGAATTGAGCCGCGCGCGCGCCGCTTGCGCGGATTTCATCGTTCCATATCCGGATTGCTTCGTTCCTTCGGCACGGCATGGTCCATATAGTGACTCCCAACTTGTCATAACACGCTATGTCGATCCGATGACCTTCCGGACCAACGCGTTGCCCGCCCACGGCGCCGCGGCAGCGCCGGCACCCATGCCGACCCCGTTGCCGCTCTACACGCAGATCAAGGACGCCTTGCGCGCCCGCATCCTGGACGGCACCTATCCGCCGCACCACCAGATGCCGTCGGAGAGTGAACTTGGCGCGAGCTTCGGCGCCAGCCGCATCACCGTGCGCCAGGCGCTGGGCGACCTGCAGAAAGAGGGCCTGATCTTCAAGATCCCCGGCAAGGGCTCCTTTGTCTCCAGGCCGCGCGCTTTCCAGAACGTGACCTCGCTGCAGGGCTTTGCCGAGGCGATGTCCGGCATGGGGTACGAGATCCTGAACCAGGTGCGCAGCCTCAAGCGCGTGCCTGCCAGCGGCCACGTTGCCGCGCAGCTGCGCCTGCGTGAAGGCGATGCGGTGGTGGAGATCCGGCGCGTGCGCCTGCTCAACCGCGAACCGGTGTCGCTGGAACTGACCTGGGTGCCCGAGGCCGTCGGCCGCCGCCTGCTCAATGCCGACCTCGCCACGCGCGACATCTTCCTGATCCTGGAAAACGACTGTGGCGTAAAGCTCGGCCATGCCGACCTGAGCGTCGATGCCATCCTCGCCGACGACGAGCTGACCCAGGCGCTGCGCATCCAGGAAGGCGCGCCGGTACTGCGCATCGAACGCCTGACCCACAACGCGCAGGGCACGCCGATCGACTACGAGTTCCTCTACTTCCGCGGCGACGCGTTTCAGTACCGGCTGCGCGCAGACCGGCACAAGGCAGCGCCCGTCACCAACGCCAACCACACAGCAGGCCGCGCCCGGCCCCGCAAACCAGCCAGCAAAGGGAAGCCTTCCGCATGAATACCGTGACTTACGAATACGACATCGTTGTCGTCGGCGGCGGCACTGCCGGCCCGATGGCCGCGATCAAGGCCAAGGAACGCAACCCGGCGCTGCGCGTGCTGCTGCTCGACAAGGCGCATGTCAAGCGCAGCGGCGCCATCTCGATGGGCATGGACGGCCTCAACAATGCCGTGATCCCCGGCCACGCCACGCCCGAACAGTACACGCGCGAGATCACCGTGGCCAACGACGGCATCGTCGACCAGTCCACCGTCTATGCCTACGCGCGCCACAGCTTCACTACCATCGAGCAGCTGGACCGCTGGGGCGTGCGTTTCGAGAAGGACGAGACCGGCGACTATGCCGTGAAGAAGGTCCACCACATGGGCTCATATGTACTGCCGATGCCCGAAGGACACAACGTCAAGAAGGTGCTGTACCGCCAGCTCAAGCGCGCCCGCGTGGAGATCACCAACCGCATCGTGGCCACGCGCGTGCTGACCGACCCGTCCGGCGCCGCCAGCGGCGTGATGGGCTTCGACTGCCGCACCGCGGACTTCCACGTGATCCGCGCACGCGCCGTGATCCTGTGCTGCGGCGCGGCCGGCCGGCTGGGCCTGCCCGCCTCCGGCTACCTGATGGGAACCTACGAAAACCCCACCAATGCCGGCGACGGCTACGCCATGGCTTATCACGCGGGCGCGGCGCTGGCCAACCTGGAGTGCTTCCAGATCAATCCGCTGATCAAGGACTACAACGGGCCCGCCTGCGCCTACGTGACCGGTCCGCTGGGCGGCTATACCGCCAACGGCAAGGGCGAGCGCTTTATCGAATGCGATTACTGGAGCGGCCAGATGATGTGGGAGTTCTACCAGGAACTGCAGGGCGGCAACGGTCCCGTGTTCCTGAAGCTGGACCACCTGGCCGAAGAGACCATCCAGACCATCGAGACCATCCTGCACACCAACGAGCGCCCCAGCCGCGGCCAGTTCCATGCCGGGCGCGGCACCGACTACCGCCGGCAGATGGTGGAGATGCATATCTCCGAGATTGGCTTCTGCAGCGGCCACAGTGCCTCCGGCGTGCATGTGAACGAGCGCGCCGAGACCACGGTGCCGGGCCTCTATGCCGCCGGCGACATGGCCGCGGTGCCACACAACTATATGCTGGGCGCGTTCACTTATGGCTGGTTTGCCGGACAGAATGCCGCCGATTACGTGGCGGGCCGCGAGCTGCCCGAGGCGGATGCGGCGCAGGTCGCGGCGGAACGCGCGCGCGTGTTGGCACCGCTGGCCCGCGCCAGCGGCCTGCCGCCCGCGCAGGTGGAATACAAGCTGCGGCGCATGGTCAACGACTACCTGCAGCCGCCCAAGGTCACGCGCAAGATGGAAATCGGCCTGCAGCGCTTCGATGCCATCGCCGAAGACATCGGCCAGATCCGCGCCGCCAACCCGCATGAGCTGATGCGCGCGGTCGAGGTCATGGCCATCCGCGACTGCGCCGAAATGGCGGCGCGCGCCTCGCTGTTCCGCACCGAGAGCCGATGGGGCCTCTACCACCATCGCGTCGACTATCCGCAGCGCAATGACGCGGACTGGTTCTGCCATACACACCTGAGCAAGGACGGCGCCGGACGCATGGTCAGCCACAAGCGCGCGATCGAACCGTACATCGTCCCGGTGGCGGGCGACGACGCCACTGCCTACCAGCGGCTGCGCGTTGGCCGTGGCCAGGCTGCCCATCCCGGCACCGAACCCGACATCAAACCCCGCGCCGCACTGGCCACCGGCCTCGCTGCCGCCTGAAGGAAACCTCGCCATGGCCTACACCCCGCATGAAATCGCCCAGCGCACCAGCGCGCCGGTGACCATCGACGAAGACAAGTGCATCGCCGACAAGGGCTGCACCGTGTGCGTCGATGTCTGCCCGATGGATCTGCTGGCCATCGACCTGGCCAAGGGCAAGGCTTATATGCAGTTCGACGAATGCTGGTACTGCATGCCCTGCGAAAAGGACTGCCCGACGGGCGCGGTACGGGTCGAGATCCCGTACCTGTTGCGTTGATTGCCAAGCTTCATGACCACAGCCCCACCGAGATAGCCCCATGAAAGCCTTTTCCAGCATCCCGCTGCTGCTGGCGCTGGGCGCCGCCAGCCTGGCCGGCGCTGCCCGCGCCGAAACCATCCGCGTCGCCATCGGTACGCAGGACACCACCATCAACTGCGCCACCGGCGGCCTGCTGATCCGCGAACTGAAGCTGCTCGACAAATACCTGCCGCGCACCGGCAAGTACAAGGACGTCAGCTACGACGTGCAATGGAAGAACTTCACCTCCGGCCCGCCGCTGACCAACGAGATGGTGGCCGACAAGCTCGATCTCGGCGTGATGGCGGATTTTCCCGGCTCGCTCAACGCCGCGGCGTTCCAGAAGGCCGGCAAGAAGAGCCTGTTTATCGCGCCGCTGTCAGGCAACGCGATCGGCACCGGCAACGGCATCGTGGTGCCCGCCGATTCCCCGGTCCAGTCGCTGGCGGAGCTCAAGGGCAAGACCATCTCGGTGCCGTTCGGCTCGACCGCGCACGGCATGCTGCTGCGCGCGATAAAGCGCCAGGGCTGGGACCCGGACAAGGACGTGACGCTGGTGTCGCAGTCGCCCGAGGTCGGCGGCTCGGCACTGCAGGCGCACAAGGTGGATGGCCATGCCAACTTCGTGCCGTTCCCCGAGTTGTTCGCGTTCCGCGGCTTTGCGCGCAAGATCTATGACGGCTCCCAGGCCGAGGCGCCCACCTTCCACGGCGCGCTGGTGAGCGCGGAGTATGCGCACAAGTATCCGGAGATCGTGGTGGCCTATCTGCGCGCCGCCATCGAGGCCGACCGCCTGATGGCGGCGGAGCCCGAGAAATACAGCGAACTGATTGCCAGGGTGACCGGCATCGACGCCGAGGTGGACTACCTGTTCCATGGCCCGCTCGGCCTGCAGAACCGCGACTACACCTGGAAGCCGGAGTACCGGCAGGCGCTGCAGACCTCGATCGAAACGCTGAAGCTGCTCAAGCGTACCGATGCCGACCTGAGCGCCGACGCCGTGATCGACGACCGCTACATCCGCGAAGCGTTCCGGCTTGAAGGCCTGGACTATGAGGCGCGCCTGAAGTCCTACGACAAGCAGCCGCTCGCGGCCCGGGACGCGGACAGCGGCAAGCCCATCGCCGAGCCCAGGCTGGCCGCGCAGCTGTGGCTGCGGGGCGAGCCCACGGTGCGCGCCTATGCCTCGCCGGCGGCAGCGTTCGCCGCGCTCAGGCAGGCGGCGAAGGCGGGCAAGCCGGCGCGCGTGGTGTATGTGCATGACCGCAATACCGGCCTGAAGCTGCTGGCCAACAAGGCGTGGTATGTGCAGGACGGCAAGGGACAGGTCAGCGCCTTCCTGCTCAAGGGCTCCGCCGACGGCTGGGCCAGGGCCAATGGCGGCAAGGTGCGCGACTTCGCCGCAGTCAGCGGCGCGGCCGTCGCCGTGGCCAGCAACTGATACCCGGAGCGCGACGATGAGCGCAATCACGCTTGAAGCCGGGCCGCCCCCGGTGGCGCCGGCGATGGCCGGCGCGGCACGCGCCCGGCTGGCGCGCTGGCTGGTGCGCCTGGCCGCGCTGGCGAGCTGCATCGTGCTGTGGCAGCTGGCTTCGTCGCAGCGGGCCCACCTTGGCCTCGTTACCTTCGCCAACGTGCCCGCGCCCAGCGAGGTGGTGCCGGCGGCCTGGCAGCTGTTGCAGTCGCCCAAGCTGGTGCTGCACCTGGGCAACAGCCTCTACCGCGTGTTTGCCGGCTTCGGCGCGGCGGCCGCGGCAGGCATCGTGCTCGGCATGGCCATCGGCCGCTCGCGCTGGCTGGAAGACCTGCTGCTACCGCCGCTTGAGGTGCTTCGCCCGATTCCCGGCGTGGCGTGGATTCCGCTGGCAATCCTGATGTTCCCTTCTTCGGAACTGAGCATGATCTTCATCACCTTTATCGGGGCGCTGTTCCCGATCCTGCTCAATACCATCCACGGCGTGGAACGCACCGATCCGCGGCTGATCGCCACGGCGCGCAGCCTGGGTGCGCGCCGCTGGACCGTCTTCCCCGAAGTGCTGTTGCCTGCCGCCCTGCCCAGCATCGTCACGGGCCTGGCGATCGGCATGGGCACGTCCTGGTTCTGCCTGGTCACTGCCGAGATGATCGCGGGACAGTACGGCATCGGCTACTACACGTGGGAAGCCTACAACCTGCAGAACTATGCGGATATCGTGGTCGGCATGCTGCTCATCGGCGCCTTCGGCATGGGCAGCAGCGCGCTGATCAAGCGCACCGGCGCGTGGCTGATGCCATGGACCCGCCTGCAGCAGGAGCGCGCATGAGCAGCCCGCCGATCCGCGCGGGCCAACTGCAGGTGCGCGGCCTGGATGTGGCGCTGGGCCAGGGCGAGACCGGCTTTACCGCCGTCCAACAGCTTTCCATCGACATTCCCGCCGGGCAGTTCGTCTGCATCCTGGGCCCATCGGGCTGCGGCAAGTCCACGCTGCTGGGCGCCATCGCCGGCCACTTGCGGCCGGCGGCGGGCGAGATCCTGCTCGACGGGGCGCTGGTGCGAGGCCCCGCGCCGGAGCGCGGGCTGGTATTCCAGCAGCACTCGCTGTTCCCATGGAAGCGCGTGCTCGACAACGTCGGCTTCGGCCTGAAGATGCGGGGCATGCCCGCCGCCGAGCGCAGACGCGAGGCGCAGGCCCTGCTGGATCTGGTCGGCCTGGGCAGCTTCGCGCAGCGCTATCCCGCCCAGCTCTCCGGCGGCATGCAGCAGCGCGTGGAGATCGCGCGCGTGCTGATCAACCGGCCGCGCGTGCTGCTGATGGACGAGCCCTTCGGCGCGCTCGACGCGCAGACCCGCGCCCATATGCAGGCGCTGCTGCTCGACGTCTGGACGCAGATGCGCACCACCGTGGTCTTTGTCACCCATGACATCGACGAGGCGCTGTTCCTGGCCGACCGCGTGCTGGTGATGTCTCAGCGGCCCGGACGCATCCTGGAGGATATCGCCGTCCCCTTCGAGCGGCCGCGCCGCGCCGAACGGATGACCGATGACGATTTCATCCGGCTCAAGCGCCGCTGCCGCGGCCTGCTGCATCACCACGCCGACGCCGGCGCACTCGCGTCTGGCGCCTGACTCCCATATCGACCCGGCTGAAATCCATGTCACACGCTTGCGTCTTGCCTGACCGTTCCCTGTCGGAACCCGATCCCGCCATCGCCGTACTGGCGCTGCGCCTCTCCGACCCCGACCCCGCCGTGCGCCGCGTGGCGGTGCTGCAACTGGCCGACCTGGAAGACGAAGACGGCGTGCCGCTGCTGCTGCAACGGCTGCAATCCGACCCGGCGCAGGCCGTGCGCGCCGAGGCCGCGCGCACGCTGGCCAGCTGGGAGCGGCATGCGGTGGTGCAGGCCCTGGCCACGACCCTGGCCGATCCGGTCCGCGAGGTCGCGCAAGCCGCTGCGCAAGCGCTGTCAGAACTGAAAGACCCGGCTTCCGGCGCCGCCCTGCTGCCCTGGGTCACGCACGCCGACCCCTTTGTGCGGGCCTGCGCCTGGCGCGGCCTGCGCGAACTGCGCCATGCGGCCGGGTTCGATGCGGCCATGGCGGCCCTGTCCGACACCGCCGCGCCGGTGCGGCGCGAAGCCGTGGCCGTGCTGGGCTGGCTCAGGCGCAGCGAAGCCCTGCCTGCGCTGGCCCGGGCCGCCACCGGCGACACCGACGCCGAAGTGCGGCGCGCCGCCGCCGGCGCGCTCGGCCTGGCCGCCGATCCGGCAGCGTGCGAGGCCTTGCTCGCGGCCTTGCGCGACGACGCCTGGCAGGTACGCGAAGAAGCCGCGCAGACGCTGGGAAAACTGAAGTTCGCCGAAGCCGTGCAGCCTCTGATCGGCGCACTGGAAGACCCCTACTGGCAGGTGCGCCTGCAGGCCGCCAGGGCGCTGGGCAAGCTGCGCGACCGCGCCGCGCTGCAGCCGCTGGCGCTGCAGCTCGGCCACGCCATCAGCAACCTGCGCAAGGAGGCCGCGCTGTCGCTCGGGAGCTTGCAGGATCCCGCAGCGCTGGCAGCCCTGAGCGCAGCGGCGCACGATGCCGATCCGGAGGTACGCAAGGCCGTGCGCATTGCGCTGGCGCAGATCGGTACACCACTTAATGCGGCGTGAGCATGCTGGTCCCGTCGCGGCTTGAACTGGCGCCTGCCGAAGGGGTGTTGCGCATCGACTGGCCGGATGGACGGCGCCAGTCACTCGATCACGCACGGCTGCGCCAGGCATGCCGTTGCGCCGCGTGCCGGAGCGGGCCGGCCGGGGCGGCGGTCGGGCAGGCGCTCGACCAAGCGGTCCGCATCGTTGCGGTGCAGGACATGGGCTACGGCATCCAGCTGATCTTCAATGACGGACATGACCGCGGCATCTATCCATGGCGCTATCTCGAAACGCTTTAGGTTGATGGGCGTGCAAGCGGCATGCAAGCGGCCGCTACCCGCTCGCTACCCGCCCGCCAGCGCCTGCAGGATATGCACTTCGTCGGTCTCCTGCAGCGGCGCATCCAGCCGCATCAGCTGGGTGCGGTTGACGAACACGCGGATATACGGCCGCAGCTTGCCTTGCTCGTCGACAATGCGAAAGCGCATGCCGGGAAACTGGCGGTCGAGGTCGTCAAGCAGCTCACCGATGCTGGCGCCATGGGCTTCGACATATTCGCGCTGTCCGGTGTAGGAGAAGAGCGGCGTCGCGATGCGGATCTGCATGGGTATCTCCGGATCGGCCAATCACCATCAGGCGGGGCGCGCCACGCTCACCGCGTAGATTTGCGGCAGGTTGCGCGCGATGCAGCGCCAGCTCTCGCCCTCGTCGGCGCTGGCCCAGAGTTCGCCGCCGGTGGTGCCGAAGTACACCCCCACCGGTTCGTGGCCGTCGGCTGCCATGGCCTGGCGCTTGACCGTGAACCAGCCCTGTTCGGACGGCAGGCCGCGGTCCAGGCGCTGCCACGTCTCGCCGGCATCGCGCGTGACATAGGCGGCCGGATGGCCGCCCGGGCTGACGCGCGGCCAGACATCGCTGCCGTCCATCGGGAACACCCACACCGTGCGCGGGTCGCGGCGGTGGGCAACGATCGGAAAGCCGATATCCCCTACGTCGGCCGGCATGGCTGCGCCAATGCGCTGCCACACCCCTTCGCGGCGGTCCATGCGGTAGATGCCGCAGTGGTTCTGCTGGTAGAGGATGTCGGGATCGGCGGGATGCTGCAGGACGCAGTGCGGGTCCTGCCCGTATTCCGGATTGGGATCAGGCAGGAAGTTGGCAAGGCTGCCGCGGTTCAGCGGCTTCCAGTCGGCGCCGGCGTCGGTGCTCTCGAACACGCCGCCGCTGGACATGCCGATATACAGGTGGCGCGCATCGCGCGGATCGACCAGCACGGAATGCAGCTTGGGGCCGTCGGGGGTGCCGTCCTGCTCGCCGCCGGTCCAGGCGCGCCACATCGGGTGGTCGTTGAAGCCCGACACCGGCTCCCAGGTCGCGCCATGGTCGGCGCTGCGGAACAGGCCCTGTGGCGAGGTGCCGGCGTACCAGGTGCCGGGCTCGCTGGCATGGCCGGGAGTGAGCCAGAACACATGGTCGACGACGCGGCCGGTCTCGCCCTCCGGCACCTTGGCGAAGGCGGGCGGGCGCGCCGCCTCGGTCCAGTTGCGGCCGGCGTCGGTGGAGCGGAACACGGTCGGGCCGAGGTGGCCGGTGCGCGCCGCCATCAGCAGGCGCGACGGCTCGCGCGGGTCCTGCACGATATGGTGGATGGTATGGCCGAGGAAGGTCGGGCCCTCGATCTGCCAGTCGCGGCGCGCGGCGTCGCTGGTCAGGAACCAGGCGCCCTTGGTGGTGGCCACCAGCAGGCGGAGCGGGCCGGTATCCGTTTCGGGCATGGGGGAAGTCGTCATCTTGGCTCCTGCGAGAAGGCCGGGTGAACGATGCTTCCGAGTCTAGTACATGTAGACAGTGTTCACAATCAACCTTGACGACGGATCCGGCAAGTGCCCGTGCAGTTGCCGGCGAGCGCACGAAGAACGGAGTTCGCCGTGGAAGCCGGCACCTTGGCTGGACCGCCTTACCGCCATACCTTTGCCATGGTGGCGCTCGTTACAGCCAGCGGATCGGCGCCGCCTCGCGGGCATTGGCCGCGTACAGCGTCCAGCCCTGCGCAAAGTAAGCGCGCACGCGCGCGGCCAGCGACTGGCCGCCACCCATGCGGGCGTAATAGGCGACATCGCGCGCGGGCTCGGCGGCAGCGGGGCTGGCAGTCCGGGGCTGTGCGGACTGGCGATAGAGGGTGTCGGCAAGTGCTTGCATGGCGATTTTTCCTTTCCGGTTTGGAAATTGGTTTTGGTGTCTCGGGAAGCACACCAGGCCGGGATTTGGCCCGGGTTCTCGCGTAACTCAGGGTTATCCCTAGTATAGAGAAGTCGACCACTGGGGATCCGGGTCATTCCCTATAGGCCGTATATGCATCGCCTGATAATGGCAGCCGCCGCAAACGCCACCTGAAGCGGCTCCGCGACTCTGAGATGATCCGGAGTCACATTCGATATTCTCCCTCGCACATGCCGCGCATTGAGCGCCGGTGATGATGGCCGGCCCCGCCTCACCTAGCCTTCAGCCTTGCCCGGATCACGCCCGCAGAAGGCACCGACAAGCGGCACACCGATAACAGCGGGGTTGGCCAGGATTCCGCCTCCAGCCCAGACCAGAAACACGTGAGACCGCCTGACGACGTTCCGCACGACGGACGTTGCAGCGCCCGCAAGGAGACAGCTCATCATGATCGAACAACCCTATCCGTCGTCCGCGGCGGAGGCCGATCCCGCACGCCCGCAAGCCCACCAAGCCCCCCATGTCCCGCAAGTCAAAGGCCGGCTCGATGCCTTCTTCGAGATCACCGCGCGCGGCAGCACCCAGCGCCAGGAAGTGGTGGCCGGGGTCACCACCTTCATGGCGATGGTCTACGCCGTCTTTGTCGTGCCGGGCATGCTGGGCAAGGCCGGCTTCGACACCAGCGCGGTCTTTGTCGCGGTGTGCCTGACCACGGCCTTCGGCTCGCTGCTGATGGGCCTGTGGGCCAAGCTGCCGATCGCCATCGGCTGCGCCATCTCGCTGACCGCGTTCATGGCCTTCGGCCTGGTGCTGGGGCAGGGCCTGTCGCCGGCGGTCGCGCTCGGCGCGGTGTTCCTGATGGGCCTGATCTTCACCGCGATCTCGGTCACCGGCGTGCGCAGCTGGATCCTGCGCAACCTGCCGGCCGGCGTGGCGCACGGCACCGGCATCGGCATCGGCCTGTTCCTGCTGCTGATCGCCTCGAATGAAGTCGGCCTGGTGGTCAAGAACACGCATGCCGGCCTGCCGGTGGCGCTGGGCAAGATCACCTCGTTCCCGGTGGTGATGTCGGTGCTGGGCCTGGCCGCGATCTTCGGGCTCGAGCGCCGCAAGGTGCCGGGCGGGATCCTGCTGGTGATCATCGCCATCTCGGCGCTGGGCCTGGCCTTCGATCCGGCGGTGAAGTTCACCGGCGTGTTCGCGCTGCCGTCGCTGAGCGCACCGGGCCACGAGTCGCTGATCGGCGCCATGGACGTACGTGGCGCGCTGACGGCCGCGGTGCTGCCGAGCGTGCTGGCGCTGGTGATGACCGCGGTGTTCGACGCCACCGGCACCATCCGCGCCGTCGCCGGGCAGGCCGGGCAGCTCAATGCCGCCGGCCATATCCACAACGGCGGGCGCGCGCTGACCGCGGACTCGGTCAGCTCGATCTTCTCGGGCATGTTCGGCGGCGCCCCGGCCGCGGCCTATATCGAGTCGACCGTCGGCGTCGCCGCCGGCGCCAAGACCGGCCTGACCGCGGTGGTGGTGGGCCTGCTGTTCGTGGCGGTGATGTTCTTCTCGCCGCTGGCCGCGCTGGTGCCGTCGTACGCCACCGCGCCCGCGCTGATGTACGTCGGCCTGCTGATGCTGTCGAGCGTCAGCCGCCTGCACATGGACGACCTGGTCGATGCACTGGCCGGCCTGGTCTGCGCCGTGTTCATCGTGCTGACCTGCAATATCGTCACCGGCATCATGCTCGGCTTCTGCACCCTGGTGGTGGGCCGCATCGTGGCCGGCGAATGGCGCAAGCTCAATCTCGGTACCGTGGCGATCGCGGTGGTGCTGGCGGCGTTCTACGCCGGCGGCTGGGCGATCTGACGCCACCCTTGCCTCACCGCGTCCCGGGTGATGCCGGGACGCTGACAACCAGATGTCTCCTCCACCGCGATCCAGGTGGATTTCAAGCCCGGGCTTCCTGCTTTCCCGGGCTGTTTTTTTTTGGTCCTGGTCCGGCGCGATGGCGCGTTCACTGCGACGCCTGCATTGCCGCCATATCCATATACACCAGTTCCCAGACATGGCCGTCCAGGTCCTGGAAGCCATGGCCATACATAAAGCCCAGGTCCATTGGCGGCTTGTAGGTATTGCCGCCCGCCAGCACCGCGGCATTGACCATTTCATCGACGCGGGCCCGGGTTTCCATCGACAGGCAAACCAGCACTTCGGTGGCTTTGCGCGCATCGCAGATGTCATTGGGCGAGAAGCTGCGGAACTTGGCTTCAGTGAGCAGCATCACAAAAATGTTCTCGCCGACGATCATGCAGGTCGCGGTATCGTCGGTAAATTGCGGATTGAAGGAAAAGCCCAGCTGGGTAAAGAAGGCAATCGACTTTTGCAGGTCGCGTACGGGTAAATTGACAAAGATCTGCTGACTCATGGGGGGCTCCGGTAGTCGTGACGTGGCACTGCGCGGGGCGCAGACAAACAGTCTAGGCGCTATAGCGGAGCGGCGCGCGTATTTCGATTGGCCCTGAATGAGGGCAAGAAAAATGGCAACCCGGCACAGCAAAACCATCATTGGCCGGGCCCATGTCGTGGCCATGGTGGCGGCAATCGCTCCCGCATTCGGCATGAAAATGATGCCGACCAGCGCCCCGACAATCTGTCCGTGCAATCTGCGTTATTTTTTGTAAAATTTTTTCAGGTGCTCGATCACCTGAATTTCTAGTACCATGCAGCGGCCTAATTGCAGAAAGGGGATATAAATGGCGACATACAAGCAACTCCTGGCTGAGAAGGAAGCGCTGGAAGCCAAGCTGAATGAAGTGCGCGCAACCGAAGTGGCGGGCGTGATCGATAAAATCCGCGAACTGATGACCGAATATGGCCTGACCGCGGAAGACATCCTGCCCCGGCGCAAGCGTGGCCGTCCCGCCGGCAGCAGCCCGCGCAAGACTGCCGCCGCCCTGCCCCCGAAGTACATGGACCCCAAGACCGGCAAGACCTGGTCCGGCCGCGGCCGTGCACCGGCCTGGCTGGGCAAGCGTCCCGAGCGCTTCCTGATCGAGCAGTAAAGCAGTCCTGCCGCCGGATCCCAGCGGGCCAATCCGGTTCCCCGCTGCCCCGCGAATCCGTCCGTAGCCCGGGGGGGCCGGACGGGTTTCACAACGCCTGGCAGACATAATCCTTGCGCAGCGCCCTGAAACCCTGCTGCGTCGGCTCCGCCGTCAGGCGCGCGCCGCCGTCGGCCAGCGGCTGCAGGCGCAGAATCCGCGCCGAACACTGGCTGGCGGTCTCGTCCCGCTGGTAGCGGATCTCATACTGCGCGCCGGCCACCGGCACGAACGACACGCCCGCGGCGCAGCGCATCTCGGGCAGCGGCGGCGCGGCCGCCGAAGTCACCGCCACATAGATGCGCCGGCCCGCCTCGACCAGCCTTTCGCGCGTGCGCGCGGCCGGCTCCGGCGAACGCCCGGCCATGTCCAGGCCGCGCTCCCTGCCCATCGCCGACAACTGCCTGCCCGTCCCGGCCAGCACCAGCGGCCGGGCCGGATCCGGGCATCTGGCCGGATCGACGACGGTGAACGCGGTGTTGTCGTCGGTGCTGGTCACCAGCCGCACGCTGGCGGACGGCGCACCGTCAGGCACCCGGTATTGCGCTACACAACCCGACATCGCCACGGCGGCGGCAAGCATCGGCAACACGGCAAGGCGGGGCGGGACGGCCAACGACCGGTCATGGCGCATGGCGGCGGAGTCGCGATAGAAGAAAGATGCCGGCTGCCGGCGGCGACGTGTGCGGCGTTGGCACCATGATGACGAACGATGGCACCGGGATGAGCCCCGGATCGCGCAGAGGCAGACCCGCACCAGCGGCACCAACGGCGTCAGAACGGCCCAGCATACCCGCTTCCCACACCCGCCGGCAGCCGCACAAACCCATGTTGAAAACTCCGACGTGATATCCACAGAATCTGTGGATATCCTGCCGTCCCCTGTCCGAAAACCCCGGTCTGTGCGCCACCGCACCGGACTGCCCAAAATTTAGGCAACAGGTTGCATCGGCCCGCCAGGCCAGCAGCGACGCGGCCTTCCCACCCCGGCTGGCATCCCTCACGCGCCCCCAGGCGCCCGTTAAGCTGCCTGGCACACACTTCCCGCCGCCCCATGCCCTTGAAGGGGCCATCGCCACCGCGTAATCTCTTTCGTACCGGGGGCTGCACTGGCGCGATTGCGCCACCTTGCCAGCCAGAAAACGACGATGCCACAACAAGAGCCTATCCAGGCCGGGCCGTTGCCTCGTGACCTGCTGCACGCGCTGCGTGAAGGCGGTTACGACGTATCGGCACTCGCGCCTGCCCCGGAATCCGACACCGACTCCGACCCCTGCGACCACCAACCCGCCGCGCATGCGGCCGACCCGCAACAGGCCATCCACCTGCTGCTGGCCGTCTATCACGCCACCGGCGATCCCGCCATCGGCCTGTGGCTGGGCAGCCGGATGCCACCCGACCTGCTCGGCCTTGCCGGCCTGCCCGCCATGGCCGGCCCGTCACTGGGCACGGCCCTGCGGCGCATCGCGCGCTACCAGAAGCTGCTGGCCGGCGACCGCGTCGAGCTGCGCCGCCAGGGCGACGAAGCCTGGGTCTGCATCCGCCCGAGCGATCCTGAGGGGCCCGACAGCCGGCCGCGCATCGACATGGAGCTGTGCTCGCTGCTGGCCTTCGGCCGGCGCTTCACGCGCAAGCCGCTGCATCCGCTGCGGGTCTCGCTGCGCATCGGCCGCCCGGCCTGGCACCTGCGCTATACCGAGGCCTTCGACTGCCCGGTGCGCTTTGGCGAGCCCGAAGATGCGATCGTGTTCGGCCGCCGCGACCTGGCGCTGCGGCTGATGGCCCGCGACCGCTCCAGCCCCTCGGCGCCTCTCGCCAGCCGCGACCTGCGGCCGGCCACGGCCTCGCTCTACGATGTGCGCAGCGCCCTGCAGCAGCTGGCCGGCGACCGCGCCCTGAGCCTGGCCGCGGTGGCGCGCCACCTCGACATCAGCGAGCGCACGCTGCAGCGCCGGCTGATGGCCGCCGGCACCAGCTTCCGCACGCTGTGCGAAGACGCGCGGCGCGAGCTGGCCGGGCACTACCTGAGCGAAGGCACGCTGTCGCTGGGCGAGATCGCGTTCCGGCTCGGCTTCGACGATGCCAACTCGTTCTTCCGCGCGTTCCGCCGCTGGACCGGCATGACGCCGGGCGACTACCGGCGCCACGCCACGGCCGCGCCGCAGCCGGCGGCGTAGCGCGGGGCTGGCTCACCCGCCGCGGAGCCGTTCCCACGGCGGGTGTTCGCCAAAGCGTTCAGCCAGGAAATCGACGAAGGCACGCACGCGCGGCGGCACCAGGCGCCGCTGCGGCATCACCGCGTAGATGCCGGTGTCGGCCAGCGGATAATCGGGCAACACCTGCACCAGCCGGCCGGCCTGCAGGTCGGCGCCGACATGCCAGGCCGAATGCAGCGCGATGCCAAAGCCCGCCAGCGCCGCGTCGGACAGCAGCTCGCCGGTATTGGCTTCGATCCGGCCGCGCACGCGCACGGCAATCTCGCCGCCGGCGCCATCGCCCAGCCGCCACACATCCTGCCGCCCCTGGCTGCCGACCAGCAGCAGGCAATCGTGCCGCGCCAGGTCCTGCGGTGTGCGCGGCGTGCCGCGCCGGCGCAGGTAGTCGGGCGAGGCGC
Organism: Cupriavidus neocaledonicus; assembly: GCF_000372525.1. GTDB lineage: Bacteria > Pseudomonadota > Gammaproteobacteria > Burkholderiales > Burkholderiaceae > Cupriavidus > Cupriavidus neocaledonicus. Next base: position 107,020 of record NZ_AQUR01000097.1, read on the forward strand.
ACAGCAGCCGCCGGTTGTTGGCGAGCCGGCGCGCGACCAGCGCCGAGTCGTCGAGCGCGCCGATGCGGATCGCCAGGTCGAAGCCGGCGCTGACCAGGTCCAGCACGTGGTCGGAAAGGTTGACGCTGAGCGATACCCCCGGGTGCCGCGCCAGGAATTCCGGCAGCAGCGGCGAGACATAGAGCCGCCCGAACGACGACGACGTGGTCACCCGCAAGGTGCCGCTGATGCCGGTGCCGGCCTGCCGCAGCGACGCCCCCAGCGCCTCCAGGTCGTCCACCAGCGCGCGGCCTTGTTCGGCCAGCACCGCGCCCTCCGGGGTGGCGTGCAAACGCCGCGTGGTGCGATGCAGCAGGCGCACGCCCAGATCGCGTTCCAGACGCTGCAGCCGCTGGCTGGCCACCGCCACCGACAGGTCCAGGCTGCGCGCCGCGGCACTGATCGAGCCCAGGTCGAGCACGCGCAGAAACAGGCCGATATCGCCGATCCGGTCCATGATTCTCAATAATTTATTGAAACTGATTATGGATCATGCCGGTTTTTGCTGAAGCCGGAAAGGGCCAGACTGCGGGCTTCGTCCTCTCTTGCGCCCCTTTCCGACCATGGCTTCCTCCCCTTCCCCCCGCGCCGCTGCCGCCCGGCCCCGGCTGCCGATGGCGTTGTACGCGCTGACGGCCGGTTCCTTCGGCATCGGCTGCGCCGAATTCGTGATCATGGGCCTGCTGCTGCAGGTTGCCGCCGACCTGCAGGTGACCATCGCCGCCGCCGGCATGCTGGTGTCCGGCTACGCACTCGGCGTGTTCGCCGGCGCACCGGTGCTGACGCTGCTGACGCGCCGCATGCCGCGCAAGGCGGTGCTGCTGGCGCTGATGGTGATCTATACCGTGGGCAATGCCGCCTGCGCGCTGGCGCCCGACTACACCACGCTGATGATCGCGCGCGTGCTGACCTCGCTCACGCATGGCACTTTCTTCGGCGTCGGCGCCGTGGTCGCCACCGGGCTGGTGCCCGAGGACCGCCGCGCCTCGGCAATTTCGGTGATGTTCTCGGGCCTGACCCTGGCCACGCTGCTGGGCATGCCCGCCGGCGCCTGGCTGGGCCTGCACCTGGGCTGGCGCTCGACCTTCTGGGCCATGACGCTGGTCGGCCTGCTGTCGCTGGCGGTGATCGCGCTGCTGGTGCAGAAGAGCCAGGACCACGGCGCGCGCGTGGCGCTGCGCGACGAGCTGGCCACCATCGGCCGCCCGCAGGTACTGCTGGGGCTGTTGATGACAGTGCTGCAGTCGATGGGCATCTTCGCCGTGATCACCTATGTGCAGCCGCTGCTGACGCGCGTGTCCGGCTTTGGCGAGGCGGCGGTATCGCCGATCCTGCTGCTGTTCGGCGCCGGCATGATCGTCGGCAACGTGCTGGGCGGCCGCTTTGCCGACCGCGCCCCGACGCGCGCGGTGCTGGCCACGCTGGCGGCGCTGACACTGGTGCTGGCGGCGATGACGCTGGCCATCCACAGCCAGGTGCTGGGGGTGGCCTTCGTCGGCATCCTGGGCGTCGCGGCCTTTGCCACGGTGTCGCCGCTGCAGCTGCGCGTGCTGCGCCACGCCCACGGCGCCGGCGAGAACCTGGCCTCTAGCTTCAATATCGCCGCGTTCAACCTGGGCAACGGCCTGGGCGCGTGGATGGGCGGGGTGGTGGTCGATCACGGCCCGGGACTGACGGCACTGCCCTGGGTGGCGGCACTGGCGCCGATGGCGGCGCTGGCGGTGGCGTGGCTGAGCGTGAAGCTGGAACAAGGCGCGCACACCCGCGCGCCCATGGCGCAGGCCTGCCCCTGACGCGCCCGCGCAATCTCGTCAGCCCGGCTTGCCGTCCACGCGCGGACGCGCCAGCCGCGGCGCATACGTCAGCGCATAAAGCCCGAAGCCCGCCACCCAGCACGCGCCCGCGCCCCAGGCCCAGTGCAGGTAGCCGGCGGGCCAGGCCATCGGCCCGAACACCCGCAACACCGCCGCCGCGGCCACCAGCCAGTACGCCGCGGTCTCGGCTCGGCCGGCCACCAGCATGCGGCCGGTGTGGCCCAGCGCGGTGCGGGTGATCATGGCGATGATGGCCACGCCCAGCACGCCCACCGTGAATGCGTGCGTCGCCAGCCCGGCCATCGCCAGTCCGAGCGCACCGAACGCCTGCAGCAGCAGCGCCAGCGGCAGCCACGCATAGGCCAGGTGCAGCACCCACAGGATCGGCCGGTTGCCGACCGCATGACCGCGCCACCCCGCTACGCGCGCGCCCAGCACCAGCGCGGCCAGCAGCGACAGCGCCGCAGCCAGCCATCCCGGCAGCGGCAGCAGCCCGGCCGCCAGCCCCGGCACCGCAGCGGGAATCACCAGGCGATCCACTTGCCGGTACTGGCGCAGCCGGAAGCCGGGAATCGCATTGGTGGTGAACATCGGAATCACGCGCCCGCCGATCACCACCACGAACAGCGTCACCAGCGCCACGCCGGCGCGGCACGCCAGCATCGCGCCCGCGTCATGGCCGCGCGCCTGCAGCCACAGGCTGGCGATATCGGCCAGCCCCAGCAGCCATAGCGCGAGCGCCAGCGGATAGTTGCGGCGATTGCCGCCGCGCACCAGCGTGCGCGTGAAGGCCAGCGCCGCCAGCGGCAGGAACGCGGCTTCGACGGCGAAGGCCACGGTGCCCGGCACCACCCACAGCCCCACGCGTCCGGCCAGCCACAGCCCGAACAGCACGGCCAGCGCCGCGCCGGTCGGCGTGGGCTGGCCGGTCCAGGCACGTCCCGCCGTGAACAGGAATCCCACCACGATCGCCGCGGCAAAGCCGAACACCATCTCGTGCGCATGCCAGAACATCGCCGGCAGCGCCGGTGCCGGTGCGAACGCCTGCACGCCGGCCAGCATTGCCGACCACACCGCGATCGCCAGCGCGGCAAACACCGCGCCGCCCAGATAGAAGGGGCGGAAGCCCAGCGCAAACAGGGCAAAGCCACGTGGCGGCGGGCCCGGCGGGGCCTTGCCGGAGGGCGGCATGCGCCGCGCGGGAAGGATGGGGATGGTGTCCATGTCTGCAAGGCAATGAAGGTGCGGCGCACGGTCGGCCGCAGCGGCGCCAACACTGCGCCGCATGTCGTCCCCACGATAGCACCGCCACCGCGCCGGGGACCTCCCCCGGTAGAACTACTTCCAAAGGCAGTCAACGCGTGCGCGCGCGCTGTGCTGCCGGCGAATAGGCAGCACCAGCGCCCGCCCCTACTCTGGCATCACCCCCGCCAAAGTCGACACAGGAGCATGGCCATGGCCACCCAATCCCGCGCGCCGGAGCCGATCCCGCCCGGCGCCGCCATCACGCTGGCGTCCAGCACGTTCGCCTTCACCATCTGCTTTGCCGTCTGGATGCTGTTCGCCGTCCTCGGCATCCCCCTCAAGCAACAGCTCGGCCTCAACGACACCGAATTCGGCCTGCTCGCGGCCACCCCGGTGCTGAGCGGCTCGCTGATCCGCGTGCCGCTGGGGCTGTGGACCGACCGCTTCGGCGGCCGCATCGTGTTCTTCGTGCTGATGCTGGCCACCGTGGTCCCGATCTGGCTGATCTCGTATGCGACCACGCTGTGGCAGCTGCTGGTGCTGGGCCTGTTCGTCGGCCTGGCGGGCGGCTCGTTCTCGGTGGGCACGCCCTACGTGGCGCGCTGGTTCCCGCGCTCGCGCCAGGGGCTGGCGATGGGCATTTTCGGCGCCGGCAACTCGGGCGCCGCGCTGACCAAGTTCGTCGCGCCGGCGCTGATCCTGGCGGCCGGCACCTGGACCATCGTGCCGCGCGTGTATTCGGTGGCGATGCTGGCCACCGCGCTGTTGTTCTGGATGTTCTCGCGCAGCGATCCCGCGCACATGGTCAAGTCGAGCGTCGGCTGGCGCGAGCAGCTGGCGGTGATGCGCGACCCGCGCGTGTGGCGCTACTCGCAGTACTACTCGGTGGTGTTCGGCGGCTATGTCGGCCTGTCGCTGTGGATGACCAAGTACTACATCGGCGAGTACGGCTTCGACATCAAGACGGCCGCCTTCCTGGCCGCGTGCTTCTCGCTGCCGGGCGGCGTGCTGCGCGCGATCGGCGGCTGGATCTCGGACCGCTACGGCGCCCACCGCACCACCTGGTGGGTGATGTGGGTGAGCTGGGTCGGCTTCTTCCTGCTGAGCTATCCGCAGACTGATTTCATCATCCAGACCACCAGCGGACCGCAGGGATTCCGCATCGCGCTCACGCCCACGGTATTCACCATCCTGCTGTTCGTGGTCGGCATTGCCTTCGCCATCGGCAAGGCCTCGGTGTTCAAGTTCATCTCCAACGACTTCACCCACAACATCGGCGCCGTCTCCGGCGTGGTGGGCCTGGCAGGCGGGCTGGGCGGGTTCGTGCTGCCGATCCTGTTCGGCATGCTGGCCGACCTGACCGGCATCCGCAGCAGCTGCTTCATGCTGATGTACGGCACGGTATGCGTGAGCCTGGTGTGGATGCACTACAGCCACCGCGCCGAACGCCAGCGCAAGGCCCACGCCGTCGGCCTGACCCAGCCCGCTTGATACCGCACCGTGGCACCGACCCACGCGCGCCTCCGCGCATTCTTCATCAAGGCACACTGATCATGACTTCATCCGTACTCACCCGCTGGGAGCCCGAGAACGCGGCCTTCTGGCAAAGCGAGGGCGAGCGCATCGCCTACCGCAACCTGTGGATCTCGATCCCGGCGCTGATGCTGGCCTTCGTGGTCTGGATGCTGTGGAGCGTGGTCGCGGTCAACCTCGACCGCGCCGGCTTCGAGTTCACCAAGAACCAGCTGTTCTGGCTGACCGCGCTGCCGGCGCTGTCGGGCGCCACGCTGCGCATCTTCTATTCGTTCCTGGTGCCGGTGTTCGGCGGGCGCCGCTTCACCGCGATCTCGACCGCGCTGCTGCTGATCCCCGCGCTGGGCATGGGCTTCGCGCTGCGCGACCCGTCCACCGGCTACCCCACGCTGCTGGTGCTGGCGCTGCTGTGCGGCCTGGGCGGCGCCAACTTCAGCTCGTCGATGGCCAATATCAGCTTCTTCTTCCCCAAGGCGAAGAAGGGCCTCGCCACCGGGCTGAATGCCGGCATCGGCAACCTGGGCGTGTCGGTGGTGCAGTTCGTCACGCCGCTGGTGGTGTCGCTGGCGGTGTTCGGCGCGCTCGGCGGCGAGCCGCAGCAATACCAGGCCAACGGCGCCACGCACAATCTGTGGCTGCAGAACGCGGGCTTTATCTGGGTGCCGTTCATCGTGGTATCGGCGCTGGCCGCGTGGTTCGGCATGCATGACATCGCCGATGCGAAGGCCTCGTTCGCCGAGCAGGCCGTGATCTTCAAGCGCAAGCACAACTGGCTGATGTGCTGGCTGTACGTGGGCACTTTCGGTTCGTTCATCGGCTTCTCGGCCGGGCTGGCGCTGCTGACCAAGTCGCAGTTCCCCGGCGTGAATCCCACCGCCTATGCCTTCCTGGGGCCGCTGGTCGGCGCGCTGACACGTCCCGTGGGCGGCTGGATCTCCGACAAGCTCGGCGGTGCGCGCGTTACGCTGTGGACCTTCATCGGCATGATCGCGGCGGTGTTCGCCGTGCTGGCGGCGCTGCCGCATGACGGCGCCGGCGGCAACTTCACCTGGTTCCTCGCTGCCTTCATCGCGCTGTTCGCGCTGACCGGCATCGGCAACGGCTCGACCTTCCGCATGATCCCGGTGATCTTCCTGACCGAGCGCCAGCGCGCCGCCAGGGGCAAGGGCGACGCCGCGCAACGCCAGGCGCTGCAGGATGCCGGCAAGGAATCCGCCGCGGTGCTGGGCTTCTCCGGCGCGATCGGCGCCTACGGCGGCTTCTTCATCCCCAAGAGCTTCGGCACCGCGCTGGAGCTGACCGGCGCGCCCGACGCCGCGCTGTATTGCTTCATCGCCTTCTATGTCAGCTGCGTGCTGGTGACGTGGTGGTGCTACGCGCGCCGCAACGCCCCCATGCCCTGCTGAACCCCTTGCCGGCCGGACTAGTTCTTCGGAACTAGTCCCGCGGCCGGCACCTCCCCCGATCGCCATCCGGCGGCTGTTCCACCAGCGAATTGGCTGCCGCCCCGCTCCCCCATAAGCTCAAGGTGTCCCTGCAAACGCTCCCGCAAGCCGCGGAGCGCCGCAGCAAAGCCTCGCGGAGAACAAGCAAATGAGTCATTTCCTGGATCGACTGAAGTTCATGTCGCGCGTCAAGTCAACCTATGCGGACGGCCACGGCGAGGTGGTGAACGAAGACCGCAAGTGGGAAGACGGCTACCGCAGCCGCTGGCAGCACGACAAGATCGTGCGCTCCACCCACGGCGTGAACTGCACCGGCTCCTGCTCCTGGAAGGTCTACGTCAAGAACGGCCTGATCACCTGGGAAACGCAGCAGACCGACTACCCGCGCACGCGCCCGGACCTGCCCAACCACGAGCCCCGCGGCTGTCCGCGCGGCGCGTCGTACAGCTGGTACGTCTACTCCGCGCAGCGCGTCAAGTACCCGATGATCCGCGGCCGCCTGATGGAGATGTGGCGCGAGGCCCGCAAGACCATGGATCCCATCGCCGCCTGGGAATCGATCAGCCAGGATCCGGAGAAGGCGGCGCGCTACAAGAGCGTGCGCGGCCAGGGCGGCTTCGTCCGTGCCGACTGGAACACCGCCACCGAGATGATCGCCGCGGCCAACGCCTTCACCGTGAAGACATTCGGCCCCGACCGCGTCATCGGCTTCTCGCCGATCCCGGCGATGTCGATGGTGTCGTACGCCGCGGGCGCGCGCTACCTGAGCCTGCTCGGCGGCGCCTGCCTGTCGTTCTATGACTGGTACTGCGACCTGCCGCCGGCCAGCCCGCAGATCTGGGGCGAGCAGACCGACGTGCCCGAATCCGCCGACTGGTACAACTCCACCTACCTGATGGTGTGGGGCTCGAACGTGCCACAGACGCGCACGCCCGACGCCCACTTCTACACCGAGGTGCGCTACAAGGGCACCAAGACCGTCGCGGTCTCGTCCGACTTCGGCGAGATGGTCAAGTTCGGCGATATCTGGCTGGCGCCGAAGCAAGGCACCGATGCCGCGCTGGCAATGGCGATGGGCCACGTGGTGCTCAAGGAATTCCACGCCAGCGGCAAGTCCGCCTACTTCCGCGACTACGTGAAGCAGTACACCGACATGCCGATGCTGGTGCTGCTGCGCGAGCACGGCGGCACGCTGGTGCCCGACCACTTCCTGCGTGCCTCGCACCTGGCCAACAACCTCGGCGAAGCCAACCATCCGGAATGGAAGACGCTGCTGGTCGACGACGCCACCGGCGAGATCGTCGCGCCCAACGGCTCGATCGGCTTCCGCTGGGGCGAGGCTGCGCACAACGACGGGGCAAAGGTGGGCCGCTGGAACCTGGAGATGAAGGACGGCGGCAGCGGCCGCGCGGTCGAGCCGCGCTTGTCGCTGCTCGGCCACGGCGACGAAGTGGTCGAGGTCGGCTTCCCCTATTTCGGCGGCGAACACGACGAACTGCTGCGCCGCCGCGTGCCGGCGCGCCGCCTCACGCTGGCCGACGGCAGCACCGCGCTGGTGGCGACCGTGTACGACCTCCAGATGGCCAACTACGGTGTCGACCAGGGCCTGGGCGGCCCCAACGTGGCGTCGTCGTATGAGGACGACGTGCCCTACACCCCTGCCTGGCAGGAGAAGCACACCTCCGTGCCGGCGCGCCTGGTGATACAGGTGGCGCGCGAGTTCGCCGACAACGCCGACCGCACGCAGGGCAAGAGCATGGTGATCGTCGGTGCCGCGCTGAACCACTGGTACCACAACGACATGATCTACCGCGGCATCATCAACCTGCTGATGATGTGCGGCTGCATCGGCAAGAGCGGCGGCGGCTGGGCCCACTATGTCGGCCAGGAAAAGCTGCGTCCGCAGTTCGGCTGGGCCCCGCTGGCATTCGGCCTGGACTGGTCGCGCCCGCCACGCCAGATGAACGGCACCTCGTTCTTCTACAACCACACCAGCCAGTGGCGCCACGAGAAGCTGGCCGTCGACGAGATCCTGTCGCCGACCGCCGACCGCAGGCGCTACGACGGCCTGTCGCTGCTCGACCTGAACGCGAAGTCCGAGCGCATGGGCTGGCTGCCTTCGGCGCCGCAGCTCGGCACCAATCCGCTCGACGTGGTCGATGCGGCCGAGCAGGCCGGCAAGGATCCGGTGGCCTATACCGTCGAGCAACTGAAGTCGGGCGCGCTGCAATTCGCCTGCGACGATCCCGACAACCCGGCCAACTTCCCGCGCAACATGTTCGTGTGGCGCTCCAATATCCTGGGCAGCTCGGGCAAGGGCCATGAGTATTTCCTGAAGTACCTGCTCGGCACGCAGAACGCCGTGTTCGGCGACGAGAACGATGCGATCAGGCCGAGCGAAGTCAACGTACGCCCGGCCGCCGAAGGCAAGCTCGACCTGCTGACCGTGCTGGACTTCCGCATGAGCACCACCTGCCTGTACGGCGACATCGTGCTGCCGACCGCCACCTGGTACGAGAAGGACGACCTCAACACGTCCGACATGCACCCCTTTATCCACCCGCTGTCCGAAGCCGTGCAGCCGCTGTGGGAAAGCAAGACCGACTGGGAAATCTACAAGGCCATCGCGAAGAAGTTCAGCGAGATCGCCGGTCCCTACCTGGGCACGCGCAAGGACCTGGTCTGCACGCCCCTGCTGCACGACACCCCCGGCGAACTGGGCCAGCCGTTCGAGCCCAGGGACTGGAAGGCCGGCGAGTGCGACCTGATCCCCGGCAAGACCGCGCCGTCGATGACGGTGGTCGAGCGCAACTACGCCGATATCTACAAGAAATTCACCTCGATCGGCCCGCTGCTCGACAAGCTCGGCAACGGCGGCAAGGGCATCAACTGGAACACCCAGCACGAGGTGAACGAAATCGGCGAGCTCAGCCACACGGTGACGGAGCCCGGCGTGAGCCAGGGCCGCCCGAAGCTGGAGACCGCGATCGACGCCGCCGAGATGATCCTGACCTTCGCCCCGGAAACCAACGGCCACGTCGCCGTCAAGGCATGGGAAGCGCTGTCGAAGATCACCGGCCGCGACCACACCCACCTGGCCGAAGGGCGCGAGCACGACAAGATCCGCTTTCGCGACGTGCAGGCGCAGCCGCGCAAGATCATCTCAGCGCCGACATGGTCGGGGCTGGAATCGGAAGAGGTCAGCTACAACGCCGGCTACACCAACGTGCACGAGCTGATCCCCTGGCGCACGCTGACCGGCCGCCAGCAGTTCTGGCAGGACCATCGCTGGATGCTGGACTTCGGCGAGGGCGCGTGCGTGTACAAGCCGGCCATCGACACCAAGACCGTGGCGCCGATGCTGGGCAGGAAGCCCAACGGCAACCCGGAGCTGGTGCTGAACTGGATCACGCCGCACCAGAAGTGGGGGATTCACTCCACCTACTCGGACAACCTGCGCATGCTGACGCTGTCGCGCGGCGGCCCGCACGTGTGGATCTCGGAAGCCGAGGCCAAGGCCAACGGCATCCGCGACAACGACTGGGTCGAGGTGTTCAACGTCAACGGCACGCTGACCGCTCGGGTGGTGGTGTCGCAGCGCGTGCCCAAGGGTATGTGCCTGATGTACCACGCCCAGGAAAAGATCGTGAACGTGCCGGGTGCCGAGACCAGCGGCATGCGCGGCGGCATCCATAACTCGGTCACGCGCGCCGTGACCAAGCCCACGCACATGATCGGCGGGTACGCGCAGCTGGCCTACGGCTTCAACTACTACGGCACCGTGGGCAGCAACCGCGATGAGTTCGTGATCCTGCGCAAGATGAAGAAGGTCGACTGGCTGGAAGGGCCGCTGGTGGAAACCAACAAGGAAGGAGCAACGCAATGAAGATCCGCGCCCAGGTGGCCATGGTACTGAACCTCGACAAGTGCATCGGCTGCCATACCTGCTCCGTGACCTGCAAGAACGTCTGGACCAGCCGCGACGGCGTCGAGTACGCGTGGTTCAACAACGTCGAGACCAAGCCCGGCATCGGCTATCCCAGGGAATGGGAAAACCAGGACAAGTGGCAGGGCGGCTGGAAGCGCAATGCCGACGGCACGCTGGAGCCGCGCCAGGGCGGCAAGCTGAAGATCCTGGCGAACTTGTTTGCCAATCCGAACCTGCCGGCGATCGACGAATACTACGAGCCCTTCACCTACGACTATGAACACCTGCAGAAGGCGCCGCTTTCGCAGACGCCGCCGACCGCGCGCCCGGTCTCGGTGCTGACCGGCCGCAAGATGGAGAAGATCGAGTGGGGCCCGAACTGGGAGGACGACCTCGGCGGAGAGTTCAGCTCGCGCGGCCGCGACAAGCTCTTCGACGACGTGCAGAAGGAGATGTACTCGACCTTCGAGAACACCTTCATGATGTACCTGCCGCGCCTGTGCGAGCACTGCCTGAACCCGGCCTGCGTGGCCTCGTGCCCGTCGGGCTCGATCTACAAGCGCGAGGACGACGGCATCGTGCTGGTCGACCAGGACAAGTGCCGCGGCTGGCGCATGTGCATCTCGGGCTGCCCGTACAAGAAGATCTATTTCAACTGGCAGAGCGGCAAGGCCGAGAAATGCCTGTTCTGCTATCCGCGCATCGAGGCTGGCCAGCCTACGGTCTGCTCCGAAACCTGCGTCGGCCGCATCCGCTACCTAGGCGTGATGCTGTACGACGCCGACCGTATCGGGCAGGCCGCGTCGGTGGCCGACGAGCGCGACCTGTACCAGTCGCAGCTCGACGTGTTCCTCGATCCGCACGACCCCAAGGTACAGGCCGAAGCGCTGCGCCAGGGGATTCCGCAAGGCTGGCTCGATGCCGCGCGCAAGTCGCCGGTCTACAAGATGGCGTGCGAGTGGAAGATCGCGTTCCCGCTGCACCCGGAGTACCGCACGCTGCCGATGGTCTGGTACGTCCCGCCGCTGTCGCCGATCCAGTCGGCGGCCGAGGCCGGCCACATGGGCATGAACGGCATCATCCCGGACGTCAAGAGCCTGCGCATCCCGGTCAAGTACCTGGCCAACCTGCTGACCGCGGGCGACGTGATGCCGGTGCTGTCGGCGCTGGACCGCATGCTGGCGATGCGCGCCTACAAGCGCTCGCAGGTGGTCGACGGCGTGCAGGACCTCGATGTCCTGAAGCAGGTGGGCCTGACGCCCGCGCAAGTCGAGGACATGTACAAGACCATGGCCATCGCCAACTACGAAGACCGCTTCGTGATCCCGTCCTCGCACAAGGAAATGGTCGAGGACAGCTTCAACGACAAGGCCAGCTGCGGCTTCACGTTCGGCAACGGCTGCTCGGGCGGCACCTCGGATGGCGCGCTGTTCGGCAAGAAGCCGCAGGGCAGCGTGCATTTCGTCGACATGCCCCGGTCGCGCAAGAAGCCCGTGATGAGCTGAGCGCCCACGAACGAACCGGAGAACAACATGCCCCTCTATCCCATCCTCAGCGCGCTGCTCGGCTATCCCGAGCAGGAACTGCTCGACGCGCTGCCCGAGATCGATGCCGCACTGGCCGAATGGCCCCAGGCGCGCCGCCTGCTGGCGCCAGTGACCGGCATGCTGTGCGGCGAGACGCTGATCGGGCTGCAGGAAAACTATGTCGCCACCTTCGACCGCAACCCGTCGCACTCGCTGCACCTGTTCGAGCATGTGCACGGCGAAAGCCGCGACCGCGGCCAGGCCATGGTCGACCTGATCGACGAATACCGGCGCGCGGGCTTCGAGCCCGTGGCGTCCGAACTGCCCGACTATGTGCCGCTGTTCCTGGAGTTCCTCGGCGCGCTTGCGGCGGACGGCAGCGAGGCACGCGCCGAACGGCTGCTGGGCGAAGCCATCCACGTGCTGGCCGCGATCGGCGACCGGCTCGCGCGCAACCAGAGCCCATACGCCAGCGTGTTCGCGGTGCTGCGCACGCTCACCGACGTGCAGCCGCAACCGCAGCAGGAGCCGCCGGTGCGGGACATGGACGAGGCGCTGGAAACCTTCGGTCCGGGCGCCGATGGCGTGGAGCCGCTGCTGGCGCCGCCGACCGGGCCGCAGGCGGTGAAGTTCTATCCGCGCGGCACGGCGCCGGCGCCTGTGCCGGTGCCTTGCTGAAATGTTGGCCGACCTCCTGTTTTCTCCCCTCTCCCGCCTGCGGGAGAGGGGCGGGGGTGAGGGCGGGAGCTTCGACGAAGCGCCAGTGCTTAAACCACCCCTCACCCTACCCTCTCCCCTGAGGGGAGAGGGGAAAACAGTTGGCAGATCAAGACAGCAAAGCAAGCTCCACCGACGCAATCCAACACCCAGCCTTGCCGTCCACTTACCGAGCTAACACACCATGGCTACCCTCCACCAATTCCTTTTCGGCATCTATCCGTACATCGCGCTTGCCATCTTCCTGTTCGGCAGCCTGGCCCGCTTCGAGCGCGAGCAGTACACGTGGAAGACCGACAGTTCGCAAGTGCTCTATCGCGGCAACCTGCGCATGGGCAACATCCTGTTCCACGTCGGCATCCTGGGCCTGTTCTTCGGGCACCTGGTGGGCCTGCTGACGCCCGTGGCGGTGTGGGACGCGCTGGGCGTCTCGCACGGCTTCAAGCAAGGCGTGGCGATGGCCGCCGGCGGCGTGATGGGCACCATGTGCCTGGCCGGCCTGCTGATCCTGCTGCACCGCCGGCTGACCAACGCCCGCGTGTCCGCCGTGACCCGCACCGGCGACAAGGTGCTGCTGCTGTGGCTGCTGGTGACGCTGCTGCTGGGCCTGTCCACCATCTTTGAATCGGCCGGCCACATGGACGGCCACATGATGGTGCAACTGATGACCTGGGCGCAGCACCTCGTCACGCTGCGCGGCGACGCCGCCAGCTATATCGCCGACGCGCCGCTGCTGTTCAAGGCGCACCTGTTCATGGGCATGACCCTGTTCGTGATCTTCCCGTTCACGCGGCTGGTGCATGTGTGGAGCGGCTTTGCCTCGCTCGGCTACCTGGGCCGTGCCTGGCAGCTGGTGCGCAGCCGCTGAACGCTCAACCCGACAAGGAGAATCCGATGCCTGTCACCGTCAATGGCGTGGAACTGCGCGACGCCGATATCGAGCGCGAACTGGACCACCATCACGACGCCGCCAACCCGGCGCGGATGGCCACCATCTCGGCGATCCTGCGCCTGCTGTTGCGCAGTGAAGCCGAACGCACCGGCCTGGACGCCGAGGCCATGGACGACGACGCGCTGGCGCGGGCGCTGCTGGCGCGCGAGGCCGCCACGCCCGACGCCGACGAAGCCAGCTGCCGACGCCACTACGACAACCACCCCGAGCGTTTCCGCGAAGGCGAATGGGTGGAAGCCGACCACATCCTGTTCCAGGTCACGCCGCGGGTGCCGCTGGACGCGTTGCGCGAGATCGCCGCGCAGACGCTGGCACTGGTGCGCGGCGATCCCGCGAGCTTTGCGCATCATGCCAGCGCGCTGTCCAACTGCCCCAGCGGCGCCAACGGCGGCCGGCTGGGCCGCGTGTTCCGCGGCGAGACCGCGCCGGAGTTCGAGCGCGCCCTGTTCGCGGCCCAGCACGACGGCGTGCTGCCGCAGCTGCTTGAAACCCGTTATGGCTTGCATATCGTGCGCATCCTCGAACGTTGCCCCGGCACGCGCCTGGCGTTCGAGGCGGTGCACGGCGAGATTGCGCGCGCCCTCAGCGAGGCGGCGCGCGACCGCGCCTGGAAGCAGTACGCCAGCCTGCTGATCGGCCGCGCGCGCATCGACGGCATCGAGCTCGAGGGCGCCGACAGCCCGCTGGTGCAGTAGCGAGCGGAGGCGGCCGTGCATCACATCGAACATCTGCTCAAGGGTTTCGAACGCTTCCAGCAACGCTATTTCGACGACGAGCCCGGGCTGTTCGACACCCTGCGCACCGGCCAGCGTCCGCCGACGCTGCTGATCGGCTGCAGCGACTCGCGCGTCGACCCCGGCCTGCTGCTCGGCTGCGACCCGGGCGAGCTGTTTACCGTGCGCAATATCGGCAACCTGGTGCCGCCCTGCACCGGCCGCCACGAAGGCAGCCTGCATGGCGTGTCGGCGGTGATCCAGTTCGCGGTGCAGCAGCTGCGCGTGGCCCGCATCATCGTGATGGGCCACGGCGGCTGCGGCGGCATCCGGGCGCTGCTGGCGCAGCCGGCCGATGCCTGCGACCATCCGCCCGAAGACGGCGAGGATCCGGACTACCTCGGCGCCTGGGTACGCATTGCCGCACCGGCGCGCCGGCAGGTGGAGGAAACCCTGGCAACGGCCAGCGCCGCGCAGCGCCAGCGCGCCTGCGAACAGGCGGCGATCCTGGTGTCGCTGCGCAACCTGCAGACCTTCCCGTTCGTGCGGCGTGCGCTGGAAGCAGGAAGGCTGACGCTGCACGGCTGGTACTTTGATCTCCAGGCCGGCGCGCTGCTGGCCTATTCACAGCGCGCTGACAGCTTCCTGCCGCTGGTGTGCCCGCTGCCGGCTCAATCACAACCCTGCGAAGGCTGACCCCATGCAACCCTTCACCCTTGGCATCACCGGCACCTCCGGCAGCGGCAAGACCAGCCTGATCACGGCGCTGCTGCCGTGGTTCCGCGCACGGGGCCTGACCGTCAACGTGGTCAAGCACAGCCACCATCCGCTCGAGCTCGAGCCGCCGGGCAAGGACAGCGCGCGCTTCCGCGCGGCGGGCGCGGCCGAGGTGATGGTGGCCTCGCCCTATCGCTACGCCATTGTGCGCGAGCTGGCCGACGAGGCCGAGCCGACGCTGGCCGAACAGGTCGCGCGCCTGCGTCCGGCCGATCTCACGCTGGTGGAGGGCTTCCGGCGCGAGGCGATCCCGCGCATCGAGGTCTACCGGCCCGCGCACGGGCGCGCGCCCTACTATCCGGGCGATCCGTCGATCATCGCGCTGGCCACCGACGCTCGCATGGATACCGTGCTGCCATGCATGGCGCTGGACGATATCGCGCAGATCGGCGGCTTTATCCTGGCCCTGCGCGACCAGGCCGCCGCGAGCCTGCCCGCTTCGTTTGATGCCAGTCAATCCCATGTCGGCAGTGTGTGCGCATGATCGCCACATGACGACAGGTCCAGGCCACACCCGCCTGCGCACCGCGCAATCGCTTTCCCACCGCTGATCCACGGCACCCCATGAAAGCAAAAAACTGGCTGTATCCGGCAATCGCGGCATTGCCGCTCGCGCTCTGGCTTGGCCTGCCTCACGCTGCCACCAAGGCCGACCCCAGGACCGCGCCGAAGGCTGAACAGAAGGCCGCCATCCCCACGCTGACCACCGCTGAATTCGATCACGCGCGGCAGATCTACTTCGAACGCTGCGCCGGCTGCCACGGCGTGCTGCGCAAGGGTGCCACCGGCAAGGCGCTGACGCCGGACATCACCCGCGCGCGCGGCACCGAATACCTGAAGACCTTCATCAAGTACGGCAGCCCCGCCGGCATGCCCAACTGGGGCACCTCGGGCGACCTCACCGACAAGGAAGTCGACCTGATGGCGCGCTACATCCAGCTCGACCCGCCGACGCCACCTGAATTCTCGCTCGCCGATATCGAGAAAAGCCGCAAGGACATCGTGCCGGTGGCCAAGCGCCCGACGCGGAAGATGAACCAGTACAACCTCGACAACCTGTTCTCGGTCACGCTGCGCGATGCCGGCGAGGTTGCGCTGATCGACGGCGACAGCAAGCAGATCATCAATATCGTCAAGACCGGCTATGCGGTGCATATCTCGCGCATGTCGGCGTCCGGGCGCTACCTGTACGTAATCGGCCGCGACGCGCGGCTGGACCTGATCGACCTGTGGCTGCCCAGGCCCGATATCGTCGCCGAAGTGAAGGTCGGCATGGAGGCGCGCTCGGTCGAGACTTCAAAGTACAAGGGCTACGAGGACAAGTACGCGGTGGCCGGATCCTACTGGCCGCCGCAGTACGTGATCATGGAAGGCGACACGCTCAAGCCGCTCAAGGTAGTGTCCACGCGCGGCATGACCGTCGACAACGAATACCACCCCGAGCCGCGCGTGGCGTCGATCGTGGCCAGCCATTTCCATCCGGAGTTCGTCATCAACGCCAAGGAGACCGGCAAGATCCTGATGGTCAACTACTCGGACCTGGCCAACCTGAAGACCACCACCATCGACTCGGCCAAGTTCCTGCATGACGGCGGCTTCGATTCGACCGGGCGCTACTTCCTGGTCGCGGCCAACGCCTCGGACAAGATCGCTGTGGTCGACACCAAGGAAGACAAGCTGGCTGCGCTGGTCAACGTCGGCAAGACCCCGCACCCGGGCCGCGGCGCCAACTTCACGCATCCGCAGTTCGGCCCGGTCTGGGCCACCAGCCACCTGGGCGACGAAACCATCAGCCTGATCGGCACCGACCCCGCCGGCCATCCGGCGCAGGCATGGAAGGTGGTGCAGACGGTCAAGGGCCAGGGCGGCGGCTCGCTTTTCATCAAGACCCACCCCAAGTCATCCAACCTGTGGGTCGATACCCCGCTGAACCCGGACGCCAAACTCAACCAGTCGGTCGCGGTGTTCGACACGCGCAACCTCGACGCCGGCTTCGAGGTGCTTCCCATCGCCGAGTGGGCCGACCTGAAGGGCAGCGGCGCCAGGCGCGTGGTGCAGGCCGAATACAACAAGGCCGGCGACGAGGTCTGGTTCTCGGTGTGGGGCACTAAGGACGGTGAATCCGCGCTGGTGGTAGTCGACGACAGGACCCGCACGCTCAAGACCGTGATCAAGGACAAGCGCCTGGTCACGCCGACCGGCAAGTTCAACGCCTACAACACGCAGCACGACGTCTACTGAGCCTGCGCCCTCACTGCGCCCCGGCGCGGCGAGGGCCGCCGACGTCCCCGCGTTACTTCCATGGAGAAAACCATCATGCGAACACAACCCGCGCTGCGTGCGCTGCTGGCGGCGTTCGGCTGCCTGCAGGCATTCGGCACAGCCATGCCGGCACACGCCAGCCAGGCCCTGGCATCAAGCAAGGCCTGCCTGGCTTGCCATGCCATCGACAAGAAGATGGTCGGCCCCGCGTTCCAGGACATCAAGGGCAAGTACACCGGCAGGAAGGACGCGCAGGCGCAGATGGTCCAGTCCATCCTGAAGGGAAGCAGCGGCCGCTGGGGCCCGGTGCCGATGCCAGCCAACGCGGTCAGCGCGGCCGACGCCAACACGCTGGCCAAATGGATCCTTTCCCTCTGAACCGCATTGCATGGCACCGCGCCGCGGTCGCGTTGCTGGTCGCCTCAGCCTGCGCCAGCGCGCTCGCATCCGCGGACCCGCCCGCGCCGGCGCGGCAGGCGCAACTGGCGCACTGGCTGCGCGACGATTGCGGCGCCTGCCACGGCATGACCCTGCGCGGCGGGCTGGGTCCGCCGCTGACGACCGCCAGCCTTGCAGGCAAGCCGCCTGACGGCCTCGTGGCCACCGTGCTGTACGGGCGGCCCGGCACGGCGATGCCGCCCTGGCAACCTTTCATGACGCAGGATGAAGCCCGATGGCTGATCGATCGACTCCGGGCCGGCCAGCCGCCGGCCGTCACGCCGCAAGGCAACTGATGCGCGGGCTGGCCGCGGCGGCATGCACGGCTCTCGTCGCCATGCTCGCTGCCGGTTGCGCCGCCACCGTGCGCGGCACCGGCGACCTGGGCGTGGTGGTGGAGCGCGCCGCGGGCCGGCTGCAGATCGTCGAGACCACCGGCATGACCCGCCTCGCCACGGTCGAAGGGCTGGGCGACCTGTCCCATGCCAGCGTGGTGTTCTCGCGCGATGCGCGCTATGCCTATGTGTTCGGCCGCGACGGGGGCCTGACGCGCGTGGACCTGCTTGGCGCGCGTATCACCCACCGCGTGCTGCAGGCCGGCAACAGCATCGGCGGCGCCATCTCGCAGGATGGCCGCGTGGTCGCCGCGCAGAACTATGCGCCGGGCGGCATCCGGCTGTTCGACGCGCAGACGCTGGCGCCGCTGGCAGACCTGCCGGCGATCGGCAGCGACGGGCGCCGCGCCAAGGTGGTCGGGCTGGCCGACCTGCCGGGCCGGCGCTTTGCCGCGAGCCTGTTCGAATCCGGCGAAATCTGGATCATCGACGCCAGCGATCCGCGCCAGCCGCAGGTAACGCGCCTGCCTGCGGGGCGCGAGCCTTACGACGGCCTGGTCACGCCCGACGGCCGCTGGTACCTGGCCGGCCTGTTCGGCGAAGACGGCCTGGCGCTGGTCGACCTGTGGCAGGCGCCGCCGCTTGCGCGCCGCATCCTGTCCGGCTATGGCCGCGGCAATGCGCCGCTGCCGGTCTACAAGATGCCGCACCTGCGCGGCTGGGCCATGGCGCAAGGCATGGCGTGGCTGCCGGCGATAGGGCGCCATGAAGTGCTGGTGGCCGATCCCGCCAACGGCTGGCGCGAGGCGGCGCGCGTGGCGCTGGCGGGCCAGCCGGTGTTCGCCATGGCGCGGCCCGACGGGCGCCAGGTCTGGGTCAATTTCGCCTTTCCGCACAACGACACCGTGCAGATAATCGACACCGCCACGCGCCAGGTGGTGCGCACGCTGCGCCCCTGCCGCGGGGTGCTGCACATGGAATTCACGCCCAAGGGCGAAGCGCTGTGGCTGTCCTGCCGCGACGACAACCGCGTCGAGGTCTACGACACCGCCACCCTGGAACGCCTGGCCACGCTGCCGGCCGACAATCCCAGCGGCATCTTCTTCACCGCGCGCGCGCAGCGCTTCGGCATGTAGGGCGCGCCATGTTTAACGAGCAAAGCCTCTATGACCAGCTGCAGCGCGGCTTCCCGCTGCAGCCGCGGCCCTACCAGGCGCTGGCCGCAAAAGCCGGACTGTGCGAGCACGCGTTGCTGACCTTGCTGGCGCGCGATCTCGGCACCGGACGCATCAGCCGCGTCGGCGCCGTGTTCGCGCCGAACGTGATCGGCGTCAGCACGCTCGGCGCCTTGTCGGTGCCGCCGGCGCAGCTGGACCGCGTGGCGGCGCGCGTCAGCGCCTGCGCGGCGGTCAGCCACAACTACGCGCGCAGCGGCCATCGCTACAACCTGTGGTTTGTCGCGGGCGCGCGCGAGCGCGGCATGCTCGATGCCACGCTGGCGTCGATCGGCGACCTCACCGGCCTGGCACCGCTGGACCTGCCGATGGCGCGCGAGTACCACATCGACCTGGGCTTTCCGCTGGCATGCCAGCACGGCGCCCGCCCGCGCCGGGCCGCCACGCTGGCGCCGCCTGCCGCTGCCGTGGCCCTGGACGACGACGACTGGCGCCTGGTCGCCGCGCTGGAAGCCGGGCTGCCGCTGACGCCGCGCCCGTTCCATGCGCTGGCGCGGCAGGCTCGCCTGGCCGTGCCGCAGGTGTTCGAGCGGCTGGCGCACTGGTCGGCGCAAGGCGTGATCCGGCGCGTGGGGGTGGTGCTGCGCCACGGGCGCTTCGGCTACCGCCACAATGCCATGTGCGTGTGGGACGTGCCCGACGGCCGCGTCGACGCCATCGGCATGAGCGTGGCACGGCAGCCGCGCGTGACCCTGTGCTACCGCCGCGAGCGCCGGCTGCCGGACTGGCCCTACAACCTGTTTGCCATGATCCACGCCCGCAGCGCGCAGGACCTCCAGACCGCGCTGGCGCAGGTCCGCGCCGCCGCCGGGCTGGAGCAGGTGCCCGGCTCGGTGCTGGTCGGCACGCATTGCTACAAGCAGCGCGGCACGCGCTACGCCACCCAGGTGCCGGCATGAATCGCGCCGCCGCGTCCTGCGACGCTATGGATCCAACCGATCGTCCCGAACCTCTCGATGCACTCGACCGCCGCATCGTCAACGCCCTGCAGCGTGGCCTGCCGCTGGTGCCGCGCCCGTACGCCGAAGCCGCCGGGGCGCTCGGCATCACCGAAGCCGTCCTGCTGGAGCGGCTGCGCGCGCTGCTGGCCAACGGCGTGCTGACGCGCTTCGGCCCGCTGTACCAGGTCGAGCGCGCGGGCGGCCGCTTCGTGCTGTGCGCCTGCCACGCGCCGGCGGCGCGGCTGGACGCCGTCATCGCCGCCATCAACGCCCACCCCGAGGTCGCGCACCACTACGCGCGCACCCACCACCTGAACCTGTGGTTCGTGCTGGCGGTGGCGCGGCCGGAGCAGGTCGCGCCGGCGCTCGCGCGCATCGCCGCCACGGCCGGGGTCGAGGTGTTGCCGTTTCCCAAGGAACGCGAGTTCTTCGTCAACCTCTATCTGCCCGCCTGATGCCAGACGCTGCCGACGCTGCCGACTCCACCGACCTGGCGTTGATCCGCGCCACCCAGGCCGGCCTGCCGCTGGTATCGGCCCCGTTCGCCGCGGTCGCCGCCGCGCTTGGCCTGACCGAGACCGAAGTCATTGCACGCCTGGCGGCGATGCAGGCGCGCGGCATGCTGCGCCGCATCGGCGCGGTGCCCAACCACTACCGGCTGGGCTGGCGCGCCAATGGCATGACGGTGTGGGACGTGAACGATGCCCGCGTCGAGGCGCTCGGCGAACGCGTGGGTGCGCTGCCCTTCGTCAGCCACTGCTACCTGCGCCCACGCCGCCTGCCGCACTGGCCCTACAACCTGTTCGCGATGGTCCACGCGCGGACGCGCGCCGACGCGGTGCCGCAGATCGAGCGAATCGCCGCACTGCTGGGCGACGCCTGCCGCGCGCATGATGTGCTGTGGTCCACCCGCATCCTGAAGAAAACCGGCCTGCGCCTGCCACCGGCCGGCGCTGCCTCACAGGAGCCACGCTGATGTTCCGCCTGTCCCGTTTCATGGAAGCCCTGCGCGATGCCGGGCCGGTGCCGCCTGCCCGCAAGGCCGCCGGGCCGGTCGTGATCTGGAACCTGATCCGCCGCTGCAACCTCAACTGCCGGCATTGCTACGCCACCTCTGCCGACACCGACTTCAAGGGCGAGCTCGACACCGCCGAAGCGCTGAACGTGCTTGGCCAGCTGCGCGACGCACGCGTGCCCGCGCTGATCCTGTCCGGTGGCGAGCCGCTGCTGCGGCCGGACCTGTATGACATTGCCGCGCATGCGCGCGCGCTTGGCTTCCACCTGTCGCTGTCGTCCAACGGCACGCTGCTCGATGCCGGCCACGCCGCGCGGCTGGCCGCGGCGGGCTTCGACTATGTCGGCGTCAGCCTGGACGGCCTGCCCGCCACGCACGACCGCTTCCGCCGCAGCGACGGCGCCTTCGCGCAGGCGCTGGCCGGCCTGCGCATGGCGCGCGCCGCCGGCCTGCGCGTCGGCGTGCGCATGACGCTGACCGAAGCCAACGCCGCACAGCTTCCCGATCTCGTCGCGCTGGCCGAAGGCGAAGGCATCGACAAGTTTTACCTGTCCCACTTCAACTACGCCGGCCGGGCGCGCAGCCATCGCGCCGACGACGCGCGGCATGCGCGCACGCGCGCCGCGCTGGACTGGCTGTTCGACCATGTCTGGCAGCGCACGCGCGCGGGACATGCCGGCGACTTCGTCACCGGCAACAACGACGCCGACGGGGTTTACCTGCTGCACTGGATTGCGCAGCGCTTCCCGCACCGCGTCGCGGACATGCGCCAGCGGCTGGAACAGTGGGGTGGCAACGCGACCGGCGTGGGGGTTGCCAATATCGACAACCTCGGCAATGTGCACCCCGACACGATGTGGTGGCATGTCACGCTGGGCAACGTGCGCGACCGCCCCTTTGGCGAGATCTGGGCCAGCCGCGCCGATCCGCTGATGGCGGGACTGGCCAGCCGGCCGCGCCCGTTGCAGGGACGCTGCGCGGACTGTGCGCACCGCGCCATCTGCAACGGCAATACGCGAGTACGTGCCCTTGCGCTGACCGGCAACGCATGGGCGGAAGATCCGGGCTGCTACCTCAGCGACGGCGAAATCGCCAGCCCGCTCCAGGCGGAGGTGACGGCATGACACGCATTGCGCGATGGCTGCTGTCCCTGGCGTTGGCGTGCGGGATGCAATCCGCATTGTCGGTCGATCCTGCTGCGCACTACGCCCAGCACTGCGCTGCCTGCCACGGCGCCGACCGCCTCGGCGGCATGGGCCCCGCGCTGCTGCCGGAAAGCCTGGAGCGGCTGCGCGCCAGCGAACTCGACAGCGTGCTGCGCGACGGCCGCGCCGCGACGCAGATGCCGGCGTTCGGCCCCACGCTGGCGGCGCCGGAACTGCAGGCGCTGGCGCGCTGGCTGCGCACGGCACCGGCCGCCGCGCCGCAATGGAGCGCCGATGCGATCCGGGCCAGCCACGTGGTCATGCATGCGCCCGGCACGCTGCCGGCGCGCCCCGTGTTCAGCGCCGACCCGCAGAACCTGTTCGTGGTGGTCGAGGCAGGCAGCCATCACATGACCGTGCTCGACGGCGACAAGCTGGCGCCGATCCATCGCCTTGCCACGCGCTTCGCCTTGCACGGGGGCCCCAAGTTCAGCCGCGATGGCCGCTATGTCTTCATGGCAAGCCGCGACGGCTGGGTCAGCAAGTACGACCTGTGGAACCTGGCCTATGTCGCCGAGATCCGCGTCGGCATCAACACGCGCAACGTTGCCGTCAGCGATGACGGACGCTGGGTGCTGGCCGGCAATACGCTGCCGCGCACGCTGGTGCTGCTGCGCGCCGACGACCTGTCGCTGGTGCGGGTGATCGATGTCAGGGGCCGCAATGGCGACGTATCGCGGGTATCGGCTGTCTATGACGCGGCGCCGCGCCACAGCTTTGTCGCGGCGCTGAAGGACATCGCCGAAGTCTGGGAGATCCCATATGCCGACGCCGCCGGCAAGCCACTGGCGTCGCTGGCGCCGCGCGCGATCGTGCTGGACGACGTGCTCGACGATTTCTTCTTCGACCAGCCTTACCGCCACATCCTTGGCGCATCGCGCAGCGGCGGCGGCCAGGTGATCGACCTCGACCAGGGTCGCAAGGTGGCCTCGCTGGCGCTTGGCGGCATGCCTCACCTCGGCAGCGGCATCACGTGGGAGCTGGGCGGCCATGCAGTGATGGCGTCGCCCGACCTCGGCCAGGGCCGCATCCCGGTGATCGACATGCAGGACTGGCGTATGGTCGCAGCCATCCCCACCAACGGGCCCGGCTTCTTCCTGCGCAGCCACGAGAACAGCCGCTACGCGTGGGCCGACGCCATGATGAGCCCGCGGCGCGACACGCTGCAGGTGATCGACAAGCAGACCCTGCAAGTCGCCGGCAGCGTCACGCCCAGCCCGGGCCGCACCGCCGCGCATGTGGAATTCACGCGCGACGGGCGCCATGCACTGGTCAGCCTGATGGAGCGCGACGGCGCGATCGTCGTCTACGACGCCGCCACGCTGCAGGAAGTGAAGCGCATCCCGATGGACAAACCCATCGGCAAGTACAACGTCTTCAACAAGACCACGCGATCGGCTGGCACCAGTCACTGATGCCAGGCCACCGAACACGCAGGAGCCCCTTGCATGAACTCTCCCCTCAAGCCCGGCAAGGTCTGGCTGGTCGGTGCCGGCCCCGGCAGTCCCGACCTGGTCACGGTGCGCGCGGTGCGCGCGCTCGGCTGCGCCGACGTATGGCTGGTCGATGACCTGGTCTCGCCGGAGATGTCCTGCTATGCCCGGCCCGGCGCGCATGTCGAGTGGGTCGGCAAGCGCGGCGGGCGCTGCTCGGTCACCCAGGCGCGCATCCAGCAGCTGACGCTGCAGCACGCGCTGGCCGGCCGCGCCGTGGCGCGCGTCAAGGGTGGCGATCCGCTGCTGTTCGGCCGCGGCGGCGAAGAGGCCGCGTTCCTGCGCGCGCACGGCGTGCCGGTGGAAGTGGTCAACGGCATCAGCAGCGGCGTCGCTGCGGCGCAGGCCCTGGGCATCGCGCTGACCCACCGCGCCCACTGCCACGGCGTGACCTTCGTCACCGCCCACACCAGCGAACACGGCTCGCCGGACTGGGACGCGCTGGTGCGCGGCGGCACCACGCTGGTCATCTACATGGGTATGAGCCGGCTCGCGGCGATCCGCGACGGGCTGCTGGCGGCCGGCATGCGCGCCGATACGCCGGCGGCGGTGGTGATGCATGCAGGCGGCGCGCAAGAGTGCTGCTGGGCCGGCACGGTGCAAACGCTGACCGATGCGCTGGCCGCCGGGATGGCCAGCCCGGCGGTGGTGCTGGTGGGCGGCGTGGTGGCCGAGGCGATGCCGCGGGTGATGGCCTTGTCGTCCGCTGCGCCGTAGTCCAGGCTCGGGACTCCCCGTCCCGCCCCGGGATATGGCACCATCGTCGGCACGCGCCAACCCACCCCGCACGCGTCCCGAAAGTGGCTGCCCTGACACATCACTCTCCCAAGCTGCACCTGACCGCCGAGCGTGGCTTTGCGCTGCATGAAAGCCGCCACGCGGGATTCCGGCGCGAATGGCATACGCACGACTGCAGCATGCTGCTGTGGACGCGCGCCGGCCGGCTGCGCAGCGTGTGGGAAAGCCAGCCCGACACGCCGCAGCCCGGTCCGGTCGCGGCCACGCTGGTACGCGGCGGGGCGGTGCTGCTGCCGGCGTCGACGCGCCATTTCACCGCGGCGGAAGCCGGACGACAGCATCACGGTGAACTCTACCTGCCCCCCGACAGGCTGCGCAGCGCCGCGCCTTACGGCGCGCTGCGGCTCGACGGCGCCGCGCTGGCAATGCTTGAAGCGCTGCTGACGCCCGGGCTTGCGCCTGCCAGCGCGGAGCTGCTGGTGCGCGCCATCGTCGGGCAGATCATGGCCAGCCCGCTGCTGGCGCTGCCGCAGGAGCCGGCTTCGCTCGCGCTCAGGCTGGTGCGATGCTTCAGCGCGGCGCTGGAGCGCGACCAGGCGCTGCCGTCGATCGATGCCGCGGCCTGCACCCTGGGCGCATCGGCGCGGCAGCTGCAGCGCGCCTGCCAGCTCGAGTTCGGCGCGAGCCCGGTCACGGTCCGCCGGCGCGTGCTCGCGGCGCATGCGCGCAGCCTGCTGGCAGAGGGGCTCCCGCTGGCCCGCGTCAGCGAGCGCCTTGGCTTTGCCAGCAGCGGCCATCTCGTGCGCCTGCTGCGCGAGGTTCCGCCAGCGCGCTGAGGGCACCAGCCGGGCATTCCTGCCGGTCATGCCAGGCAGGCCTCCAGCTCGATCTCGATCCAGGCACGGTCCGGCAGGCTCGCCACCCCCACCGCGGTGCGGGCCGGCAGCGCCTGATCGGGGAAAGCCAGTGCCAGCAGCGCGGAGGCACTGTCCACCACCAGCGAATGCCGGGTGAAATCGCCGTGCGCACGCACGAAGCCGCGCAGCCGCGTGACCTGCCGCACCGCCGCCAGTTCGCCACCGGCGGCTGCCCGCAATACAGCCAGCGCATTCAGCATCGCCACCTCGGCGGCAAGGCGAGCGGCCGGGAGATCGGCTTCCGTGGCGCAGCAGCCGGCCATGGCAATGCCGTCACGCCGGGGCGTCTGGCCGCTGACGCTGACGCGTCCGTCGATCAGGCAGGCCGGCGCGTAGCTGCCGCGCGGGACGGGCGCGTCCGGCAGCGCAAAGCCCGCGGCCGCGAGCCGGTCTTCCGGCGTGGTGGCGCTCATGGCTGGCTCCAATGGACCGCGCCGGTAAGCCAGCAACCCTGCGCCGTGCCGTCGGCCGCCACGCGCGGCGCCACCAGGATTTCCGACGGCCGGCCCATGGTTTCGCCCTGCCGTACCGCGAGTACTGGCGCGCTCCCTCCGGCATAGCCGGCAAGGTGTCCCCACAGCGCGGCGGCGGCAATGCCGGTGGCGGCGTCTTCCGGGTAGCCGGAAGCGCGCGGAAACTGCCGTGCATGGACCGCCCGCGTGGCTGGCGGAGCCGGGGGATCGTCGGTTGCCGCATCCGCATACGGGTACAGCCCGGTGGACCCGATCGCATCGCACAACGCCGCCATTCGTGCGAAGTCCGGCCGCAACGCGGCCAGCGCCGCCACATCCGGCATCGCCACCAGCGTCTTGACGCGGCTGGTGCAGGCATTGGTCATGGCATGGCCGCCGCCCTCGCCAGGCAGGCCCAGCACCGCGGCGACCGCCCGGCGCCGGGCCGCATCCAGCGCGCTTGCCTGCACCGGCGGCTGCGAAATCCACACCCGCTGCGCCGCCTCGTCCCAGCGCGCCGCCACGATGCCGCTCAGCGTCTCGACGCGCGCGGCCGGCGTGGTCCAGCGGCCCCACTGGCGCAGCGCCCACAATGCGCCCACCGTGGCGTGGCCGCACATCTCCATCTCGTGCCTCGGCACGAAGAAGCGCAGGCGCAGGTCCGCCCCCTCCGCCGACGGCGGCAGCACAAAGGCGGATTCATGGCCATGCCGTGCCGCGACCTGCTGCATCTCCGCCTCGGACATGCCTTGCGCATCGGCCACCAGCGGTACCGGGTTGCCGCCGCCGGGGGCCCGCACGAACACGTCGATCAGCGCCGCGCGGCCGCGCGCGGGCATGGTGTGCAGCTGTGGCTTATTCAATCGTCGCTCCCACGGACCGGGCAATCTCGCCCCAGTAAGACAAGTCGTGCTGCACGGTGCCGAGCATCTCCGCAGGCGTGCCCGGGCGCGCCGTCACGCCCTTGTCGGCGAGTTCGCGGACGGTGTCCTTGTCCGCCAGCACCTGGTTGAGCGCCTGGTTCATGCGCGCAACGATCGGCGCCGGCGTCCCGCGCGGATATGCCAGTCCATACCAGAGCTGCTGCGCGAAGCCCGGCACGCCCTGGCTGGCGAAGGTCGGCACGCCGGGCAGCAGCGGCGTCGGAGCGGTCGTGGCGACCGCAACCAGCTTGCCGGCGCGGAGATACGGCACCAGTCCCGCGGGGTTGTCGAACATCAGCTGTACCTGGCCACCGATAAGGTCGGTATAAGCGGGCGCCGCGCCGCGATACGGCACATGCGTCAGCGGCACCCTGGACAACGCCTGGAACTGCACACCGATCAGGTGCGATACCGTGCCCACGCCGACCGAGGCAAAGCTGTACTGCGCGGGCTTGTCGTGGCGCAACCGGTCGAGCAGCGCCTTCACGTCAGGTGCCTGCAGTGCGCGATTGACCGCGAGCACGTAAGGCGACGTGCCGATAAAGCCAGCGTAGGCAAAGTCGGCGGCGGGCTTGTACGGCAGCCTGGGATAGACGCTGGCGCTGACCGCATGCGTGCTGGTGGTCGCCACGCCCACCACGTAGCCGTCCGGCGCGGCACGCGCCACGAACGTAGCGCCGATGGTGCCACCCGCACCGCTGCGGTTGTCGATCACCACGGGCTGGCCGAGCGCCGCCTGCAGCCGGGGCTGGATGGTGCGGACCAGCAGGTCGGTGCCACCGCCCGCCGGGAACGGAACCACCAGCGTGACCGGCTTGATGGGCCAGTCCTGGGCGACGGCGGCGCCGGCCGGGGCCAGGCAAAGCACCCCGAGCAGGCAGGCGTGCAGATTGGGAAAGATGGGTGGCAGGTTTGCCATGGCGCGTTCTCCTTGACTCGAACGGCTTGAGTCTAGGGATGGCGCAGTCAGCGGCCAAACCGGCAGGCGACAGGCCTTGATCCGAAATCGGACAACGGCGATCGCCGTCCCACCATGCCGCCGCACCACTGCAGTGGCATGGGGTCGCGACAAGGCTGGCGCGCTGCCGGTTTGCTGCCCTCTCACACTGCGCGGGAGAGGGAAGCCTTCGCTGGCGGTAGTGGCTTTCGTTCAGCGCCGCTAATAAGGCAACCCCACATAATTCTCCGCCAACGCCCGGCAAGCCGCTTCCGAACCCACCAGGTAATCGAGCTCGGCCCGCTGCATGCGCAGCGCAAACGGATCCGCATCGGGGAAGCGATGCATCAGCGAAGTCAGCCACCACGAAAAGCGCTCGGCCTTCCAGATGCGGCGCAGGCAGCGCGCCGAATAGGCATCCAGTTCGCGCTTGTCGTCATGCCGGCAGGCGGCGACCAGTCCGTCGGCCAGGGTCAGCACGTCGCTGGCGGCCAGGTTCAGCCCCTTGGCGCCGGTGGGCGGCACGATATGCGCGGCGTCGCCGGCCAAGAACAGGTTGCCGAAGCGCATCGGCTCGCACACAAAGCTGCGTAGCGGCGCGATGCTTTTCTCGATGCTCGGGCCCGTCACCAGCGACTGCGCCGACTGCGGGTCGAGGCGGCAACGCAGTTCGTCCCAGAAGCGGTCATCGGACCAGTCCTCCACGCGCTCGCTCGACGGCACCTGTACATAGTAGCGGCTGCGCGTGCGCGAGCGCATGCTGCACAACGCAAAGCCGCGTTCATGGCTGGCATAGATCAGTTCGTCCGCCACCGGCGGCGTGTCCGAGAGGATGCCAAGCCAGCCGAACGGATAGACGCGCTCGAACAGCTGCGTGGCGGTAAGCGGCACGCTCTGGCGGCTGACGCCATGAAAGCCGTCGCAGCCGGCGATGTAGTCGCATCGGATCTCGTGCGCCACGCCACCCTTGCGGTAGCGCACCACCGGCCTGGCGCCATCGAAGTCATGCAGGCTGACATCCTGCGCCTCGTAGACCGTGGTGATGCCCGCTTCCTGCCGTGCCGCCATCAGGTCGCGCGTGACCTCGGTCTGGCCGTAGACGGTCACGCTGCGGCCGACCAGCGCGTGCAGGTCGATGCGATGCCGCTGGCTATCGAACGACAGCTCGATGCCGTCGTGCACCAGCCCTTCCTCGTGCAGCCGCGCCGCCACGCCCGCGCGCTCCAGCGCATCGACGGTCACGCTCTCGAGGATGCCGGCGCGGATGCGTCCCAGCACGTATTCCGGACTGCGTTGCTCGACGATGATGTTGTCGATGCCTGTCTTGGTAAGCAACTGCCCGAGCAACAGGCCGGCGGGGCCGGCGCCGATGATGGCAACCTGGGTGCGCATGTCTTGTCTCCATTTGTGTATCGATCTGCTGGCGCTAACGATAGTTGCCGGACGCTCGCTACGGAATGGACAGACCGAACCAATGACAGGACAATCGGAACATTGCTGGTAAACACTGACGCCCCCGTGAGACCTGTCCCGACCTACTCCCTGTACGGCGTGAATTCGTCAGAACCGCTGTCCGACCAGCTGCATTTCGAGTCCATTGCCGCGCGCAGCCGCCTGCACGGGTGGGAGATCAAGCCCCACCGGCATGAACGCTTCCTGCAAATTCTGTACATCCATGCGGGTGGCGGCGAAGCCTTGCTCGAAGAGCGCCGGGAGCCGCTGCGCAGCGGCTCGCTGGTGACGATGCCGCCGCGGCACATCCACGGTTTTGTGTTTACGCCTGACACTGACGGCATGGTCGTCACCATGACCGACAGCCACCTGCGCACGCTGCTGGCGGGGGTGCCGGATGCGCTGCCGCTGTTCGACCACCCGCGCCACGACCGCGTGCGGCGCGGCCACGCGCTGGCCGATGCGCTGGCGCTGTTTCGGGGGGAGATGGAAGCGGTGTCCGCCTGGCGCGGGGCGTCGCTGTCGGC
Source organism: Cupriavidus neocaledonicus (assembly GCF_000372525.1). Classification (GTDB taxonomy): domain Bacteria; phylum Pseudomonadota; class Gammaproteobacteria; order Burkholderiales; family Burkholderiaceae; genus Cupriavidus; species Cupriavidus neocaledonicus. The sequence continues at coordinate 136,579 of NZ_AQUR01000097.1, forward strand.
GCTGCTGACGCTGGTGCTGATCGGCATTGCGCGGCTGGGCAATGCCGATCAGCCGGCAGCCGTGCGCAGCAGCAGCCGACCGGCGCGGCACTTCCAGCACTTCCAGCAACTGCTGGAATCGGACTACCGCGAGCAGAAGGAAATCGGGCACTACGCCGGGGCGATCGGCATTACGCCCACGCAGCTCAACCGCGTATGCCGCCAGGCCTCGGGCCAGTCCGCGCTTCAGATGATCCACGCGCGCGTGCTCGCCGAAGCGCAGCGCGACCTGCTCTTCAGCGACCTGGAGATCAAGCACATCGCGTTGTCGCTCGGCTTCTCCGATGCGGCGTACTTCTCGCGCTTCTTCGCGCGGCAGGTGGGACAGGCGCCGACGGAGTTCCGGCAATCGGGGCGGGCGCGGCTGCCGGCATTCGCGGTGCGCTGACGGATCAGGCGGGCTGGTCCATCGCGGCGAAGATTTCCTCGGCCATGTGGAAGGCCGAATTCGCCGCCGGCACACCGCAATAGATCGCCGTCTGCAACAGCACTTCCTTGATCTCGTCGCGCGTCACGCCGTTGTTGGCGGCGGCGCGCAGATGCAGCTTCAGTTCATCCGCGCGGTTCAGCGCGACCATCATGGCGATGGTCAGCAGGCTTCGCGTATGGCGCGGCAGGCCCTCGCGCGTCCAGATCTCGCCCCAGGCATAGCGCGTGATCAGGTTCTGGAATTCTTCGTTGAGCGGCGCCAGCCGCGCCAGCGAGCGATCGACATGCGCGCTGCCGAGCACCTCGCGCCGCACCGACAGGCCGGCATCGTAGCGCGCGTGGTCGTCGGTCACGGGCAGGCGCCCGCGCACGAAATCGATCAGTGCGGCGGTGAAGCGGCCGGGTTGCTCGAAGCTGGAGATATGCGCGGCGGGCAATTCGATAAAACGCGCGCCGGGAATCGCATCGGCCAGCGCGCGGCCATCCTGCGCGGTGGTCGACGGATCGTCGCTGCCGGCGATGACCAGCACCGGCACCGGGATCGACGACACCGTCTCGCGGAAGTCGGCGTCGCGCACCGCCGCGCAGCAGGCCGCATAGCCACGCGGATCGAGTCCTGCCAGCACGCTGCGCAGGCCATCCAGCGCGCGCCCGGCCGTGGCGGCAAACGCGGGGGTGAACCAGCGCTCGACCGAAGGCGCAACCATCACGCCCATGCCGTCGCGCAGCACGGTGTCGATGCGCGTGTTCCATCCTTCCGCGTTGCCGATCTTTGCGGCGGTATTGGCCAGCACGATGCGGGAGAAGCGCTCGGGCGCATGGATGCCGAGCCACATCCCGGTCAGGCCGCCCATCGACAGGCCACAGAACACGGCCTGGCCGATGCCCAATGCATCCAGTATGGCGATCACATCCTGGCCGAGTTGTTCAGCGGTGAAGGCATCACCGGGTGCGGTCGAGCGGCCATGGCCGCGGGTGTCGTAGCGCACCACGCGGAAGCGCCCGGCCAGCGCGGCGGCCTGCGGCTCCCACATGGTGTGGTCGGTGCCGAGCGAGTTGGAGAAGAGGATGGCGGGGGCTGAATCGGGGCCGTCGACGGTGTAGAAGAGGCGGGCGCCGGCGTGGTCTAAGTAAGGCAAGGAAGTCTCCCTGGATGTTGGTGTGTTGGGTTCAGCAGGCGGTCACTGGTGACTGTGCAAGGAGGAGCCAATATGAAACGCATGCGTTGGAACTGGCCGCCCGCCGTGAACGCTCCCCTCTCCCGCGCAGTGGGAGAGGGGTGGGGTGAGGGCAGACGGTGGCATGCTGCTGCGCCAGATTTCGTCGGCACGCCCGCCCTCACCCCGGCCCTCTCCCGCAAGCGGGAGAGGGAGTACACCGAGCTGAAGCCGAGGCCCTCGCCACCGCTTCCCGCCACGCCGCCACCGCCGCATCCGCGAACTGCGCCGACTGCCCCGCGTAATTGGCCGGATCGGCCAGCCGCTCCAGCGCAGCCTCATCCAGCAGCCCGGCATGCGCGGGATCTTCGCGAAGCATCGCCGCCAACGCGTCGCGAAGGCTCGTGCCCTGCTCCACCGCGCGCCGCGAGGCGTTTTCCACCAGCTTGTGCGCCGGCAAGCGACCGATGCGTGTACCCAGCGCCAGCATCGCTGCCTCGCCGAGTATCAACCCATGCGTGAGATCGAGATTGCCGCGCATGCGCGCCGCATCGACCTGCAGCCCCGCCACCACCTCGCCCATCTGGCGCAGCGCCCCCGCGGCCAGCGTGACGATCTGCGGCAGCGTGTCCCATTCCGCCTGCCAGCCGCCGAGGGCGCGCTCGTGTTCCTGCACCATGCCGGACAACATGGTGGCCACCAGCGGCGGCACGCGCACCGATGCCGTCAGCACCGCCGCGCAACCCACCGGATTGCGCTTGTGCGGCATGGTGCTGGAACCGCCGCGGCCGGGCCCGGCGGGCTCGGCCACTTCCGCCACCTCGGTCTGCATCAGCAGCGAGATGTCGCGCGCCATCTTGCCGAGCGTGCCGGTCAGCATGCCGATCGTGGTGGCCACTTCGACCATACGGTCGCGATGCGCATGCCACGGCAGCACGGGTGCGACCAGGCCAAGCTCGCGGGCCAGTGCGGCGGCAACGCCGGGCGCGGCATCGCCGAGGCTGGCGAGCGTGCCCGCGGCGCCGCCGAACTGCAGCGCGCGCGCCTGCGCGCGGGCCGCATCAAGGCGGGCGAGGTCGCGGCGCAGCGCGTCGAGCCAGCCGGCGGCCTTGCAGCCAAAGGTGGTCGGCAGTGCATGCTGCAGCCAGGTGCGCGCCACCATCGGCGTGGCGCGGTGCGCGCTGGCCAGCGCGGCGCAGGCTTCGCCCAGGCTTATCAGGTCGGCATCGAGCACGCGCAGCGCGTCGGCAAGCTGGAGTACCAGCGCGGTGTCGATGATGTCCTGGCTGGTGGCGCCCCAGTGCACGAAGCGCGCCGCATCGGCATCGCGCGCAGCCACGGCCGCGGTCAGTTGCTTGACGAAGGGAATGGCGAGATTGCCGGCAGCGACCGCGGCCTGCGCCAGCGCTTCGCGGTCGATGGCGCCGAGGTCGCGGCAGATGTCGGTGATGACGGTCGCGGCGGCGGCCGGGATCACGCCGCATTGCGCTTCGGCGCGCGCGAGCGCGGCCTCGACGGCAAGCATGCGTTGCACGGTGCCGGCGTCGGAGAAAATGTCCAGCACCGCGGGGCTGCCGAACATGGGATCGGTAAGACGCGTGACGGTTGGCATGGGGGCGATCGATAGGGGTCGTGGCGATGACGACCACCTGATTATGCTTGTCGCCGGCGGCCCGGGACATGCCCCGGCCGCCGGCGCGGCGTGTCAGATATCGAAGAACACCGTCTCGCCCGGGCCTTGCAGCACGATATCCCAGCGCAGCGTGCCGTTGCCGGCAGCGTTGCCGGAATCGATGCCAACGAGCGTGCCGCGCCGCTCGGCCGGCACCAGCGCCAGCACCGGATCGGCTGCATTGGCCGCGGCCTCGTCCGGGAAGTACATGCGCGTGGCGACGTGCCTGACCAGCCCGCGCATGAACACCGACACCATGATGTGCGGCGCCTGCGGGCGGCCGTCGGCACCCGGCACGGCGCCCGGCTTGACGGTGACGAAGCGGAACGACCCGTCAGGCTCGGTCGGCACGCGGCCGAAACCGGTAAAGCCGGGCACCAGCGGCAGCTCGCGCGTGTCTTCGGCGTGGCGGTAGCGGCCCGCGGGATTGGCCTGCCAGATTTCGACCATGCCGTCGGGCACGGGCTCGCCGTTGCCGTCGGTGACGCGGCCTTCGATCACGATGCGCTGGCCGGCCAATGTCGGTGCGCTGGCGGTCAGGTCGGCGCAGTTCAGCCCGCTCAGGCCGATATGGAGGTAAGGACCGACGGTCTGGGATGCGGTGGCGTAAAGCATGGTCTTACTCCATCGGCGTGGCATCGCGGCCACGCAGGATGATATCGAAGCGGTAGCCGAGGGCGTATTCGGGCTGGGTGGTCTCCCAGTCGAGGCTGGCGACGAGCCGGTCGCGCGCCTTCTGGTCCGGCACGCAGTTGAAGATGGGGTCGAACGGCAGCAGCGGATCGCCGGGGAAGTACATCTGCGTCACCAGGCGCGTGGCATAGGCGTTGCCGAACAGCGAGAAGTGGATATGCTGCGGCCGCCAGGCATTGTGGTGGTTGCGCCAGGGATAGGCGCCGGGCTTGATGGTCTTGAAGCGGTAGTGCCCGTTGGCGTCGGTGACGGTACGGCCCTCGCCGGAGAAATGCGGATCCAGCGGCGCGTCATGCTGGTCGCGCTTGTGCACGTAGCGGCCGGCCGCGTTGGCCTGCCACACCTCGATCAGCGCGTTCGGCACCGGCCGGCCATTCTCGTCCAGCACGCGGCCGGACACGAGGATGCGCTCGCCGACAGGCTCGCCGCCATTGCCGATGGTGAGATCGTTATCCCCCTCGTGCACGAACTCGGCGCCGAAAGCGGGACCGGTCACTTCGGACAGCGACTGCGGCAGCGCAATCAGCGGCTGGCCGGGCGAGCGCTTCTGCGTGGAAGCGTAGGGGTCGAAGCGGTATTCGGGCTGGGTGTCCCAGTAGGGACGGCGATATTGGGCAATACGCGTCATGGCGCAGTCTCCTTGTGGTTGGCATGGCAGGACTTTAGGCAACGCATAAAGTCATGTAAATTGAGTTTTCTGAGAATTACGATAACTTTCCCGCATGAAAACCACCGCCCGGCCCGCGCTCGAAATCTTCCGCAACCGCGTTCGGCTGCGGCATCTCTACTGCTTCGTCGCGGTGTCGCAGACCCAGCACCTGGGCCGCGCCGCCGACCGCCTCGGGCTGACGCAGCCAGCCGTGTCCAAGACCCTGAGCGAACTGGAGGAACTGACCGGCACCCGCCTGCTGGTGCGCCAGCGTGCGGGCACGGAGCTGACCACCGCCGGCACGCGCTTCCTGCGTCACGCGCTGCGCATCCTTGCGGATATCGATGCGGCGGCCGACAGCATGGCCGGCGAGCAGGCGCAGCCCCGGGAGCGCATCCGGCTGGGGGCGCTGCCCAGCGTCGTGCCGGCGGTGCTGACCGATGCCTTGCTGCGCTTTCGCGCCGCGCATCCCGAGATTGGGCTGGCCGTCCAGACCGGCATGAACCGGAGCCTGATCGACCAGCTCAAGGCCGATGTGCTGGATCTGGTGATTGGCCGCATGGATGACCCGGTTGCCATGGAAAGCCTGTGGTTCGAATCGCTGGGGCCCGACTCGCTGGCGCTGGCGGTACGCCCCGGGCATCCTCTTGCCGCCGTCTCGCGACCGACCTTGCTCGACGTGCTGGCATGGCCGCTGGTGATCCCCGCCGCGGGCTCGATCCCCCGCCACAACACCGAAAGCCTGCTGGCCCGCCACGGCTTGCCCCTGCCGGGCGGATGCGTGGAAACGTCGGATGCCTACCTCGGACGGCTGCTGGCCCGCCACAGCGACTGCGTGTGGGCGGCGCCCCTGTCCGCCGCGCGGCGCGCGGTGGCCGAGGACGAGCTGGTCCTGCTGCCGCTCGATACGCAGGGCACCGAGGAACCGATCGGCCTGCTGCGGCACGGCGACCGCACGCTGAGCCCGATGGCCGAAGCGCTGGCCGACTGCATCCGCGCCGCGGCCATGCCGCCTGCCGCGCGGTGAGGGGGCAGTCAGGGGACAGTAAAGGCTCAATGAGCGGCCACCCCTGCGCTGCCGGCGGCATCGGCACCTGGCGCACGGCTGCCGCTGACATGCTTGACCACCAGCGCAGCGGCGGCCAGCAATGCCGGCACGGCGAGCAGCGTAAAGATGGTGTCGAAGCCGAGCTGCAGGCGCAGCAGTTCCGCCCCCAGCAACGCGCCGGTGATGCCGCCGAAGCGGCCGATGCCAAGCATCCATGCCACCCCGGTGGCCCGGCCCTGCGTCGGGTAGAACGCCGCGGCCAGCGAAGGCATCGAGGACTGGGCGCCGTTCATCGCGGTGCCGGCGAGGAAGATCAGCGCGCCAAGCAGCACCTGGCTGCCGGTGCCCTGGCCCACGGCGTAGATCAGCACGCCGGTGGCGGCATAGGTGATGGCGATCACCTTGTTCGGATTGAAACGGTCCATGAACCAGCCGGCCGCGATGGTGCCGATGCCGCCGCCGAGCGGGAACAGCGCCGTCAGGAATGACGCGTGCTGGATCGAGAAGCCGGCGTCCTTCATCAGCGTGGGCATCCAGCTCGTCAGCAGGTAGAAGATGACCAGGCCCATGAAGTAGGTGCACCACAACATCGCCGAACCCAGGCGATAGCCCGGCGCCAGCACGGTGCCGATGGCGGAGCGGGTCGCGGGCGCCTGCTCGCCGGTGATGAAGGTGTTGACTGCCCCCACGTCCGCGCCGGTTACGCGCCGCAGCAGCCGGCGAATCTGGTCGGCGGGATAGTTGCGCACCACCATGTAGCGCACCGACTCGGGCAGCAGCATCACCAGCAGCAGCGCGAGCGCAAGCGGCACGATGCCGCCGAGCAGCAGCACGCTGGGCCAGCCGAAGTGCGGGATCATCGCGGCGGCGACAAAGCCACCGGCGGCGGAGCCGAGCGGAAAGCCGCAGAACATGGTGTTCACCAGCACCGCCCGGCGGCGTTGCGGCGCGAATTCTGCGGTCAGCGTCACGGCATTGGGCATGGCAGCTCCCAGGCCCAGGCCGGTCAGGAAGCGCAGCACCGTCAGCCAGCCCAGCGTGGGCGCGTAGGCCGTGGCCAGGCTGCAGGCGCCAAAGAAAAACACCGACAACACCAGCACCTTCTTGCGGCCGATGCGGTCGGCCAGCGGACCCGCAAAGATCGCGCCGAAAGCAAGGCCGAACAGCGCCGCGCTCATGACGGGCCCGAGCGCCGATTTTTCGATCCCCCAGTCCTGCACCAGCGCCGGTGCGATATACCCGATGGCGGCCGTATCGAAGCCGTCGACGGCGACCACCAGGAAGCACAGCACAAGAATGAGCCACTGGTAGCCAGTGAATCGCTGTCCGTCGATCAGGGCCTGGACGTCCGCGACGCCAGCCTTGGATGGGAGGGGTTGAGGCACTGTTGTCTCCGTCTGCCTTGGAAATCGCGCGGTCCGCCTGCCAGCAGGCATGACCAGCTCAAGTTGTTCTAATAGCGAACTATCGTTCTCTAATTGAACGAATCTTAGGCAACGGGGATCGGCGCCAAGAATTGGCGTTAACCCGGCAAAAGCCGTTGGATTTCGGAGCCAGGATTCACCACTTGTTCCCCTTATCCCGCCCCAAAAAATGTTTCCAGAACCGTTGAAAGGTACTTTCTTCCATAAATTTATGTGGAGGTGAAATTTTCCACCCGGTACTGGCCGGTCAATAAGGAAATTTCATATCGAAAGCACCAGCCTTCAATTTACATTGGGGGAATCTTTCACATCGGGCACTTGGCTTTGCCGCAGGCCGGAATCAAGGCGCCGACCGCCGGTCAAATGCTCAGGTTGGCCTCGCCCTCTCCCATCCCAATGCAACGCCTGCTTCTCATCCTGGGCGCCGTGCTGCTTGCCGCCGGCGCCGCCTGGCCCTGGCTCGCCAAACTGCCGTTCGACCGCCTTGGCCGCCTGCCCGGCGATATCCACATCGTTCGCGACGGCTTCAGTTTCTACCTCCCGATCACGACCTGCATCCTGCTGTCGGTGGTGGTTTCGGTGGTGATCTGGCTCCTGCGGCGCTGACCGCGCGCCATCAGTCCGCCTGCAGCCCGGTGCGGAACACCGCCACCGCCCGCTGCATCCGCAGCGCCTGCTCCCGCAATGACTGCGCCGCGGCCGCGGCCTGTTCCACCAGCGCCGCGTTCTGCTGCGTGACCTGATCCATCTGCGCCACCGCCTGGTTGACCTGGCCGATGCCGCTGCTCTGCTCGCGCGAGGCCTGGCTGATCTCATCCATCATTGCCGTGACCCGGCCGATGGCGGCGACGGTGCCGGCCATGGTCGCAGAAAGGTCCAGCGCCAGCGTATTGCCCGCGGCCACGCGCTCGCCGGATTGCGACATCAGCATGCGGATCTCCCTGGCCGAGGCGCCGGCGCGCTGCGCCAGCCCGCGCACTTCGCCGGCCACCACGGCAAAGCCCCGGCCGGCCTCGCCGGCGCGCGCCGCTTCCACCGCCGCGTTCAGTGCCAGGATATTGGTCTGGAAGGCAATGCCGTCGATCACCGCGATGATGTCGGCGATGCGCCTGGAGTCGGCGTCGATCGCCTGCATGGTCTGCTGCATGCGGCTGACCGCGTCGCCGCCGGCGCGCGCCGCGGCAGCGGCTTCGCGCGCCAGCGCGCTGGCGTGCCCAGCGTTGCCGGCGTTCTGCTGCACGGTGGCGGTCAGCTGCTCCATGCTGGCCGCGGTCTGCTCCAGTGACGACGCCTGTTGCTCGGTGCGCTGCGACAGGTCGATATTGCCCTGCGCGATCTCGTCCGCCGCGGCCAGCACGTTGTGCGCGCCGGCCTTGGTGTCGCCGATCAGCGTGCGCCAGCCCGCCGCCAGCGCCAGCAGGTGCCGCTTGATCTCGCTGAGCTCGTCGCGCCCGCGCACCGCATGCCCCGCGGTCAGGTCGCCGGCATTGATGCGCGCGACCATCGCGGCGACCTCGCGCACGTCGGCGCGCATGCCGCGGCTGAAGCCGATGAACAGGTAGAACGCGGCACCCACCATCACCAGCGCTATGCCGGCCAGCCAGGCGAATTGCCGGGCTTGCGCCGCGGCCCGCTGCGCCAGCATCCCGGCGGCGATCGCGGCGAACTCGCGACTGGCTTCGGCCACGCCTTCGATGGCGGCGGTGGCTTCGTCGAAGTAGGCCCTGGCCTCGATGTCGATGCCGGCCGTCCCCAGCATGCGCACCTGCAACGTGCGATGGAAGCGGTCCATCGCGCCCACCCTTGCCAGCGCGTCATCGAGGCGCGCGCGGTAAACGGGCGCTGCCTTGCCGACGCGCGCGATGTCGCGCCGTACCGTGTCCAGTCCTGCGTGGATCTGTTCGGCCAGCGCGCCCAGCCCCGCCTGCTGCGCGGCATCGGCATAGCCGCCCCGCGCGATGATGCCGGCGCCGCGCCCGCGCGCGAGCGCGCTCAGTTCGGCCAGGCGCGGCATCGGGCCGGCCAGCAGGCTGACCAGGTAGTACGAGCCCGCCTCGCCGTCCAGCGCCAGTTGCGAGCGCTCGGCGACGTCGGCGATCAGCGCCTGCGTTTGCCCCACCAGCGCACTGTGGCGCTCGAACAGCGGCCCGGCCGCGGTGCCGAGGCCGGGCCCGCGCAATTGCTGCCAGTCCTGCTCCAGCTGGCGCATGCCGGCCGCGAGGTCAAAGTCGGGATTCTGCGCAATGCTGCGCGACAGTGCGGCGAGGCTGGCCGCCGCCTTTTCATCGGCCTTGTCGAAGGTGGCGCGGAAGGCGGCGTTGCCCGACAACACTGCATGCGCGGCGCCGCGCCGGACCTGGGTCTCGCGCATGAAGTCGAGCGCGTGCCCGACTACCGCCAGCCCGCGTATCTCCTGGCCGGTAGTGCTGCGCGCTTGCGCCGCGTCGCGCAGCGCCACGGACAGCGCGCCGAGCAGGGGCACCAGGAACAGCACGGCGATCAAGGCCAGCTTGCGGCGGATATTCAGGCGCGCCATCAGGCGCTCGGCGGGAAGGAACAGGGCAGGCATGGATCGTCCAGAGGGGCTCGGTTTTCCCCTGCTATCGGCCCGGTTCGGCCGTGCTGAAGCACAGATGTCCGGGTTTTTGACGATGCGCAAATGCGGTGCGACAAAAGCGCTGAAGTGGGGCGAACGGCGCGCCGATCAGGGGCATGCTGCCCCGTTGGCGAGCCGTTTTTCCGGCATCGCCGGACCAGTCAAAGCTGCGCGCCGATCAGCGTGGCCAGGCGGTCGCGCAGCCGTTCCTGCCATGGACGGTTGCGCCACGCCTCATGCGTCATCGGCCGCGACAGCTTCAGGTCTTCCTCGAAGATCCGCGTCTGTTGCGCGGCAAACGCCGCGTCGAGGATATTGAGCGTGGCCTCGTCATTGAGGCGGAACGAGCGGTTGTCGAAGTTGGTCGACCCCACCGAGACCAGCAGGTCGTCGACGATCAGCACCTTGCAGTGGTACATGGTCGGCGCGTACTCGGCGATCAGCGCGCCGGCCTTCAGCAGTTCGCCCCAGCGCGCGCGCGACGCCGAGCGCACGGTTTCGGAGTCGATATGCTCGCCCGGCACGATCACCCGCACCCTGACGCCTCTTGCCAGCGCTGCCAGCAGGGCCTTCTCGGTCAGCGCGTCGGGAACGAAATACGCCGCCGACAAATCGATGGTGCGCGCCGCCGCGGTGATCGCCAGGTGGTACATCAGCGCCATGCTCTCGCTGCCGCCCGTGGGCGAGCTGCTGAACATCTGCGCCCGGCCGTTGCCGACCGGCGCCAGCTCGGGGAAATAGTCGGGGCCATGCGGGACCGCGCCGCTGATCTTGATCCAGTTGTCGAGGAACACCGACTGCATCTGGCCGACCACCGGCCCCTCCACCTCGAAATGGGTGTCGCGCCAGTGGTCGGGGTCCTGTGCGTGGCCGGTCCACTCGGGCGCGATGCCGACGCCGCCGGTAAAGCCGATGCGGCCGTCGACCACCAGCACCTTGCGGTGGGTGCGGTTGTTGAGCTTGCCCACGGTGTACCAGCGCACCGGATGGTAGTGGCGCACATCCACGCCGGCACTGGTCATCAGGCCGAGCGCGCCCTTGTCGATCTTGGAACTGCCGACCGCGTCCAGCAGCACCTTGACGCTGACGCCGGCCCTGGCGCGCTCGGCCAGTGCCTGCGCGAAATCATGGCCGATATCGCCCGACCAGTAGATATACGACTCGAAATTGATGGTCTTGCGTGCGGCGCGGATCGCGCCCAGCATCGCCGGAAAGATCTCGTCGCCGTTCCTGAGCACGCGGTAGCGGTTGCCGTCGACCAGCGGCGGCCCCAGCAACACGCCCAGTTCGCGCGCGAACTGCGGGTCTGCCACGCTGTAGAGCCGATCGAGGCGCCTCTCGATGCGCTTCTCGCCACCGACCAGGTTGTAGGCGACGATGCCCGCCAGGGCAAGCAACACGACCGCGGCGGCAAACGCGAGCATGCGGCCCCTTGTCCGAAACCGGGGAAAGACGCGGCGGATCACGCAGGCACCATGATGTGGAGCGCGGGGTGGCCCGCGGCGGATGTAGTGGCCGATACAGGATAGGCGTTATCGGCGCGCTTGTGGCATCCGGCCCGCGCCGCGCGCGCGCGGCGCGGGCCTGCGTTCGACCATGCCGGCGGTCGGGATGGCCTGCCGCATGGCGTCGGCGAACAGGCGCAGCTTGGCCGGGTAGAAGCGCGCGTGCGGATAGACCAGGTAGATCGGCAGCGGATCGGCCTGCCATTGCGGCAGCAGGTGCAACAGCCTGCCGCTGGCGATGTCGTCGGCAAAGATCCACGACGAGCCGACGGCAACGCCCAGCCCCAGCCGGGCCGCCGCATGCAGCGCGTACAGGCTGTCCGTGCTCATGCGCGGCGCGAAGGACAGGCCGTGGCGCGCCCCGGTCTGCAGGTGCTGCAGCGCGATCTCGTTGCGGTAGAACGTGCGCAGCGCCAGCCAGGGCAGGCTTTCCAGGTCCTGCGGGCGGCGCGGCAGCGGCTTGCCGTCGAACAGCGACGGCGCGGCGATGACCGCGCGTGGCACGTCCGCCAGGCGCACGGCCACCAGGCCGGGTTCATGCACCTCGCCCACATGGATCGCGCAATCGATGGCCTCGGCGATAAAGTCCGGGGTGCGGTCGTGCAGCAGCCATTCGACCGCGACCTGCGGATACTGCCGCAGGTAGTCCGCCAGCGGACCGACCAGCAACTCCTGCCCGAACGCGTGCGGCACCACCACGCGCAGCGTGCCGCTGGGGGCGTGGCCCACGCCGCGCACGTCGGCTTCCAACCTGGCCCAGTCGGCCACCAGTTCGCGCGCGCGCTCGTAGCAGCGCGCGCCGTCTTCGGTAAGCTTCATCGCATGGGTGGAACGCTGCAGCAGGCGCACGCCCAGCAGCCGCTCCAGCGTCTGCAGGCGCCGGCTGATGGTGGGCTGGGTGGTCTGCAGCTGCGCGGCGGCTAGCGACAGGCTGCCGGCCTCGACGATGCGCACGAAGGTCTGCATCAGGTCGATCCGGTCCGCGCCGGGCGCGCCGCGGGCGGCGGCGGGGTTAGTGGCTGGCAGGCCTTTCATACGCGTCTCGTATAGCCATTGTTCACCCCGCACGTCTACCAGAATCGGCGCGCGTGGACAACACTTCGGGCCATCCCAACCGCTTCGCGAACCGCGCAAACCCGCTATGTCCCCTGTTCCCGCAACCTCCCCCGCGGCCACGCTGGCCAGCCCGGCCGTGCCGGCGCGCCTGGTGCTGCTGCTTGCCACCGGCGCCGGCCTGGCGGTGGCATCGCTGTACTACAGCCAACCCATGCTCGGCGTGATGGCCCCGGACCTGCGCGCCAGCGATGCCACCGCCGGCGCCATCCCTACCCTGACGCAGCTCGGCTATGCGCTGGGCATCCTGCTGCTGGCGCCGCTGGGCGACCGCTATGACCGCCGCCATATCATCGTGGCCAAGGCGGTGGCGCTGGTCGGCGCCTTGCTGCTGGCCGGCCTGGCGCCGGGCATCGGCATGCTGCTGGTGTCGAGCCTGGTGGTGGGCCTGTCCGCGACGCTGGCGCAGGATATCGTGCCGGCCGCGGCGGCGCTGGCGCCGGCCGCGCAGCGCGGCAAGGTGGTCGGCACCGTGATGACCGGGCTGCTGCTGGGCATCCTGCTGTCGCGGGTGGTCAGCGGCTTCGTCGCCGCGCACTTCGGCTGGCGCGCGATGTTCATGCTGGCGGCGGCCAGCATCGCGGCGGTGGCGCTGGTGGCGCGGCGCGAGCTGCCGCGCTTTGCCCCGGCCACGACGCTGCCGTATCGCGCGCTGCTGGCCTCGCTGGCGGCACTGTGGCGCGAGCATGGCGCGCTGCGCCGCGCGGCGCTGGCGCAGGGGCTGCTTTCGGTGGGCTTCAGCGCGTTCTGGTCGACGCTGGCGGTGATGCTGCATGGCGCGCCCTTCCACCTGGGCAGCGAGGCCGCCGGCGCGTTCGGCCTGGCCGGTGCCGCCGGCGCGCTGGGCGCGCCGCTGGCGGGCCGCCTGGCCGATCGCGGCGGTCCGGAACGGGTGACCCGCGCCGGCGCGGCCCTGGCGGCGCTGTCGTTTGCCGCCATGCTGCTGACCCCGCTGGTGCCCCCGCAAGCGCAGCTGTGGCTGATTGGCGCCAGCGCCATCGGCTTCGACCTGGGGGTGCAGGTGGCGCTGGTCGCGCACCAGACCATCGTCTATGGCATCGACCCGGGCGCGCGCAGCCGCCTCAATGCCGTGCTGTTCGTCTGCATGTTCACCGGCATGGCCGCCGGCGCGGCGCTCGGTAGCCTGGTGCTGGCGCGCTTCGGCTGGACCGGCGTGGCCGCGCTCGCGACCGCCGCGGCGCTGTCCGCGCTGGCGGTGCGGCTGCTGCCGCAGCGCGCGGCGCAGTGAGCCGGAACCAGGCTTATGCCGCGGGCGCGGCCCCGGCCCCGGGCGTGCCCGCCTCGTCGCCCTGCGCCGGCGCCAGCGGCACCTCGACCGTCAGCGCCGTGCCGCCGGGCGCGGAGCGGATCTGCAGCCGGCCGCCGATCGCCGCGGCGCGCACCTGCATATTGCGCAGCCCGCGCCCGCCGCGCGTGGCCCCGGTATCGAAGCCGCGACCATCGTCGGCCAGCGTGATGCGGATCGCCTGCGTGGGCGGGTCCGCCTGCGCGGTCACCGTGAGCGTGCGCGCCGCCGCATGCTGCAGCACGTTGGTGATGCCTTCCAGCAGCAGGTATTGCAGCTCCTGCACCTTGCGCGCGGAGAAATCCGGCAGCGCGGGCAGGCGTTCTACCTCCCAGCGGATCTGCAGCCCGGCATCGGCGATGCGCGGCCCCAGGCGATAGCGCAGGTTGCCCAGCACCGCGGCCAGGTCGCCGCCGGTGTCCTGCATGGCATCGATGGACAGCTTGAGCGAGTCCAGCGCATGCCGCACCTGCGTGGCCACTTCCGGGCTGCTGGCCTTGCCCGACTCCAGCATCGACAAGGTCGTCACCAGCTGGCTGCCCAGCCCGTCGTGCATGTCGCGCAGGATGCGCCCGCGCTCGCGCAGCGCGGTTTCCTCGGCGGCAATCTTCTGCGTGCGCGCAAAGGCCGCGCGCAACTGCGCCTCGCGCTGCGCGACGCGCTCGGTCAGCACCTGGTTGGCGTTCTGCAGGCTCAGCACCGCGCTGGTGTAGCGTTCCACCAGCATCCACGCCATCACCACGCTGAAGGGCACCGAGACATAGCGGGTCATCGAATGGACCCAGTAATAGTCGCCGGTCAGCCAGACCTTGATCCAGTCCGCCAGGAACAGCACCGCCGACACGCCCACGGTGACGGCCAGCAGCGTCGCCTCGCGGCTGGGCCGGCGCAGCGCGCCCCACACCATCGCGCCGGCCACCGTCAGGATGATGCCGACCTTGACCAGCCAGCTCAGCGGAAACACCAGCGGATGGCTGGAGATGGCGGCGAGCGGCGCGATCACCGGCAGCGCCAGCCACAGGTAGGCGTTGAGGGTGCGATGCAGCCAGCGCCACGGCACCCGGATCACCAGCAGGCAGAACCTGGCGATGGCGCCCAGGAACACTTCGCGCGCCGCGGCGACGATATAGCCGCGCAGTTCCGCCGGGATGGCGAGGTCATCGACGAAATAGTCGAGCAGGCGCACGCTCCAGGCAATCTCGGCCAACCCGTACAGGCCGAACAGCGGATCGCGCTGGCGCCACCAGATCAGCAGCGCCAGGCCGCCCAGCACGACGCTGAGCACCGCGGCGATCAGCGGGCCGACCACGCGCAGCAGGAAGGCACGCTCATACTGCGCGCGCACCTCGGCGGCCGGGCCCACCGTCACCGGCAGCAGGCCCGAGCGCGCATAGGCGCGCGCGGCCACGGTGATGCGCAGCAGGTTGCCGTGCGTGTTGGCCAGCTCGGGCGGCACCGCCACGTAATACGGGCGCTTGGCCAGCGCCGACGCCGGTGCGTCCAGGCGCCCGCCGGCGGCGATCAGCACGCCGTTGAGGCGCACCTCGTAGCTGCCGCCGGCCCATGGCACGAACAGTCCCCCGGGCGTCGCCGCGGGCCAGTTGCGGTCGAAGCGCAGTTCGTAGACCACGGTGCCGGACTTGCCCGGCATCACCCGGTCCCAGTAGTCGGGCAGCGACAGCGCGCGCGCCGGCAGCACGGTGCCGTCGGCGAGCGTGGCCGCGCGCGTGGCCTCGGCCAGCGCCATGGTGTCCGCCGCCGCCATGCCGGGCAGCAGCAGGCCGGCCCACGCCAGCAGCAGGGCCAGCATGGTGCGCAGGCAGGGCGGCCAGGACGGCATGGCGCGCTTACAGGGACTTGAGCAGGCCGAGTTTGGCCGCCTCGAACACGGCCTCGCCGCGCGAGCGCACCGCCAGCTTGCCGTAGATGTTCTTGATGTGCGATTGCACGGTATGCACGCTCAGCCCCAGGTAGCGGGCGGTTTCGGCGTAGGTGTAGCCGCGCGAGATCAGGTCCAGGATCTCGTTCTCGCGCACTGACAGCACCACCGCGCCGGGGGCCGCGGCATCGCGCGCAGCCGCCTCGGGCGGCGCGCCGCGCAGCCGGTTCACCACTTGCCGCGCGATCAGCGGGCTCATCGGCGAGCCGCCCGCGCGCAGTTCGCCGATCGAGGCGGCGATGCGGTCGGTGGTTTCATCCTTGAGCAGGTAGCCGATGGCGCCGGCCTCGATGCTGGCCAGCACATGCTGGTCGTCGCCGAACACCGTCACGACCATGCAGTCGCAGGCGGGATAGCGCACGCGCGCGTTGCGGATCACGTCGATGCCGCTGCCGTCGGGCAGGCCGAGGTCGCACAGCAGCACGTCGGGCTCGTGCTGCGCCAGCCACGCCAGCGCCTCCGCCACGGTCGAGGCGCAGCCCGCCACCGCGGCATCCGCCGCATGCAGGTCTACGGCCTGCACCAGCCGGCGCAGCGCCGGGGGATCGTCTTCGACGATGAGGACTCTCGTTGTGCTTGCCATGCCTGTATTCCCGCGCCACGCCGCGCTGCGTCCCCTGTGTTGCCGCGCGGTGCGCTGGTTGCGCAAGGTGCGCCGGCACGACGGCGGATTCTGACATATCCCGCCCGCGCGCGGACGGCCTGGCGCGCCCCTTCAGGGTAAACGCCGCAGCGCGTACCGATCGCACGACGGCACGGCGCGCGCCATCCGGCAACGGCCGCGCTGCGGCTGGCCCGTTCGGGGGATGCCTGCTCTGGTTTTCTCGACCGTTACAGCGCTTTTGGCAGTTCTGTTGGATTTTGCAAGATGTACGCATACAATGCCCCGGCGTCAGCCGACAGAGCTGGCGGACCTGGAGAAGAAGCAAAATGCAGACGGGAAAACTGATGGCAGGGCTGGTCCTGGCCGGGTTGCTGGCCGGTTGTGAATCGATGGATGGCGCCATGTCCTCCATCAACGGCGTGCTCGACGGCACCGGCGACGTGCTCAGCGGCGACTTCCGCATGCTGGCCGACCCCAAGCCGGCTTCGCTGGGCGACATCTGGGCCGACTGGAAGAAGAACGAAATCACGGCGAAGAAGAAGTGGGACGCGCAGGCCATCCTGGTGTCGGGCACGGTCTCGCGCATCACCAAGGTCGATGGCCTGAGCATCACGAACGACACCATCGCGGTCTACTTCAAGGATTCGGTCAATCCGCAGTGCACTGGCAAGGCGTTGATGCGCGATGCGATGCTGGTCAACCAGAAGAAGATCAGCAACCTGCAGACCGGGGACAAGATCAACGTGACCGGCGTGCTGGCCACCAGCGATTCCGAGTCGTACAACAGCAGCAACAAGGAATGCTACTTCGCCTTTGCCAAGTCGAAGATCGAAGCGGCGCCGGCAAGCCCGGCCGCCACCGCCCCGTCGAAGGCCGCCACCGGCACCAAGTCGAAGTCGACCAAGACCAGCAAGAAGTAAGCTGGCCCACGCCGGTATGGCGCCGGCGGCCGACCCGGATCAGCCGCCGGCTCCCTCGCCCCGTGCGCCTGCGACGCTGCGTGCGGGCTACGCCACACACCGCCGCCAAGGCTGCATCCCTTACACGCTCTGAAACCGTTGCACGGATGCCAGTCCGCCCGGTGCCCCGTCTGCCGGCGCCGCGGGGCCCTCGGCCGCACGGTACGAATCTTGCCCCTTCCTGAGTATCCGCCCGCGGTGCCGGCGTGATTTTGCGCCGGTTTCCGCACATGGGCGTCACCTTGTCAGGAAATCAGCATGGGCTACTACTACGATGAGCGTGAAGCGCGCGATTCACGAGAACGCCGCCAGGCATGGGACGACGATGACTGGCAACCGGAATCGGAACGCGACCGCTGGCAAGCACAGCGCAGGCGCCAGCAAATGACCCCGGGGCAGACCAGCTACGGCGGCCCTGCCCGCCCGGCCCGGGAATTCAACGAGCAGTACGGCGCCCGGCGCTATCCCGACTATCCGCGCGAGGAGCGCTACGGCAGCGACCTGCGCTATGGCCTGAACGGGGGCTACGGCTGGGAACGCGCCGGCGAATGGCGCGACCCGCAGGCTTGGGAGCGCGACGATGAATACGCGGAACAGCAATGGCGCCAGAGCGTGGAGCGCGCCCGCGAGCCGCGCGAGCGTTACCAGGCGCGCGAGCGTTATGCGGGCCCTGGCTCGTCCCGCGACGAAGGCCGCGAGCGCTACTTCAGCGACCTGCGCAGCGACCGCCGCTACTGGACCGAACCGGACGAGGACGAAGAGGAAGAACACCGCTACATGGTGCAAAGCCACAGTCCGGGCTATCGACAGTACGCGCAGCGGCGCGGCTGGGAGACCGATGAAGACCGCGATGACGATCGCGACGATGACCGCGAACACGGCGTGCTCTACAACCTTGGCCGTCGCATCGGCGAAGTGGTGGGCGACTGGTTCGGCACGCCCGACGAGCGCGAACGGCGCTCCGGCCCGCGCGGCTACCAGCGCAGCGACGAGCGCATCCGCGACCAGATCTGCGAGCGGCTCAGCTACGCGCGCGGCGTGGACGTGAGCGATGTCAGCGTCGATGTCAACGAGGGCGTGGTGTCGCTGACCGGCACCGTGCGTGACCGCGGCCAGAAGTACTACATCGAGGACATGGCCGACGGCACCTACGGCGTCAAGGAAGTCAACAATGACATCCGCGTGCGCCGCGACAGCGAGCGCGTCGGCGAGTCATCGAGCGCCCGCAGCGCGGGCAGCGCCAGCAGCTCCGCCAGCCCCGGCAGCACGGGCAGCACGGGCAGCGCGACCGCCACCAGCGGTGGCAGCGCCACCAGTGCCACCACGGGCAGCACCTGGCGCGCATAAGGCCGGAAGCCGGCGGAACATTCCGCCGGCTTTTTTTAGGTTCAACGAGGAATTCCGGGGAAGGCAGCCTTGATCTTCAGGAAGAAGTATTCCTCGTCACGGTAGCCATAGGCTCGGCGCTTGATGACTTTGATGGTGTTGTTGATGCCCTCAACGACGCTGGTATTCAGCGGATGGCGGCATCGGGCAAGGATGCCGTGCCAATACGCTTTCAGGCGCTGGGCGAACAGTTCGAGGGCAGGTATTCGGCTCTGCCTTGCTTGTTCGCACCAATGCTCCCACGCCTTTTGCGCCCATCCCGGGCGGCGATAGA
>NZ_AQUR01000098.1 GCF_000372525.1 Cupriavidus neocaledonicus
ATCGCCGCCCGGGATGGGCGCAAAAGGCGTGGGAGCATTGGTGCGAACAAGCAAGGCAGAGCCGAATACCTGCCCTCGAACTGTTCGCCCAGCGCCTGAAAGCGTATTGGCACGGCATCCTTGCCCGATGCCGCCATCCGCTGAATACCAGCGTCGTTGAGGGCATCAACAACACCATCAAAGTCATCAAGCGCCGAGCCTATGGCTACCGTGACGAGGAATACTTCT
This sequence comes from Cupriavidus neocaledonicus, assembly GCF_000372525.1. Classification (GTDB taxonomy): domain Bacteria; phylum Pseudomonadota; class Gammaproteobacteria; order Burkholderiales; family Burkholderiaceae; genus Cupriavidus; species Cupriavidus neocaledonicus. The sequence continues at coordinate 229 of NZ_AQUR01000098.1, forward strand.
TCCTGAAGATCAAGGCTGCCTTCCCCGGAATTCCTCGTTGAACCAAAAAAAAGCCGCTCCAAAGAACGGCTTTCCCCTTGACGCAAGCGGACACCCAGCCCGCCTTCGCATCAATCATCCAACAACGACAAATCGCGCACCGCGCCCTTGTCCGCCGACATCACCAGCTTGGCATACGCCTTCAGCGCCGCAGACACCTTGCGCGGGCGCGGCTTGGCCGGCTTCCAGCCCTTGGCGTTCTGCGCTTCGCGGCGGCGTGCCAGTTCCTCGTCGGACACCAGCACGTTGATGGTGCGGTTGGGGATGTCGATGCGGATCTTGTCGCCGTCTTGCACCAGGCCGATGGCGCCGCCGGCTGCGGCTTCGGGCGAGCAGTGGCCGATGGACAGGCCCGAGGTGCCGCCGGAGAAGCGGCCGTCGGTCAGCAGCGCGCAGGCCTTGCCCAGCCCCTTGGACTTGATGTAGCTGGTGGGGTAGAGCATTTCCTGCATGCCGGGGCCGCCCTTGGGGCCTTCGTAGCGCACGATCACCACGTCGCCGGCCTTGACCTTGTCGTTGAGGATGTTCTCGACCGCTTCGTCCTGCGATTCGGTGACGTGGGCGGTGCCCTCGAACACCAGGATGCTTTCGTCGACGCCGGCGGTCTTCACCACGCAGCCGTCCAGTGCGATGTTGCCGGTCAGCACCGCCAGGCCGCCTTCCTTGGAGAAGGCGTGCTCGTAGGAGCGGATGCAGCCTTCGGCGCGGTCCAGGTCCAGGCTGGGCCAGCGCGTGTTCTGGCTGAACGCGACCTGGGTCGGGATGCCGGCCGGGCCGGCCAGGTAGAACTGCCTGACGGCGTCGTCCTGGGTGCGGGTGATGTCCCACTGCGCCAGGGCGTCTTTCAGCGTGGGCGCGTGCACGGTCGGCACGTCGGTGTGCAGCTTGCCGGCGCGCTCCAGCTCGCCCAGAATGGCCATGATGCCGCCGGCGCGGTGCACGTCCTCGATGTGGTACTTGTTGGTGTTGGGCGCGACCTTGCATAGTTGCGGCACGACGCGCGACAGGCGGTCGATGTCGGTCATGTCGAAGTCGATTTCCGCCTCGCGCGCGATCGCCAGCAGGTGCAGGATGGTGTTGGTCGAGCCGCCCATGGCGATGTCCAGCGTCATGGCGTTCTCGAACGCCTTGAAGCCGACCGCGCGCGGCAGCACGCGCGCGTCTTCCTGCTCGTAGTACTGGCGCGCCAGTTCGACGATGCGGCGGCCGGCGCGCTTGAACAGCTGCTCGCGGTCCGCGTGCGTGGCCACCACGGTGCCGTTGCCCGGCAGCGACAGGCCCAGCGCCTCGGTCAGGCAGTTCATGGAGTTGGCGGTGAACATGCCCGAGCACGAGCCGCAGGTCGGGCAGGCGGAACGCTCCACCTCGGCCACGTCGGCGTCGGAATACGCGCTGTCCGCGGCGATCACCATGGCGTCGACCAGGTCCAGCTTCTTGAACTCCATGGCCTTGGTGACGGGGTTGGCCAGGCGCGTCTTGCCGGCTTCCATCGGCCCGCCCGAGACGAAGATCACCGGGATGTTCAGGCGCATCGCGGCCATCAGCATGCCCGGGGTGATCTTGTCGCAATTCGAGATGCACACCATGGCATCGGCGCAGTGCGCGTTGACCATGTATTCGACCGAGTCGGCGATGATGTCGCGGCTGGGCAGCGAATAGAGCATGCCGTCATGGCCCATGGCGATGCCGTCGTCGACCGCGATGGTGTTGAACTCCTTGGCCACGCCGCCCGCGGCCTCGATCTCGCGCGCGACCAGCTGGCCCAGGTCCTTCAGGTGCACGTGCCCCGGCACGAACTGCGTGAAGGAGTTGACCACGGCGATGATGGGCTTGGAGAAGTCTTCGTCTTTCATGCCGGTGGCGCGCCACAGCGAGCGCGCCCCCGCCATGTTGCGGCCGGCGGTGGAGGTTTTGGAACGGTATGTGGGCATGGTCTTGCTTTAGAAGTATCGCGGTAGGAAGCGGGCCGCGGGAATAAGGGCCCAAGCATGCCCGTGCGATCAACCTCTTGAGCTGCGCCGTGGGCAAAGCCGCAATTATCCCACAGCCGGCCGGGCAGGTTATGCCGCCCTGTCCGTGGCGCCGGCGTAGGCAAGCGCCGCGCAATGTTCGGGCGGCCACCATGAGAGCGCGCCATTTCTCCCCAACGCCCTTGCGCGATCGCCGTTTCGGGGAAATGCTTGCGCTTATGTCACCTGCGCGGAGCAACGTCATGGACACATCAAGTGAACTGCAAGCCACCGTGGATGCCCTGGCACAGCCGGGCAAGGGCCTGCTGGCCGCCGACGAGAGCGGTCCGACCATTGCCAAGCGGTTCGAGCGCATCGGCGTGGAATCGAGCGAGGAGAACCGGCGCGCCTGGCGTCAATTGCTGCTGGGCACGCCGGGGCTGGGCGACTACATCAGCGGCGTGATCCTCTACGAGGAAACGCTGGGCCAGAACGCTGACGACGGCACGCCGCTGCCGGAGCTGGCCGCGCGCCAGGGCATCGTGCCCGGCATCAAGGTCGACAAGGGCAAGCTGGCCCTGGCGCTCGCCCCCGGCGACGAAATCACCGAAGGCCTCGACGGGCTGGGCAAGCGGCTCGCCGGTTATCGCCAACAAGGCGCGCGCTTTGCCAAGTGGCGCGCGGTCTACAACGTGTCGGACACCCTGCCCGGTCTCGCCGCCGTGCAGGCCAACGCCGAAGCGCTGGCCCGCTACGCCGCGATCTGCCAGCAGGCCGGCGTGGTGCCGATCGTCGAGCCCGAAGTGCTGATGGATGGCGGCCATTCCATGGCACGTTGCGCCCAGGTGACCGAGGCGGTGCTGCACGAAGTCTTCCACGCCCTGCACCGCTACGGGGTGGCGCTGGAACACATGCTGCTCAAGCCGAGCATGGTGCTGCCGGGCAAGGACGCCGGCCAGGCGCCATCGTCGGAGGTCGCGATGCAGACCGTGCAGGTGCTCAAGCGCACCGTGCCCGCGGCGGTGCCCGGCATCTTCTTCCTGTCCGGCGGACAAACCCCTGCCGAGGCCACTGCCAACCTGGACGCCATGAACCGCCTGGCGCCGCTGCCGTGGCGGCTGTCCTTTTCCTATGGGCGCGCGCTGCAGGAACCGCCGCTGCTGGCGTGGCGCGGCGACGCCGCCAACGCCGCGCAGGCGCAACAGGCGCTGCTGCTGCGGTCGCGGCTGAATGGCATGGCGTGCCTGGGGAAATATGATGCGTCGCTGGAGGGTGCCGCGGGGTAACGCCGACCAAGCCAGGATGTCGGGGGAACTCAGGCAGGCTTCGCGCCAGCAAGGCGCCTCGCCACGGCCGGCCCCTGACAAGGCGGCGGATGCGCCGTGTCCCGTGCATGGAGAGGATCACGCCGCCCCTACAATGTCGGGATGAAATCCTCTCTGCATCCCACCAGGACCGTGGCCCTGGTATTTTTTCTGGCCATCGTGGCGGGCAGCATGCTGTTGATGTTGCCGGTGTCGAGAGCCGAGGGCGGGCAGGCGCCGTGGCTGGTTGCCTTCTTTACCGCTGTGTCCGCGGTCTGCGTCACCGGGCTGGTCGTCGTGGATACCGGCACCTACTGGTCGGGCTTCGGCCAGGCCGTCATCATGGTCCTGTTCCAGCTGGGGGGCTTCGGCATGATGACGGCCTCGACGCTGCTTGGCCTGATGGTCAACCGCTCATTGCGCCTGCGGACGCGATTGATCACCCAGGTTGAAACACGTGCCCTGGGGTTGGGCGACATTACCGGCATTGCCCGGCTGGTATTGATCGTGACCTTCGGCTGCGAGCTTGCGATCGCGATATGGCTCGCGGCCGAACTGCATTTCGGCCACGCCCTGCCTTGGCCTGCTGCGGCATGGAGCGGCTTGTTCCATGCGGTCTCGGCCTTCAACAATGCGGGTTTTTCGATCCATGCCGACAGCCTGACCCGGTATGCCGCCGCGCCGGCGATCCTGTTGCCCGTCATGCTGGCGATCGTGGTCGGCGGCCTCGGCTTCCCGGTTCTCTACGACCTGCATGGCAAGCTTCGCGAGCCGCGCCGCTGGTCCCTGCACAGCAAGCTCACGCTGCTTGGTACCGCCTTGCTGCTGGTGCTCGGCCTGGCCGGACTGATGCTTTTCGAATGGGGCAACAGCCGGACCCTGGGTCCCATGCCGGTGCCGCAAAAGCTGCTGGCCGCGGCGTTCGCCTCCGTCTCGGCCCGCACGGCAGGCTTCAATGCCATCGATATCGGCGCGCTGACGCAGGAGAGCCTGGCCCTGCATTACCTGCTGATGTTCGTTGGCGGCGGCAGTGCCAGCACGGCAGGGGGCGTCAAGGTCGGCACCATCGCCATCCTGGCCTTGCTGGTGATTGCCGAGATCCGCGGCCGCACTGACAGCGAAGCCTTCGCGCGCCGCGTCAGTCCGTCGGCGCAGCGCCAGGCGATCACCGTGCTGGTACTGGGCAGCGCGCTGATCACGATCGGCACACTGGTGATACTGCGGTTGACCAACCTTCCCGTCGGCAGCGTCATCTTCGAGGTGATCTCCGCCTTCGGCACGGTGGGCTTGTCGACCGGCATCACGCCGGAGTTGCCGCCAGGCGCCCAGCTTACGTTGACTGTGTTGATGTATGCCGGCAGAGTTGGCACCATCACGCTGGCGGTTTCGCTGGCAATGGGCGAACACCGCTCGCCGTATCGCTATCCGGAGGAGCATCCGATTGTTGGCTAGACTTTTTACCGAGCAGTTTGCCTTCTCCGCAGGAGACAGCGTGGTCGTGATCGGGCTCGGCCGCTTCGGCAGCGCAGTGGCCCAGTCGCTGATGCGCCTGGGCCATGATGTCATGGGGATCGACAAGGACATGGACCTGGTACAGCGCTGGTCGAACACCCTGACTTACTGTGTCCAGGCGGATTCCACCGATGTCAGCGTCATGCGCCAGCTTGGCGTGGCCGATTTTTCGCACGCCATCGTTGGCATCGGCACCGATATGTCTTCCAGCCTGATGACCCTGATGGCGCTCACCGAACTAGACATCAAGGACATCTGGATCAAGGCCTTCACCACCGAACACGGCAAGATCGCCCAGCGCATCGGCGCTCACCACGTGGTCTATCCGGAAGCCGACATGGGCGCGCGCGTGGCCCATTTGATCACCGGCAGGATGATCGATTTCATCGAGTTTGACGACGGCTTTGCCATTGCCAAGATTCACGCACCGCCGTCCACGCATGGGAAGAGCCTGATGGAGTCGCGCGTGCGCGAGCAGTCCGGCGTCACCGTGGTCGGGATCAAGCGTGCGAACGAGGAATTCATGCACGCGACACCATCCACCACAATCGAAGCCGGTGACCTGCTGGTCGTTTCCGGCGCGACCAGCAAGATCGAGCAATTCGCTGGCGGCACCAGGAAGCCGTAGCGCCACGACTACAGGATTTATGAACACGCCCGCCTCGCAACAAGATGTGCCGCGCGCCCAAATCCTGGCGGAGAAGGCATTTTCGGCCATCGACCATTATCTTCATATCGAAGCGGTCAGTGGCCTGGTGCTGCTGGTGGCCGCCGCGGTTGCCCTGATCTGGGCCAACTCGCCGGCTGGCGACAGCTATGTCGCGCTCTGGCATACCAGCCTGTCGTTCGGTTTTGGCAGTCATGTGGTGGAGCAGCCGCTGCACTTCTGGATCAACGACGCCCTCATGACGGTGTTCTTCCTGGTCGTCGGCATGGAGATCCGGCGCGAGATCCATGAAGGCGCGCTCGCAAGCATCCGCTTGTCTGCGCTTCCGGTCACCGCGGCGCTAGGCGGCGTCCTGGTCCCTGCGGTGCTTTACCTGGCGCTCAATCCGGCGTTACCAGCTCGCCATGGATGGGCCGTGCCGACGGCCACCGACATTGCGTTTGCCGTGGGGGTGCTCGCATTGCTGGGCAAATCGATCCCGGGCAACGTCCGGGTCTTCCTGTTGGCGCTGGCGATCATCGACGACATCGTGGCGGTGCTGATCATTGCCGCGGCCTATTCGACCGGTCTTGACCATACCGGCCTCTATCTCGCCGTTGCCGGCATCCTGATGGTCCTGGGCCTCCAATGGCTCGGCATCGGCACCGCGTATGCGTATGTCGTACCGGGCGCCGTATTGTGGCTGGGCATGCTCAAGACCGGGGCCCACCCGACCCTGTCGGGCGTGGTGCTGGGCATGATGACCCCGGTACGGATCGCGCGTATCGGCGGGCGACCGCTGGAGCAAGCCAGGCATGCGGTTGAAGACTTGCGCGACCGTACCGCGAGCCCGTCTGCGGAACCGGGCAAGCTTGCTGAACCCCTGCGGCAACTGCGACAAGCACAACGGGACGTCCTGCCGCCGGTGACGCGCGTGCAGATGGCGCTGCATCCCTGGGTTGCCTTTCTGATCATGCCGCTGTTTGCACTGGCCAACGCCGGCGTCAATGTCACGGGCGTAGATCTCCGCAACGAGAATGCGCGGATGGTGCTGGCGGGTGTGGTCGTGGCACTCGTCCTCGGTAAGCCGCTGGGCATCGCCTCGATCAGCTGGCTGGCGGTTCGGCTGGGGTGGTGCCAGTTGCCCCCAGAAGTCTCATGGCGCGGCGTGTGGCTGGTCGGCCTGCTTGCCGGCATCGGCTTCACGATGTCGATCTTTATCGCCATGCTCGCCTTCGACGATGCCAACCTGCTTGGCGCCGCAAAGCTCGGCGTGCTGCTTGCTTCCGCCATTGCCGCCGTGCTCGGGCTCGGCTGGGGGCTGTTCTACGCGCGCAGTCTCAAGGCAGCCGGCCGGTAGCGATTAAACCGCCCGCGCACCACGGCAACGTAGCCCTTGCGCCGCGCACGACATTGCACCGCGCCGCGAATGCTTTTAACATTGCGGGCAATCCCCCATCACCGAGGTACTCGTCATGCGCCATTGATGCCGCCGTCTTCATGACGGCCAGTCTCCCACCTACCCCCCATGAGCAGGGGGAGTTCCTGGCATCTTTGGAATCGACACATGACACAACCCTGTCTCACGCTGGAAGGCGTGTCCTGTGTCCTGCCTGACGGCAGGACGCTTTTCTCCGACCTAACCGAACAATTCGACCAGCGTGCCACCGGCCTGGTCGGGCGCAATGGCGCCGGCAAGACGGTGCTGGCGCGCATGCTGGCCGGGCAAGTGCAGCCGACCAGCGGGCGCTGTACGCGCTCCGGCAGCGTGTACTATCTCGCCCAGCAGATATCGCCTGCGCCGGGCGCTACGGTGGCAGGCCTGGCCGGTGTGCAGGCCACCATCGATGCGCTCCAACGCATCGAGGCGGGCAGCAGCGCGCCCGAGGATTTCGACGCCGTGGGCGAGCGCTGGGATGTACGCCTGCGGCTGCAGGACGAACTGGCGCGCAATGGCCTGGGCCATCTCGATGCCGCGACGCCTGCCAGCGTGCTCAGCGGTGGCGAAGCCATGCGCGTCACGCTGATCGGCGCCCTATTGTCGGATGCCGATTTCCTGATCCTGGACGAGCCCAGCAATCACCTCGACCGGCCGAACCGGCAGGCGCTGATCGGGCAACTGCAGCGTTGGCCGCGCGGTCTGCTGGTGGTAAGCCATGACCGGCAATTGCTCGACACCATGACGCGCATCGTCGAGTTGTCTTCGCTCGGACTGCGCAGCTATGGGGGCAACTACACCTTCTACGCGCAATGCAAGGAGCGCGAGCGGCAGAACGCGATTCAGCAACTGGAACAACGCAAGCTCGAGCGCCGGCGCGAAGAGCAGTCCCTGCGCGAGCAACGCGAACGCCTGGAGCGGCGCCAGGCCCGCGGCAACCGGCAGGGACAAGAGGCCAACCAGGCCAGGATCCTGCTGGGCCGGCAGAAGGAGCGCAGCGAAAGCTCGGCCGGCAAGCTGCGCCAGCAGCATGCCGAGACCCGGCTGGAACTGGCCGAGCGCGTGCGCGAGGCCGCGCAGCGGGTCGCGCACGACCAGGCCATCGTGGTGCACGACTTGCCGGTTGCCCTGACAGCGCAGCGACGTGTCGCGGAACTGGAAGCCGTGGAGCTGCCCTTTGTCCGCAGTGCTACGCGCCAAATCAGCCTCACGTTGACAGGGCAGCAGCGCGTGGGCGTGGTCGGCCCCAATGGCAGCGGCAAGTCGACCTTGCTCAAGGTGCTCGCGCGCCAGCTGCAGCCCCTGGCCGGGACATGCAGGCTTCCGGTGGAAGGCATCTACCTGGACCAGCGGCTGGCCAACCTGGACCCGCGGCGAACCGTGCTGGAGCAGATGCTGGCGGCCAACCCGACGGCTGGCGAAGGCGAGCTGCGCATGCGCCTTGCGCACCTTGGCCTGGATAGCGGGAAGATTGCGGTGCCCGGCGGCTCGCTCAGCGGCGGCGAGCGGCTCAAGGCGGCGCTGGCCTGCGTGCTCTATGCCGATCCACCGCCGCAGCTGCTATTGCTGGATGAGCCCAGCAACCACCTGGACCTGCCTTCGGCACAGGCGCTGGAAGCCATGTTGCGCGGCTACCGCGGCGCGCTGGTCGTGGTGTCGCACGACGATGCCTTCATGAACAACCTTGGCCTGACGGACCGGCTGGCGGCGACGGAACAAGGCTGGCGGACCGCGCCGTGGTGATGTCAGGCGGGCCGCATCGCCAGGGCGTAGTAGGACGCACCGTCCTCGCTGCGCTCCAGCACCGCGCGCACCGTCACCGGCAGCCTGCTTCCATCGTCGCGTTGCAGTTCGGCGGCGAACGTCGCCCTGGGCCGGTTGCGCGTCATCTTGCGCAGGCGGGCTTCGGCCTCGGCGCAGCGCGGGGCAAAGCCGTCGCCCAGCAGCGCCTCGGCGTCGCCGCCAGCCATCTGCACGAGCGCCGCGTTGACCGATTCGCACCGCAATTCGCCGTCCAGCAGCGCCATGCCCTCCGAGGTCAGCTCGAACACCGCCCGGAACCGCGCCTGCTGCTCGCGCAATGACTGCTCCGCAAGCTTGCGCGCGGTGTTGTCCATGCTGATGCCGACGATCTTGACGATGCGTCCGTCGAGTTCGCGCACCGGCGTGGCGCGCGACGAGATCCAGCGGATGCTGCCGTCGGGCTGGACCAGGCGGAAGTCGAATTCGTGGGCCTTGCCGGTGCGCACCGATTCCTCGTAGGCGGCGTTCATCATGGGAACGTCATCGGCGGGCACATGCTTCCAGAAGCTTTCGTTGCTGACGATGCGCCAGCCGTACACGGCCTCGACGTTGGACGAATAGGTCACGTCGTCGGTAATCAGGTTCCATTCCCATGTGACGATGCGCGCGCCCTCCTGGGCCAGCTTCATGCGCGCCTCGCTCTCCATGATCTCGGCGGTGTAGCGGCGGCGCATGTCGGTCATGGGGAGCTCCACCGCACTCGATGTCTCAGCCTCCTGCCGGGCCTGCTCGCCGTAGCGCAGCCAGATCCAGTTGACATCCAGGAACGCCGCCAGCTTGCGCAGCTTCTCGTAGTCGATCTCGCCGCCCCGGGTCCACTTGTGGACCGCCGGGCGCGACACGTCGAGCGCGTTGGCCACCGCCTGCAGCGTGAGCTTCTTGTGTTCGAGCAGTTCCTTGAGGCGGAAGGCAAAGCTGTTTTCTGTCATGTAGTGAATTCCCCCGTGGCACCGCCGAGATGGCGCATGAAAAACTCGACGCAGGCGCGCACGCGCGCGGAGCCGGACAGGCGCGAAGGATACACCGCCCAGATATCCGCGTCCTGGCGATAGTCGGGCAGCACCTGCACCAGGCGCCCGGCCTGAAGGTCGGGCGCGACATCCCACATCGAGCGCAGCATGACGCCATGCCCGGCCAGCGCCCAGCCCGTGACGATCTCCCCGTGGTTGGACGACAGCCGCCCCCCCACCTTGACGCTGCGCTCGCCCTCGGGCCCGGTCATGCGCCAGATGCCAAACGGGTGGTCGCGTTCCTTGGTGACCAGGCAGTCGTGCTCCGCCAGCGCCTCGAGCGTCTGCGGCACGCCGCGCGCCGCCAGGTACGTGGGCGCCGCGCACAGCACGCGCCAGTTGCGCGCCAGCCGGCGCGCGATCAGGTGCGGGGCGATATCGTTGCCGATGCGGATGTCCAGATCGATGCCTTCGGCCACCAGGTCGACCAGCTTGTCGAACACGTCGAAGCGGATTTCCAGGCCGGGAAACTGCTGGCACAGCGTCGAGACCAGCGGCGCGACATGGCGCCTGCCGAAGCCCACGCTGCTGCCGATGCGCACCAGCCCGCGCGGCGCGCCGCCGGCGGCAGCGATTTCATCCTTCAGCTGCCCGATCTCGTCGAGCATGTGGCGGGCCCAGCGGCACACGCGCTCGCCGTTTTCCGTCAGCGATACCTGGCGCGTGCTCCGGTGCAGCAACCGCGCGCCCAACACCTGTTCCAGCGCCTTGACGCGCTTGCTGACATAGGCGGGCGAACTGCCCAGTTCTTCCGCGGCGGCGACGAAGCTGGCGCGCTGCGCGACCAGGCAGAACACCCGCAGGTCTTCCAGTGGGGGCAGATTATTCACGATTCGTGTTTCCTGTATCCACGCTTGCGCGGATGATCCGCGCCGGCTTTCCCGGCATTCTCGATCGCACCCTGACCACAGACCCGAGCGAGACACCGCCATGACCAAACCATTCCCTGCTGCGTTCCGGATCGCCGCCATTGCCGGCGACGGCATCGGCAACGAAGTCCTGCCCGAAGGGCTGCGCGTCGTCGAAGCCGCCGCACGCAAGTTCAACCTGCCGATCGAAGTGCGCCACTTCGAATGGGCCAACTGCGACTACTACCTGCGCCACGGCAAGATGATGCCGGACGACTGGAAACAGCAACTCGACGGCTTCGACGCCATCTACTTCGGCGCCGTGGGCTGGCCCGACAAGGTGCCCGACCACATCTCGCTGTGGGGCTCGCTGCTCAGGTTCCGCCGCGAGTTCGACCAGTACGTCAACCTGCGCCCGGTGCGCCTGCTGCCCGGCGTGCCGTGCCCGCTGGCCGGCAAGAAGCCCGGCGACATCGACTTCTACGTGGTCCGCGAGAACACCGAGGGCGAGTACAGCCCGGTCGGCGGCCGCATGTACGAGGGCACCGCGCGCGAGATCGTGATGCAGCAGTCGGTCTTCAGCCGCCACGGCACCGACCGCATCCTCAAATACGCCTTCGAGCTGGCGCAATCGCGTCCGCGCAAGACACTGACCTCGGCCACCAAGTCCAACGGCATCGCCGTCAGCATGCCGTGGTGGGACGAGCGTACCGCGGCCATGGGTGCGCAGTACCCCGAAGTCAAATGGGACAGCCAGCACATCGACATCCTGTGCGCCCGCTTCGTACTCCAGCCCGAGCGCTTCGACGTGGTGGTGGCGTCCAACCTGTTCGGCGACCTGCTGTCGGACCTTGGCCCTGCCTGTACCGGCACCATCGGCCTGGCGGGCTCGGCCAACCTGAACCCGGAGCGCAAGTTCCCGTCGCTGTTCGAACCGGTGCACGGTTCGGCGCCGGACATCTACGGCAGGCAGATTGCCAACCCCATCGGCATGATCTGGTCGGGCGCGATGATGCTGGATTTCCTGGGCGGCGAAGCCGGGCGCCGGGCCCATGACGCCATCCTCGCCGCCATCGAAACCGTGCTGCGCGAAGGCCCGTTGACGCCGGACGCCGGCGGCAAGGCCGGCACCAGCGAGGTCGGCAAGGCCATCGCGGCAGCGCTCTGAGCCTGCGCGGCGAGCGGGACCTGATGCCGGGTTCGCGCCCGGCATCGTCTTCATCCCGCGCAGCGCGCACCGTTCGTCACACCCGCATTTTTTTTCCACGCGGAGCTTGTGCATGTCCGGAATTTTGCATAGAGTTTCCGTTAACTAATAGTTACTGTAAACCATTAGTTAACACAAAACAAGCAATCTGAACGCGGGCACCGTCCGCGCCGGTCAGACAAGTTCCACCACAAAACCAAGCCATGCGCCAAGACGCATCGGAGGAGACTCACTTGAAAACTCCCACGCCCCGCCTCGACGGCTTCCTGACCGCCTGCACGCTCACCGCCGTGCTGGTCACCGTCATCGCCATGGTCCGCTGGCCCGCCGAAGCGGCCGCCACCGCCACCATGCTGTTCGAATGGTCCACGCGCTCGTTCGGCTCGCTGGTCCAGATTTTTGTCTTCGGCTGCGTCATCGCCTGCCTCGTGCTGGCCTTCAGTAAGTACGGCAACGTGCGGCTGGGTGAAGGCAAGCCCGAATACTCCACGCTGTCGTGGGTGTTCATGTTCATCTGCGCCGGCATGGGCTCGTCGACCATGTACTGGGGCGTGATGGAGTGGGTCTACTACTACCAGTCGCCGGGCCTGAACGTGCCCACCGGCACGCGCGAGGCGCTGGAGCACTCCATCAGCTATTCGTTCTTCCACTGGGGCCTGAGCGCGTGGGCGGTGTATGCGCTGCCGTCGCTGGCGATGGCGTACCACTTCCATGTGCGCAAGAACAAGGGCCTGAACCTGGCCTCCATCGTCGAGGCCATCACGGGCTTCCGCGCCACCGGGCCGGTGGGCCGGCTGGTGGACCTGATCTTCCTGCTGACGATGTTCGGGGCGCTGACGGTGTCGATCGCGCTGACCGCGTCGACCTTCACGCGCGGCCTGTCCGGGTTGTTCGGCGTGCCGGATACCTTCGTCACGCAGCTGGTCGTGATCGTCGGCGTGTCGGTGCTGTTCTCGGCGAGCGCCTACGTCGGCATCGACGGCGGCATGCAGCGCCTCAGCCATATGGTGTGCTGGGGCGCGCTGCTGCTGGCCGCGGTGGTGTTCGCGATCGGGCCGACCCTGTTCGCCGGCAATAACATCGTCAACGGCCTGGGCCTGATGCTGCAGAACTACGTGCACATGAGCCTGTTCACCGATCCCACCGGCGACGGTGCCTTCAGCCGCGGCTGGACCGTGTTCTACTGGCTGTGGTGGGTGTCGTACTCGCCGGGCGTGGCGATGTTCGTGGCGCGCGTGTCCAAGGGCCGCAAGATCAAGGAAGTCATCTACGCCCTGCTGCTGGGCGGCAGCGTCGGATGCTGGTTCTTCTTCGGCGCGCTGGAAAGCTACAGCATGCACCAGTTCATCAGCGGCACCATCGATGTGCCGCGCATCCTGAAGGAGCATGGCGGCGAGGCTGCGGTGGAAATGCTGCTGAGCGCGCTGCCGGCCGGCAAGGTATTCCTGGCGGTGTACCTGGCGATCATGATCGTGTTCCTGGCCGCCCACGTCGATGCCGTGGCCTACGCCGTGGCCGCCACCACCACCCGCCATCTGAAGGAAGGACAGGACCCGTCGCCGACCAGCCGCGTGTTCTGGTGCGTGATGCTGACGCTGGTGCCGCTGGCGATGCTGTTCGTCAAGGCTTCGCTGGAGACCATGAAGACCGCCGTGGTGCTGACCGCGATCCCGTTCCTGGTGATCCTCGGCATCAAGCTGTTCGGGCTGTTCCGCTGGCTGATGCAGGACTACGCCGACACCCCGGCACACCTGATCGAGACCGCCCGGCCAGAAGCCGAGAGCGTGACAACCGAACGCGAAACCGCCATCGCCAAGGCCTGATCGCGCGAGAGGGGACGGGCCTGGGCTGTCCCCTCTCACCCGGAAATTTGCCCGCGCTACGGCCCTTTTTTTACGCCGCGCCGTTAAACCATATTTAACTTGTAACCATAAATTAACCAAGGAAACGGAATCATGGAGAAGACCCTGGACACCGCCGCCGTCAAGCTGCCCGACGGCTTCTGCGCCGACGATGAAAACGCCTGGACCCTGCCCGCCTCCTTCTACACCCGGGATGCGGTGTTCGAGTACGAGAAGGAAAAGATCTTTGCCAACAGCTGGATCTGCGTGGCCCACCGCAGCGAGCTGGCCGAATCGAACGACTATGTGACGCGCGAGATCATCGGCGAAAGCATCGTCGTGCTGCGCGATCGCGAAGGCGTGCTGCGCGCCTTCTACAACGTCTGCCCGCACCGCGGCCACCAGTTGCTGCAAGGCAGCGGCCGCGCCAGGAACGTCATCACCTGCCCCTACCACGCCTGGACCTTCAAGCTCGACGGCGAACTGGCGCTGGCGCGCAACTGCGACAACGTGCCCAATTTCGACAAGAGCAAGTCGAGCCTGGTGCCGGTGCGGGTCGAGGAATACGCCGGCTTTGTCTTTATCAACATGAACCCGGACGCCGGCAGCGTCGAGGAACAGCTGCCCGGCCTGGAAGCGCGCATGCGCGCCGCCTGCCCCGTCATCGACGAGCTCCACCTCGGCGCCCGCTTCGTCACCGAGACGCCCGCCAACTGGAAGTCCATCGTCGACAACTACATGGAGTGCTACCACTGCGGCCCGGCGCACCCCGGCTTCTCTGACTCCGTGCAGGTCGACCGCTACACCCACACGCTGCACGGCAACTGGACGCTGCAGTTCGGCCATGCCAAGTCGTCGGAGAAATCCTTCAAGCTGGACGAGTCGGTGAAGGACCCCAGCTTCAGCGGCTTCTGGGCCTGGCCCTGCACGATGTTCAACGTGCCGCCGGGCGCCAACTTCATGACGGTGATCTACGAGTTCCCGGCCAGCGCCGAAGTCACGCTCCAGCACTACGAGATCTACTTCCTGAACAAGGAACTGACCGAGGAGCAGCAGAAGCTGGTCGAGTGGTATCGCGACGTGTTCCGCCCCGAAGACCTGCGCCTGGTCGAAAGCGTGCAGAAGGGCCTGAAGTCGCGCGGCTATCGCGGCCAGGGCCGGATCATGGTCGACCGCCAGCGCAGCGGCATCAGCGAGCACGGCATCGTGCATTTCCACCGCAAGGTGGCCAGGGAATACGAAGGCGCGTAAGCGCCGGTACAGCCAAACCCGAAACGGAGACCAGACCCATGCAACTGAAGGACAACGCCCTGTTCCGCCAGCAGGCCCTGATCGGCGCCGAATGGACCGACGCCCCCGACGCCGCCACCGTGGCCGTGACCGACCCCGCCACCGGCGATCTGGTCGGCACCGTGCCGCTGATGCGCGAGGCCGGCGCCGTGGCCGCGATCGAGGCCGCCAATGCCGCCCTGCCGGGCTGGAAAGCCCGTACCGCCAAGGAACGCGCCGCGCTGCTGCGCAAGTGGTTCGACCTGATCATCGCGCACGAGGACGACCTCGCCGCCATCATGACGCGCGAGCAGGGCAAGCCGCTGGCCGAAGCGCGCGGCGAGGTGCGCTACGCCGCCTCGTTCATCGAGTGGTTCGGCGAGGAAGCCAAGCGCCTCTATGGCGATGTGATCCCCTCCCCGGCCGCCGACAAGCGACTGGTGGTGGTACGCGAGCCGATCGGCGTCTGCGCGGCCATCACGCCGTGGAATTTCCCGGCGGCGATGATCGCGCGAAAGGCCGCGCCCGCGCTGGCGGCCGGCTGCACCATGGTGGTCAAGCCCGCCAACGAGACCCCGTTCAGCGCGATGGCGCTGGCGGAGCTGGCGTTGCGCGCCGGCATCCCCGCGGGCGTGCTGAACGTCGTCACCGGCGACGCGGCGGCGATCGGCAGCCAGTTCACCGGCCACCCGCTGGTGCGCAAGCTGTCGTTCACCGGCTCCACCCCGGTCGGCCGCCTGCTGATGCAGCAGTGCGCCGGCACGGTCAAGAAGGTGTCGCTGGAACTGGGCGGCAATGCGCCCTTCATCGTGTTCGAGGATGCCGATATCGACGCGGCGGTCGACGGGGCAATCCAGGCCAAGTACCGCAACGCCGGCCAGACCTGCGTCTGCGTCAACCGACTCTATATCCACGACGCGGT
This sequence comes from Cupriavidus neocaledonicus, assembly GCF_000372525.1. Taxonomy (GTDB): domain Bacteria; phylum Pseudomonadota; class Gammaproteobacteria; order Burkholderiales; family Burkholderiaceae; genus Cupriavidus; species Cupriavidus neocaledonicus. The sequence goes on from NZ_AQUR01000098.1 coordinate 16,017, forward strand.
CTATGACCAGTTCGTCGAGCGCTACGTGATGAAGGTGGCCGCGCTGCGCGTCGGCAATGGCTTCACCGCAGGCAGCGAGATCGGTCCGCTGATCACCGAAAAGGCGATCGCCAAGGTCGGTGAGCTGGTGGCCGATGCCGTCGGCAAGGGCGCGCGCATTGCCATCGGCGGCGGCGTGCATGAGGCCGGTGCGCAGTTCTTCGCGCCGACGGTGCTGGCCGATGTCAAACCCGGCATGCGCGTGCTCGACGAGGAAATCTTCGGCCCGGTTTCGCCCATCGTCCGCTTCACCTCGGAGGCCGACGTGATGCGCATGGCCAACGACACCATCTACGGCCTGGCAGCCTACTTCTTCAGCCGCGACATCGGCCGGGTCTGGCGCGTGGCCGAGCAGCTCGAGTACGGCATCGTCGGCATCAACACCGGCCTGTTCTCGAACGAGGTGGCGCCGTTCGGCGGCGTGAAGCAGTCGGGCCTGGGCCGCGAGGGCTCGAAGTACGGCATCGAGGACTACCTTGAGATGAAATACCTCTGCATGGCGCTGTAACGCGCGGCAGCACACCCGGAAGACAGCAGCATGGGCAATTTCTACCAGACCCTCCAGGTGCGGGTCTCGCGCATCGAGCACGTGACCCCGCTGATCAAGCGCTTCACCATGGAAGCGCTCGACGGCAGCGAGCTGCCGCCCTTTACCGGCGGCAGCCACGTCATCGTGCAGATGCGCGACGGCGAGCGCCAATACAGCAACGCCTACTCGCTGATGAGCTCGCCCGACGCGCTCGGCAGCTACCAGATCGGCGTGCGCCGCGAGGAAAAGTCCAAAGGCGGCTCGGCGTTCCTGCACGACAAGGTGGCCGAGGGCGACGCGCTCACCATCACCACGCCGAACAACCTGTTCGCGCTGGACGATGGCGCGCATCATCACGTGCTGGTCGCCGGCGGTATCGGCATCACGCCGTTCATGTCGCAGATGCACGAGCTGCGCAAGCGCGGCGCGTCGCACGAACTGCACTACGCGTTCCGCGCCGACGAGCACGGCGCGTTCCGCGATGAACTGGCGGCGCTCATGCAGCAGTCTTCCGGGGGCCGCGTCAGCTTCTATGTCGACAGCAAGGGGCAGAAGCTGGACCTGTCCGGCCTGCTGGGCGGCATGGATGCCGGTGCGCATGTCTATGTGTGCGGCCCGGCCCCGCTGATCGACGCCGTGCGCCAGGCCGCGCGGGACGTTGGCGTCGATCCGTCGCGGGTGCACTGGGAGCAATTCGCCGCGCCGGAACAGGCAGGCGACGCCTTCACCGTGGTGCTGGCGAAATCCGGCAAGACGGTAGAGGTTGGCGCGGGCGAGTCGATCCTGAAGGCGATCGAGCGCGACGGCACCGTGCCGGTCGAATGCCTGTGCCGCGAAGGCGTGTGCGGCACCTGCGAGACCCGCATCCTGGAAGGCGAGGCGGTTCACTTCGACCAGTACCTTAGCGACAAGGAGAAGGCGGCGCAGCAGACCATGATGATCTGCGTCTCGCGGGCCCGCGGCGGCAAGCTGGTGCTCGACCTGTAATCCGACCAGAACAGGCCGGCGCATCGGACGCCGGCCAACATCCACCCGAGGAGACCCATGAGAAAATCGGCCAGCCTGTGGCTGCTGGCGGGCGCAGTGCTGCCCGCCGTTTCGTATGCGCAGTCCAACCTGACGCTCTACGGTGTGATCAGCACCGCCGTGCGCTACACCTCCAACATCGACGGCCGCCACCACGACCAGGGCGAACTCGTCTCCAGCGGCATCGGCGGCAGCCGCTGGGGCCTGAAGGGCGACGAAGACCTGGGCGGCGGCAACAAGGCCGTGTTCCTGCTCGAGAACGGCTTTGGAACCGACGACGGCAAGACCGCCTATAACGCGCTGTTCGGCCGGCAGGCATACGTCGGCCTGTCCGGCGACTGGGGCACGCTGACCTTCGGCCGCCAGTACAACGCCCTGAACAACATCGCCTGGTCTTTCGATCCGCTCGACCAGAGCTGGGGCAATTTCTGGTCGGACCCGCTCTACACCGGCGGCGATATCTTCTTCCAGGGCTACCGCGTCGACAACAGCGTGGTCTACAAGAAGAAATTCGGGCCGGTCAGCGTGCAGCTCGACTACGGCTTCGGCGAGCGCCCCGGCAGCATGGCGCGCGGCGCGACGATCGGCGGTGGCGTGATGTACCAGGACGGGCCGCTGGCGCTGGGCGTCGCCTATGACCAGCAACGTCCCGGCAGCGGCGACAACACGCTGCACAACTACTCGGTCGGGGCTTCCTACGTGATCGGCAAGGCCACCGGCTATGCCGGCTACATGGGCCGCCATGAGACCAATCCGGACGCGCGCTTCTGGATCGCCTTTGTCGGCCTCGGCTATCAGCTCACACCGGCGCTGCACCTGTCGGGCGCCTATTACCGCTACCAACAGAGCGGCACGGTGACCACCCAGTTCCAGGCCACGCCGGTGGTGCTGGGGAGCGGCAATGCCGATGCGATCTCGGCGGTTGCCGACTATGCCTTGTCGAAACGCACCAGCCTGTTCCTCGAGGCCGACGCCACCTTCGCGCGCGGCGGCACGGTCGGCCGCGAGACCGAGTACTGGGCCGGCACGCCGGTGACCGATGTCCGCAGCACCACGCGCGTGGGCATGATGGCCGGGATCCGGCACGTGTTCTGAGGGGGCTTCGTCGGTGCGGGCCAGCGCGGCGCGGCCGGCGCCACGCCGCGCGCCCGGCACGGCGCTCTCGCCGTCAGTCCGCCGTAGCGGCGGTGACAATGATTTCCACCAGAATGTCCGGATGACCCAGTTCGCACTGCGCGGTCGCTCGCGTAGACGCGGCGTTCGGCGCCGTCCATGCGTCCCAGACCTCGTTCATGCCTTCGAAATCCCGCTCGAGGTTCTTCAGCCAGATCTGTGCGGTCAGCAGGCGTCGCTTGTCGGTGCCAGCGTCGGCGAGGTACTTCTCGATCTTGGCAAGCGTCTGCCGGGTCTGGCCCCGAATGTCCTGGCTGCGGTCATCGGCCGTCTGGCCTCCCACGAATACCATGCCGTTGTACACCACCGCGCGGCTACGTCGTTGGTCCGTAGCGATTCGCCGGATTTCAGCCATAGGTCCTCCTGGTTCAGGCTGTTGATAGTCATGCAGAACCGGTGTGCCGGCGGGGCGATGCCATGGCCCCGGCCAGGCCGCGATGCTATCCCGCCAGCTCGCCCAGCGTGACGGGCTTGATGGGTGGACGGATGCGGTAATAGCCCACTTCCTGTGGCGCCACGCCGCGTCCCTGCGCGATCAGTTCGGTCACGGTCAGGCCGCAGAGGCGCCCCTGGCACGGACCCATGCCGCAGCGTCCAAACGCCTTGGCCTGGTTGGGGCCATGGCAACCCACCTCGACATACTTCCTGATGGTCCCGGCCGTCACTTCCTCGCAGCGGCAGACAATGACGGCGTCATCCGCGGGCATGCGGTGCGAGTCGCCGGGGCGGTACAGCGCATCCAGGAAGGGGCGGATGCGCAAGTGTCTTTGCAGCTCGGCACGCAACGATGACTCTCTCACCCGCCGCTCGCCCACGCCGGGTCGCTGCAACCTGGAAGCAATCGACAACGCGGCCAGCCTTCCCTGCACCGCGGATGCCCTGGCACCGACAATGCCTCTGCTGTCGCCCGCGATATAGATGCGCGTGTCTTCAATCTCGCCATACTGGTCCGTCTCCGGAATCCAGCACAGCTGGGCATCGCTCCAGTTGTGCCTGGCCCGCAGCGCCCAGCTGATCTGGGTATTGGGCACGACGCCCTGGTGGAGCAGTACCAGCGAGGTGTCGATACGACGCTCGACGCCCCGGTGCGTGAAGCACAGGGCTTCGGCACAAGCTTCGCCCTGGATGGCGAGGGCTTGCGCCCCCGCATAAACCGGGACGCGATGGCGCCGCAGTTGCCTGAACATGTCCATGCCCTTGCGCAGGTCCCGCCAACCGCGCAAAGCCGCCGGCAGATGGGGAACCGCGCGCAGATAGTCAGCGCGCTGCGTGGTGTGCACGACGGCCTTGAGCTCGATACCCGCGCGCAGATATTGCACGGCCAGCAGATACAGCAGCGGCCCGCACCCTGCCAGGACCGCCGGCTGGCGCGGCAGCGCTGCCGCGCTCTTGATCAGGATCTGCGCGGCCCCGGCGCCCATCACGCCGGGCAGCGTCCAGCCTGGCACAGGGAAGGGACGTTCCATGGCCCCGCTGGCCAGCACGATGGACCTGCCCTCGACGGCCTGGCTGGCACCGTCCTGCAGGTAGCTGACCTTCCGGTCCCGGCCGACGTTCCACACGGAGGCCCCAGCGATATGCCGCGCCCCGGATGCGGCGAAGGCCCTTGTCAGCGCCGCGCCGGCAACATAGTCATCGCCAAGGACCGCGCGCAGCGTCGGGCTTGCCCCGTCGACATTCCGATAGATCTGCCCGCCAGCCGCTGGCTGTTCATCCAGCACGGCGACGCTCAGCCCCCACTGCCGCGCTTCGATCGCTGCGGACAGTCCGGCCGGGCCCGCGCCAACCACGACCACATCGAACACTGCACCGTTCATGCTTCAACCTCTTCCTCGATAGCAATTGCCGAGGCACCTTGCTGGCACTTGATGACCATGCCGTCCCGGACCGCGGTCAGGCAGGCCTGGCGGCTGGGCTTTCCGTCGATCTCGACCAGACACTCGAAGCAGACGCCCATCATGCAATACGGCGCACGCGGCGCGGATGTCACCGGTGTGGTGCGGAACGGGGCCACGCCGTTCAGCAGCAGCGCTGCGGCAACGGTGGCACCGGCTGGCGCCCTCAGCGGCTGGCCTTCGAACGTCAGGGTGACGGTGGACAATCGATCGGTCTCGACCGCCGTGAACAACGGTGCACCGGCGGCGTGGTCTTTAGTGGGCATTGGCAAAGCTCCTGGCGGGGTCGAGGTAACGATCCCCGGCGAATTCTTCGATATCGTCCGGTGCGGGTCCAAGTCCCGAAATCCATGGCCCGACGACATAGGCATGCGTGCCTGCAAGCGTCACGCCACTGTGGCTGGCCGCGACGAATGCGCCCGGACATGACCGGGATTCCTGGTAGATCGGGTGTCCGTCCGGTGTCATCACGCGCAGCGCGCCCCAGGCGCGGACCAGGCGCACGTTCGCAAGCAGCGGGAAGGTATCCACGGCACGCCGTGCGATCCACTCGATGGCGGATACGGTGGTGCCATCATCGAAGCCAACATCCTCGACGGAATAGCCAAGCTGCACCGTCCCTTCCGCCGTCTGCCGCGCCTTGTTGGTCGGATAGGGCAAGAACGGCCTGAGCCGCTCGGTAATCAGGACCTGGCCGCGGTTTGGCTCGACCGGCGCGTGCAGCCCCACCTGCGGCGCAAGCTGCTTGTTGCCCAGTCCGGCCGCCAGCACGAGCCGGTCGCCGCTCCAGCTCAGGTTGCGCGAACCTGCCACGACGAAGCCGCCGTTGGTCCGATGGCGCACGGCAGTCACATCCACCCCCGAAAACACCTGGGCCCCCAGCGCTTTCAGACCCGCGTGCAAGGCATGCAGCAGCTTGAGCGGATTGACATGCCCGTCCAGCGGGCACCAGCTGCCGCCAGCCACCTTCGGTCCGATGGCGGGAAGATGGGTCTTCAGCTCGGCATGCTCCATCATCCGGTAGGGCACGCCCGCACCCGTGTGCCTGAGACGCTCCAGCAGCTTCTCGCGAGCACGCATTTCCGTCTCGCTGAACCCTATCCAGAAGCCGCCCGCCTGTTGCAGATCGACGTCGATCCCGGTGAGGGACAGCAACTCGGCCGCGAGCGGTTGCCAATGATCGATGGCATCCCGGGACCAGCGCGCATAGCGGGGAAACCCGTCGCCTTTGCTCTGGAGCCATACCAGCCCGAAATTTCCCCGCGAAGCGCGGTTCGCGATGTCGCCCTGGTCGAGCAAGGTGACCGGCGCCCCGGCTTTCGCGGCCCCGAAGGCTATGGCCGCACCCACCACGCCGCCCCCCACAACGATGACTTCTTCCTTGCGCATGTCTGTCCTTCGGCCGCCCGATCCTTCAGTCCGGCACAATGCGTTCTCTTGCGAGACGGGCGGCGTGGTTGCTTCAATCGATGCTGATGTGACCGGCCTTGATGACCGCGCCCCATTTGGCGGCATCGGCCCTGATCAGGTCGGCAAACTGGGCGGGGGTACCGGGGGCAACGGTGGCGCCCAGGCTCTCGTGCTGCTTTACGATGCGCGGATCGGCCAGGATCGCGTTGATCTCGGCGTTCAGCTTCTGGACGATGGCGGCGGGCATGCGAGCCGGCCCCACCACTCCGCCCCAGGTCACCATTTCGACGGCGGGAAATCCGGCTTCCGCGATGGTTGGCACATTCGGCAGCAACGGCGAGCGGTTGGGGCCTGTGATGGCCAACGCGCGAATACGGCCGGCGCGTACCTGCGGTTCCATGGAGGTGAAATTGCTGATCATCAACTGGATCTGCCCGGCTGCCAGGTCAGATTCCGCCGCGGGCGCGCTCTTGTAGGGCACGTGCGTGATCTGTATGCCGGCCTTGGTCCGGAAAAGTTCGGTCACCACGTGCAGCGACGTTCCCGTACCGGTAGAGCCGTAGAACAGCTCGCCGGGATGACCCTTGGCGTATGTCACAAGGTCGCTGACGGAATTGACAGCAAGTGAAGGAGTCACGCCCAGAAGATTCGGCTGCGTCCATTGCTTTGCAATCGGCGTGAAGTCCTGGATTGCGCGATAAGGCAGCCGTTTGGCGGCAAGCGCGGCGACGACGAAGGTGGAGAGGTTTGCGCCCCCGATCGTGTAGCCGTCCGGCTCTGCCTTGGCAATAACCTCGAGTCCGATCACGCCCGCGCCGCCGGGCCGGTTCTCCACCACAAAGGGCTGGCCCAGGCGCTGGCTGAGGGCGGCGGTGAGAATGCGCGCCGTCACATCCGCCGCGCCGCCGGCGGCCGCATTGACAATAAAACGCACCGGCCGGTTGGGGTAGTCGCCCTGCGCGACGGCGGCACACGCCGCAAAGGTCGCCATCAGCCCGACGGCGGCGCGGCCTATGTCCAGGATAGATAACTTCACAACAGTCTCCCCTCTTTTGAAAATCATGATGGAGATGTTATGAAGGTGCGGCCCTTGAATCTATGGCGCCGGCGTTAGCAACCTATTCAGATTCGATATGAGTCCGCGCCTTTGCCGTTGCCGTCGACAGGTATCGGAGCAGATCCCGGGCCGGCTTGCCAAGTCGGGCATCGCTCATGGCGGTGGCATAGAACGTATAGCTCAGCGTCGGCCTCAGCGGTAGCACCACCCCGCCACGCTGCCGATGGAGCACCCCGGTCAGGGGATCGACGATCGAAACACCCATGCCACGCAGCACCAGTTCGCTCATGGAGTGGAACAGCGAGGCCTCCACGGTGATGTCCAGTTGCACCCCCGTGGTCGCCAGCAAGGCGTCCAGGCGCTTCTGGAACGTGCCGGTCTGGCCGACGAAGGGCTTGCCCTCAAGGTCCTTCAACTCGACAGCGGCCGCCCGGGGCGACAGCCATTTGCAGGTCCCGATGCAAACGCAATCAGCGCTGAACTCCGCAACGGTCTCGAGATCGCCGAGGGAGAGAATATCCGCCGTGAAGCCGATGTCTGCCTGGCGATTGCGTACGGCACGCGCGACTTCGACATACGACGTCACCGAGAGCGTAATGAATACATCCGGATATTTGCCTCGCAGGTACTCGATCGCCTCGGGCATGATCGAGTGTCCGATCGACGGGATGGTCGCGATGGAGAGCCGTCCCATTTTCTGCTTGCGCAACTGGTCAGAAAATCTCATGATCTCGTCCAGCCCCAGGAAAGATTGCTGGACCTTTGTCATGAGCGCAAGGGCTTCCTCGGTCGGCTTCACCGTGCGGCCGTGCTTCAGGAAGAGCGGGAAGCCGACTGCCTTCTGCAGTTCGGCTATCACGCGGCTCATCGAAGGCTGGGACATGCCGAGCGCATCGGCGCCTGCACTCATCCCGCCATGCGCGATGGCAGCGCGAAAGGCCTCGATCATCCTGTGGGTTATGACTTTCTCGGACATAGGTCGCCTAAGGCTTGCTCGGGTGCCGCCTGGTCGCGGTACGGATACGCAGTATAAAGGCCCGACCGAATACCTATGACCCGCCTTTATGCAAGCCGCTATCCTCCGGGCGACACGATTTCAGATCGCCCGCGCCATGTTCGGGAAGTGTTGTACCAATGGTGTCGGGAATGCCCGCGCCTTATGATTGCTACAACGCGACGGCCGGGCCGCGGACCAGAAATCGGTCCCCTGACAAGCTGATAATGACTTGCCCAAGATGGCAGCTCTCGGGCCGTCCCGGCAGCCACATCCCAACGCTACGCCCCCGGCGTATTTCAATGGAAGAGAGATGATCACCGGACACGTCTTCATTGCCACCAGCCTCGATGGTTTCATCGCCCGCCCCGATGGCGACATCGGCTGGCTTCTGGAGCGGGATGACCCCGCTGAAGACCATGGCTACACAGCCTTCATCGCCGACAAGGACGCGATCGTGATGGGCCGTGGCAGCTATGAAAAGGTAGTCACGATGGGCGAATGGGCGTACGACCGTCCGGTGCTGGTGCTGTCCCGGCAACTGGCCGGCAAGCCGGTACCCGAGGGGCTGCAAGGCAAGGTGCGATTCTCGGGTGCCACGCCCGCGAACGCGATGGCGCAACTGGAGGCGGAAGGCGTGCGGCGCGTCTACGTCGACGGCGGCCAGGTGGTGCAATCCTTCCTTCGCGACGGATTGATCGCCGACCTGGTGGTCACCACGGTGCCGGTGCTGATCGGCGCAGGCAGGCCCTTGTTTGGCGCGCTGGCGCACGACGTGAGCCTGAAGCTCGAGTCGAGCCGCCACTTCCCTTCGGGACTGGTGCAGTCGTCCTATCGCGTGCTGCGCTGAGTCGTGCTGATGTGGTGTCGGGGCTGCACCAGCCGTTGACCGTGGCCAGCCGCGCGGCTTCCTCGACCGACTCGTCCTAGGAACTGGGCTACCCGCTCGTCATTACCTCTCCGATCGGCCTGCTCGGCCCCCGCGGCATGGAATCAAGCAGGCCTTGCAAGACGAGATGAACCTGGCGCGCGCAAAAGAAAATCGATGGCGCGATGATGCTCATCGCGCTGCGCGCGCCCCCCGTCATCCATCTTCGTCCTGGCCATAGCCTTGCCTCAGCAGGTTCAGCAACGCGCTGACGTAGCTTCTTGGACCCAGCACGTCCTTGCGTGCGCACAGATTCAGCGTTCTCTTCGCCCATGAATCACTGAGTGCCACCACGCGAAGCCCCTCGCAATTGACGGTCGCCAAGGCAGATCGCGGAACCAGGGCCACCCCGGCGCCGGAGCGAACCATGGACGCTACTGCGGCGAAGCCTGCCACCTGGATGCGCACATCGACACGTTTGCCGAGTTCCGATGCCTTGGCGAGCAAGAAGGAGTGAATGGCCGAGCCGTTCTGCTGGCTGACAAACGGGAAGCGCAGGCACTCCGGGAACGACACCGGCTCGCGCTCCTCCCATTGTTCGGACGATGCCAGCAACAGTACGATTTCATCCTCCCGATAGGGAAAGTACACAAGGTCGGGATGGGGCTCGGCCTGCGTGAGGATGCCAATATCTGCACGTCCTTCGACCACGGCGACGAGGATGTCGCGGCTCACGTGCTCTTCAAGCGTTATGCGCGCCTTGGGATGGGCCTGCAGGAAGCTTTGCAGGTCGCCGGGCAAAAAACTGGCTATCGCGCTGCTGTTGGCGTAGATGGCGATCTGTGCATGGACATCTTCGGAGAATGGCACAAGGCTAACGTGCATCTCCTCGAGTTCGCTGAGGCAGCGCCTGCAATGATCCACCATGATCTGGCCGGCTCTGGTCGGTGACACCCCGCGCGCCTCCCGCCTGAACAGCTTTGTGCCAATCACCTGCTCCAGGTGCTTGACGCGCAGGCTTGCCGTCGAGGGCGCGAGGAAGCATGCCGCGCCCCCCTTCGTCATGTTTCCCGCATCCGCGATCGCCACGACAAGCTTCAAATCCATGATGCTGCAATGCATCAGTCTTTGCATTTCTCAAACTCTCGTCTTGCCACAACTCGTTTGTCCAAAGGGGTCTGCGCAGACAGACTTTGCCTGCCGGCATTGTGCTCGACCTTTTGGAAATCGCAAATGTGCAAATCAACGCAGTCTCCCTCGGCCGCCTTGGCGGTCTTCACCAGCGCCATAGACGAGATTCTCGACAACGCCCGGGATACCGATGTCAGCGCCGTCCGCGCGGCCATCCAGCAGGCCTTCCGCTCAGGGGTCTGGCTACCGGACGCGCAACGCGCACCAGGCGAAGAAAGCTATGCGCGCCATGTCCTGCATAGCGATCCGGACCGCCGCTACACCGTTCTTGCCCTGGTATGGAAGGAAGGCCAGGCCAGCCCGGTACATGCCCATCACAGCTGGTGCGCCTACTCGGTGGTTTCGGGAGAACTCTTCGAAGAGCGGTTCTCATACGACGCCGCGTGCCACGGCGCGGTCCCCGTTAACAGTGGCTTAAAAGGACCGGGCGACGGCGGCTGTGGCCGTGCAGGCCTGGATCAAATTCATCGCATTCGCAATCGCCGCAGCGAAACGGCCATCTCGGTACACGTATACGGCGTTCCCGCAACGGAACTGCGTCACGGCGTCAACAACGTCCTGCCGCTACTGGAACCCACCACTATTTGAAGGGAGTTGCCATCGTGAAGAACATCGATCACTGGAAACGCATGGACGCTATATTGCGCGGCGATGCCATGGAGCAGATTCCCGTCTCGCTTTGGCGGCATTTCCCCGTCGAGGATACGGACCCCGGGAAGCTCGCCCGGCATACGATAGCGTGGCAGGAAAAGTGGCAGTTCGACTTCGTGAAGTTCATGCCTCCCGGCACTTTCAGTGTGGAGGACTGGGGCGCCGCTACCGCCTATACGGGCGCGACCAACGGCGCCCGGGTCGTGACCAATGCCGCCGTCAAGCGCACGGAAGACTGGAAGGAAATCCGGCACCTCAACGCGCGAGCCGGGTCGTGGGGACAGCAAAACATCGCGCTGGCGCAAGCCGCGCGCGGTCTCAATGGTTCGGTACCGATTCTGCAGACGGTTTTCAGCCCGCTAACGACAGCCCGCAAGCTCGCCACGGAAGGCATTTTTGCCGACATCCGCTGCAACCCGGATGCCATCGAAGCCGCGCTGCGCGTGATCACCGACGTCACCATCGACTTCTGTCTCGACGCGATTCGTGCGGGCGCGCATGGGATATTCCTGGCCACCCAACTTGCATCGCACCGGCTTCTTACCGTTACCGAATATGAGCGCTTCGGTGCGAAGTACGACATTGAAATACTCGAAGCCTTGCGCGGCCGCTGTCAGTTCAACATGCTTCACGCCCACGGCGATGACATCATGTTTGATCTGCTTTCCAGCTACCCCGTACAGTTGTTCAACTGGCATGATCGACTGACCGATCCGGATCTGCGGCGCGCTCGACAGAAATTCTCGCAAGTGCTGGTGGGCGGGCTGAACGAGCACAACACGCTCGTCCGCGGCACCCCCCAGGAGATTGCCGGCGAGGTCATGGACGCCATCGAGCAGACCGACGGCCGGCGCCTGATCATCGGACCCGGATGCGTGCTGCCGGTGGCGACCGCCGATAGCGCCATCCAAGCCGTTGTGGAAGCAGCGCGCGACCACAACACGGTAGCGTTGTAGCGATAACGCAGCGCAATGTCAGCGCACGTACAACAACAGGAGACACCATGTGCAAGCATGTTTTCAAGGTAAGCATTGCAGCCGCGCTGCTGGCGGCCGCGCAAGCAGGCTATGCCGATGCATGGCCAGAGCCGTCCAAGCCAATCAGCCTGATCGTTCCCGCGCCGGCTGGCGGCGGCACCGGCGACACCATCGCCCGGCTGCTGGCGCAGAATCTCAAGCGGGAACTGAATGCGACCGTTGTCGTCGATAATCGCGGTGGGGCCAACGGGAACATTGGCGCCGGACTCGCGGCCGCCGCAAAGCCGAACGGCTACACCTTTCTGCTCTCCTGGGCTGGCACACTGGCCGTCAACCCCAGCCTGTACCGTAAGCTGCCGTTCGATCCCCAATCGAGCTTCGCACCGGTCTCCATGGTTGCCGAGGTGCCAAACGTTCTGGTCGTCAACAACACCTTGCCGGTGAACGCGTTGGCAGACTTCATTGCCTACGCCAGATCGCACAATGGAGAACTCAACTATGGCAGCTCAGGCAATGGAAGCTCGATGCACCTGGCGGGAGAGTTGTTCAACCGGGAGACAGGCGTCAGCATGACCCATGTCCCTTATAGCGCGCCGGGGACAGCCACAACGAATCTTCTCGCCAATGACATCCAGGTGATGTTCCAACTGGTACCGGGCATCATTGGCCAGGTCAAAGCGCACAAGGTCAAGGCGCTGGCCATCCTCTCGGCAAAGCGATCTCCTGCCTTGCCCGATGTTCCCACGACGGCGGAACTGGGACATCCCTTGCTCGTCTCGTCAACGTGGTTTGCCGTGTTGGCGCCCAAGGGAACACCCGAACCGATCGTTCAGCGCATGAACGCGGCGATCAATCGGGCACTGACGAGTCCTGACGTCGCCAAAGCCCTGGCCGAGATGGGTGCGATCCCGCTAGGGGGCGATCCAGCCAGGCTCGCCAGCACGCTGTCAGCTGACCTGAGCAAATGGCGGACGGTGGTGAAGCAGGCGAATATTCAACTGCAATAGGACGGCAGCGGCACAGTGCGTTTGGCCTCGAGCGACAAAGGCGTTCAGAGCTGTGGCTCTGAACGCTTTACGAGCGTCGCTTCGCCCTGATCTGGCCAGAAAACCATGATCCATTGAAATGAAACCCACCGGGCGCCCAGGCAGGGCCGGCTGTCCCCGCACAGGTACCCTCACTGCGCTGTGGCATAAACTCTTTCGAAACCGAGCCTGCGATGGGCCGCCCGGTGCGCTCCCGCTCTGCACAGCGGTGCATCATCTTCGCCATGACAAACCCAGCCCGCCGCCGTTACGTGACTTATGCCTGCGCGCTCGGCGCCAGCGCGCTGACCGCCGCATGGCCCACCGAGACGCGCGCCCAAGCGCCGCCTGCTACGCGGCGCGCATCCCACTGGCCGCTCTACCGGCAGTTCCTGGAGCGCTTCGTGCAAACGGATGGCCGCGTCATCGACTACTCCACGCCCACGTTGCAAAGCACGTCCGAGGGCCAGTCCTACGGCATGGTGTTCGCGCTGGTCGCCGATGACCGCGATACCTTCGACCGGCTCTGGCGCTGGAGCGTGGCCCATCTTGGCGATGGTCGCCTGGACGACAAGCTGCCGGCATGGCAGTGGGGCCGGCGCGACGACGGCACGTGGGGCGTGCTGGACCGCAATCCGGCTGCCGATGCCGACCTGTGGTTTGCGTTCGCGCTGGCGGAGGCGGCGCGCCTGTGGCAAGCCCCTTCCTACGCTGACGCGGCACGTGCCTTGCTGGGGCTGGTGGCAGAGCAAGAGGTGGCGATGCTGCCCGGCTTCGGCCCGATGATGCTGCCCGGTCCGCAGGGGTTTATCGACGATGGCCCCGACGGCTCGCGCCGCTGGCGCCTCAATGCCAGCTATCTGCCGGTACCGCTGCTGCGCCGGCTCGCCGCCTTCGACCCGTCCGGCCCGTGGGACAAGCTGGCCGCACAGGCGGCCAGGCTGATCGGCGCGGTGTCCCATGCCGGCATCGTGCCGGACTGGTCGGCCTACCGCGCCGGGGGGCGCCGGCAGGGATTCGTGCGCGATCCGGTCAAGGGAGACGTCAGCAGTTATGATGCCGTGCGGGTCTACCTGTGGGCTGGCATGACGCCGCAGCAGGACAGTACGCGGCGCCCCCTGATGCGGGCTTTGCTGCCCAACGCCGCGCGCGTGGCAGGCCGTGCGGCGCCGCCGCAGACCATGTATGCGGAAAGCGGCAAGGTCGAAGGCATCGGGCCGCCGGCTTTCTCCGCCGCGCTGCTGCCGTTCCTGCAGGCCGCCGGCTCGCCCGCCCTGGCCGCCCAAATGGCACGTGCGCAGAAGATCGTGGGCGCACCGTCGGGGCCCGGCGGCCCGACTTACTATGACACGGTGCTGGGCCTGTTCGGGCTTGGGTTCAAGGAAGGGCGCTACCGGTTCTCCGCCTCGGGCCAGCTCGACATGTGATGGCGCAAGGCTGGATGCGTCTGCCGCAGGATGCACTTTGCATCGCATCTTCGTGGAAACAGCCATGGCCGGAAACAAAATCCACGTCGTGCCCGTCGATGCCTCCGGGGGGCCCGGTCGGCGTGCGCCGCATGCGCCGGGCTGCGCTGACCCGGGCACCGGCATCGGGAAACGCCATGGGTGCACGGCGAAAAGCTGACGGGGCGTCGGCCTTCGCGCTCGGCATCGGCGAAAGATACGAGGCTGCCGACGAAGGGGGCGGCCCGCGCGACCTGCCGCCAGCATACGAGCACGTGAAACTGGCTGCATCTACTGCAGCGTCAGAACAGCGACGATTGCGGTGTGGCCGCCTGCTTCCAGACTATCCGGTTTTCCGGCGGCAGGCTTTCAAAGGGCACGGCGCGTGCGCATGGCGCGTCGATGTCGTATTAGAGCGTGAGGCCCAGTCGATGCTATCCGCCCCGGTGCACTGGCAATGCCACCCGAGCCAGCTCCGCGAAATACCGCGCCCCGACGCTCAGCACTCCGTCGTTGAAGTCATAGCCGCTGTTGTGCAGCGGAACGCCGCCAGGCATTCCTGTCTCGCCGTTGCCGATAAAGACAAACGCCCCTGGCACGGCCTGCAGGAAGGCGCCGAAGTCTTCGGAGATCATCATCGGCGCGATGTTGCCGTCGACGCGGTCGCTGCCCACGACATTGCGGGCGGCCTCCAGTGCGGAAGGCACCCACTGCTCCCAGTTCACCGTCGGCGCGAACTCATGGGAGTAGGTGAAGGCGCACCCGGCCCCATGCAGCCGGCAGATTCCCTCCGCTATCTCGCGCATGCGGGTTTCCAGCAGCGCCTGCACCGCAGGCGTATAGCTACGCGTATCGCCCTTGATGGTCACGTTGGTCGGAATGGCGTTGCGGATGCCATCTGTGATGAACTCGGTGCACGAGATCACCGCGGGCAGGCCGGGATCGAGGTTTCTGGATACGATGGTCTGCAGCGCCAGGACGATCTCGGCGCCGATCACGATTGGGTCGACCCCCATGTGCGGCCGCGCGGCATGCGTGCCGCGCCCTTTCACGTGGATCACGAAGTTGTCCTCGCTGGCCATGATGCCGCCTGCGCGCGTGGCGATGCTGCCAGCCGGCAGCCCGGGCATGTTGTGCGCACCGAAGATGGCGTCCACGGGGAAACGCTCGAACAGGCCATCCGCCATCATTGCCTTGGCGCCACGCCCATGCTCCTCGGCGGGCTGGAAGATAAAGCGCACCGTACCCTCGAAATCGCGGCGTTCGCTGAGCAGTCTGGCGGCGCCCAGCACCATCGCCATATGGCCATCGTGGCCGCAGGCGTGCATCTTGCCGGGCGTGGCAGACGCATGGGCGCGTCCCGGCGCGTCTTCCTGAATGGCGAGCGCGTCCATGTCCGCGCGCAGCCCGATCACGCCGGTACCTGAGCCGGCGCGCAGGTTTGCCACTACGCCTGTGCCACCGATGCCGCGATGCACTTCCATGCCCATCTCGCCAAGCACGCGAGCGATGAAGTCCGCAGTTTGCCATTCCTCGAAGCCCGTCTCGGGGCAGCGGTGCAGCGCGTGGCGCCAGGACTTGAGCTGTGCAGCGAGGTCGTCGTCAGGAATCATGATTCGGTCCGCAAGAGAAAACATGAGGCATGGCCGATCATAAGGGCTGCCCGCTGCAACGATGTCCGGTTCCACGGGATCTATTCGGGACATCGTTGCGCGCCTGGCCGTTGCCCCGGCAAAACGTCGCGATTCAAACGAGATGGCGCCGGGGATGCTGCCATGCTCGGCCTGGGATGCGAAAATAGCCGTTCCATGCCATGCGCGGGGCCACAGCCCCGCGCGCAAAGAGGACCACGGGCAATGCAACTCGACGCGTATGACCGCAAGCTGCTGCGACTGCTGCAGGACAACAACAAGCTCTCGCAGCGACAGCTGGCCGATGCCGTCAACCTGTCGCCGTCTGCCGTCAACCGGCGTATCGCCGCGCTGGAAGCGGATGGCGTGATCGTCGCCAATACCGCCGTGGTCGATCCCGCACAGGTCGGCAAGATGATCACGGTACTGGTCGAGGTGACGCTGGAGAACGAGCGGCTGGACCTGCTGGACGAGGTCCGCAAGCGCTTCGTCGACTGCCCGCAGGTCCAGCAGGTGTACTACGTGACTGGCGACTTCGATTTCCTGCTGGTGCTGGCCGTGGCCGACATGACCGAGTACGAGCGCCTGACGCGCGAGTTGTTCTTTGTCTCGGGCAACGTCAAGAACTTCAAGACACACGTCGCCATGCAGCGGGCCAAGGTGTCGCTCGGTGTGGCGATCGAGCCCTGAATGGGCTCGATCATGCATCGTGTCTTGTCAGTACGCGTGGCTCAGCGTGCCGTCCACGCGGCCTGGCGCGCCAGGACGGAATCCGCCGATTCGCCTACCAGTTGCTGGTAGACCACGGGAGCGGTGGCTCCTTCGGTATTGATCACCAGCACGCGCGAACCAGCATCTAGTCCGGCCGCTGCGGACAGCGCCGGCTGCGCGCGCAATACCGCCAGTCCCGCGACGCCGGCCGCTCCGGATTCGCCAGCGACCACGGGCACGTCGCCGTCGTTGCCGCTGGCGAGACGGTGCATGGCGGTCACGGCATCGTCGTCGGCAATCGTCATGAAGACGTCCACGCTGGGTTCCAGGAAGCGCCAGGCCAGCGGCGACGTCTCGCCACAGGCCAGTCCCGCCATCACCGAGTCGACCGAACCGGTTGCGCGCGCGGGGCGCCCCTGCAGCGCGCTTTGGTACAGGCAATCTGCCTGCGCCGGTTCCACCACGACGAATTTCGGCCGGCCGGCACCGAAGCGCTCCCACAGATAGCTGGCCACGCCGGCGGCCAAGCCGCCGACGCCCCCTTGCAGGAACACATGCGTGTACGGGCATGGCTGGCCGGGCGCGACGTCGCGCTGCGCCAGCACTTCCGCGGCAATGGCGCCGTAGCCCTGCATCACGTCGCGCGGGATGTCCTGATAGCCCTCGTAAGAGGTGTCGGACACAACGGTCCAGCCATTGGCCGCGGCCAGCCGCGCGGCTTCCTCGACCGACTCGTCATAGTTGCCGACGATGCGCACGATGCGCGCACCGCAGGCCGCAATCGCGTCTTCGCGCTCCTGGCTGACGTTCGCATGCAGTACGATCACGCACCGGCAGCCGAAGCTGCGCGCCGCCGCGGCGAGCGCGCGGCCGTGATTGCCGTCGGTGGCGCTGATCACCGTGAAGTCACGCAGCAGCGCGGCATGGCGCCCGGCGATCAGTTCGAACGGATCGAGCTCGCGCTCCGGAAACATGCGCAGCACCAGCCGCACCAGCGCGATGGGAGCGCCGAGCGCCTTGAAGCTGCCAAGCGGCGAGCGGGCCGACTCGTCCTTGACGCTCAACTGCGCGATGCCAAGGCTCGCGGCCAGGCCGGGCAGTTCGCGCAGCGGCGTGAGCCCGGCGTTGAGCTGGTCCCAGTGCGACAGCCACGCGAGGCTGCGCCCGGCTTCGGCGATGCTCATCAGCTGCCTCAGCTCGGCCGGATAGTCGCACAGGTGGGCGCGGGAATTAATGGTCAGCATGGGGGTATCTGCGGTCATTGGAGAAGGGATTCACTCAGAGGTATGCCCAAGGCGGGCGAGGATGACATCAAGCAGCACTTGCGCGCCCATTACCAGCTGGTCGTCGTCGGTGTGCTCGCGCGGGTTGTGGCTGATGCCGCCGCGGCTCGGCACGAAGATCATTGCCGCGGGGGCGATGCGCGCGATCATCTGGGCGTCGTGGCCGGCACCGGAGGTCATGCGCCGATGCGTGTAGCCAAAGCGCGCCGCCGAGGCTTCGATGGCGGCAATGATGCCGGCATCGAAGCTCACCGGCTCGAAGCGCGCGAGCGGCTCGGTGCGGATCGTGACACCCTCGGCTTCGGCGACTTGTGCCAGGAATTCCGCCAGCCGTGCTTCGGCACGTTTCAGCCGGATTTCATCGGGATCGCGCAGATCGACCGTAAACACCGCCTTGCGCGGAATCACGTTGATCACGCCGGGCTCGACGCGCAGGCACCCCACTGTCGCCAGCGTGGTGCCATCCGACGCGTTCGCCAGTTCACGCAGGAACGCCACTACCGCGGCAGCCACCCAGCCGGCATCGTGCCGCAGGCGGGTAGGCGTGGTGCCGGCGTGGTTGGCGTTGCCCTGTACCGTCACCTGCTGCCACGAAATCCCCTGCAAGTTCTCGACCACGCCGATCTGCGTCCCCTCGGCCTCCAGCACCGGACCTTGTTCGATATGGAGTTCGATGTACTCGTGCGGCACCACGGCGCCGGGTTCCATGTCGCCGGCATAGCCGATGCGCGCCAGTTCGTCGCCAAGCCTCGTGCCGTCGGTGCCGACCGTGTCGAGCGCCCGCTGCACGGGCAGCCCGCCGGCATACACCAGCGAGCCCATCATGTCGGGCTGGTAGCGGATGCCCTCCTCGTTGGTGAAGGCACCGATCATGATGGAACGGTTCGGCGTGACGCCGGCCTGGCGGAAAGCGCGCGCCACCGCGAGCCCGGCCAGCACCCCGTAGCAGCCATCGAGCGCACCGGCATTGGTGACGGTATCGATATGCGAGCCGGTCATCAGCGGCGCCTGGCTGCCATCATCGGCCGCCGAGCGCAGGATGCCGAAGACGTTGCCGATGCGGTCGATGCGAACTTCGAGATCCAGCTCGCGCATCCATTGGACAACCTGGTCGCGGCCGGCTTTCTCGGCGTCGGTCAGCGCGATGCGGGTGCGGCCGCCGCCTTCGGGGTCGGCGCCGATTTCGCCAAGCGCCCGGATCTGAGCCAGCAGCCGTGCGCCGTCCAGCGATAGGGGGTTTCGCCGGGAGGGGGTGTGTTCCATTCACTCTCCATGTCGGTCGGCCCCCGGGACGCTGGTGCGGAAGACCTGGACGTTGCAACGGGGGTGATAACGTCAATGGTAGAGGCGGCGGGATGAAACACGCGCCCTATCCCCGGCACGCAAACGCAACAACGGTGCAATCTCCGCGGCGGCGTGGGTGCGGCGTTGCGTAGTGCAATGCGCAGCACATTACCGTCTGCGCGAGCTACCGCGCCGCACGGTGCGGCCAGCTTCTCCCAGCACCAGCGCCCGGCCGATGGTGTCGAGCGCGTCGCGCATCAGCAAGGCTTCCTCGACATCGCTGGCATATGCGCTTAAATCCGACCAGGTCACATGGCGGAGCAACCTGGACAGAGCGGCTGCGCGCCGCTCGTCGAGCGCTAGTTGGAAAGTTGATGCCATCACCGCCCTATTGCATCCCCGGTCCCGCATTGGGCGCCTCGGCCAGGGCCGGCTGCTGTTCCCTGGTGTAGAACTTGTAGGCGACGAAGACGATGGCGACCCACGACGCGGAGACGATCAGCGACATCCGCATATCCGGCAGGATCGCGATGCAGACCAGCACCGCGGCGATGAACACCAGGGCAATGTAGTTGCCATACGGGAAGAAAGGCATCTTGTAGGACAGGCTGTCCGCTTGCCCGGTCTGGATCTTGAGCTTGCGGAAGCGCAGGTGGCTGACCACGATCGAGGTCCAGGCACACACCAGCGCGAACACCGTGATCGACGAAAACAGCTCGAACGCCTTCTCCGGCATCAGGTAGTTCAGCAAGACACCCGCGAACATCGTGGCGAACACCAGCATGATAGCGCGCGATGGCACATTGCGGCGGTTGACCGTGCCCAGGAACGCCGGTGCGTTCTTCTGCAGCGCCAGGTTGTAGAAGGTCCGGCTGTTAGTGAACACGCTGGCGTTCACGGCCGACAGTACCGCGGTGATGACCACCAGGTTCATGACCCCGGCCGCCGCCGGCACGCCGATCCTGGTGAAGACGTCGACAAACGGGCTGCCCTTCGCGGTTAGCGAGGTCCACGGGAAGATCATCAGCAGCACCGCAATGGCACCGACGTAGAAGATCAGCAGCCGCCAGAACGTCGCGCTGACGGCCTTGGGCATGGTGGTCTTGACATCCTTCGCTTCGCCGGCAGCCAGGCCGAGATTTTCGATGCCGCCAAACGAGAACGCCACCATGACGATCGACAGCACCATGCCGCCGATGCCCTTGGCGAAGAAGCCGCCATGGTCCACCAGGTTGTGATGGCCGATGGGGTCGCCATTATTGCCCAGGCCAAAGAAGATCATGCCGACGCCGAACACGATCATGGCGACGATCGCGGTCACCTTGATCAGCGCGAACCAGAATTCTGCCTCGCCGTAGAACTTCACGCCGATCATATTGACGCAGAACATGACCGACACGGCTATCAGCGCGGTCACCCAGATCGGCATGGTCGGGAACCAGAAATGCACGTAGTTGCCCAGTGCATTCAGCTCGGCCGCGCTGGTTGCCAGCAGGAAGATAAAGGCGTTCCAGCCGTTCAGGAAGCCGGCAAACCGGTGGATATAGCGGTTCGAATAGGAAATGTAGGATCCGGAGACCGGCTCCTCGACCGCCATCTCGCCCAGCGCCCGCATGACGAAGTAGATCGCCACGGCGGCGACCAGGTACGTCAGGATGATCGCCGGACCCGCGGTCTTGATGGCCCACGATGACCCATAGAACAGGCCGGTGCCGATCGCTCCGCCGATGGCGATCATCTGGATATGGCGGCTTTTCAGATCTCGTTTCAGCTCTTCCTGTTCATAGGACTGAGCGTCGATGTTGCTGCGCATTGCACTGTCTCCTTTGGTACATCTCTTTGTGATGCTTGTCGTTGTGGGTGGCTGTTGCGACGGGCGAGCGCCGTCCGCAGCCGATGGCTCCTTTTCCATCGACTGCCGGCTGGCTTCGTCTTGCGTTCGCTGAGCCGGATCAGAGTCCGGCGATGGCGGCAGTCAATCTGCCGATGGCTTCATCCACGGTCGCGCGCGGGCATCCCAGGTTGACGCGCATGTAGCCGTGACCCTCGATGCCGAACTTCTGGCCCTTGTCGAGCCACAGGCGAGCCCGGGTCAGCATGAACTTGTCCAGCGACGGCGCGTCCATGCCGAGGCCGCGGCAGTCCATCCATGCCAGGTAGAGCGAGTCGGCCGGCAGCACCTGGACGCGTGACGTGGCGCGATGCACCGACTCGCGGAAATGGTCGTGATTGGCGCGCAGGTACGCCAGCATCTGTTCGAGCCATGGTTCGCCGTGAGCATAGGCCGCCTCTGCGGCAACCATGCCCAGCGTATTGACCAGCGGGAACATATTGCGGTCGTACTGGCGGCGCAGTTCGTCGCGCAGGCGCCGGTTCGGCACGAACACGTTCGCGCTTTGCAAGCCCGGCAGGTTGAAGGTCTTGCTGGGCGCCGTGCAGGTGATGCTGTGCTGGGCAAAATCTTCGCCGAGCGAGGCAAAGGGGATGTGCCTTTTCTCCGGATTGATGATCAGGTCCTGGTGGATCTCGTCCGAGATGACCAGCACGCCGCGTCGCAGGCAGATCTCACCCATGGTCCGCAGTTCGTCTTCCGACCAGACATTGCCGGTGGGGTTGTGCGGATTGCTCAGGATGAAGAGCTTCGTATCTTCGCGGATCGCCGCTTCAAAGACGGCCGGGTCGAAGCGGTAGCCGTCCTCGGTGCGCTCCAGCGGCGCAAAGGCGAGATGGCGGCCGTTCATCAGCACGTCGTTATGGAAGTGCGCATAGACAGGCGGCTGGATCAGCACCGAATCGCCCGGTGCGGAGAATGCCTGGATGGCGGTCTTCAGAGTGGTGATGATGCCGGAGGTCTGCACCACCCATTCCTTTGCCACCTCCCAGCCGAAGCGCTTGCCCTGCCACGCGACCACGGCATCGACGTAGCTGTCGGTCGCGCCACCGGGGTAGCCGAAGATGCCATGCGCCACCGCCTCGTGCAGCGCGTCGATGACAGCTTGCGGCGCGCGGAAATCCATGTCGGCGACCCACATCGGCAAGGGTTTCGCCGCGGCCTCGTCCGGCGCGAGGAGTTTTTCAGGGATGGCCCATTTCATGGAATGCGATTTCGCGCGGTCGATGACCTCGTCGAAAACGCTGGCTGCGCGGCCGGCTGCCCCAGCCGACATCTCGCCTTGCACTGCCGTTGCATTGACCTTCATGACTTCCTTGTCTGGCTATGGAAAGGCGCCGAAGGGCGCCAGATGGTTCGATGGAGGCCAGCATAGCAACGCCCATACATGAAAAAAAATGGTATCTTTTCATGAACCAATGAACGGGAGTCATGCGTGCTGGATCGCCAACATCTCGCGGCACTGGTCGCGGTAAGCCGTACCGGCAGCGTCACCGCCGCCGCCGAAAAGCTCAACGTCACGCAATCGGCGCTGTCGCACATGGTCAAGAAACTGGAAGACCACCACGGCGTAAAGATCTGGACAAAGAGCGGCCGCGGCCTGCGCTTTACGCAGGCGGGCGAATACCTGCTCGCGCTGGCCGACCGCCTGCTGCCCCAGCTGGATCACGCCGAGCGCATTCTTGCGGACTTCGCCGAGGGACGCCGCGGTGCGTTGCGCGTCGGCATGGAATGCCACCCGTGCCAAAAGTGGCTGGCGCGGCTGACGCCGCATTACCTGGCCGCGTGGCCGGACGTGGACTTCGATGTCCGAACCTCCTTCCGGTTCGACGGCGTCGCTGCCTTGCTAGGGCACGAGATCGACCTGCTGATCACGCCTGACCCGGTCAAGCTGCCGGAGCTGGTTTTCACGCCGGTGATCGACTACGAACTGGTGCTTGTCGTTCACGAAACCCATTCGCTGGCGTCGCAGCCCTACATCAGGCCACAGGATCTGGTGGATGAAACGTTGATCACGGTCCCGGTCAGCATCGAGCGTCTCGACATTTACACCCGCTTCCTGGTCCCGGCGCATTGCCAGCCGCGACGCCACCGCACCGCTGAGGTGACAGACCTAATGCTGCAGCTCGTTGCCGCCGGTCGCGGCGTTTCCGTATTGCCCGACTGGCTGGTGGAAGAGGAAGGCGCGAGCATGCCATTGCGGACCTTGCGCCTGGGGAAGCACGGTATCCGCAAGCACATCCATCTGGGCATTCGGCGCGGCGACGAAGGCATCTCCTACGTTGCGGGATTTGTCGAGATGGCGCGGCAATCGGGACGCTAGGCGGTGGAGGGGTCGGAATCACCCTGCACCATCTGCTTTCCGATGTTCAGCTTGGCCAGATCGCCGAAGGGAGACAGGGCTTGTGAGCATAGACTGGGCAGCATGCTGCCCGGTCTATGCAATCTCACGCCATGCTTTGGTGCTCGGCGGCAAGGGCCTTGTTCCTTCTGATCGCCACGGCGAGCGCTACCAAGGCCAGCGCCAGCGGAACGAAGGAGACCCACAGCACTGTTTTCCAGCCATAGGCGGACAACAGGCCGCCGGAGGAAAAAGAGCCGATCGCCATCAGGCCAAAGACGATGAAGTCGTTGAGGGACTGCACGCGCGTCTTCTCCTCGGGGCGGTGGCACTCCAGCACCAGCGCCGATGCGCCGAGGAATCCGAAATTCCACCCAAGGCCGAGCAGGATCAGCGTGGCCCAGAAGTGTGCCACGTCGACGCCTCCAAGTCCGACGGCGGCAGACAGCCCGGTGAGCGCCAGGCCCACGATCGCCACGCGGCTTGCTCCGAATCGCGCAATCAGAGAACCCGTGAAGAAACTCGGCGCGTACATCGCGATGACATGCCATTGCATCCCCAGGTTGGCGGAGGCCTGCGGATGCCCGCAGATATGCATTGCCAGCGGTGCGGCAGTCATCAGGAAGTTCATCAACATATAGGACACCGCGCCACAGATCGCCGCGGCAATGAAACGCGGCTGCCGTGCGATTTCGGTGAGCGGCCGGCCGCTGGCCATTTCTGCAACGCTGGGTCGAGGTAGCTTTACCCCGAGCAGGACGAGCGCCGAGAGCGCTGCCACGAGTGCCTGCACCAGGAAGGTAGTGGCAAACGTATGCCGTGGCCACAGATCCATGGTCCAGGTCACCAATTGCGGCCCCACCACGCCCGCGGCCACGCCACCTGCCATGACGAGCGATAGTGCCCGTGCGCGCCGGGCGGGTGCAACCCCATCGGCGGCCGCAAAACGAAACGACAGCACCACGGCGGCGTAGCTGCCGCCAAAGAAGGTCGCCAGGCAGAACAGCCAGAACCAGCCCAGGATGACAGCAAGCATGGCCAGCAGGCCGGTCAATACACCGGCCCCGGTGCCCACCAGAAAGGCAGCGCGCCGGCCATATCTGCGGGAGACCGCACCGATGGGCAAAATGCACGCCGCCATGCCCACCACAAAGATGGAAATGGGCAACGTAGCCAGCATGGGGATCGGCGCCAGCATGTCGCCGACGATGGCGCCGGTGGCATAGACCACCACCGAGTTGGCGCCAGCCAGTGCCTGGGCGATGGACAAGCGCCAGATGTTGCCGCTCTGGACGCGGTCGGGGAGAAGATCGGATGCGTCGAGGGCTGGTTGGGTGTTGTACTTGGTCATATTAGTATTTGGCCGCCCCTTGCACAGAGCGGTAGCGCGTTCAACGCGGATTATCCATCGTCAGCACCATGCGGTATTTCGCGCTACCGGATTTCATCTTCGCGTAGGCCTGAGCTGCTTGCTCAAGCGGCATGGTCTCTATCCGAGGCCGCACATTCGCTAGCATACTGAAGTTCAACGTTTTTTCGTTGTCGTAAGGCGTACCCGTGAGCGACCCGAGGATGCTGCGTTGTCCGCCGACGAGCAGACCTGGGGGGATGTGTAGTGGGCTTCTGGCGGGGTTGAGGACAACCAGCCGCCCCTCGGGTGCCAGGCCGGGGAGCAGCGCCGAAATTGCCTCGGCATGATCGATCATGGTCACCATGGCCTGCGCGCCGCCCATGGCCTTGAGCCGCGCAGCGGCATCTTCCCCGCGGTTATCGATATAGACATGTGCGCCCAGCGCCAGCGCGTCGCCGGCCTTTTCGTTGCCTCGCCCGATCGCCACGACCCGGAAACCCATGTTTCGTGCATATTGCAGCGCCATGTGCCCCAGGCCGCCGATGCCGAGGATAGCCACCGTATCGCCGGCTTGCGCGCCGCACTTATTCAAGGCGTTGAAGGTAGCGATACCTGCGCACAGGATAGGCGCCGCCTCTTCTGCGCCAAGCGCATCTGGAATGGCGACGAGGCCGGTGCTGCGCGCCAGCATCATCTCGGCGTAGCCACCGTCGACAGTGGCACCCACCACAGGTTGGTTCAGGCAAAGCTGGAACCGCCCCTGCCGGCATTGCACGCATTCGCCACAGTGACCACCCAGCCGGCCCACGCCCACACGCTGGCCTGTCGTCCAGATCGATGGCGTGCCTGGGCCCATCGCCAGGATGCGGCCAACCACCTCGTGACCGGGCACACGCGGCGGGTGCGTAGCAGGGCCTGTTCTTTCGATGTCGGCCGCATCCGCTCCGCAGATGCCGCAGGCTTCCACCCGGATCAGCACCTCGGCGACGCCAGGCTGTGGCACAGACCGCTCCACAAGCTCCAACACGCCCGGCCCGCTGATCTGCATGGCTCGATAGGTAGGCTTCATCTCGACACTCCAATGTCTCTTCTGGTCCCGCGTTGCGCGCAAGGGCAATCAATGCAAAAGGGAATCTGCGGTATTGCCGGCCATCAAAGCGGCCACAGCCCGCCGGGCAGCGTCCAATGCGCCCGCGACATACCCGCCAAACTCCGGCGACCATTCGCTGGCAATACCGGTAAGCCGGTTGCACCAGACGCCGTCCGCCGCGCGGGAAGGTAATGGCAACACTTGGTGGGCGCCCACCTTGTTGTCGGCTTCCAGCGCTGTGTAAGGGTCGCGCGCCCAGTCTTTCAGATATTCGATGCGGGGTTGTGCAGCGCAGCGGCCGAACAAGCGAACCAGCTGCGCACGGCAGAGAGCCCGCAATTCCTCGTTCGGAACCTGGCGGCGTACAGCGGCGGGAACGCCCAGGAACCCGAACAGGGCACCATGGCAAGCCAGGGCCGAGGCGTCGTGAACCTCCGTCATCGGCCCAACAGCGCTGCGCGCCTCGCCGGATAACCCCTGCTCGCGCCAGAAAGGGCGATCGAAGACCGCCAGATACTTGGCATGTGGCGCCATCCATGTCGCGCAGTGATACCACGGCCCGGCCAATGCGTCGGGCAACCCCGGCTCGAACACAATGGTGCCGGCTGCAAGACGCGGCGGCACCGCCAACAGCACGTGGGCCACGCGATGCATGAGTTCACGCCCCTGCGGGCCGTCAGCCTCCACTTCGACACAGTCATCCAGATAGCGCACCCGCTTCACATGGCAATGGGTCATCAGCCGGTTTGCTGTCAGGCGCTGATGCAGAGCGTCGACGAGCGCGCCCATGCCGCCCACCAGCCGCCGCGAGGCGGGCGTGGAGCGATAGCCATCGACGCGTACGGGGGCGTGCGTCGCGGAGCGCTCCAGCAGCATGTCTCCCTCTTCTTGCTGCGCGAAGGTCTGCAGGCGCAGCTCGTCCACCAGCACCTGAAGATCCGGTTGCAAAGCGGGCCAGAACCAGGTTGCGCCAAGGTCATACTGGTCGCTGGGCCGCTGTTCGTCGGTACGGGCCGTTGGCGATACAGACGCGATCCGCCCGCCGAAGACGTCGCGAGCTTCCAGCAATACATAATCCCGGATGCCACGTTGCTCCAGCAAGTAGGCCGCGTACAGGCCGCTCAGGCCGCCGCCAATGATGGCAATGCGCTCGGTCAGCATGACGCAGCCGCCAGACTGACAGGGTTCGCGAGATGCCCGGTCTTGAGGTACACGCAGGCTCCGGAGCTGCCTGCGACAAGATCCGGATACGTCCCCGGCGGCAGCCGCAGCCAGCTGCCCCGCTCGTATGCTTGCGCACGCTCGCGCAAGCTGCCCTCCACTACCAGCACCTCGGCACCGTCCACCGGACCGCTGAGCACGATCGCGCCCGCCGGCATGCGCTCAAGGCGGACATGCTCGATGTCGTCGGCGAACAGCGGGCAGCATTGACGACCATTCCTGACCGTCCAGCGCGACACATCCCGCGTGTCGATGCGAACCGGGCGCGACTCGCCCGGCTGCATCTGCCAGAGCTTCACGAAGATCACCGCGCCCTCGGCGCTGGAGGGCTGGTGGCTTGAGCCCGGCGGGCTGCGCAAATACCAGCCGGCCGGATAGTGCTTGTGGCCTTCTGAGAAGGTGCCCGACAGCACGAGAATTTCCTCGCCTCCCGGATGGGGGTGGTGGGGAAAGCAGGAGTCCGGCGCATATCGCACAACGCTGGTGGCGCGCGCTTGTTCTCCCCCCATTCGATCCAGCATCACGCGCTCAACCCCCGCTTGGGGCGAAGCTGTCCACTGGTACTGATGTGGCGTCACGAGCGCGCGCAGTGAAAGATCCGCATTAACTAGCATCGAGAACTCTTTAAAGACAAGCGGGATACAGGACCGCAACGTTCCGCGGCGGCCCGATGTACCCCATACCCTTTACCTGGGCAGATGTGCGTGGGTATCGAGCACGCGTGCCGAATAGACGAGAGCGGCACCGGCGTTGAGGGCAATGGCAACCCCGAGCGCCTCGGCAATTTCTTCGCGCGTGGCACCATACTCCGCTGCCTTCTGCGTGTGCACGGAAATGCAGCCGTCGCAGCGCGTGGTAACGGCGACAGCCAGGGCAATCAGCTCGTGCATCTTGGGTTCCAGATGTCCGGGCCTGGCCACGAATTCATTCAACTTCGCGAGCCCTGCCATTACCTCTGGGTTCAACGACGCGAAATCGCCGACGCGCGTCTTCAATTCATTCCGGTAGGCATTCCAGTCCTGCATCATGTCTTGAGCTCCTGCTGTCAATGAGTGGGCGGGCGGTTGCGGCGAGATCACGCGACCTCGTAGATCCGCACGTCGGGCGCGGCACCCAGCAATGGCTCGAGACCGGCCACCACATCTGCCGTGAACAGCTCGCTTCGCAGATAGGCAGCGGCGTTCTCCCTGCTGTCGAAGCCATGCAGCACTTGCACGTCTTCCTCACGCACCAGCAGTTCCTTCGACTTCGCGCCGGCAACGGTGCTGAGGAACGGCGCCTTGTACCTTTGGTAGACGCCAGCCGCGGCCGCGCGGTTGGCGCTGGCGATCATGAGGGTAATTTGCAGATAGACCATACGTGCTCTCCGAGCAGGTGGTTGGGAAAACAAGGAGGCAAACGGCAAGCGCTCGCCCACGCATCAGTTGCGGCCAGCCATCACGCCACCATCCACATCCCAGATAGCGCCCGTCACCCAGCGCGCCTTGTCGGAGAGCAGGAAAACGACCGCTTCGGCAACGTCCCGCGGTTTGCCAACGCGGCCGATGGGATGGAAGTTGTTGAAGCCTTGCAGGGCGCCATGTACTTCAGCCTTGGGAATGAAGCCCTCGTAGATCGGCGTTTCGACCACCGCAGGCGACACCGCGTTGACGCGGATGTTTTTGGAGGCCAGCTCCATCGCCACATGCTGCGTCAGCGAATGCAGGCCGGCTTTGGCCATCGAATACGCCGAAGATGGCGTGGCTGCAATCGCCTGCCTGGCCCACATCGAGCCGATGTTGACGATGGCGCCGGTTTTGCCTTGCGCGACCAGGTTGCCTGCGACGCGTTGGGTAATGAAGAAGAACGCCTTGTTGATCTTCATGTAATGGTCGTAGTCAGCCTCCGAATGTTCCAGGAATGGCTTTGGAAAGAACACGCCGGCGGCGTTCACCAGCAGGTCGATGTCGGCATGCTGCCCGTCGACGGCTTCAAGCAGTGCGCGGACGCCCTCATCGCTGGCGAGGTTTACCGTCAGTGCCCAGACCCGCCCCAGCGCGGCTAACTCGCTGCGCGCCGCCTCGGTCTTTTCGGGGCGATTGCCCACGATCACCACGCTGCCGCCTTCGGCGAGCACCATGCGAGCGGTCTCCAGCCCCATTCCGCTGGTGCCGCCGACGACCAGCAGTTTTTTGCCCTTGAACTGATTGCTCATATCTCTCTGCCTGTCGGATAGGCCAAATCGGGTTGAAAAAAGAGCACGGTGAGGCTGCTAGTGCGACTTGATGTCCGAACCGAGCGCCAGACCTGCGCCGAAGAAGCGAAATGGCACTTATCGAGGGTCAATGCAATCTGAAAGGAAAACTATCCGCCCAGGGATGCGCCATCTGCTCCCGGGATCCGCGACAGAATCCAGGAAAGTGCCGCGAATGTTTGCCAATTTTTGGTCAATCCGAAACCTCTGGCAAATGAGATAAAATTTCTTTCCTTGAAAGAAAACCTTTACTGCGATGAAGCTACCGGTCCATCTGAATGCGCTGCGCGCCTTTGAAGCCAGTGCCCGACACGAGAGCTTCTCCGCAGCAGCGGAGGAACTCAACGTCACGCCCGCCGCCGTTGGTCAGTTGGTTCGGGGCCTTGAGGATTGGCTTGGCTCCCCGTTGTTCGTCCGGGGCAACAGCGGTCGGGCACGACTTTCTGCCACCGATGCCGCACTGCGCGCATTGCCGGACATCCGCGCCGGATTTGACCGGCTATCCCTGGGCCTGGAACGGCTGCAGGAGGGTTCCGTCCGCGGAGTACTGAGCGTCACGGTCAGTCCGGCTTTCGCTGCCAAATGGCTGCTGCCACGCTTTGAGCGATTCCAGGCGATCTGTCCTGACACTGATATTCGCCTGGAGACCAACCTCAAACCCGTGGACTTCGTGGCGCAGCGGGTGGACATCGGCGTGCGCTACGGTACCGGCACGTGGCCCGGACTGACCGCGGAAAAGCTCATGGAGGAGGAGGTGTACCCGGTTTGTTCGCCCGAGCTGCTGCGTCAGCATCGGACGCTGCGCCGCCCCGCTGACTTGGATGGCGTCACCCTCATTCACGATCTCTCCATGGATGGCC
Organism: Cupriavidus neocaledonicus; assembly: GCF_000372525.1. GTDB lineage: Bacteria > Pseudomonadota > Gammaproteobacteria > Burkholderiales > Burkholderiaceae > Cupriavidus > Cupriavidus neocaledonicus. The sequence goes on from NZ_AQUR01000098.1 coordinate 46,193, forward strand.
ATGCGGGCTTCCCCACATGGAGCCAGTGGTTTCAGAAAATGGGCGTCTCCGGTGTAGCGACTTCGCGCGGCATGAAGATCAACAACTCCGCAGCCGTGTTGCAGGCAGCAAGCGAAGGACGCGGCGTGGCGCTGGCGCGCAGCGTCATGGCCCGCGACGATTTGGCGGCCGGTCGTGTGGTGCGGCTTTTCCCAAAGTTGAAATTCCCTTCCGAGTTGGCCTACTACGTCGTTTATCGACCGGAGAGCGCCGGCTTGCCGAGGTTGCAGGCATTCCGGAACTGGCTGCTGAGTGAAGCGGCCTTACCAAACGAATAGCCCTATCCCGTTGCGGCGGCGTCGGCTCGAAACCTTATTCGATCGAATAAGAGAGGTAGTCCTTCACGACTCCATCGTTCAATGTCTGACCGAGGCCGGTGCATCAGCTTCCATCGACGCGACGATGGCCGTGTGCGCGGCGAGCGAGGATTGAAAGTGGGAATCGGGGAACGTCAGCAGACTCCTCATGGCCCAGATCTTGATGTCCACGGTCTCGTAGGCGTCCGTCATCTCGAATTCGCCCTGGACGATCAGCGACTTGATCCGCTCCTGTATCTCAAGTTCGTGGCTGGCCTCTTCCAGACGCACTGGCACGGCTGTCTCCCAAGTACTCAAACCGGCAATGACCGGCGCGCGCGAGATGATATCGCCACAGGCGCGAGCACGACAGGGCGGCCGCCCTCGTCACCGCGTCCGCGCATGAATGCCTGCGGACCGCAACCCATGTCAAGGCGGAAGGCGTAGACGAACGCGGAGGTGGAACCGTAGCCCAGCTCCATCGCCGTGCGCGTCACGCTCATCCCGCCGCACAACAGTTCAATCGCCCGGAACAGGCGCATGCGGCGGCGCCATGAACGCAGCGATATGCCGGTTTCGCCGACAAAGCGCCTGGAAAGCGTCCGCGCCGACATTCCGAGCACCCCGCCCCAATCTTCCGGTCCGCGGGCGTCGGCGGGATCGGCGTACAGCGCCTCGCACAGCGCCGTCAACGCCGCGCTGCGCGGCCACGGCAGCGCGGCGGGAATCGCCTCGGCCCTGCGCAGCTGGTCAATGATCAGATGCGTGACGCGTCCGGCGTAGCCGTCGACGTCTTCGGTGCCATCGATCTCGGCTGCCTCGACGATCAGCGCCTTCAGCAGGGCCGAGACCCGGAACACGGTCGCCTGGGCGAACGGTAACTCGCCGCCCACGCCATCACTGATCCAAAGACTTCGAAACTCCGCTCCCAGCAGCGAGCCGACGCGGTGCCGGAGCCCCGTGGGCAGCCAAGCTGCCTGTTCGGGAGAAATGACAAAGGAGCCACCGGGCATGGTGACGGTCAAGGCACCTGATATCGCATAGACCACCTGGTGCCATGCATGGGCGTGATCCGGAAAAGCATGGCGTGGCGGAATCGACTGGGCTCGCACAGTCATTGGGCGCGGCGGCGCTACGCCGTGTGGTGCCTCAATGGTGTCCCATCTCATGGTCCTGCCCCCCTTGGCAGTTATTCTATATAGATTGACCGTTAGTCGAAAGACGGCCAGCACGGCTTCGGCTTTAATAGTTGGCATGGCGATCCTCCGGCATGCACCGCGCACCCGGAGGCTGCCGCTTGCCCCAGGCCTTGATCTCACAGGAGTGAATAGTTTTATGGCGCGCTTCGAAGACCGGTACGGTCTGCAACTCTCCACGACCTCTGACGTCGCCGCGGACCGGTACCGGACCGGCATCGACCTGCTGCTGTCCCTGTGGCCGGACGCGGCAGCGACGCTCGACGCCGCCATCGCAGCCGATCCGGATTTCGCGCTCGCCTACGCTGCGCGCGCACGCCTGCACGCCATCCGCGCCGAGGCCACCGACGCCAAGGGGAAGATTGCCCTCGCCCAGGAGCTGGTGGCGCGCCATGGCACCGAGCGCGAGCGCAGCCATGTCGAAGTCCTGCGGCTGGCCATCCACGGCCAGTCGGCCAGGGCGCTGGCCGGCGCCCTCGAGCACGCCGACCGCTGGCCGCGCGACATCCTGATCCTCTCTCTGCCGCTGGGCGCCTTCGGCTTGCTTGCATTCTCCGGCATGGCAGACCACGACCAGGCACGGGTGGACCTGTGCGAGCGTCATGCTGCGCATTTCGACGCGGATGACTGGTGGTTCCTGACCTATCGCGGCTGGGCGCATGGAGAGAATGGGGATGTCGTGCGCGGTCGCGCCTTCGCCGAGCGCGCGCTGCAATTGCGACGGAACAATGTCAATGCGGTTCATGCGCTCACACACGTGTTGTATGAAGCCGGCGCAGGCGCCGAGGCGGAAGCGCTGATCGAGGATTGGTTGCCCGGCTACGACCGCAGCGGCATCCTGCACAGCCACATCGCCTGGCACGCCGCGCTGGTTGCGCTGGAGCGGGGCGACACAGAGAAGGCGCTCGGGATTTATGGCCAGTACGTAGCGCCCTCTAACACCTTGGGCGTTCCGATCAATGTCGTGAGCGATACGGCTTCATTCTTGTGGCGCTTCCAGGCTTACGGGCATCCGGTGCCAGCGGGACTCTGGCAGGATGCATCGGCCTATGCTTCGCGGTACTTCCAGCAGCCCGGCTTCCCGTTCGCGGACGTTCACATGGCGCTGGTCGCGGCAGCCAGTGGCGACCGGGCTGCGCTCGAGGCGCGCGTCAAGGCGCTGAACGCACTCATCGAGGCGGCAAAGCTTCCCGCCGGTCCCGTGGTGCCGACCATCTGCCGCGCTGCGCTGGCATTCGCCGAAGAAGACTACCTGGGTTGCGCCAGCCTCCTGGAGCCCATGGCGCACGAAGTTGTGCGTATCGGTGGCAGCGCGGCGCAGCGGGAGGTCGTGGAAGACACCCTGCTGGTTGCATTGATGCGCAGCGATAACGCGGCCAAGGCGCGGGCGCTGCTCAGCAAGCGGCTACATCGTCGGCCTTCTCCCCGCGACGCAAGCTGGCTTGAAGACCTCGCCCCGGCCTGACACGCTGCACGGCAACGGCTTCTCCTGAGCCACAGCGCCAGGGGTAGCAGTTGAATATTGCCTCCGCCCTGCTGCGCCATCATGTCCGCCGGCGACGCAGCGTTCCGGTTCGCCCGCCCGGGGCGCGCGCAATTGCGCAGCAGGACAACCTCTCCACCCATGGCCGGCCGCCACGCAACGGCCCGCTGGTTTCCTCATTCCGCATGACCTCCATCGCAACGACAGAAGCCAGCGGGCTTCAACGGCTATTGGTCCATCGCATTGGACCGGTTGCCACGATCGCCGTCGCGCAGCTGTCCGGCACCGCGCTGTGGTTCAGCGCAAACAGCACGGCGGCAGACCTGATGCGGCTCTGGCACGCCACGGAGGCCGACATCGGCTGGCTCACCAGCGCCGTGCAACTCGGCTTCATTCTCGGCACGCTCAGTATCGCCCTGAGCGGCGCGGCAGACCGCTTCCGCGCGAGTTTCATTTTCGTGGCCAGCGCGATCGCCGGAGCGCTCTTCAACCTCGGCTTTGCCTGGTTGTCGACCGGCCTTGCCAGTGGCGCGGCGCTGCGCTTCTGCGTGGGGATCTGCCTGGCAGGGATCTATCCGATGGGCATGAAGCTCATTGTCGGCTGGGCGCCGCATCGAACCGGGCAAGCGCTGGCGCAACTGGTCGCCATGCTGACCCTTGGCACCGCGCTGCCTCATGCGATGCGCGTCATCGGCGCGGGCCTGCCGTGGCAGCTTGTGATTACCGCGTCGTCGGTGCTTGCCTTGCTGGGCGCCTGCATGATCGGCGTGTTGAGGGACGGCCCGCACACCCTCACCAAGCCTCGCCAAACCAGACCAGGACAAGCGCCGCACGCGGCCTCACGCTCCGTGCTGCAGGTCTTTCGCATCCGTGCCTTCCGTGCCGCGACCTTCATCGTGATTGGCATCGGCGGGCTTGGCTCGCTGATCGGGGGCGCCTTCTCACAGCGCGTCGGCAGCGCCAGGGTAGCGTTGACGGCGCTGAGCGTTTCCGGGCTTTGCGCCATCGCGTTCGCGCTGGGCTGGCAGACGCTTGCGCCGATGCCGCTGTTCGCCCTGCTGATGCTGTGGGGCGCATCCGTGGTGGCTGATTCGCCACAGTTCTCCGCGCTGGCAGCCAAGGCATGCCCGCCGGAACTGGTTGGCAGTGCCCTGGCCATCCAGAACGCGATTGGCTTCGCCATCACGGTCGTGTCGATCGCGGCGACCACGGCCCTGATCGAGCGCATCGGGCTGGACGCCACCTGGCTTCTCGTACCTGGCCCGATTCTTGGACTGGCCGGCTTCTCGCTGACGACGCTGCGCGCGCGCACCGCTCGCTGAACGCCGACGATTTCCGCAAGCTCATGCTGTAGGCAGCAGACCAAAGAGAAGGCATTGGTCAAGCGCCATGGGCTGAGCCAGCACGAGTGCGGGATCGGCAAGCGATGTCCGCGGGGTGCAGTTCCCGTAGCGCTTCCACTACGGCACCCCGCTTCGATCCCTGATTCTCGCTTAAAGCAAGATACCGATGCCTACGCATACCAGCAGTATGCAGACGATTTGCCGCAGTCTCTCCTTCGACACTGGCGGCTGGCGATTCGCGGCGAGGATGGTCACCAGCATGGCGACCGGAAGCGCCTCTGCCGCGAGTTGAAGCGCGAACAGATTCACCTGCCCCGAGAGCCCCATCACCGATAGCCGCAGCACCGCGCCAACACCAAAACTGAAAATCAGCGATTCCTGGATGACCTCCACGGACCAGGGCTGACGATACACCGCATACACCAGCGGCGGACTCGCCGTAGCAAACATGCCGCCGAGGACGCCCGACAGTGCGCCGACGAACGCAAAGGTCCTGGGACCAGACGCCACGGCGTAAGGCCTGGCCGCCTTCCAGAGCAGCATGGCACAACCGACCACACAGATTCCCAGCAACGCGCGCAAGGTCTGGAACGCGTGGGTAGCAAGAAAAGTCAGCAATGCCATACCGACAAGAGAACCGCCCAGACTGCAAACCACCGCAGGCTTGATTTCCGGCTGAATCCTCAGCGGGCGCCTCTTGTACAAGAACAGCGCTGCGTTCAACACGATGATGACGGTTACCGCATTGACCGCATCCGGCAACGGCACAATATCGGTCAGCGCAACCAGGCCCAACAGGACCAATGCCAGCGCGAAGCCGGTCACGTTCGACGCATAGACGGATATCGCCACAAACAGCACGAATAGCAGGTGCGCTCGAGCTTCTGTATCTCCTGACAGCATGGTGTCTCCAACGTGCCGGGCGCGCCGCTATCAGCAAGCGCAGCCATCCCTTGATCTCACTTTCGCGGCGACGTCCACGGCCGGCTAGACGTTGGTGTAACCGGAGATAAAAGTCTTCTGCTCCCCGGTCTGCTCGTCATAGACATGGCGAGAGATCTTGCCGATGTTGCCCCCATACACATGGATGCTGATCGACACGCTGTCGTCATGCGCATTCGCCACGCGGTGAATATCTCCAATCGACGGCGACACCCGATCGACGTGACCGGGCTTGAGAAAGTCTTTGCCGAGGGAACGCATCGGCTTGCCAGGCGCAGCGACTTCGAATCGTTCGGACGTCTCGGCACCGCGTAGCATGCCGATGAGGGCCCACACCGTGTGGTCATGCACCGGGGTCTTCTGGCCCGGGCCCCAGACAAAGCTGACCACCGAGAACCTATCGCCCGGGTCGGCATAGAGAAGGTATTGGCCGTAGTACTGGGGATGCGGCTGCGAGTACGCCTCCGGCAACCAGTCATCCACGGCAATCAGTTCGCCAAGCAGCTTCTCGCCCGCATCGAGGATGCGGCGCTCGTTGCCTTCAGCGGTATCGACGATCCGGGTCATTCCGGCGATAAAGTCGGTAAAAACCTTGGGCAGATTCATTGCATGTCTCCTTTCTGGGGTCAAAGCCTTACGTCGTCGCGCGGCCCAGGTCACTGCCAGGCCGCCCTGGTTGATGCTTTTCCATCCTGACAAGGCAAGTGTGAGCCGCACAGCCTTGCGAGAAGCCGGAGCTGCCTTTGTCCAGGGTCAGCACGTTCGGATTGCCGGCGACATCTAAGGCGTTCGGCCCCTCGTCTTCCGGCGCATACCACGCGCCCGTCGGCAGCATCAGCACGCCTGGCCGAACCGCATCGGCAACGGATGCCGATGCCAGGCACTGTCCCCGGTCATTCCATAGCCGCACCGCGTCGCCATCGGATATCGACAGCCTTGCCGCATCGCCCGGATGGATCCACACCCGCTCACGGCCGTTATGCTTGGTCGCCATGCTGACCGGCGCCTCGTCCAGCTGGCTATGCAGCTTGCCGGCCGGCTGGCGGGACACCAGGTGAAATTCTTCCGGGCCGGCGCAGCCCAGCCACTCGGCGGGCGGGATCCAGGACGGGCACGGCGGACAGTCGTCAAGGCAAAGCGTGGCTAGCTTGTCGCTACCCAACACGATGCGCCCGCTTTCCGTGTTGAGGCGATGCCCGTCGGGATCACGCCGGAAAGCTTCGAGATAGGTGAACATGGCCCTGGTCGGCACCGGCGTCGAGCCACGTTCCCAGAATGTCTCGAACTCCGGCAGCTCGACGCCCAGCCTTTCCCGGCTGTGCCGCGCCGAGCGTTCGTACATCATGCGGATCCACTGCATCTCATCCCGCCCTTCGCTGAAGGCGCATTCCACACCGAGACACGCGGCGATACCGCGGACGATGTCGTAGTCGTTGCGCGCCATGCCCACGGGACGGATGGCCTGATGCATGGCGATCAGGTGGTCGGAACGGCGGTTGCCCGCAATATCGTTGCGCTCGATGGAGGTGGTCGCGGGCAGCACAATGTCGGCGCGGCGGGCCGTTGCTGTCCACATCGGCTCCTGCACGATAATGGTATCGGGACGAGACCACGCCTTGCGCAGCCGATTCAGATCCTGATGGTGGTGAAACGGATTTCCGCCCGCCCAGTACACCAGCCGTATGTCAGGGTAGGTGTGCGTCATGCCCTCGTACGTGAACTCTCGCCCCGGCTTCAGCAGCAGGTCGGCGATGCGTGCGCACGGGATAAAGTCTGCATTGGGTTTTGCGCCCTGCGGGAACGCCGGAGATTGCGCCTGGGAAAGCGGCGATCCGACACCGCCAAGGGAACCATAGCCAAAGCCGACGCCAGTGCCGGGCAGTCCGATCTGGCCGATCACCGACGCCAGCGCCAGGGCCGCCCAGTATGGCTGCTCGCCATGGTCTGCCCGCTGCAGGCTCCAGCTCACGGTGATCATCGAACGCGTATCGACCAGGCGGCGGGCGAGCGCCTTGAGACAACCAACGTCAAGGCTCGATATCCGCGAGGCCCACTCCGCGTCTTTCCGCACGCCGTCATGCTGTCCGGCCAGATAGGCCAGGAAGCGATCGGAGCCGCTGCAATAACGGTTCAGGAACGCCTGGTCGTGCCGGTTCGCCGAGACGATTTCTCCGGCCAGCCCCAACATGACCGCGGCATCGGTGTTCGGGCGCACGGGCAGCCATTCGGCCGGCACCCACTCCGGCAAATCGTCACGCATCGGCGAGACCAGGAAGAACCTGACGCCGTTATCGACCATGGCCCGCAAATGGGATTCGAGCTGGTGGCGTGCAACACCGCCGGCCTCGCTCTGGGCCGTGCGGGGCGACAGCCCGCCGAAGACAACAACGGTTTGCGCATGCGTGGCCACGGCATCGAGCGTGGTGGCGCCACCATTGCAGGCCTCGCTGTCGCCGAGGACGTGGCGCAGGATGACCGGGCCGGCGGCAATGCTGTAGGTATCGACATGGCCGGTATAGCCGCCGACCAGGTTCAGCATCCGCTTGATCTGCGAGGGGGCATGATGGAACCGCCCGCAGCTGGTCCAGCCATAGGAGCCCGCGAAGATCGACGCATTGCCGTACTCATGGCGCACGCGATCGATCTCGCTGGCGACGATCTGGTTGGCCTGCTCCCAGGACACCGGCACGAACGCTTCGTTGGCCTTTCGCTCGCCCGGCCCGCGCTTGGCGAGCCAGCTCTTCCGGACCATGGGCTGAGCAATCCGGTTGGCGGACTCGGCCCAGTACTTCACCGAGTGGATGACCGGTGACGGCGACGGATCTCCTGCGAACGGCTCGACCCCGACGATCCGGTTGTTCTCCACCAGCAGGGTATAGGCGCCCCAATGGCTGCAATGGCTAAATTTCTGGACTGCCATGGATTTCCTCCTGCCGCTCACTTCGGCGCTTGTCGCAGCACTGTCGCGTCCCCGGACGTCCTCGCCAGCACACCCAGGACCCGCTGCGCCACCAGTTCACAAACTCGCAGCTCCGAATCGGCGGTCACGCCGGCTACGTGCGGTGTCAGCAGCAGGTTCGGCACCCCCGCCAGCACCGACCCGCCAGGCAGCGGTTCGTCGTCGAATACATCCAGTGCGGCCGCCCGGAGCTTTTTTTCCGTCAGGGCGCGCGCCAGAGCTGCCTCGTCGACGATGCCCCCTCGCGCGGCATTGATCAGCACCGCTTCAGGCCGCATCATGGCGAGCCGGTCCGCATTGATGAGGCTACGTGTCTCCGGCATCAGCGGAACGTGCAGACTGACAACGTCACTGACGGCCAGCAATTCGTTCAGGGAAAGCATTTCGCATGGGAAGTCGGGCGACGTCCCCGGCCGAAGCGCGGCGTCATGCGCCACCACGCGCATGTCCAGCCGGCTGGCCAGGCGGCCGGTCAACTGGCCGATCGAGCCGAATCCCACCAGGCCCAGCGTCCGACCACAGACCTCATGGCCTTCCGGCGTTGCCGGACGGGTCCAGCAGCCATCGGCCAGCGTGTCGCTGACGCTGTAGTGGGAAAACCTGAGCAGCAGCATGGCGCAGGTCACGACATACTCCGCCACGGAGCGGGCGTTGGCTCCGAGGGCCGGGATCACTTCGATACCGCGCTCCTGGCAGGCGGGAACGTCGATATTGTCAAGGCCGACCCCAAGGCGACCAACGGCCCGGCACTGGCCGAGCGCATCGAGCAGCTCGCCACGCACCTGCGTACGGTTTCGGACGATCAGGGCCTGGGCATCGCGCGCGGCATCCAGCAGCGCCGCCTGGCGCGCAAAGAGGGTAGGGTCGAACACGACCTCGTGCTCCTTGCGCAGGCGCTCCAGGGACCGGGGGTGAATCAACTCGGGGATCAGGATCTTCATGTTGGCTCTCGTGGTTCCGGGCGCTCGGTTACGCCGTCGACGTCGGTCTCGATCATCGATGCCAGGTCTACTTCAGCAGCCCGCTTTGCTTGAGCACCGGCGTGTACTTGCGGTAGTCCGCCCAGGCCGCCTCGCGCGCGGTGGCACCATCCTGGTAGGCGATATCCAGCGCGTTGTCCGCGGCAAATTTCCTGAATTCCGGCGTTTCCATGGCCGCCTTGGCGGCATCATGGATGTACTTCACCACGGGTGCCGGCGTTCCTTTGGGAACGACGATGAGGTAGCGCACGCCGAAATCCGCCGCGACGCCCTGCTCCTTCATCGTTGGCACGTCCGGCAATCGTGACTGCCGCGTTTCGCTGAAGGAGCCGAGCGCACGCATCTTTCCTGACTTCAGGTACGGCACCGCCTCGATGGGCTGCGCGATCGCGGCGGTGATGTGCCCGCCCAGCAATTGGGGGCCCCCTTCTCCCCAACCCTTCTGGGCCACGTCGATCAGCTGCACACCGGCCAGGCGCTCGAACTGGAGCAGGTTGAGATGGCTCAGAGTCGTCACGCCCGGAAAACCCACGCTAAGGCTTTCCGGGGCCTTCTTGGCCGCATTGAGCAAGTCCTGCATCGTCTGGTAAGGCGAACTGCTCGGCACCAGCATCACCGGGGCGAAGTTGACGATGTTGATGACTGGCGTGACATCGTCCGGCGATTTATAGGACAACGAATTGACCTGCGGCGACAGCGCCAGGTTCGAGTTGGGTACGAATGCGAACTGATACCCGTCTGGCTTGGCCATCGCGAGCGTCGACACCGCCAGGCTGCCACCGACACCCGGCTTGTTTTCGACCACGATGCCCGAGGGGAACCTGGGCGCCATGACCGCTGCCAGCTTGCGCGTGACAAGGTCCGCGGCACCGCCCGGAAGATACCCGACCAAGGCGGTGACCGGTCGGCTCGGGTAGCCGTCCTGCGCCATCGCGGGGGATACGACGGCGCTTAAGAGAAACAGGGAAAGTAGTGCTCGCATGCTTTGTCTCCAATCGATCTTATGTTTTGCTGGGGATATGCGGGTCAGCGCCCTGCCTGCTGCTTAATCGCCGAGCTCGACGAAGGTGGTAACCATGCGACGCTCTGCTTCGGGCGCGAGCGTCATGCCCAGGCCCGGTGCCGTCGGCACGTGGAAGCGGCCGCCCTGCGGCTGCAGATCCTCGATAAACAGATCCCTGTTACACGCCTTCAGCGCATACGTGTGGTGCTCATGAATCTCGAAATTGGGGATGGCCGCTTCGAACTGCAGCGCAATCGCTGTGGCCAACGGCGATCCGCACACATGGGCCTGCACCCCCACATCGAAGGTGTGCGCGAGGTGTGCAATCTTGCAGGCCTCGCTGATGCCACCGACCAGGCCCACGTCCGGCTGGATCATGTCGATCGACCCGGCCTCCAGGTACGGCAGGAAGCCCCAACGGGTATAGAGCCGCTCGCCGGCGGCTACCGGCACCGGCGACTTGCGCGCGGCACGGTTGTGCGCATGCGCGCCGTTGTAATGAGTCGGCTCCTCCATAAAAAGAATCCCGAGGTCCTTCAAGGTTTCCGCCGCCTGCAGCGCGCCGGCCGTGGAGGTGAAGGAGTGCAACTCGAGGATGATGTCGGCGTCGGGGCCAATGCCGTCCCGCACCGCCTCCATGCGCGCGCGCAGCATCTTGCGCTGCTCGGGTGTCAGGATGCCGCGCAGCTTGGCAGCGCGGCTGCCGTCCGGCGCGATCATCAGCGGATCGACCTTGACGCAGTCGTAGCCTTCCTCGCGCGCACGGACCGCGGCTTCGCGATACCGCACCGGGTCGACAAGGTTCACCGTTTCCCCGGCCCAGTCGAATTGAAGCTGGCTGGCATAGCAGCGCAGCGGCGCCGGCGTGTCGGCGCCCAGCAGCCGATGCACAGGCAAGCCAAGCGCCTTGCCTTTGATGTCCCAGAGCGCCGCGTCGAGCGCGCTCATGGCGCCGAACACCACGGGCCCGCCGCCTTCGGCCCAGAAGGACTTGCGCAGCATCCGCTCCCAAATGGATTCGGTCGAGAACGCGTTGTGGCCCAGCACGAAGCGCTGGCCCAGCGCCAACACCATCGGCCCCGCGGCCTGCGCGCCGGTCCCGTACGCCATGCCGACCTCGCCCAGTCCGCTGACGCCTTCTTCGGTGTGAACCCGGACAAATACGTGATGCCACGAGGCAATGCCGCCCTGGCCGGACAGTTCGGCCTCGAGCACTTCGATCTTGGTAATTTTCATGATGGTCTCCCCCAGGCAGTTTGGGTTGGATGGCCGGCGCGCCAGGTGGCAGCCGACCATTGCGAGATGGGCATGAGAGGATGCACAGCACTCCCATGCCGTGATGACAGCCCCGACGAGGGCAGTTCGTGCTACTCGACCCGGATGTTGGCGTCCCGCGCCACGGCGCTCCAGCGGTCGACTTCGCTCAGCAGCAGCTTGCGCAGCACCTCTGGATTGCCCCCGCCGGGCTCGGCACCCTGGCGCCGCCATTGCTCGACAAAGGCATCGTGGGCAAACGCGCGGGCCGTGGCGCCGTTGAGCGCGGTAACGACCTGCACCGGCGTGCCGCGTGGCGCGAACAAGCCGTACCAGCTCGCCGCGTCATAGTTGGGCACGCCGGACTCGGCGATGGTGGGAAGGTCCGGCAGCGTGCGCGAGCGCTGCCTGGAAGTCACCGCGAGCGCCCGCACGCTTCCGCTGCGGACATACTGCAGCGCCGACGGCATGGTTTCGAAGTAGACCTGGATGGTCCCGGAGATCAGGTCGACCAGCGCGGGGCTGGAGCCCTTGTAGGGGACGTGCATCATACGGGTTCCGGTGACGGCCTTGAACTGCTCCGCCATCAGGTGGTGCAGCGTGCCGGTGCCGGGCGAGCCGTAGGCCAGCTTGTCGGGATTCGCCTTCAGGTAGGCGATCAGTTCGGCGACGTTCTTTACCGGCAGCTTGTTGGTCACCAGCAGCACATGGTCCACCCGCCCCAGGAAGCTGACCGGCACCATGTTGCGGATGTCATAGGGCAGCGCCGGGTAGACGGTCTGGGCGATGGCGTGATGCGCAGCGCCAAACAGCACGGTGTAGCCATCCGGCCTGGCGCGCGCCACCGCATCCGCACCGATGGTGCCGCCCGCGCCGGCGCGATTCTCGACGATCACCGATTGGGATAGCTCGCGCGCAAGTTGCGACGAAACCAGCCGTGCCAGGATATCGACAGTGCCACCTGGCGGGAACGGCGCGACCAGCCGCACCGGCGCAGCGGGATAGGCCCCGCTCGCTGCGCGCACACCCACAAGCGGCGCCATGGACCCCGCGCCGATATACGACAGGGCTTTTATGAAGTCTCTGCGCTTCATATCTTTGTCTCCTCCGTTATTTTTGCGACCGGCCTTATTTCGCGAGGTAGCCGTGGCGCGTCTGCGGCAGCTTCATCTCGAGCACGCTCGCCGCGACCTGCGTTCTCAGGATCTGCGCGGTGCCGCCGGCAATGGTGAACATCCGGGCATCGCGGACGTGCCGCTCCATCGGGTTGTGGCGGCCATAGCCAGACGACCCATAGAGCTGCAGCGCATCGTTGGTGACCTTGTTGGCCGTCTCGGCGGCGAAGATCTTGGCGCGGGCGGCGCGGGCCATGTCGGGAAACTCCTTGCCGCTGCACGCGGCCGAGTGCAACAGCAAGCGCGCGGCCTCCAGTTGCACCGACATATCGCTGATCATCCACTGCAGGCCCTGGAATTCGGCGATGGGGCGGCCGAACTGCTGGCGCGACTTCGCATAGCGCACGCCTTCCTCGAACGCGCCCTGCGCGATGCCGAGCGCCACCGTGCCGGCACCGACTCGCTGCGCGTTGTACGCGTTCATCAGCGCCGCGAAGCCGCGCTGCAGGCCGCCCGGCGGTACCACCAGCATGGATTTGTGGATCTTCAGGTCGCGGAACTCGATATGCGTCTCGGGGATGCCGCGCACGCCCATCGCGTAGAGACGGCGGCCAATCACCAGGCCTTCCGGACTATTGCCATCGCGCACGCAGATGAACGCGCCGATGCCCTGGTCGACACCGTCGTCGAACACGCGGGCGAAGATCAGGTGCAGGCGCGAGACACCGCCGCCGGTGATCCAGTACTTTTCGCCGTTCAGGATGTAGTCGTCGCCGACCCGGTCCGCGCGGGTGGTCATCTCGCTGGCGGCGCTGCCGGCGTTGGGCTCGGAGATGCAGATGGCGGGCTTGTCGCCGCTGAGCACGGCCGCCGCGGCGAGCTTGCGCTGCTCGTCGGTGCCATAGCGCAGAATGGCGCCGATCGCACCCATGTTGGCTTCGACGGTAATGCGGCCCATGGTGGCGCACGCCTTCGCCATCTCCTCGATCACGATCACGGTATCGTGGTAGCTGCGACCTTGTCCGCCCAGCTCCTTTGGGATCGTCATCCCCATGAAGCCTGCGGCAAGCAGCCGGTCCACGTTCTGCCAGGGATAGGCCTCGGTCAGGTCGGTGTCGGCAGCGGTCGGTGCGAATGCGTTCTGCGCCAGGTCGCGCGCGGCCAGTTGCAGTTCTCTTTGTTCAGCGGTCAGTTCGAACATGCGTCTCTCCATTGGTTTATGAGTTGCCGAGCCAGTCTTTCAGGATCGCGTCGCGATGCTCGTCCAGCCGGGGCGGGGGTTTTCGATAGGTAGCGGGCGTCTCTGACAGCTTGAGCGGATTGGCGAGCAGCCGCAGCTGGCCGTCCTTTGCCCATTCACAGGGCATGCGGATCTCAGCGCCCCGTGCCTTGACATGCGGGTCGTTGAAAACGTCTTCGAGGTTGTTCACCGGGCCGCATGGCACCCCCGCGTCTTCCAGCGCGGCGAGCCATTCGGACCGGCCACGCTGGCGTAGTGCCGCGGCGACCAGCTCGCACACCGCTTTGCGATTGGCAACCCGCGCCGGGTTGGTGCGGAACCGCGCATCCGCGGCGACGTGCATCAGGTCGGCGACCTCGCAGAACCGCTCGAACTGGCCATCGTTGCCGACCGCGAGGATCATCGGTGCGTCAGCGGTATCGAACACCTGATAGGGCACGATATTGGGATGTCCGTTGCCGAGCCGTTGCGGCAGCACACCGTCGGCAAGGTAGTTGGTGGCGCCGTTCACCAGCCACGCAATCTGCGAATCGAGCAGCGACACATCGATATGCTGGCCGCGGCCATGCGCGGCGCGGTACTGCAGCGCGGCGAGGATGCCCACCGCGGCATACATGCCAGTCATGACATCGGCGATGCCGACGCCGACCTTCATCGGCTGGCCGTCGGGCTCGCCGGTGAGGCTCATGATGCCGCCCATGCCCTGGATCAGGAAGTCGTAGCCCGGTCGCTGCGCGTAAGGGCCGGTCTGGCCGAACCCCGTGATCGAGCAGTAGATCAGCCTGGGGTACTGTGCCTTGAGCTGCTCGTATGACAGGCCATAGCGCGCCAGCCCACCGACCTTGTAGTTCTCCACCAGCACGTCGGCGTGCTGCAGCAGGTCATGGATCAGCGCGCGCCCTGCCTCCGACGCCAGATCGATGGCAATCGAGCGCTTGTTGCGATTGGCGCTGAGGTAGTACGCGCTTTCCTGCGTCGGGTTACCGGCGGCGTCCTCGATGTATGGGGGACCCCATTTGCGGGTATCGTCACCCTCCCCGGGGCGCTCGACCTTGACGACATCGGCGCCAAGGTCGCCAAGCAGCTGCGTCGCGCTCGGCCCGGCAAGGATCCGCGAGAGGTCGAGAACCTTGATGCCGGCCAGCGCCAGGCGGTCAGGAGGCACGTTCATTGCGCACCTCGCAAGCATTGGGCCGCTGGGCACTGGCCTGGTACGGCCACGCTGCGGTTCGGCGTTCTACTGCATCGCATGACAAGATCTCCTTGCAGGTCATGCGATCGATTCTAAGAATCGGTGTCCGACAAGCTCAATTGAATTGCGGCGCAAGGAGAGGAGAAACCCCTAGGCAGCCGCCAGCGTTGTCATTTGCGCAGGGCGATGGCAAGCATCTCGGCGGTGGCACAGAGAGTCTCGCCCGCCGTGAGCATCATCTCGACCCACACCTTGCGGCCGTCGATGGCTTTCAGTTTTCCCGACACCGTCAGTACCTGCGCCTGCGGCGTGGGTGCAAGGAAGTTGACCTGGAGTGAAGCGGTAACGAACCGGCCCAAGGGTCCGGAGGGGCCGTCCGACTGCTGCCTGTGAAAGGCGGCAGCGGAAGCCGTGCCGTGGCAATCGAACAGCGATGCGATCATGCCGCCGTAGACGTTGCCAGGCACGCCACCGCTGTACATCGGGTCCGGCGTGAAACGGGAAACTGTTTCTGTGCCGTTCAGGTAGGTCCTGAGTCCGTTGCCATGAGGGTTGGCGACGCCGCACCCATAGCAGTGGCTGTTCTCGGGGGAATATTCTTTCTGGATCCAGACGTCGGCGCGGTCGATATCACTCATGGTCAAGAGGCAATAGTGGCTAGTCCCCGTAACGCCGCAGCGTGCAGCGGGCGGGTTCCGGCAAATGCCCCGAGCCTAAGAGTGGCCTCGCTCATGTGCAATTGAATCGGATTTCAATGCGAGCCGAAGACCACCACCTTAGTACCTGGCCACGCTGAACCGCTTCGCCTCCTGCCACAGCGCCTTGGCTGCGGGCGACAGCTTGTTCTCGCTCAGGCAAGCCAGCCCGATGCTGCGGCGGGTCTGGGGCAGCAGCGGAACATAGCGCACGCCCGGATACGTATCCGGGACCGCAAGCCGGGCCAGGATCGAGACGCCTTCGCCACGGGACACGTACTCCAGGATCGACATGATCTGCAGCAGCTCATGCGCGATCGTGGGACGACAACCATGGCGCGCGAATAGTCTCTGGATCAATTTCTGCGAACCCGCGCGCGTCATGATGAACGGAAAGCGGGTGATTTCGGCGAGCTGGACTTCGGCCTGCGCGGCCAGCTCATGGTCAGCGGGCAGCACCGCAACCAGTTCGTCGACCGCCAGGGTAATGGTTTCGAAGTCGGGCTTGGGCAGCGTGACCGCGGCCAGCTCGATGCGGCGCTCGATCAGGTCCTGGCTGGTTTCCTCGTCCGGCCGTTCGGTGACGACCACGCTCACGCCCGGATACCTGGCCCGGAACTGCTGCAGCAGCTTGGGCAGCGCATGCAGCGACGCGCTTGCGCCGAACGAGCCGACGCGGATCAGCCCGGTCTTCAGTTCCGCGCCGGCACGCGCCGTGGCAGTCACCAGCTGCAACGAGGCGAACACGTCCCGCACATGCGGCAGCACCTGTTCGCCAGCGTAGGTCAGCGACAGCCCGGTCTGGTTGCGCTCCACCAGCTGGACACCGAGCGCATCCTCCAGCGCCCGCAACGCGTGGCTGGTGGCGGATGGCGTCATGCCGAGCTTGGCGCCGGCGCCTGCTATGCCATCGGAAGAGACCAGTGCGAGGAGTAGTTCTAGTTGCCGCAGGGTAGGGTGCTGAGCTCTTTCAGACTTGGGCATCGACGATCCAAAGGCAGAACAGGTGGCGTTGAGATGGATTTCACCCCTAGCCGCGGATCGTTGAAAGTAGCCTCATTAGTTAGACGTGTCAATGGCGCCGGACTGAGCACGTGCGCCAGCGAAAAGCTCTGGCCTTGACTGGCTTAAAAGTCAGTCTCGCCTCCTGGCAGTCAATTCCATGGCTAAGGCCAGGAACAACGCAACCGCGCTGCTGGCAAAGATGAGCCCGTAATTTCCGTCTGTGCGCGAGAACAGCCAGGCATAGCCGTAGCCGCCCAACGCCTGGAACAGCGCGAACGATGCCGTCGCGCGACTCCAGGCGGCTCGTTGGTGGATGGCATCATGCGGTAGCAACTCCTGTATGCGTCCCAGCACCAATGGCACGATGCCGGGCGTGAAAGCGCCCAATATGATGGTTGACACCATTAGCACAGCGGTATGCTGTGAGATTGCCAACAGGCCAACTGCGATCGCCTGCAGCAACAGGGCAATCCGATAGGCATTGCCGAAGCCTACCCTCCCCCCGGCCCATCCGCTGAACAGCGGTCCCGCAGTCGCCGCGACGCCATAGAGCACCCAGTAGCGTGCGCCTACTGTCGCGCCTTGTCCCAGTCCACGTGCGACATAGTCGACCAGCAGAACCATGGCTGGCACCAGTCCCAATGCATTAGCGGCGTACTGCATACAGATGATTCTGAGCATGCGAGCAAGGGTGGGACGGCTGGCTGCAGCACATTCATTCACCGATCCTGGCGCAGGTCTGCCAGCGGGCTTGTCC
Organism: Cupriavidus neocaledonicus; assembly: GCF_000372525.1. Classification (GTDB taxonomy): domain Bacteria; phylum Pseudomonadota; class Gammaproteobacteria; order Burkholderiales; family Burkholderiaceae; genus Cupriavidus; species Cupriavidus neocaledonicus. Next base: position 63,692 of record NZ_AQUR01000098.1, read on the forward strand.
GCGGGTGGCCACCCGTCCCAACTCAGCACGGTGAGCAGCAGTGACACCGCCCCCAGGCCGAGCCATGCCGCACGAAGGCCCATCGACAGCAATCCGGGTACCAAGGTGCCGGACGCAGCAATGCCCAGACCCACACCCAGAAATATCATGCCGCTCACCAGTGCCCGGCGGGCCGATGGGATATGAGGAAGGATTGTCGTTGCCACCAGCACCATGATGGCGCCGCCGGAAAGCCCGGACAGGAAGCGCCAGATGAAGAACCAACTCAGGGAGACCGGAAGCGCACACGCGAAGAACGCCGCGGTAGCGGTCAGCATCATCCAGCGCATGACGTTCCGGTTCGACATGCGAGCGGCAAGCAAGCGGCCTGACAGTGCGCCCACCAGGTATCCGGCAAAGTTCGCCGCGCCAAGCGAGACAGCGTCGGCAGCGCTGAACCAGTGGGCCTGAATCAACGCCGGTATCAAAGGCGTGTAGGCGAAACGGGCGAGTCCGATCGCGACCAGACTTGCACTCAAGCCGGCGAAGGCGGCATGCAACGCACGCCGGTCGATCAGCCCGCTTGCATGGGGCAAGCCAGCACTTGCTTCCGTAGCTGTGACATCTTGTGACATGGCAGAAATTTTCGTGGGAATCAGACCCACTGGATAAAGCGCTGAACATCAATTGCGAACGTACTGGCTTCCGATAAGCCAGATGCCCGAAGACACGCTTCGGGCGAGGCATCGCTACCGCGGCAGCGCTGAAGTCAACTGCGAGATCGCGCGATCCAGCGTCTGGCGTGGGCACGCCAGATTGGCACGCATGAAGCCGTGGCCCTCCTTGCCAAACTTCGGTCCACGATCAAACCAGACGCGGGCCTTGGTCAGCAGGAAGTTCTCGAGGTCTGCGGGAGGCAGTTGCAGATCCCGGCAGTCAATCCAGGCCAGGTACAGAGAGTCCGAGTCCAGAACGCGGATTCCGTCGACACGGCTGTTCACCTCGGTGCGGAAGTATTCATGATTGGCGGCCACCTTTCCTACTAGCGCGTCTACCCATTGGTCCCCTGACGTGTAGGCTGCCTCCGTTGCCAATGCGCCCACCATGTTGACGTGCGCATTCATGTTCCGCTCGATCGTTCGCTTGATCTCGTCCCGCTTACCTTTGTCAGAGACGACGATATTCGCGCACTGCAGGCCCGCCAGGTTGAAGGTCTTGCTTGCCGAGATGCAGGTGACACTATTGTCGGCATAGTCGTCCCCGAGCGAGGCGAAGGGCGTGTGCCTCTTGCCACCACCGAAGACGAAGTCCCCATGGATTTCATCGGATATGACGAGCACACCATGGCGACGGCAGATGTCGCCCATGGCGCGCAGCTCGTCCGGGCTCCAGACGTTCCCGGTGGGATTGTGAGGATTGCAGAGAATGAAGAGCTTGGTATCCGCTTGAATGGCGCGCTCGAAGGCCTCCGGGTCAAAGCGGTAGCGCTCGCCATCGAACCTGAGCGGCGCCATCGCCAGCTGGCGCCCGTTGATCAGGACGTCATGGTGGAAGTGCACGTATACCGGCGGCTGGATCAACACCGAATCCCCTGGCCGGGAAAAGGCATGGATAAGGGTCTTGAGCGCGGCAATGACGCTCGCAACCGGCACGATCCATTCCTCGTCGACGGGCCAGCCAAAGCGCCGGCTCTGCCAGTCCGCTACCGCCTTGAAGTAACTCGCCGGAACCGAGGAGTATCCGAACACACCCTTGGCCACCATCCCCTGAATTGCCTCGACGACGACGCTGGGGGAGCGGAAGTCCATATCCGCCAGCCACATCGGAATCGGCTCGGCTCGCACCTGATGCGGTGTGAGAAAGCTGGCCGGAAAACACCACTTCATCGAACTGGAGTCGCTGCGATCAACGATGTCGTCAAATTCGAACTCTGAAACCTTTACCATCACATCATTCCCTCAAACATCCATCATGCGTTTTCAGTACCCCAATGCCTTCAATACGGGCGTCATGCATACGACCACACCCACGAAGAATACGAAGTAGACCGACTTGGACTTGTAGGCGTGTAGCGCAGGAACCTTGTAGACAAGCAGGCACGGGATAATGAAGGAGGTGACGCCGTAGATGGGCGCGGCGATTTGCTGTAGCAAAAGGATCGAGAACTTTGATTGCACCCAAAACCAGAGCGCTCCCACGATCAGGACCGATGTGCCGATTGAAACCACCTTTCTGTTGATGTTCTCCCTGGGAATGAACCGGGACAGCACATTGATCGCGATGCCGGAAACAGCCTCGTCGATCCCCAGGTACAGGCCGAAGAATGCAGTCACGATGGCAAACACGTTCAGCGCGGTCGTCATCAGCAACACGTCAGCCCCAGGAATCACACTACCTGCCAGGGCCAGTGCGGAGATGTTCTGTGCCTTGGCAGACAATGCCTGTTCGTGCGATAGCGAGAACGTGAACGAAGTGGCGAAGAACAACACCGATACCACCAACACGACATATGCCACCCGGTGCGCGCGGATCGCGCGGTATGTCGCGATGCGCGGATCTGAATCTTGCTTGCGGAACGCAATGTTCATCGGACTCAGTATCTGAACGAAGAGAATCGAGAACACGGTGAACGGCAAAGTCAGCACGGTGTCGATCGCCAGCTTCTTCAACTCGGGGAACGAAGGAAGATTCCCCATGATGTCCCAATGCGGGATCATGACGAAGCCCAAAAGCAGGACAATAGCGAGCTTCACGATCACCAATGGCCCGGAGACCTTGAACAGCAACCGCTCACCTTGCGCCGCGATCAGCACCAGCACAACCAGAATCGTCAGAGAGTACAGCGGACTATCCGACAGCAGCTGGGTGGTGATACCGAAGGTCTGCAAATACTTGGCGCTATCGAAGGTCACGGCCAACGAGTACGTCAACATCCCCTTCAGCAGCATGAGGAGATAAGCAATACTTAGAAAGAAGCCCCAGTTCTTACCCAGGTAATGGGTAATGATGCTGACATAGCTATCGCAGTCCGCGCTCTCCGACAGCGTCCTCAAATAAAGGTTCTGCATCATGTAGAGCGCGGGATAGGCCAGGATGACGGATGCAATGAATACCCACACTCCCATGATCCCGACCTGGACCGGCAAAAACACCACGCCGGCACCAATGGCCATCCCGATACACAGGATGACCCAGCCGAGGTCGTAGCGCGTAAACGGCACGCGCATCTCCTCAGCAGAAATGGTCAGTTGTCTCATTTCTCCTCCATAATTTCTCAAGCTATTTTTTAAAGCAGTTCGGCAGTCGGGCCTTCTTTGCTTTTCAGCACACCGACGCTTGCATACGGATTGGTGGTCCTCACTTCCTTTCGCCTTCGACCCCGATCCATTCTCAGGGACTTTCGACGATTCAGTTAGCGAATTCCCTTCAAACCATCTTTGATGGAAAGTCAAAGATGCCGGCGTCGCCGGGTAGGTGGCGCGAACCAAGTAGATGCGATGCGTCACGCTTCGGAATAGAATGATGCTGCCCTCAGCACTACAGGGGACGCGCATACGCTGCCAGGCCGGCGCCTCCGAAAATATGTCTAAAAGCTTCGCAACGTTCACACAGATCACTGTGTTTGTCAGGGTGGCCGAACTGGGCAGCTTGAGCGCAGCTGCGAGAGAACTCAATCTGTCGCCTTCAGCCGTGAGCAAGAGCCTTTCGCAGCTCGAAGACCGACTTGGCGTATTGCTGGTCAAGCGCACGACCCGCAGCATGACGCTGACGGATAGTGGTCGCATCATGCTGGAGCGGGCGAACGGAATTCTCTCCGACGTAGAGAGCACCCTTGATGCAACCAGACAGTCCCAGCGCCTTGAAGGGACACTGAGGGTGACTTGCTCCATTGCGTTCGGCAGCAAGCAACTCACCCCTATAGTGGGCAGGTACCTCGGCGCATATCCGGATGTGGACGCGCGCGTAACACTTGACGACCGGCTGGTAAATCTCGCTGAAGAGAACTTTGATGTCGCGGTGCGCATCACGGTCGACACCGACTCGGGCTACGCCGCTCGCAAGCTGGCACCCATACACTGGGTATATTGCGCTGCGCCAGCGTACCTGGCCAGGCATGAAGCGATTCTGGAACCTTCCGACCTGATGCGGCATCAATGCCTGGTTTATCCGGAAATGACCATGAATGGCGCATGGACGTTCCGGCGAGAAACGATGGTGCAGCACATCGGCATCGCATCCAGGCTGACCTCGAATTCCAGCCTGGCGCTGCGCGAGGCTGCGTTGCAGGGCTACGGTGTCGCTTGCCTGCCCACCTATCTGGTCTCCCACGATATCCTGTCGGGGCACCTGAAGCTTGTGGTCCCGGAATACCGGGCGGCGATCTCACATTCGCTGTACGCGATGTACTACCGCTCGCGTTATGCGCGCGCTGTCATTCGCAGCTTCATCGACTTCCTGGTTGCCGATATTGGCGAGGTGCCCGTCTGGGATCGCGCACTCAGTTCCTAGCCGTGGGCCAGGTCAGTCTGCGCTGAGCTGTTTCAGCTTGACGATTCGGGCCCACTTCTGCGATTCGGCTGCAATGATTGCCTTCATCTGCGACGCATCTTCACCCCCCGCACGCATACCCTGCGACATCAGTCTCGCCTTGAGTTCGTTGTCTTGCAGCGCCTTGACAGTGTCGGCCCGGATTTTGCGCTCAATGTCTGCTGGCGTACCCGCTGGAACTAGCAGCGCAAACCATGCCGAAATATCTTCCAGGCCCGGAACACCAGCTTCGGTTGCAGTAGGCACTTCCGGCAACATGGGAGAGCGGCTTTTATCGGTAATCGCCAGCGCCTTGATGCGGCCAGCGTTCACAAATGGAGATACGGCTGCGATGTTTCCAACCACAACCTGCACTTGCCCCCCCATCAGGTCATTCAACGCGGGAGCCTCGCCCTTATAGGGCACGTGCTTGAGATCGATCCTTGCGGCATCGGCAAACGCTTCTCCCGCCATGTGGACCTGGGTGCCATTGCCGGCAGATCCAAAATTCAGCTGGCCCGGTCTTGATCTGGCAAGCGCCACAAGGTCCTTCAGAGTCTGGGCGGGGACAGCGGACCCTACAGCAATCACCATGGGGCCTCTGGCTATATTGGCAATGATGGTGAAGTCTGAGGGGCTATACGGCAATTGCCGATAGATGTGCGGGTTCACCGTCAGCTGACTTCCGCCGACGAGGATCATCGTATACCCGTCTGCAGGAGACTTTGCCACCAGCGACGCCGCGACACCGCCCCCTGCGCCAGGCCTGTTATCCACTACGACGCTCTGCTTCCATATGTCGCCAAGCTTTTGCGCCAGAGATCGGGCAATGACATCCGTCGCGCCGCCTGCTGCGAAAGGCACAACAAGCCTGACGGGCTTCGTCGGCCATGACTGGGCGAACGCAGAGGAGGCCATCATGGCGCCAATGAAGACCAAGGTTGCTACGCGAAGCTGGGGAAGGATACTCATCATTCGGGTATGCGCGAGCGAAAAAATGGCCTGCTACGGATGCCGAGCCACGCGAAGCCAAGCCATGCCATAAGCCAGCTTGCACTTCGCGGCCGTTTTTACAGTATCTCTCCGGCTGCGAGGAACGACGCTTCGATCCGGGCCGACACAGCCAGGTGAACCACCTTCGCAACCTGCGCTGGCACGATACCTAGCGGCCGCGCCGCATCAACATGACGCTCCATGCAATACACACACTGGGTAATAGTAGCGCAGCCGATAGCAAGCAATTCATAGTCGAGCCTGGACAGGGGCATCCCGTCCTTGTGCATCTCGCCGAGCATCTTCGTCAGCCGCTCGAAATCCGCTGGCGATGACTTGCGGAATTGGGTCATCAACTCACGATCTTTCTTGATTTCGGAAACAGCCGAAGAGACAGCGGCGGAGTCTTCATCGCCATTGAGGTACTTGTAGGCCAGCCTGCCGTAGGCGACCGCGGCACCGGCTCGCAAGGCCGTGGCAACACTGACTGCCTGCTCGATCTCCTCTCGCGCAACGATCCCCTCTGCTTCGTTCCTGCAGGTCCGCAACATTTCCGCGCAGGGAATTGCGACGGCAATGGCGATCCGGACCAGCGCCAGCTGGCGAGGGGTCAATCCCGCTTCTCCATCTTCTGCCGCATGCAAGTGGGACCGGTGCGTCTCAAATGCCTGCACATAGGTCGAAGCCGGGCCTTTTACCCCGGAGATGATTTCCTTGACACTTGCTGCCATAGTCTCTTCCTCGTTTTCATGGTGATACGCCCGCGCAAGGCTATCGCGCCGGAAAACCATGCTCAATTGAAATAAAACTCAATGGCGAATGGGATACTCCGCTGCAACCGCTGCGTGAGCCGCTATGGTGAGCGCTGTGCAGACAGGATGTCATCGCATCAGCAGGCCGCGGACCAGCACCGAAGCGCCACTGGCGCCGAGGAACACCAGCAGCGCACGGCGTACGGCATCTGCCGCGATGCGCCGGCGCAGGCAGGAGCCCACGGCCAACCCGGCCAGACTGAATGGCATGGCAAACGCGGCACTGCGCCATAGCTCGTCTTGTTGCAGGAGACCGCCGCCGGCAAACGCCAGCAGCCTAGCTACCGCACTGGACAGGATCACGGACGCAATGGTGGACCGGAACACGTCGATCTCAGGAAGACGGCTCGCCAGATACATCGTGTAGATTGGCCCGCCCGTGCCAAACAAGGCGCTGAATACGCCACCAATGACACCGGCCGGCACTGACCACCCCTTTGCGGCGGCAGCCATGCGCCCGGAGGAACCCATCAATGCGCGCGCCGTCATGGCCAGCACAAACAGGCCGAGCCCCACCAGCAGCCAGCGGGATTCGAGCTTTGCCAGCACGGTGGTGCCCAGCGCCACGCCGATCATCATGAACGGAAGCAATCGAAACAATTCGGTGTGCGACACCGAACTCCGGTTCCGCACACCCACCACGGCGGTCGCCACCAGATCGAGCAGCAGCAGCATTGGCACTACGAACTGCAGCGGAAGGAATTGCACCAGCACGGGTACCGCGACCATCGCCGCGCCAAAGCCTGTCAGGCCGAACACCGTGTAGGCGGCCGCAATGGTCGCAGCCAGGATTGCGTAATGTTCTGCCGCCATGGTCGCCGGTCGCCTTGTCGAAAGTGTTGCTGCCATGCCTGGCTATATCCTGGTCCGGGCGCGGTGGGCGGCGGATGAATAGATGCCGGGGTCATCCGCCTGCCCACAGGGCGCTGGTCCGCCCGTCATTGCAACCACTAGTTAGCAGCAATCTTCCGCTTCGCGACCAGGAGCTTCCAGCGCCCGGCTTCCTGGGCGATCTCTTCGGGGAGCCGCCCCTTCGGCGTGAGCGTCCTGGCCATGCCCTGGGATGCCAGGTAGCGTTGCATGCCAGGCTCCGACACCGCCTTCTCCAAGTCGGCATACATCTTCGCAGTCAACGCTCTGGGCGTACCGGCCGGTGCCATTAGCGCAAACCAGCCGTAGAACGTGAACCCCTGCAAGCCGGCTTCGGCGGCCGTCGGCACATCGGGCAGCAGCGTTGAGCGTTCTTTGCCGGTCACGGCAAGCGCGCGCAAGCGGCCGCCCTTGAGCAGCGGCGAGATCGCGTTGATATTGCCCACGGTCATGTTGACCGTACCGGCCATCAGGTCCGCGTAGGCCGGCCCCTCGCCCTTGTACGGCACATGGACCACATCGATGCCGGCAGCCTCTGCGAAGGCCTCGCTGGCCATGTGTACCTGGCTGCCATTACCGGCCGAGGCGAACGTGAGCTTTCCGGGATTGGCCTTGGCATAGGCAATCAGCTCGGTCATGGTTTTTGCCGGCACTTGCGTATTGACGGTCACAACCATTGGCCCGCTGGCTACCTTGCTGATCATCTCGAAGCTCTCGGCGGAATACGGTAGCTTCTGATAGATGAACGGGTTGACCGTGAACATGCTGCCGGAAGCCAGCAGCAGCGTATAGCCATCAGGGCTTGCCTTGGCTACCATCTCCGCGCCGACGGCCCCGCCGGCGCCGGGCCGGTTGTCCACCACCACCGGCTGCTTCCACTGCTTGCCCAGTTCGAGAGCCACGGCACGCGCCAGCAGGTCAGTGGCGCCACCGGAGGCAAACGGCACCACCAGACGCACCGGCTTCGCCGGCCATTCCTCGGCATGCGCTCCCGCCATGTACAGGGGAGCGATGGCAAACGCGAACATGGTCATTGCCACGGACGTGCCGTGCCGTTTGGCGCCGGCGTGGCCAAATCCCGCTGTTGGAAGGCGATTCCGACGCATGCGGCGCAGCCATTGCTTGGCCTGACCGATCCATTGCCCAAACGCCTGTTCAGTACCTGATGCTTGCATCGCTGTCTCCTTTTGTGGCGCCGTCACGGCTTCGACGATCGCATTTGAATGCTGCGGTTTCGATCCATCCTAATTTCGAACCTCATCGATACGAAACGGATTATTGCAATCAGCCTTATCAGTTAAATTTGTTATTGTTTTTTTCGGAAATACGTCCCCCCTCGCATTTTCAAGAATGCGAATCCGCAATTGGCCCTGATGAGTTTTTGTTTTTTAGGCTATCCCAGCGTCACGCCCAGCATCTGCTCAAGGTCGTTCACGGCGGAGCTGACCGCCGACTGCGACAGCGCGGCGGTCTCGCCCGCCGCCGCGGTCGAGCCTGTTCTGGCCACGGCCGAGAACAGTTCCAGTTGCCGCAGCGAGAATCGCAGCGCTGCCATGGCTAGCCCTTCCTGACCAGTTTCGGCCTGCCGTTGTCGGGCGTGCCAGCCGGCGTCGTGACCTCGGTCAGCGCGTCCAGCAACAGCTTCGACAGGTGCGCACGCGGATTGTCACGGGGCACCAGAATGCCAAGCCGGCGGGTCAGCGGCGGCGATCCGAACGGGATGGTGCGAATCGACGCCGGGAACTCGTTCTCGACGCCACGCGCCGGCACCACAGAAGAACCCAGGCCGTTGGCGACCATGGCGATGACGCCTTCGAGCGTGTCGATCTCCATGGTCGACCGGACCGCAATCTGCCGGCGCACCATTTCTTCCTGGACCAGTAGACCGACCCGCGCGGTACGGTTGAACCGGACATAGGGCGTGGTTTCAAGCACGCCTTTGTCCGAGTCGCCACGCGTCGTGGCATGGGTGATGACGACGAACTCCTCATTGAAGAACGGCATGAACTGAAGGTCCAGGCGCGGCACTTCGGGTTCCGTGACGACTGCGACATCGAGCTGGCGCCGGTACACCGCCCGTTCGAGATCATGCGTGAGGCCGGTGGTCAGATGGATGTCAATGCGATGCCCTTGCTGCTGGAGCCGCTTGAGCGCGAGCGGCAGTACGCCCGACACGCACGTATGAACCGAACCGAGCTTGAGCACGCCGCCCGCTGCTTCGCGTTTGAGCGCCGCGCTCATGCTCTCCCAGTGTGTCAGCAGGTCGCGGGCCCGGTTCGTGAACGCAAGCCCGGCGTCCGTCAGCACCGGCGGCCGCCGGCTACGATCGAAGATGGTCATGCCGAGCTCCTCTTCAAGCGAGCGCATTTGCATGCTCACGGCCGACAGTGACAGGCCGATCGCGTTGCCTGCTTCCGCAAAGCTGCCTCGGTCTGCGATCGCTACAAGCGTATAGAGCGTCTTAACGTCCATGTCTGACAAATCGATAGTTGGTTTGACCCGCTGGCGCGGTGGCGACGTCATTCTGCCGCATGGACGTGCGCCGCGTGCCTACAGCTTCAACAGACGACGGGCGTTTGCGCCCATGATTCTTTCCAGATTGCCGGGGCGAATCGGCAGCGTTTCGAACCACTGCTTGTAATCGCGCACCGGGCAGAACGGGAACGAGCTTGCATACAGCATCCGGTCTGACAGGAAGGTATCGGCGGCCTTCACGTAGTCCTCCCACCCCGGCATCCGCGAGAAGTACATGTCCGGGGACAAGTACAGGTTCGGACGTCGGAACGCAATGTGCAAAATCTCCGTGACCCAAGGCCAGCCGCCGTGGACTACCACCACGCTCAGCCGCGGAAAGTCAGACAGCACACGATCGGTCCGCACAGGGTCCGAATAACTCAGGTCCGGCCCGGCCGTGCCGCCCACCATCAAGATGACCGGCACATCCAGATCTTCGCAGTGGGCGTAGATCGGATACAGCCGTCTGTCATCCGCATACATCGGTATGGGATAGGCGCCTGGTTCGATGTTGATGGCCTTGAAGCCTGCGGCAATGGCATCGGAGATGGTCTGGCACGCCGCCACGCGCTGGGTCGGGTCGATGGACGCCGCCCCGATGAAGCGCCCCGGGTATTCCCGCACGATCTGCTCCACATCGGCATTCGACACGCTCCCCAAGGTGCCGGCAAGGCGCCCCACCACGACGCCCTTGTCGACGCCGGCGCCGTCCATCTCCTGCATCAGCAGGTCCATCGACTTCTGCTGCGCGGCGGGCGACGGCTCGAAGCCGACGGTCCGGGTAAAGCCATCGCGGCGCTCTCCTGCCGAGTACATCAGGGTGTCAAGGAAGCCACCGAGCGGCGGGCGGAGACGGAAATCGATAATCATGTTCTGTTCCTCGTTGACTGGTGGAGAGCTTGCGTTACATCACTTCGTTCTTGCGGTCGTCGGTCTCGCCATAGCGGTGCAATGCCGGGGGCTTGAGGCCGGCGTATAGCTTCTCGATGCCGGCATTGATCACTTCGGCATGCTGCGCAAACAGCGAGTTACCCTCCAGGTCGCTTTCCACGATAAACGGGCCAAAGTTCTCGACTTCGAACATCCACATTGCCTGGGCAATGCCCAGCTCGTCGAGCCAGAACACATCCTTCACCCGCTTGATGCCCCGTCCCAGCAGCGCGCCGGTGCCATATCCCACTGTCGTCAGATAGATCGCCCCGCCGGGTGCCATGACCCGCTTGTAATCCTCGGCGGGCATGCCGCCCTTGCCGATAAAGATCCGGCAGTCGGTCTTCTCCAGCCATTTCGGAATCCACTTAGAAAACCGGAAACTGGCTGTCGCCGTCACTGCCCCGACGTTGTAGCCGCCGTCACCGGCCGGGGCCGCGGCCGGAGAGCAATGGAAATTGACATTGCTCAGGCCCCTGAGCTCAACCGGCAGGTCAAGGCCTTCATCCAGGACCTTCTTGTAGACGCCCTCTCGCGCGGTATAGACCAGGCCGCTCAAATAGACGGCCGCTCCCAGTTCAAGCCTGGCGATATCCGCCGTCGTGGCCGGCAAGTTGATGTGGAAGACTTTCAGTTCATCGTCCTTGGGGCTTACCATTCGACCGTCTCCCTGCGCAGGTATGGGGTGAACCACTGGGGGTCCGTGCGATATGCGATGTCGCCGTTGGCATGGATCCGTGCCGTCGCACGGCGCGACGACAGACAGAAGGTGTGCAGGCTGATCGGCATGCCGCCGGTATGGGTGTGGCCGACCTCGATATGGCAATCGACCACCATCGAAGAGCCGACGAAGCCCATGGCACCCATGCCGATTGAATTGCCAAGCTTCATCAGCTCCAGCTCCAGTTCGGCGATTTTCGGATCCGGATTGCGATTTCCGACGACGCGCAGGCATGCCGCCTGCTTGCCGAGCTGCATGCAGGTGTCCTTGGACCCGCCCAGCCCGATACCAACGATGGCCGGCTGGCATGCCAAGCCGCGTTTGCCGAAAGCGATCAGGGTATCGAGCACGAAGCGCTTGATGCCGTCGATTCCATCGCCGGGGAAGAGCATCCGGTAGTCGGTACCGAACAGACCGCCCTTGTGCACTGTCGTGATATCGACCCAGTCGGCATCCGGCTCGAAGGACCATTCGATCTCGGGCGCGTTGATGCCGACGTTGTTGTTGTTATCTGTGCGCCATAGCGGGTGTACGCGATTCGGGCGCAGCGGTACGGCCTGCGTCGCGTCCGCCGTGGCCTTGCGCAGGGCACGCTCGACCGCCACGAAGCCACGCTCCACGGTAGCGTTGTTGCCGACCTTGACGTAGTAGCGCGGCAGTCCGGTGTCAGCGCACATGGGCCGCCGGTCCTGGTCCGCGGCTTCCCAGTTGTCCTGCATCGCGTGAATGACAAAGCGCGGCAGCTTTCCGGTTTCCGTCTGCTGCAAGGCCTTGATGCCTTGCTTGTAGTCCTGGGGGATCTCGATCGCGGCCCGCTTCATGATCTCGAACGCGGCTTCCTCGACCCGGTCGATGGAAATGGTCATCGTAGCGGTCCTCTATGCTGCAACTTTGGGGGGTTGACCGGCCTCAGCGGCAATCAGGGAGGTGCCGGGCCGGACGATGTCGAACTTCACAGGGACCATATCCAGGCGAAGGCTATCGCCGTCGGCCGTCACCCGGGTATAGCGGCTGCTGTGCAGGTCACCCGGCTCGGGGAAGTCCTCGCGGAAATGCGCACCACGACTGTTCTCGCGCGCCAGCGCGGACACCGTGATCACGCGGGAGATGTCCACCAGGCTTTGCAGGTTCATCCAGTCATGCCAGGTCACGTTGTAGCGGCGGTCGCCATCGGCAACCCCCATGGCCATCAATGCCTCGCCGTGCGATGCCAACGAATCCAGGCCGCGGCGCATGGCCGCTTCGTTGCGCAAGACCCCGACGTCGTCCCACATGGTCTGCGCCAGCGCGTCGCGCAGTTCGTGAATCGCTCCGGGCGATCTGGCGAACGGGTACTCCGCCCGCTCGATGCCACTGGCAATGACGCGCTTGTCCGGTTCTTTCCAATGCTGCACGCCCGAAGCATAGGCGGCCATCGAATCGCCGGCGATACCACCGAAGACCGTCGAATTCGCCACGCCGTTGCCGCCCAGCCGGTTGGCGCCGTGGACGCCGCCACAATCCTCGCCCGCGGCAAACAGGCCTGGCGATGCAGTGCTGCCATCGACATTGAATTCCACGCCGCCCATCAGGTAGTGGGCTGTCGGAACGACCTCGACCCGGCCGCCGGCCAGATCGAAACCACAATCCTTGCAGCGATTGACCATCCCGGGAAATGTCGTGGCGACCTTCTCGGCGCCAAGGTGGCTCATCTGGATATATACGCCGCCCATCGGTCCAGTCCTGCCGGCACGCATTTCGGCATAGATGCCGCGACTCACCACATCGCGCGTGGCACGCTCGCCGCGCGCATCATAGCGAGTCATGAAGCGGTCGCCATCGCCGTTGAGCAGCCACCCCCCCGCACCACGCAAGCCCTCCTCCAGCACCGTGCCGGTCATGCGGGTGTCCGGTCCGCCCAGCAAGCCGGTGGGGTGAAATTGCACCATTTCCATGTCGCGCAGGCTCAGGCCGTAGCGCATTGCCATCGCCAGGCCATCACAGGTCTTGTCGCCGGACGGAGTGTGATAGCGGTACATGGTCGGGCCGGCGCCCGTGGCCAGCAACACTGCCTTGGCCTGCACGAAGCGGTAGCTGCCGCGTCGCATATCGATGAACAGCACGCCGGCGATGCCCGACCCATCCGCGGCGGGTATCAGCTCAATGGCCCGGTGCTCCTCCATCTCTTCCACATCGAGCGCACGCACCTGTTCCATCAGGCGGTTGATAATCTCGATGCCGGTCAGGTCGGCCTTGTGTACGGTGCGGTCGAAGCTCTGCCCGGCGAAAGCCTTCTGGTGCAGGGTGCCGTCCGGATTGCGGTCAAAGAAGCAACCGATCTCGTTCTCGAGCTCGCGCACCCGCTCGACCGCCCCTTCGACCAGCCGCCAGGCAAGGTCTTGGCGGGGCAGCCACTTGCCGCCTTCGATGGTATCCATGAAATGGCGCTCGACCGAGTCCCCGGCGGAAAGCGCCACGTTGTAGCCACCTTGGACCATGCGCGTGCACCCGCACTTGCCTAACAGACCCTTTACGGCCACGGATACCTTTAGCGCCGGATTCGCCTTCTTCGCGTGCAACGCGGCGAACAGGCCTGCTCCGCCAGTACCGAGGATCAGGATGTCCGTCTTGTGGTGTTCGATTTGCATTCAGATTACCCCCAGGGCAAAGATCACGCCGACCAGCAGGGACAGCGCGCCACCCCAGCTGATCCAGGACAGGCGAGCGTCACGGGTCGAGCTCCATGGCAGCAGTTCCAGTGCCAGCAGCCGCAGGCCAAAGCACATGTGCACGGACAGCAGCAGCACCAGCCCCCATTCGCCGAACTTCACCGCGCCCATGTCGGCAAACTTCAGGAAGGCGTCCATGCGCGCACGCTGGTCGAGGGCGAGGCCCAGAACGTAGAAGTGCGCCGGTAAAAAGATGCCCAGAGCGAGTCCGGACAGGCGATGCCCCAGAAAGGCCCAGTAGGCGCGGTGATTGCGCGGTGATTTCATGACAACAAGCCTCCCACCGCCGCCACGGCACGCAGCCCCATCCACAGCAGCGACAGTCCGAACAGCAGCCCAAGCGAGGACGCTTCGCCGCGACTGAGCCGCCCCCATTCGATCAGGATGTTGCGCATGCCGATCGGCACGTGAACCGCGACGCTCAGCACGAACAGCGAATAGAAAGGAATCCAGATCCAGCTTCCTTGCGTGCGTGACAGGATCTCGGCGGCGGTCAGTCCTCCCCGTACGGCATAGAGAATGACCGCCAGATGCACGAGCACGAACGGCGCCATGATCATGGCCGTCAGGCGCTGCAATGCAAACAGGCGCGACTCCATGGTCAGTCCCCTCCCTTCAGGAACTGCAGCAGTGCGTTCTTCTTGAGCCCGGCGATGCTGCCGGTCGGGCTCAGGCTGACCGGACAGTGCGTCATGCAGTTGCCTTGCGTGTGGCAGGAATGGCAACCGCTGCCCGAAGTCGCTTGCTTGAGCACGCCCTTCGGGTCGGCATGGCGTTCGTCGTTGAACAGCGTCCATGCCCGGTTCAGTGCCGCAGGGCCCAGGTATTCCTTGTCCCACGACACCACGTCGCAGGCGGCATAGCAAACACCGCAATTGATGCATTCAATGGCAGCATCGGCCATCTTGCGCTTGCGGCTGGCGGGCGAAACCGCGGCTGGTGGATCGTTGCGCGTGGCGGTCCCGACAAAGGTGTTACCCGCCTTCTTCCACTTGTCGAAGAACTCGGACATGTCTACCACCAGGTCCTTGATGCGAGGCATGTTGCGCAGCGGCTCGATCACGATCACGCCGTCCTCCTCCACGCGGCTCACATGGGTTCGGCAGGTCCAGCGTGGCCGCCCGTTCACCGTCATCGCGCACGATCCGCACACACCGACCCGGCATGCGAAGCGGTACGACAGTGTCGAATCCATGTGGCGCTGAACCTCGGTGACCACGTCGAGCACGGTCTGGTTCTCGCGCCACGGCACCTCATAGGTGGTGAGACTGCTCTCGTCGGTGCCACGCGCAATGCGTACCGTCAGCGTGCGTTTCGTGGCTGTTGTTGCCTCCATGCCTCTCTCCCGTTTCGACCGTGCCTGGCCGTTGCTCTGATGGATGGGTTGAGAGAAGTCTAAGTAATCGATATTTATGAAGCAATAATATTTAGCTTGATATTTTTTGAAGTAAATCGCAAAAAGTGGATAAAGCCAGACCTGTTTTCCACAGGGTCAGACCAGGGCAGGCGGCGTTGAGGTGAATCCCTTCGAAAAGCTCTCGCGTAGATAGTCGACGAAGACTTGCGAGACCCTCGATGCATGGGCGGAGTATGGCCGGATCGCATAGAGCCAATCACCGAAAGCCCCCGTTGCACGCCACTCGGGCAGCACCTCGATAAGCCGGCCAGTGTCGAGTGCCGACTGGGCACTGAAATCCGGCAGCAGCGCAATGCCAAGCCCTTCGATGGCGGCGTCACGCAAGGCCTCGCTGTTGTTGACCGCCAGCGGTCCGTTGACCGCCACGGTCACCGGGTCGGCATGGGGGGAGGGTTCATCCGGGCCGGTCCGTACGAAGGTCCAGGTCGCGGTGCCATGCTGCCGGGGGTAATGCAGGCAGGCATGGTCAACGAGTGCCTCGGGGATTTCTGGCGTACCGTTGGCGCGCAGATAGGATCGGCTTGCCACCAGCACGATACGCGTGGCAGACAGGGTCCAGGCGACATGGGTTTCCGGTGGCGCGGTCGTGTGGCGCACCGCGATGTCATAACCTTCCTGAGCCAGCGAACGCAGGCGGTCCGACATATCCAGTTCGATCTGGATTTGCGGATACTGCCGCAGAAATTCCGGTAGCCGCGGCACCAACTGTTGCCTGGAAAACGCAACCGGCGCGGTCACTCTCAAAAGTCCGCGCGGAGCTCCGGCGAGGTCTCGCACGTTGGCAAAGCCAGCGGAGATCTGCTCGAACGCACCGCGCATCGAATCCACCAGTTGCCTGCCTGCATCGGTCAGCGTGGCGCTGCGTGTCGTGCGCTGAACCAGCATGATGCCTGCCGACCTTTCCAGGTCAGCAATATGCTGGCTCATGGACGCCTTGCTCACACCAAGGCGGGCCGCCGCCTTGCTGAAACTACCTTGTTGATGCAACACCATGAGCCAATGCAGGTGTTCCCAAAGGCCCTCTACATCACCCTGCCGCATAGTTGCTCCCTGTCCAGGCCATCCCGGCCTCATATTTCACAGCTATAACATGGGCGTAGGCAAATTTCCTGAACAGTGAGTTTGGGCCCGGGCCGCTACCCGGGCCAGATCCTGCTACCTACACTGCGGTCATCCTTCAACGCGGTGGATTTCGACCCACCCACGACGCCAGGAGATCCTTGTGACCGCTCCCTACAACTCATCCGCGGAAGTTATGCACTTTGTAGCCGGAGCGCCCTATGCCGGTGCCGGCACGCGCTCGCAGGCTGTGTTCAATCCCGCCACGGGCGCGGTCGCGCGCAGCGTTCGACTGGGCAGCCCTGGGGACGTGGATGCCGCCGTCGCCAGCGCGCTTGCCGCGTTCTCGAAGTGGGCTGACACGCCGCCGATCCGCCGCGCCCGCGTAATGCTGAAGTTCCTGGAGCTCATGAACCGTCACAAGGACGAACTGGCCGCCATCATCACCGCCGAGCACGGCAAGGTCTTCAGTGATGCCCAGGGTGAAGTCAGCCGTGGCATCGACATCATCGAGTTTGCCTGCGGCATCCCGCAGCTACTCAAAGGCGATTACACGGATCAGGTCTCGACCGGCATGGACAACTGGACGCTGCGCCAGCCGCTCGGCGTCGTCGCGGGAATCACGCCGTTCAACTTCCCATGCATGGTGCCGTGCTGGATGTTTCCGGTGGCCATCGCGGCGGGCAACTGCTTCGTGCTCAAGCCCAGCGAACGCGATCCGTCGGCATCGCTATTCATGGCCAGGCTGCTGCAGCAGGCGGGGCTATCCGATGGCGTGTTCAACGTGATCCAGGGCGACAAGGTCGTGGTCGACGCCCTGCTGCATCACGCCGACGTCAGGGCCGTCAGCTTCGTCGGCTCGACGCCGATCGCCAACTATATCTACGAGACCGGCGCCAAGCTCGGCAAGCGCGTACAGGCGCTGGGCGGCGCGAAGAACCATATGGTGGTGATGCCCGATGCGGACCTCGATCAAGCCGTGGATGGCCTGATCGGTGCCGCCTTTGGATCGGCCGGCGAGCGCTGCATGGCAATTTCCGTCGCTGTCCTGGTGGGTGACATCGCCGACAAGATCATGCCGAAGCTCGCGGCACGTACGCGCGAGCTGGTCATCAGGAACGGCATGGATCCTGATGCCGAGATGGGTCCGGTGATCACGGGCCAGGCGCTCGAGCGCATCGAGAACTACGTCGCGCTCGGGGTCGATGAAGGGGCCCGGCTGGTAGTCGATGGCCGCAACTGCAAGGTGACGGGACACGAGCAAGGCTTCTTCACAGGCGGCACCTTGTTCGATAACGTGTCCCCCGACATGCGAATCTACAAGGAAGAGATCTTCGGCCCGGTGCTGTCATGCGTGCGCGTGGACGACTTCGCCCAGGCGGTCAAGCTGGTCAATGCGCATGAATTCGGCAATGGCGTCGCCTGCTACACGCGCGACGGCCAGGTGGCCCGCGAGTTCGCACGCCGAATCGAGGTCGGCATGGTAGGCATCAACGTGCCGATCCCGGTGCCGATGGCCTGGCACGGTTTTGGCGGATGGAAGCGTTCGCTGTTCGGTGACATGCACGCGTACGGCGAGGAAGGCGTGCGTTTCTACACGCGCCAGAAGAGCGTGATGCAGCGATGGCCTGCTGATATGTCACGCGGCGCCGAATTTGCAATGCCGACGGCGAAGTGAAAAAGCATTAACGCCTTGCGCGGGCGTTCGTTGAGCCGCCTGGCAATGGCGTTGAACTCGGCTTGCGAATAGACCGAGAGATCGGTTCCTTTCTGGAAGTACTGCTTCAAATGGCCGGAACGCTAGACCTAGTTCGTGAGGCTGGTGAAGATTGCCAGTAAGGACTGCCAGGCTTAGTCAACGCCAAAGCCATCTATCGACGCGCGATCGACCCAGAGCAAGCGACCGCGAAGGTGGGCCATGGTGGGCTGCCGTCGCCGCTGAGGCGAATCAAGTCGTCAGCGCGGAGGAAGCCGCCACGGCCGCCGCCGATGGCCGCTAAGGGCTGGGCAGGACCGTTTCCATTGTCGGGCGGGCATCCGACCGAGATCGGCCATTTACAGACGTCGACACCGTGTTTACCACGGACGTCCGAAGGTCGGTTGGGCTCCTATAAGGGGATTTACGGGCGTGCAGTCGGTCGATTGTCACCTGCCCGGCCAGTCGGAACGGGCGGCCCACTGGCCGTCGTGGCCGCCCGCCGCGCCGTGCTGGCCAGCACCGGAAGACACGCTGCTCGACGAATCTGACCTCCAGCGATAAATGCTGATCACGCGCGATTCACACGAGGGCATCGCAGCATCCTCCGAGCGGCGCCCGCCGGCCTATACCGGCGTTTGAACCGTACTGCCAGCGGCTGGCGCGCCAGCGCCGCTGCCTTTCTCCGTCGGCAACGGCGCGTTATCGGACCATATTTTCTTCCCCGTGCGGAGCTGAAGGCACTGCCGGCCACGGCAGCTAACCACCCGCATTCTTCCAGCCTGCGTTACAAGACTAAGTTAATGGGCAAAACTACGAACGCGCCTTGTCGCAGCCAGCGCTGCCTGAACTGACGTAGTGTGGGCAGTTGGAGCTCCCCGTGTGTCGCGACGAGGTCAGAAGACGTGTTTGACGCCTAGCATCGCGCCAAGCTGGGTGCCACCCGCTACCGGGCTGGCACCGGTCGATGCGCTATCTACCGAGAGGGCGAGCTTGCCAGCATTGTCGATGTAGCCGAACGTCGAGTACACCGAGGTCCGCTTCGAGAATGCGTAGCTGGCGCGTACGGCGCCGAGCCATGCACGGTCGGAACTGTGGCGGTAGTCAAGGTAGAACGCTTCGCCTGATAGCGTTACCTGTGGGGTGATGTCGTAGGCGACGCCTGCGTAATACATGTTGCTGCGCGGTGTGGCCAGTGCCCCGTTGCGGCGCGCCAGCCAGCCGGCTCCGATCTTGGCGTGGCCTACGAGCGCATAGCCGCCCACCGTGGCACGATCGTCCTTGAGCTCGCTCGATGTCAGGCCGGCGAACGCGCCAGGGCCGCCGCGCAGCGAGTCATAGGCAGCGAGCACGCCCCACCAGTTTGTTTCGTACCCGAGCATTGCCGACCATTCGCGGCAGGTGGTCATGTTGCCGGCGGTCTCGCCTGCGCAGTTCGTGCCGGATGGGCTGGGCCCCGCATTGACCGAATCGCGGCCGAAGCTGTAGGTGGCGCCTACCGTGAAGCCGCCGAACTTGGCCTTGTAGGCGATGGCGTTGTCCGCGCGGGCGTTGGGCAGGTAGTTGTCCAGAGAGCTGGAACCATAGGCGTTCGGGCCCAGGATATCGGTATCGAGCATTGCCCAGAACAGCATCGTGTACTGCCGGCCGAGGCTGACCTGCCCCCAGTTGCCGCTCAGTCCCACCCACGCTTGCCGGCCAAACAGGCGGCCGCCCTGGTTGGTGACGCCGGAATCGGGAGCAAAGCCGGATTCCAGCACGAAGTTGGCCTTCATGCCGCCGCCAATGTCCTCGGTGCCGCGCAGGCCCCAGCGCGATGGCACGGTGCCGCTCAGGTTGGCCATCTTCACCACCGAATTGCTGGCGGTGCCGACGTGGTTCAGGTACTCGATGCCCGTGTCGATGACGCCGTAGAGCGTCACGGCTTGAGCCTGCGCCAGGGCGGGCAGCCCGAGCGCGATCGAAAACGCCAGGTGGCGCAGTTTCATCGTTTTCTCCTCCGTTGATATTCTTGTTCGGTCTGTGCCGCGCGATTGGATCCGCCTACATACCGCGCAACTTCAGCCGCGCATCCAGGCGCGTGTAGACGCGACGTGCGTTGCCTTCATAGATCAGGTGCCGCTCCTGGGCCGACAACGCAGCCTCGTCGATATAGCGGCGGGTGTCGTCGTAGTAATGTCCGGTCTCGGGGTCGATGCCACGCACCGCGCCGATCATTTCCGAGGCAAACAGCACGTTTTCCACGGGAATCACGCGGGTCAGCAGGTCGATGCCGGGCTGGTGATAGACGCAGGTATCGAAGAACACGTTGTTCAGCAGATGCTCCTGCAACGGCGGCAGCTTCATTTCCTGCGCCAGGCCACGGAAGCGGCCCCAGTGGTAGGGCACGGCGCCGCCGCCATGGGGAATCACGAACTTCAGCGTGGGAAAGCGCCGGAACAGGTTACTGGTCAGCATCTGCATGAAAGCCGTGGTGTCGGCGTTCAGGTAGTGGGCACCGGTGGTGTGGAAGCAGGCGTTGCAACTGGTGCTGACGTGGATCATCGCCGGCACGTCGAGCTCCACCATCTTTTCGTAGATCGGGAACCAGTAGGGGTCGGACAGCGGCGGCGAAGTCCAGTGGCCGCCAGAGGGATCAGGATTCAGGTTCACACCGACAAAGCCGTACTCGAGCACGCAGCGTTCCAGCTCGGCCACGCAACTCCGCGTATCCACGCCCGGCGACTGGGGCAGCATGGCGGCACCCACGAAGTGATCGGGGAACAGTTCGCTGACACGATGGCAAAGCATGTTGCAAATCGCGGCCCACGTGGCGCTGGTCTCGAAGTTGCCGATGTGGTGCGCCATGAACGAGGCGCGCGGCGAGAAAATCGTCAGGTCGGCGCCGCGCTCGCGCATCAGGCGCAACTGGTTGCCTTCGATGGCTTCTCGCAGTTCGTCGTCGCTGATGTGCAGGTCGCTGACGGACGGCGCCTGCTCTGGTGCGGTGAGCCCGGCAATCTGGCGCTTGCGCCAAACTTCCAGTGCGTTCGGGGCGGTGGTGAAATGCCCGTGGCAATCAATGATCATAAACAGAGAGCTCAGAGTAGCCAGGCGCTGGCCGGGACCAGTACCTCGCCGCGCATGATGGGACGCGCCGTACGGATCAGCGCGCTGCGAAGTATCGTGCCGGGGTCGGCGGGATGGGTTTCAAGTTCCACTGCGAAGTCGCCGGTGGGATGTTCGACGTTGATGGCGTGGACCGGGCCTGCGCCGACTACGGCCACCCCTTCCGCGACCGTGCCGGGAAGCACGCACGCCGTGCCCACCGTAATGGCAGCCAGTACTCCAATGGCGTCATGACAGACGCGCGGGATGAAGCAACGCGTGGCAATGCTTCCGCCGGTGCGCGGCGCTGCGATCAGGCACATCTTGGGATAGCTTTTCTGCGCCACATTGCCCAGACCCATCATCTCGCCGGCAACTAGCCGCAAGGCTTCGATGCGCTGCTTGAGCGGGGTGTCGGAATTCAGATCGGCGACGGATTCTCTGGCCGTGCGATTTAGGTCTGCCGCGCGCATCAGCACCATGGGCATGCCGTTGTCGATCAGCGTGGCATGGATAGAGAGCGGCTTTCCGGCTACTGGGTCAGTGATCGTGAGCCGGTCCGTGGCATTGCCCGTCGGCAGCAGCGCGCTACACACAGAGCCGGCTGTGTCGAGAAAGGCGATCACGATGGGTGAGGCGGTACCCGGTACGCCATCAATGCGGGCATCGCCGCAGAAGCGCGGAACTCCTTGCGGAGTCTGCATCGTGACGTCGCACAGCATGCCCGTGTTGCGTGTCAGCACGCGCGCACGGGTGAAATCTCCTTGCGGTGCCACCAGCCCGCGCTCGATGGCGTACGGCAGTACCGCGGCGAGCATGTTGCCGCAGTTTGGCGTGGTGTCCACGGTGTCCGCGTTGGGCTGCAATTGCGCGAACGTAAAGTCGAGATCGGCCTGCCCCGGCTTGCCGGGCGCCACAATGCCGGCCTTGCTGGTTAGCGGGTGCGCGCCGCCGAGTCCATCGATCTGGCGCGGGTCGGGGCTCCCCATGGCCGCCAGCAGCACGCGGTCGCGTGCAGCGGTTTCCGCGGGAAGGTCGCTGGCCAGGAAGAACGGCCCACGCGACGTACCGCCCCGCATCAGGGTGCAAGGAATCGCGCGCAGATCGGAATTAAGGCATGGCGTCATGGCGGGCTCGGCATTGGTCGGGTGCCCGCAGTATCCGCGCCCGATACAAGTCCTTGGTTGCGATGTCGCACGGCAATTGTTCTAATCTGCTTATCGCCCGTAGGCGCCCCGCCACACCGATACGACAATAGCGATATGGAGACCGTCAGCCTGCATCACCTGCACGTATTTGCCGGCGTGGCCGCGGCCGGGGGCGTGCGCCGTTCGTCCGAAACGCTGCACCGTGCTTCGTCGGCCATTGCGCGGTCGGTTGGGGCGCTAGAACAGACGCTCGGTGTGGCGCTGTTCGAGCGCAAGGGTCGGGGCATGTTGCTGACCCGCGCCGGCGAGATCGTGCTGGAACGCGCGCGCCATATCGAAGCGGCGTTGCGTGAGGTGCGCGACGAAGCGGTGCGTCTGCGCACCCGGCCCGGCGTCACCGTAGCCAGTCTTGAAGCCCTGCACAACGAGCGCCGGCTGGAGGTGGCAGTGATGCTGGCCGAGGTACACCATATGCCTAGCGTGGCCGCGTCGGTGGGTGTTTCGCAATCGGCGGTGAGCCAAGCCATCGCTCGGCTGGAGGATGCGTTGGGCCAGCCCGTCTTCACGCGGACGGCGCGCGGCATGGTGCCCACCGATGCCGGCAGCCGATGGGTGGTGCGCTTCGAGCGCGCGCTGGCCGAACTGCGCCACATCCGGGCCGATATCGCCGCGCTGCAAGGAGTGCTGGAAGGTGCCGTGACCATCGGCGCGCTGCCGCTTGGCCGCACGCTTTTGCTGCCCATGGCCATCGCCGACGTCCATCACCGGCACCCGCGACTGCGTTTCCGCTCGCTGGAAAGCCCTTACGAGGAACTCACCGGGGGCCTGCTGAGCGGGCGCATCGATTTCATCCTGGGCGCACTTCGGCCGCATCCGTCGCAGGGGCTAGCCACCGAAATTCTGTTCGACGACCGCATCGCACTTATTGTCCGGGCTTCGCACCCGCTGGCCCGCCGCAAACAGGTGACGCTGGCCGACCTTGAGCCCTATCCCTGGGTGCTGTCGCGCGCCGCATCGCCGTCGCGGCAGGCGCTGGATGGCGTATTCCGATCGCGTGGGCTGGCGCTGCCGCAACCGCTGGTGGAAACGGGTGACCTGGCTCTGGTGCGCGGCTTGCTGCTGCAGGGCGATCTGGTCACCGCACTGTCGGCGCACCAGTTGCACCACGAAATCGAGGCCGGCTGGCTGGTCGAACTGGACCTGCCGCTGTCCGACACCGCGCGCAGTATCGGCATCACCACGCGCGCAGGGGCACGCCTGTCTCCGGGCGCCGATGCCCTGATCGCCGCGCTGCGGCAGGCCAGCCAATCTATGGAAACCCGGGTGCGATAAGTAAATGGCAACGCGGGCCGCCCCACAAAGCAATACTGCAGACCTAGCCCGGACGTAGACTGCCGTTGCCGTACACAGGGTGTGCGCGGCCATCCGCCCATGCGGCGATTAGCTTACCGATAACAAGATTCCGCCGCAGCATGCTCGGCGGGACTATGCCAGGAGACGGCACATGACCACCCAACGGCTCGATATCCGGGCCCAAATCAACGAACGAAAGATGACAGGCTACCAGTGGCTGCTGCTGGTACTGTGTTTCATGATCGTCGCCACCGATGGCATCGACGTGGCTATCATGGGCTTTCTGGCGCCGGGCATCACCAAGGAGTGGGGTATTTCCAAGGCCGCCTTCGGCGTGGTGATGAGCGCCGCCCCGATCGGGCTGGCCCTCGGGGCGCTGTTAGTAGGTCCGATGTCCGACCGTTTTGGCCGCAAGAAGCTGTTGCTCGGCTCGGTCTTCCTGTTCGGCGTGTTCAACCTGCTGTGCGCGTTCGCCGAAAACACCACCCAGTTGTCGCTGCTGCGCTTTCTGACCGGCCTGGGATTGGGTGCGGCAATGCCCAGCACCACCACGCTATTGTCGGAGTATGTACCCGAACGCTCGCGCAGTATGCTGCTGGCCACGATGTTCACGGGCTTCAACCTCGGCTCGGCGTTGGTCGGCTTCGGTGCCGCTGCCATCCTGCCGGAGCACGGATGGCGCGCCGTGCTGATCGTTGGCGGAGCGATCCCGCTGGTCTGCCTGCCGCTGTACATCTTGCTGATTCCGGAATCGGCACGCTTCCTGGTGGCTCGCAATGCTTCGCCCGACCGCATCGCCCGTACGCTGCGGCGCGTGGTGGGCAGCGAGATTGCAACAGGCACGACCTTTACGATCAGCGAGCCGGCCGTGCCGGGCAAGCAGCCAGTGCGCACGCTGCTGTCCACGGGCTATCGCGGCATGACGCTGGCGCTGTGGGCGACCTATTTCATGGGCTTGCTCGTGATCTACCTGCTCAGCGGCTGGCTGCCCACGCTGATTAAGGACGCCGGCCTGCCTATCGAACGCGCGGCCAACCTGACTGCACTGTTCCAGCTCGGCGGCACCGTTGGCGCGCTGGTGGTGGGATACTGCATGGATCGCTTTGCGCCGCATCGCGTCATCGGTGTGGCGTATGTGACGGGCGCGGTATTTATCGTGCTGCTGGCTTCAGGCAGCGTGATGTCGTCGATGTTCGCAGCCTATGTGCTGTTGGCGGGCTTCTGCATGAGCGGTGCGCAGACCGGCCTGAACGCGTTCGCACCGCAGTGCTACCCGACGCTGGTGCGAGCCACCGGCGTGAGCTGGATGCTCGGCATCGGCCGATTCGGCAGCATCACGGGCTCGATGGCCGGTGGCCTGCTGCTTTCGATTGGCTGGAGCTTCAGCGCGGTGATCGCCATCCTTGCCATCCCCGCGACCGTGGCAGCGATCTCCATTGTTTCGACAAAGCGTGCGCAGCTTCGCGCAGTCACAGCCTGACGTACTGACTTATGGCCACCATCATCGGCGCAATCGCCTCCTCCCATACGCCCACCATCGGCTTTGCACTGGACGCGGGCAAGCAGCAGGACCCCGCATGGGCCCCAATCTTCGCGGCCTACGCCCCGGTGAGCGAGTGGCTGCAGCAAAAGAAACCCGACGTGCTGCTGGTGATCTACAACGATCACGTCACGTCGTTCTTTTTCGATCACTACTCGGCCTTCGCACTTGGCATCGGTGAGAAATACGTGGCCGCCGACGAGGGGGGCGGCCCGCGCAACCTGCCGCCGGCATACGGGCACGTCGAACTCGCCCGGCACGTTGGCGCGTCTCTGGTGGCCGATGAGTTCGACATGTCATTCTTCCAGGACAAGCCGCTCGATCACGGCTGTTTTTCGCCGATGTCGGTGATGCTTCCGCACGACGGTGCATGGCCGGTGAAGATCCTGCCGCTGCAAGTGGGGGTGTTGCAGTTCCCGGCGCCGTCCGCGCGCCGCTGCTTCAAGCTTGGCCAAGCGATTCGCCGTGCCGTCGAAAGCTATCCCGAGGATCTGAAGGTAGCGATCGTTGCTACCGGGGGACTGTCGCACCAGGTGCATGGGGAGCGCGCGGGCTTTAACAACACGGCATGGGACCACGAATTCCTGGACCTGTTCGAGCGCGAGCCGCAAAAGTTGCTGGACATCACGCATGCCGAATTCGCAAAGCGTGGCGGCTTCGAGAGCGCCGAGGTAGTGATGTGGATGGTCATGCGAGGCGCAATGGGCGACGTGCGATGCCTGCATCGCGACTACTACTTGCCGTCGATGACCGGCATTGCCGTGGCGGTGTACGAGAACGCCGCCGCTGAGGACGCTGACGTGGTGGCCACGCGCGCGAGACAACATCGCGATCATATCGGCCATCAGCTAAAGGGCATCGACGAACTCGAAGGAACGTACCCGTTCACGCTCGAACGGAGCGTGCGCGCGTATCGCATCAACAGGTATCTGCACCAGCTCATCCACCCGGATTTCCGCAAACGTTTCCGGAGCGATCCGGTGGCTACCTTTGATGCGGCCGGCCTGACCGACGAAGAGCGCGACCTCATCACGCGGCGCGACTGGCGCGGCATGATTCACTACGGTGTGATCTTCTTCCTGCTTGAAAAGCTCGGTGCGGTCAGTGGGGTGTCGAACTTGCACCTCTACGCGGCCATGCGCGGACAGTCGCTGGAAGAATTTCAAAAGACGCGCAATGCGCCGGGCGCTCTTTATTCCGTGGCTGGCGGAACAGGCAGCAGCACGCAGTGGACGAGCCGCAAGTCGTAGCAGTCTTGGCGTGATCGAGTCATCTTCAAGGTTCTTGCGGGCTGTTCAATCCGAACAGTGGCATTACTGGCGCTAGAGGTGTGGCGGACCACCCTTAGAAATACCCCACGAACCGCTTCATGATGGGCGACAACGCTTCGGCGCGATGCGCCATCAGGATGCGGCTGGCGGCGTCTGGGCCGGCGATCGGCAGGTAGGCCACTCCCGGAATGCCCGTCCGCGCATAGATTTGCGGCAATACCGAAATTCCAGCTCCGCTGGCCACCAGGCCGATGATCGTGGTGGCCTCGCGCGCCTCCTGTGCGACGTTGGGCGCGAACCCCGCGCGGTTGCACAGCGTGGTGGCGTGATCGAACAGGCCGCAGCCCAGGCCGCGCGGGAACAGCAGGAAGCGTTCACCGGACAGCGCGTTAATGTCGATGTCGTGCTGGCTCGCCGCCAACGGATGGGCCACCGGCAACACCGCCACTAGCCGATCGGCCAGGACCTCGCGCACGGCTATGCTGGCCGGCGGCCGGAATTGCGGCGATGGCCGCAGGAACGCGATGTCGATCTCGCCGTGCTCCAATTGCTGCAGTTGCTGCCCCGTGGACATGTGGACGAGTTCCAGCTTCGCGTTGCGGTGCGCCTCGCGGAACGCATGCACGGCACGCGGAAAGATGTCCTGCATCGGCACCGACGCGGTGAAACCGACCCGAATCTCTCCGGCCTCGCCAGAAGCCACCTGCCTTACCACCTCGCGGGCTTGATCCAGGTTGGCCAGCGCCGCGCGAGCCTTGTCCAGGAACAGTTCGCCGGCAGGGGTCAAGGCCACGTGATGGCGCGAGCGCTCCAACAGCGCACTGCCCAGTTCCTCTTCTAGCGCCTTGATCTGCACGCTGAGGGGCGGCTGGCTCACATGCAGGCGCCGTGCTGCTTCACTGAAGCTCAGCGCCTCGGCCACGGCCACGAAATAGCGAAGTTGACGGAAGTCCATTGATAGTGTTTCGGAATAACAAGCCATCTGAAAACGTATTGGACAGTATCACGGGGGACACCCAGAATGCGAGCACATCCTTACAACATATGGAGACTTGCATGCTGCGCGGGCTCGTTCGTATTCGTAATCT
This sequence comes from Cupriavidus neocaledonicus, assembly GCF_000372525.1. GTDB lineage: Bacteria > Pseudomonadota > Gammaproteobacteria > Burkholderiales > Burkholderiaceae > Cupriavidus > Cupriavidus neocaledonicus. Next base: position 91,405 of record NZ_AQUR01000098.1, read on the forward strand.
GCAGGGCGGGAGCCGCCCGGTTCTGGCAACGCGGCTGGCGGCGCTGGTGGCTGCCCTGGCGCTGGGCACCACGGCGGCGCGGGCCGACAGTTATCCGGACAAGCCGATCCGCCTGGTGGTGCCGTACGCGGCTGGCGGCGCTGTCGACATCGTGGCCCGCTCGGTAGGCCAGCGCATGAGCCAACTGCTCAAGCAGCCGATCATCGTCGACAACCGGCCCGGCGCAAGCACCAATATCGGCATGGATTACGTCGCCAAGGCTCCGGCCGATGGCTACACGATCATGATGGCGTCGAACAGCCTGGCCACCAATGCAGCGCTGTTCAACAAGCTCAGCTTCAACCCGACCACCGATTTCGCGCCCGTGGCGCGCATTGGCGAGGCTTCGCTGGTGGTGGTGGTGCCGGCCAAGTCGCCGTTCAAGTCTTTGAAGGACCTCGTGGCACAGGCCAAGGCGCAGCCGGGCAAGCTCAACTACGCATCGGCCGGCAATGGCAGCTCGGGCCACCTGGCCGGCGAGATGCTCAAGGACACGGCCGGCATCGACGTGCTCCACGTGCCCTACAAAGGCGGCGCGCCCGCGATTACCGACCTGATCGGCGAGCGCATCACGTTCATGCCGATCAATCCGCTTGAAGTGGTTTCGCATATCAAGGCCGGCACGCTGCGTCCGCTGGCGGTGGCCAGCGCCCAGCATTCGGCGCAACTGCCGAACGTGCCGACGGCCAAGGAAGAGGGTCTACCGAACTTCACCGCGTCGGTGTGGTGGGGTCTCGTGGCCCCGGCCAAGACGCCGGCGCACGTCATCAGGCAACTGAATGCGGCCGCCAACACCGCGCTGGCTGACCCCGAAGTGAAAAAGCAACTGGGCCAGCTTGGCGTGACGATCGTGTCGGGCACGCCGGAACAGTTCGGCCAGTTCGTAAAGACCGAGACCACGACATGGAACAACGTGATCCGCAAGGCCGGCATCACCGCCGACTGAGGTCCCTGCAGCTAGAGATTTAAGGAAGTTACGATGTCACAACCTAAAGCAACCCAGCCTTCGATCCTGGTGGTCAGCGCGCATGCGGCCGACTTTGTCTGGCGTGCGGGCGGCGCGATCGCGCTATACGCCGAGCGCGGCTACCACGTGCGCATCGTGTGTCTGTCGTTTGGCGAGCGTGGCGAATCGGCCAAGATGTGGCGCCATCCGGGCATGACCATTGAGCTGGTCAAGGCCGCCCGCCTCGAAGAGGCGCAGCGTGCTGCCGATATCCTCGGCGGCACGCTGGAGTGCTTCGATCTGGGCGACTATCCGCTGCGCGTGCCAGACCAGGCGCTACTGCGGCTGGCCGACATCTACCGCGAGATCCGCCCGGAGCTGGTGCTCAGCCACTCGCGCGAGGACATCTACAACTTCGACCATCCACTGGCCACGCACGTGGCGCAGGAAGCGCGCATCATCGCCCAGGCGCACGGCTACAAGCCCGAAGTGTCTGTCATTGGCGCGCCACCGGTGTTCCTATTCGAGCCGCACCAGCCCGAGCAGTGCAACTGGAAGCCGGACGTGCTGCTGGACATCTCCCCCGTCTGGGAAAAAAAACAGCGCGCGTTCACCACGATGGCCGCGCAGGAGCACCTGTGGGAGTACTACACCCGCGTGGCGCTGCAGCGCGGCGCACAGGCCACGCGCAATTCGGACAGCAAGATTCAATACGGCGAGGGCTATGCCCGCGTGTTTCCGCAAGTATCGGAGTTTTTGGCATGAGAAACGTTGCCTACCGCAACATCCTGCGCGCCGAGGCGCGCGACATCGATTCGCTGGGCAAGTCCGGCGTGGCGACAGTGCACGAGGCCCAGCGCCGCACTGGCCTGATGAAGCCGTACCTGCGCCCGATCCAGTCGGGTACGACCATCGCCGGCAGCGCCGTCACGGCCCTGATGCATCCGGGCGACAACTGGATGATCCACGTGGCCGTGGAGATGACCCAGCCGGGCGACGTCCTGGTGGTGGCGCTGACCAGCGACTGCACCGACGGCGTGTTCGGCGACCTGCTGGCCACGTCGCTGAAGGCACGCGGCGCTCGGGGCCTGATCCTCGACGCGGGCTGCCGTGACGTATCGACGCTCAATGCGATGGGCTTCCCGGTGTGGTCCCGCGCGGTGTCGGCACAGGGCGCGGTCAAAGAAACCTTGGGCGCTGTCAATGTGCCGGTGGTCTGCGCCGGTGCGCAGGTGCGCCCGGGCGACGTGATCGTGGCGGACGACGACGGCGTGGTCGTGGTGGCCCGCCCGCACGCCGCCGACATCGCCCGCAAGGCGGCCGAGCGCGAAGCCTTGGAGGCGGCCTTGCGGGACAAGCTGGCATCGGGCGTGCTGGGGGTGGACATGTACAACATGCGCCCCGGCCTGGCCAACAAGGGCCTGGTCTATTTGGACCAGACCGTCGACTGGTACAGCGGCGCCGACGAGGCGTGACGCACTGACGCACTGACACGCCGGCCTAGCCGGGACGCCGGCTTGTCAGCCAACCGGGCACACGGACCGCGATGCCGGCGTATCTGATACAAGGCGCTCTACAGCATCGAAGCAAGTCTGTCTGCAGTGGCGCACTAGATCCAGACGGCTGGAAGATTTTTGGCATAGCCGAGTTCGGATGACCTAGAACGCCCCTCTGCACTCTTGCGGCCCGTCAGTATCGAGGGTCCACCCAGCTTGCCTTTCGATTTCTAGCTCCATATGTAGCTCCATAGTAGCCGTGCGCTCTTCGCTTTTCGTACGAACGAGAGCGGCAGCCTTGCCACGGCCCTTCCTTCTAGCCCGCCACGAAACGGGAATTGGCGCTTCTGGTTGCGCGCTTCTGGTTGCGTCCTGATAGCCGACCGAAGCTGTTCTAATGTCCGACCTCGCGAGATACGGTCCGCCGTGGACCGTAGCATGGCAACTTCCGCGCCTGTCGGGAGATCATTGAACACTTCTTTGCAAAATTGCCTGGGCGCCGGTGGGAGACGACATGGCTCATGAAGTCGCCCCGCACACGCCAGAGCCCTAGTCAGCGACGTTCACGCAGACGCCACTGCCCAATAGGTACGTGCATTGGTGAACTCGCGGATGCCCGCGGCGGCAAGCTCGCGGCCGTAGCCTGACTTCTTTGTGCCGCCAAACGGCACGCGCGCGTCGGAAGCGGTGATCGCGTTGATGAACGCGGCGCCGCTGGTGATGCCCTTCGCCACCGCCAGCGCCCGCTGGCTCGATCCGGCCCAAACGCTCACCGACAGGCCAAACGGCGTGGCATTGGCCAGGCGTACGGCGTCAGCGTCGTCCTTGGCCGCCGCGATGGCGGCCAGCGGACCAAACGTCTCTTCGTCGAAGGCAGCCATGCCGGGCTGCATATTGCCGAGCACGGTAGGCGCATAGAAATTGCCAGGGCCCTCGATGGCCTTGCCGCCCGCGAGCAGCACTGCGCCGGCTTCCAGCGACCGGCGCACCTGCTGGTCCAGCGCGTCGCGCAGGTCGGGGCGGGCCAGCGGCCCCATCTGTGTGGCGGACTTGGTCGGATTTCCAACGACAAGTGCCCGCGTGGCCTGTACAAACCGTTCGGTGAATACCCTGACAATGCCTTCCGAGACGATAAAGCGCTTGGCGCAGACACAGCTTTGTCCCGCGTTATGGAAGCGCGCCTTGACCGCCGCCGCCACGGCCTTTTCGACGTCTGCATCATCAAGCACGATGAACGCATCGGAGCCGCCAAGCTCCAGCACCGACTTCTTCGATGCCCGACCCGCCGCCGCGCCAACGGCGGCACCAGCGCGGTTGGACCCCGTCAGCGTCACGGCCGCAATACGGTCGTCCTGGATCAGGCCATCGATGACTTGTGGCACTTCCGGTTCGGCGACGACCAGCGTAGTGACCAGATGCTTCGGCACGCCGGCATCGAGGAACAGCTTCTCCAGCGCCAGCGCACAACCCGTGACATTGGGCGAATGCTTCAGCAGTACACCGTTGCCGGCCGTAATCGCCGGAATCGCGAAACGCATTACCTGCCACACCGGGAAATTCCACGGCATCACGGCCAGCACCAGCCCGATCGGTTCGTAGCTGACCCACGCATCAACCCCCTCAATCTCGACCTTTTCATCGGCGAGAATGCGCACGGCGTTGTCAGCATAGTAAAGCGCGGTTACCGCGGACTTCTCCATTTCGCCAGCGGCCTCGGGTATCACCTTGCCCATCTCTGCAGCGATCAGCTCCGCAAATGGCGTAGCCTGGCGACGCAGTTCCTCAGCCAGGCGGCGCACCGCCGCAACGCGGTTCCCCAGTGGTTGCCGGCCCCAGGCTGTCGCGGCGGCATGGCCGGCGCTGACCGCCGCTTCAATCTGTTCCGCGGTCCAGCCTTCATAGGTCTTCAGCACGGCGCCCGTACTGGGGTCGTAAGTCGTAATGGTTTGGGTCATGGCAATCCTTCGGGAAGACCGGTGTTTCGAATAAAAGACTGCCCCTGGCGCACCGGGCCCATCGCTCCGGTGCGGCAGAGGGTTGATGGACGGCCTAGTCGGCTGCCACGTTTGCCGTCTTCACGACGGCCGACCATCTGGCCGATTCGGCGCGCATGAAGCGGGCGAGATCCTCGGGCGATCCGCCTGCGGGCTCCGCGCCGAGTTGCGCAAGCCGCTGCCTCGTCGCAGGCTCCTTGAGGATTTCATTGACCTGTGTATTGAGGAACTGGATGGCCTGCTTCGGCGTGCCGGCCGGTGCCAGCAGCCCGTACCATGCCGGCGCGTCGAAACCGTTCAGGCCTGCCTCGGCAAAGGTCGGCACATCAGGCAGTTCCGGCAAGCGATGCGTGCCCGTGACGGCGATGGCGCGCAGCTTGCCGCCCTTGAGCTGGGGCAACGCGGATGCCGCGGTATCGAACATCATCTGCACCTGTCCGCCGATCAGGTCGGTCACGGCCGGGCCGCTGCCTTTGTACGGCACGTGGATCATCTCGGCGTGGGTCATGCTGCGGAACAGCTCACCGGCCAGATGCACCGAAGTGCCCTTGCCACCCGATGCAAAGTTCACCTTGCCGGGATTGGCCTTGATGTACCGGATCACGCCTTTGAGGTCCTTTTCCGGAAAATCCCTGGTCACGACCAGCACCGTCGGAGACGTTGCGATCTGCACCACGGGCACGAAGTCCTTCTCCGTGTCGTAGCGCAGCTTCTTGTAGACGAACGGATTGATCGACAACGCCACCTGGCCGAACAGCAACGTCTGGCCGTCTGGCGCCGCGCGCGCTGCCGCCTCATTGCCGATATTGGTGCCGGCACCGGGGCGGTTGTCGATCAGGAACTGCGCCTTCGTCTTTTCCGACAAGCGCGTGGCGATATATCTCGACACGTTGTCGCTGCCGCCGCCCGGTGCGAACGGCACGATGATGCTGACGGGTTTCGTCGGGTAGTTGCTGTTGGCGCTGGCGCTGCCGATGAACGCCACACTGGCGAGCGTCATCGCCAGCAATGACTTAAATGCGTGCATGCTGTCTCCGGATGTTCTCTTCGGTGGATGGGGCGCGGTGGCAGCCTTGGAGGCACCGCGCCGCTCACAAGGCGGGATTCAGCCCGCGATGATGCTTGCGGCAACGGCCTTGCCGAACGCCGCACAGCCCATGGCGCCGCCAAGGTCCGCCGTGCGCGTAGCAGGATTTGCCAGCACCCGGTCCACGGCGGCGTCGATGGCCCTGGCTGCCGCAACGAAGTTCGGCTTGCCACGGTGCTCACCGAGCCACTGCACGAGCATGGCGACGGACAGGATCATCGACGTCGGATTGGCCTTGTCCTGGCCCTGGATATCTGGGGCCGAACCATGCTGGGCCTGCGCACAGCACAGCGAATCGCCTGCCATGACAGAGCCACCGAGACCCAGGCTGCCCGATAATTCGCTGGCCAGGTCCGACAGGATGTCGCCATAGAAATTGGTCGCCACGATCACGTCGAAGCGCGACGGGTCCCGCACCAGGTATGCCGTCGATGCATCCACCAGCAGGTCGTCGAGCTTCACTTCGGGGAATTCCGCCGCCACCTTGCGCACTTCGCGCAGGAACAGGCCGTCGGTCATATGGAAGCTGTTGGCCTTGTGGATCGCCGTCACGTGTTTCTTGCGCTTCATCGCCAGTTCGAACGAGCGACGGGCGATGCGCTCCGAGCAATGCGCAGTGATCTTGCGCACCGAGATCGCCATGTCCTTCGACGGCATCATCTCGCCCCAGCCTTCGTACATGTTGCGGTCGGGATAGAAGCCTTCAGTGGCCTCGCGCATGATGACGAGGTCCATGTTCTTCGCGCCCTTTCCCAGGAATTCCCGCGAACGCGACGGCCGCACGTTGGCGTACAGGTCCAGGTCGCAACGGAACGCTGCGGAGATATTGCGGCCGCCCTTGTCCGGCGCCGGATAGTCCGCGTGGGACTGGGTGCCCAGGATCAGGCCGTCGTATGAGGCGGCCTTGTCCAGCACCTGCTGGCGCAGTGTCGTGCCGTGCTTTTCAAGGCTGGCGAAGCCGACATCCTCATAGTCGAACTGCAGGTCCAGATCAAAGACCTGGTCGGCCTGCTTCAGGACATCGATGGAGGCAGCAACGATTTCGGGGCCGATGCCGTCGCCCGGGAGAACAAGAATGCGCATGGTGGAAATCTCTGTTAGGCCTTGGGGGTCTGGTGCTCGGCCGATACGGTCCGGGTTTCGCCGCTATCGACGAGGGTACGGGTGGCGTCGATGGTCGCGTAGATCCACAGGATCTTCATCGGCGCGGTCTTCGACAGGTTGCGGAAGCGGTGCGGCACGTTGGGTGGGATGAATGTGGCATCCAGCGGCTTCAAGCGGTACTCGATCCCGTCGATATCGAGCATGGCCTCACCTTCCACAAGCACAACGCTTTCCTGGCAGTTATGGCTGTGGAACGGAATTTCGACGCCGCCGGCAAACGACGTGTAGCCGGTAATAAAGCTGTCCGAACCGATGGACTTGCCTACCAGCGGAGTCGTGCTGGCGCCGCCGCCACGGTCATAGGCAGGCAATTGGTCGGGCTTGAGCAGCACCGCACCTGAAGGGCTCTTGATCGTCATGGGTAGTTCCTGCTGATTCACTGGTGTGTGGTCAGGCCGCGGCACGGTCAAAGCCGTAGAGCCGGGCCGGGTTGTCAACGAGAATGCCTTGCAGCAACGCGGGGGCGGTCGTCCAGCTCGCCAATTGGTTCAGCGCGCGCCCTGCATCCGTCTTGCGGAAGGGCTCGACCTGATCGAGGTTGCCCGTGCGGCTCGCGGAGCTGCCGGTGTGCGGCCAGTCGGACGCCCACACCAGGCGGTCTGAACGCGCCTGGATCAGCGCCATCGCAAATTCCGCCACGTCGTCGAAGTCGGGCGCGTTACGCGACGCGCGATACGGCGCCGACAGCTTTACGTACGCGTTGCCGCGCCTCACCAACTCAACCACGCTGGCGAACGCCGCCTTCTGCTCTTCCTTCTTGTAAGCCTTGATGCCGGCGAAGTGGTCGAGCACCACGGGCACTTCTAGCGCCGCGATATCGACGGACAGTTCGGCGATTACATCGACATCCGCATAGACCTGTACCGCCCAGCCGAGAGGCCCGACCAATCCCTCCGCGCGCTTCAGCTGCTTCAGCGCGAAGCCATGGTCGCGTTGGCCGCTCACCTCTAGGTTGAGGCGGATGCCTCGGACGCCCCGGGCATGCATTGCCTGCAGCGCCGCCGGCGTGCTGGTCTCCAGGTCGATCACTGCCACACCGCGGGCCCGCTCGCCAAGCCGGCCCAACGCGTCGAGCAAGGCCGCGTTGTCGGAACCATAGACGCTGGGCTGTACCAGTACGACGCGATCGATACCGAGGCGCTGCTCAAACGCAACCAGGTCTTCGACGCGGGCCGCAGCCGGTGTGTACGAGCGCCTGGCCGCGAATGGGAAACGCGCGCCGTCGAAGATGTGGACGTGACAATCACAACTGCCGGGCGGCGGCCGAAAAGATGGCGCGCTGACATGGGAGACGAGATCCGGGTTCACTGAAGATCCTTGTGTGGACACACCAGGTGCGTTAGCCGCCATGGCTTCAAAGAGGGAAAGTCCGCCGATGGCCGCCAGGCCTGCCTGAAGCACTTGTCTGCGATGCACTACTGTCTCCTGTTGTTGTCGGTGCGCCGCCAAGGGGACGCGATGAATGGCATTTTATAGGCCCAAAGAACCATGTAAAGGGTTTTTTGGATTTACAAAGAACCACCGTCGACCGACAGCGATCGCCAGCCCTTGCAGCACAAGGCACAGCAGGGAATTTTCATGGTATACCCGATGCCAGCTTGCCTTCCTGCGGAATTTGACGCCGCCCGCCGTCAATGTGCATGGCGTCATCGTTGGCCTTTTGATCTTCCAAAAGTCCAACATAGATGTGATAGCATCCGACAACCGGTTTGAACGCTTCCTCTCATGGCCCGCCAGCTCGCCGACGTCCTCGCGGCAAACATTCATCAGTACATCTCTGCTGCCGGGATGGCGCCGGGTACACGTCTGCCCGAGCGGGCGCTGGCCGAGCAGTTCCGCGTGTCGCGTTCGCCCGTGCGAGAGGCCTTGAGGCGCCTGGCGTCACAGTCAGTGGTTGCGGCGCATCCGGAAGGCGGTTATGCGGTGGCCGAAGGCAGCCTCGTGGTACCGGTGGATGGCCGGGAAGTGGATGGCAGCGAAGGCGACGGCGCAGAGGCCGTCTACTTCAGGATTGCGGAGGAGCGGCTCAATGGAGTATTGCCCGATCGCTTCACCGAAAACGAAATGATGCGCAGGTATGGCATCACGCGTGCGCAACTTGGCGCGATCCTGCGCCGAATGGCGCAGGAGGGATGGGTGGAACGACTGCCCGGCCACGGTTGGATGTTCCTGCCCGTGCTCACGTCCGCCGAGACCTACAAACAGGGCTATCGCTATCGCTTGCTGATTGAAGCCGCCGGCATCCTGGAACCGACCTTCGAGCTCGACCGGGAAGCGCTGTTGCGCTGCCGCGCCGAGCAAGAAGCGCTGGCAAACGGCGGTGTCTACTCCGCCTCCGCAGCCGCGCTGTTCGACGCAAACAGCCGCCTGCATGAAACCATTGCCGCTTGCTCAGGCAACGCGTTTATCCTCGAAGGCCTGCGGCGTCTTGACCGCTTGCGCCGACTCATGGAATACCGCAAGGCAGTAGACCGCGACCAGGCCGAACGGCGCTGCCGCGAACACCTAACGCTGATCGACATGCTGCTGAATGGCCAGCAAGAAGCGGCGGCGGATTTCATGCGCCTGCACCTGCGCAATGCTGTGCGCGAAAAGTCGGATAGCTAGTAGCATCGGTCATTCGGCGGATTCCGGGTCACCCGTGACCTCAATCGCATCATTCGGGGCTTTGCAGCTCGAGCTTTTTGCATCTACTGCACGTCACAGCAGGGGTTCTGGTGTTGCGGTCCCTTCCAGGCCAGCCGGCCTTCGGCGGCAAGCTTTCGAAAGGCAAGGAGCGTGCGCATAGGGCGTTGCCTTCGAGCGTGAGGCCCAGTCGATCCCCATACTGAGCGTACCAGCGGAAGCCAGCGGTTACCTGGCCCGGCGCGATGCCGGCGTCATAGACTTCCAGCGGATCAAACTCGATCGGGGCAATCAGCAACGCCGCCTCTGCATCGACGAAGAACTGTTGAGCGGCAGGCAACGCCCAGACCACCCGCCCCTTGGCCTTCGCCTGCATGGCAGGATCGCAGGCGGTCAGCCGTGAAACTCTCCACGTAAGGATTTCGCAGGCCCGACCATTCCGCCAGCGCTGCGATATCGTCCCATTCCTTGCCAACGTGCAGGCAGCGCGCCGCGGGCCCGACGGTCTGCGGCACCTCAGGGAGGTCGTAGCGGATGCCTCGCAGCCGAATGTCGCGCCAGGCCCAGACAGCGAAGGATCTGGCGAGCCCCTTGAGCGTCTGCAGCGCGTCGACCGCAAGCCGCAGGTCCAGAGGTCGCAGTTCGACCTTCGGGCGTTTCACGAACCTAGCCGTTCAATATGTGGACGTCCACACCGCCACCCCGCCGTTACCCGCCACGGTGTTCCCAACACGTCCCATGCAGCTTGCAGGCACGAGGCACCGCTCCGCCGCACCTATCGCGCCCGGCACTTCCCCACTACCAATTCGCATCATTGTTTCCTTTTGACGGGGGAGAACGCGCCGCTTTTGCGACGGGCAAAACCTACCATGGATCGGACCCATAGTCATGGCAGCGCACCAGCCGCTTCGACCGGCGTATCCGTAGCGATCTGCCGAGCGGGTGCCACCGCAAGGCCACCGAGCGTTGCCTGAAACAATAAGAATTACCAGGCTTACCCACCCATGGAGGACGACAATCATGATCCGATCGATCACCCTAGCCACCTTGCTTTCGCTGTCTGCCGGCGTATCGCTCGCCCAGCAGAACTCAACGCCGGTGCGCCTTCTGGTCGGCTTCTCGGCAGGAGGCGCCATCGACTCCGTCGGCCGTGCGCTCGCCGAAAGTCTCCGCGTGACACTGAAGCAGCCGGTCATCGTAGAAAACAAGCCAGGCGCCAACCAGCGCCCGGCACTTGCCGAACTCAAGCGCTCGCCGCCCGATGGCCAGACCCTGGTGCTCGCAAACAGCGCACCGTTCACGATCTTTCCGCACGCCTTCAAGAAGCTCGAATTCGATGCGGTGAAGGACTTCACACCGGTTGGACGGGTGACGACGTACGAACTGTGCGTCGCGGCAGGACCGAAGGCGCCTCCCGGCGGGATCAAGGAAGTCCTGGTGTGGGCGAAAGCTCATCCATCCGAGGCTTCCTATGGCACGTCCGGGCCGGGCAACATCAGCCACTTCCTTGGCGGGATGATCGGCACCGCTAACGGGATGCAGCTTCAGCACGTGCCTTACAAAGGCGGCGCCCCCGCGCTTGTGGACCTGGCCGGGGGACAGATTCCCATGATCATCGATACGATCTATGAACCGATGGAAATGTCCAAGTCCGGCAAGGTACGGATCCTCGCCACCACCGGTGAGAGCCGCAGCCCTTTTCTTCCCAACGTCCCAACGCTACGTGAAGCGGGTATCAATGTCGCCGCTGATGCGTACGTGGCACTGTATGCGCCGGCTGGCCTGCCGGCCGACAAGGTAAAGCGTCTGAACAAGGCACTTGAGGAGGCGATGCGGTCGCATGAGTTGCAAGCGCGTATCAAGCAGTTCGCCATGTCGCCAGCGTTTTCCACGCCGTCGGAACTCGCCAGACTGCAGGCCACTACCGCGGCGAGCTGGGAAGGCCCGATCAAGGCCAGCGGGTTCTCGGCTGATTAGTTTCCGGACCCGTGGCCGTCCAGGAATGTCCGAATGCGGCAGGCATTCGCCAGCGCCTTCGCCCGAGCCCGCGCAGGCTCGGGCTTGTTGCGAACGGCTGTCCCGATTCGGGATGTCGTTGCATTTTCTACCGCCACTTCGCGGCACGTTTGCGCCCGGCGCCAGCTAGCATTCACTTGAGTGAGCCGACCGTGCTCGATCGCATCGGCAACGCGACTTGCGAACGGAAAACCGATGGCTTTTCCGCGCAACATTCATTAGCACATCCAATATAACGACACCGGAGACATGCCTCTTCCCGATCCCCCTCCCTACGCCAATTCAATGGCATTCCGGCAGACGCTGCCGGCGCATGAAGGGCCAGACGTGCCCTTTGCATCCTGAACTCTTCCGAAATCGATGTGATGGAATTCAGAACAACCACCGGCCAGCTCACCACTGGTCGCGGATGGACACGCCACGACACGCTGTGGGTGTTGGGCATCTACGGCAACGCGGTAGGAGGTGGCACGCTGTTCTGGCCCGTCAGCCTAGGGATGACAGGCTTTTGGCCCATGATCATTCTGTCGGTCCTGGCACTGCCGGTCACCTTCTTCCCCTACCTTGCCTTGGGACGCTTCGTGCTGTCCGGCACGACACGCGGCGGACGCGACGGCAACATCCTGGACGCCACGCAGGAACATCTTGGGGACGGTTGGAGCAAGGCACTGACGGCCTTGTATTTTTCGGCGGTCTTCCCGGGCATGACAATCTACACGATCACGCTCACCAATACGATTATTGATTTCGCTTGTACGCAACTGCACCTCGGCGGCATGTCGCGCTGGTATGTCGCGCCCATCAGTACCTTCGTGCTGATGATGATGGTGCGCTACGGCACGACTACCGTGGTGAGGATTATGGGCTATATCGTCCTGCCCTTCATTCTCTGCCTAATCCTGTTCGGCATCATGGCTGCACCACACTGGAACGCCTCGATGCTGGAGACAGCAACCCACTTCGGCGGCGTGTCCGGATTGGCCACGGAAACATGGAAGGGACTGCCGCTCGTGGTTTTTGCCTTCAGCTTTACTTCCATCGTGTCCAGCTTTGTGGTCGCCCAGCGACGCACCTATGGTGCCGAGGCGCCGCACAAGGTCAAGCAGGTCATGCTGGTGGCAGTCATGCTTGCGGTGTCGACCGTGCTGTTCTTCTCGTGGAGCACCATCTTCGCCCTTTCCCCGGCAGAACTGTCCGAGGCGAAGGCGAGCAACCTCACCATCCTGTCGTTCCTCTCACGCAAGTTCGACACTCCGGCGATGGCCATAGCCTCGCAAGCCATCGTGTTCGCCGCAGTGATCAAGTCCTTCCTGGCTCACTATCTTGCAACGGAAGAAAGCGCAAAGAGCTTCAGCCGAAGCCTCTTTGGCACGTCCGAAGCTACGCTGCGCAGTCCGGCATTCACGCGCCTGATAGCGCTGTTCGTTTATGCCGTGACCACGGCATGCGCTATCGCCAACCTGGATGTGCTCAACCTGATCAAGGTCGCCCTGGTTCCCGTCAGCGTCTTCGTGGTGTATTTCCTGCCGCTTTATGCATTCCGCAAGGTCCCTTCCTTGCACCGCTATCAGGGGCGCCCGATGAACCTGCTGATCGCTGCGGTCGGCATCGTATGCCTGGTCAGCGGTATTGGAACGATGATCGCGAAGTTCAGCCATTGAACGTCAAGTTGGTGCCCCCGCCGCTGGGCTAGCCGGCATGCGGCACTCCGTGCTTTTCCAAAGGAAATCAGAAATGCGTGAATTTGAAGTTCCGGGCCGCTCGGTGGCTCTTGGCTCCCAGGGCATGGTGGCCACCTCCAATCCACAGGCCGCGCTTGCCGGCCTGGACGTGCTGCGCTCGGGCGGCAATGCCATCGATGCGGCCATTGCCATCGCTGCCATGCTTGCGGTCGTCGAGCCGACGCAGACTGGTATCGGTGGGGATTGCTTCGTACTGCTGAAGAAGCCGGGGCAGCCGCCCGTCGCCCTGAACGGCGCGGGCTGGGCGCCCAAGGCAATACGCGTCGAAGCGCTGCGAGACGCCGGCATGAGCGCCATCCCCGCGGAGAGCGTGCATGCCGTCACCGTTCCCGGGTCGATCCGCGCGTGGGAGCGGTTGCTGGCCGACTACGGCACCCGCAGCTTCGCGTCGCTGCTGCTACCGGCCATTGCCGCGGCCGAGTCCGGTTACAACGTGACGGAGCGTCTCGCGCGCGACTGGGGGCGACAGACGGCAAAGATGTCGGCCACCCCGGAAGCCAAGGCAGTGTTCCTGGCAGACGGCAGTGCACCGCGGGTCGGGGACCGGCGGTCCAACCCCCGACTTGGCAAGGCCTTGCGAGCGATTGCCGCTGAGGGTGCCGATGCATTCTACGAAGGCTGGATCGCCGAAGACATCGTTGCCGCATTGAGGAGCCGGGGCAGTGCCATGTCGCTCGACGATTTTGCCGACTACCAACCGGAGTATGTGACGCCCATCTCGGCGGAATACCGCGGATACCAACTGTGGGAATGCCCGCCGAGCGGCCAAGGCATCGTCGCGCTGCAAATTGCATCGATGCTCAACCAGTTCCCACTGCACGAACTAGACCCGTTGAGCGCGGAGCGTTTTCACTTGCAGGCAGAGGTGTCCCGCGTGGCCTATGCCCAGCGCGATGCAATGCTGTGCGACCCCGCGTTCCACCCCGTCGATATCGACCGCCTGCTGTCCGCCCAGCATATTGCCGGACTGCTGGCGCAAATCAATCCTGACTGCCGGATCGGCGACCGCCTGCCCGCGGACATGCCGGAGCACAAGGACACGGTCTTCATCTCCGTTGCGGATGCCGACGGCACTTTGGTGGCATTCATCAACTCCCTGTTCGACGACTTCGGCAGCGGCCTGGTCGCCCCCGGGTCCGGTGTACTGCTGCACAACCGCGGATGCGGCTTCGTGCTCGAGCCAGGCCATCCCAACGTGATTGCCGGCCGCAAGCGTCCGATGCACACCATCATCCCGGCGTTGCTGACAAAGGACGATGAGGCGATCCTCTCGTTCGGCTGTACCGGGGGCCACTTCCAGCCTGCCGGCCAACTCCAGGTGCTGTCTAACATCCTGGACTATGGCATGTCAGTTCAGCAGGCGATCGAGCATCCCCGCATGTTCGCCAGGGGCGATAGCCTCGAACTGGAACAAACCGTGCCCCCGTCGGTGTGGGAAGGCCTACGTCGCCGCGGTCACCGTCCCACCCGAACGGAAAATCCCCTCGGCACCTGCCATGCGATCTGGACCGATCGCCAGCGCGGCGTGCTGATGGGCGGCTCTGACGGCCGGCGCGACGGACTCGCGATCGGCTATTGAAGCGCTGGCCATCCCGCTTGCATGCTTGTCATAGCGGCACGGATTCCGCGCCAGAGAGAGACACCGCGCACAAGACCGCCCGTCAAGCCCGACGACGCCGCGCTTTCGAACCTGGTTTGCGGCAGCGATCCGCCGTCCAGCAATGCATCGACTCCCCCCGACGACGACGGTCACGCCGCAGTCGTCGTCCATTTGGCGTCATTGTCGCCGTTGATCCGTATGTCCTTGCCGGGGAACTCATCCAGACCTGATTCACGCTTTTTTTGATGGGCTGGCGTATTGCTACGCGTCTCGCGTCCTATGTTTGCTGCGTGCGATCAGCTTACGCCGTCGGGGGACGACAAATCGCTATCGCAGCAATTCTGCCGGATGCTGTTCCCTATCGCGGTTGTCCACAGCGACTTCGACTATTTCACTAGGGCTGTCCGACGCAGACCTTATACAGCACGAAGAAGTCGCGAACTAGACTGCAGGCATGTAGCCGCAAAGGCGGCAATCCTGCCGAACATTCACGTGGTATCGAGCGGGAACAAAGGGAAAGTCGAAGTGAAGCGTGGTACACAAGCATGGCCGACTTACGACAGCCAGGATGCAGCAATTGTTGCCGGGACAGCTCTGGCAAAGAAGCTCCGGAGCGAGCTGATAGTGCAGGGCGCGGACGGAGCAATTCGTATGCGAAACTCCTACGGAAATGACCCGAGAGACGTCAAAGGGTAAAAGCAGGCCCAAGCTGAGTAAGAGGCCAGTTCTCAAACCCTACGCGCAAAAAAGGGATTTCAGCATCACTCCAGAGCCGTCGGGACAAACGAGGTATCGCAGAAGTCCGCAGTGCCTGCGCTTCGTCGTGCAGAAGCACTGGGCCAGGCGCCTGCACTATGACTTCCGGCTCGAGCTCGACGGCGTGCTGCTCAGCTGGGCCGTGCCCAAGGGACCGTGCTACGACCCGGCCGAGAAGCGCATCGCCGTCCATGTCGAAGACCACCCGCTCGACTATGCCGGCTTCGAAGGCGAGATCCCGCCAAACCAGTATGGCGCCGGGTCGGTGATCGTCTGGGACCGCGGCACCTGGACGCCAGTGGGCGACCCGCGTGACGGCATGGCCGCCGGCAAGCTGGTCTTTGACCTGCACGGCGAAAAGCTGACCGGACGCTGGGAACTGGTGCGCATCGCCAAACCCGGCGACAAGTCGGAGCAATGGATCCTCTTCAAGAAGCGTGATGCCTGGGCGCGGCCGCTGGCGGAGTTCGACGTGCTGGCCGCGCTGCCGGACAGCGTCATCGCCAGGCCGCTGGGCGCCTTGCGCGAGGCTCCCGGCGTCGCCGACGATGACGATCCGGCCCAGGCCATCCGGCACGCGCCGCGCGCGCCCTTGCCGGCGACGCTGCGGCCCCAGCTTGCCACGCTCTCGCCCACCCTGCCTTCCGGCACCGGCTGGATCATCGAAACCAAGTTCGACGGGTACCGGATCCTGGCCAGGATCGACGATGCCCGGGTGACGCTGTTCACGCGCAACGGGCATGACTGGACGCGCAGGCTGAGCTCGCTGGCGGCGGAAATCGAGAAACTCGATATCTCGCAGGGCTGGCTGGATGGCGAGATCGTGGTGCTGCGCGACGACATGCCGGATTTCAACGCCTTGCAGAACGCCATCGACGGGCATCGCCACGAGGCGATCGTGTATTTCGCCTTCGACCTGCCCTACTGGGAAGGGCGTGACCTGCGCGAGCTGCCGCTGGCGCAGCGCCGCGCGCAGCTGGCCGCGCTGGTTGCCGACCGCTCGGAGCGGGTGCGCTTCAGCGAAGCCTTCGACGCACCGCCGGCGCAGATGTTCCAGGCGGCATGCCGGCTCGGCCTGGAGGGGCTGATGTTCAAGCGCGCCGATGCCCCCTATGTTTCGGCACGGACGCAGAGCTGGCTGAAGGCCAAATGCAAGCTGCGCCAGGAATTCGTGATCGGCGGCTTCTCCGACCGCGAAGGCGCCGCTGCCGAGGTGGGCAGGCTGTATCTGGGCGTCTACGCGGACGGGGCCCTGGTTTATGCGGGGGGCGTCGGCACCGGTTGGGACAGCGCCACCGCCACGGACCTGCGCAAGCGCCTGGCGGCACTGGAAGTCAAGGACAGTCCGTTCTCGACCGAGGCCCGCGGCAGCGGACGCTGGGGCGGCCGACGGCCTGCCGTGGTGCGCTGGGTCAGGCCAAAGCTGGTCGCGGAGGTCGAGTTCACCGAGTGGACACCGGACGGACAGGTTCGCCACGCGTCATTCAAAGGGTTGCGCACGGACCATGCCGTCAAGTCGATCCGGCGCGAAGCCGTGCAGACCGCGGTCACGCCCCATGGCGTGGCCGCCATCAAGGTCACCAACCCGGAGCGGGTGATCGACCAGTCCAAAGGCATCACCAAGCTGGAACTGGTCCGGTACTACGAGAGTGTCGCCGCCGCGATGCTGCCGCACCTGGCGGATCGCCCGCTCTCGCTGGTGCGCGCGCCGGAAGGCATCGACGCGCCCACGTTCTTCCAGAAGCATGCCGAGACCGCGATGCCGGGCCTGACCGAGCAGCCGGTCTCGCTGTGGCCCGGCCACGCGGCATTGCTGACCGCCGACTCGCCCGAAGCCATTGTCGCGGCCGCCCAGATGAACGTGGTGGAGTTCCACACCTGGAATTCCACCGCGCGCGATATCGACCATCCGGACCGGGTCATCTTCGACCTGGACCCCGGCGAAGGCGTAGCGTGGGAGACCATGCAGGAAGCCGCCATGCTGGTGCGCACGCTGCTGGACGAGCTGGGCCTGCAATGCTGGCTGAAGACCAGCGGCGGCAAGGGCCTGCATGTGGTGGTGCCGCTGGCGCCGCGGCGCAACTACGATGAAGTGAAGGCCTTTTCACATGCGGCCGTCAGGCACCTGGCGGCCACGCTGCCGCAGCGCTTTACCGCCCGGTCTGGCGCCGCCAACCGCAAGGGCCGCATCTTCGTGGATTACCTGCGCAACGGCTTTTCGCAGACCACCGCCGCCGCGTTCTCGGCACGCGCGCGGCCTGGCCTGGGCGTGTCGATGCCGGTGTCGTGGGAGCAACTTTCCAGGCTGAAAAGCGGCGCGCAGTGGAGCATCCGCGATGCGCGCGAGTACCTGAGCTTCCAGCTGGCGGACCCCTGGCAGTCTTACTGGGAAACACGCCAGACTTTGACGGAGGCCATCGAACGCTTAAGCTGAATCCAGGCGCAACCCAATGTGGAGTATCCAATGGCTGCCCGATCGCTCGCTTCCCTGTCGCTGTCGTTTGGCCTGGTGTCGATCCCGGTCAAGCTCTATACCGCCACCGAGAGCAGTTCCGCCGTGCGCTTCAACCTGTTGAGCAAGGATGGCTCGCGCGTGAGGCAGCAGTACATTTCCGAACAGACCCAGAAGGTTGTCGAGCGTGCCGACATGATCAAGGGCTACGAGTTCGAGAAAGGCCGCTTTGTCACGTTCGCGCCCGACGAGCTCAAGGCACTGGAAGAAAGCGCCAGCCATATGGTCGATATCGTCGCGTTCATCCCCGAGCAAAGCGTGGATCCGCTCTACTACGACAAGGCGTATTTCATCGCCCCCGACAAGCGTGGCGGCAAGCCCTACAGCCTGCTGCGCGAGGCCATGTCGCGGACCGGCCGCTGCGCCATCGCCAAATGGGCATCCAAGGGCAAGTCGCACGTAGTCCAGATCCGCCCGGTGGAAGGCGGGCTGGTGTTCCAGCAACTGCTGTTCGCGGATGAAGTGCGCAACATCGCCGAACTGAATATCGAAGAGGTAGCGGTGTCCGACGCCGAGCTGAAGCTGGCGATCCAGCTGATCGAGCAGGCCTCCGAGGAAGAATACGACCCCACCCAGTACAAGGACGAGGAGAAGGCCAGGATCCTGGCCGCCATCGATGCCAAGATCGCCGGCAAGCACATCGTCGCACCCGAGCCGGTGGAAGCCGGCGCCGGCGGACAGGTGATCGACCTGATGGACGCGCTGCGCGCCAGCCTGTCGAAGAAGGGCACCGCGGCCGCCAAGGGCAAGGCGGCCGCAGCCGCCCCACCCGCGCGCAAGGCCGCCCGGCGCGGTGCGGCGGCAGAACCCACGCCGATCCGACGGACCACCAAGAAATCGGCGTGAAGCGCAACGGCGGTCTCAGCACGCGAGACCTGGAGGCGCGCCTGGGCGTGTCCAGGCGGCTGATCGGCAGCCTGGTCGCGGCCGGGCTGGTGCAGCCCACCCGCGGTCTCCACGGCGAGCACGTATTTTCCTTCCAGGACGTGGTGCTGATCCGCACCGCCGACTCCCTGCACCGCGCGCATATCGGTCCCGCGCGGATCCTGCGCGCGCTGCGCCACCTGGAACGGCTCAAGCCAGACCGGCACCTGTCGGCGGTACGCATTTCGGCGTGCAGCGGCAAGGTGTCGGCCCGCGACCGCCATGGGGACTGGATCGTGGAGACGGGCCAGCGGCTGATGGACTTCGGCACGCAGGACGACGCCGGGGTCCGTGTCATGGCGCTGACGCGGGAAGCGTCAGCCTACGCCGCCGCTGACCAAGCGCTGGCCGAGGGCCTGCGGCTGGAACCGGTCGATGTCCGCGGCGCCGAAGCGGCTTACCGGCGCGCGGTGGCCCATTATCCGGCGATGCTGGACGCGTACCTCAATCTCGGCTGCCTGCTGGCCGACCAGGAACGGCTTGACGAAGCCATCCTGCTCTATGAATCCGCGCTGACCGTGCTGCCCGACGAGCCGCAGCTGCACTTCAACCTGGGCGTGGCGCTGGAGGATACCGGCGCCACACAGGCCGCACTGGCCGCCTACGAGCGCAGCATTGAACTGGCGCCCGGCGACGCCGACGCGCACTACAATGCCGCGCGCCTGCACCAGGAACTCGGGCACATCCAGAAGGCGCTCCGGCACTTCAACCAGTATCGGAAGCTGGATCGCTCTGAATGAGGCGGTGCCGGCGCGCTTGAACGCGTCTGCACCGCAAGATCGTCCCGCTTAAAACTTGTGCCGGAGATTCGCCGTGATCCCTGTCTGGTTTTGCCCTGGGGTCGCCGTGCCAAATCCATTCAGCCCCAGCGCTGAATTGTCCTTGTTGTGTGCATAGCCCACCGTCAGGAAGGCGTCGGTCCGTCTGGACAGCGCATAGTTGACCGACGCCGCCAGGCTCCACGGATCCTGCCCGGAGTTTCTGTTATTGAAGTAATAGCCAGCCGCTGTCATACCCACCGCCGGCGACACTTGCAGGCGGTAACCGATCCAATAGATGTCGTTGCGGCGCACCTGGCCGCCCGGGACAACGCCGATGTCGCCTCTGAACCACCGGTAGCCCGCCGATATCGTGCCCTGCCCCAGCACGTAGCTGGCCCCCAGGCCAAGGCGTCGGTCGGTCTGGCCTGAACTTTGCCCGGAGATCCCCGTTGTGCCTTGTTGCTGGTCATAGACCACCGTCGCGCCGAATCGGCCGGCTGCATACTCCAGGCCGCCGCCGAAGGCCCGGTCGCTCCTGACGTCCCCGGGCAATTCACCGGCGGGTGCGCTGCCGCCGCCGCTCGCCACGACCGAGCCCCGCGCCAGGCTGTACAGGGCCACGGCGGTGACGGGCCCGAACTTGCCGGTGTACTTTGCGGTATTGTCGTAACGACCGACCAGAACGGGGTCCAGCATGAACGCGGAGTACCGTGTTGCGAACCCCGTCGGATCGTAATTGATCAGCAGGTCGAACAACGCATTCTGCTGACGACCCAGCGTCATACGCCCCCACTCGCTTTCCAGCCCCACATAAGCCTGCCTGCCAAAGAGCCGGCCGCCCTGGCCCATGCCGGTATCGAGATCAAAGCCGCTCTCGAGCACGTACACGGCCTTGCTGCCGCTGCCAAGGCCTTCAACGCCTCGCAGGCCCCAACGCGAGCCCGATACGTTGCCGCTGGTCATCCGCAGCTGCTTATTCCCGGCTGCATCGGCCTTGGTCAGGTACTCGATGCCGATGTCGCCAACGCCGTAGAGGGTGACAGTCGACTGTGCCGCAGCCAGCTGGGAAACCAACGCCAGCAGCATGCCGGCACACAACTCTCTTTTCATGAGCGTCTTCATTTTTTGAATGCCTTCCATGGATGGGATCTACGCGTGCGTTGGCGAGCCAGACCGCCCGTGCGCCCTGGCTGAATGCAACGCAGCACTTGAGAGAGCGCCCGCCGTGTCGTCTTGTTCTGGCGGAACCCGGGCTCAGGGCCTGTAGGCCCTCAACACTTCAGCAGCGGCCCGGTAGTCGCCGGTCAGGGGGCGGTCCTGCTCAAGAAACGCCACGCGCTTGCGCAATGCATCGGCGAGTGCCTGCGTGGCGGGCGACAACGTGAACGCCGGATCCTTGCGGCGACGCAACTCGGCCGCCTGGACGGCATGGACGAGCTCGATGGCCAGCAGTGCATAGGTGTTGTCGATCTGCTTGCGCACGCGTTGCACCACCGCCGGCGCGTTGGTGGCGACATCTTCGATATTTCCTGACGAGGGGGAAAAATCCATGGAAACCGGTTGCGCCAGCGACTTGTTTTCCGCAGCGAGCGCGATGGCTGGCTTCTCCATCGCGCCGAATGCATGGACCGTATGCTCCGTGCCGAGGGAGCGCGACAGACTGGTGAAGTTGGGATCGTTCAGCCGTCCGATGCGCTGCGCCGATGCCAGGGAATGATGCCCAAGCGCGATGGCAGTCTGCTCGAACGCGAGTACCCAGGGCAAGGGCACGAAATTCGCGGTGGGAAGCACTGCCCCGCCCCTTGCCAGATAGCTTTGCTGCTCTTGCCACCGGCTCGACCTTGGCTTCACACCAATCGCCACGCCCGGGTTGTCATCCGACGCGTTGTACTGCACGTTCAGCAGCGCGCGCAATTCCGACTGCGTACGATCGAGTTCGCCGATCAGGAAAACACCGGTACGG
Source organism: Cupriavidus neocaledonicus (assembly GCF_000372525.1). GTDB lineage: Bacteria > Pseudomonadota > Gammaproteobacteria > Burkholderiales > Burkholderiaceae > Cupriavidus > Cupriavidus neocaledonicus. The sequence continues at coordinate 113,030 of NZ_AQUR01000098.1, forward strand.
AAACTGAGCGGGTCCTGCAGGCGGCGCGACGCGTCCTGGTTCCACAGACTGGAGCCACTCAACAGGCGGCGCAATTCGGCTCCGGCTTTGACCGTGTCCGGAAAGGGCCGCAACGCGAGGGAATCTTCCAGGAACGGAGAGACATTGCCGTTGAGCGCTTGCAAGCTTAACGCGTAGACAAGCTTGGAATGCCGGCCCAGATTCGCAAGATCCACCAGCGCGAGCGACGCCAGGCCAGAGGCATAGGAATTGGAGCTGAGAATCGACAGGCCGTCCTTGCCGAACGGCTGTATCGGTGCAACCCCGGCGGCCGCAAACGCGGCGGACGCCGGCTGCCGACGGCCTTGATAGTACACGTCTCCTTCTCCGAGCATGGCCACGCCCACATGGCTGAGGATGGTGATGTCCGCCTCGCCGATGGAGCCGACCGAAGGGATCGCAGGCGTAATGCCCTCGTTCAGGAAGCGAACGTACGCGTCGACGATACTCTCTTGCACGCCGCCGCCCCCGGAGAGCAGCGCATTCAGGCGGGCAGCCATCGCGGCACGGACGTCGGCAACCGGCGCGTCGGGCCCGGCGCCACCACTATGCGCACGCAGCAGCGCGATATTGAAGCGCCGCGACGCTTCCACGATCTCCTGGGTCAGTTCCCCGCTGGCATCGACCATGGACCGGTCCTTGTTGAGCCCGACACCGACCGTCAGTCCATAAATCTGTTTGCCTGCGCGCGCGGCATCCAGCAGCACCGCATGCGCTTCGCGAACGCGCTGGCGTGCCGCCGGCGCGATGCGCACCGGCTCGCCGTGGGCAATGCGGACGATGGCTTCCGGCGTAGCGTTGCGGCCATCGAGCTCCACCTCGGCGAGGGCGGGCAATGCCATGCAGGCCGCAAATGCGGCGAGGCCCAGCGCACGACCAAATGCGAGAACTGGTTTGCTACGGAACACCAATGGATTGCGTTTCATGGCTGGCTCAATAATTTTTGGACAAAGCGCGTGCATTACCGCGCCCCGGAGCGCGGCAGCGATTCGGTTAAGACAAGAAAGGAATCAGGACAGCAGTGGCACGGCGTTACGGCTGGGGATGGCCCAACGCACGTATGGCGCTACGGTGCCGCCGCCCTTTGCATCGACTGGTGCCGGAAGGCGCGGCGGTCACTGGAACCATGGGAGACAGTGTAGTCACAGGCCCATTAACCGACTTATGCTTTTTTGTCGGTAACCCTTAACACCCCGTTAATTGCCATAGGGACGAACCTTCGCAGACCGGGTGTTCGCGCAGTCATGCTGGTCTGGGATTTGGCGGGGTCCAAGATGCCGCTGACCCGGCGCGATCTGGAGTCGAGCCGCTGCACCGGCTTGCGGTCGCGCGGCGCGGTGAAGTCCAGCTGCTTGAGCCTGCTTTCTCACGAATCGCAGCATGCGGCCCCCCATCCGGGGAGCGTGCTGCGCGCGTCAAGCGTGTGCGCTGAAGCGGTTGACTATGCGCGCAGGAAGCGGCCGATGGTTCCGGCCGCGCTCTCGGCGCCAGTCACAAGAAAGAGGTGCCCGTCGTCGACCAGATGCAGCGCCGCGTTGGGAATCACCGCGGCCAGGATCCTGGCATTGACTGGCGGCACGATAGGGTCGTCGGTCCCGTGCATCACCAGCGTGGGCTGCTTCAGCGCGCCCAGCCAGGGCAGGCTGCTCCAGCCCCAGGCCGCCAGCAGCTGGTAGAGGTAGCCGCGTCCGCGCGGCGGCTGCATGTGCCGGCCGTGCTGGTCGAGCCATGCGGGGTCATGACGCAAGGCACCGCCATACAGGTCGGCGCCAACGCGGCGCAGATACTGCGGATCGGTATAGCGGCGCAGGCCGATCATCTTGGTCAGCACTGACAGCCTGCCAGGCACCATGATGACGCCGGGCGAGGTGGCCGCCAGGACCAGGCGTCTGCAACGGTCGGCATGAAGCCGGGCAAATTCCTGCGCCAGCGCTCCGCCCCACGACACGCCAAGCGCATCGACCTGGCCATCGTAGCCAAGGCGCGACAGCAGCCGGTCGGCCAGCACGCAGAGACCGGAGAAGCGGTAAGGCATCAGCGGCGCGGGAGAGCCGCCGACCCCGGGAACGTCGAAGAGAATCACTTCGATGTCAGGCAGTGCGTCGACAAAGGGCTTGAGCAGTTCGAAGTTGGCGCCGATACCGTTGAAGACCAGCAGCGGCGGGCCGGCGTCGCGGCCCGGCCGGATGCCGGTCCTGAGTACCTGGCCGTCCAGATCCACGGTCCGGACCTCGAGCTTGTGGCCGGCTTGCGTGCCGGCATCGATGATTGTCATCAGTTTGTCCTGGAGACGTTGGCGCGCAGGCCTGGACGGCACGCCGGCCAGGCCCGCCGGCGTTTATGCCTTAGGGCGCAGGATGCCCTTGACCTCCTCAACGTTCTCCGCGATGCGCCGGCCGACCGTGGCGATGCTGTCCGCCTGGGCCTTGTAGAGCGTATCGCTCAGGCCGCGCAGGCCGGCCACGGCCTTGTGCAGCGAGCGCGGCAGCGCTTGCGCTACCCTGGCAGAAGGCTTGTCCTCGGCGGACTCGCCGCCGCGTGCCAGCGCCTGCAGGTCGGCGGCGGTGTCGCACAGGTACTCGGCCTGCAGGCGCACCACCGATTGCAGGCCGCTCAGCAGCGTGATGTTGATGCTGGCCAGCGCCTCGATATCCTTGCGGCGCGACTCGAGGATCGCGGCCGGGTCCAGGCGATTGTGCCGGACGAAGTCAAGCAGCTTGCGGTGCGGGGCCTGAGACGCCTGCCGGGCGGCGGCGTCCGCGGTGTTGGTCGATTCCATCTGGGTATCTCCTCACGGTTGGGTTGCAAAAATCGAAACTGCGGTTGGCCGCCGCGCATGGGCCGGCGCCCATGGATCTGGGCATCACGCTTCGGTCACATAGCGTCCGGGCGCCTCGCCACAGGGTGCGAATTGCGCGCTGCCTGGAACGTCTGGCGCGCGGCGCTTTGGGCCTGAGCGCGCCTGCAGCCACTGGCTCCAGTGTTCCCACCATGAGTCCTGCACGGCGGTCGCGCCGTCAAGCCAGGCCTGCGGATCGGCGGCCGGCGCGCCGCCGCGGAAAAACTTCGCCTTCGGGTTGCCGGGGGGATTGACCAGGCTCTGCACGTGACCGCTGGAACTCAGCACGAACTCGGTGCGCCCGCCAAAGGCGCGCATCGACCGGTAAACCGCCTTCCATGGCGTGATGTGGTCGGTCATGCCGGCCAGCACATACTTGTCGCAGGTCACGTCGGACAGCGTGATGGCGTGGCCGAGCACGTGCAGCGTGCGCGGCGTGGCGAGCTGGTTCATCGTAAGCATGTCGAGGAACTGGCCGTGCAAGCCGGCGGGCAGCCGCGTGGTGTCGTTGTTCCAGTAGAGGACATCGAAGGCCGGCGGCGCATTGCCGAGCAGGTAGTTGTTGACCCAGTAATTCCACACCAGGTCGTTCGGCCGCAGCCAGGCAAAAATCCGTCCCAGCGCCGCGCCGTCGAGCACGCCGAGCGCCTGGCTGCCCTGCCGCGCTGCCGTGACGGCCTCAGGCGTGCTGAACAGCCCGAGCTGCGACTCCGCATCGAGTCCGAACACCGATACCATCAGCGTCGCGGCATGCACCAGCTTTTCGCCGCTGGCGGCGCAATAACCCATCAGCGCCGCCATGGTCATCGCGCCGGAGCAGGCGCCATGCAGGTTGACGTCGGCACTGCCGGTGATAGCGCGGATCGCCCCGATCGCCTCGATCAGCGCGCTGACATAGGTGTCCAGGTTCCAGTCGCGCTGCGCCGCGGTGGGATTGCGCCAGCTGACGATGAATACCTGCAGCTCCTGCGCCAGCAGGTACTCCACCATGCTCTTGCCGCTGGCCAGGTCGAACACATAGAACTTGTTGACCTGCGGCGGCACGATCAGCTGCGGGCGCGCATGCACGCGGGCCGTGGACGGCGCGTACTGGATCAGTTCCAGCACTTCGTTGCGGAACACCACCGCGCCCGGCGTCGTCGCCAGGTTCTGGCCAACCCTGAAGGCTTCCTTGTCCACCTGGGCCGGCATGCCGCCGTTGCTCAGGGTATCGGCGACCAGGTTGGCCAGCCCGCTGACCAGGTTCATCCCGCACGACTCCACCGTCCTTCTCAGCGCGGCGGGGTTGCCCAGCAGGGTATTGGTCGGGGCCAGCGCATCGATCACCAGCTCGGTGAAGTACTGCGCGCGGTGCTTGCTGCGAGCGTCCATCACCGAGCGCCGCACAAAGCCGCCCAGTGCGTCGCGCCAGGCCTGGTAGCCCTGCAGCGACATGCGGTACAGCGGATTGTCACGCCAGGCGGCATCGCCAAAGCGCCGGTCCCGCGCCGACGGCAACGGCGCCGAGCCATCCAGGACGCTGACGAGATCGTGCGCCAGTTGCGCCTGCTGCTCGAGCACGAGCACCGGCTCCTGTACGCACTGCGCGCCGATCTGCTGCGCGGTGCTGACGAAGTCCTCCGGCCTCAGGCCGACGAATGGATTGGGACCGGCCAGCGTCGGGTTCGCGTCGATGGCTTCGATTGTTTCGATGGCCCCCGCCGCGGTGGCGGCCATCACCGTCGCGGCCTGCCTGTTCCTGCCGGCCTTGCTGGCCGGTCTGCGCGCCCTGGATGCGGTTGTCATGTTGCTGCTCCTGCCTCTGCCTTGCTGCTTTCTGCCTGTACCCGTGTCGTGTCCCGCTTCATGCCATGACAAGTGCGAGGGCTTCCGCCACCATGGCGGGCCTGGCTTCACCCTCGACTTCCATCGTGTTTTCCATGCGCAACAGCACGCGGCCGTCGCCCTTGTCATCGACGGACAACAGCCTGACGCGATTGCGCACGCGCCCGCCCGCCCTGACCGGCGCCAGGAAGCGGGTCTTCTCCAGGCCGTAGTTCACCGCGGCGCGCGCGTCGCCCGGCACCACGCCCATGCCGGTCAGCTTTCCCGCCAGCAGCGACAGCGTCAGGTAGCCATGGGCGATGGTGCCGCCGAACGGGCTTTCCTTGCGGGCGCGCTCGACATCGACATGGATCCACTGGCGGTCCCCGGTGCATTCCGCGAATGCGTCGATGCGCGCCTGGTCCACTTCCATCCACTCGGACACACCGAGTTCCTTGCCGACGAACGCGCAGAGCGTTGCCATGCTGTAGCCTTCGATTGCCATAGGTCTCCTCGCTTGATTCGGTGCCGCGCGTTGGCCCGCGCGGATCTGATGCCGGCATCGTAGTGGCGACGCGCACCAGGGCGGCTACCAAAACCGGCCCAATCGCTGACAAAACCTGCCGCTTTGCGCGCATGTGCCGCGGCAGCCGCGCAATGCGCACGCGAAGCCGCCCATGGTGGCGGAAACGGCCAGTCGCCGGCCGTCATTGCCGGGCACATTGCCGGGCTGCGATACGCGGCTACGGCGCGCGGCGGTAGGCGTTCGGCGTGCTGCCGGTCCAGTGGCGAAAGGCACGATGGAACGCGGTGGGATTGTCGAAGCCCACGTCGAAGGCAATGGCCGCGATCGGATCCTCCGAACGCGTCAGGCGCTGGATGGCGAGATCGCGCCGGACATCGTCCTTGATGGCCTGGAATGTGGTGCCTTCCGCGGCAAGGCGGCGGCACAGCGTGCGCACCGAACAATGCAGCGCCAGCGCCGCGGCCTCGATCCTGGGAGGATCCGGCAGGCGGTCGGCCACGTACTGCCGCACGCGATGACAGGTCATCTGCTCGGCGAACGAGACAAAGATCCAGTCCGCGGGCGCGCGCGCCAGGAACTTCTCCAGGTCTGGCTTGCGCTGGCGCACCGGCATGTCGAGGTAAGCCGCGTCAAAGATCATGCGGATCCGCTGGCAGCCGAAATGCACCGGACCGGGAAACAGGTAGAGATGGTCGCTGGCCAGCGGCGGCCGGCCGGATGGCAGTTCCACCGCCTGCAGCGGAATCTCCTTGCGAACCAGCCACGACGTGACGCCATGCACCAGCTTCAGCATCAGTTCGCGGCCCAGCATGCTTACGGCGGGCGATGCCGGATACTCCACCAGCTCCACATAGCCCGAAGCCCCATCGCGCCGCGACTCGATGCGGAAATCGTCGAGGATCAGGTGGAAGAACTGCCCGAACCGGTGCAGCGCCACTTCCAGCCTTGGCGCATCCAGCAAGCTCAGGCACAGGTATTTGAGCGTGCCATTGCGCAGAGGGCGGCTGAAGATGCCCGGCATTTCATCGTCGTGTTCGTGCGCGAGCAGCCGGTACAACGTGGCGAACTGCTCTTGCGTCACGCGCGCCGCCGGCTCCGCAAGCAGTTCGGCCGCAATGCCGGAGCACTCCGCCAGCCGCGCGATCGCCGTCGGGTCGGCTCCACAAAGAAAGCCGTTGACGAAGGAGATGGGGACGGTAGGAGACAGGGCGTTCACGCTAGCGCGCTGGCAGTGCATGCCGCAGGAAAGAGGTCGGCGCATTCTGCGTCTGGCTTCCGCCAACGCGCAAGCTGCAAGCGGCCCGTCGGACATCGTGTTTTCCCTGCCTGTCACGAAATGTCAATTGATCGTCCCGTATCGTCAAAATTTCCTGGCTCCACTGGACCAAACTCCGTGCTCACCGCAGACGGCAACCAAAGCCGCCGGACCGCGCCGCCGGATACCCGGCAGGCGCGCGCACCGATGCCATGATCAGGAGCCAACGCATGCAATGCCCCGACAATTCCCCACACCCCGACAACGGCTCCAGGCGCCAGTCGTTTGCCCTGGATCAACCGGCGACGCTTTCGGTCGAGGCCTATTTCGACCTGATCTGCCCCTGGTGCCTGATCGGCAAAAGGCACCTGGAAACCGCCATCGCCTGGCTTGGCCGCGAGCGCCCGGACGTTGCCGTGCAGGTGACGTGGCGTTCTTACCCGCTGATCCCCACGACCCCGCCTGCCGGCCTTCCGTACCGCGAGTTCTATCTGGCGCGGCTGGGCAGCCCGGAGGCCGTGGCGATGCGCCAGGCGCAGGTGCGTGCCGCGGCAAGGGATGCCGGCCTCACGCTGGCGCTGGAGCGCATCGAAACCTTCCCGAGCACGCTGCTGGCCCACCGGCTGGTGCGCCATGCGCGCCAGCAGGCCGGCGCCGGCGTGGCTGGCTTGCTGATCGAAGAACTGTTCCAGCGCTACTTCATTCGCGCCGAGAACATCGGTGACCCGCGCTTGCTGCGGCAGGCCGCGGCGTCGTGCGGCATCGCCTTGCCCGAGCATGCCGACAGCACCGGCGGGGATGACCTGGACTGGCTGCCATCGGTGCACGGCCCGCTCGACCCGCCGGCGCGCGCCGGTCTCGGCGTTCCCTGTTTTGTGTTCAACGGCACGCATAGGGTGTCGGGTGCGCGGCCGCCTGAGGTACTGCTCCAAACCATGCACCAGGCGCTGGCACGTGCCAAACGGCGCGCCACGTTGGCGGCTGGCTGAGGACTTGAGCGCTGGCCGCAAGGCCAGGGCCCGACACACCCTCCCGTCCCCAATACGCGAAGGCACCCAGAAAAAAAGCTGCCGCGCCGTGCGCTGCGCTCGCCATGCGGGCTAAGCGGTTCGGTTGCATGGGGGCTGTCCTGGGTGAAGGCGCGCTACCGCTTGCGTGGACTACAGGCACTACAGGCGCCGGATGCGTATCAGGGCTGTGCTGGACCAGGTGACGCTGCAGGTTGCGGCGCGTGCGCCGCCAACAAGGTACTGGCAATCCACGCCTTGGCACATATCATGGTTGTCGGGCCGGACGATCGGGCAATGGTGCCCGCGGCTCGCGGCACCGCCATGCGGCATTGCCGATCGCAACCGGGGGCTTTCATGCTGATCTCCAGACAATGCATGGCCGTGGCGCTGCTGGCGCTGGGCTGCACCGCCGCAAGCGCACAGCATGCCTCGGCGCCGGATGCCGCCGGCGCCATCGCCGAGGCGGTGCAGGGCGGCGCCAGCCCCTACCGTCCGCCGGCTGCCGCCAGCGAAGATCCGGACGACGCCAGGCGGGCCAAATGCGAATCGCTGAAGGCGCAGTACAACGCCACCTCGAAACAGCGCTCCTACCAGTCTTCCGGGCCGGCCACGCAGACCGCCCAGGGACGCACGATCCCCAAGATCGAGCGCGATAAGTCGCGCAAGTCGCTGCAGCAAGCCTACCGGGCCAACTGCACGTAGCTACGCCAGCGCTGGCGTGGCAAGGGAGGCCGGCTCAGCGCCCCATGCGCGCGTCATAGCTGCGCGAGATGCGCTGCATCAGGCCCGGGTCATCGGGGTCGCCGCCGTCAAACTGGACCCGCACCGTGCCGTCGGCCTGGCGCCGCACGCTTGCCGACACCGGCCGGTTGTTGCGGCTGCCGGCGATGGTGCCCGCCGTTGCGTCCTGCACCCGGATCGTGACCCCCTGGTCGCGCAGGGCGCCGGCCGCGGCGTCAAAGGCGCGGTCGTAGCGCGTGGGTTGCGAGCCGGGGTAGGTGGTCGGCACCATCGTCACCGGCTCGACGGGATAAGGGTATGCGCACGCCGACAGCCACAGCACCACGCCAGCCGCGGTCAAGCGCTTCACCAGAAAGGCCATATTCCCTCCTCGCAACCGGGTGCGGCGCTGTGCGGCATGGGCGTGCACACATGCCGTTTTCGAATGCGATGGGTGCGGGCTGCCGATGCGCGCTGATTTGACGCGCGCGTTCAGGCTGAATACGCGATATGAAGGTAGTACGACATTTATGGGATTTCAACCGATTTACGGCGCGCACCGCCATTACCGGAAATTTGTACACAAAATTGATTCGCGTTAGATTCCGTTGACGCCTGGCTGCCATTGCGAAATCGATCCGCCATTCCGCGCCGGATGACCACGCGCGCGGCGGCATGGCGGCAACAGAAAGTGGCATTGCAGGGCGGAGGAAAAAACATGGCCAAAGGCAAGGGCTTCGTACAGCCGCCGGTACAACCACTCTTCGCGCCCAACGCCATGTTCGCCGCCACCGATACCAACTACGCGCCGTGGCACGTGGCCGATTCCAATTACAAGCGGCCTGTCCGGCTGAACCCCATCACACACTTGCTGCGCAGATACCGTGCGAGCAGATCCCGCGCAAGGCGGTCAAGCTGCCTGCCAGGCAGAAAGCCGGCGGCTGGCGCGAGCCGGACTACCCATACCGCTACGTCGAGGAACGGTATTAATCACGCGCACCCGGGGCGGACGCGGGCCAGCGTTAGTCCGGCAGCTTGCGCGACTTCCAGCCGCCCTGCTCCTTGCAATACCACCCGGTCCACGATTCCGACTGCCCGGCGCGGCGGAACTCGCTGCGAACCTGGCGACAGGCATCGCCGCGATCCGTTCGCGTCTGCAACGGCGTGAACGATCCTTCCACCGCGCGGTGCCGCTTCTCGGCCGGCAAGCTGAACGCAACGCTTGCGCCATCGGCGGACTGGTCCATGGTCTTGCCAAAGACGCCCCACGCGGAATTCAATTGGGCCTGGCCCAGCGTGCCGACGATGGTGCCGGACAGGTAGTGGTCAAAGTAGCCCCAAGCCGGCCACGCCGACACGGCCGCGGCAAGCCCGGTGGCAGCGGCTACGCGCAGGCAGCGAATGGCCATGGCGCCTCCTTACTCGAAGCGCCCGGCCAGCGCCATGGCGTCGACCTTGCGCTGCATCCAGGAAATATGGTTGATACGCGGCACCAGTCCGCGCAACGTGCCCGCATCGACTTTGTTGAAAGGCAGCGTCACGGCCGGCCGCGAGCCATCGCCCTCCACGCGGTTGATGTCGTCGCATGCCGGCAATCGGTATCGCACCGGAAAGTCGCGGATTTCGCCATCGGTGGTCCCCGCGTCGGTATCCACCAGCATCATGGACCCCATGATCTTCTCCCTGGCGTTGCGCGACCGCTGACGCGCAGGCCTGCCCGACGATATGCCAGGACGGAGCGGCCGATGCACTTCGATGCGCGAAAGACCAGAGCCGTGCGTGCGCATCGTCATCAAAGTCCTGGCGCACTCTTCAATGAAGCATAGATTGAGCAGGCAAGCAAGCCACGGCCTCGCAGCATAAGCCCCTGCCAACCGGGGTTACCTGCGGGTGCCACAACGGGGCTGCCAACCGGCGGCACAAGTCCGCGCGGACGGCATGGGCAGGACAATGCAGGAATGATGATGGGCTTCCTGGGGCGGATGCGCAGCGCAAACACAGGCCCCTGAACGCGAATCGATCGAGATTGTCGATCTGACAGATGTGCGGAAACAAGCCCTCTTGGTTGCCGGCCCCTTCCCCCTTACAGGTACTTAAACAGATTCATCCCCTGAATCTGCATGAACGACTGCTGCGCCCCCTGCAACGCCACCTGCCGCTGGTAATACTCGGTAATCGCCTTGGCGTAATCCAGGTCCTGCAACCCCGACAGCGTCTGCGAATACGTCAGGTTCCGATTGGTGCCCACGTCGTCCAGCGCATCCAGCTCGTTCATGCGCGAGCCCACCGACGCGCGCACGGTCAGCACGTTGTCGAGCGAGTTGGAGAACTGGCGCACGGCGGTAGACAGCACGTTGCCCAGGTTGGCGCGGTCGTTCTCGGAGGCGGCCGGCTGGCGTAGCCTGTCGATCACGGTCTGCAGGTTGGCGAACATGTCGGTGCCGGCCTCGCTGGCCGGCTGCATGGTCAGGGTGTCGCCGGCCTTGGGGGCGCCGGAGACATTGAAGGTGAAGCCCGCGACGTCGATCTGTGCCGGCGAGTTGTAGATCACCGGGCCGGTGACCACCGGCGCGGGGGTGGCGCCGGTCGAGGTGTCGGTGATGGTGTATTCCATCTGGCCGGCGGCGTTGGCCGTGAACGACAGCTGCAGCGCGTGGCCGAACAGCGGATTGCTCGGATCGGTGGTGGACACCGTGCCAAAGGTGGCGGTGCCGGTATTGGCGGGGTTGCCCTTGACCACATAGCCGGCGCCGCCGGTCACGCTCATGAAGACTTCGCGGCCGGTGTTGCCGGCGGGCATCTGGCGCGCCACGTCGACCTGCAGCAGTTGCTGGCTGTTGTCGCCGATGTAGTTGCCTGCGCCGGCGCTCTGCGTGAACGGCGCGCTGCCCGAGCGGGTGCCGCCGAACAGGAACTGGCCGTTGCCGTCGTCGGAGTTGGCCAGGCTCAGCAGCTGGTTGTACAGCCCTTCCAGCGCGGTCGCCAGCGAGCCGCGGTCGGCATCGCTCATGGTGCCGTTGCCGGCCTGCACCAGCATGGTCTGTATGTTCTGCGTGATGGTGGTGACGGACTGCAGCGCGTTTTCTTCCGCCGCCAGCGCGATATTGGCCTGGTTGCGGGAGGTGGCGTACTGGCCGTTGACGGCCTGCGCCTGGCTGACGCCCAGCGCGCGCGTGGCGCCGACGGGATCGTCCGACGGGGTCAGGATGGAGCGGCCGGTGCCGAGCTGCTGCTGGATATGCATCAGCGCGCCCTGCTGGTAGTTCATCGACGCCAGGCCTTGCTGGTACAGGGTGGAGCTTGCAACGCGCATATTGGGTTACCTCTTCTGACGCGGGTTGGCTGCGGCGCTTAGCGGCCGATGCCGATGATGGTGTCGAACAGCGTGCCGGCAGTCTGGATCACGCGCGCATTGGCCTGGTACAGCTGCTGGAAGCGCAGCATCGACACGGTCTCCTCGTCCATGTTGACGCCGGACACCGATTGCTGCGCGGTCTTGATCTGCGTGGTGATGCTGTCCTGCGACGCCGACGCGATCTTGACCGACTTGGCGCGCGTGCCGACATCGTTGACCAGCTGCGCGTAGGCTTCGCTGAAGCTGGACACGCCGCCGATGGTCTTGGCGTTCTGCAGCTTGGCCAGCACCAGCATGTTGCCGTTGTCCTTGACCGCGCCGGCATTGCTGCCCAGCGTAAAGCTGTCGCCGGCGGCAGGCGTGCCGCCGAAGCTGAAGGTCAGGCCGTTGAGGGTGAAATCGGTATTGCTGCCGTTGGGCACGCCCACCGGCTGCGGCGCCATGGCCACGCCGCCGACCTTGAAGATGTAGTTGGTGCCGTCGAACTCGGCGGTGATCTTGCCGGCCGGCGGCGTGAATCCGGGCGCGACCTTGCTCAGCGACGCGGTGGCGTTGCCCTTGTTGCCCGCGGTCGCCTCGATGTAGGCAGGCGATGCCGCGGCAATCTTCGCCGGGTCATTGACCGCCATGTCGAAACCGGTGGCGGCGTTGCGGGTGGGCTGCACCGTGAACGAATCGTTGGTGCCCATCGCCGCATTGATCTCGACGGTAAAGCCGTCGGCGCTGAATTGCAGCGGGTAGGTGGCGCCGCCGGCCGGTACGGGCGTGACCACCTGCTGGTTGTCGGACAGGCGCGTCAGCGTGTAGTTGGTGCCGTCGAAATGGAGCTTGTAGTCGCTGGTGGTCAGCGCCGATGCATTGCTGATGGTGGCGGTGGCGACCGTGGTCTTGACGGCGTTGTTGGCGTTGGGGATGGTGGTGGCGCCGCCCAGCTTGAACATGTCGGTGCCGGCGGCGCCGTTCAGGTCGATGCCGAGCTGGTGCTGCGCATTGAAGCTCGCGCCGATCGCCAGCGACAGGCGCCCGATCGCGCTTTGCGCCGGATCCAGGGTTTCGGTGCGGAACTGCAGCAGGCCGCCCAGCGAGCCGCCGGTGAGCGCGCCCGGCTCGCTCTCGATCACGGCACCGGTGGGCAGCGTGTAGGCCACCACGGTGCGGTTCGGGTCGGCGGCCGAGGCCACGGCCTTCAGTTCATAGGCGTCATTGCCCATCACCAGCGGCTGGCCGTTGCCGACGAAGACGTTGTAGGTGCCGCTGTCCTGCACCACCACCTTGGCGCCGACCAGCTTGGTCAGCTCGGCCACGGCCTGGTCGCGCTGGTCGAGCAGGTCGTTGGGCGCCTGGCCGCCGGAGGCCGCCTTCAGGCGAGTGATTTCCTGGTTCAGGTTGGCGATCTGCTTGGTATACGCGTTGACCTGGGTGACGGCGGTGCCGACCTGTTCGTTGACGCCGGACTGCAGCTGCTTGAAGTAGTTGCTGGCCGAGCGCACCTGGCCCACCAGCGCCTGGCCCGCCGACAGCATGCCCTGGCGCGCGGCCGGATCGGCCGGGGTATCGGCCACCGCCTGCACCGCGGCGAAGAACTTCTGCATCAGCGGCGCCAGGCCGCCCTTCTGGTCGGCCAGCAGGTTGTCGATCTGGCTGATCTGGTCCGAGTACATCGCCAGCGACGCGCTGGCCGAGGTGGCGCCGCGCAGCTGGCCGGTCAGGAACTCGTCATAGACGCGGATCACCGTGGTGGTGTTCGAGCCGAAGCCGTAGAAGCCCTGGCTGGTGTACTGGCCGCCGGCGGACGCGACGATGGTGTTCTGGCGCGAATAGCCTTCGGTTGCCGAGTTGGCAAAGTTGTGGCCCGTCGTCGTCAGCGCGTTCTGCGCGGTGTTCAGGCCGGAGAGGCCAATACTGAAGAGAGACATGGTGCTCTGGTCCGGGATTGGTGGGACTGCCGCGGTTGGGGGCGGCGGGGTGGTATTGGGAAGTTATCGGCTCGGTGGGGGCGGGACTTTAGGCTGCGGCATGAATTGGAACGCACTGGCGCTTGCGGTGCGGCAGTTTGCTCTCCTCTCCCGCTTGCGGGAGAGGGGCGGGGGTGAGGGCCGGCGGTGGCAATAGCGATGGCCTTCACTTCGTTGATGCTCCCGCCCTCACCCCAACCCTCTCCCGCAAGCGGGAGAGGGAGTACGCAAGCGGGAGAGGGAGTACGCAAGCGGGAGAGGGAGTACACAAGGGGGAATTTGAAACGCCGAGGCAATGATGCGGCCGGCGGCTTCAAGCAAAGCTTTGACCCTAAGCCGCCACCTTCTTCATGATCTTCACCAGCTTGTGCCCGTACGCCGGATCCGTGGCATACCCCGCCCTCTGCAAGCCATGCGCCGCATCTTCGGCGTTCGCCGCGCTGACCACGCCCGCGTAGCGCGGATTGCTCGTCAGCAGGCGCGCGTAGTCGGCGCAAGCCTCGTCGTACGAGCCGTAGGCGCGGAACTTCGCACGCACCTTCTGCGGCTGGCCGTCGATGTATTCCGTGGTGGTGATTTCCGCGACGCGGCCCTTCCAGCTGGGGCCGGCCTTGATGCCGAAGACGTTGAAGGTGGTCGAGCCGTCGGCGTGCGTGATTTCGCGCTGGCCCCAGCCGGATTCCAGCGCGGCCTGGCCGACGATCAGCCGTGCCGGCACGCCGCTGGCGCGGGACGCGGCTTCGGCGGGGCCGGCCATGCGGGCGACGAAGGCGCTGACGTGGGCGGGCGCATCGTCGGGCAGCCGGCCCAGCCGGTCTTCGCCCTGGCCGCGGTCCGCGTAGGACTGCGGCTGGTACTGGCGCAGGCCCGCGGTGGGATTCCATTGCTGTCCGGCGACGATGGTGCCGATGGCGGGCAGGTCGGCCTGCTCGCCCGCGTCGGCGGGCATAGCTCCGGCACCGCGGCTGTCGAGCAGCCTGGCCATCTCGGCATCGGCGGCCTTGCCGGCCTCGGCCGGTGTCAGCGTGTTCATGCCGGCGGGCATCGCGGTGCCGGTGGCGCGCGCCAGCTGGCGCACCATCACGTCGGCCAGGCCGATGCCGCGCGACGACATCTGCTGCGCCAGCTGCTGGTCCATCATCGACAGGTAGAGCTTGCTCTGCTCGTTGTCGAACAGGCCGTCCTGCGGCGTGGCATCGCGCATGCTCTTGAGCACCATCTGCGTGAACACCGCCTCGAATTGCTTCGCCACGGCGTGCAGCGTACTGGCGTCGGCGCCGCCGCGCGCGCTGTGCTTGAGCGCTTCGAAGCCCTGCGTGTCCAGCGCGAAGCGCTGGGTCAGGTCGGCGCCCGCCGCGGGCAGCGCGCCACCGTTGATGCCGCTGTTCATGCTCAGATCACTTCCAGCTCGGCGCGCAGCGCACCCGCGGCGCGCATCGCTTCGAGGATGGTCTGCAGGTCGGCCGGGGTCGCGCCCAGCGCATTCAGCCCCTTGACCACGGCGGCCAGCGAGGCGCCCGCCTTGACGATCTGCAGCGAGCCGCCCTGCTGTCTCATGTCGATCTGCGACACCGGCGCCACCACGGTCTGCCCCTCGCTGAACGGCGCCGGCTGGCTGATCACCGGCTGGGTGTTGATGACCACCGACAGGTTGCCGTGCGCTACCGCGCAGTCTTCCACCGTCACCGCCTGGTTCATCACGATGGAGCCGGTGCGGGCGTTCAGGATCACCTTGGCCGCGGCCTTCGCCGGGGTCACGTCGAGATTCTCGATGCGGGCCAGGAAGCCCACGCGCGCCGCCGGCGACGCCGGCGCGCGCACCTGCACCACGCGCCCGTCCAGCGCCGCGGCCACGCCGCCGCCCATGTTGCGGTTGATGGCTTCGACCACGCGCTCGGCGGTGCCGAAATCCGTGTCCTTCAGTTCGAGGTTGAGCACGCCGCCATCGGGCTGGAACGGCGCCACCGCGCGCTCGACGATGGCGCCGTTGGCAATGCGCCCCACCGCCAGCTGGTTGATCTGCACCTTGCTGCCGTTGGCCGACGCGCCCGCGCCGCCCACCAGCATGTTGCCCTGCGCGATCGCGTAGACCTGGCCGTCGGCGCCCTTGAGCGGCGTCATCAGCAGCGTGCCGCCGCGCAGGCTCTTGGCATTGCCCATCGACGACACCACCACGTCGAGCTGGCTGCCGGGCTGCGCGAACGCGGGCAGCGTGGCCGTGACCATCACCGCCGCCACGTTCTTGAGCTGCATGTTCTTGCCGGCCGGCAGCGTGATCCCCAGCTGCGACAGCATGTTGGTCAGGCTCTGCGTGGTGAACGGCGTCTGCATGGTCTGGTCGCCGGTGTTGTCCAGCCCCACCACCAGGCCGTAGCCGACCAGCGGGTTGTCGCGCACGCCCTGGAAGGTGGCCAGGTTTTTCAGGCGCTCGGCCTTGGCACTGGAGGCGAAGGCGCCGAAGGCCACGCCCAGCGCCAGGCTGACCATGGTCAGCCGCAGCAGGCGGGACAGGAAACGAGCGAGCATCTGGGCAGACATGGCGCGGTCAGAACGGAGAAACATTGAGGAAAAAGCGCTGCAGCCAGCCCATGTTCTGCGCTTCGTCGATCACGCCCTTGGCGGTGTATTCGATGCGCGCATCGGCGACCTGCGTCGACAGCACGGCGTTGTCGCCGGTGATGGTGCGGGGGTTGACCACGCCCGAGAAACGGATGAACTCGGCGCCCTGGTTGATGGCCATCTGCTTTTCGCCGGAGACCACCAGGTTGCCGTTGGCCAGCACCTCCAGCACGGTCACGGTGATGGTGCCGTTGAAGGTATTGGCCGCGCTGGCGCCGCCGCTGGCCTTCATGGTGTTGGCGCCGTTGATGTTGGCGTTCTGGCTGGTGCCGAACAGGCCGCCCAGCGCGCGCGGCACGGCGTCGAACGCCAGCGCGGCGTTGCCGGTACGGCTGGTGTTGGTGCCGGAGTTCTTGCTGGCGTTGACGTTCTCGGTGATCAGGATGGTCAGGATGTCGCCCACGTTGCGCGGGCGGCGGTCCTCGAACAGCGGATTGCCGGCGTACGACGACTGGTAGATCGAGCCCGACGCCGGGCCGATCGGGCGCGGCTCGGCGCGTGCCGTGGTCGGCATCTGCACCAGCGGCTCGCGCGGCATCAGCGCGCAGCCGCTGGTGGCCAGCATTGCCACGCCGGCCAGGCAAACCAGCACGCGCGCGCCCAGGCGGGAAAGCAAGGTGGCCATGTTCACACCGATCAACCCAGTTGCGCCAGGCGCTGCAGCATCTGGTCGGAGGCCTGCACCGCCTTGCTGTTGATCTCGTACGCGCGCTGGGTCTGGATCATGCTGACCAGTTCCTCGACCACGTTCACGTTGGAGGCCTCGACATAGTTCTGCTGCACCACGCCCGCGCCGTTCAGGCCCGGCACGGTGGTATTGGGCGCGCCCGAGGCGTCGGTCTGCACGTACAGGTTCTCGCCCATGCTTTCCAGGCCGGCCGGGTTCATGAAGGTGGCCAGCTGTAGCTGCCCCACCTGCACGTTGGCGCTGGAGCCCGGCTGCGTCACCGACACCGTGCCGTCGCGGCCGATGGTCATCGACAGCGTGTTGGCCGGAATGGTGATGGCGGGCTGGATCACGAAGCCGCTGGACGTTACCAGCTGGCCGTTCTGGTCCACCTGGAACGAGCCGTCGCGGGTATAGGCGGTGGTGCCGTCGGGCAGCGCCACCTGGAAGAAGCCCTGGCCCAGGATGGCCACGTCCTTGGCATTGCCGGTCTGCTGCGGATTGCCCTGGGTGTGGATGCGCTCGGTCGCCACCGGGCGCACGCCGGTGCCCAGCTGCATGCCCGACGGCAGCGTGGTCTGGTCCGACGACAGCGCGCCGGGCTGGCGGATGGTCTGGTACATCAGTTCCTCGAACACCGCGCGGCCGCGCTTGAAGCCGTTGGTCGACACGTTGGCCAGGTTGTTCGAGATCACGTCCATCTGCGTCTGCTGCGCATCGAGGCCGGTCTTGGCAATCCAGAGAGAGCGGATCATGTGGGTCCTTGGTGGGTGCTGGGGGCCGGCACGACAACGCCGTGCCGGCCGGTCATTCGGTTCAGTTGGTCGAGAGCAGCTGGTTGGCGCGCTGCTCGTTGCCGTCGGCGCCCTGGATCATCTTCATCTGCATCTCGAAGCGGCGCGCATTGGCGATCATCTCGACCATGGCTTCGGTCGGGTTGACGTTGCTGCCTTCGAGCGCGCCCGAAATCACGCGCACGGTGGGATCGGCCTCGAGCGGCTGCGCGCCGGGGCGCAGGCGGAACAGGCCGTCATCGCCGCGGGCGATGGCGTCGTTGGGCGGGTTGACCACGCGCAGCCTTCCCACCTGCGCCAGGCCGGCTGAGGCTTCGCCTGGCCCGCGCGCGGTGATGGTGCCGTCGGTGCCGATGGTCACCTGCGAGCCCGGCGGCACCGCCAGCGGACCGCCATCGCCCATCACCGGCAGCCCGGAAATGGTCTGCACCTGGCCGTCCTGCGCCACCTGCAGCGCGCCGGCGCGGGTGTAGGCCTCGCTGCCGTCGGGCGCCTGCACCACCAGCCAGCCATTGCCCTGCAGCGCCACGTCGAGCGCGCGGCCGGTGTAGGTGAGCGGGCCGGCGCGCATGTCGGCACCGGGCGTGGAGGCCAGCGTGAAGGCGCGCGTGCCGGCCTCCGCCCCGACCACCGGCACCGCGCGGTACAGGTTGACCTGCGCGCGGAACGCCGGCGTCGAGACGTTGGCGAGGTTGTTCGATACCGCCGCTTGCTGGTCGAGTATCTGCTTGGCGCCCGACAGGGCGGTGTAGATCATGCGGTCCATGGCGGCGGCTCAGCTCAGCGTGGCGGTCACAGGTTGACCAGGGTCTGCATGACCGTGTCCTGCGCCTTGATGGTCTGCGCGTTGGCCTGGTAGTTGCGCTGGGCCACGATCAGGTTCACCAGCTGGCCGGACAGGTCCACGTTGGAGGCTTCCACCGCGTTCGAGCGCAGCGTGCCCAGGCTGCCGCCGGCCACGCCGAGCAGCGGCTGGCCGGATGCGCCGGTGGCGGACCAGACGTTGTCGCCCTCCGGCTTCAGGCCTTCGACGTTGCCGAACGCGGCCATCACGATCTGGCCCAGCGGCTTGGTCTGCTCGTTGGAATAGCTGCCGGTGATGGTGCCGTCGCCGTTGACCGAGAAGCCCAGCAGGCTGCCCGAGGTGTAGCCGTTCTGGCTGAGCTGCTTGACGTCGTTGTCGGCGCCGAACTGGGTGGTGCCGGTCAGGTCCAGGCGCATGGCCATGGCCTGGGCGCCGTTGGCCGCCGGCTGGGTCAGCGTGACCGCGCCCGCGCCGGGTGCCTGCAGCGCGCCGGCGTTGTCGAACGACAGCGTGACCGGCGCACCGCCGACGGCGTTGCCGTTGACGTCGGTCACGTACATCTGCCAGTCGGTGCCGCCCGGCACGGTCGGCGCCGCGCCCGACTTGGCGAAGTACGCCGTCAGCTGCTGCTTGTTGCCCAGCGAGTCATAGACGTTGATCGCCGTGCTGTAGTTGAACATGTTGGTGGTCGGCGGCACGCCGGGCGCGCTGGCAAACGCCTGCGTCGGCACGGTGGCGCGCGAATCGAGCTGGAACTTGGCGGTGATGCTGCTGGTGGCGCGCGGCTCCATCTGCGCGTTGCTGATCACCAGCGGCTGCGGCTGCACGCCCGCGCCGCCGGCCACGCCGGCCGGATAGCCGGTTACCTGCAGGCCCTGCATATTGGTGATGCGGCCGTCTTCCTGGCGCTGGAACTGGCCGTTGCGCGAGTAGTAGACCGCGCCTTCCGGGCTGGTCATGCGGAAGAAGCCGTTGCCGTTGGTGATGGCCACGTCCAGGGACCGGCCCGAGGCCTCGATATTGCCCTGGTTGAACGACTGCACCACCGAGTTCACGCGCACGCCCAGGCCGATCTTGGTGCCCGCGTAGACGTCGGCGAACTGCGCGGCCGATTGCTTGTAGCCAACCGTGTTGGCGTTGGCGATGTTGTTGCCGATCACGTCCAGGTTGGACGCGGCGGCGTTCAGGCCGCTTACCCCTTGACCGAAACCCATGATTGCTTCCTTTTGACTAGGCTATCGTTGAAGCCGGTTGGCGCCCCCGCGCTGCCGGCACCTGCGTATTAAAGAATGCGGCGCACGTCATCGACGTTGGCGGTCTGGCCGTCGCCCAGGTCCACCAGCACGCCACTGGCGTCGCCGCTGATGCTCTGGACCTTGCCGTACACCAGCGCCACCGGCTGCACCGAGGTGCCGTTGGCGGTGGCGTTCACCTTGAAGGTGTAGTCGCCGTCGGCCACGGCGACGCCGGCGTTGTTCTTGCCGTCCCACGCGATGTTGTGCACGCCCGCGGTCTGGCCCTTCATGTCGATGGTGCGCACCACGTTGCCGTCCTTGTCGAGCACGTCGACGGTGACCGCGTCCGCGGTCGACGGCAGGTCCACGCCGATCTTGCCCGGCACGCCGCCTTCCACCGATACCTGCTTGCCCGGCACCATCACGGTACGGCCGATCAGCGCGGCCGAATCCATCGCGCGGCTGGCGCTGACCTGCGACAGCAGCTGCGACAGCGTCGCGTTCATGGTCTGCATGCCGCTGACCGTGCTGATCTGCGCCAGCTGCGAGGTCAGCTGCGCGTTGTCCATCGGGTTGAGGGGATCCTGGTTGTTCATCTGCGTGACGAGCATGGTCAGGAAGTTGTTCTGCAGCTCGGACGCGCTGGCGCTGCCGCTCTTGAGCGCGTCGTTGATGCCTTGCGTGTTGCTGCCTTGCGTGTTGCTGCCTACCGGCGAGGTGGTGGTCATGTCAGTTGCTTGTGTGCGAGGTGCGGATGGAGCCGTTGCCGTGACGGGCCGGGTCGTTTTACTGGCCGATCGTCAGCGTCTTCAGCATCATGTTCTTGGCGGTGTTGAGCACTTCCACGTTGGCCTGGTAGGAACGCGAGGCCGAGATCATGTTGACCATCTCCTCCACCGGGTTGACGTTGGGCATCACCACATAGCCCTGGGCATTGGCCATCGGGTGCGTGGGGTTGTGCACCATGCGCGGGGGCGACGGGTCCTCGCTCACGCCTTGCACCTGCACGCCGCCAATATCGGTCTGGCCCGGCGTGGGCGCCATGCCGAACACCACCTGCTTGGCGCGGTAGGCCTGGCCGTCGGGGCTGACCACGCTGTCGGCGTTGGCCAGGTTGGACGCGGTCACGTTCATGCGCTGCGACTGCGCGGCCATGGCCGAGCCTGCGACGTCGAAGATGTTCATTGCCGGCATGGGTTCGCTCCCCGGTTACTGCTGGATCGCGGCCAGCATGGTCTTGATCTTGGAATTCATCACCGTCAGGCCGGACTCGAAGTGCACGGCGTTGTCGGCGAAGGCCACGCGTTCGGTGTCCATTTCGACGGTGTTGCCGTCGACGCTGGACTGCAGCGGAATGCGGTAGGCCAGGTCGAATTCCTCGCGCCCCGGCGCCTGCGCGGGCAGGTGGCGCACCGAGGTGGTCGACAGCGACATGCCCTCGTTGCGGTGGCCGCGCTCCACGGTCTGCGCCAGCGTGCTGGAGAAATCAAAGTCGCGCGCCTTGTAGCCGGGCGTGTCCGCGTGCGCGATGTTCGAGGCAATCACCGACTGCCGCTGGTTACGCAGGCTCAGCGCTTCCTGCTGGAAACGTAGCGCCGCATCAAGTCTGTCAATCATCTGGCCTCTCCGTGCTGGACAAGCGCTCCTGTCAACGGAGCGCACGTAGCTTCTTCAGGGTTGGCATCTTAGGCGGGGTACTGTCACGCCAATCGGATGAATAAGGACGGGAAATCCGCGCATTTCGGCCCGCCCGCGCGCGGGGCGCTGCCTACAATGGGCCCCGATGACAGATGTATACGGCGCGCGCAGCCAGTCACGGGGCCGCGCGCCGTCCTTGCCGGAAAGTCCAGATGACACAGCATTGCCGCAACGCGCGCCGCCTGGCGCAAGCCACGCTTGGCGCCTGCCTGCTTGGCGCTGCCGCCGCCGCGCTGGCACAGGTCACGCCGGTGGCCATGCAGGCACCGGCCGCGCACGGTGGCGGCAGCCACGCCCACGCCGCCGCCAGCCCCTTCACCGAAGACCCCGCGCGGGTGGCCATCGAGCGCTTCCTGCAGCAGCAGGCCGCCGGGCTGCCGGGCAAGGTCAGCGTGCAGGTGGCACCGCCGTCAGGCGGGCGCGCGCCCGAATGCATCGCGCCCGATCCCTTCCTGCCCGCCGGCGCTTCGCCATGGGGCCGCGTTTCGGTGGGCGTGCGCTGCGGCGGTGAGCGGCCCTGGGTGCGCTACATGCAGGCGCGTGTATCCGTGCTGACCGACTATTACGTGGCCGCGCGCGCGCTGGGCGCGGGCGAGCCGGTCGGCCAGGCCGATGTCGAAGTCCGCCAGGGCGACCTGGGCGCACTGCCGCGCGCGGTGATCACCGACCCGGCGCAGCTTGCCGGCGCCGTCACCGCCAACCGCATCGCCGCCGGCTCGCCGCTGCGCGCAGACCTGCTGCGCAAGGCCATCGCCGTGCGCCAGGGCCAGACCGTCACCGTGGCGGTCCAGGGCGAGGCCTTCCAGATCACCAGCGAAGGCAAGGTGCTGGCCGACGCCGCCACCGGCAACACCGTGCAGGTGCGGCTGCGCAACGGCCAGGTGGTCAATGGCCTGGTGCGCAGCGGCGACACCGTGGTGCTTCAATGACATTGCGCCGGGTGCTGTAACCGTGGCTGGAATGACTGGAATTCCGGGGCCGGCGGCATGCGAAAATGCCGCCGCAGCCGCCGCGCAGCGAATCCGGGCCAGGCGCCCTAAAGAATTCGCCGGCGCGTCCGTAATGCCATAGGAAACCAGCAAGGATCGCCCCGTGAAGATCAACCACTCCACCTCGTCCCGGCCCGCCGACGCCGCCGCCGGCGACGCCGCCCGGCCCCAGGCCGCCCCGGCCGCCGCCGCAGCGGCCGCGCCGTCGGCCGGCCTGAGCGTCAGCCCGCTGGCCGCCCAGGTGCGCGACATCAGCGCCCGCCTGGCCCAGCCCACTGACGACGATATCGATACCGCCAAGGTCGAAGAGATCCGCCAGGCCATCGCCGAAGGCCGGATCCGCATCGACCCGGGCAAGATTGCCGATGGCCTGCTCGCCACCCTGCGCGAGCTCGGCCAGGCCGACGCCAAATAGCCACCATGAGCCAGAGCCTGATCCAGTCCCTGCAGCGCGAAACCGAAGGCATCCACGCCTTCGGCCAACTCCTCGCCGAAGAGCGCGACGCCCTCAAGCGGGGCGACTTCCAGTCCCTGAGCGGACTGCTGACGCGCAAGGTAGAACTGGGCCAGGCTTTGTCCCGCCAGCTCAAGGCCCGCGAAGCCCAGATGGGCGCGCTGGGCCTGCGCGCCGGCCCTGAAGGCCAGCTGCTGGGTCGCCAAATCGAACCGGCGGTGGCCGATGCCTGGCGCGGGCTGATCTTCGCGGCCCGCACCGCGCGCGACGCCAATGCGCTCAACGGGGCGGTGGTAGACGCCCATCTCGACTTCACCCGTGAAGCCATCCAGGCGCTGCGCCAGCATAGCGGCTGGGATGCGGGGTTGTATGGGAAGGATGGGAAGGCGGCGGCGGGTGTGGGTGGGGTTAGTTTGGCGGCCGGGTAAGGGTTCGGTTGCCGTGCGCTTTCTGCCATGGCAATAGCGTGCGCGTTCACTTCGTTGATGCGCTCGCCCTCACCCCAACCCTCTCCCGCAAGCGGGAGAGGGAGTACACAAATCGTGCGCGGGACCACGCCACCGTCATGGTGGCAGATATGATTCGCAGCTCAAAGCGGTGGCTCAAACAGGTGGAAGTCCCAAATCCAACCCTCAACCGCCGGCTCTTCGCAGCGCACGCGCATAGTGTTGTGCTTGCTCCCGACCTTGGTTAGATAGCACTTGGTATTGATTGGCAACATCTGGAAGTTCTCGCTCTGCGCACTGGCATCCTCTTCGGTAGCGTAGAGCTTAACGGCAGTAATGGTCACGCTTGGCGTAAAACTGATGCGCAGACCAGTGACAAATACGTACGCTCCGGCCATAAGCGTAAGCAATCCCAAGGTAATGAATATCTTCCTCATGGTCTACCAGTTGGTGGACGCGCCATGCTTCCAACCTTTTGGATACAGCCTTCTTTCCACGACACGGTTGGACTTGCTAACCACGGATAATAGCTCGGCGGGCGTAACGGGCGTCTGTATGTTGCGTGGGTCATGTGCCAGGATGCCGATGTTCTCCAGTGCTTGAGCGGTGTTGGTCGAGCATGAATTCCTGAGAAGATCATATTTTTTGCCTGCATTCACACGGCTTTCTAGATCGGCCTGTAGCGCGTCAGCTTCCATCGGGGTCACCCAGAGACGGAGGCCGATGATATCTCGTTGCGCCGTCTCTCGGTAAATGTAGGCGGTTGGCGCTTGGCGACGATAACCGTCCGCCTGGCGATTGTACGTAATTCCGCGCACTTCAATGGCTGCATGACCCATTATCGACGATGGATTTGGCATGCTATCGAAGACCAGTACTTCGATAAATTCGCGCTCAATGTAGATAGGTTTTGGTGCATCCGCCGGCAGCGGCGTCGTTCGCCGCTGCGCAACCAGGGTAAGGATCTTACCGTTAGGATGTTTGACGGTTGCCATTAGCGCATGCCCTCAGCGTAGACGTCGATCCCCTCAGCTTGCGCAACCGTACTAAGCATGTGCGTATGGCCCTGGGCGTTCGTTCGGCCATACTCGAATTCACCGGATGCACGCAGGATTGCATAGTCCGTATTCGCAAGGGGGGCGCCTGTGGATAGATCGCGTAACACAAACAAATCCGTATGCAAGTCGCTCGTGGGTGCCACGGCGAATGCGGACGACTTTGTCATGTAGGCAGTTCCCGCTGAGCCAGGTAACGGGTGCTCTGCAACCGTGACACTTGACGAGGCTAGCAGTACCGCGCCGCAGGCAGTACGCATGCCATGCATGGCAACAGCAATTCCATCCACCGTGATTTGCGCATGACCCTCAATGATCGGGAACGTCCCCTTGCATCGAGGGCAAACAACCATGTGCCCCACGCCGGCCCAGGCTCTTCCATTTGATTCCGTATTCATGAAGCCTTGAATAACGGTGCCGCCGTGGTCCGTTCGATCGCCGCGGCAAATGATGCCTTTCATCATGATGACTAAGCGAAGTGGCCAAGATTTCCGCTTATATCGATGAAGCTTAATGCCGTATATAGGAAATATCTGATTTATCGTTTCCCGGAGCCATGTAGTGGTTTTGAGTCTGGCAGCTGTTTGACCGGATCGCCTGATGTTCCATTTTTTCGTCGATTGTTGATAAGTGACGAAAAAACGGAACATTCGTCGCTACCTGAACCCCACCACCACCTCATTGCTCCGCCCGTGCAACACCGGCACCAGGCTCCCCTGCCCGGGCACCCGGAACGCAAACACAAACCCCTTGGTGGCATCGTCGCCGAAGAAGGCCTCGGTCTTGCCCTCGGCCTGCGGCAACAGCACGCAGCGTTGCGCATTGCACAGGTAGGCCTGCAGTTCCGCCGGCGGCGTCTTGGCGAAGCTGTAGCGCCAGCGCACCGAAGTAATCACCCCTTCCGATTGCGGCAATACGCCGGTGGGCAGGATCGGTGGCGATACCGCGCGCTGGCCGCGGCCGTGCAGGGCCGGGCCGTTGACGGAGCCCATCCATGCATGGCGGGTGCCGGCGTCGAACGCGGCCCACGCGCACGCAGATACCGCCGCCAGCAGCCAGCATGCGCCACGCGCGGTGCGCGCCTTGCCGGGCATCACAGCAGGCCGCGCAACTGGCTGCGCAGCCGGTTGATGGCCTGGCCGCGGATCTGGCATACGCGCGACTCGGTCACGTCGAGCACCGCGCCGATTTCGCGCAGGTTCAGTTCCTGGTCGTAGCACAGCGACAGCACCAGCTTCTCGCGCTCGGGCAGGCGTTCGATGGCTCGGACCAGTGCCTCGCGCATGCCGCTTTCCATCAGCACGGTCAGCGGGTTGCCGTCGTCGCTGCCGCCGAGGTGGCGGTCGAGGAAGTCTTCTTCGCCGGAGCGCTCGAAGTCTTCATAGTGCAGCAGCTGGCAGCCATAGACCTCGTTGAGCAGCAGCTGATATTCGTCCAGCGGCATCTCCATGGCCTCGGCCACTTCGGAATCGATCGGCGTGCGGCCGAGCTTCTGTTCCAGGTTGCGCTGGGTGCGTTCGATGCGGCGGGTGAACTGGCGCAGGCTGCGCGATTGCCAGTCGTTGGCGCGCACCTCGTCGAGCATGGCGCCGCGGATGCGCTGGCTGGCGTAGGTCTCGAAGCGCGCGCCGTGGGTGTCTTCATAGCGCTTGGCGGCGTCGAGCAGGCCGATCATGCCGGCCTGGATCAGGTCGTCGATCTGCACGCTGGCGGGCAGCCGGGCGGCGAGCTGCAGCGCGATGCGGCGCACCAGCTGGGCGTGCGCCTTGACCACATCGGCCTGTTCGAGCTTTCCCTGGATCGTGTACATAGTGCAATTCTCGTGAATGCTGGATTGCTGGATTGCTGGACCGGCGCGCCTTGGCGTGCCGGCTGGCTCAGGGTGTGGTGGTTTCGGGTGGCATGGCTGGCAGGCTCAGGCCATCGCGGGAGCGGCGGCGGGCATCGCAGCATCCGCGCGCAGCGGCCAGGCGCCGATGCCGCCTGCGCTGCGGCGCAGTGCCGCGGTGGCCGGCGCGGCCGGGAAGGCATCGACCACGCAGCGGCCCAGCTGCGCGGCGCGCGCCACCAGCGGGTCCGCCGGCAGCCAGCCCGCGCACAGCACTTCGACGCCGAGGTATTGGCTGGCGGTGCGCGCCAGGTTGCGCAGGATGGCCTGCACCGTGGCTTCGCTGGCCGCCAGGTTGACGATCAGGTGGAACTGGCGCCACGCGTACAGGTGGTGCAGCCGCTTGATGCAGGCGTAAGCGGCGGTGATCGACGCCAGCTCCGGGCGCATCACCACCAGCACGTTGTGCGCATCGCCCGCAAGCGGCGACAGGGCGCCGTCGGCGTCGAGGCCGGCGTCGACCAGCACGCTACGGAAATCGTTCGTCGCCGCCGTCGGCAAGGCAGCGCCCGGCACCGGCCGGCCCGCCGGCAGTACCGACAGCACGCCTTGCGGGCTCACGCCCGCCGCGGCCTCCAGCGACAACCGGCCCGCGTAAACGTCGGCCAGCGTGCCCGCCGGCCTGGCGCCGGACCAGCGCGTGGCACGGGCGTTGGCGTCTTCGTCGACCAGCAGCACGCGCTCGCCCTGCATCGCCAGCGCATGCGACAAGCCCAGCGCCACGGTCGTAGCGCCGGCGCCGCGTTCGCTGGCGAGCACGGCGATGCGGCGCGTGGTGCGCGGCGCCAGCATCCTGCGCAGGCTCGCGGCCTGGTCCATGGCGAGGGTGCTCACTGCAGGGCCTCCGCGGCGGCAGCAGGCGCGGCGTTGCCGCGGCCCGGATAGTTTTCCAGCACGTCGAGCAGCGCCAGCATGCGGCCCATGCCTTCATTGAGCACGGTGCCCGGCACCGGCGCGCCGGGGCGCACCGTACGGCCGGCCAGGCGCGCCAGGAACGCGGGCGCGGCCGCGGTCGGCGCATGTTCCAGGCGCAGCACCGACAAGCCCAGCTGCAGCGCGGCCACCGCGCCGGCATCGTGCGCATCCCGCGCGTCCTGCGCGAAATGGTCGATGGCATGGCGCAGCGTGCGCAGGCCGGTCTCGGCCGCGTCGGTCCACAAGGCCCAGCGCGCCACCTGCACGGCATCCTGCGCCAGGGCCGGGTCGCACAGCAGGTAGCGCGTATCGAGCAGCTCGCCGGTGGCGCGATCGGCCAGGCGGGCCACCACCAGGCAGGCGTCGATGCCGCCTTCGGGCGTGCCCTTGCCGCGCACCGGGCTGTCCGGCACGCGCACCTCGGCGGTTGCCAGCCAGCGCACGGCATCGCGCTCGCGCACGGTGTCTTCGCCGACGGCATGGAAGGTCAGCGTATCCGCCAGTGCATCCAGCTTCCACGCGGTGCCGGCGCTGACCACGCGCGCGGTCTTGCGCGCGCTGGCCACCCAGCGCTCGCCGGCCTGCTGCCAGCGCGCCAGCGCGGAGGCGGACGGCAGCGCGTCGACCAGGTTGACGACCTTGCGCGCGGCGCTCATCGCGGCACGCAGGTTGGCGGCATCGGCTTCGGCTTCGCCCAGCGGCTGGCCGGCACGGCCAGTGGGCGTGACGGCGGCGGCCAGCGGCATGCCGTTGCGGTCGGCCAGCCACAGCGTGTGCTGGATCGGCTGGGGCGAGCGGCGCCCCGGCACGGCCACCTGCAGCGTGGCGGCGACCGCCAGCACGTACTGGTCGCACTGGCGCGTCACGTCACGGCACACCGCTTCGCGCACCTGCTGCGACATCGCGCGCAGGGCCGGCGCGCCGGCGCCGCGCTGCTGCCACAGCGAGCGGGCCAGGTCGAAGCCCAGGCCCGCGCCGTTGAGTTCGGCCACGCACTGGCCGAGCGCGTCGGCGCTATCGGTCAGCGAGCGCAGCACGTCGGTGGCGCCACCGCGCGCGGTGGTCTCTTCACCCGCACCGGCGGCGGCACGGCGCGCCGCTTCGGCATCGGCAAACACCGAGCCGCGTCGCGGCGTCAGGAAGGCGCGCTCGACCAGCGCTGCGCTGTTGGCCAGTTCCAGGTGCTCGGGCACGCGCTGCCCGGTGGAGGCATAGAACACCGGCAGCCGGTGGCGGATCACCACGTCCAGCACCGATCCCAGATGCGTGGCTTCATCCAGCTTGCTGATGATGCAGCCGTCGATGCCGCCGCCATCCGGCGCGGCGTCATGGCGGTAGGCGTGCACCACCTCATTGAGCGTATCGCCATGGCTGGCGCCGTTGAGCAGCAGCACGCGCTGCACCGGTGCGGGCACGCCGGCCAGCATCGCGATCTGTTCCGACAGGCTGCGGTCGCGCTGGCTCATGCCAACGGTGTCGATGATGACCAGGTGCTTGTCCTTCATCGCCGCCAGCGCGAAGCGCAGGTCTGCGGCGTCTTTCACGGCATGCACCGGCACGCCGAGGATGTCGCCATAGATGCGCAGCTGCTCATGCGCGCCGATCCGGAAGCTGTCGGTGGTCAGCAACGCCAGCTTGTCGGCGCCGTTGCGCAGCACGTAGCGCGCGGCCAGCTTGGCCGTGGTGGTGGTCTTGCCCACGCCGGTGGGGCCCACCAGCGCCAGCACGCCGCCCTGCGCGAACAGGTGGTCTTCGTCGCCCAGCACCGGCAGCTTGCTGGCCAGCTCGCCGCGAATCCAGCCCATGGCCGCGGGCCGGTCATAGCCCAGCGGCAGCCGCGCCAGCAGCGTGCGCGCCAGCTGCCCGGAGAAGCCGGCGCCCACCATCCATTCGAACAGCGATTCGCGCAGCGGGTCGCTCGCGGCCACGCCGTGCGCCGCCGCGCTCGGGGCCACGCCCGGCGCCGCGCCGATGCCGGCCAGCTGGCGTTCCAGCATGGCCCGCATCGATTGCAGCTCGCCGCGCAGGTCGCCGATGGCGGCGGGCTCGGGTGCCGGTACCTGCGCCGGTGCCGGCGGCACATACACCTGCGCGCTGGCCGACACGCTGCCCAGATCGGTATCGCGCATGGCGACGATCTCCACGCCGCCCTCAACGGTGCGGTTGGACAGCACCACGGCGTCAGGGCCCATGGCTTCGCGCACCTGGCGCATGGCTTCGCGGCCGTTGGCCGCGACAAACTTGGCTACGCTCATCGTTGACTCCTCACGCGCCGATCATGGCGGTGATGCGGATATTGCGGTTGTCCGGCACCTCGGCGTGCGACAGCACCCGCAGTTGCGGCATGGTCCGGCGCAGGAAGCGCGCCATCAGCGGACGCAGCTGCGACGGCACCAGCAGCACCGGGTCCATGCCCATCTGCTCCTGACGCGTAACCGCGCCCTGGGTCTGCTGCAGCAGCGCGTCGGCCAGGCCCGGCTCGATGCCGCCGCCGTTGGTCAGCGCCTGCGACAGCACGCGCTCCAGGCCGGCGTCGAGGCCGATCACCTGCAGGTCGGCATTGTTCGGGAACAGCTGCTGCGTGATGGCGCGGCCCAGCGCCACGCGGACCATCGCAGTCAGCTCGTTGGGGTCGCTGATCTTGGGCGCGTGCTCGGCCACCACATCGAGGATGGTGCGCATGTCGCGGATCGGCACGCCTTCGTCCAGCAGGTTCTGCAGGATCTTCTGCAGCGCGGTCAGCGAGATCGTCTTCGGCACCAGGTCTTCGGTCAGCTTGGGCGACTCCTTGGCGATGCGGTCCAGCAGCGCCTGCACTTCCTGGCGGCCCAGCAGTTCGGCCGCGTGCATGTGGATCAGGTGGTTCAGGTGCGTGGCCACCACGGTGCTGGCATCGACCACGGTGTAGCCGTACGCCTGCGCCTGCTCCTTGATGCCGGCATCGATCCACACCGCCGGCAGGCCGAAGGCGGGATCGCGCGTGGCCGCGCCCGGCAGCGTGCCGCTGACCTGGCCCGGGTTGATCGCCATCCACTGGCCCGGCATGGCCTCGCCACGGCCGATCTCCACGCCCTTGAGCGTGATGCGGTAGGCGTTGGGCTTCAGTTCCAGGTTGTCGCGGATATGCACCACCGGGACCAGGAAGCCGATCTCCTGCGCCACCTTCTTGCGGATGCTCTTGATGCGGCCCAGCAGCTCGCCGTCCTGCGCGCGGTCCACCAGCGTGATCAGGCGGTAGCCCACTTCCATGCCGAGCGGGTCCACCAGCGTGACGTCGTCCCAGCTGGCTTCGGTCGATTCCTGTGCCACCGCCGGGGTGCGCTCTTCGCGCTGTTTGCTCTGCGCCTGCGTCGCCGCGCGGCGCGCGATATAGCGGCCCATCCATACCAGCGCGCCCGCCAGCAGCAGGAAGGCAAAATGCGGCATGCCCGGGATGATGCCCATCAGGCCGATGATGCCCGCGGTCAGGTACAGCACGCGCGGGTTGGCGAAGAGCTGGCCGGTCAGCTGCTCGCCCACGTCCTGCTCGTTCGACACGCGCGACACGATCACGCCGGCCGCGGTGGAGATCACCAGCGCCGGAATCTGCGCCACCAGGCCATCGCCGATGGTCAGCAGCGTGTAGTTGTGCACGGCGGTACCGAAGTCCAGGTCATGCTGGACCATGCCCACCACCATGCCCGCGGCCACGTTGATAAACATGATCAGCAGGCCCGCCACCGCATCGCCGCGCACGAACTTGCTGGCACCGTCCATGGCGCCGTAGAAGTCCGATTCCTGCGCCACTTCCGCGCGGCGCTTCTTGGCGGCGGCTTCGTCGATCAGGCCGGCGTTCAGGTCAGCATCGATCGACATCTGCTTGCCCGGCATCGAATCCAGCATGAAGCGCGCGCCGACCTCCGCAATCCGCCCCGCGCCCTTGGTGATCACCATGAAGTTGATCACCACCAGGATGGCGAACACCACGATACCCACGGCAAAGTTGCCGCCCACCAGGAAGTGGCCGAAGGCCTCCACCACCTTGCCGGCCGCGTCCGGGCCGGTATGGCCTTCCAGCAGCACCACGCGCGTCGAGGCCACGTTCAGCGACAGCCGCAGCAGCGTGGTGAACAGCAGCACCGCCGGGAACGCCGCGAAATCCAGCGGCTTCTGCGTGTACATGCTGACCAGCAGCACCATGATCGCCAGCGCGATATTGAACGTAAACAGCAGGTCCAGCACAAAGGCCGGCAGCGGCAGGATCATCATCCCCAGGATCATGATGATCAGCAGCGGCCCGGTCATGGCCTTGAGCTGGCCGGCGGAGCGCAGGCCGGGCAGGTTGAAGAGGTTGCTCAGAGCATTCATTCGCGCATTTCCGGTACGGCGAGTTCATCGGGCACGTGCAGGTCCGCCGGCGCCTGCGGCTGCGGGCCCTGCGAGTAGTGCCAGTGCTTCAGTTGATAGACCCAGGCCAGCACTTCGGCCACGGCGGTATAGAGGCCGGCCGGGATTTCCTGGCCCAGCTCGACATGGCGATGCAGCGCGCGCGCCAGCGGCGGCGCCGACATCAGCGGCACACGGTGCTCGGCCGCCAGCGCGCGGATGCGCGCGGCGACCTCGCCGGTGCCCTTGGCCACCACACGCGGCGCGCCCATGCGCCCTTCCTCATAGCGCAGCGCCACCGCAAAGTGGGTGGGATTGGTCACCACCACATCGGCCTTGGGCACCTCCGTCATCATGCGGCGACGCGCCATGGCGCGCTGCTGCTGGCGGATGCGGTTCTTGATATGAGGGTCGCCCTCGCTCTCCTTGAATTCCTGCTTGACCTCTTCCTTGGTCATGCGCAGCTTCTTGAAGAACTCCCAGTACTGCCACGGCACGTCGATGGCCGCCACCACCAGCAGCGACAGCGACACCACCAGGCAGCAGAACATCACCAGGTCCACCATGTGCAGCAGCGCCTCCTGCACCGGCGCATTCATCAGCGCGATGGCCTCGGGCAAACGGCGCCACAACACCCAGGCGCCGACCGCGCCCACCAGCAGCGACTTGGCCACGGCCTTGAGCAGCTCCACCAGCGAATGCGCGGAGAACATCCGCCCCAGCCCCGCAATCGGCGACAGCCGCGACAACTGCGGCGCAAACGACTTGGCCGAGAACACCCAGCCGCCCAGCAGCAGCGGCGCGGCCAGCGCCGCCACGCCGAACAGCAGCAGCAACGGCAGGAAGGCCAGCAGGCTGTCCCACACCATCAGCGCAAAGCGCGACAGCATGCGCGACGGATCGAACGCCGTGGCCGGCTCAAAGCGCAACGCGCCCTGCATCACCTGGTTCAGGCTGCGGCCCAGGTGCCCGCCCAGCGTCCACAGGCCGGTCACGCCGGCAATCAGCATCACGAACGTGGCCAGCTCGCGCGAACGCACCACCTGCCCCTCCTCGCGCGCCTTTTCCAGGCGCCGGGGTGAGGCGGGTTCGGTTTTCTCGAGATCGCTTTCTTCGGACATCCACGCTCCGTGCGAAGCGGCAGGCCGCTATTCGTCAGCGGGGATTATCGAAGCGGGGTGGGATTCCCATTCGCGCGAAAAGGCGGGGGAATTGGGTGCTGTTTGGGAAATGAGGGACTGTTGGGGTTAACGGCGCAGGGGTCAGAAGTCTTTAGCGGGAAAGTGACGAAGCCGCCGACCCGCGGTGCGCGGAAGCGACCTTTGCCCGCTGACTGAAAGCGCGTTTCACATCGTGGGATTTCCGCGTTGCGCAGCGCCGCATCCGCTTTCGTTCTGCGAAAAAACGTTCCGTATCATGAAAATTAACACCTATCTCATTGAAATACAAGGAAAAACAAAGTCTTATGTCTTATATAAGACATAGCCGCAACGGAGCCGGATCCCCCTACAATGAGTTCACGCTGTTTGCTTCGACCCACGGTCGGCACGCCAAACGATTTTTCTCAAACGCGCCTTATCTTAGGAAACTGACATGGCCCAGTATCAAGACGACATCAAGGCAGTGGCTGCTTTGAAAGAAACCCAGGGCAGCGCCTGGAATGCCATCAACCCCGAGTACGCTGCCCGCATGCGCGCGCAGAACAAGTTCAAGACGGGCCTGGACATCGCCAAGTACACCGCCAAGATCATGCGCGCCGACATGGCCGCCTATGACGCGGACCCGTCGAAGTACACCCAGTCGCTGGGCTGCTGGCACGGCTTTATCGGCCAGCAGAAGATGATTTCCATCAAGAAGCACTTCAACAGCACCGAGCGCCGCTACCTGTACCTGTCCGGCTGGATGGTCGCCGCGCTGCGCTCCGAGTTCGGCCCGCTGCCGGACCAGTCGATGCACGAGAAGACTTCGGTCAGCGCGCTGATCCGCGAGCTGTACACCTTCCTGCGCCAGGCCGACGCCCGTGAACTGGGCGGCCTGTTCCGCCAGCTCGACGCCGCCACCGGCGCCGAAAAGGCCGCGATCCAGCAGAAGATCGACAACCACGTCACCCACGTGGTGCCTATCATCGCCGACATCGACGCCGGTTTCGGCAACGCCGAAGCGACCTACCTGCTGGCCAAGCAATTCATCGAAGCCGGCGCCTGCTGCATCCAGATCGAAAACCAGGTGTCCGATGAGAAGCAATGCGGCCACCAGGACGGCAAGGTCACCGTGCCGCACGAGGACTTCCTGGCCAAGATCCGCGCCATCCGCTACGCCTTCCTGGAACTGGGCGTGGACGACGGCATCATCGTCGCCCGCACCGACTCGCTGGGCGCCGGCCTGACCAAGCAGATCGCCGTGACCCGCCAGCCGGGCGACCTGGGCGACCAGTACAACTCGTTCCTGGATTGCGAAGAACTGTCGGCCGACCAGCTGGGCAATGGCGACGTCATCATCAAGCGCGACGGCAAGCTGCTGCGCCCGAAGCGCCTGCCCAGCAACCTGTTCCAGTTCCGCGCCGGCACGGGTGAAGCCCGCTGCGTGCTGGACTGCGTGACCGCGCTGCAGAACGGCGCCGACCTGCTGTGGATCGAAACCGAAAAGCCGCACATCGCCCAGATCGCCGGCATGGTCAACGAAATCCGCAAGGTCATCCCGAACGCCAAGCTGGTGTACAACAACAGCCCGTCGTTCAACTGGACGCTGAATTTCCGCCAGCAGGCGTATGACGCGATGAAGGAAGCGGGCAAGGATGTTTCGGCCTACGATCGCGCCCAATTGATGAGCGTGGAATATGACGACAGCGAACTGGCCAAGCTGGCGGACGAGAAGATTCGTACGTTCCAGGCTGATGCGTCGCGTGAAGCCGGCATCTTCCATCACCTGATTACGCTGCCGACGTATCACACGGCTGCGCTGTCGACTGACAATCTGGCTAAAGAGTACTTCGGTGACCAAGGCATGCTGGGTTATGTGGCTGGGGTGCAGCGGAAGGAAATCCGTCAGGGTATCGCTTGCGTCAAGCACCAGAACATGTCGGGCTCCGACATTGGTGATGACCACAAGGAGTATTTCAGCGGCGAAGCGGCGCTGAAGGCGGCGGGGAAGGACAATACTATGAATCAGTTTTGATTCTGGTGGGGCACTTTGAAGCAGAACGCCAACCCGTGAGGGTTGGCGTTTTTTTGTGGCTAGGCGCACTCAGAGCGACTAGTCCCGAGCCCGAAATTGTTGCTCATGCTTACTTCGCCTTTTCTTCATAAAAGATCGCATCCAACATAGCCGCACGGGCGCGCCAAGCTTCCCTCTCTAGACCATTTGAAGGCTCCGGGGATTGCCACCAGGGCGACTGCATAATGCGAACAACTACCTCCTCCCAGTACCGTTCATAGTCAAGCTGACTAGATTTCACAATGCCAACGTCCTCGGCTAGTTTTCGCTTGTTCTGAGCGTCGACGCACAGGAAGACATCGGGGCGTTTCATTGCGAGCAGCCGCGTCGCCGTTGCAAGACCATCACCGCCGTTCGTATATGCTTTCAAATACTCCTCAATATACTCTTCGTACTGCTTCTTGCTGACTTTCCCTTCCAGCGGAATCTTATCAAGGCCACGCGAGTAGGCTTCATCCCCGGAACTGATCCGCCCGGCAAAGGTACCTGCCCCTTTCATGCTGCCAAACCATGCAGAATGCTTGATTGCCTTCACCTTACTAGGTAGCCCAGCGATCCCTTTTCGCACTTCGAGACTCATGTCATTGAAATGTTTGTAAGTCTGAAAGTACGCCCGAATCTCTTTGATTAAGGCAAGCCTCTCCTCGAATCCGTGATACTTGTCCTTCTTGACTTCGGCGAGGTAATCCTTCCATTCCATTGACATCACTTTGGACTGGACTGCTGGCTTCTTCGCCCCCCTGTCTCCATAGATGTCAGCGACCTTCTTCAACTCACGTGCCTTTAGCTTCCATAGCTTGCGATAGCTTTCAGCCTCACTTTGGCGGATGGTCTGGGCTTCGCTCCAATGTTGCGAAATGGCATCAGCAATCTCCTGTTTCAATTTGGATTGACCATCTCGACTGGTGATAAGAATCGAAAGCTCGGAATTCTTTGTTAGTGCTCCGACAGTAAGGTTCGGACTGCCGATGACAACCTCCCAGGCCTCGCTACTCCAGAATAGGTAGACCTTGGGGTGAAACACCCCGTCAGGCTGAAGCATAAATTTCACTTTCCGCGATCCTACGAATTCATCGAGAACATCAGGATGCGTTTGGTAGAAGTGTGTGCCAATGACCGCTTGGACAATCTTCTGTTCGTGCCGTACCAGCGATTTAAAAACTTCTGTTTCAGCCGACGCCCACGCTGTTGCAATGGCGATAGAGGGATAACCCTCTACA
This sequence comes from Cupriavidus neocaledonicus, assembly GCF_000372525.1. GTDB lineage: Bacteria > Pseudomonadota > Gammaproteobacteria > Burkholderiales > Burkholderiaceae > Cupriavidus > Cupriavidus neocaledonicus. The sequence goes on from NZ_AQUR01000098.1 coordinate 148,895, forward strand.
AGCCGTTTCAGTTGCTTGCTTAGTTCCGCATTCGTGCTAATGAGCTTCATCTGTCCCTCAATTTTTCTACCTTGCGTAGCGAGCAACACATTCGCCACACATCCATTCACCGTCACCGTAGATGCCACCTGTCATATCGGTTCTCTGATAGCACCAGGCACACATCGAGTAGATGCCACTATCTTCATAACGGTCTATTTCCACTTCTCTATAGCCCTTCTGATTGGAGGGCAGCGTCTGGGGATCCGGTGGCGTGGCAAACCTTCCGCAGTTTGAACACCAGTGGCCTCCATGATGTTCAATCGTACTAGCCGCCTTGCAGTAAGGACAGACGACAACGCCAGGGATAACGGCGCGCGCGACAGCGGTGGGGACAATTTCAGCAATGCTCTCCACCCTACGGCAACTCATGCCGCTGCTGTTGAGATGGTTCAGGAGTGGATCAAAGCCCTTGTCACCACTGAGCACAAAGCATTCGGTATCTGGAGCTTTCTCAAAGGTCCTGCCAAGCTCAAAAGCAATGTGGAAGTCCAAGGCATTCTTCCCATTCCCGGAAATTTTCAGGAAATCCACGCGGCTGAACCTATGGGCTGTCGCCGGCTTCCTGGAGATCTTGGGTGGATTCTGACTCGCGCCGATGAAGATGATGGCCCTAAAGCTGTCATCTAAAGACGACAAGTCAACCTTGTGCTTGTTCTCCAAATCAACGAGCAGTAGCTTTTTATTCTTCATTTACGCTTGGCTTCTTTGACAATTTGATAGCGCTAGCCTTCTGGCAGGAGATCATACTTGCAGATGACTCCGGCTCACGCTTGAATCGAGAGCCTGCACTCAGTCACCGTCTTCATGTATGCCTTGACTGAATTCGTGAGGACCGCTAGGAACAACATCCCGCTTCAATACGCCCGCGAACATGACCATTTCCCAACGCGGTCTCGCAATGAACTGCAATGCGAATCTTTCGCATTTGCCTACGGGCTTCCGCAAACGTCGAATTTCATGCCTTGCCCGTTAATGCGACGCTATATCCACCTATCGCGCCAATCTCCTGACGTGCGGACGACCACACAAAGACATCACCCATTTGGGTGGCGCAGAAAGCTTGTTCGATGGTTACACTTATTTACAGGGCGTAAACTGGAAATTTTAATCAACCGATAGCCCTGTGGCTAGATCCTCACAGTGATGGTGCGTCTTTTTCCACTGATGTCGTCCCGTTAAATCAAGAGGCTTCGGAGAGGAATTATGAAACGTTTTTGGAAAGCTTTTGCTGCTGTCGCAGCGGGATTCGCTGCGCATACCGGCAATACAGCGCCGCTACCAGCCCCGGAGCGAACCCATTCCGTTGCTAGCTCGTCGACCACTTCGATCGACGCTAAGTCGCTAGAGGTCATCGCAGTACAGATTCGCCTCAGACGCCTTCAACTTTGTATTGAAGCGTGCAGCCGATGAGCAAGAGTCCCCGCATGGCGTACCACAAATCGCACTCTTCGCGTTCGTTGCATCGCGCTCACTCGTCGCACTACCCCAGCTGTTATTAAATTAAAAACCTTTTAAATCCGATTCCACAAGGAGTCCGCTTTCATTGAGGTCGCCGTGGCAGAAAAAACTGGTAAAAAGCGGATCGCACTGAATGTTTATCTTCTCAAGGTAAACCCTGATCCAGAATCTAAGGGGATTTGGTCGAAGAAAGAGCTCCTCGCTAGCCCGATCAATGGTTCCGGCAAAGCCATACAGATAGAAACTGACGACTATCCACTCGGATCGAGTGGCGAACTCGGTATTCTTTATGTAAGAAAGCCGATCAGGGAAATAGCGCCCGAGTGGCTCGAGTTCGTTGAAAAGGGACTCGAAGATACTGCCCCGCTCACCATATTGAAGAACCGAAGCGTCTCGGCCATCCTGGTTCTTGAGCAGAATGACCGGCAGTTCGCCCTCGCATTTGGACATGGCCGGTTTATGATCGAACCGCGGATAATCGAGGACCGTTTTGGAATTCGAGTGGTTCTGAACAGCATTTCCCCTGAGAAGGTCGCCTCTATTGACCGTCAGACCTTCGACGCATCACCAAAAATCAGCCGAGTTCAGACAGTCAAAGCCTCCTCAGTATCGGACTTTATGATAAGTCCCGAGCAGGACCTCTTGCGCGGGCTTGTGGGCTTCACCAAACCAGAGTACGAGGGGCACCTTGGCGGAGTGGTGGCCGGCATTGATTCATTCAAGACTTCGTTACCTATTGAACTTTCCGATCTGCCAGACCTCCTCAGAGTTGCACTGGAACGATCCGAGTCAAAGGACTATCTTGCACCAGACTCGCAGGGCAACATCAGCCAATTCGCGTGGGTCGAGAACCTATTACCCATAAAGGACAAAACGCTCATCGACAAGTTAGATATGAACGTCTGGGATCGACTGCGTTCACGAAAATTGGATAATATGTGGCTCGCGGTACCCGACATTGTTGACTGGAGTCAGGTAACCGGCTTTCGCTATACGACGTCGGAAGACGCGGCCATCGAGGAGCATCTCGATCTGGCAAAATTTGTGACGACTCTGCGCAAGGACGCCACACTTGAGACCGTGAAAAAGAGAGAGATCTTCATGCTCATGGCCAGCGGGGTTCCCGCCCAGCGATTTAGCGCATTCAAGTGCATCTATGCCGAGGTGAAAGACAATCTCGATCTCTTCATCCTCCATGTCGGTACTTGGTTCAGGGTTGAAGCCAGCTTCCAGCGCGCCGTCGAGAAGTACTTTACCTCCTTGCCCCGAAAAACGTTTGCGCCTCCGTTCATGCAATACGAGCACCCTGGCGAAGGTGCGTATAACGAAGCGGTCTGCGCTGCAAGCCCTCGCACCCATGGAATGCTCGACCGACGGCTCGTTCGATTCGGGGGAACATATGACAAGATTGAAGTGTGTGACATCCTCAAGGTCCCAACAGGTGGGGACTCTAAAGGCATCCAGTTCATTCACGTAAAGCGAGGGCGCAGCTCTGCAACTTTGAGTCATCTTTTCGCGCAAGGGCTAGTGGCAGCTACTCTGCTGGTAAGGGAAAGCAACTTTGTGGCAGAGGTGAATAAACAATTGACGGATCTCTCATTGGCACTTCTGCCAAACAAGTTCTCGGCGCATGGTAACGAAGTTGTCTACGCAATCATCGACGGTCCGGCTGGCAGCCCACTTGACATTCCTTTCTTTAGCAAGGTGACGTTGCAGAACTGCGGCAAATCAATCTCAGCTTTTGGGTATTCCGTCAGTCTCATGCATATCCCGGAATCTTCGGTCCATCTTGGGACGATGGCAGCGAGAGCCGCAAAGAAGAAGTCCGCAAACAAGGGTACTAAAAAGTCAGGTAGGCCACGTTCAACTCGGCCCCGTCCCAGTGCGATTTAGCCGTAGGCGTACGCTCATTCAGACAGGCCAACTTGGTAGCAATGGCGGGGCGCCACAAGTTTTTCGGTATTTCATGGGTACAGGATGGTGTGCACCGCTTGGCCTAGGGATCGTGTCGCATCGGTTGGAGGAGCACCGTTCCCCCAAATTCCCGATACCACGATCATGACGCTTTTTCGCATAGCGTCCGACGGAGCTTTAAATGCCGATGCGACCGGTTTCCTGCACGTCATAGAGGACAAGCCCTCGGGGCGTTGGCTAAGGAGAAGTCGACGGCAGCTATGGGTGCGCCAGCGGCCACTGGCAGAATTGCTACACTGAATCCGACGGCCAACGATAACTTGCTTCGAGTCGGGCATGACATCGCCGCATATTCCAACGCGGAATATGCGCGGCTGGTTCACCGATGGAGTACCTCTACGAATCCGTCTCGTCCGACGACGGTTCAACGTCTTCTGCGGTGCCCTCGAGGCGAGACGCTCTCCCACGCTTCGATGCTTTCCGGACAGCATCCTTCTTTGCGAGCTTGTAAGCAAACGCTAATTGCTTTGGCGTCAGCGAGCCCCCGTATTGCATACACGCCGCTCGCAATGACATCGCCAGCTTGTCCTTTGAAGACTTCCACCAGTTCGCAATAACCGGATGAGCCCTTTCGAAGTTGCGAAAACCAGCGCCTTTGTGAACACGCAAGGGCGGGGCGGTGATCAGCCGCGAGACTTTCAATGGAAGCGCTGTCTTTAGCGGAGCCAGTATATGCTGCATGGGACTTATCGGGTCACGTGCTGGCTCGCTTGGGGCGGGCTCACGATTGCGAGTAAGCTTCTGCATTCGTCCCCGGTTATACGCACGCCGCTCCTCAGCGGAAAGCTGATGCCACGCGCTCCCATTCTCATCCTCGGTCATTCATGTCCCCTTCAATTCCGCAGAAGCCGAATGGCCTATGGAAATCCTGAACCGCTGTTGTCGAAATTGCGATTGAGGGAACTTAGCAGCAGCAGAAATACCAGCCAATACCCCGGTGGAGGTCCTCTGCCGTGACCTTGCTCTAAGTCAAAGAGGTCCGTGCCGGCGATCTTTAGCGAAAGACCACAGGACCTCGTTACGGCCACGCGTGCCGGGGAATCCAACAGCTGCGGATGGTGCGGAGCGATCCGCATCAAGACCACTTCGTATGCCGCTCGACCAAGATCGCGTCGTCGCGCAGTCTTGCGAATGGCACCATGCTGCCCCGGATGACAGCTATGTCCGATTCCGCGAGCCACATATCGCTATCGCCTAGCAATTCCAGCATGGCGCGAAACGCGCAGTCGGCAACGATACTATTCAGCCCGACTCGCCCTTCTCGGATGTGTTCGTGTATGGCGTCGATCAAATCCGCGTGATCGGCGATTTCGCGGCGAAGTTGCAGTTTTGAACTGACATATCCGACGTATCCACGTCCGCCTTGCGCCACGATGGCGATGGCCCGATACAGGCCTTCCATCTCATGCCTGCGTATGAACGGCGCGGGCTCACCCCGCGCGTGGAAGAACACCTGCAAGACCTCCGCACTTTTGACAATGCTGGTGCACCACTTGCCGTCCCGCATCAGCGGCGGCTCGCGCAGATCACGCACAACAAAGAGTCTGTCGAGATGTTCGGCGAATACGCGTGCTTGTTTCGCACGCCATGGGCGCTTCCAACCGTTGCCGAATTCGCGTTCATAAACCCATTGCTTCACTGCGGGGACAAGCGAGCCCATCAACCATTCCAGCGCATACTCGCATGACCAGTCACCGCGCCGTGAGAATGTCTGGTGTGGCTCCAGGTCATCGGGTTGCCACAGCAACACCACCTCACTCCCTATGGAAAGTTCTTCGATCTCCGTCGCATACACAATGGCGTGATAGCCGGCATCAAAATTTTCGGTGTTGTGCTTATGATAGGGCTTCAATACATTGCGATTGGCGTCGAACATGTGCCACGGCGTGACACCTTTGTCGACGTCATGCGCTTCAACAAATCGTCCTATTTCCTGCCATACCCTTCTGTCGATCGCGGCGAGCGCTACTTTGTTACCCGCTCATTTGACAAACGGAAAATCCACCGCGGACCAAGCCTTTTCCAGTTCAACCAGCGCGTCGCGCATGACATTTGTAAGCAGGTCAGCGACATGAGAAATTTCCCGTGCGCCCTCCTCCTGAAAGAAAATGCGGCAGTTCGGCAAGTCAACAAGGTACTGCTGAGCGTTCTGAGGAAGCACACCTGCGATGAATCCCCGGTACGTAGGCGTCAGCGGCGCGTTGCTACCAAACAGGAATTTCCTCAACAGCCACGTGTGATCCACTGTAAGCGTGATCCCCGACAAGTCAGGCCGTGCAAATGAGATGGCAGCCGAAGCGCGTGCAAACCGGCGATCTGGCAGGACAGCACTCAGCGAAAACCACGGTCCCTTGAAATGCCAGCTGTTTCCATGTCGATTGACTTGCCGACAAACCCCATCGATCTCTAGCGATGAAGCGAGATACCCATCGTCGTCGGATTCGACCGAATCGCTCTGCGCTCCTGGCAAAGCCGCTCGATGCTCTGGGCTTGATGTGCCAATCTGAGCAAACAGATCACGGGCCCAGCGCGCCACACTCTCTCTCGGATCGAAGAACGCCTTGCTCACCACCTCGTAAAAGGAGACCCGTTCCATCCACCGATTGGCAAACAGCTCGATACTGTGCCAGGGAAAGAACTTGGACAATATGTCCGGATAGTTCTGAACGCGCTGTGTCAGCGTATGCGCTGTCCACAAATCGCCCTCGATACCGGCCTGCTTCAAGCGCTCCTTCTCCGTCTTCCAGCGAAGCGCCAACTGACCGCCACCCATATCCTGCTGCGCCACGATCATTGTGAATGTTCGTGTGGAAGCTGCCCACGGTCCTTGCAGGAAGGCATCGATGGCCTTGGTCAGGCGCGTTGGATCGAACGTTTTCCATGCCTTACACTCGAATACGCTGAGCCTGCTAATTCCTTGCGCGTCAAATGCAAACAAGTCGATGCCACCTTGTGCCTTCCCTTCTCCGCCAAGACGCTTGCAGCCTGCCAGCCTATAGTCCTTCCTGAGTAACCACCAGCAGAACTGCTCGAAGGTGGTGCCACTCATCGCGGAAAAATCGAGCAATGGCTCGCCCAAGGGAGGCGCCGCCTTGCTGGCCGAGACGGGAGCATCGGGGGCCAAGAATTCTGGCCATTCTTGGGGCAAGTCGGAGAGCGGATCTGTCATCGTTGTCGTTTCGCGGATACGGAGTGCCTAGGCGCTTCGGCCGAATCATGACATGAGCGAAAGCCGGCAAGGGTGACGGACACCCAGCATCCCACTACCGTGGGGTCTTCGACCCATCCCATGTGCCGACACCCCGATCAGACGTCACGAAACTTCGCGTAGCCGACCGCCAATTCTCAGGATGGGGACAGCCGGTTACACGACTGCCCCACCCAACATCACTCAACCTCCACCGCCTGCCCCTCCACCACCGCCAACTCACTCAAAACCTGCGTCTCATGCGCAAGCGTGGCCGCCAGCGAGAGCAAACTCTTCCAAACCCCCTGCTCCAAATCCACCGCCTCCAAACTGACAGCCCCATGCTCACTAGCCATGAGCAATAGCCCATGAAGCTGCGCCGCCCGTTGCACCGCAAGACTCAACGGATTCTCCCCGGGGCTATGAGCGGTGACGAGCATGTCGACACCATTGTGTTCGGCAGTAATACCGTGATGACTATGGCTATACATGGCACACCTCCACATACGCGCCCCGCGCAAGCTGCTGCATTGTGAAGGTACTGAAGATCGCCAATCGCCCAGAATGGGCAAGTAAGAAATGAAGCATGGGAATGCCCCCTTATCCATACAGGTTCAGTCCCGCTCCCCGGTTGCTGATAGGGGTGGGCGGGCGCAAGGCAGGGTTAGCAGACCGGGAAAGAGCCGAAAGCCGGCGAGCCCGAAGGCTCCCCTGCCAGGGCCCGCCCAAAGAAGGGGCGTGCGCAGGCACAGCGGACGTAAGGATACCGCCAGAAGGCAAACGTTCGGCTCTCTCTCCGGGCTGCTAAACCCGATCGCCACGACGCAGCGACGAACCCAGTATGAAGAGGGGCAACAAGGGCGAGTATGGGCAAACTCTTAAAAGAGCGATCATCGTCGGATGGCCGGGGATGGTGGGGTCCGCAGGTGTTGATGCGGTTGACTTCGTGGATGCGCCGGCCCTCTCCCCCGCCCCTCTCCCGCAGGCTGTATAGACCGGGGACATAGGTAACAGGTGTGCCAGGACATGGGTAACACTTTTCCCGCTTAGTCAGCGGGAGGATAACGTTGCCCTGGAGCCAAACCACCGTGAAGCAGCAAAGAGAAGAGTTCGTCCGCCTGGCACGCCAGGCGGACGCCAACATTGCGGAGCTTTGCCGCCGCTTCTGCATCAGTCGGAAGACCGGTTATAAGTGGTTGAATCGAGAGGATCTGGACGACCGAACTCGGCGTCCACATAGCTCTCCCGGTCGAACTCCAGCTGCCATCGAAGAGCGCGTGCTA
>NZ_AQUR01000099.1 GCF_000372525.1 Cupriavidus neocaledonicus
GAAGACCTCGTCCTGGTTGGGCAGGTTGGCGCCGCCCGAGTCGACCAGGTAGATGCACGGCAGGTGGTTTTCCTCGGCGATCTCCTGCGCGCGCACATGCTTCTTGACCGTCATCGGGTAATACGTGCCGCCCTTGACGGTGGCGTCGTTGCAGACGATCACGCATTCCTGGCCAGCGACGCGGCCGATGCCGGTGATGATGCCGGCGCCGGGCGCGGCATCGTCGTACATGTCGTACGCGGCCAGCTGCGACAGCTCCAGGAACGGCGTGCCGGGGTCGAGCAGCTGCTGCACGCGCTCGCGCGGCAGCAGCTTGCCGCGTGCCAGGTGCTTGTCGCGCGCCGCCGCGCCGCCGCCTTCGGCCAGCTTCGCGATCTTCGCCTTCAGGTCGGCCACCAGCGCGCGCATGGCCTCGGCATTGGCCTTGAAGGATTCGGCGCGGGCGTTGAGTTTGCTTTCGAGCGTGGGCATCTCGGAGTCTCTTGCTGGCAGATAAGGTTGGGGGCCGCCTGATGCTGTGCCGTGGCGGCCGGACTCAGCCGGCTGCCTTCGGCAACGGATGCCCGGGCATCAGCGCATAGGGATGCTTCCAGCCCGGCAGGGCGCGGAAGCGCTCGGTCCACGCGTGGATATGCGGATATTCCTTGCGCCAGTGCACGCCGATCTCGTCATCGAAGAAGACGTAGCCCGCCAGCGAGAAGTCGGCGATGGTGGCGCGCTCGCCCAGCACGAAGTCACGTCCGGCCAGGTGTGCGTTGAGCACGTTCCACGCGCCTTCGCAGCGCGCGCGGAAGAAATCCAGCACGGCGGGATCGGGCGACCTGGCGAAGGTGCGCATGAAGCGGTAGGTGGCGGTGTACGAGGTGAACTTGTGGTTGTCGAACAGCAGCCAGCGCAGCACCTCGGCGCGCTCGGCTTCGTTGCGCGGGCCGAACGCATCCAGGCGCGCGGCCAGCGTCTCGAGGATGGCGCCGGACTGCGACAGGCGCTGGCCGCCGAACTCCAGCACCGGCACCTCGCCCATCACGTTGATGGCGCGGTATTCCGGGGTGCGGGTCTCGCCGTTGAAGAAATCGACAAAGCGCGCCCGCCACAACGACTGGCCGCGCTGCACGCCGACGGTTTCCAGCAGCTGCGCCACCTTGTAGGCGTTGCCGGACTGGGCAAAGCAATACAGCAGGTACTCGGGTTCGTTCTGCTTGTCGGTGCTCATGGTTTCTCCCCGATGATGTCGCCATCCACATAAAGCCAGCGCGGCGCCTCGCCCGGGGCGCGCGCCTCGCAGACAAAGCGGCTGCGCTCATGCAGCCGCCAGGCGCGCCCGCCTACCTTGTAGCGCGCCACGAATTCCACTTCGGCATGGGTGTCGTCCTGCTGCGCATGCGCCTTGACCGCCAGGCCGAGCCAGCGCGTCGCGGTGTCCGGCACCAGGTCGGCCGGGCAGGTGGACGCATGCCAGGTCTGGCGCAGCCAGTCGATATCGTTCAGCACATAGGCGCTGTAGCGCGAGCGCATCAGCGCCTCGGCATTGGGCGGCAGCGCCTCGCCGCGATGAAAGCGGCCGCAGCAGGCGTCATAGTCAGCGCTGCCGCACGGGCACGGCTGCGGGCCGGCCTTGCGCAGACGCTGTGCCGCCCTGGTTGCCTTCGCCGCCTTCATGCCCGTCATCCCACCAGCTCCGGCAGCTCGCGCATATCGGTGAAGATGATGCGCGCGCCGGCCTCGCGCAGCTGCGCGGCATCGTTGCGCGCGGCGTAGCCGAACACCGTCATGCCGGCCGCCACGCCCGCGGTCACGCCGGTCGGGCTGTCCTCCACCACGGCGCAGCGCGCGGGCTCGACGCCCATGGTGCGCGCGGCCAGCAGGTACACGTCCGGCGCCGGCTTGCTGCGCGCCACTTCGGTGGCCGAGAAGATATGCTCGCGCTGGTCTTGCTGGAACAGCTCGACCAGCCCGGTCTTGGTCAGCTGCAGCTTGACCTTGACGCGGTCCGCGCCCGACGCCACGCACACCGGCATGCCGGTGGCGGCGACCGCGCGGATGGCCTCGCGCACATGCGCCACCGCCGCGACCTCTTCTTCCAGCACCGCATTGCGGCGCGCGAGCCAGGTCGAGAGCCAGTTCTCGGGCAGCGGCGCGCCGCGCATGCGTTCGATCATGTCGAGCTCTTCGCGCACCGCGCGGCCCAGGAACAGGCGCGTGGAGTCTTCCAGCGAGATCTCGATGCCGAGCTCGTTCAGCATCTGGTTGAGCACGCGGTTGACGATGGGCTCGCTGTCGACGAGCACGCCGTCGCAATCGAAGATCACACAATCGAAGCGGCCGGAATGGCCGGGGGTTGCTGCAGTCATGCGGGTTTCTTTTCCTTGGTATCGGGGTTGGGCACGGCCCGGAGTTCGGTCTGGCGGCGGCTCTTCAGGTGGGCCTCGATCTGGTCGAAGCGGTCGAAGCCCCAGAACGGCTCGCCGTCGACGATGACGAAGGGCGAGCCGAACACGCCCTTGGCCATCGCCACGTCGATCTCGGCCTTGAGCTGGTCCTTGATCTGGTAGCTGGTGGCGCCGGCATCGAGCGCCTGCACGTCCACGCCCAGCGGCTCGGCCAGCTTCATGATCTCCGCCGGCTCGGCGATGTTGATGTCGTCGACGAACAGGGCGCGGTACACGGACCTGGCGAAGGCCGCGGCGAGGTCATCGCCGTGATGGTTCTGCAGCCACAGCATGGCGCGCGCGGCATGCGTGGTCGGCAGCGGGAAATGGGTTGGGCGCTTGTAGTCGATGCCGTGGAAGCGCGCGGTGCGCTCGAAGTCGCGCCAGCTGTAGTCGCCCTTGAGCGGCAGCTGCGGCAGCGGCGATGCGCCGGTGGTCTTGAACACCACGCCCAGCAGGATCGGATGCCAGGCGACGTTGCGCCCGTACTTCTGCGCCAGGTCGTCGATACGGGTACTGGCGAAGTAGCCGTACGGCGAAGAGAAATCAAAATAGAAGTCGATCGCTGCGGTCATGTCGGGGGCCCTATTCTTGTGGTGGCAGGTCCGGTTGCGGGAAGACGTGACGCCGGCGCGGCACGCCTGCTCATCGTACGCGCAAATGGCGGCGCTAGGCCAGCGCGCGCGCGATCAGGATCTTCTGGATGTCGCTGGTGCCCTCGTAGATCTGGCACACGCGCACGTCGCGGTAGATGCGCTCGACCGGGAAGTCGCTGACGTAGCCGTAGCCGCCGAACACCTGGATCGCGTCGGAGCTGACCCGCTCGGCCATCTCGCTGGCGAACAGCTTGGCCATCGCCGCCTCCTTCAGGCACGGGCGGCCGGCATCGCGCAGCGCGGCGGCGTGCCACACCATCTGGCGCGCGACGTCGATGCGCGTGGCCATCTCGGCCAGGCGGAACTGCACCGCCTGGTGCTGGAACAGCGGCTGGCCGAAACTCTCGCGTTCCTTGGCATACGCAAGCGCCGCTTCAAACGCGGCGCGCGCCATGCCGATGCTCTGCGAGGCGATGCCGATGCGGCCGCCCTCCAGCCCCGACAGCGCCATCTTGTAGCCGCCGCCTTCGTCGCCGAGCAGGTTGGCGGCCGGCACGCGGCAATCCTCGAACAGGATCTGCGCGGTGTCCGACGAATGCTGGCCGAGCTTGTCCTCGAGCCGCGCCACCACGTAGCCCGGGGTCGAGGTCGGCACGATGAAGGCGCTGATGCCGCGCTTGCCGGCGGCCTTGTCGGTCACCGCCAGCACGATCGCCACGTCGGCGTTCTGGCCGCTGGTGATGAACTGCTTGACGCCGTTGAGCACGTAGTGGTCGCCGTCGCGGACCGCGCTGGTGCGCAGCGCCGAGGCATCGGAGCCGACGTGCGGCTCGGTCAGGCAGAACGCGCCCAGCATCTCGCCGCGCGCCAGCGGCACCAGCCACTGCTGCTTCTGCGCCTCGCTCGCGAACGACATCAGCATGCTGCACACCGGGCAGTTATTGACGCTGATGACGGTGGAGGTGCCGCCGTCGCCCGCCGCGATCTCTTCCAGGATCAGCGCCAGCGACAGGTAATCGAGCCCGGCGCCGCCATACTGCTCCGGCACCGCCACGCCATAGGCACCCAGCGCCGCCAGCTCGCGGTGCACGTCCTTGGGGAAGGTCTTGTCGCGGTCCCACTGCGCGGCCTGCGGCGCGATCACTTCCTGCGCGAACTGGCGCACGGCGTCGCGGATCATTTCCTGTTCGGGGGTCAGCAGCATGTCGGTTCGGTGATGAAGTGTACGGGCGCCCTTTACCAGGGGATGGGGGTGCCGTCGTAGTTGTGGAAGGTGCCGTTGTCGCGGCGCTTGACGCTGGCCAGCACCTGGCGCATGCCCTTGACGCTCTGCTGCACGGTCAGGTCGGCTTCCTGGCCGCCCATGTCGGTCTTGACCCAGCCCGGGTGCAGCGCGACGCAGGTGGCGTGGCGCGCATCCAGCGCCACCGCGCGCAGCGCGGCGTTGGCGCCCGCCTTGCTGACGCGGTACAGCCAGCTGGTGCTGTGCTCCATCGCGCCGATGCTGCCCATGCGCGAGGACAGCACCGCCAGCACGCCGCCATGGCCGGACTGCCCGGCCTCGACATAGGGCAGCAGCAACGGCAGCGCCATCATCGGCCCGAGCACGTTGACATGCATGACGCGATCGAACTCCGGCGGCGTGACCGGTTGCGCGCTCTCGGTGCGCGGCCCCATCACGCCGGCGTTGTAGATCGCGACGTCGAGCGCCTCGCCATCGAGCTTCCAGCCCAGGCCCGCCACCGCGCCGGCATCGGACAGGTCGGCCTGGTGCGCCTCGGCGCCGAGCGCCTCCAGCGCACCGACGCCTTCGGGCGTGCGCGCCGCCGCGATGACGCGCCAGCCGTCGGCACGGTACTGGCGCACGAATTCAAGGCCGATGCCGCGCGAGGCACCTAGGATGAGGGCGGTTGGCAAGGGTGGGCCTCCTTTCTGGAACTGGCCGGCGTCGGGTAACGCCGGCTGCGGGTTCAGCATCGGTCTTGCTCCTTCTCCCGCTTGCGGGAGAGGGTTGGGGTGAGGGTGGGCGTTACCACCAAGTGAAGCTGGTCGTGCTTGGCACGCGCTGGCCCTCACCCCCGCCCCTCTCCCGCGAGCGGGAGAGGGGAGAACACAAGCGGTGAGCGTGGGGCGTTACAGGATCTCGATCCCCACCGCCGTCGCCTCGCCGCCGCCGATGCACAGGCTCGCCACGCCGCGCCTGCCGCCGGTCTTGCGCAGCGCGCCGATCAGCGTGGTCATGATGCGCGCGCCCGAGGCGCCGATCGGGTGGCCCAGCGCGCAGGCGCCGCCGTGGATGTTGACCTTGTCGCGCGGGATCTTGAGGTCGTGCATGGCCGCCATCGGCACCACGGCGAAGGCCTCGTTGATCTCGAACAGGTCGACGCTGTCGGTGTTCCAGTCGAGCTTGCGATACAGCTTGGCGATGGCCTCGACCGGCGCGGTGGTAAACCAGCCCGGCGCCTGCGCATGGGTGGTGTGGCCCAGCATGCGGGCGATCGGCTGCAGGCCCAGCTTTTTCGCCGTGGCGGCGCGCATCATCACCAGTGCCGAGGCGCCGTCGTTGATCGACGACGACGAGGCCGCGGTGATGGTGCCGTCCTTGGCAAACGCCGGCTTGAGCGACGGGATCTTGTCGAGCTTGATGCGGCGCGGGCCTTCGTCGGTGTCGATCACGGTGTCTCCGCCCTTGCCCGATACCGTTACCGGCGCGATCTCCCAGCGGAAATCGCCGTTCTCGGTAGCCTGCTGCGCGCGGCGCACGCTTTCCATCGCGAACTCGTCCTGCTGCTGGCGCGTGAATCCGTACTTGGCGGCGCAGTCCTCGCCGAAGGTGCCCATGGCGCGGCCCTTGTCATACGCGTCTTCCAGGCCGTCCAGCATCATGTGGTCGTAGATCATGCCGTGGCCGATGCGGTAGCCGCCGCGGCCCTTGGGGATAAGGTACGGCGCATTGGTCATGCTTTCCATGCCGCCGGCGACCGCGATCTCGAACGAGCCCGCGACCAGGCCGTCATAGACGGTCATGGCCGCGCGCATGCCCGAGCCGCACATCTTGTTGACGGTGGTGCAGCCCGTGCCCAGCGGCAGGCCCGCGCCGAGCGCGGCCTGGCGCGCCGGAGCCTGGCCCTGCCCTGCCGGCAGCACGCAGCCGAACACCACTTCCTCTACCTGCTCGGGCTTGAGCCCGGCGCGCTCGACCGCCGCGCGGATGGCCACGGCGCCCAGCTGCGGCGCGGTGACGCTGGCGAATTCGCCCTGGAACGCAGCCATCGGCGTGCGGGCGGCTGAAACGATGACGATCTCTTCCATGTCGGGTCTCCTGGATCGGTAGCTAGGTATCGGTGGTGGCGGATAGACGGGTCAGCGGATCGACGCCTGCGGCGGCTCGCCGTACTGGCGGTAGGCCGCGGCCAGCTGCTCGTGCAGCTCGTCGTTGTTGCTGGCGGCCATGCCCAGGTCGCGCAGCAGGCCGTCGGACACGCCGTAGATCCAGCCGTGCACGGTGATGGCCTGGCCGCGGGCCCAGGCGTCCTGGATCACGGTGGTCTGGCAGACGTTGTTGACCTGCTCGATCACGTTGAGCTCGCACAGCCGGGTATGGGCGTCTTCCTCGCGCAGGATGGTGCCGAGGTAGGACTCATGCTTGTCGGCCACGTCGCGCACGTGGCGCAGCCAGTTGTCGGCCAGGCCGATGCGCTCGCGCTTGAGCGCCACCTTGACGCCGCCGCAGCCGTAGTGGCCCACCACGGTGATATGGCGCACCTTGAGCACTTCCACCGCGAACTGGATCACCGACAGCGCGTTCAGGTCGCTGTGCGCGATCACGTTGGCGATGTTGCGGTGGACGAACACCTCGCCCGGCGCCAGGCCCAGGATCTGGTTGGCCGGCACGCGCGAATCGGAGCAGCCGATCCACAGGTATTCCGGCGCCTGCTGGTTGGCCAGGCGGGTGAAGAAGGCCGGATCTTCCGCATTGACGCGGTCGACCCAGTCACGGTTGTTGCGGAACAGCTGGGCGATGGCGTCATTCATGCGACTCTCCTTGCAGGGCCGGCAGCGGGCTGGGGGTGGGGCTGATTGACGGACGGCTCGGCGCCGTAGCGGTGAATGAACCGCTCTGAAGCGTGATAGGCAAAAAAGTCATGGACATGTCCGGCCAGCAGCCGGTCCTTGTGGCTCTGCCACATGGCAGGGTCAAAAAAATCCGCATGGTGCCGCAGGAACGCCGCGCCTACGCGCGGATCGCCCAGCAGGAAGGTGCGGAAGGTCTCGGGAAAGATGTCGTGCGGACGCACGGTGTACCAGACTTCGCCCGACATTTCCTCTTCCTCGTTGCGCGGCTGCGGCACGTGGCGGATGTTGCAGTCGGTCAGGTACTCGATCTCGTCGTAGTCGTAGAACACCACGCGGCCGTGGCGCGTGACGCCGAAGTTCTTGTACAGCATGTCGCCCGGGAAGATGTTCGCGGCGATCAGTTCCTTGATCGCGTTGCCGTACTCGAGCACGCCGTGCTCGACCTGCGCGTCGGAACCCTCCTGCAGGTAGATGTTCAGCGGCGTCATGCGGCGCTCGATATAGACGTGGCGCACCACGATCTCTTCGTCGCCGTCCTTGGCGCGCTGGTATTCGATCATCGACGGGGCATGCTGCTCGAACTCGCGCACCAGCGCATCGTCGAAGCGCGACAGCGGAAACGCCACGTCGGAATATTCCAGCGTATCCGCCATGCGGCCGACGCGATCGTGCTGCTTGACCAGCTGGTACTTCGACTTGACCAGCTCGCGCGTGGTTTCCTTGGGCGCGGGGAAAACATCGCGGATCACCTTGAACACGTACGGGTACGACGGCAGCGTGAACACCAGCATCACCAGCCCGCGGATGCCGGGAGCGACGATGAACTTGTCCGACGAATGCTGCAGGTGGTGCAGGAAATCGCGGTAGAACAGGTTCTTGCCCTGCTTCTGCAGGCCCAGCGAGGTATAGATCTCCGCGCGCGGCTTGCGCGGCATGATGTCGCGCAGGAAAGTCACGTAGGCCGACGGGATCTCCATGTCGACCATGAAGTAGGAATGCGTGAACGAGAACAGGATCAGCAGCTGTTCCTTCTTCAGCAGCACGGTGTCGAGCACCAGCTTGCCCGAGGGCCCGTGCAGGATCGGGATCGCCAGCGGGAAGGTGCGGTCGCCGTTGAGGATGCGACCGATGATAAAGGCCGCCTTGTTGCGGAAGAACAGCGACGACAGCGTATGGATCTGGAAATTCGGCGCGATGCGCAGGTCGCCGAAATGCTCGCCGACGGCGCGCACCACGTAGCCGATGTCGCGCTGCAGGTCCTCGAACGGGCGCTCCAGCTGGAAATTGTGGACGATGCGCTCGAAGCACGCGGCCATGCCTTCGCGGCTGCCCGGATAGTAGGCGCGGAAGGTCGGGCGCGTGGGCGATTCCTCGTTCTCGATGTACTCGGTCGAGATCGCCGGGCGCACGAAGATGAAGTCGTTGTTGAAGTAAGAGCGGTGCAGGATGCGCGTGCACACCGAGTTGAAGAAGGTCTCGGCCAGCTCGGGCTGGTGGTGGTTGGTCAGCAGCCCGATGTAGTGCAGCTTGATCTGCTGCCAGATCTCGTCCTCGATGTTCTCGGCGTCGTACTCGTCTTCCAGGATCACGCTGGATTCGCGCACGCGCTCGTTGTAGAAGGCGATGCGGTCGCGCTGGATCTGCTGCAGCCCGTGCCAGTCGCCGGCCTCGAACTTCAGCTTGGCCTCGTGGCTGACCTCGCGGAACAGGCGGTAGTGCTTGTCGAACCCGTCGAGCATCGTTCTCGCCACATCGTAGGCAATCTGCGAGGAGAGCAGTTTGGGGAAGTGGGACATGGGTCGACGGGGACGACTACGTGACGGTCTTGCGACGGGTAATGAGATTGTAAATGGGTTCTGGCCCAGGGCCCCGGATGCCCGGGGACGCCGGAGGTGATTCCGGCGCCCCGGCGCACCGTTACATGGTTTCCGCGAACAGCTCGCGCCCGATCAGCATGCGGCGGATCTCCGAGGTGCCGGCGCCGATCTCGTACAGCTTGGCGTCGCGCCACAGGCGCCCGGCCGGGTACTCGTTGATATAGCCGTTGCCGCCCAGGATCTGCACGGTTTCGCCCGCCATCCAGGTGGCCTTCTCCGCGGTGTACAGGATCACCGCGGCGCAGTCCTTGCGCACCTGGCGCACGTGGTCGCTGCCGAGCGCGTCCAGGTTCTTCCCTACCGTGTACAGGTAGCTGCGCGCCGCCTGCAGCGTGGTGTACATGTCGGCCACCTTGCCCTGGATCAGCTGGAATTCGCCGATGCTCTGGCCGAACTGCTTGCGGTCGTGGATATACGGCGTGACCACGTCCATGCACGCCTGCATGATGCCGACCGGGCCGCCGGACAGCACCGCGCGCTCGTAGTCCAGGCCGCTCATCAGCACCCTGGCGCCACCGTTCTCGGCACCGAGGATGTTCTCGGCCGGCACTTCCACGTCCTCGAACACCAGCTCGCCGGTGTGCGAGCCGCGCATGCCCAGCTTGTCCAGCTTCTGCGCCACCGAGAAGCCCTTCATGCCCTTCTCGACGATAAAGGCGGTCATGCCGCGCGCGCCCAGCTCGGGCTCGGTCTTGGCGTAGACCACCAGCACGTCGCAGTCCGGGCCGTTGGTGATCCACATCTTGGTGCCGTTGAGCACGTAGCGGTCGCCCTTCCGTTGCGCGCGCAGCTTCATGCTGACCACGTCGGAGCCGGCGTTGGGCTCGCTCATCGCCAGCGCGCCGATCCATTCGCCCGAGACCAGCCTGGGCAGGTACTTCGCCTTCTGTGCCGGCGTGCCGTTGCGATGGATCTGGTTCACGCACAGGTTGGAATGCGCGCCGTACGACAGGCCCACCGAGGCCGAGGCGCGGCTGATTTCCTCCATCGCGATCATGTGGGCCAGGTAGCCCATGTTGGCGCCGCCGTATTCCTCGGCCACGGTAATGCCGAGCACGCCCAGGTCGCCCATCTTTTTCCAGGCGTCCATCGGGAACTGGTCGGTGCGGTCGATCTCGGCCGCGCGCGGAGCCAGTTCGGCCTGGGCCCAGTCGCGCACGGCGCCGCGCAGCATTTCGATGTCTTCGCCCAGATCGAATTTCAGGCCTGGCAATTCAGTCATGATGGTCTCCTGTAGGAATCGGTGTGTCGGTGTGTCGAAGGGTTCCCGGGGTCGCCGGATCGATCGGTTCAGACGTGGCCCAGCGTTTTGACCACGCACAGCGTCATCAGCATGGTCGCCACCGGCTTGCGGCGGCCTTGCTGCTCGACGTAGACATCGCCCTGCGCCACGATCAGCGTGCGCCCGGGCTTGAGCACCCGTCCCACCGCCACCAGGCGTTCGCCCTGGGCGGGGGACAGCAGGTTGATCTTGTACTCGGCGGTCAGGCCCGCCTCATCCTCGCCGACCAGCGTCAGCGCGGCATAGCCGCAGGCGCTGTCGGCCAGCGCGCCGACCACGCCGCCGTGGAAAAAGCCGTGCTGCTGGGTCACGTCCTCGGACCACGGCATCGCCAGCTCGACCTCGCCGCGCTGCACGCGCGCCAGCTCGGCGCCGAAGGTCCGCATCAGCCCCTGGCGCGAGAAGCTGGTGGCGATGGCGCCCGCGCGCGCGGCGGACAGCGGTTCCGGTTCAGCGGGCACGGCATGGGCAAGGGAGGCGGTCATGGCGGGTTCCGGTGTGGGGCCTGTCTGGACGGACAGCGCACGGCCAATGCGCTGCCCGGCTATTCTATTTACGTTTACGTAAACGTCAATGCCGGATCGCACGGACGCGTGCGCAGGTGCCGCTCACGCGGCATGGGTCTGGTCCGGCCCATTGTCGCCGCTCTGCGCCGCCAGCAGGGCCCTGCACTGGCGCTCATGCTGGTCGATCTCGGCCAGTTGCGCCTGCAGGTCCTCCATCTGTCGCTCGAGCGTGCGCCGGTGTGCCGCAAGCGCGACCAGGAACCGGTCCAGCTGCGGCGCGGTATCGCGCGGCGATTCGTAGAGATCAAGGATTTCGCGGATCTCGTTGAGAGTAAGCCCCAACCTCTTGCCGCGCAGCGTCAGCTTCAGCCGGGTCCGCTCACGGCCGTTGTAAACGCGTTTGCGCCCTCCCGGTCCCTCGCGTTGCGGCGACAGCAGGCCCTGGTCCTCGTAGAAGCGGATGGCACGCGGCGTGACGTCAAACTCACGCGCGAGGTCGGTAATGGTGTAGGTGGCGGAAGCCGCCGCTGGCGTCGCTGACATGGCCTGACCAAAGAAAGTGAACGGTCGTTCGTTGCGAAGTCAAGTTTTCGCTTAAGATGGACACGAACCCGTATGATTGACGTTTACGTTAGCGTCAACCAGATCGGCTGGCAACCGGTGCTTGCACGCCCCTGGCGCAGCTCAGGGACGTGCCGGCAAAACGAGAAAGCCCGCGTCCCGCCGCCAGGCTTCGACCACGAGACTCCTCATGAACGCACTCGAACACCAGCTCCAATACCCGTTCGGCGATACCATGCCCGCGCCCGGCGCCAGGCAGGAAGTCGCCCCCGGCGTCTACTGGCTGCGCATGCCGCTGCCGTTCGCGCTCGACCACATCAACCTGTGGCTGCTGCGCGACCGCCTGGACGGGCGCGACGGCTGGACCATCATCGACTGCGGCATCACCAACGATGTCATCAAGGGCCACTGGGAAACGATCTTCGCCAACGAGCTGGAAGGCCTGCCGGTGGTGCGCGTGCTGGTCACGCACAGCCATCCCGACCACGTCGGCCTGGCGCACTGGCTGTGCCGGCGGTTCGACGTGCGCCTGTGGATGAGCCTGGGCGACTACATGAGCGCGCGCGTGATGGGCAGCGGCACCGGCGCCGGCTCCAGCGCCGGCGGCGAAGCGGCTGCCGCGCATTTCGCGGTGCACGGCCTGACCGATCCCGACAGCCAGGAAAAGCTGCGCGCGCGCAAGACCTACTACCCGTCGCTGGTGCCCGACCTGCCGAGCCAATACCGCCGCCTGATGGAAGGCGACACGGTGCGGATCGGCACCGATCCGGCCACCTCCGGCTGGCGCGTGATCACCGGCTTCGGCCATTCGCCAGAGCATGTGGCGCTGTATAACGCCGCCACCAATGTGCTGGTCTCCGGCGACATGGTGCTGCCGCGCATTTCGACCAATGTCAGCGTGTTCGACATGGAGCCCGAGGCCAATTCGCTGCAGCTCTACCTGGATTCGCTGGGCAAGTACGAGCCGCTGCCGCAGGACGTGCTGATCCTGCCGTCGCACGGCCGCCCGTTCCGCAACCTGCATACCCGCATCATGCAGCTGCGCGAGCACCATGCCGACCGCCTCGCCGAAACGCTGGAGGCGTGCCGCGCCAAACCCTGCAGCGCGCACGACATCGTCGGCGTGATCTTCAAGCGCCAGTTCGACATCCACCAGATGACCTTCGCCATGGGCGAGTCGCTGGCGCACCTGCACTGCCTGTGGCACCGCGGCGAGCTGGTGCGCGAAACCGGCGACGACGGCGTGATCCGCTTCCGCGCCGCCTGAGCGCTTCAGCTGGCGGCCGCCAGCGCCGCCAGGTAGCGCACCCCGTCGACGGCGCGGCTGCCGTACCACGACAGCATCTCGCCGTCGACCAGCAGCACCGGCTTGCCGAGCTGGCGCTCGAGCGCGTCGGCGTGGTCTTCGGTAAAGCGATAGGGCTCGGTCGACAGCAGCACCAGGTCGAGCTCGCGCACCAGCGCGTCGCTCCAGCGGAAGGTCGGATAGCGCTCGCCGGGCGCATTCGGACGGCTGCAGTCGCCGCCTGCGCAAGCCTGTACGCTGTCCGCGCCGCCAGGCCAGGTCTGCCAGTTGGCCAGCGCCAGCATGCGGCTGATATAGGTATCGCGCGACACCGTCATCCACGGGTCCTGCCAGATCGCATACAGCACCCGGCGCGCCGGCCATGGCCGCACGCGGATCGCATCCAGCTGCGCCTGCAGCGCCGCGCACAGCGCCTCGGCCTCGGCATGGCAGCCGAAGATGCCGCCCAGCAGCCGGTACAGCCCGAAGTTGTCCTCGGGCGCGCACGGATGGGTGACGATCACGTTGGGAACGAAGTCGCGGATCTCGTCCACGGTCTCGCGCCGGTTCTCGTCGATATTGACCACCACATGCGTGGGCGCCAGCGCGCGCAGCCGCGCCACGTTGACGTCCTTGGTGCCGCCCACCTTGGGCACGGCGCGCACCGCCGGTTCCGGGTGGATGCAGAAGCCGGTGCGCGCCACCATCTGTCGCGCCAGCCCGAGCGCGAACAGCAGCTCGGTCACCGACGGCACCAGCGAGGCAATCCGCACCACGCCCGTGGCGGCGGCATGCTGCTGGCCGATGGCGTCGCGCCACATCTCAGGGCTCCCCGGATGCGTCGGCACGACGCGGCTTGCGCGGTGCGCCCGCGGCAAGCGCGTCGTACAGCCAGCGCGGCATCACGTGCAGCAGCGCCGCCACCACGCCCATCGGCCACGGGATCACGCGGAAGCGCCGGCCCGCCGCGATCACGCGCACGGCCTTGCGCGCGAACACGTCGGCATCGGTCAGGAACGGCATGCGGTACGGGTTGTGCGCGGTCATCGGCGTGCGGATATAACCGGGCGCGATCGTGACCACGCGGATGTCGTGCCGGCGCTGCTCCAGCCGCAGGCTTTCGAGCAGCTTGATCACCGCCGACTTGGAAGCGCTGTAGGCCCCCGCGCCCGGCAGCCCGCGCACCCCCGCCACGCTGGCAATGCCCACCAGCGTGCCGCGCCGGCCGAAATGGCCGGGCTCGCGCGCCTGCATCGCGTGCAGGAAAGGCTGGAAGGTGGTCAGCACGCCGAACCAGTTGGTATCCATGACCTGGCGGAAGGCATCCAGGTCCTCGCGCTCGCTGGCGACGGTGCCGACCGAGACCCCGGCATTGGCGATCACCACATCCGGGCAGCCGAACTGTCCCATGAAGTCTGCCGCCGCGCGCGCCATCGCGTCGGCATCGCGCACGTCGGCGCCATAGATTCGCACCGCGCCCGGGTCGGGCAGCGTCGCCACGAACTCGCGCAACGCGTCCTCGCGCCGCGCCACCAGGCCGAGGATGGCGCCCTGCGCGGCGTATTCGCGCGCGAGCGCCTGGCCCAGGCCGCTGGAGGCGCCGGTGAGGAAGACTTTGAGGGGACGCATGAGGGAACGAGTGCGGTCGGAAATAAAAAACGGCTGGTACAGGATACCAGCCGCTTGGCCTGCCACAGGTCCTTAACATCCTGCCTGTGTACTCCCTCTCCCGCTTGCGGGAGAGGGTTGGGGTGAGGGCCGGGCGGCACCCACGGAGTACGCGCCTGCGGTATGCCCGCGCCTGCCCTCACCCCGGCCCCTCTCCCGGCGGGAGAGGGGAGCAAACCCTCATCACATCTTCTTCGCCTTGATCTGCTCCACCAGGTAATCCATGGTCTGCACCGCGCCCTGCTTGTTGCCGGCGATCGACGGCGAGGTCACGTACTTGCCCTGCACCACCACGGTCGGCACGCCGTCGATCTTGTAGGCGTCGGCGATCTTGTTGGCGCGCTGCGAGTTGGTCGTCACCGTGAACGAGTTGTACGCATCCAGGAAGGCCTTGCGGTCGACGCCGTTCTTGGCCATGAAATCGGCGATCTCGTTGGGGTCGGTCAGGCGCTTGCGGTCCACGTGGATGGCGCTGAAGACCTTGTTGTGCATGGCATCGAGCTTGCCGATGGCTTCCAGCGCGTAAAAGATCTTGGTGTGCGGCAGCAGGTCGTCGCGAAACGCGACCGGCACGCGCTTGAACACCACATTGCCGCCCTGCTTCTTGACCCAGGCTTCCAGGTCGGGCTCGAAGTCATAGCAGTGCGGGCAGCCATACCAGAAGAACTCGGTCACCTCGATCTTGCCCGCCGCGACCGGCTGGGGCGTCTTCAGGACCTGGTACTCCTTGCCTTCGGTGGGTGCCGCGTGCGACGGGGCGGACATCAGCAGGCCGCCCACGGCGGCGAACATGGCGAACAGTGCGGCGAGTTTTTTCATTTGTGAACGGCCTTGCGGTTTGGACGATGAGCGTATGACAGCGGCGGCGGCACCCGGTTCATCGGCGCCCCCGCCGCTTATGGCGGAACCTGTTGCTGCGGCGTTGCGGCGGTTACCGGGTATTAAGCGGTGCCGCCTGCTGGTCCGCCTACTGCTTGGTAAAGCGGATCACCGAGGCCTCGAAACCGGACGACTGCAGCCGGTCGCGTGCCTTGTTCATGTCTTCGATGCGGTTGAAGGGCCCCAGGCGCACCCGGTACATCTTGACGCCGTTGACGTCACGCTCGGTGATGCGGGCCTCGAAGCCCTGCATCGCCAGGTTGGCCTTCTGGCGGTCGGCGTCGTCCGACGAGCGGAATGCGCCTACCTGCAGCAGGTAGCCCACCTTGTGCGCGTCGGCCTGGGCGATCTCGGCGATCGGGTCGGACACCGGCTTCTCGGCGGGCTTGGTGGCGAGCGGCTTGTCAGCCGGCTTCTCGACCGGCTTCTCGACCGGCTTGTCCAGCGGCTTCTCCGCCGGGCGCGCCGCCACCGGCGGCTGGCCGTTCTGCTTCGGCTCCGGCTCGGGCGCCTGGCCCACCGGCTTGGCCGGGGTCTTGCTCCACAGCGGCTTGTTGGGGTCGCTCGGGCCTTCGTCGGCGCGCTGGGCCGGGGACGGCAGCTGGCTGGCGACGTTGCCCGGCTCGCTCGGCCGGGGGGCGTGCTTCTGCTGGAACGGCGTCGGCGACTTGGTGATGTACAGGGCGACCACCACGGCGATGGCCAGCCCGACGATCAGCCCGAGCACCAGGCCCAGGAACGTACCGCCGCGCTGCTGGCTGCGGCGGACATTGCGCGACTCGCGCTTGCGTTGCTGTTGCATGAAGTCCTCTTCGGTGATGCCGGGATTATAGAGCCAGTGCCGCCGGCGGCCGCACCGGATCGTCCCCGGGGCCGGCTGGCCCCGGGCGTCGCCCGGCGCGCGAGCCGGGCGCCGGCGGCCTGCTTACATGCGGCGCGGGGCGGACACCCCGATCACCGCCAGGCCGTTGCGCAGCACCTGGCGCGTGGCGGCCAGCAGCGCCAGGCGGGCGCGCTTGACGGCGTCGTCGTCGACCAGCACGCGGTCGGCGTTGTAGAAGGCGTGGAAGTCGCCGGCCAGGTCGCGCAGGTAGAACGCCACCGCATGCGGCGCCAGTTCGGCCGCGGCCGCGGCCAGCATGTCGGGGAACTCGGCCAGGCGCTGTCCCAGCGCCAGCGCCTGGGCGCTGGCTTCGGCGCCGGTCACGGCGGCCAGGTCGGCGCCGGCCAGCTCGGCCAGGCGCGCTTCCCAGTCCGCGCCGCCCCAAGACTCGAAGATCGAGCAGATGCGGGCATGGGCGTACTGGACGTAGTACACCGGGTTCTCGTCGTTCTGCTTGAGCGCCAGGTCGACGTCGAACACGAACTCGGTATCGGCCTTGCGCGACAGCAGGAAGAAGCGCACCGCGTCGCGGCCGCGGGTGAAGTGCGCGGGCCAGTCGGCCACGCCGCCGTCCAGGCAGCCGCGGATGGTCTCGTCGCCACCGTTGGACCATTCGATCAGGTCGCGCACGGTGACGTAGGAGCCGGCGCGCTTGGAGATCTTGACCTCCTCGCCGTTCTTCATCACCGTCACCATCTTGTGCAGCACGTAGTCGGGATAGCCCTGCGGGATGCCGATGTCCAGGCCCTGCAGGCCGGCGCGCACGCGCGCGATGGTGCCGTGGTGGTCGCTGCCCTGCACGTTGATGACCTTGGTGAAGCCGCGCTCCCACTTGGTGGTGTGGTAGGCCACGTCCGGCACGAAATAGGTATAGGTGCCGTCGCTCTTCTTCATCACGCGGTCCTTGTCGTCGCCGTCGTCGGTGGTGCGCAGCCACAGCGCACCCTCGCTCTCGTAGGTCTTGCCTTTACCGATCAGCGACTGCACCGCGGCGTCGACGCGGCCGTCGCTGTACAGCGACGACTCCAGGTAATAGCGGTCGAACTTGACGCCGAAGGCCTGCAGGTCGATGTCCTGCTCGTTGCGCAGGTAGGTCACGGCGAACTTGCGGATCGAGTCGATGTCCTCGACGTTGCCCGAGGCGGTCACCGGCTCGCCGTCGGAGGCGCTGACGGTCTTGCCGGCGAGGAAGTCGGCGGCGATGTCGGCGATGTAGTCGCCGTTGTAGGCCGCCTCCGGCCAGCTGGCGTCGCCCGGCTTGAGGCCGCGCGCGCGCGCCTGCACCGACAGCGCCAGGGTCTGGATCTGCACGCCGGCGTCGTTGTAGTAGAACTCGCGGTGCACGTGCCAGCCCTGCCACGACAGCAGGTTGGCGAGCGCATCGCCCAGCGCCGCCTGGCGGCCGTGGCCGACGTGCAGCGGGCCGGTCGGGTTGGCCGAGACGAACTCGACCAGCACCTGGCCGTGCATGCCGCGCTCTCGTGCGCCGTAGTGATCGCCCTGGTTCAGCACCGCGCGCAGCACGTCGGCCTTGGCCGCCGGCGTCAGGCGCAGGTTGATGAAGCCGGGGCCGGCGATCTCCATGGTCGCGACCAGCGCCTGCGCACGCGCATCGGCCTGCACCGCGGCGACGATGCGCTGCGCCAGCTCGCGCGGATTGCTCTTGAGCGCGCGCGCGACCTGCATGGCGACATTGCAGGCGAGGTCGCCATGGGCGGCCACCTTGGGCCGCTCGAAGGTGACGGCGGGCAAGGTGGCATCGGCCGGGGCGAGCGCGCGCACGGCATCGGTGAACGCGGCGGCAAGATTGGAGGTCTGAACAGGCAGCATGGATGTCGGAAGCCCTGTGGGCTGGTATTCGGGCGCAGGCCCCGCGGGCCGCGCCGGTGCCACGAACGCGGCAAGTGACGGCGAATCAACGCCGCGCCGCGTGCAGGCATGGGAATCGGGAACGCGCAATTTTATCAGGTGCTATGCTGACATCATGCGCAAGGACGGCCACGGACCCCAATCCGCTCCGGCGGCCGTGCCAGACCGTGCCCGAACCGGCGCGGCATCCCGCCCCGGGGACGCCGCCCACCGTTCTCCGTGAAAGGAAAAACCATCATGCTGATCACCTTCAAATCCCACGCCGCGCAGGACCTGATCATGATGAAGGATCTGGCCGTGACGCTCCTGGGCATCATCGGCAAGCATCTCGGGGAACGGGGGGTGATCACCGTCGACGAACTGCCGCACGCGATCCACAAGCTCGAAGCGGCCGTGGCCGATGCGCGCCGCGCCCATCCCGCCGACACCGCGGTCGAGGCCCGGCCCGATGCCGACGAAGAAGAGGAAGAGCCGCTGCACCTGGGGCAGCGCGCCTATCCCTTCCTCGACATGCTGCGCGCCTCGCAGCGCGAAGGGGTCAATGTCCTCTGGGGCGTCTGAGCCGTGCCCGCCGGCCGCAAGGCGCTGAGCACCGCTGCGCGCCGGTCCACGGCTCGCGGATAAAAAAACACCCGGCACCACGACTGGCGACCGGGCTTCCGGACGAGGGTTCCGGAAAGGGGGGAATTCCGGCGGAGCAGGCTGGCACGCCAGCTGGATCTCCGCGTCAGGTGTTGTCGGTTAATCCGCGCGCTTATTCCTCATCGGCATGGTGCCGGCCATTGGCCAGCAGCAGCCCGATCAACGCGCCGACGGCGGCGGCAATCGCCACCGCCTTCAGCGGCGATTCGGCCACGCGGTGCTGGGCCTGCACCACCGCGCCATCCACGCGTTCGCGCGCGCGCATCATGCCGTCTGCAGTCTGGGCGCGCAGGCGGTGCGCCATCTCGCTGGCGCGTTCACGCAGGCGGTGGCCGGCCTGGAGGCTCTCGGCAGAGCCCTCGCGCGCCAGCACCTGGATGGTGTGCTCGAGCTGCGAGATCAGCGACTTGACTTCGCTGGACACCGGCGCCGCGGCCTCGCGCGTATCGCGCGCGGCATGCTTGATATGGCGGATCGCACTGTCGGCACTGTCGGACAGGTGGTTCAGTTCCTTCCGGACTTTGGGGTTCTGCGTCAGCATACGGTCTCCTCAGGTTCGGGTCGGCGAGGGCGTGATGCCGGCTTGCGCCGGCCTTACCGTCCCCTGCGAACGAGTCCCATCACCGCGGCAACCAGCGCCACGACCAGGAAGATGAAGAACAGGATCTTGGCGATTTCCACGGCGCCGGCGGCAATCCCGCCGAAGCCGAAAATCGCCGCGATCAGGGCGATGACGAAAAATACGAGTGCATATTGCAGCATGGCTAGGCTCCCGAAGATTCGGACCGGGCCAGGCGCACTGGCTGGGCCCATGTGAGGCTTGCGCCAACGGGTGCAAGCTCATAGCCTCATCGTAGAAAGCCACGCTTCGTGCCAATACCGACAGGCAGCCGATTCCGCTGTCAGCCAAGTCCTACAACGCCTGCCGGGCGCCACGCGGGCCCCGCGCAGCGCGTGCCGCGCACGCGCCGAGGCTGCCGCTGGCGCGAAACGCGATGCGGAAAGCCGGCGCCGGGTTGACCCATGGCGGTCGATGTGATTCCATGGGCCCTCCCTTGGCGCCGCGGCGGGCGAGCGCGCCTTCACCATAGGAATTGCCCCATGTTCAAGCAGTCATTTCTCCCTCACACGCTGTTGCTCGCGGGCGGCATCCTGCTGACCCTGGCGGTACTGGTGGCGTCGGAAACCGGCAATATCCGCCTGCGCGAAAGCTATACCGACGTGATCCGCTCGCAGCGCCTGCAGACCGAGCTGGCCGCGCTCAACGGCGAGCTGGTCAATGCCGAGGCCGGCCAGCGCGGCTTCCTGCTGACCGGCAAGGAAAGCTACCTCGAGCCGTACTACAAGGCGCTGCCGCGCATCGCCGAGCTGATGGCGCAGATCCGCGCGGGCTACGCCAATGACCCCGAAGGGCTGAAGCAGTTCGGCGATACCTCCAAGCTGGTCAACAGCAAGCTCAACGAGATGGCGCTGACGCTGGTGTACGGCAAGCGCGACCTGGAAGTCGCGCTGGACCTGATCCGCACCGACTACGGCAAGCAGACCATGGACAACGCGCGCCGCGGGCTCGACCAGCTGCAGGCGCGGGAGGCCGGCGCGGTCTCGCACCGGCTCGAGGGCGCCGAGAACGACGTGCAGCTGTCGCGCTACGGCATCGGCCTGCTTACCGCCATCAACATCATCCTGCTGATGGCGGTCGGCATCGGCCACGCCAAGCGGCTGGCGATGGCCGAGGCGGTGCGCACCCAGCTGGAAGAGGAAAGCGTGCGGCTGGACCGCAAGGTGCGCGCGCGCACGCGCCAGCTGTCGGCGCTGGCGGGCCACCTGCAGCGCGTGACCGAAGACGAGAAGACCCGCCTTGCGCGCGAACTGCATGACGAACTCGGCGCGATCCTGACCGCGATCAAGCTCGACCTGCACTGGGTGCGCCGCAAGGTACAGGCGGACCAGCCGGTGGCCGCCGAGCGCCTGACGCGCGTGATGCTGCACGTGGACCAGGGCATCCAGATCAAGCGCCGCCTGATCGAGGACCTGCGCCCCACCGTGCTGCTCAACCTGGGCCTGCGCGCCGCGGTGTGCCAGCTGGTCGAGGAAGTGGGTGCGCGCAACAACTGGGAAACCGAAGTCAGCGTGCCGGAAGACCTGCCGGCGCTGCGCGACGAAGCCGCGATCGCGCTGTACCGGATCGTGCAGGAATCGCTGACCAACGCCAGCAAGTACTCCCAGGCCAGGCACGTCGAGGTCTCGCTGGCGTGCCAGGGCGAACTGCTGACGCTGACGGTGCGCGACGACGGCAAGGGCCTGCCGCCGGACTTCGACGCCGGCAGCCAGGCCGGCCACCACGGCTTGCTGGGGATGGAGCAGCGCGTCACCGCGCTGGGCGGCAGCATGCAGATCGATTCGTCGCCGGATGCCGGGGTGCGCATCCGCATCGAGGTGCCGTTGACCGCCTCGGTGCTGGCGCCCGCCGAAGAACCCGAGAGCCCGGAGCCGGCGCGCGCCTGATCGGTCAGCCCTGCGGCGCGGCGTGTTCCTCGATCACGCGGAACACCTGCTCCAGCTCCAGGGACTTGTCGAAGAAGTAGTCGGCGCCGGCCTCGGCGCACTGGCGCCGGTACATCTCGAGCTGGGCGTGGTTGGTGTAGACGATGCGCACGGTGCCGGTGCCGGCGCGCTGCATCGCGCGCAGCACGTTGATGCCGTTACCCTGGCGCAACTGCAGGTCGACGATGGCGACGTCGTACTTGCCGGCGCCGAGCAGGCGCAGCGCCAGGGCTTCGGTATCGGCCCAGTCGACGTTCTCGATAAACGGGAAATCCTTCAGGTATTCGAGCAGCATGCCGCGCAGGACCGCCGAATCTTCAATCAGCAGCACGTTCAGCGCCCGGTAGGAAGTGTTCGAATCCTGCTCCGACATATTTTGTATTGCGGGTCCCTTCCGGGGCGGCCCGCGCGGGGCCGCGATTGAACTGCTATTCCACCAGGCCGTTCTTGATCGCGTAGTAGGTCAGGTCGGCGTTGGTCTTCATGCCCATTTTCTCCAGGATGCGCGAACGGTAGGTGCTGACGGTCTTGACGCTGAGGAACAGCTCGTCTGCGATCACCGACACCGACTGCCCGCGTGACAGCTTGCAGAAGATCTGGAACTCGCGCTCGGACAGCATCTGGTGCACCGGCTGCTCGGTCGGCTTGTCGAGCCCGCCGATCAGCAGGTCGGCCACGGTGGCGCTGACGTAGCGGCGGCCCTGCGCCACCGTGCGGATCGCCTTGACCAGGTCGTCGGGTGCGCTTTCCTTGGTCAGGTAGCCGGACGCGCCGGCACGGATCAGGTTGATCGCGTACTGGTCTTCCGGATACGTCGACAGGATCAGCACCGGCAGGTCGGGCTTGCGCTGGCGGATCAGCTTGAGCACATCGATGCCATTGCGGTCCGGCATCGAGATGTCCAGCACCAGCACGTCGAATTCGGCATCGCGCAGCTGCGCCATGACTTCGTCGCCACTGCCGGCCTCGCCGGTCACCTGGATATCGGGTTCTTCGGAAATGAACTGACGCAGCCCGGCACGCACAATCTCGTGGTCGTCGGCGATCAGGACGCGGATCATGTGAGGCTCCACGGGTTTAACGGACCGGCACTTCGGCCCGGTGCACGTCGGGTGCAGGCGGAACCGCTTGCGATGTTGTCATTGTAGTGCCGCGCGCGC
The DNA here is from genome assembly GCF_000372525.1 of Cupriavidus neocaledonicus. GTDB lineage: Bacteria > Pseudomonadota > Gammaproteobacteria > Burkholderiales > Burkholderiaceae > Cupriavidus > Cupriavidus neocaledonicus. The sequence continues at coordinate 22,259 of NZ_AQUR01000099.1, forward strand.
GCTCGGGCTGTCGGTGTCAGGCTGACAATGCGGCGCGGCGGCAAGGCCGGCGGCGGGCACGTTGTGGCTGCGGCAAAAGCAAAGCGGGACGGATAAGATCCGTCCCGCTTTGCTGCGGCGCGTCAGGCCCTGGAACTTCCCTGGAGGGGGCCCGGCGCCGGCTGCACCGGTAGAGGCTGTGGCTAGTACTGCAAGCGACTACCCGGGGTGCTTACTGCGCTTTCGCGCCGGCTTCCGCACCGGCACTGACGCCCACGTCGGCCTTCGACTTCTTGGTCGACTTGGCGGCGTGCTTGCCATGCTTGGCCTTGCTGCCAGCCTCTGCCTTGGCCGAGCCGGTGGCGTCGGCGGCGGTGCCGGCGCTCTTGTCGACGGCGGCGCCCGCGGTCGACAGGCCCTTGTCAGCGGCGGTGCCCGCCGCCGACAGGCCCTTGTCGGTCGCCGCGCCGGCGGTCGACAGACCCTTCTCGGCCGCGCCCGCGGCGCCGGTGGCGGCACCGCCGACGGCGTTCAGGCCACCCTGAGCCGCCGCGGCGGGCGCAGGCGTGGTCACCGAGGCACCGACATCGGCCTTGGCGCCGACGGCAGCGCCGGTGCCCTGGGCCATGGCCAGCGAGGAAGCCGCAGCGATCGACAGGGCGGACAGGGAGAGCAGCAGTTTCTTCATGGACAGACTCCTTTCAGGATGCCCCACGGCGAAACATTCGCCGCGGTGATCACGCTGGTGATTGCGTGTATCGAGCCCTCAGTCTAGGGAGCCGGACCGCGGCGGTCTGTGAGCAGTTGAAAGGCACTGTAAGGAGTTGTGAGGCGGAGCGCACGCCACCCCGGCGGCGCCGCCCACGCCATCCGCTGCGCTTTTCCTGCTGCATCAAAGGGCTGGCGGCGGGGCATCGCCGCCGCCGCTGCCGCCCGGGCGTCGCACCCGGTTACAGGTTGGGCGCGAGCGCGCGCGCCAGCGCGGCGCGGTCTTCGTGGCGGCGCGCGACCATGTCGTCGAGCTGGTCCTGGCCGATCTTGCCGATGGTGAAGTAGGTCGACTCGGGATGCGCCAGGTAGAAGCCGCTGACCGAAGCGGCCGGCGTCATCGCCAGCGACTCGGTAATGCCCATGCCGATCTCGGCCGCGTCGAGGAACTCGAACATCGGCCCCTTGACGGTGTGCTCCGGGCAGGCCGGATAGCCGGGCGCGGGACGGATGCCGCGGTATTTCTCGGCGATCAGTTCGTCGTTGCTCAGGGCCTCGGCGGCGTCGTAGCCCCACAGGTCCTTGCGCACGCGCTCGTGCAGGCATTCGGCAAAGCCCTCGGCGAGGCGGTCGGCCAGCGCCTTGAGCATGATCGCGCTGTAGTCGTCGTGGTCGGCCTCGAACTGGGCTTCCTTCTTGTCGACGCCGAGGCCCGCGGTGACGGCGAACATGCCGACGTAGTCTGCAATGCCGCTGTCCTTCGGCGCAACGAAGTCAGCCAGGCAGCGGTTGGGCCGGCGCACGCCGTCCACCACCGGACGCTCGCTCTGCTGGCGCACGTTGTGCCAGGTCAGCGCGACCTTGCTGCGGGTCTCGTCGGTATAGATCTCGATATCGTCGTCGTTGACGGTGTTGGCCGGCAGCAGCGCGATCACGCCGTTGGCGGTGAGCCAGCGGCCCTGGATCAGCCGCGACAGCATCGCCTTGCCATCCGAGAACACCTTGCGCGCCGACTCGCCGACGATCTCGTCGTTGAGGATGTCGGGGAATTTGCCGGCCAGGTCCCAGGTCTGGAAGAAGGGGCCCCAGTCGATGTAGTTGGCCAGCTCGGCCAGGTCGTAGTTGCGGAACACGCGGCGGCCGATGAACTTCGGCCTGGGCGGCACGTAGCTGCTCCAGTCGATCGGCGTCTTATTGGCGCGCGCCTGCGCCAGCGTCACCATCGGCGTGGCCTTCTTGTTGGCGTGCTGGATGCGGATGCGCTCGTAGTCGCTCTTCAGCTCGTCCAGGTACCGTGCCGCGCCTTCGTCGGACAGCAGGCTCGATGCCACGCTGACCGAGCGCGAGGCGTCCGGCACGTACACCACCGGGCCTTCGTAGTTGGGCGCGATCTTGACCGCGGTGTGCACGCGCGAGGTGGTGGCGCCGCCGATCAGCAGCGGGATCTTCTTCACGCGGAAGTAGTCGTCGCGCTGCATCTCCGACGCCACGTAGGCCATTTCTTCCAGCGACGGCGTGATCAGCCCGGACAGGCCGACGATGTCCGCGCCCTCGACCTTGGCCTTGGCCAGGATCTCGTTGCACGGCACCATCACGCCCATGTTGACCACCTCGAAGTTATTGCACTGGAGCACTACCGAGACGATGTTCTTGCCGATGTCGTGCACGTCGCCCTTGACCGTGGCGATCACGATCTTGCCGCGCGCGCGCACGTCGCCGCCGGCCTCGGCCAGCAGGCGCTTCTCTTCCTCGATGAAGGGCAGCAGGTGCGCCACCGCCTGCTTCATCACGCGCGCGCTCTTGACCACCTGCGGCAGGAACATCTTGCCGGCGCCGAACAGGTCGCCGACGATGTTCATGCCATCCATCAGCGGGCCCTCGATCACCTCGATCGGGCGGCCGCCGCGCGCGGCGATCTGCTGGCGCGCTTCCTCGGTGTCTTCGACGATAAAGGTGGTGATGCCATGCACCAGCGCGTGCGCCAGGCGCTCGGCCACCGCCACTGGCTGCTCGGGCGTGCCGCGCCAGGCCAGGTTCTCTTCCTTCTTCGCACCGCCGCCCTTGAACCTGTCGGCGATCTCCAGCAGGCGGTCGGTGGCATCGTCGCGGCGGTTCAGCACCACGTCCTCGACGCGCTCGCGCAGCTCGGGATCGAGCTGGTCATACACGCCGAGCTGGCCGGCATTGACGATGCCCATGTCCATGCCCGCCGCGATGGCGTGGTACAGGAACACGGTGTGGATGGCCTCGCGCACCACGTCGTTGCCGCGGAACGAGAACGACACGTTGGAGACGCCGCCGCTGACCTTGGCGTACGGCAGGTTCTGCTTGATCCAGCGCGTGGCCTCGATGAAGTCCACGGCATAGTTGTTGTGTTCCTCGATGCCGGTCGCGACCGCGAAGATATTGGGGTCGAAGATGATGTCTTCCGGCGGGAAGCCGACTTCATTGACCAGGATGTCGTAGCTGCGCTGGCAGATCTCGGTCTTGCGCGCGAAGGTATCGGCCTGGCCCTGCTCGTCGAAGGCCATCACCACGCTGGCGGCGCCGTAGCGGCGGATCAGCTCGGCATGGTGGCGGAACTGCTCCTCGCCTTCCTTCAGCGAGATCGAATTGACCACCGGCTTGCCCTGCACGCACTGCAGGCCGGCCTCGATCACCTCCCACTTGGACGAGTCGATCATGATCGGCACGCGCGCGATGTCGGGCTCGGACGCGATCAGGTTCAGGAAGCGAACCATCGCGGCCTTCGAGTCCAGCATGGCCTCGTCCATGTTGATGTCGATGATCTGCGCGCCGTTCTCGACCTGCTGGCGCGCCACCGCCAGCGCCTCGTCGAACTGGCCGTTCAGGATCATGCGCGCGAAGGCCTTGGAGCCGGTCACGTTGGTGCGCTCGCCGACGTTGACGAACAGCGTGTCGTCGTCGATGGTGAAGGGCTCGAGGCCGGACAGGCGCATCGGGCGCGGGGGCAGTTTGTTCTCGCTCATGTTGTCAGGCTCTCGGGCTCAGGCGGCGTCGCGGTACTGGCCGGGCCAGCTGCGGGGTTTCTTGTCGGCCACGCGCTGGGCGATGGCGGCGATGTGCTCGGGCGTGGTGCCGCAGCAGCCGCCCACCAGGTTCACCAGTCCGGAGGCGGCGAACTCTTCGACCAGCGACGACGTGACCTCGGGGGTTTCGTCGAAGCCCGTGTCGCTCATCGGGTTGGGCAAACCCGCATTCGGGTAGCACGACACCGCGGCATCGCAGATCTTGGCCAGCTCGGCGATATAGGGGCGCATCAGCGTCGCGCCCAGCGCGCAGTTCAGCCCGAACGTCACCGGGCGCGCATGGCGCAGGCTGTTCCAGAACGCCTCGACGGTCTGGCCCGACAGAATCCGGCCCGAGGCATCGGTCACGGTGCCGGAGATCATCACCGGCACGCGCTCGCCGGTGTCCTCGAACAGCTGGTCGATGGCGAACAGCGCGGCCTTGGCGTTGAGCGTGTCGAAGATGGTCTCGACCAGGAACACGTCGGCGCCGCCTTCGAGCAAGGCCTGGCCCTGCTCGTAATAGGACTGGCGCAGTTCCTCGAAGGTGACGTTGCGCGCGCCGGGGTCGTTCACGTCGGGCGAGATGCTGGCGGTCTTGGGCGTGGGGCCGAAGGCGCCGGCGACGAAACGCGGCTTGTCGGGCGTGCTGTACTTGTCGCAGGCGGCGCGCGCCAGGCGCGCGGCCTCGACGTTCATCTCGTACGCCAGCTCGGCCATCTTGTAGTCTTCCTGCGCCACGCGGGTAGCACCGAAGGTATTGGTCTCGATCAGGTCGGCGCCGGCGGCCAGGTATTGCTCGTGGATCTCGCTGATGACCTGCGGGCGCGTCAGCAGCAGCAGTTCGTTGTTGCCCTTCACGTCCACCTTGTGTTCGGCAAAGCGCTCGCCGCGGTAGTCGGCCTCGCTCAGCTTGTAGCGCTGGATCATGGTGCCCATGGCGCCATCCAGGATCAGGATGCGTTCTTGCAGCAGCCGGGGCAGCTCGGCAGCCCGGGTGTAGGGGCGCGGTGCGGCCGCGCGGGATTCAGGGGCACTCATGGCGGGGAACTCTGGAAAGGCGGGGCCGGCGGAGCTTCGACGGTAGGCCGCGGTGGCCGATGGCGGCCAGGGAGGTGCGATTTTATCAGGTGTATCAAGGCCTTGCGGGCGCCTTCGGTTGCCTGCCGGACGCTCCCGCGCCTACACTGAGAGGCGTAAACAGCACCGTCCGGCGGCCCGCGCCGCGCCACTTCCGACCATGCAACACCTGTCCCCGACCGACGCCCACGCCTTGCTGGCGCAATCGCCCGAGACGCTCTTCATCGACTGCCGCAGCGAGATGGAATACCTGTTCGTCGGCCATCCCAAGGGCGCGCACAACGTGCCCTGGAACGACGGCCCGGACTGGGAGGTCAACCCGCATTTCGTGCAGATGGTGAAAAAGCTCGCCGGGCAGGCCTCGGCGCGGCCGGTGCTGCTGATCTGCCGCAGCGGCAACCGCTCGTCCGCCGCGGCACGCGCGCTCGAGGGCGCGGGTTTCTCCAACGTACGCTTTGTGCTGCACGGCTTCGAGGGCGACCTCGACGCGGAGCGCCACCGCAATACGCTCAACGGCTGGCGCCACGACGGGCTGCCGTGGGAACAGTACTGAGCCGTCGCGCTCGGCCGCAAGCAAGCAAAAGCCCGCCGAAGCGGGCTTTTTTTGTCGCGAAACCGGGCGGGCGACGGCTCGGGCGCCGGCCCGGCGAGGCCGCTCAGTGCATCACCAGCGGGTGCGTCATCACGTTATCGAACTTGCCGAGGAAGTCATCGACCTCCTCCACCGACGGCTCGCTTTCGATCAGCCGCTTGACGTCGGCGCGGAAGCTTTCGGCAAGCTGCCCGCCCAGGAAAATCTCCCGCTTCAGGTTCTTGTCGACGATTTCGTAGCCGCCGAATTCGAGCGGCGCTTGCTCGACATCCGCACCGAACTCGACGATGCAGTAGTTGTCGCTGTTGTAGATCATTTGCATGGCACACCTCCTGGGCGTCATGGATGGGCGGCTCGCCCTTGTGGTTCTTGCCTCAGTTGTTGCCATGAGGGGGCGCCGCGGCTTTACCTCCAAACTTGGGGTGACCGGCGGTAAATCAAGTTATCGGGTGCCTGTCACCACGTTGCCACGATTTTCTGCCTTACATGAATTGGGCATCGGCCAATGCAACAAGTTTCTTGAGCCTGGAACATCAGTGTGTTGCTTGTCACGGAACGTCGCACTGGCCCCCGCATGCGGCGCTCCCCAGGAATGCGTCCAGCGCGGCGTGGAAGCGTTCCGGCTGCTCCACGTGCACCAGGTGCGCCGCTTGCGGCACCACCTCGAGCCGGGACCCGGCGATCGCCGCGGCAATGCTTTGTGCCATCGCCACGGTAGCGCCCTGGTCCTGCTCGCCCGCTACTACCAGCGTAGGACAATGAATGCGGGAAAGCGCGCCGGCCAGGTCGAAAGCCATGATGGCCTCGGCCACACCCACGTATCCACGTACCGGAGTCGCCACCAGCATGTCGCGGATACGCAACACTTCTTCCGGATGTGACGCATGGAACGCCGGGGTCAGCCAGCGTCCGAGAGTGGCATCGGCCAGCCCGGCCATGCCATGGGCCTCGGCCTGGCCGATGCGGTTGTGCCACATCGGGTGGGCTTCCATCGGCGTCTGGCTGTTGGTCGCCACCAGCGTCAGTGAGAGCAGCCGCTCGGGATGTCGCAGCCCCATGCTCTGCCCGATCATGCCGCCGACCGAGATGCCGCAGAAATGCGCCTGCGGGATCTGCAGCGCATCCATCACGGCGACCACGTCGTCGGCCAGCCGCGTCATGGTGTAGGGGCCGAGCGGGGCATCGCTGGCGCCGTGGCCGCGCAGGTCAGGGCGCACCACGCGGTAGCGGCCGGCCAGGTGCCGGGCCGTGAGGTCCCACAGGGTATGGTCGGCCGCCAGGGCGTGGGTCAGGATCACCCAGGGCCCGTCGGCGCCGTCCAGGCGCACGTGCAGGTCGGCGCCGTCGGCGTGGATGCGGCGGGTTTCGGTGGGCGGCGTGGCAACGGTCATGGCTGGGACTCCTTTCGGTCAAGCCTGCGTGGATATGGTCAGACCGGCGGCGCGAACCGGCGGCGCTACGGCCCTTCCCTGCCGCGGTACACCAGGTCGATCTGGGTGCCGTCGGGCTCGGTCTGGCGCAACCGCACCGGCATCCAGCCGAGCGACTGCGCCAGCCAGACCTCGACCCGGCGCCGGTCGTTGGCGCGGCGCGGCAGCCGCACGAAGTGCTTGGCGCGCACCACGCCCTGGCCGGTGTCGACCTCGACCTCTCCAACATACTGCACTTGCATCGGTTGCACATCCCGGGTGTCGGCCACCTGGAACGCTTCCGTCACGCCGGGCGTGACATAGCGCTGCGGATTGCCGCGCACCAGGCCCACCAGTTGCAGGAAGACGCTGAAGCGGTCCTGCGCTCCTGGCGGGAACGGCGCCTGCGCGCCCGAGGCAAAAGCCACGGTGCCGGCCGCGGTGTCGATGCGCGAAGCCTCGACCTTGTTGCGGCGGCGCTCTTCGTAGCGTTCCGGCAACAGTCCCTGCTCGGTCAGTGCGCCGCTGCTCTGGAAGGCAAAGCGGAACCACAGCACGCGGGTCTCGACCGCGAGCCGGTAGCGGCTGCCGTCCTGCTCCCAGCGGATCAGGCCGTCGGGGTTCTGCACGCCGTTGACGAAGCTGGCGTAATGCATGGTCGCCGACGCGGGCGCGCTGTAGCGCACGCCGTTGACCCCGCCCTGCGGCCCGCCGGAGGGCGCCGGCGCGGCGGCGGCGGGCGCGGCCGCGCTGCCTTCGCCGCCGCTGCCGGCGGCCATCTCGGCGGCGCCCTGCGGGCTGGTGGCCAGCGGCGGGGCCGGCTCGGGGGCCGGGGCGGGCACTTCCGGCTCGGGCCGCGGTGCCGCGGGCTTGGGCTGCGGGCGCGGCGCGCGCGCGATCGGCCGCGGCTTGGGTGGCGCTGGCGGCGCCGGCGGCGGCAGCAGCACGGCTTCCAGCGTGGGGGTATTGCTGACATCGACCGGGATCAGCGGCCCGGGCATGCGCACCAGTCCCACCACCGCCAGCAGGTGGACCAGCAGCACCAGCGCAATCACAAAGATCCAGCGGCGCCGGCGCCAGACGCGGGAGTCCGCGCCGCGCCGGGCGTCAGGTTCAGGCGTGGCCGGTTTGTCCGGCCGGCGTGGCGGCGGCACCAAGGTAGCCGAGTTCCGATGAGAGCTGTTGGGCGATGGCGCGTACACGGCGATCCATCGTACCGCCCCATTCTGCATCGAATATGCTTTGCGCGCCCAGCACGATCAGCCCCATGGCGAGATGGCCATTGGCGTCGAACACCGGCATCGAGAACGCGTTGATGCCCGGCAGCACGCCGCCGAGCGTGCGCGCGGCGCCGTGCGCGCGCACCTCGGCGCAGATCGCGTCGTAGTCGGCCAGCGTGCGCGGCATGTCGGGCACGCCGTCATGGCCACGCGCGCCCAGCTCGCGCTCGATCAGCGGCAGGGTCTGCTTGCGCGGCAGGTAGGCGCCGTAGAGCCGGCCGGTGGCGGAGTTGAGCATCGGCATCACGTCGCCCAGGCGCAGGCTGACGGTGACCGGGTGGCTGGACTCCTCCCAGTGCACCACGGTGGGACCGTGGTTGCCCCACACGGCGATCCCCGCGGTCAGGTCCAGCTCGTCGCGCAGCTGCGACAGGATCGGGCGCGCCTTCTTGACCGGATCGAGGCGGTTCAGGCCCGCCAGGCCCAGTTGCAGCGCGAACGGCCCCAGGTCATAGCGCCCGCTGACCGGATCCTGCGCCACCGCGCCCAGCCGCATAAAGCTGACCAGGTAGCGGTGGGCCTTGGCCGGGTTCATGTCGGCGGCGGCGGCCAGGTCGCGCAGCATCATCGCGCGCGGCGATGCCGCCAGCGCCTGCAGCAGCCTGAAGCCCACTTCGATGGACTGGATGCCGGAACGCAGCTTGGCGTCTTCTTCTTCGATCTCTGACATGCGGGTGGCAGGGCGTGTGCTTGCTGGCTGGGGGAGGGAAAAATCCTAGGTAAATTTACTATAGCGAAATCGATTTACCAATTTTTAAGCGCTCGGTAGACTTTCTTCGCTACAGACCCGGCCGGCGGGCGCACGTGCGGCCCGCCAGACCGGGCCCCGTTTTACCATGGAGACCACCGATGCGCCCCCCTGGCTACTTCCGCCCCGCCCTCGCCGCGTTCGCCGCCTGCGCCGCCGCTCCCTTGTTCGCCTTGCTGTGCGCCGCCAGCAACCCCGCGCGCGCCGACAACTGGCCGTCGCAGCCGATCCGCTGGGTCGTGCCCTATCCCGCCGGCGGCGGCACCGATGTGGTGGCGCGCACGGTGGCCCAGGCGATCACGCCGGGGCTGGGCAAGCAGGTGGTGATCGACAACCGGCCGGGTGCGGCCACCATCGTCGGCGCCGATGCCGTGGCGCATGCCAGGCCCGACGGCTACACCGTGCTGACCGCCGATACCGCCACGCTGGCCGCCAATCCCTCGCTGTACAAGAAGCTGCCGTACAACGCCGACAAGGACTTCGTCTATATCGGCCAGCTGGCGCGCTTCCCGCTGGTGCTGGTGGCCAATCCGAACTTCCCCGCGCGCACGCTCAAGGAAGCGATCGACTATGCGCAGAAGCACCCGGGCAAGGTCAACTTTGCCTCGCCGGGCGCGGGCAGCCCGCACCATCTGGCGATGGAGCTGTTCATGGACCAGACCCGGGTCAAGATGACGCACGTGCCCTACAAGGGCGCCGCGCCCGCGGTGCAGGACCTGCTCGCGGGCCAGGTCGACCTGATGTTCCTGGACCTGGCCTCGGGCCAGCAGAACGTGCAGGCCGGCAAGCTGCGCGCGCTCGGGGTGGCCACGCCAAAACGGCTCACCGTGCTGCCGAGTGTGCCGACGGTTGCCGAAGGCGGGGTGGCCGGCTTCGAGGCCTACGCCTGGCAAGGCATGGTGGCGCCGGCGGGCACGCCCCAGGCGGTGGTCACGCGGCTGAACGCCGAGCTGGTCAAGGCGCTGAAGACGCCCGAGGTGCAGAAGAAGCTGGAAGGCGTGGGCGTGGAAGCGGTGTCGAGCACGCCCGAGGAATTCGCCAGCTACGCACGCGCCGAGGCCGAGCGCTGGGGCAAGTTGATCAGGGCCAAGGGCATCACCGTCGACTGAACCGCGCGTGGCGCCGCGTTAGACTAGCGCCCATTGCGCCTGCCCGGCAGGCGCCCCTGCTCCCTCCCGTATCCCATGAAACTCGCAACCCTGAAGGACGGTTCGCGCGACGGCCAGCTGGTGGTCGTGTCGCGCGACCTGAAGACCGCGCATTACGCCACCGACATCGCCGGCAAGCTGCAGGCCGTGCTCGACGACTGGCAGTTCTACGCGCCGCAGCTGCAGGACCTGTACGACGCGCTCAACGGCGGCCGCGTGCGGCATCCGTTCCCGTTCGCGCCGAAGGACTGCATGGCGCCGCTGCCGCGCGCCTATCAGTGGGCCGACGGCTCCGCCTATGTCAACCATGTCGAGCTGGTGCGCAAGGCGCGCGGCGCCGAGATGCCGCCCGAGTTCTGGACCGACCCGCTGATGTACCAGGGCGGCTCCGACGATTTCCTGGGCCCGCAGGACGACATCGTCTGCGCCAGCGAGGCCTTCGGCATCGACTTCGAGGCCGAGTTGGCGGTGATCACCGGCGACGTCCGGATGGGCGCCACCCCGGAGCAGGCCGGCGAGGCCATCCGGCTGGTGATGCTGGCCAACGACGTCTCGCTGCGCAACCTGATCCCGGCCGAACTGGGCAAGGGCTTCGGCTTCTTCCAGAGCAAGCCGGCGACGGCGTTCTCGCCGGTCGCGGTGACCCCCGACGAGCTCGGCGAGGCCTGGCGCGAGCGCAAGGTGCACCTGCCGATGACGGTGCACTGGAACAGCAAGAAGGTGGGCCAGCCCGACTGCGGCACCGACATGGTGTTCGACTTCGGCCAGCTGATCGCGCATATCTGCAAGACCCGCAACGTGCGCGCCGGCAGCATCGTCGGCTCGGGCACGATCTCCAACGTCGACCGCAAGAAGGGCTACTGCTGCATCGCCGAGAAACGCATGCTCGAGATCATCGACGCCGGCAAGCCGGTGACCGAATTCATGAAGTTCGGCGACGCGGTCAAGATCGAGATGTTCGACGCGCAGGGCCATTCGGTGTTCGGCGCGATCGACCAGCTGGTGGCCGCTGCCTGAGGCCCGCCGGGCCCCGGGGCAGACGCGCGCCGGATTTGCATATAATTAACCGACCGCCCGGTTGGTAAATTAACCTGCTTCCGGCGCCCGCGCTGGCGTCCACTGAAAAGGCCCCCATGACTACGTCCTCCGCTGACACCGCCGCCCTGTCCCCGCGCTACGAGCGCTACCGCGCGCTGACCCTGCGCCGCCACGGCCCGATCCTGGAAATCGTCATGGGCGCGGCCCAGTCGGCCAACCAGAAGCTGGCCACCGCCGACGCCGGCATGCATCGCGAGCTGGCCGAAATCTGGCGCGACGTCTCCGCCGACCCCGAGGTGCGCGTGGCACTGATCCGCGGCGAGGGCAAGGGTTTCTCCGCCGGCGGCGACCTGGCGCTGGTCGAGGACATGGCCAACGACTTCGACACCCGCACGCGCGTCTGGCACGAGGCGCGCGACCTGGTCTACAACGTCATCAACTGCGACAAGCCGGTGGTCTCGGCGATGCACGGGCCGGCGGTCGGCGCCGGGCTGGTGGCGGGGCTGCTGGCCGATATCTCGATCGCGGCGAAGACCGCGCGCATCGTCGACGGCCATACCCGGCTGGGCGTGGCCGCGGGCGACCATGCCGCGATCGTGTGGCCGCTGCTGTGCGGAATGGCCAAGGCCAAGTACTATCTGATGCTGTGCGAGTCGGTCAGCGGCGAAGAGGCCGAGCGGATCGGCCTGGTCTCGCTGGCGGTGGATGAGGACGAACTGGTGGCACGCGCTTTCGAGGTGGCCAACCGGCTGGCGGCGGGATCGCAGAGCGCGATCCGCTGGACCAAGTACGCCCTCAACAACTGGCTGCGCATGGCCGGTCCCGCTTTCGATACCTCGCTGGCGCTCGAATTCATGGGCTTTGCCGGCCCCGACGTGCACGAAGGCATGGCGAGCCTGCGCGAAAAGCGGCCGCCTCAGTTCAGGTAACGACGGCGCAGCCGCGCTCCCGGAGGTCCGGGCACCGGGCTGCGCCGCACACGGAGCGCGCGACCATGTTCGGACAGATTCCCGATTTCACCAACGGCTTCGACTTCATGCGCCGGCTATGGGGCGGCGCCGGCATGCCCGCCAGCCTGATGCCCGGCCTGCAGGCGATGACGCCGCCGATGGACCTGGAAGACCTCGACAAGCGCATCGCCGACCTGAAGGCGGTGGAGAGCTGGCTGCAGCTCAATACCAACCTGCTGCGCACCACCATCCAGGGGCTGGAAGTGCAGCGCGCCACGCTGGTGGCGCTGCAGACCTTCGGCAACGCGCTGTCGCCCGAGGCGATGCAATCGGCGATGGAAAACGTCGCGCGCGCGGCCAACGCGCCCAGCGCCGAGGCGCCGCAGCGCACCGGCGCGGATACCGGCGCCGGTACCAGCGCGGACACCGGCAGTGCTGCGCAGCCCGAGCCGCCGGCCGCCGAGCCGGCGCAGGCTGGCGCCAGCGACGCGGAGGCCGCTCCGGCGCCCAACGCCGCGCTATGGTGGGACATGCTGCAACAGCAGTTCAACCAGATCGCCAGCAGCGCCGCGGCAGCCAGCATGGTGCCGTTCGGCATGGGCGGCTTTGGCGCGACTGGCGCCGCCACGCCGGCCGGCACCACGCCAGCCGGCGCCGACAAGCCGAAGACCGCGGCAGCGGGCAAGACACCGCCGGCCGGAACCGGCAGGCCTGCCGCGAAGAAGGCGCCGGCGAAGAAGGCGCCGGCGCAGCAAGCGGCCGCCAAGAAGTCGGCCAAGGCCAGGCCGCCGCGGGAGACCGGGGGTGGCCGTGGTGGCAACGGCAGCAGCAACGGCGGCGGCAACGGCAGCAACAACGGCGGCAGCAACGGAGGCAGCGTCACCAACTGAGCCTGCCGCTGCCTGGCGCCTCCCATCCACCCATGCATCGCGATTCCCTGCCACTGCCCGCCGCGGCGCCCGCTTCCACGCCGGACCCTGCCGCGACCGCCCTGATCCTGATGGGCGGCGGCGCGCGTGCCGCCTACCAGGCCGGCGTGCTCAATGGCGTGGCCCGCATCGCCGCGCGCCATGGCCAGGCGCAGGCGGCGCTGCCGTTCGGCATCCTCGCCGGCACTTCGGCCGGGGCCATCAACGGGGCGGCGCTGGCCATCCATGCCGGCGACTTCGAGGCCGCCACGCAGAGCCTTGGCGCGCTCTGGCACAGCATCCATGCCGACGAGGTCTACCGCACCGATGTGCTGCGCGTGGGCGTGTCGGGGGCGCGCTGGCTGTCGACGCTGGCCTTGGGCTGGGCCACGCAGCGGCGCGCACCGCGCGCGCTGTTCGACAACACGCCGCTGGGCGGCCTGCTGGCCGAACTGTTCGAGCCCGCGCGGGTGCAGGCCAGCCTCGACAGCGGCGCGCTGCAGGCATTCGCGGTCACGGCGCTGTCGTACAGCACCGGGCGGCACGTGACCTTCTACCAGTCGCACCACCGCATCCATCCGTGGCACCGCAGCCAGCGCATCGCGGTGCCGGCGCAGATCACGGTGGACCACCTGCTGGCCTCGTCGTCGATCCCGTTCCTGTTCCCGGCCATGCCGCTGGAGCTGGACGGCCACCACGAGTGGTTCGGCGACGGCACCATGCGCCAGATGTCGCCGCTGTCGCCGGCGATCCACCTCGGCGCGTCGCGCATCCTGGCGATCGGCGCGGCCTCGCGCCAGCGCTCGGGCTGGTTCGACACCATGCCGGGCGGCGGCTATCCGTCGCTGGCGCAGGTGGGCGGCCAGGCGCTCGCCAGCATCTTCCTGGACGGCCTGAACGCCGACCTGGAGCGGCTGCTGCATATCAACCGGCTGCTGGCGCGCATGCCCGAAGTGGCCGGCGACCGCGAAGGCTGGCGCCCGGTGCAGGTGATGACGGTGGCGCCCAGCGAGCCGATCGAGGCCATCGCCGCGGAGCACCAGAAGCAGCTGCCGCGCACCGTGCGCGCGCTGCTGGCGCCGCTGGGCGGCACCGAGGCGCGCGGCGCCGCGTTCGCCAGCTACCTGCTGTTCGAACCGGCCTTCACGCAGGCGCTGATCGCATTGGGCGAGCGCGACGCCGAAGCCCAGGCCGACGAGCTGGCGGCCTTCCTCTACGGCATCGTGCCCGGCACCACGCCAGCCGCACCCGATACGGGCGACCACACGGCCGAGCAGGCAGTCTCACCCTGAGTTGCCGCCGTCACATGGCGCCGCTGCGGGCGCCCGCGCTGGCACTTTGGCCCGCCGCCGCGACGCTGATCGCCCGGAAAATGCCCGAGGCGCCGGCAAACGACGCCCAAAGCGTTGCATTTGGCCCGATCCACCCTAAAAAAGGAGAGAAGAGAATAATTCGCATCTGGTAGAATCTGCCCGTAATTTCAAAGGCTTACCATGCTCTACCCCGAACTGTTCAAATCGTTGGAAGCCGTCCGCTGGCACATGGACAAGGACATCCCCTGGGATACCTTCGACGCCAGCATGCTGACGGACGACCAGGCCAAGACCATTCGCATGAATGCGATCACGGAATGGTCCGCCCTGCCCGCGACCGAGATGTTCCTGCGCGACAACCGCCACGACTCTGACTTTTCGGCGTTCATGAGCATCTGGTTCTTCGAGGAGCAGAAGCACTCGCTGGTGCTGATGGAGTACCTGCGCCGCTTCCGTCCGGACCTGGTGCCGACCGAGGAAGAACTGCACGCGGTGCGCTTCGAGTTCGACCCGGCGCCGCCGCTGGAAACGCTGATGCTGCATTTCTGCGGCGAGATCCGCCTGAACCACTGGTATCGCCGTGCCGCCGAATGGCACACCGAACCGGTGATCAAGCATATCTACCGCACCCTGTCGCAGGACGAAGCCCGCCACGGCGGCGCCTACCTGCGCTACATGAAGAAGTACCTGGCGCAGTTCGGCGACAGCGCGCGCGCCGCCTTCGCCAAGATCGGCGTGCTGATGGCATCGGCGCGCCGCACCGAGAAGCCGCTGCACCCGACCAACCTGCACGTCAACAAGGCGCTGTTCCCCAACGACAC
The DNA here is from genome assembly GCF_000372525.1 of Cupriavidus neocaledonicus. Lineage (GTDB taxonomy): Bacteria > Pseudomonadota > Gammaproteobacteria > Burkholderiales > Burkholderiaceae > Cupriavidus > Cupriavidus neocaledonicus. The sequence continues at coordinate 37,262 of NZ_AQUR01000099.1, forward strand.
GGTGCAGTCGCGCCTGCCCGATCCCGACTGGCTCGAGAAATGGCTGGACGAGCAGATCCGCTTCGACGAAGGCTGGGAGAAGAAGGTCATCGAACGGATCCTGCACAACATGTCGCTGCTGTTCGAGCGCACCTTCGAAACCGTGCAGGACCTGAACCGCTACCGCAAGGAGCTGAACGCCAGCCTGCAAGGCGCTGGCGCGGCCCGCCCGGCGCAGGCCTGAGCGTCCGGGACCGACAAAAAAAGCCCCGCCGAAGCGGGGCTTTTTTGCCTTCTTTTTACCTTCTTTTTACCTTCTCGCATTCCCGACAAATGCGACCCGCGGCGGCGCGCCGGATCGGGTCCGGCCCTCGCGGGCAGGGTGCAACGCCGTTTTCCTGTTCCCGGAAATACGGTGCCGCGGATGATAAGCGCGCCAGCCGCCGCGCAGGTAGTAGCCGGCTACTACATCGCCGCCGTGCCGCGGGCCAGTGCCGTCACGCCACCGCGCCAGCCAGGGCCGCCCCGGGGGCGGCGCCCAAGAACGGGTACCATTCGGGCAAGCGCGCCGGCTCCGCCACGGGCCGGCCTCCACCTATCCCATGCCACGATCCATGTCCGTACCCGCCTTCGAATCCAAGCTGACTCCCGCCGACGACACCGCCGCGCTGGCCGCGCGCATCGCCGCGCTGCCGCGCCCGCTGGTGTTTACCAACGGCGTCTTCGACATCCTGCATCGCGGCCATGCCACCTACCTGGCGCAGGCGCGCGCGCTGGGCGCAAGCCTGGTGGTCGGGGTCAACAGCGATGCCTCGGTGAAGATGCTGGGCAAGGGCGACGACCGCCCGCTCAACCATGAGTCGGACCGCATGGCGCTGCTGGCCGCGCTGGCGTCGGTCGACCTGGTGGCGATGTTCCGCGAACAGACGCCGGTGGAGCTGATCCGCCTGGTGCGCCCCGACATCTACGTCAAGGGCGGCGACTACGACATCGATGCGCTCGAGGAAACCCGGCTGGTACGCAGCTGGGGCGGCCAGGCCTACGCCATCCCGTTCCTGCACGACCGCTCGACCACCAAGCTGCTGACCAGGGTGCGCCAGGGCGGCTGAGCCGCCGCGCCGGCGCTAAGCGGCCGGCGCCGACGCCGGCGTGGCCGGCTGGGGTTGCAGCCGCATGCGCTCGCCGCGTACCTGCTGCTCCAGCCGGTGCGGCTCGCGCGGCGATTCGAACCACCCCGACAGCGGCTGCGGGCCGAACGCGCCCAGCACCGCGGCCAGCAGCACCGCGTTGGCGGACAGCAGCAACAGCAAGGCGATGCGCAGGGAGCGGGTGATCATGGGGAATCGGATGGGGTGGCGTCGTGGTGTCGTGGCGTCGTCAGGCTTCGGGCGTCGCCATCGCATGCAGGCCGAGCAGCACCAGATTATCGTGCATCTCGAACGGCACCGCGAGCGCCCCCGCCAGCGCGCCGCGCGCGCCGCCGGACAGCAGGCAGCGCGGCGGGCGCGACGCGTCGCCGCGCTCGCCCAGCGCGCGCCAGGTACGCTCGATGGCGCCGGCCTGCGCGGCCAGGCAGCCGGCGGCAATGGCGTCGTGGGTGTTGTCGGCCCAGCGCCGCTGCGCGCCTGCGACGCTGCCGGCCTCGCCCACGTCCAGCGCCGGCAGCTGCGCCGTATTGCGCGCCAGCGTGCCCAGCATCAGCGCCAGCCCCGGCAGGATCAAACCGCCTTCGAAGCGCGCGCCATCGTCGGTCACGGTGACGATGTCCAGCGTGGTGGCGGTGCCGGCGGTGACCACCAGCAGCGTGTCGCGCGGCAGCCAGCGATGCGCGCCGACGGCGCCGGTCCAGCGGTCGACGCCGAGCTGGGTCGGTTCGCGATAGCCGTTGGCAAGGTCGCCGTGCGCGGCGGTGCTGCGTACCCATTGCACCGGCGCGCAGCCGCCGAAGGCGTCGGCCAGCGCGGCATCGACGGCGGCGGCGATCACCGGCCCGGCCACATTGCTGATCCACACCGACGGCATCGGCCCGCTGGCGCGCAGCGCGCGCAGCTCGGCGGCCAGCGTCCGCAGCGCGCCGTGGCCGGCATGTGCGACCGCGCCGGCGTGCTGCCACGGCGTCGGCAGTGCAGCGATGCCCGCGCTCGCAGGCACCTCTGCAGCGGCGTCGCACCACGCCCACTTGAGCCGGGTATTGCCGATATCGACCAGCAGTCGCGGCGGGCTCATGCGCCGCCTTCCTGGCCCGGGGCGGGCCGCAGCGACAGCTCGCCGCTGGCGATGCGCTCCAGGCCGGTGGGCGTTTCCAGCAGCAGGTGGCCGGCCTCGTCGACGCCGCGCGCCATGCCTTCGGCGATCACCTGGCCGTCATGCAGCAGCCGCACCGGCTGGTCGCGGTAGGCATCGGCGGCGGACCAGCGCCGCGCCATCGGCCCGAAGCCATGCGCGAGGAAGTCCGCGCGCATCGCCGCCAGCCGCTCCAGCACCGCGGCCAGCAGGCGCGGCGCATCGCGCCCGGCATCGAAGCCCGGCATGGCCTCGGCCACGCCCGCCAGTTCGCGGCCCAGCGCGGCTTCCATCTGCGCATCGCGCACCAGGTTGAGGCCGATGCCGATCACCGCCCAGACCCGCCGCGGGCCCGCGGGCACCGATTCGATCAGGATGCCGGCCAGCTTGCGGCCATCGATCTGCAGGTCATTGGGCCATTTCAGGCCCACCCGCGCGCCCAGGGCCGGGGCGACGTCGCCCAGCGCCTCGGCCAGCGCCAGGCCCACCGCCAGGCTCAGCCCGCTCAGCTGCGCCGGCGCCAGCGCCAAAGGCAGCGCCACCGAAAAGGTCATGCCGGCCTGCCCCTGCCACGGCCGCCCCTGGCGCCCGCGCCCGGCGGTCTGGCGATAGGCCAGGCGCAGCGTGCCAGCGTCGGACCACGGCGCCTGGCGGCACAGTGCGGTGAGGTCGGCATTGGTCGAGCCGGTTTCCTCGACCAGTTCCAGGGTCCAGTCGCGCAGCGCGGGCGACAGCATGGCGCGCAGCGCGCCGGCATCGATGCGACAGGACATGGCGACGGAAGGATCGGGAGGATTCGGTGGAACGGCGGACATGCGCGGCAAAGGGACTGGGATGGGCGGGGTCGCGCTCGGCACAGGCGGGATGCCGGCCTGCAAACGGCGCGCGGCAGATGCCGCATTGTAGCCGCGCCGCGCGCCAGGGCATGCCACCGGCCACGGCGCGGTCGCGCCAGCCCGGCGCGTGGCTTAGAATCGAGACTCGGCCATCACATCGCTTGCCCTTGGAACGCCAGACGACGCCAGACTTCCAGATCACGCGCGGGCACGGAACCGTCAGCGTACAGCTGCGTGGCGACTGGACCGCGCTTGCGCTGGCCGGCTGCCGCCAGGCGCGGCAGCTGCGCGCGCAGCTGCACGAGCTGGCGCAGGCCCCCGACCACGCGCAATGGTCGCTGGCCGGCGTCGAGCGCCTCGACCATATCGGCGCACAGCTGCTGTGGCAGGCCTGGAACGGCGCGCTGCCGCAACGGCTCGAGGCCAGCGAGGGCCAGCGCCGCGTGTTCGAGCGCATCGCCGCGGTGCACGACGAGGGCTGGAAGAAGCACATGGTGGACCGCTTCAACCCGGTCACGCTGTTCGGCGCCAACGTGCTGTCGTTCGGCGCGCAGCTGGGCAACGGCATCACCATGCTGGGCCAGCTGGCGTTCGACCTGCTGCGCTTCGCGCGCATGCCGCAGCGCGGCCCGTGGCGCGAGATCTCGGCCAACATCTACAACGTCGGCTACAAGGCGCTGGGGATCACGGCGCTGGTCGGCTTCCTGATCGGCATCGTGCTGTCGTACCTGTCGGCCAACCAGCTGCGCACCTTCGGCGCCAGCACCTTCATCGTCAATATCCTGGGCATGGCGGTGATTCGCGAACTGGGGCCGGTGCTCGCCGCGATCCTGATCGCGGGGCGCTCGGGCTCGGCCATCACCGCGCAGATCGGCGTGATGCGCGTGACCGAAGAGCTGGACGCGATGCGCGTGATGGGCATCTCGCACGGCTTCCGGCTGATCATGCCGCGCGTGATCGCGCTGGCCATCGCCATGCCGCTGCTGGTGGCGTGGACCGACGTGATGGCGCTGGCCGGCGGCATGCTGGCCGCGCGCATGCAGCTGGGCATCAGCGCCACCTTCTTCCTGCGCGAGCTGCCCGATGCGGTGCCGGTGGCCAACCTGTGGCTGGGACTGGGCAAGGGCGTGGTGTTCGGCATCCTGATCGCGCTGACCGCGTGCCACTTCGGGCTGCGCATCAAGCCCAACACCCAGAGCCTGGGCGAAGGCACCACCGCCTCGGTGGTGACCGCGATCACCATCGTGATCCTGGCCGACGCGGTCTTCGCCATCCTGTTCAAGGACGTGGGCCTGTGAGCGCGGCGCCAGCGCATCCGTCCCCGCCAGGCGCGCCGCAGCACGCGCCCGGGCGCACCGCGGTGATCGAGGTGCGCGACCTGGTCAAGCGCTTCGGCAAGGCGGTGGTGCACGACCATGTGGACCTCGACGTCTACCGCGGCGAGGTGCTGTCGATCGTGGGCGGATCGGGCAGCGGCAAGACCGTGCTGCTGCGCCAGATCGTCGGGCTGGAGCGCCCGACCTCGGGCACCATCAAGGTGTTCGGCGAGGATCCGGCGCGGCTGCGGCCGGCCCAGCTGCAGGCGCTGCGCAGCCGCTGGGGCCTGCAGTTCCAGCGCGGCGCGCTGTTCTCGGCGCTGTCGGTGATCGACAATATCGCGCTGCCGCTGCGCGAGCTGCGCGCGCTGCCCGACAACCTGATCTGCCAGGCGGCGCTGCTCAAGCTGCAGCTGGTGGGACTGTCGGCGCGCGATGCCGACAAGATGCCGTCGGACCTGTCCGGCGGCATGATCAAGCGCGTGGCGCTGGCGCGCGCGCTGTCGCTGGAACCCGAGCTGCTGTTCCTGGACGAACCCACAGCCGGCCTGGACCCGATGGCGTCCGACGACTACGTCGCGCTGATCCGCGAGCTGCGCCGCGAACTGGGCCTGACCGTGGTGATGATCACGCACGACCTCGACACGCTGGTGGCCCTGTCCGACCGTGTCGCGGTGCTGGCCGACCACAAGGTGATCGCGGCCGCGCCGATTGCCCAGGTGGTGAAGGTGGACCATCCCTTCATCCGCGAGTATTTCCTGGGCGAGCGCGCCCAGCGCGCCCTGCAGGCGCTGCCCCAGGCCGGGCAGCCCGCGGCGCCGCCCCCTGGAGAAGCATGATGGAAAACAAGTCCCACGCCTTCCTCGCCGGCGTGTTCACCATCGGCCTGGCCGTGCTGGTGCTGTTCGCGATCTTCTGGTTCAGCAGCGACCACGCGGTGCGCGTGCCGTACGACCTGATCACCCGCTCCACCGTCAACGGCCTCGGGCCGCAGGCCGACGTCAAGTACCGCGGGCTGGCGGTGGGCAAGGTCGAGTCGATCAAGTTCGATCCGCAGGTGCCGGGGCAGATCATCGTGCGCGTCAACGTCAACCGCGAAACGCCGATCACGCGCACCACCTACGCCACGCTGGGCTTCCAGGGCGTGACCGGGATCGCCTACGTGCAGCTCGACGACTCCGCCGCGCACGACGGCACGGCGGCCTCGCCGCCGCTGCCGACCTCGCCGCGGGCGGTGGCGCGCATCGCCATGCGGCCCGGCTTCTTCGAGGAACTGGAAAAGCGCGGCGATTCGCTGCTGACCCAGGCCGAGACCCTGATGGGCTCGCTCAACGACATGTTCCGGGGCGCCAACCGCGACGAGCTGATGGCGGCGATCCGCTCGGTGCGCAAGACCGCCGAAGACTATTCGCGCCTGTCCGATTCGCTCGCGCCGGCCACGCAGCGCCTGCCGAAAGTGGCCGAGAACCTGAACGCGACGCTGGAATCGACGCGGCGCCTGACGCAGGAGCTGGCCAACCCCAACGGCACCGTGATGCGCACTGTCGACAGCGTCGGACGCGACCTGCAGGGCGCGGCCGCCTCGGTGCAGTCGGCGGCGGGCACCTTCAGCGAAGAGACCCTGCCGCAGCTCAACGGCCTGGCCCGCGACGCGCGCCAGACCGCGCGCAGCTTCGAGCGCGCCGCCGGCCAGTTCAACGAGAGCCCGAGCAGCGTGCTGTTCGGCGCGCCCGCGCCCACGCCGGGGCCGGGCGAGCCGGGCTTCAGCGCGGCCCCGTAGCGCGTCCGCCCTGCGACAAAGCCCGCCCCATCGATCACGCCACACGCCAACCGCGAGAATCCGCCGTGAACCCTGCGACCGAGATGCCACGCTTGCTGCGCTCCGCAACCGCCCGCCTGCGCGCGGCCCTGCTGCTGTTCTGCGCCGGCCTGGCGCTGTCGGGTTGCGCGCTGACGCGCGGCGAGCCCACCATCACCTATGACCTGGGCCCGGCCGTCGCCACCAGCGCGGCCTCCGCCAGCGGGAACCCTGCGCCCGCACCGCTGCCCAAACTGCGCGTGGCGCTGACCGACGGCCCCAGCTGGCTGGAAGGCAATGCCCTGTTCTACCGGCTCCAGTACGCCCAGGCGCAGCGCCTGCAGGCCTATGCCACGCAGCGCTGGGTGATGTCGCCCACGCGCCTGTTCGACGAGCGCCTGCGCGAGGCCGTGGCCGCGCGCGGCACGCTGGGCTGGTCCGGCGACAGCAGCGTGCCGGCGCTGAAGGTTGACCTGCTCGAGTTCGACCAGGTGTTCGACAGCGCCACCACCAGCGCGGGCGTGGTGCGGCTGCGCGCCACGGTGTACCGGCACGGCATGCTCGGCCAGCAGACCTTCGAGGCGCGCCGGCCCGCGCCCAGCGCCGACGGCGCCGGCGGCGTCAAGGCGCTGGCCGAAGCCAGCGATGCCGTGATTGCCGCGCTGCTCGACTGGATCGGCACGCTGCAGCTAAAGTAAAGCAACAGGAGATTCGCCATGGAGCCGGCTCCCCCGCCGCTCTCCGCGCCGCCGGCGGCTGTGCCGACACCACCGGCCGCCGCGCCGCAGCACTCGCCGCTGGCGCGCGTGGGGCTGCTCTGCTTCACGCTGCTGGTGGTGTATGCCAGCCTGTACCCGTTCTCCGGCTGGGTCGACAACGGCATCTCGCCCTTTGCCTTTGTCAGCGCGCCCAAGCCGCGCTATATCACCGACTTCGACCTGCTCACCAACGTGCTGGGGTATTTCCCGTTCGGCGCGCTGGTGGTGCTGTCGCTGCATCCGCGCGTGTCGGGCGGGCGCGCCACGCTGGTGGCGCTGGTGGCCGGCGCCTTGCTGTCGGCGTGCATGGAGGCCTTCCAGACCTGGCTGCCGAGCCGCATCTCGTCCAACATCGACCTGATCACCAATGCGCTGGGGGCACTGCTCGGCGGCGCCGTGGTAGCGCCGTTCACGCGCGCGCTGATCGACGACGGCCGGCTGACGCGGCTGCGCCATGCGTGGTTCGAGCCGCATGCCAGCTTTGCCATCATCCTGCTGCTGCTGTGGCCGTTCGCGCAGGTGTTTCCGCAGGAGCACCTGTTCGGCATGGGTGGCATCGTGCGCGAATGGCTGACCGACCCGGAATCGTGGCCGATGCAGGTGCTGCAGATGGTGTTCCCGCAGCTGGAGTCCTGGCAGGACCATATCGGCCTGCGGCCCGAGGACATGCAGAGCCAGCAATTGCTGGAATCGCTGGTGACCGCCAGCAGCTGGGTCGGCACCGGCCTGTTCGCCTCGGTGGCGATGCGCCGCAGCGCGCCGATGCTGCGCATCCTGGCCGGGCTGCTGGCGGCGGCGCTGCTGCTCAAGGCGGCCGCGGCCGAGCTGCAGTTCCCGACCGAAAGCGCCTTCGTCTGGCTGTCCGAGGGCGGGCGCTTCGCGCTGCTGACCAGCTCGCTGGTGCTGGCGCTGCTGCTGTACCTGCCGCGCTGGCTGCGCGCGGTGCTGGCGATGGCGGCGCTGATCGTGCTGGTGGCGCTGACCAACGTGCTGCCGTCCAATCCCTACGCCTGGATCTCGGAGCAGGGCTGGCGCATGGGCCGCTTCATCCACTTCAACAGCCTGGCGCAGTGGCTCGGCTGGCTGTGGCCGTTCCTGGCGTTCTGCTATGTGATCTGGCGCTTCGAACAGGTCAGCCTGCGCCGCCATGCGATGAAGAAGGCCGCGGCACGCCGTGAGGCGGCCACGGCCAACCTGCAGGAGTAAGCCGGCGCGGATGTCCGCGCCGACGCTCAGTGCAGCTGGCCGCCCTGTTCGCGCACGTCGCCGCGGGTCGACAGCGCCGTCGCCACCGCGGTGCGCAGGCCCTTCACCAGGGTCTCGTGCGCCAGGCTCGGCTGGCCGGGATGGCGCGCCGCCTGCTCGGGCAGATACGGAATGTGGATAAAGCCGCCGCGCACCGCGCCGTACGGCGGTTGCGCCAGCCGGTGCATCAGCCCGTAGAACACATGGTTGCAGACGAAGGTGCCGGCGGTCTGCGACACCGACGCCGGCACGCCGGCCGCGCGCATGTCGCGCACCATCGCCTTGATCGGCAGCGTGGCAAAGTAGGCGGCCGGGCCGCCGGCGACGATGGCGGTATCGATCGGCTGGGCGCCGGCGTTGTCGGCGATGCGCGCATCGTCGACATTGATCGCCACGCGCTCGACCGACATCTCGGCGCGCCCGCCGGCCTGGCCGACGGCGATCACCAGGGTCGGCCGCAGCGCGTCGAGCAGCCCGGCAATCGCATCAATGGCCGCGCCGAACACGCACGGCAGCTGGCGCGCGACGATCAGCGCGTCGCCGACGCGCTCGCCGTCGAGCGCGCGCACGGCTTCCCACGACGGGTTGACCGGTTCATCCTCGAACGGCTCGAAGCCGGTCAGCAGCACGGTAGGCATGGCGGGGCTCCTGCGCTTACATCAGCCAGTACAGCAGCACGATATTGGCCGCCAGGATTGCCAGCGCGGTCGGCACCTGCGCGCGGATCACGGCGTTCTTGTCGTCGAGTTCCAGCAAGGCCGCCGGCACGATATTGAAGTTGGCCGCCATCGGCGTCATCAGCGTACCGCAATAGCCCGAGAACATGCCGATCGCCGCCATCACCGCCGGATTGCCGCCGAACATGCCGACCAGGATGGGCACGCCGACGCCGCCGGTCATCACCGGGAAGGCGGCAAAGCCGTTGCCCATGATCACGGTGAACAGCGCCATGCCGACGCAATAGACCGCCACCGCCACCAGCTTGTAGTCCAGGTTGATGTAAGCGGTGGTCAGGTGCGCGACGGCCTTGCCCACGCCCGCGTCGGCAAACACCAGCCCCAGCATGGCCAGCATCTGCGGCAGCACCAGCGCCCAGCCCAGCGACTCGGTCAGCCGGCGCGATTCGCGCAGGCCCTGGGTCACGGTGTCGCGCGTGAGCCAGCACACCACCGCCAGCGAGATCAGGCAACCGATCCCCAGCGAAACGAAGGTCACGTTCTTGGGATCGAGCAGCGGCACGCCACCGATCCTGACGTCCTTGAACAGCATGGTGCCGATCACGGTCACCAGCGGGATCAGCAGTGCCGGGATGAACAGCTTGTTGCCGAGACGGCTCGCGCTGGCACGGCGCTCGGCCTCGGGCAGGCTCTCGTGCCTGCCGTGGCCGACGCCGCCAAAGCCGGCGATCAGCGCCATGACCACCGCGCCGATGCCGACCGCGGCCGGCGGCAGCCGGTCGCCGACCAGGAACACGATCGCGTACAGCAGCCAGAACAGGCCGGTGCTGAGGCGGCGCGGATGGGCGCGGTCGGTGAAGGTCATCAGCGCGGTGATGGCCAGCACCAGGCCGGCAAGCCAGTACAGGTATTCGATCGAGACAATCATGGCGTGCTCCTTACTCGGCGCTCTGCGCGGGCATGGCGGTGCGGGCAGCGCTGCCACCCAGCTCGCGCTCGAGCCAGCCGTCCAGGCGCTTGAGGCGCACGGCGTGGATCAGGAAGGCGCAGATCGCGGTGGGGATGCCCCACACGGCGATATGCAGCGGCTCGACCTCGATGTTCGACGACAGCAGGAAGGTATGCATCAGCGCAATCGCGCCGAACGCGACGAAGATGTCCTCGCCGAAGAACAGGCCGACGTTGTCGGTGGCGGCGCAGAAGGCCAGCACGCGCTGGCGCACCGGCTCGGGCAGGTGGCCGAAGCGGTTCTCGGCCGCGCCCTCGGCCATCGGCGCCAGCAGCGGGCGCACCATCTGCGGATGGCCGCCGAGGCTGGTCAGGCCGATCGCCGCGGTCAGTTCGCGCACGCCCAGGTAGACGATCAGCAGGCGCCCGACCGTGGCCGAGGCGATGCGCGCGATCCACGCCTGCGCGTGCTCGCGCAGCCCGTGGCGCTCCAGCAGGCCGATCACCGCCAGCGGCAGCAGGATGATCAGCGGCAGGTTGCGCGCCTTGACGAAGGCGGTGCCGATCGCGGCGAAGATCTGCATCAGCGGCATCGGCGCGGCCAGGCCCGTGGCCAGCGCGGCGAGCACCACCACCAGCATGGGATTGAAGCGCAGCACGAAGCCGACGATGATGACCCCGACCCCGACTAGGGGCCAGAGATTGACTGCCTGTTCCATGGAAACACCAAACGAAGATAACGAAGGCGCGCGGACAGCAGCCGTCGTGACGCGTGACGGCGCAGGCCGCGTGGCGGAAATGCCGGCGTGAAGGCGGAAAGACGCGCTCAGTCGCCGGCGCGGATCGCGATGCCTTCCGCGCCGAGCCGTTCCCGGATGCGGCGCGCGAAGGCCAGCGCGTGAGCGCCGTCGCCGTGCAGACACACGGTTTCGGCCTGAATCGGTACCCAGGTGCCGTCGATGGCGCGCACGCGCTGCTCGCGCACCATGGTCAGGGTCTGGTCCAGGGCGACCTCCTCGTCCTCATGCAGCGCGCCCGGCGTGCCGCGCTTGACCAGCGTGCCATCGGGGTTGTAGCCGCGGTCGGCGAAGACCTCCTGCTTGACGCGCAGGCCGGCTTCCTTCGCCACCTCGATCATCTGGCTGCCGGCCAGGCCGAAGAACACCAGGTCGGCGTCGAAGTCGCGCACCGCGCGCACGATCGCGCGCGCCAGCGCCGGGTCGCGCACGGCCTGGTTGTACAGCGCGCCATGCGGCTTGACGTGGTGCAGCACCCCGCCCTGCGCGCGCACGATCGCGGCGAGCGCGCCGATCTGGTACAGCACGTCGGCGTAGACGTGTTCCGGGTCGCGCTGCATCTCGGTGCGGCCGAAGTTGTCGCGATCCGGGTAGCTCGGGTGCGCGCCGATCGCCACGCCCTGCGCCAGCGCCCATTTCACCGTCTGCACCATGGTGGCGGCGTCGCCCGCGTGCCAGCCGCAGGCGATATTGGCCGAGCTGATCAGCGCCAGCAGCGCCTCGTCATTGCCACAGCCTTCGCCAAGATCCGCGTTCAAATCGATCTGCATTGCCATTCTCCTGTGCGGCGCCCCGGGCGCCTTGCTTATGCTGCCGCCCGCGTGCGGGTACGCCGGCGCGCGGCAATGGGCATGCCATCGCCCTGCCACTGCAGCGCCTGCTCGATCTGGCGCAGGTAGCGTGCCAGTTCCTCCTGCGCCGCCTGGGCCTGCGCCAGCGTGACCTGCACGAAGCGCACCGGCGCGCCCAGCGGCACCTGCGCCAGCCGCCACAAATCCGCTTCGATCACCACGCCGATCTTGGGATAGCCGCCGGTGGTCTGCGCATCCGCCATCAGCGCGATCGGCTGGCCCGCCGGCGGCACCTGCATCACGCCCGGCATCACCCCGTGCGAGAGCAGGTCGGCGCTGCGCTCGGGGCGCCGCGCCAGCGCCGGGCCGGCGAGGCGCAGGCCCATGCGGTTGCTGTTGGGCGTGACGGTCCAGTCGGCCTGCCACAGCGCGGCCTGCGCGGCCGCGTCGAAATCTTCGTATTCCGGCCCCGGCAGCATGCGAATCGCCGTGGCCTTGCCTTCCAGCGGGGCGGGCAGCGCCCACGCCGGTGCCTGCACGCCGATCCAGTCGGTCTCGGCTGCCAGTCCCGGCCGCCCCGCGGGCAGGCGGTCGCCCTCCTGCAGCGCGCGGCCGGCCAGTCCGCCGAAACCGGACTTCAGGTCGGTGCTGCGCGAACCCATCACCGGCTCGACCGCAATGCCGCCCGCCACGCACAGGTACACGCGCGTGCCGCCGCGCGTCGACGGCAGCGTCAGCGTCTCGCCCTTGTGGGCGTCGAACGCATGCCACGACCACACCGGCATGCCGTCAAGATTGGCGCCGCATTCGGCGCCGGCCAGGGCCACGCGCATATCGGCATGGAAGCGCACCGCGGCGCGGCCCAGCGTGAATTCAATGGCGGCGCAGCCGGGCGCATTGCCAAGCAGGCGGTTGCCGACTTCGACCGCCAGCATGTCCATGGCACCGCAGCGGCCCACGCCAAAACGGCGGAAGCCGGTACGGCCCAGGTCCTGCACCGAGGCGAGCGCGCCGGGACGAAGAATCTCGATCACGCGATGATTTCCTCGGCAACGAAGCGCACGGTATCGCCGGGCGCGAACAGGGACGGCGGATCGCGGTCCGCCACGAAGAGTTCGGCATCGGTGCGCCCGATCAGTTGCCAGCCGCCCGGCAGCACCGCCGGATAAATCCCGGTCTGCTCGCCGCCGATGCCGACCGACCCGGCCGGTACCGCCACCCGCGGCTCGCGCCGGCGCGGCGTCGCCAGTTCCGGCGCCAGCCCGCCCATGTAGGCAAAGCCGGGCTGGAAGCCGAGGAAGTAGACCACGTACTCGCCCGCCGCATGGCGGCGCACCACTTCCCGCGGCGTCAGGCCGGTATGCGCGGCGACGTCGCCCAGGTCCGGGCCATGCTCGCCGCCGTAGCGCACCGGGATCTCGACCAGCCTGCCGGTGGCATTGCGCGCCTCTCCCGAGGCCCACGCCAGCTTCAGGTTGCGCTCGAGCGCGTCCACGTCGGCACTGCCGTCGAAGATCACCGTCAGGTTGTTCATGCCCGGCACCACGTCGACCACGCCGCGCCAGTCCGCGGCACGCGCGGCCATGGCCCAGATGCGGCGCTGGACCGCCAGCGAGGCGGGCGGCGCGACGCTGTACAGCAGCGCCTGCTCGGCAAGGCGGTGAACGGTGCAGTTCATGGGATTCCCGGTAGCGCACTTGCTACCCAGTTTAGGCAGGCAAGCCGGAATGTGACGTCTTTGTATTTCATCGATAATTTATCGATGAATTCATCATATCGAAATGGACCGGGCCGGGACAGTCGGGGTAGACCCTAGGAAGAGGCAGTTGGTTGGGTGGACGGGAACTAACCGACGGGAGTAGGATTAAATCCTATCAAGAGGAAATCGCCATGCGAACCACGCAACAAATGAGCGTCACACTGCCGACCGAGATGGCTCAGGCGGTCAAGGACAAGGTGCGGTCGGGCGAATACGCCAGTGAAAGCGAGGTCATCCGCGATGGCTTGCGCGCGCTGCTGGCGCGTGACCGGGCCGTGGACGCGTGGCTGCTGCAGCAAGTGGGCCCTGCCTATGATGCGCTTCAGGCCGATCCATCCCGCGCCGTGACCGCAGATGACGTGCGTGCTCGTCTGGCTGCCAAACAGGCGGGGAAGGCCAAGGGCCGATGAGAACCTATCCCGTCGTCTTTGCGCCGGAGTTTGTGGAGCAACTTGAGAGCTTGTACGACTATATCGCCGAGGAAGCCTCGCCCTACATCGCGGCGCGGTATACCGGCGCGATCGTAGAATATTGCGAGTCGCTCAGTACATTTCCACACCGCGGCATCCTGCGCGATGACGTGCGGCCAGGACTGCGGATTACCCATTAAGCGCGCCGTGATCGCGTTCGCCGTGGATACCAAAAAGGTTTCCATCATCGGTTTGTTCTATGGCGGCCGGGACTACGAGACGATGCTGAACGAATCAGAATGAATCGACGATGGCCAGCGCGCCTGGCAAAGAGGCGGACACGAGCGAAAACAAAAAACGGCCGGAGAATTTCCCCGGCCGTTTTTTAATCCCAACCAACCCGCTCAGGCAAACCCCGCCTGATGCGCCTGCTGGTCGGCGTGGTAGGAACTGCGCACCATCGCGCCCACGGCGGCGTGGGTGAAGCCCATCTTGTAGGCCTCTTGCTCGAACATCTTGAAGGTGTCGGGATGCACGTAGCGCAGCACCGGCAGGTGGTGGTTCGACGGCGCCAGGTACTGGCCGATGGTCAGCATGTCGATGTCGTGCGCGCGCATGTCGCGCATGACTTCCAGGATTTCCTCGTCGGTCTCGCCCAGGCCGACCATCAGGCCTGACTTGGTCGGCACGTTGGGGTTGCGGCGCTTGAACTCCTGCAGCAGCTTGAGCGAGTGCGCGTAGTCGGCGCCCGGGCGGGCCTGCTTGTACAGGCGCGGCACGGTTTCCATGTTGTGGTTCATCACGTCCGGCGGGCACGCCTGCAGGATGTCCAGCGCCTTGTCCAGGCGGCCGCGGAAGTCGGGCACCAGCACTTCGATGCGGGTATCGGGCGACAGCTCGCGCGTCTGCGAGATGCAATCCACATAGTGCTGGGCACCGCCGTCGCGCAGGTCGTCGCGGTCGACGCTGGTGATCACCACGTAGTTCAGCTTGAGCTGGGCGATGGTACGGGCCAGGTTGCCGGGCTCGTTTACATCGAGCGGATCCGGGCGGCCATGGCCGACGTCGCAGAACGGGCAGCGGCGCGTGCACTTGTCGCCCATGATCATGAAGGTGGCCGTGCCCTTGCCGAAGCATTCGCCGATGTTGGGGCAGCTGGCTTCCTCGCACACCGTCACCAGGTTGTTGGCGCGCAGGATGTCCTTGATCTCATAGAAACGCGAATTGCCGGTGGCGGCCTTCACGCGGATCCAGTCCGGCTTCTTGAGCTTCTCGGCCGGCACGATCTTGATAGGGATGCGCGCGGTCTTGTCGGCCGACTTCTGCTTGCGGGTCGGGTCGTACTGCTCCGCGGGGGACTGCGGGGCTTCGCTGGAAGAGGCGTTCGGGGCGATCAGTGCGTCGCTCATACATTTCTCCGCACGCGCTCGGCGTGCATTTCGCTTTTGACTAGGAGGCCAGGGCCGGGGCGACAGGTTCTACGGCCGCCGGCACGCGAGCCTCATGCGCTGCCAGCACCTCGCACAATGCAGCCGCCAGGCGCTGTGCGATCTCGGGTTGTGTTGCCGCGGTCACGGGCACCGGGGCGCCACCGGCATCCGCCACCGGGCAGGTGGCGCCCGCGCTGGCCATGTCGACCGTTTCCAGTCCGGCATAGCCGCAGGGATTGATGCGCAGGAACGGCGACAGGTCCATCTGCACGTTGAGGCTGACGCCGTGGTAGCTGCAGCCGTTGCGGATCTTGAGGCCGAGCGCGGCAATCTTGGCGCCCTGGTGCGGCCCGCCGGACAGGTAGATGCCGGGGGCGCCGGGCTTGCGTTCGGCTGCGAGATTATACGCCGCGAGCGTGTCCAGCACGGCCTGCTCGATGCCGTGCACCAGCTCGCGCACCATCAGCCGGCGGCGGCGCAGGTCCAGCAGCAGGTAGGCCACGACCTGTCCGGGGCCGTGATAAGTGATCTGTCCGCCACGGTCGATCTGCACCACCGGAATTCGTTCGTCCGGGGCCAGCAGGTGCGCGGGGTCGCCCGCCTGGCCCAGCGTGTAGACCGGCGGATGCTCGACCAGCCAGACCTGGTCGGGCGTCTCGGGGGTGCGTGCGGCGGTGAAGGCGCGCATCGCGTCGAAACACGGCTGATAGTCCTCGCGGCCGCGCTCGATGACTTGAATCGGATGCATGGCGAGAGTGTAACGAAAAGGGCCGGCTTGCGCCGGCCCCGAAACTGGCCCATTCAGCGTGCGCGCGGCGGGCAACCGTCGGATGCGTCACGCGACCAGACCAGGCGCAGATGGCCCCGGTCCCGGTGCGTGGACGTTGCCCCGCCCGGCTCCGCTTCAGGAAGCGGTGACCCGGTCCTGGTTAGGCGTCCACTCGGTGCCTCGAACCAGGCGACGCAGGCTGCGGTACACCAGGTGCGGCAGGTCGGCCAGCGCCAGCGCCGGGCGGCGGGCCTCGGCAATCAGCGCCAGGCGCACCGGGTTCAGGGCGCGCGGGTCGATGCTGAGCACCACCTCGTCACCCGGGCGTAGCAGCAGGCTGCCGCCACAACGCAGCCAGTAGTCCTCCGAATAGTTCTCGCGGGTCAGCCATACGTCGGTGCCGCGGGCCTCGGCAATATGGAGGCGCTGGGCCGCATGCACCGACAGCGTGGTGACTTCGCCAGGATTCAGGGTGAACTCGGTCGTTGTGAGCACGGTTTTCATGGTGGTTCTCCGTTCAGCCGGCCTCGGCGGGGATACGCCAGACGCAGTACGGATTCGCGGCGGGACGCCGGAACTGGCCCGGCAAAGGGACCAGGCCAGTGAAATCCAGCGAATATCGTCGTGAGTAGGGGGCAACTGCGGGGGCCGGTGATGGAATATTAGTGATTGCCCGACCACTATCAAAACGATATATTTTCTTTGTTCTTGTTAGCCAATCTCACATAACCCCGATCCTCTGGAGGCGGCCATGGCCTGGAAAAGCGCCTGGGAGAAAGACCTGCCGCGCGGCTGGCACCGCGAATTGCCGCGCCTGCCGGCGCTGACCGCGCTGCGCGCGTTCGAAGCCGCGGCGCGCCACGAGAGCTTCTCGCGCGCGGCCACCGAGCTGTTCGTCACCCACGGCGCGGTCAGCCACCAGATCCGCGCGCTGGAAGAGGAACTGGGCATGCCGCTGTTCGAGCGCCACGGCAAGCGCGTGGCGCTGACGCCGGCGGGCCGGCTCTATGCCGAGCGCGTACGCGACGCGCTGCTGCAGATCGCCGATGCCACGCGCGCGCTGCAGGCCGGCAACCGCGACAAGCGCCTGACCATCAGCACCATGCCGTCGTTTGCCGCGCGCTGGCTGACGCCGCGCATCGGCAGCTTTATCGAGCGCCACCCGGAACTGGATGTCGAACTGCTGTCGTCCAACACGCTGGTCAACTTTGCGCACGAAGAGGTCGATATCGCGCTGCGCATGGGCAGCGGCGACTATCCCGGCCTGTATGTGGAGCGGCTGCTCGACGACGTCTTCTTCCCGGTCTGCAGCCCTGCCTTCAATGGCGGGCGGCTGCCCGAACGGCCGCAGGACATGGCGGGCATGCCGCTGCTGCGCGGCGAGGGCGATCCGTGGAAGCCATGGTTCGAGGCCGCCGGGTTGGACTGGCCCGAGCCGCGCAAGGGCCTGCTGCTGGAAGATTCTTCGCTGCTGCTGCAGGCCGCTTCGGAAGGGCAAGGCATCGCCCTGATCCGCTCTTCGCTGGCGTGCAACGACCTGCTGTCGGGGCGCGTGGTGCGGCTGTTCGACGTCAGCATCCCGTGCCCGTGGCTGCTGTACTTCGTGTGCGCGCCGGGTTCGCTGAACCTGCCCAAGGTGCAGGCGTTCCGCGGCTGGCTGCTGCCCGAGATCGAGCGCTTCCGCGAGGTGCTGGCGCAGTGGGAGTGAGTCAGTCTTCCGGGGTTGGGTCGATCTGCGCCGCGCTTTCGGCGGCATCGGCCGCCGGTTTCGCGCGCGCGCGGCCGGCGCGGGGGTGGGCCTTGTCGTAGACCTTGGCCAGGTGCTGGAAATCGAGCGCGGTGTAGACCTGCGTGGTCGAGATGCTGGCATGGCCCAGCATCTCCTGCACCGCGCGCAGGTCGCCCGAAGACTGCAGCATGTGCGTGGCGAAGGAATGCCGCAGCATGTGCGGATGCACGTCGGCCGGCACCCCGGCGCGCAGCGCCTGCTGCTTGAGCCGCAGCTGCACCGTGCGCATCGACAGGCGCCGTCCGCGCGGCCCCAGGAACAGGGCATTGGCGTCCTCGGGCGCGGCGCCCGGCCGCAGCAAGCCGTCGCGCACCGCCAGCCACGCCTGCAGCGCGGCGATGGCCTTGCTGCCGACCGGCACCGAACGCCGGCGCGAACCCTTGCCGGTCACGGTCACCTCGGCGCCGGCCAGGTCGAGCCAGCCGCTGGAGCGGTAGCCGTCGGCATCGGCATAGCGCAGGTCCAGCTGCACCAGCTCGGACAGCCGCAGCCCGCTCGAGTAGAACAGTTCGTAGACGGCCTGGTCGCGCAGCGCCTCGGCATCGGTGCCGGCGGGGTGCGCCACCAGCGCCACCGCGTGCTCGACCGACAGCGCCTTGGGCAGCGCATGGCCCGAGCGCGGCGCGCGTACGCCGTCGACCGGATTCACGCTCACGCCGTGGCCATGGCGCGCCGCCCAGAGATAGAAGCCGCGCCATGCCGACAGCGCGCGCCCGATGCTGGTGCCGACCAGCCCGGCGGCATGCAGCCGCGCGGCGAAATGGCGGATATGGTGGGTCTGCAGCGCCAGCAGCGCGACGCCCGGCGCATGCTGCGCCGCGTGCGCCTGCAGCACGCGCAGTTCGCGCGCATAGCCCGACAGCGTGTGCTCGGCCAGCTTGCGGCTGCCGCGCAGCCAGTCGAGATAGCGCGTGACCAGCGGGTCTGGCGGCGGCGCTGCGCCGTCGGCGGGCGCGGACGACGCGACCACAGCGCGCGGCGGCCGGCGTGCAGTCATGGCGTTATCGCAAGGCCGCGGCTTCAGTCGCGCAGCCGCTTCAGCGCGGCGCCCGCGACGGCGCCAATCTGCGACAGGTAGGCGGTGCCCATGCCGTCGTGGAAGCGGCGCGGGTCGGGCGAACCCAGCACCAGCAGGCCAAAGGCGGCGCCGCGCACGTCGGCACCGGCCTCGGCCTCGCCGGCGCGCAGCGGCACGCGCAGCGTCACCATCGCCAGCGAGGTGATGTCGTCGCGCTCCAGCAGGCTGGCCGCCTCGAAGCCGCTGTTGCTGCCGCAGTACGGCGCACGCAGGCCCTCGGCAAAGATGCGCAGGTCCTCGCTGGCGCCCTGCGCCACTTCCATGTGCGCGTACTGTTCGGCGACATCCCACAGCCTGAGCGCCACCGCCGGCACGTCGAACACCTGCTGCAGGCCGTCCTGCACCGCATACGGCAGCGCATGCGAATCGGCCTCGGCCAGCAGGCGCAGTTGCCAGTCGTGCAGGCGCTGCTGGGTGCGGTCGTTCTCGTGGCCATGGCGGACCAGGTCCGCCAGGCGCAGCTCCAGGCCCTTGTTCTTCTCGCGCAGGATTTCCATCTGGCGTTCCTGCAGCGATACGGCACGATGGCTGTGCGGGCTGGTCAGCTGCACCGCGGCCAGCAGCTCGGCATGCTCTTCGAAGAATTCAGGATGGCTCTGCAGGTAGGCGGCGACGTCTTGGGCGTTCATGGGGCGTGGACCGGTAGAGGTAAAGTGGGTGGCAGTTTAGCAAACCCACCCCGCCAGAAGAGGCGCGCGGTGTTGGATGCTCCCAAGCCGCCCGATCTTGCCCAAGCAAGGTGTTCCCCCTCTCCCCTCATGGGGAGAGGGTTGGGGCGAGGGGTGGTCCAGCGAGGTGTCACATCAAGCAAGGCCAACGGTTTTAACCCGCAGGTCTCAGCCTTTGATCCGCCTGCCCTCACCCCCCAGTCCCTCTCCCGCTTGCGGGAGGAGCGACCCAGCCTACGTCTGGATCAGCCGCTTCTGCCGCGAAATGCTCATCAAAATGCCGATGCCCGCCCCCAGCGTCACCAGCGCGGTACCGCCGTAGCTCAGCAGCGGCAGCGGCACGCCCACCACCGGCAGGATGCCGCTGACCATGCCCATGTTGACGAAGGCATAGGTGAAGAAGATCAGCGTGATCGACCCCGCCAGCAGCCGCGAGAACAGCGTCGGCGCATTGGCCGCGATAAAGAGCCCGCGGAAGATCAGCAGCAGGTACAGCACCAGCAGCACCGCGTTGCCGATCAGGCCGAACTCTTCCGAGTACACCGCGAAGATAAAGTCGGTGTGCTTTTCCGGGATGAACTCCAGGTGGGTCTGCGTCCCCTTGAGCCAGCCCTTGCCCTCGACCCCGCCCGAGCCAATCGCGATGATCGACTGGATCGTGTGGAAGCCCTTGCCGAGCGGATCGCTGGTCGGGTCCAGCAGCGTGCAGACGCGGTGCTGCTGGTAGTCATGCAGCACCGGCCAGTTCACGCCCGGTGCGCACATGTCGTTCTGGAACGTGATCAGCAGCGTGATGGCGACCACCAGGATCGCCAGCAGCGGCAGGATCAGCTTCCACGACAGCCCGGCGAAGTAGATCACGTACAGGCCCGCGGCCATCACCAGCAGCGCCGTGCCCAGGTCGGGCTGCTTGGCGATCAGCCCCACCGGGATCAGCAGCAGCACCAGCGCGACGACGAAGTCGAACCACCGGATCACGCCCTCGCGCTTCTGGAAGTACCACGCCAGCATCAGCGGCATCGAGATCTTCATGATCTCGGACGGCTGGATCACCATGCCGACATAGAGCCAGCGGCGCGCGCCCTTGCGGATCAGCCCGAACATGGCCACCGCGATCAGCAGCGCCACGCCTACCGTATAGATCGGCACCGCCACCCGCATCAGCGTCTGCGTCGGCAGGTAGGCGATCACGAACATCACCACGTACGACAGCAGGATGTTGCGCAACTGGTCCTCGACCCGGCCCGGCATGTCGATGGCGGCCGAATACAGCGCCACGATGCCGGTGGCGAACAGCAGGAACACGATCAGCGAAAGCGGCTTGTCAAAACCGGTCAGCGCGGTCTTGAGCAGGGACATGACGCGGCGTCGATCCATGCGCGTCTCCTTCAGCGGGTGGCGTCGGCACCGCTGGCTGCCTTGGCAGCCACGGGCCTGACGCGTGGTTTGGGCGCGGGCGCCTTGGCCGGCACGGCCGCCGCCGAGGCCGGCGCGGGGCCCTGCGGCTTGCTGTGCCCCAGCGCCTGCAGCATGCGCTGGTCCAGCGTCTGCACGGCCGAGGCCGGGGCGATGGCGTCGGGATCCAGCGTCGCGGCGATCGCCTCCGGCGTCGGCAGCTGTGCGGCCGAGGCCGCCGCCACCGCGCTGGCGGCAGCGCCGCTGGCCGGTGCGCCGCCGCTGGACATCACCGTGGCGCTGGCAATGCTGGCGGTCTGGCCGGTGGTGAACACGCTCGGCGTATCCACCGGCGCGCGCCCGGCTACGCGCTCGCCGGTGGGCGGGGCGATCGCCTCCAGTTCGGCGGGCCACTTGCCGGTCAGGTAGTAGTCCATCACCTTGCGCGCGATCGGCGCGGCCACCGCGGCGCCGAAGCCGGCGTTCTCGACGATCAGCGCAATCGCGATCCTGGGGTTGTCGGCCGGCGCGAAGGCGGTGTACAGCGAGTGGTCGCGCTTGTGCTCGGCGAGCGCGTGGTGGTTGTACTTCTCGCCCTTGGACAGGCTGTAGGTCTGCGCCGTGCCGGTCTTGCCGGCGGACTCGTAGGCGGCGCCGGCAAACACGCGCGCGGCCGTGCCCGAATGCGTCACTGCCACCATGGCGCGCTTGATCACGTTGATGTCGGCCTGCTTCAACGGGATGGTGTAGCTTTCCTTGGGCACGGTCAGCGTGCGCTTGCGCGTGACCGCGTCTTCGATGGCCTTGACCAGGTGCGGCTTCATCACCTTGCCGTCGTTGACGATCACCGAGGTCGCCTGCGCCAGCTGCAGGATGGTGAAGCTGTTGTAGCCCTGGCCGATGCCCAGCGAGATGGTCTCGCCCTCATACCACTTCTGCTGCTCGGGCTTGCGGTAGGCGCGCCGCTTCCATTCGGTCGACGGCAGGATGCCGCGGCTTTCGCCTTCGATGTCGATGCCGGTGATCTGGCCGAAGCCCAGCGGCTTCATGAAGTCATGGATGCCGTTGACGCCCATGTCGCGCGCCAGCGCGTAGTAGTAGGTGTCGCACGAATGCACGATCGAGCTGTGCATGTCGACCCAGCCGTGGCCGCCCGGCTTGTCGTCGCGGAAGGTGTGGTTGCCCAGCGTGAAAAAGCCCGGGTCGGCCATGCCCCACGCCGCGGTGCGCTTGCCGGTGGTGAGCGCGGCCAGCGCCATGAACGGCTTGTAGGTCGAGCCCGGCGGATAGGTGCCCCGCAGGGGGCGGTTCAGCAGCGGCTTGTCGGGCGAGCCGTTGAGCTCGTTCCAGGTATTGGTGTCGATGCCCTCGACGAACAGGTTGGGGTCGAAGGTCGGCTTGGAGACGAACGCCAGGATGTCGCCGGTGGACGGCTCGATCGCCACCAGCGCGCCGCGACGGTTGCCATAGAGCGCCTCGGCCAGCTGCTGCAGGCGGATGTCGAGCGACAGGATCAGGTTGTTGCCGGGCGTGGCGGGCGACGTGGACAGCGTGCGGATCGGGCGCCCGCCCGCGCTGACTTCCACTTCCTCGAAGCCGGTCAGCCCGTGCAGCTCGCTCTCGTAGCTCTGCTCCAGGCCGATCTTGCCGATGTAGTTGGTGCCCTTGTAGTTGTCGGCATCCTTGCGCGGGTCATACCTGGCGCCGTCGGCGTCGTTGGCCACGTCCATGGCCTCGATGCGCTCCTGGTCGCGCTGCGAGATCCGGCCCAGGTAGCCGATCACGTGCGAGGCCGACTCGCCCAGCGGATACTGGCGGAACAGCCGCGCGCGCACGTCGACGCCGGGAAAGCGGAAGCGCTGCGCCGAAAAGCGCGCCACCTCCGCGTCGGTCAGCTGGCTGCGGATCGGCAGACTTTCAAAGCTGCGCGACTCCTCCATCAGCCGCTTGAAGCGGCGCCGGTCGCGCGGCTGGATCTCGACCAGCGCGGACAGGCCCTCGATGGTGTTGTCGAGCGTATCGGTCAGCTTGGACGGGGTGATCTCCAGCGTGTACGCCGAATAATTGCGCGCCAGCACGATGCCGTTGCGGTCCATGATGATGCCGCGGTTGGGCTCGATCGGCGCCACTGAAATGCGGTTGTCCTCGGCCTTGGCCGAGTACTGGTCATGCTTGTACCACTGCAGCCACAGGAAGCGCGAGAACAGCAGGCCGAAGCAGATCACCGTAAACAGCGCCGCGGCCGCCACGCGGATGCGGAAGCGGCCGATTTCCAGTTCGACGTTGCGGATTTCGGTCATGGTACTGCGTGGCCTGGAGAAATCGGTGGTGGGCGATGGTGGCGAGGGCGGGCGACGGCGGCGTCAGATCGGCCGGGTCTCGTCGACATCGGTCGAGCGGCGCTGCGGCGCCAGCAGCAGGCTGGTGGCGAGCGGCCACAGCAGCGCCTCGATCGCCGGCGCCAGCAGCAGCGGCCAGCCCGGCAGCGGCGCGCCCATGGCCAGCCGGATCAGCACCGGCACCGCGTGCGCGATGAACAGCAGCGGCAGCACGTGCAGCGCCTGGGTATAGACCGTGAACCACAGCACGCGGCGGTGGATGGTGATGGCGAAGTAGGCCAGCAGCGTGTACGCCAGCGCGTGCTCGCCCAGCAGCCGGGCATCGTGCACGTCCATCAGCAGGCCCAGCAGGAAGGCCACGCCCATGCCCACCTTGCGCGGCTGGTGGATGTTCCAGAACACCAGCACCAGCGCCACCATGTCCGGGATCCACAGCGTGGTGCCCCACGGCATCAGGTTGAACAGGAACGCCAGCACGAAACTGAAGGCGATGAAGGCCGGATTGACCGGCCGCAGCAGGTATTGGGGATTGGTCACCGTGGTGCCTCCTTGGCGGGCGGGGCCTTGCCGGCCGCCGCGCTGTCGGCGGCGGCGCGCGCCGCGGCGGACTTGGCGCCCTTGACCGGCGCTTCCGGCCGGGCCTCCACCGCTTCGCGCGCCGGGATGTTGGCGTCGTAGCGCACCACCAGCAGCTGGCGGTGCGCGCGCACGCCGGCCACCGGCTCGCAATAGACGCGCGAGAACGCGGTATCGGCCTTGCGCTCGATCTGCACGATCTTCGCCACCGGCAGGCCCGGCGGATAGGTACCGTCCAGCCCCGAGGTCACCAGCAGGTCGCCCTGCTGCAGGTCGGCGGCGGCGGCCATGAAGCGCAGGTCCAGGTGGCCCGCGCGCGCGCCGCCGAAGGCCACGCTGCGCAGGCCGTTGCGCACCACCTGCACCGGAATCGCCTGGTCCTTGTCGGTCAGCAGCGTCACCTCGGACTGGAACGGCGACACGCGCGTGACCTGCCCCACCACGCCGCGTTCGTCGATCACCGGATAGCCGGCGCGCAGGCCATGCTGGCTGCCCTTGTCGATGACGATGCGCTGGCTGTACGGGTCGCGCGCGTCATAAAGAATTTCGGCCGCGGTCACCGGCGTTGCGGACTGCTGCGCCAGCCCGAGCAGCTTGCGCAGCTGGTTGTTCTCGGCCTCGAGCTGCGCCTGGCGCACCGAGGCCTGCGCCTGCTGCACCGCGTTCTGGCGCAGCTCGCGGTTCTCGGTGGCGAGCGTCGCCGACGACTGCGCATAGTCGAACATCGTGCGCAGCGCGTCGCGCGGCGCCAGCACCAGGCGCTCGACCGGCATCAGCACGGTGGCCGCAACCTGCCGGCCCACGCGCAGCGCGTCGAAACGGGCATCGACCACCAGCAGCGCCAGCGCGATGCCCACGTACAGGACCAGCCTGGCGACGGCCGAGGTGCCTTGCTTGAAGAGCGGCGGAGGGGAGTAATCCATTTACCCGAACAAAGGCCGGAGGCCACGCGGAAACGCCCCGCCGCCCGCCGCGGCGCGCCCCGGCCCCTGGCGGGGACAGGCGCGGCACGGTCGGGCGGCGGGAGCTGCCAGGGCCCGGCCCCGGCGGATGAGGCGCCGCGACGCCGCCATGATCGCTCGATCCGGCAGGCCGCGCATCGCCACGTGAGCGTCCTTCTTACTCGTAGGAGAAGATGCTGCCGAGCTTGTCCATGCGTTCCAGCGCCATGCCGGAGCCGCGCACCACGCAGGTCAGCGGGTCTTCGGCGACCAGCACCGGCAGGCCGGTTTCTTCCGCCAGCAGGCGGTCCAGGTCGCGCAGCAGCGCGCCGCCGCCGGTCAGCATCATGCCGCGCTCGGCGATGTCGGCGCCCAGTTCGGGCGGGGTCTGTTCCAGCGCGATCTTAACCGCCGACACGATCTGGTTGAGCGGGTCGGTCAGCGCTTCGAGGATTTCGTTGGACGAGACCGTGAAGGCGCGCGGGATGCCCTCGGACAGGTTGCGGCCCTTGACTTCCATCTCGCGGACTTCGGAGCCCGGGAAGGCGGAGCCGATCTCCTTCTTGATCGCCTCGGCGGTCTGCTCGCCGATCAGCATGCCGTAGTTGCGGCGGATGTAGTTGACGATGGCCTCGTCGAACTTGTCGCCGCCGACGCGCACCGAGCCCTTGTAGACCATGCCGCCCAGCGAGATGATGCCGACCTCGGTGGTGCCACCGCCGATGTCCACCACCATCGAGCCCGACGGTTCCGACACCGGCAGGCCGGCGCCGATCGCGGCCGACATCGGCTCCTCGATCAGGTAGACCTGGCTGGCGCCGGCGCCCAGCGCCGATTCGCGGATGGCGCGGCGCTCGACCTGGGTCGAGCCGCACGGCACGCAGATGATGATGCGCGGGCTCGGGCGCAGCAGCTTGCTGTCATGCACCATCTTGATGAATTGCTTGAGCATCTGCTCGGTCACGGTGAAGTCGGCGATCACGCCGTCCTTCATCGGGCGGATCGCCTCGATATTGCCCGGCACCTTGCCCAGCATCTGCTTGGCTTCCTTGCCCACCGCGGTGATGGTCTTCTTGGCGTTGGGGCCGCCCTCCTGGCGGATCGCGACGACCGAGGGCTCGTCCAGCACGATGCCCTTGTCGCGCATGTAGATCAGCGTGTTGGCGGTGCCGAGGTCGATCGCCAGGTCGTTGGAGAAGTAGCTGCGGAGAAATCCGAACATCAGGAATCCTGTCTGTGATGGGGTTCGCGGGTAGGCGAAGCGGCCGGCGCCGCGAGCGGCCCGGCCACGAAAGGGTGTTGTGTTGCGTTGAATACGGAATGGTTCTCGGCTTCCCGCTCCGCCCGCCGCCCGGCCCGGAGGCTGTCCGGCCGGATGGAAATGGGATCGGCACCGCCGGCGCACCGCGCGCGCCGGTCCTACGGGAACCTTTGATTAGACCCCGCCGAAAAGTTCGCGGAAATGTGCAGGCGCCGGCGCATCATGCTGGCTGTCGCGCAACATGCGGGGACCGGCGGCAAGGCCTAATCAGAGGACCCAGGTTTGCCCTTCGGGCGCCTTCGGGCACCGGGCGTGCAAGCCCCGGCCGCAGGCCATGTGGCGTAGGCGTTGCCAAAGGTCGGTAACTCGCAATGATACCTTATAATTCTGGCTGCTTCGGGCGTTTACAGCCTGAAAATACCTGCAATTCTGACGGCTGCGGGGTGACCTTGCGGCACCTGCGGTCAGGCTGCGGGCCACACGACGCAGCGGCCGCGCAAGCCAGCCGCCGGCGCAGCCCGCGCCGCCCTTCGTATCCCAGTATCCGAGCATCCGAGCATCGACCCACGCCATGGCCCTCGACCTATCCGACGTCAAGCGCATTGCCCACCTCGCCCGCATCGAAACCAGCGATGACGAGGCCGCCCAGACGCTTGCGCAGCTGAACAACTTTTTCTCGCTGGTCGAGCAGATGCAGGCGGTCGACACCACCGGCATCGAACCGCTGGCGCATCCGCTGTCGGCGGTGCGCGACATGGTCCAGCGCCTGCGCGAGGACGTGGTCACCGAAGCCGACCGCCGCGCCGACTACCAGCGCCCCGCGCCGGCCACCGAAAACGGCCTGTACCTGGTGCCCAAGGTCATCGAATGACCCTTGCCCGGCCCGCGCCGCCGCCGCCAGCCGCGCCACGGTCCGCCCGCCAGTACAACACCCCTGATGCCAACCGACTGTCATGCCCTTTTCCGCTGATTCCGTGACTTCCCTGCGCCAGCTCGCCGACGCCCTGGCCGCGCGCACCGTCTCCGCCGAGGAACTCGCGCGCGAATACCTGGCCCGCATCGAGCAGGCCGCCGCGCTCAACGCCTTTATCCACGTCGATGCCGAGCAGACCCTGGCCCAGGCGCGCGCCGCCGATGCGCGCCGCGCGCGCGGCGAGGCCGCGCCGCTGACCGGCGTGCCGGTCGCGCACAAGGACGTGTTCGTCACGCGCGGCTGGCGCGCCACCGCCGGCTCGAAGATGCTGGCCAACTATGAAAGCCCGTTCGACGCCACCGTGGTCGAGCGCATGGCCGCCGCCGGCATGGTCACGCTGGGCAAGACCAACATGGACGAGTTCGCGATGGGCTCGTCCAACGAGAACTCGCATTTCGGCCCGGTGCGCAACCCCTGGGACGCCAGCCGCGTGCCCGGCGGCTCCTCCGGCGGCTCGGCCGCGGCGGTCGCCGCGGGCCTCGCGCCCGCCGCCACCGGCACCGACACCGGCGGCTCGATCCGCCAGCCGGCGTCGTTCTCGGGCATCACCGGGATCAAGCCGACCTACGGCCGCGTGTCGCGCTACGGCATGATCGCCTTCGCCTCGTCGCTGGACCAGGGCGGCCCGATGGCGCACACCGCCGAGGACTGCGCGCTGCTGCTCAACGCCATGGCCGGCTTCGACCCGAAGGACTCGACCAGCATCCCGCCCGCGCAGGGCGGCGTGGACGAGGACTACACCCGCCTGCTGGGGCAGCCGCGCGCCGGCGCCACCGCCGGGCGCCCGCTGGCGGGCCTGCGCATCGGCCTGCCGAAGGAGTACTTCGGCAAGGGCCTGGCGGCCGACGTCGAGCAGGCCGTGCGCGCGGCGCTGGCCGAGTACGAGAAGCTGGGCGCGACGCTGGTCGAGGTGTCGCTGCCAAAGACCGAGCTGTCGATTCCGGTGTACTACGTGATCGCGCCGGCCGAGGCCTCGTCCAACCTGTCGCGCTTCGACGGCGTACGCTACGGCCACCGCGCCGCCGAGTACCGCGACCTGCTCGACATGTACAAGAAGACCCGCGCCGAAGGCTTCGGCGCCGAGGTCAAGCGCCGCATCCTGGTCGGCACCTACGTGCTGTCGCACGGCTACTACGACGCCTACTACCTGCAGGCGCAGAAGATCCGCCGCATCATCGCCGACGACTTCCAGCGCGCCTTCGCCCAGTGCGACGTGATCATGGGCCCGGTGGCACCGACGGTGGCGTGGAAGCTGGGCGAAAAGACCTCGGACCCGGTGCAGATGTACCTGGCCGACATCTTCACGCTGTCGACCAGCCTGGCCGGCCTGCCCGGCATGAGCGTGCCGTGCGGCTTCGGCGAGGGCAACATGCCCGTGGGCCTGCAGCTGATCGGCAACTACTTCGACGAAGCGCGCCTGCTGCAGGCCGCGCATGCGTTCCAGCAGGCGACCGACTGGCACCTGCGCCGCCCCGCCAGGGCCTGACCATGAGCCGCTCCCTGCTCCGCCTGCTCGCCACCGCCGCGCTGACCGCGCTTGTTGCGCTGGTGGCCGGCTGCATCCAGCTGCCGATCCTCGGCAAGCCCACGCCGATCGCCAGCCGCGACATCGACCTGGCCGGCGACTGCCGCCGCACCGAGGAAGACGGTTTCCGCGAAGACGCGCAGCTGCGCATCGCGGACAACAGCGTGCAGCAGCTGTCGTGGAAGCTGTGGGTCGGCAAGCGCGGCTCGTGCAGCTTCAACCTGGCAGATTTTCGGCAGGTCCAGAAGAAGCCGCATATCGAGCTGCGCGCCAACGACGGCAGCGGCTGCAAGCTGATGGTCTGGCAGGATCCGCGCCGTGTCACGCTGGCGCACGCCAACTGCCAGCAGCGCTGCTCCCCCGGCATCTATGAAGAGGCCTGGCCCGTGATGTTCGAGCCGGGCACCGGCGCCTGCGCCCGCACGCGCTGAAGCCACTGAAGCCACTGAAGCCACTGAAGCCACTGAAGCCGGCCATGGTCCACGCCCCCGCAACCCCGCAACACGCGTCGCGCGCCGCCCGTCCGGCGGGTGCGTGGCTGCGCGCCGCGGTGGCGCTGGGGTGTAGCGCATGGCTGGCGGGCGCCGCGGCGCATACGCCAGACCTGACGGCACCCGCGCTGGACGCGGCGGCACCGCTGACGCCGGCGGGCGTACTGGCGCCCAACGCGGTGAGTCGGACCGCGCCCGCCTCGGCGGCGGCAGCCAGGGCGGCAGTCGCGCCCGTGCCGGCGCAGCGGGTCCAGCTGCGCGGCGATGCCGCCACGCCGGCGCTGACCGCCTACTGGTTCCTGCCGCGCGAAGGCACCACGCCGCGTGCGCTGCCGGTGGTGGTGGCGCTGCACGGCTGCGGCGGCCTGCTGGCACAGCGCTCCCCGCGCGACGGCACCGCGGCAGCGGGCACCGACCCCGCGGATGCTGCCGCGCTGCTGCAGCAACGCTACCGCGAATACGCGCACTGGCTCACCGAGCGCGGCTACGCGGTGCTGATGCCCGACAGCTTCAGCGCGCGCGGCAAGCCCCACGGCATCTGCGCCGAGCCCATCGACAACCGCGCCATCGACGACCGCACCCGCCGCGCCGACGCGCTCGCCGCGCTGCGCTGGGTGGCGCAGCAACCCGCCGTCGACGCGTCGCGCATCGTGCTGCTGGGCTGGTCGAACGGCGCGCAGGCGGTGCTGGCCACCGTCGACGCCAGCCGCTCGTGGCCGGCCGGCACGCCGCCGGTCGAACGCGCGGTGGCGTTCTACCCGGGCTGCAAGCGCGCGGTGCAGCAGCACAGCTTCCGCCTGCGCGCGCCGCTGCTGCTGATGATCGGCGGCGCCGACGACTGGACCCCGGCGACCCGCTGCGCCATGCTGCAGAGCGCGGTGCAGGCGCGCCAGCCGGGCGCGCGCTTCCGGCTTGAGATCTACCCGGGCGCCTATCACGGCTTCGATGGCACCAGCGAGCTGCACCGGCGCACCGACGTGCCCGCCGCCGCGACACGCAAGGGCCAGGGCGTCACCGTCGGCGGCGACGCGGTGGCGCGCGTGGCCGCGCTGGCGCAGCTCGATTCCTGGCTGGCCAGTCCCGACCCCTGACCGCCACGCAACACCAGACAGAACACCGGGGCGGCGCTGCCGCTCCCCGCAACAGACAACACCGAAAGAACCGAACAGGAATACCGCCATGCAATGGGAAGTGGTGATCGGCCTCGAAACGCACGCGCAGCTGTCGACGGCCTCCAAGATTTTTTCCGGCACCTCCACCGCCTTCGGCGCCGAGGCCAACACGCAGGCATCGCCGGTGGACCTGGCGCTGCCAGGCGTGCTGCCGGTGCTCAACCAGGGCGCGGTCGAGCGCGCGATCCAGTTCGGCCTGGCGATCGGCGCCACCATCGCGCCGCGCAGCGTCTTTGCGCGCAAGAACTACTTCTACCCCGACCTGCCCAAGGGCTACCAGATCAGCCAGTATGAGATCCCGGTGGTGCAGGGCGGCACCATCACCATCCAGGTCGAGGGCAAGCAGGGCGAGTCCTACGAGAAGACCGTCAACCTGACGCGCGCGCACCTGGAAGAAGACGCGGGCAAGTCGCTTCACGAGGACTTTGCCGGCATGACCGGCATCGACCTGAACCGCGCCGGCACGCCGCTGCTGGAAATCGTCACCGAGCCCGACATGCGCAGCGCCGCCGAAGCGGTGGCCTACGCCAAAGCGCTGCACTCGCTGGTGGTGTGGCTGGGCATCTGCGACGGCAACATGCAGGAAGGCAGCTTCCGCTGCGACGCCAACGTGTCGGTGCGTCCGGTGGGCCAGAAAGAATTCGGCACGCGCCGCGAGATCAAGAACCTGAACTCGTTCCGTTTCCTGCAGCAAGCCATCGAATACGAGGTGCAGTGGCAGATCGCCGAGATCGAGGATGGCCGCAAGATCCAGCAGGCCACCGTGCTGTTCGACCCGGACACCGGCGAGACCCGCGCCATGCGCACCAAGGAAGACGCGCACGACTACCGCTACTTCCCCGACCCGGACCTGATGCCGCTGGAGATCGACGCCGGCTGGATCGAGCGCGTGCGCGGCCAACTGCCGGAGCTGCCGGCGGCGATGCAGGCGCGCTTCGTCTCGCAATACGGCCTGTCGGCGTATGACGCCACCATGCTGACCGCGACCAAGGCCTATGCCGCCTACTACGAAGCCGTGGTTGCCGGCGCTGGCACCGCCAGCGCCAAGCCCGCCGCCAACTGGCTGATGGGCGACGTGGCCTCGCAACTGAACCGCGAAGGCATCGCCATTGACGCCGCCCCGGTCACGCCGGCGCAACTGGCAAAACTGCTGGCGCGCATCGCCGACGGCACGGTGTCGAACAACACCGCCAAGAAGGACGTGTTCCCGGCCATGTGGGCGGGCGAGCACGGCGGCGACGCCGACGCCATCATCGCGGCCAAGGGGCTGAAGCAGATGTCCGACAGCGGCGAGCTGGAGAAGATCATCGACGACGTGCTGGCCGCCAATGCCAAGTCGGTCGAGGAATTCCGCTCGGGCAAGGAAAAGGCGTTCAACGCGCTGGTCGGGCAGGCGATGAAGGCGACCAGGGGCAAGGCCAATCCGGCGCAGGTGAATGAACTGCTGAGGAAGAAGCTGGGGTAAGGCTCCAGTCCTGTCTATCCCGCTTGTTTGCGCCCCTCTCCCCGGGTGCGGGAGCGGGGCGCGGGTGAGGGCCGGCGGGTCAAAGGCTGATGCCCTTGGGTTAACACCATTGGCCTTGCTCGATGTGGTACCTCGCTAGACCACCCCTCACCCCGGCCCTCTCCCCATGAGGGGAGAGGGAGAACACCTGCCTGGGCCAGCTCCGGCGGCTTTGGAGCACCCGAAACCGTCGCTTCGTGGTCGTGACGGGCCGTTTCTCCTACATCCCCGCCCTGCCCCTCACCGTCTCCTCCAGCAGCGACCTCAGCTTCGCCAGCGACCCCGGATCCCCGCGCGCCGCGGAGCGCGCGTACCAGATCTTCGCCTGCTCGATATCCTTGTCGACCACGCCCGGCTCGCCGCGCTCGTAGAAGCTGCCGACGATGTACTGCGCACCGCCGTCCCCTGCACTCGCCGCGCGCCGGTACCACGCAAACGCCTGCGCGTAGTCGCGCGGCACGCCGCGCCCGGTGAAGTAGTTCGTCGCCAGTTCCATCTGCGCCTGCACGTGGCCGCCCTGCGCCGCGCGCTCATACCAGCGGTTCGCCTCTTCCAGCGATTTCGGTACCAGCTCGCCGCGTTCGTACAGGTCGCCCCAGGTGTATTGCGCATGGGTCATGCCGTTGTCGGCCGCCTTGCGCAGCCACACCAGCGCCTCTTGCGGCCGCGCGGCGGTGCCCTCGCCACGCAGCAGCATCATCGCGTAGTTGAATTGCGCGAGACGGTTGCCCTGGCGCGCGGCGCCGGCAAAACCCTGCAAGGCCTCGTCGAAGCGGCCCGACTCGTAGGCCGCGACCGCGTCGCGGGTCTGCGCCTGCGCGGGAGCGGGCGGCTGTGGTGCGGCGGCGGCATGTGGCAGAACCAGCCATGCGCAGAGGATGCCGGCCAGCACGGCGGCATGCGGGGAACGGGCTTTCGACATGGCGGACTCCGGGCGCGAGGCCTTCTTTGCTCCAGTGTAGGAGTCAGCAGGAGTGCCCGGTAGCCACGGGTTTATCCATGCGAATAATCAACGCCAGGATAATTTCAAGCCCGTGATTCGTCGTATCGATATCTGGAAGCGGATTCAGATCCAACCGGCCCGGTGCAGCCGCCGCCACAGCGCGCCACAGGCCACCGCGGTGACCCCGATCACCGCCGGGTACGCGTAGTGGACCTTGAGCTCGGGCATGAAATCGAAGTTCATGCCGTACAGGCTGAACACCACGGTGGGAATCGCCAGGATCGCGCCCCAGCCGGCCAGCCGCTTGACCACTTCGTTCTGGCCCACGGTCACCAGGGCGAGGTTGACCTGCACTGCGGTGGTCAGCATTTCGCGCACCACGTCGAGCGTTCGCACCAGCCGGCTGGCATGGTCCTCGATATCGCGGAAATAGGCGCGCAGCTCCTTCGGCACCAGGTCCTCATGCAGACGGATCAGCTGGCCGCACATGTCTTCGACGGGGCTGACCGCATTGCGCAGGCGCAGCACCTGGCGCTTGATCTGATACAGCCGCTCGATCGCGGCGCGGTCGAATTCGTCGCGGAAGATGCCCTGCTCGAGCGCCTCGAAGGTGTCCTCCAGCCGCGTGACGATCGGCAGGTAGTGGTCGACGACGAAGTCCATCAGCGCATACAGCACGTAGCCGGGCCCGTTGGCGAGGCCGTGCGGATCGTGCTCGCAGCGCTCGCGCACCGGCGCATAGGTACTGCTGGCGCCGTGGCGGACCGAGACCACATAGTTGGGGCCGACGAACACGTGGGTTTCGCCGACCACGACCTCGTCCTGTACCAGTTGCGCGGTATTGAGCACCACGAACACGGAATCGCCGTAGGCCTCGAGCTTGGGACGCTGGTGCGCGTTGGTCGCGTCTTCGACCGCGAGGTCGTGCAGGCCGAAGGCCTGCTGCGCCTGCCGCAGCAGCGCCAGCTCGGGCTCGTGCAGGCCCAGCCAGACGAAGGTGCCCGGCACCGCCAGCACCTTCGGGATCTCTTCCATGCCTACCGTGCCGAGCCGCTTGCCCTGCCGGTAAGCCACACAATTGACGATGGCCCCCATGGAAACTCCGCTGATCAGATGGCGCAATCGTAACAAGGCTTTGCACGATGCCGTGGCCACCGCATGCGCAGGCGGCCCAAGCCGCGCCGGACACACTTGCGCCACGCCGCGGACACACGCATGGAGCCCACGCGCCACCTGCGGTACATATCGATCCAATTGTTACAGTTCGCGACAGATACAACGTTAGAATGTGGCATTTCCACGGTCACCCGGCTATGTCCCAGAAGAAATCGCCACGCTTCGAGCTGCGCAGTGGCAACGTCGACGCCCTCCTTCTCGCCCTCCAGACCGCCGACATGGCTGCGCTGCGGGATGACCTCCTCACCCGCTTCGAAGCCACCCCCGACTTCTTCTCCAATGACGTGATCGCGCTGGACCTGCGCGCGCTGGACGATGACAGCGAGGTCGCGCTCGGCACCGTGATCGACACGCTGGCCACGCTCAAGGCCCGCGCCATCGGCGTGGTGGCCCGTGCCGGCCAGCGCGAGTGGGCCGAGCGCTTCGGCCTGCCGCTGCTCGACAGCCAGGCCCGCCGCAACGGCGCCGCCGAGCGTGCCGCCGAGGCAAGGGCCGCCGCCGCCGCCGAACAGGCCGCCGCCGAACAGGCGGCACGCGAGGAAGCCGCCCGTGCCGCGGCGCAGGCAGCTACCGACGCCGCCGTCGCCGCCGCGGTGCGCCAGGCCCAGACCCTGCTGATCGACAAGCCGCTGCGCTCCGGCCAGCAGGTCTACGCGCATGGCGACGTGGTCATCATGGACGTGGTCAGCTACGGTGCCGAGGTCATCGCCGAAGGCAACATCCATATCTATGCCCCGCTGCGCGGCCGCGCGCTGGCGGGCGTCAAGGGCAACACCGCCGCGCGCATCTTCAGCACGTGCATGGAGCCCGAACTGATTTCCATCGCCGGCATCTACCGGACCGCGGAGCAGACGCTCCCGGCCGATGTGCACGGCAAGACCGCCCAGGTGCGCCTGGCCGATGAAAAACTGATCCTCGAAGCGCTGCGGCTCAAGTAACCGCGGTGCCCTCGAGACCGGATCACTGAGAGCGCAAGCTTCAACTTATTACTGGACCAAAGAGCCATGGCAAAAATCATCGTTGTGACCTCCGGCAAGGGAGGCGTCGGCAAGACCACCACCAGCGCCAGCTTTGCCGCCGGCCTGGCCCTGCGCGGCCACAAGACTGCCGTGATCGACTTCGACGTCGGCCTGCGCAACCTCGACCTGATCATGGGTTGCGAACGCCGCGTGGTGTATGACCTGATCAACGTGGTGCAGGGCGAAGCCAACCTGCGCCAGGCGCTGATCAAGGACAAGAAGTGCGAGAACCTGTTCATCCTGCCGGCCTCGCAGACGCGCGACAAGGATGCGCTCACGCGCGAGGGCGTCGAGAAGGTGATCGACGGCCTGATCGAGATGGATTTCGAGTACATCGTCTGCGACTCGCCCGCCGGGATCGAGTCGGGCGCGCTGATGGCCATGTATTTCGCCGACGAAGCGCTGATCGTGACCAACCCGGAAGTGTCGTCGGTGCGCGATTCGGACCGCATCCTCGGCATCCTGGCGTCCAAGACCAAGCGCGCCACCGAGGGCGGCGAGCCGATCAAGGAACACCTGCTGATCACCCGCTACAACCCCAAGCGCGTGCATGGCGGCGAGATGCTGTCGCTGACCGACATCCAGGAAATCCTGCGCATCAAGCTGATCGGCGTGGTGCCGGAATCGGAAGCGGTACTGCACGCCTCCAACCAGGGCACGCCCGCCATCCATCTGGAAGGCAGCGACGTGTCCGACGCCTACAGCGACGTGGTGGACCGCTTCCTCGGCAAGGACAAGCCGATGCGCTTCACCGACTACCAGAAGCCGGGGCTGTTCTCGCGCATCTTCGGCAACAAGTAACGGTCAAGGAGGGCTCACCCCATGTCGATCCTTTCCTTCCTGCTGGGAGAGAAGAAGAAGTCCGCGTCGGTCGCCAAGGAGCGGCTGCAGATCATCCTGGCGCACGAGCGCACCGGCCATTCCGCCCCCGCCGACTACCTGCCCGCGCTGCAGCGCGAGCTGGTGGCGGTGATCTCCAAGTACGTCAAGATCGGCGACCAGGACCTGCGCGTCAGCCTGGAACGCCAGGACAACCTCGAGGTGCTCGAGGTCAAGATCGAGATCCCGCAGCACTGAGCACAGGACCCGGCGCCGCCGGGTCCATGCCCCGGCGGGGCTCACCGCCCCGCCTCTTCTTGCGCCTTCCCGCCCTGTCGCTCCAATGCCCAGCCGCCGTGCCAGCGCGGCCCAGGCCCTTCCCCGCTGCGCTGCCTTATCCCCCAAATGCAGAATTCTGTAGCGGCCAGACAACGGAATTGCACCAATTTCCTGCTTGAAAGCGCGGCTCCACGGAGTTTTGTGTCCTTGTTCCTTACGTTTTGCTAAATTTTCGCCGGCGTTTACACGAAACGTAGACCTTATCCCCGCCGTGATCCGGCGAAGGGCACAGTACAAGACAGAAAAGGAGCACCATGAAGAAATCGGCCATCGTCCTCGCAGCCGGCAGCCTGTTGGCAGGTTCGGCTTTCGCACAAACTTCCGTCACCCTGTACGGTATCGTCGACCAGAGCATCCGCTTCCAGACGAACGCGAACGCCAACAATGACAACTCGTGGGAACTGACCAACGGCGCCATCACCAACAGCCGCTGGGGCATGAAGGGCAGCGAAGCCCTGGGCAACAACCTGAAGGCGATTTTCCAGCTGGAAGGCGGCTTTGACCCGGATACCGGCCGCGCCAACCAGAACAACAGCCTGTTCGGCCGTCAGGCTTACGTCGGCCTGTCGGGCGACTTTGGCACGATCAAGCTGGGCCGCCAGTACACCGAAGGCTTTAACTTCTTCGGCGACTACGATCCGCTGACCATCGGCAACTACACCAACAACGCCTGGCCGTTCTTCCTGACCCAGTTCCGCAACAACAACGTGGTCAGCTACGCCGGCAAGTTCGGCGGCCTGGACGTCGGCGCCAGCTACGGCTTCGGCGAGCAGCCGGGCAGCATGAGCCGGAACCAGTACTGGGGCACCCGTGCCGCCTATTCGTTCGGTCCGTTCGGCGTCGGCGGCGTGTACCAGGAAGTCCGCGATATCAACGGCAACAAGCAGCAAATGTGGGGCGCTGCCGGTAAGTACGCCTTCGGCCCGGCCAAGCTGTTCCTCGGTTACATCGGCGGCAAGGACCGCACCGGCGTCATCGACAACGGCTTCCTGAACAACTCGGCCGCCGCTCCGGCACCGGCCGTGGTCACCGCCGGCGCTGCCAGCAACCCGCGCAAGGACACCATCGGCTACATCGGCCTGACCTACCAGGCCACCCCGGCCCTGGCGCTGACCGGCGTGTTCTACGGCGACTACGTCGAGAACAAGAACGGCGTGAACGACAACAACGGCCGCCGCTACACCGGCGTGCTGCTGGCCGAGTACTCGCTGTCGAAGCGCACCCAGGTCTACGGCACGGTTGACTTCAACAAGGTTTCGGGCGGCACCACCACCGAAATGCCGGGCCGCAACAACCAGACCGGCGCTGCCCTGGGTATCCGCCACATCTTCTGATCGATACCTGATCAGCAGTTCCTGGCAAAAGGCACCTTCGGGTGCCTTTTTTCATGGGCGCGGCCGGCGCCGCAGCCACAGGTACCAGCCGGCCTGCGCGGCTTCGCCCTGCATCGGTTGCAGCGGCACCAGCAGCCCGCCATGGCGTGCCACCACGCGCTGCGCGCACAGCAGCGCGGGACCGGGCCGGGCCAGTTGCGCGGCGCCAGCGTCATCGGCGGGCTGGAACACGATCGACAACGCCACGCCACCGGCATGGCCGCGGCATGCGATGCGCACGGCCGTGCCACGCGCCGCCGCGCCGATGGCGCTGCCCAGCAGCCATTCCAGCGTAGCGCCGAGCATCGCCGCGTCGCCGCCGATGCGCGGCAGGCGCGCGGCCGGGCGTTCGAGCCGGATCCCGGCCTCGCCGGCCTCGGTCCAGACCCGATCCAGCGCTTCAGCGAGCAGGGTTTCCATGGCGATCCGCCGCATCCGGTAGGCATGCCGGGTTTCGCGCAGCAGCCGGTTCACGTCGTCGATCTGGCGCAGCGCCCGGCGCGCATGGCTGCCGACCCGCGCCAGCAGCGCCGCGTCGGCCTGCGCGCGGGTCTGGCGCAGCGCCAGCCACGCCAGCAGCGAAGCACTGGATTCGCGCAGGTCGTGGCCCAGCACATGCAGCAGCATGTCGTGCACGGCGCCCGGGTCGCGCACGTTGCCGCCCGTTGCTGGCGCAGGCACCGCAGCGGCGCTGCAGCTTCGTCGCGCCAGCCGCCAGCCGCCCAGGCACAACGCCGCGGCCACCAGCGCAAGGCGCAGCGGGCGCGCCATCATGCCGCGGCCCGCTCGGCGTGGGCCAGGCGCTCCAGCCGGTAGCCGTGCGTATAGACCGGGGTCAGCCGCATGCCGTGCTCGGCCTGCAGCCCCAGCTTGCTGCGCACGCGCGACACATGGGTATCGATGGTGCGCGACATCGGCGAGATCTCGCGGCCCCAGACCGCGGCGGTGATGTGGTCGCGGGTGACAATGCGGCCTTCGTGGCGGAACAGCAGCACCGCGAGATCGAACTCCTTGGGCGTCAGGCCGATTGGCTGCCCATTGCAAGTGACCCGGCGCAACGCGCAGTCGAAGGCGTAGTCGCCCAGCCGCAGCGGCGCGTGCGGCGATGCCTGCGCGGGATACGCGCGCCGCAGCAGGCAGTCGATGCGCGCAGCCAGCTCGGCCGGGCGGATTGGCTTGACCATGTAGTCATCGGCGCCCGCGGCGAGCGCGCTGACGATATCGTGCTCGGCATCGCGGCAGCTCAGGAACATGACCGGGATGCGCCGGTCCAGGTGCGTGCGCACCCAGGCCAGCACCTCGCGCCCTGACAGGTCCGGCATCTGCCAGTCCAGCAGCAGCAGGTCGAAGCCGGCGTCGCGCAGCGCCAGCAGCAGGCGCCGGCTTTCGCTGAAGGTCACGCACTCGTATCCCGCGCTGGCGACGACCTGGCGGATCAGCGCCGCATCCGCGGGCGCGTCCTCGAGCGATGCAATGCGCGATGCCGTTTTCTTTCCCATGTTGCCTCCGACGTAGCTGGCCATTAGCGGGACATTTAATCCGGTGTCGCGGCCCGCCCGAATAGGAAAGCGCTCAATATCGCCTTTCAACAATCTTTTACTTCTCGCCTTAGCGGGCCCGCTCCTACCATGGGCTTCGCTGCGGGCCCAGCCGTGCCCGCGCTCACCATGCAAGCTGTGTCCAACCGGCGGCGCATTGCGGTGCGCCCGCGCACAGGAGCCACGTCCGTGAAGATCGCCGCGCTGCAGGCGGACCCCACCCTCGCCGTCAGCATCGAACAGACCCTGCGCCTGAACGGCCACCAGTGCATGCGCTACCTCAGCGGGCGCGCGCTGATCGGCGCGCTGCGGGGCAGGTCGTTCGACCTGCTGATGCTGGATTGCGATACGCCGGGCCTGCCGGCGCTGGAAGTGCTGGCGTGGGTGCGCCGCACGCTGGGGCACGAGATGCCGGTGATGCTGACGGGAACCTCGAACGAAGAGGCCTTTGTCGCGGCCTGCCTGGCGCAGGGCGCGGACAGCTACCTGCCCAAGCCGCTGCGCACCGCCGAACTGGCCGCGCGCGTGCTCGCGCTGCTGCGCCGCGCCCGGCCGGCGAGCGCGGATTGCGACCTGGAACACGGGCCGTTCCGCTTTGCCACCGCCGAGCGGCAGGTGTGGGTAAAGGGCAAGCCGGTGCTGCTGGCCCCGAAGGAATTCGACCTGGCGGTGCTGCTGTTCCGCAACCTGGGTTCGCTGGTGCTGCGCCAGACCATGGTCGACCAGGTCTGGCGCTACCACATGGACGCGGCCTCGCGCACGGTGGACAGCCACCTGTCGCGCGTGCGCACCAAGCTTGCGCTGTGGCCGCACAACGGTGTGCGGCTGTCGTCGGTGTACGGGCTGGGGAGCCGGCTCGATGCGGCCTAGCGCTTCTGCGGCGCCGGCACGCCGGGCCGGGGATTCAGTCAGCCTTGATGCCGGCTTCCTTGACGATGCGGGCGTTCTCCGCGGACTCTTCGCGGATGGCCTTGGCAAACTGCGCCGGCGTGCCGCCGGTCGGCACTTCGCCGCCCTTGAGCAGGCGCTCATGGACTTCGGGCTCGGCCAGCGCCTTGTTTAGCTCGGCGTTGAGGCGGTTGATGATGGCCGCGGGCGTCTTGCCCGGCGCGAAGACACCGAAGGTGGAGCTGAGGTTGGCCTTGGGGTAGCCCAGCTCGGCCAGCGTCGGCACGGCAGGCAGGCTCTCCAGGCGCCTGGGCGCGCCCACCGCCAGCGCGCGCAGGCGGCCGGCCTGCATATGCTGGCTCAGCACCGGGCTGGCGTTGGTGCTCATCACCTCGAACTGGCCGCCGAGCGCATCGTTCATCTGCTGGCCGGCGCCCTTGTACGGGATCAGCACGATGTCGGCCTTCGACTTCTGCCTGACCTGTTCCAGCACCACATGGCCGACCGTGCCCAGGCCCGACGTGGCCCAGCGTACCGAACCCGGTTTGGCGCTGGCCTGGCCGACCACGTCGGCAAAGCTCTTGCCGCTGAAGGCGGAAGTCCCGACCACCAGCACCGGCGAGTACATCACGCTCATCACCGGCGCCACGTCCTTCTGCGGATCGTAGTTGACGCGGCCGACGTGCGGATTCAGCGTCAGCGGGCTGGTCGCGGCGAAGCCCAGCGTATAGCCGTCCGGCGC
Source organism: Cupriavidus neocaledonicus (assembly GCF_000372525.1). GTDB lineage: Bacteria > Pseudomonadota > Gammaproteobacteria > Burkholderiales > Burkholderiaceae > Cupriavidus > Cupriavidus neocaledonicus. The sequence continues at coordinate 77,607 of NZ_AQUR01000099.1, forward strand.
TGCCTTGGCCACCGCATCGATGCCGATGCTGCCGCCCGCGCCGGCCTTGTTCTCCACCACCACGGAGGTACCCATCTGCGCCGACAGGCGCTCGCCGAGCGCGCGCGCGACGGTGTCGCTGATGCCGCCGGTGGGATAGGCGACGATCAGTCGGATCGGGCGGCTGGGATAGGCGTCGGCCGCGGCGGCAGTAGCGGCCATGGCGGCCGTGGCGGGGACCAGTGCGGCAGCACCGGAGACGCACGCTGCGGCCAGCAGCGACGAGCGGAAGGGAAAGGCCATGATGGGAAAGCGGGAGAGATTCGACGGAAGCGACCGCGCGGCGGCAACGGGCCCGGCGCGGCGCGGAACAGCCGCTATCTTAGCCGATCATGCGGCGCACTCAGCGCTCCAGCGGCCGCTCCGGCACCCACGAGACAAAGAGTTCGTTGGCGCGGTCATAGAGCCGCCAGCCCGTGCCGCAGTCGCGGCAGCAGAACGACAGCATGCTGTACGGCACCCCGGCGGCACTCTGGGTCACTACCGGTGCCGTGCCGCGCAGCGCCAGGCAGGCCGGCGGCTCGCGCCGGCGCGGATCGTCGGCCAGCGCCAGGCAGCGCTCGCAGGGCGGCGTGGCGGGGGCGGAAGGGTCTGGGGCGGCTGGCATCGTCGGCGGCGTCGGCGGAAACGGGGCAGGTCTGACTCGAGTGCCCGCCATGATGCCGCAAAATCCCGCCCGGCAGCAGCACCCTTCGCGGATGACATCAGGCCGCCTGCGCGCGCGCCGCCGTGGCGGGAGCGGCCGCGCGCTGGCCAAGCCACACGCTGGCCAGCACCAGCAGCGCACCGATTGCCTGCACCGCCGTCAGTGCCTGCCCCAGTACCAGGAAACCCAGCACCGTGGCGCTGACCGGACTGAGCAGGCCCAGCGCCGCCACCGCCGCCGACGGCATGCGCCCCACGCCGCGGAACCACAGCGCGTAGCTGAAGCCGGCGCCGACTATGCTGAGCCACGCGTAGCCGAGCCAGTTGGCCAGCGTGAAATGCCCCGGCAGCGGTTCCAGCACCAGCGCGAACGGCAGCAGGAACAGCCCGCCCGCGCACAGTTGCCATGCCGTCAGCACCAGCGGCGAGACCGGCGGCCGCCAGTGCCGCGTCAGTACCGTGCCCACCGCCATCGATACCGCCCCCGCGGCTGCCGCCGCCACGCCGATGGCATCCAGCCTGGCGGCCGGCCCGAGCACCAGCAGCGCCACGCCCAGCAGCCCGCCCGCGCCGGCCATCCATGCGGCGGGGCGTGGCCGCGCACCCAGCCAGGCCCACGCCAGCACTACCACGATCAGCGGCTGGATCGCGCCGACCGTGGCCGCCACGCCGCCCGGCAGCCGGTAGGCGGCGATAAACAGCATCGCCTGGAAGAAGCCGATATTGAGCACCCCCAGCACCGCCGCGCGCCACCACCAGCTGCCCTGCGGCAACTGCCTGCCGAATGCCAGCATCGCCAGCCCTGCCGGCAGCGCGCGGATCACCCCCGAAAGCAGTGGCTGCCCCGGCGGCAACCACTCGCTGGTGACCAGGTAGGTGCTGCCCCAGATCGCGGGCGCCAGGCCGGTCAGCAGGATGTCGCGCAGGCCCGGGCCGGACGCCATGCCGGTGGAAACTCGGTTCGCCTTCATGTCGATATTCTTGATGTCAAGATAAATCACTTTACGAAGGCGATTGGTTGATGTCAAGATACTTCGGTCTGCCTCGCATCTGCCTGCCCTGCCCCGATGACCGCCCGCCGCAAACCCGAAGACGCGCCCGACCATGTCGACGGCATCCTTGCCCAATGGGCGCGCGAACGCCCCGACCTCGATGCCTCGCCGATGGGCATTCTCGGCCGGCTGGGCCGGCTCAATCGCCATACCGGTCGCGCCATCGAAGCCGCGCTGGGCGCGACCGGGCTGCAGCCGTGGGAGTTCGATGTGCTGGCGACACTGCGGCGGGCCGGGCCGCCCTATGCGCTGTCGCCGGGTGCGCTGATCGGTTCGCTGATGATCACCTCGGGCACCATGACCAACCGGCTCGATCACCTCGAGCGGGCCGGGCTGGTGCGGCGCGAGCCCAATCCGGAGGACCGGCGCGGGCTGCTGGTGGCGCTGACCGACGCCGGGCGCGAGCGCGTCGACCACGCGGTGGAGCTGCACGTGGCCAACGAGCACCGCCTGCTGGAAGGCCTGACCGCGACGGAGCGCGCGCAGCTGGCCGCGCTGCTGCGCCGCTGGCTGCGCATGTTCGAGCCGCCGGCCGGTGGCGGCGACGGCAAGTCAGGCGACTGAGACGCGCTTCAGGCGCGCTGCGCCCGCTCGCGCAGATCCGGCAGGAACACTGTCAGCAGCCCCAGCAGCGGCAGGTAGGCGCAGTACTCGTACACCGCGCGGATGCCGTGGGTATCGGCCATGCCGCCCAGCACCGCGGCGCCGATGCCGCCCATGCCGAAGGCAAAGCCGAAAAACAGCCCCGACACCATGCCGACCTTGCCGGGGATCAGCTCCTGCGCGAACACCAGGATCGCCGAGAACGCCGAGGCCAGGATAAAGCCGATGATGAAGGTCAGCACCGTGGTCCAGAACAGGCCCACATGCGGCAGCAGCAGCGTGAACGGCGCCACGCCCAGGATCGAGGCCCAGATCACGCGCTTGCGGCCGATGCGGTCGCCGATCGGGCCGCCCAGGATGGTGCCGGCGGCGACCGCGAACAGGAACAGGAACAGGTGCAGCTGCGCGTCCTGGCGCGCCAGCGCAAAGCGCTCCATCAGGTAGAAGGTGTAGTACGAAGTCAGGCTGGCCATGTAGAAGTACTTGGAGAACACCAGTACCATCAGCACCACCATGGCCCGCACCACCACGCGCGTCGCCACCGGGCTGGCCGTGGCGCCGGCCGCCTTGCGCTTGCGCGCGCCCTGCGCCAGCTGGCGCGCGTACCAGCCGCCGATGCGCCACAGCACCACGATGCCAACCAGCGCCGCCAGCGAGAACCACGCCAGGCTGGCCTGCCGGTGCACGATCAGCGCCGCCAGCAGCGGACCCATGGCGCTGCCGCCGTTGCCGCCCACCTGGAAGATCGACTGCGCCAGCCCGTGCTGGCCGCCCGATGCCATGCGCGCCACGCGCGACGACTCCGGGTGGAAGATCGACGAACCGGTGCCGACCAGCGCCGCCGCCACCAGCAGCACGCCGTAGCTCGGCGCCACCGACAGCAGCAGCAGGCCGGCCAGCGTAAAGGCCATCGCCACCGCCAGCGAATGCGGCCTGGGATGCTTGTCGGTGTACAGCCCCACCAGCGGCTGCAGCAGCGACGCGGTGACCTGGTAGGTCATGGTCAGCAGCCCGATCTGGGTGAAGCTGAGGTTGAAGCCCCCCTTGAGCATCGGATAGATCGCCAGGATCAACGACTGGATCATGTCGTTGAGGAAATGGGCGAAGCTGATCGCGGACAGCACGCGGAAGCCGGTGCGCTCCGCCTGCGGGGACGGGGAAAGCGAAGGGGTCGCGGGGGCTGCGCCTGCCGGCGCGGAGTCGATGGTTGTGCTCATTGGCGGCTCTCGACAAACGGAAAGCGGCCAGCGGGGGCGCCGGCCACGAAGGATCTGAGCCCCGATGCTAGCTGGCACGCCGGCGCCTGTCCTGCGAGAATGGGTCCGCAACCTTGGAGAAAAGGACATGGCGCGCGCCCCCCGCCCTCTTTCTGCCGCGGCCCACGCCAGCCGCCGGTCCCGGCAGCCACTGCCCGAGCCCACGCCCGCGACGCTGGCGCTGGGCGATACCTACGCCGATCCGCCGCCGTATTTCCGCTTCGACCGCAGCCCGCTGCCGGTCACGGCGATGGCGGCCGACTACCTGCCGGGCCACGTGACCCAGCCGCACCAGCATCCGCATGCGCAGCTGATCCACGCCGTGCACGGCGTGATGGTGGTGGCCACCGCCGAAGGCCAGTGGATCGTGCCGCCCACGCGCGGCATGTGGATGCCGGGCGGCACCACGCACTGGATCCGCATGGTGGGCCGCGTGCAGATGCGCACCGCGTATATCCGCCCCGATGCCGCGCCCGACCTGCCGCAGCGCTGCACCGTGCTGGGCATCTCGCCGCTGCTGCGCGAGCTGATCCTGGCCGCGGTGGAGATCGCCCTGCCCTACGCGCCCGGCACCGTGACGCGCGCCTGATGCGGCTGCTGCTCGATGAAGTGATGCTGGTGCCGTCGCTGCCGCTGCACCTGCCACGCCCGGCCGACGCCAGCCTGCGGCAGATCTGCGACACCATCGCCGGCGCGCCCGACACCGCGCTGACGCTGGCGGACTGGGGCGCGCGGCTGAGCCTGGACCCCAAGACCATCCAGCGCCGCTTTGCGCGCGAGACCGGCATGACCTTCGGCCAATGGCGCCAGCAGGCGCGCCTGCTGGCCGCGCTGGAAAAGCTGGCGGCCGGCAGCAAGGTGGTGGATGTGGCGCTGGACCTGGGCTATGACAGCCCGAGCGCGTTCGCGACCATGTTCCGGCGGCAGTTCGGCGTGCCGCCGAGCGCGTTCTTCCGTTGAGGCCCTGGAGCGGCCCTGGAGCGCGGAACCCGCGCTCAGTTGCCCAGGTAGCGCTCCACCAGCCGGGTCCAGTAGGCCGCGCCGACGGTCAGGTTGTCGTCGTTGAAGTCATAGCCGGCGTTGTGCAGCAGCGGCTGGTTGGCGCCGTTGCCCAGCCGCACGAAGCAGCCGGGGCGCTGCTGCAGGAAGTAGGCAAAGTCCTCGCTGCCGGCAATGCGCGCGGCCTGGTCCACCACCTTGCCGCCGCCGACCAGTTCCTCGGCCACCTGGCGCGCGAACTCGGTCTCGCGCTCGCTGTTGACCAGCACCGGGTAGCCGCGCACGTAGTCGATCTCTGCCACCGCGCCATAGCCCTCGGCGTGCGACGTAGCGAGCTGGCGAATGCGTTGTTCCAGCGCGGCGCGCACTTCCGGGCTGAACGAACGCACGCTCAGCTCCATGCGAGCGCTGTCCGGGATCACGTTGGGCGCGTGCCCGGCGTGCAGCGTGCCGATCGTCACCACCGCGGTCTCGTTCGGATCGACATAGCGCGACACCACCGATTGCAGCGCCATCACCAGGCTGCCCGCCACCAGGATCGGGTCGACCGACTGGTGCGGGCGTGCGGCGTGGCCGCCCTTGCCGCGAATGGTGATGGTGACAGTATCGCAGGCCGCCATGAACGGGCCGGAACGGAACAGGAAAGTGCCCTGCTCCACGCCCGGATGGTTGTGCAGGCCGAAGATGGCGTCGCAGGAAAAGCGCTCGAACAGCCCGTCGGCCAGCATGCGCTCGGCGCCGCCGCCGGCGCCGATTTCCTCGGCCGGCTGGAAGATCAGATGCACGGTGCCGTTGAAGTTGCGCGTGCGCGCCAGTTGCCTGGCCGCGCCCAGCAGGATCGCGGTATGGCCGTCGTGGCCGCAGGCGTGCATGCGGCCCGCATTGACGCTGGCGTACGGCAGCGCGGTGCGCTCGTGGATCGGCAGGGCGTCCATGTCGGCGCGGATGCCCACGCTGTGGCCGCTCTCGCCGCAGCGCAGCGTACCCACCACCCCGGTTCCGCCCACGCCGCGCGTGACCGCGTAGCCCCATCCGTCGAGCAAGGTGGCGACCAGGCCGGCGGTGCGGACCTCGTCGAAGGCCAGTTCGGGGTGCTGGTGGATATTGCGCCGGATGGCTTCGAGTTCGGCGCGGCTGTCGAGGGTATCGGCCAGCGCGCAGTATCGGTGCTTCAGTGGCGACGCGGGGGACTGGAGTGTGGCGCCGAGATAAGACTCGATTTCGGGGGCGTGCTCGGACATGACGTTTTGCTCTCTGGCGAAACCTGTATAACCAGTATTTCACGCAGAAAAGCCCAGCGAAACGTCATGCCCGGTATTTCCTGTAAAACCATGTAATCCGGCCGCTTTCTGCGCCAGAACTGTTGCCCTAATCGTACGCTTTGTATGGAAACCCAACGCTTTGTATGAAAGCGTATCGACGGGGAACCTTGCGACGGTTGCGCTCAGCGCTCGCCGTACGCCACCACACGCTGCAACTGCTCGCCCAGTCCTTCCACGCCCAGGCGCATGGTGTCGCCGGCTTTGAGGAAGCGCGGCGGCTTGCAGCCCATGCCCACGCCGGGCGGCGTGCCGGTCGCGATCAGGTCGCCTGGCAGCAGCGTCATGAAGCGGCTGACATAGCTGACCAGCGTGGCCACGTCGAACACCATGGTCGCGGTGGTGCCCTGCTGCACGCGCTCGCCGTTGACCTCAAGCCACAGCCCCAGCGCCTGCGGGTCCGCCACTTCGTCGCGCGTCACCAGCCACGGGCCGGCCGGGCAAAAGGTGTCGCAGCCCTTGCCCTTGTCCCAGGTGCCGCCGCGCTCGATCTGGAACTCGCGCTCGGAGACGTCGTTGACCACGCAGTAGCCGGCCACGTGCTCCAGCGCCTGCTCGCGCGAGACGTTGCGCGCGGTGGTGCCGATGACCACGCCCAGCTCCACTTCCCAGTCGGTCTTGTGCGAGCCGAACGGCAGCATCACCGCGTCGTTGGGACCATTGAGCGAGCTGTTGGCCTTCAGGAATACGATCGGCTCGGCCGGCAGCGGCATGCCGGCTTCGGCGGCATGGTCGGCATAGTTCAGGCCAATCGCGACGATCTTGCCGATACCGGTCCACGGCACGCCAAAGCGCGCGCCTTCGATGACCGGCAGGGTGTGCGGGTCGACCTGCGCCAGCGCCTGCAGCGCGGCCGGCGCCAGCTGCGCCGCATCGACATCGTGGATCACGGCGGACAGGTCGCGCACGCGGCCTGCCTCATCGATCATGCCGGGGCGCTCCGCGCCCGGATTGCCTACTCGAACCAGTTTCATCGTCGTCGGGTGGTGAGTTCTTGGAAAGCGTTCAGGCGGACTGCTTGAGCGCGCCGTTGCGCCCGTTGCCCTCGGCCAGCGTTTGCGCCACCACGGTCAGTACTTCCCGGGCGGTGTTCTCGGAATGGCTGCGCAGCACCTGGGCCAGCCGCGGCCGGCCGGGCTCGCGCAGCGCGGCCATGATGGCCTCGTGTTCCTCGTGCGACTCCTGCCAGCGCAGGGTGTCGGCATTGGCGGCGCCGCGCGCGCGGTGCACCTTGCTCATCAGCGTGGCGTAGATGCTGGCCAGCACCGGGTTGGCGGCGCCATCGATGATGAGCTGGTGGATCTCCTGGTTGATGCGGAAATAGTCGGTGCGCCGGCCGGCGGCGTGAGCATCGATCATGGCCTGGTGGCGCCGCTCCAGCTTGGCCATCGCCGCCGCACCCAGCCGCTGCGCCGCCAGTTCGCCCGCCAGCGCCTCCAGCCCGTGCAGGGTCTCGAAGGTGGCGCGCAGTTCCTCCAGGTCCAGCGGCGCGACGCGGTAGCCGATGTATTGCCGGTGCAGCACCAGCCCCTCCGACACCAGCACCTTCAGCGCCTCGCGCAGCGGCGTCTTGGACACATCGAAGGTCTCGCAGAAGGCCCGCTCGTCGATGCGCGCGCCGGGCGGCAGTTCGCCCTCTTCGATCATGGTGCGCAGCCGCGCGGCGATTTCGGCCGACATGCCAAGCGTGCGCAGACGCGCGGAGGGGGAAAGCGTTTGTGTCACTGACGTCACCAAATTGGGGAAATGCACCACGGCAAGGCTACCACACCCCGAAATTGTGCATCCGCAACATAGTAAAATCAATAACTTACACGCGTTGTAATTACAGATTACGTATCCTATACTCCGGCCTGTTGCGCGACACCCCATCAGAACTGCCTCAACCAAAGGACCAAAACAGGAGACGCCGTCATGCAGACGACCACGCGGGCAACAGCGATGACCGAGGCCAGGACCTCGGTGCGCTGGAAGATTTTTTTGATGATGCTGTTTCTTATCGCGATCAACTACATCGATCGCGCCTCGCTGTCGGTGGCGATGCCGCTGATCGCCAAGGAGTTCGACCTCAGCCCCGCCATGCAGGGCCTGATCCTCAGCTCCTTCTTCTGGACCTACGCGCTGATGCAGGTGCCGGGCGGCATGCTGGCCGACAAGTACAAGCCGCGCATCGTGATCGCTTGCGCCACCGTGTTCTGGGGCATCGCCCAGGCCGTGGCAGCCTTCACCACCAACGCCACGCAGCTGCTGCTGACGCGGCTGGGCCTGGGCGCGGCCGAAGCGCCGATCTACCCGGCCGGCGGCAAGCTCAACGCGATCTGGATGACGCAGAACGAACGCGGCCGCGGCGCCACGCTGCTGGACGGTGGCGCCCCGCTGGGCGCGGCCCTGGGCGCGATCATCATCACCTGGCTGATCGCCTCGCTGGGTTCCTGGCGCCTCGCCTTTATCGTCGCCGGCGTCGGCACGGTGCTGGCCGGCGTGCTGGCCTGGTACTACGTGCGCAACTCCCCGCGCGAGCACCGCGGCGTCAACGAACTGGAAGCGCGCTACATCGAAGAGGCGCTGGCCAGTGAACACCGCGCCGAGCCGGCCAACCTGTCGGGCCGCTCGCTCGACTTCTTCAAGTACCGCTCGGTGTGGTGCATGGCGATCGGCTGGATGTGCTTCAACACCGTGTTCTACGGCCTGCTGACCTGGATGCCCAACTACCTGAACAAGGTGCACGGCTTCGACATCAAGCAGATGGGCGGCGCCAGCTTCATCATCTTCTTCAGCGGCTTCGTCGGCGAACTGATCGGCGGCTGGATCGCCGACAAATGGAAGGAAGCCGGCGGCCGGCCCAACGTGGTGATGCGCACGCTGTTCGGCATCGCCGCGGTGGTGGCGACGGCGTCGATCTTCTCGGTGGCCTATGTCACCGACCCGGTGGTGGTGGTCGTGCTGCTGTCTTCCACGCTGTTCTTCCTGCGCTGGTGCGGCCTGTTCTGGTGCGTGCCGTCGATGCTGGGCACGCGCAACAAGGTCGGTTTCCTGGGCGGCGTGATGAACCTGGGCGGCAATATCGGCGGCATCTCGGTGCCGATCATCGTCGGCATGATCGTGCAGTTCACCGGCTCGTACTTCCTCGCGCTGATGTTCTTCGCCGCGGCGGGCGTGGGCCTGCTGCTGGCTTCCACCGCGATCGACTACGAGACCAAGATCCCCGTCTGAAGACCCGTCGGATCACCGATTCCGCAAGACCAAGAAACCCCCGCAAGGCGCCGGCAACGTCCCGGCGCCCGCACTCACTCCTGAGACAAGAGCACAATGACCAAGCAAATCCGACTCGGCATGCTGACGCCGTCTTCCAACACCGCGCTCGAACCGATCACCAGCGCGATGGTGGCCGGCCTGCCCCATGTCAGCGCGCATTTCTCGCGCTTCACCGTCACCGAGATCTCGCTGCGCGACCAGGCCCTGGGCCAGTTCAACCTTGACAAGATCCTGGCCGCCGCGAGCCTGCTGGCCGACGCGCGCGTCGACGTCATCGCCTGGAACGGCACGTCTTCCGGCTGGCTCGGCTTCGACAAGGACGAGGCGCTGTGCAAGCAGATCACCGAAGCCACCGGCATCCCGGCCACCACCTCGGTGCTGGCGCTCAACGAGATCCTGGAAAAGACCGGCGCGCGCAACTTCGGCCTCGCCACGCCGTACCTCGACGACGTGCAGCAGCGCATCATCGCCAACTATGAGCGCATTGGTTTCCATTGCGTGGCAGAAAGCCATCTCGACCTGCACGTGAACTACAGCTTCGCCGAGGTCGAGGAAGACACCATCCGCGAGATGGTGCGCGGGCTGGCGCAGCACCAGCCGCAGGCTCTCACCACGTTCTGCACCAACCTGCGCGCCGCGCACCTGGCCGAAGAACTGGAAGCGGAAACCGGCATCCCGCTGTACGACACCATCTCCACGGTGGTGTGGAAATCGCTGCGCCTGTGCGGCGTGGATACGCGCGAGTTGCGCGGCTGGGGCCGCCTGTTCCGCGAAGTCGAGTAAGCCGCGCCGGCCGCAGGCCTGTGCAGATCTGCAATGCGCGTCCGCACGGACGCGCATTGCTGCATAAAGGCCCCGATCCTAGACTGCCTGCACGGCCGCCACAATGGCGCGGCGGCCAGGCAACCACCACAGGATCGCAATGAAGCTCTACTACACCCCGGGCGTCTGCTCGATGGCCGTCCATATCGCCCTGCGCGAAGCCGGCCTGCCGGTCACGCTGGCCAAAGTCGACCTGCACACGCACAAGCTGGCCGTGCCGGAACACGGCACCGACGACTACTACACCATCAACCCGCGCGGCTATGTGCCGCTGCTGCAGCTGGACGACGGCTCGCGCCATACCGAGGTGGCGTCGCTGCTGCAGTACGTCGCCGATCTCGTTCCCGAACGCAAGCTGCTGCCCGCAACCGGCACCCGCGAGCGCCTCGAAGCCACCGGCTGGATCACGCTGGTGTCGACCGAATTGCACAAGGTCTTCAGCCCGTGGCTGTGGCACAAGGAAACCGCGCAAAGCACGCAGGACGAGTGCAAGGCAAAGCTGCAGCGCCGCTTTGCCGAACTCGACCAGCACCTGCAAACCCGCCAGTACCTGACCGGCGACACCTTCACGATGGCCGATGCGTACTGCTTCACCATCGTCGGCTGGGCCCGCATCCTGAAGCTGCCGCTGAACGACTACCCGGCGCTGCAGCAATACCTGTCGCGCGTTGCGGCGCGGCCGGCGGTGCAGGAAGCGATGCGGGCCGAAGGGCTGGTGCGCGACTGAACCCGGCCGCACGGCGGGTCGCTGCTCAGCGCGGCGCGGCGAGCAGCGATTCGATCTTCGCCACCAGTTCCTTGTCGTCCGGCGTGGTGCGGCTGCCGTAGCTGGCCACCACCTTGCCGTCGCGGCCGATCAGGTACTTGTAGAAGTTCCATTTCGGCGCGGTGCCGGTCTGCTTCGCCAGCAGCGCGTACATCGGGTTGGCCTCGCTGCCGCGCACGTGCGACTTGCCGAGCATCGGGAACTTGACGCCGTAGGTGTTGTAGCAGAAGTCCGCGATCTCTTTCTGCGAGCCCGGCTCCTGCGAGAAGTCGTTGGACGGGAAGCCCAGCACCACCAGCCCGCGCGCGTTGTACCTGGCGTACAGCGCCTCGAGCCCCTCGTACTGCGGCGTGAAGCCGCAATAGCTTGCGGTATTGACCACCAGCACCACCTTGCCGGCGTACTGGCACAGGTTCTGCGGCGCGTCGTCCTGCAGGCGGGGGAAGGTGAAATTGAGCGATGCCGGGCAGGCGCCAGCGGCGGCGGGCGCGGCAGGCTTGTCGGCGGCACGCAGCGGTGCCGGCAACAAGGCCGCGCTGGCGGTTGCCAGGGTGACGGCAGCCGCCAGGGGAACGGACAGGCGGAAAGGCAGGGGGCGACGGCTCATGGCGACGGGGCTCCGGTGGTCGGCTCGCTGGTTCGGGTACGCGTAGTCTACGCCGATGACGGCCTGCACGAGGCCGCCGCGGGTCAGTCCATCGCCAGCGTGGCGGCGTGCTCGGTGACGCTGCTGCGCAGCTCCACGTCCGGCATGCGGCGCACGATCAGCAGGGCCAGCACCGCCGCCGCCGCGCCCACCGCGAAGATCAGTTGAAAGCCCGATTCGACGCCGCCGGCCAGCACCGCGCGCACCGACGGCGACAGCTGCGCGAAGGCCTCGCTGCCATGGCGCAGCGCGCCCAGGTCCAGCGCCTGCGCGACCCCCGAGGCCGCCAGCGCCTGGCGGAATTCCAGCGTCAGCAGCGTGCCGGCCAGGGCGCCGCCCAGCGCGCTGCCGAGCGAGCGCAGCACCAGCAGCGCGCCGGTGCCGGCGCCGGTATCGCGGCGCTCCAGCGCGTTCTGCACGCCCATCAGCGTCGCCACCATGGTGATGCCCAGGCCCACGCCGGCCAGCGTCATCGCCGCCAGCACCAGGGCGAGCGGCAGCGCGGGCGTCACCAGCGCCAGCACGATCAGGCCCAGCGCGCCGGCGACATAGCCCGCGGTCAGGATGCCGCGCAGGCGGCCCACGCGCGGCGCCAGCCACGCGACGATGAAGTTGCCCGCCACCGTCGCCAGCAGGAACGGCATCACCAGCAGGCCGGAGGTCGACGCATCGGCGCCGCGCACCAGCTGGAAGTGCAGGGGCAGGGCGAATATGCACAGGAAGATGTCGAGCGCGGCCAGCGCCGACGCGGCCACGCCCAGCACATAGGCGCGGTTGGCGAACAGGCGCGGCGGCAGCATCGGGTCGGCCGCGCGGCGCTCCTGCCAGGTCAGCAGCAGCACGGCCGCGGCGGCGGCCAGCAGCAGGGCGCCCAGTTCAGGGGAGAGCCAGTCGTAGACGTCGCCGCCCCAGCTCATCGCCAGCAGGAACGCGACGATGGCCACCGCCAGCAGCAGCGCGCCCAGCCAGTCCACGCGCGCGCGCCCGCCGCGCGCGGGCAGCATGGCCAGGCCGCGGTAGCACATGAACATCGCCAGCAGCCCCAGCGGCACGTTGACCCAGAACAGCCAGCGCCACGACATGTGGTCCGAGACCCAGCCACCCACCAGCGGCCCGGCGATCGACGCCACCGCCCATACCGTGGCCAGGTAACCCTGGTAGCGCCCGCGCTGGCGCGGCGCCACCACGTCGGCGATGGCGGCCTGCGCCAGCGACATCAGCCCGCCGCCGCCCACGCCCTGCAGCGCGCGGAACAGGATCAGCTGCCCCAGCGTCTGCGCCAGCGCGCACGCCACCGAAGCGCCGATGAACAGCGTGATCGCCACCATCAGCAGGCGCCGCCGCCCGAAGCTGTCGGACAGCTTGCCGTACAGCGGCGTGGTCACCGTCGACACGATCAGGTACGCCGTGACGATCCACGACAGGTGGCCGAAGCCGTTCAGGTCATTGGCAATCGCCGGCACCGCCGGGATCACCACGGTCTGGTCGAGCGCAGCCAGCAGGATGCACAGCACGATGCCGCCGATCACGCGCATCACCGCGCGGTGGTCATGGGCGGGCAGGGCGTTGCCGGCGGCAGGCACGGCGCCGGAAGCGGCGGAAGCGGCGGAAGCGGCGGAAGCGGCGGGACCGGTGGAACCGGCAGAGGCGGGCGAAGACATGGGGCAGCACAAGGCCGCAGCAAAGCGCGGCGAAAGCAACGTCAAAAGCAGGGAATCGTGGCCGGGAACCGCGCGAGGAGGGCGTGAAGCCGGTGCGGGTGGCCTAATTCAGCGAACGCATAATTATATGCGGCCAGCGCATATCGTGCTTGCGTCGATATCGGGATCGTCAGCCGGGGGCTGCACGCGGCACTGCAGCCCCGCCGGCAAGGCCAAGCGGGCAGCAGGCCGCGGCAAGGCGGGCACGCTTGCCGCGAATGCAGGCGCTAGCGGCCGCCGCCGGTGATGTAGTGCTCCAGCTGCTCGATGATGAACTGCTGTTCGGAAATGATGTCCTTGACCAGGTCGCCGATCGACAGCATGCCGATCAGCTCGTCGCCCTGCATCACCGGCAGGTGGCGCAGCCGGTGCCGGGTCATCAGCGCCATGCATTCGTCGGTGGTCTGGTTGGCGCTGACGTAGATCACCGCGGTGGTCATGATGTCGCGCACCAGCGTCTCGCGCGAGGTGCGCTGCATCAGGATCACCTTGCGCGCGTAGTCGCGCTCGCTGATGATGCCCTTGATCTCGCCATGCTCGATGACCAGCAGCGCGCCGATGCCTTTCTCGGCCATCAGCTGCAGCGCGGCGTAGACGGACGCCGTGGGCGGGATGCTGTAGATGGCCTGACTCGGCTTGGACTCCAGAACCTGGCGTGCGGTTTTCATCACCAACTCCTTTTCCGTCGAGAAACATGCGGCTGGCGCTACCTGGCTTGCTGCCAATGGAACCAGAGTAGCAAAGGAATGCGCAGGCTTACAGGGTGACTTACGCTAATCTTTGTAAGCAAGCGTGTGGCGCCGCCACTACAGGCGGCGCCCGCCTTACTCTGTCAGCATCCGCACCTTGACCTTCCTGCCCTTGACCTTGCCGGCGTTGAGCCGTTTCACCGCCTCGCGCCCGATGCTGCGCTCGACGGCGATATAGGTCGACATTTCCAGCACGTTGATCTTGCCGATCTGCTCCTTGGCAAAGCCGGCCTCGCCGGTCAGCGCGCCCAGGATGTCGCCCGGGCGGATCTTCTCCTTGCGCCCGCCCAGCATCTGCAACGTCACCATCGGCGCCAGCAGGCGCTCGGAGCCGGCCGGCGTCAGCTCGGCCAGCGGGTGCCATTCGAATTCGCCGCCGTGGTGCTGCTCCAGGTTGCCCACGCGCCCCATCTCGTCCATGCTGACCAGGCTGAAGGCCCAGCCCTCCTGCTCGGCACGCCCGGTGCGGCCGATGCGGTGCACGTGCACTTCCGGGTCGGGCGTGATCTCGACATTGATCACCGCCTCGAGCTGGGCGATATCGAGCCCGCGCGCCGCCACGTCGGTGGCCACCAGCACCGAGCAGCTGCGGTTGGCAAACTGCACCAGCACCTGGTCGCGCTCGCGCTGCTCCAGCTCGCCATGCAGCGCCAGCGCCTGGTAGCCCTGCGCGCGCAGCAGTTCCACCAGGTCGCGGCAGCGCGCCTTGGTATTGCAGAACGCCAGCGTGCTGGCCGGGCGGAAGTGGTCCAGCAGCCGCGCCACGGCGTTCAGGCGCTCGCTCTCTTCCACCTCGTAGAAGCGCTGGCGGATGGTGCTGTTGTCGTGCGTGGCCTCCAGCTTGAGCGACTGCGGATTGCGCAGGAAGCGGTGGCTGAGCTTGTCGATGCCGGGCGGATAGGTCGCGGAGAACAGCAGCGTCTGCCGGTCCCGCGGGCAGCGGCTGGCCACATACGCAATATCGTCGAAGAAACCCATGTCCAGCATGCGGTCGGCTTCATCGAGTACCAGCGTGTTGATCGCCGCCAGGTCCAGGCTCCCTCGATCGATGTGATCGAGGATGCGCCCCGGCGTGCCGACCACGATATGCGCGCCATGGATCAGGCTGTCGACCTGCGGGCGCATCGGCGCGCCGCCGCACAGGGTCAGTACCTTGACGTTCTCTTCGGCGCGCGCCAGGCGGCGGATCTCCTGCGTGACCTGGTCGGCGAGTTCGCGCGTCGGGCACAGCACCATGGCCTGCACGTCGAAGCGGCGCGGATCGAGCCGGTGCAGCAACGCCAGCCCGAACGCCGCGGTCTTGCCGCTGCCGGTCTTGGCCTGCGCCACCAGGTCATGGCCGGCCAATGTGATGGGCAGGCTGGCCGCCTGGATCGGCGTCATTTCGTCATAGCCCAGCTGCGCCAGCGTGGCGAGCATGGCGGGCGACAAGGGCAGGGTGGAGAAGGCGGGGCCGGCTGGCGGCGGCGGGGGGGCTTGGACGGGGGTCGAGTTCATGCGGGATTATAGCGAGCCGGCGTCAGGCATCCGTGGCGGCGGGCGGGGTCCAGCCCAGCCGCTCCAGCAAGGCCTGCGCGGCCGCCGGCGCGCGTTCCTTGGCACCGTTGATGAAGAAGATAAAGACCTCGCGCCTGCGTGCCGCGGGCTTGCGGTCCTCAAGCCTCGGCAGGTCATCGGGTTGCGCGCCCTGCGCCCAAGACTGCGCGCGCATGGCCCACGCGTCGAGCGCCTTCGGGCCATAGCCGGTCTTCAGCTTCGCGCTGCTTTCCATCAGCCGCGCGTAGACGAAGTCCGCGGTCAGGTCGGCCATCGACGGGAATTTCCGGGCGTCGGTGAAGACCGTGGCGGCCTTGTACTTGCGCGCGAGACCGAGATAGTCCGGCGACCTGAAACTGTCGTGCCGCACCTCCAGCACGTGACGCAGTGTCACGCCTTCGACGGATGCCGGCAGCAATTGCAGGAAGGCTTCGAAGTCCTCCGCATCGAACTGCTTGGTCGGCGCGAACTGCCACACCACCGGCCCCAGCTTGCGGCCCAGCTCGGCAATGCCGCTGTCGATAAAGCGCGCGATCGACTCGCCGGACTCCGCCAGCACGCGGCGGTTGGTGGCAAAGCGCGAGGCCTTCACCGCAAAGACGAAGTCATCGGGGGTCTCGTCGCGCCACTTGGCGAACGAGGTGCGCTTCTGCGTGCCGTGATAGGTGCTGTTGATCTCGATCGCGCTGAGGTGCCGGCTGGCATAGGCCAGTTCGCGCGACTGCGGCAGTGTCGCGGGATAGAAATTGTCGCGCCATGGCGCGTAGTTCCAGCCGCCGATGCCGACGCGCACCAGCCCGGCCGGCGCGGCGGCCTTGCGCGATGGCGCGGCCGATGGGGTGTTGGACGGGGCCCTGGACGCGGCCGCAGACGTTGCGGCTGGCGTGGCTGCGGCCTTCGCCGCGGTGCGTGCTGGCATGGCGCGGTCTCCCGAGACGCGAGACTGGCAGTCTAGCGGGAAACCGCGCCGCGTGGTGGCGGCACGGCCGGAAGCCGTCGCCCATAAAAAAAACCGGAAGAGGGCAATGCCCCCTTCCGGCCCGCTCCCCGAATCCCCCGGGTTTCAGAACGAGAAGTTCAGCAGCACGTCAGCGATGTTGACGTCCGCGGGCTGCGTCTGCACGGCCCCGCCGATGCTGGTGGCCTGGATGCTGTACTTGCCCGCCGCGGCGCCATCCGGTGCCAGCGGGATCGGCAGCGCGGCCTGGTAGGTGCCGATCACCGGCGCGGCCACCGGCAGCGCGGGTTCGGTCGCGAACAGGCTGTAGGCACCGGTATCGCTGGCCGCCGCCGTCGCGGCGATTTCAAAGGTACCGCCGTTGACCAGCTGCAGTGCGCGCAGCGTGGCTTCGGCCGAAGCCGGTGCCACCACGCCCGAGACGCGGCGATAGGTCGATGCCGGCAGCGTCAGCGGTGCCGCGGCGGTCGAGATCGCCGTGGGCGTACCCACCACCACCGGCACGCCGCGCACGATGCCCGCCGCCTTGGCGTTGGCCGCACCCGGCACCACCACCACGTCGACCGGACCGGCCGTGCTGCTTTGCTCGATCGGCGACAGGCGGAAACTGCCGTTGGCATCCGCCACGGTCGACTTCACCACCACGCCATTGCGCTCGGCGTAGACGCGCGCACCCGGTGCCGCGGCCACCACGCCGTTGACTTCGCCGCTGACGGTCATCGGGATCGCGGTCACCACCGGCTTCAGGCCATAGGTGCCGTTGCCGCGCGTCACCACCGACTTGCAGGCGTCGAAGTCCAGCACCAGGTCGGTCAGCGTATCGCGCGCCACTGTGAACGGACGATTGATCTCGATGCCGGACTGGACCGCGCTGGGCGTATCGAGCGGCTGCTCGGCGCCGCCCACGGGCACCACCGAATTGGCCAGGGCCGAGGCACCGCCACCGCGGTTGGCATCGAGCACCAGGCGCACCTGCTGGTAGTTGCCCGCCGGCAGTGCGGTCTGACCCAGCACCGTCATCACGCCGTTGGTCAGCGACAGCAGGTCGATCTTGCGCGCGGGCACGACGTCGATATCGACCCAGCCCCCGGCGCTGGCCTCGGCGCTGGCGCTGCTGTGCACGCGCACCTTGTTCACGGTGACGAAGACATTGCTGAAGCCGCAGGCCGGCGCATCGGTCATCGACACCTGCAGCGTGCCGCGGCCGGGGCCATCGTCGCCGCCGCCACCGCCGCAGGCGGCCAGCGCAAGCGCGCCGCTCAGGGCCAGCAGTCGCAACGGTGCAGAAGTATTAGAAAGGACTGACACGGTGGTTTCTCCGCTTTGTTGTTTGTGGGGTGATCGGAGCATATGTTGCGGTTCGCATAATCGTTGTAAATCTTTGTAATACGTTGTGAAAAAGTCCGCGCCTGGCTTGCATTGCCGCTCCGGCTGACCTGGAACAACGCAAGCTGCGTTGACTGGCTGATTTCCATGCAGTGCCGCACGGCTTCTGCTGCGGCCGCGCTGTTGACCGTGCATGAGGCGTTCGGCTTTGTCGTTGCGCCGCGGCGCGACGCCTATTGCGGTGCATTGACGCTATCCGGCCCACGCGCACGAGCCGGCCGGTATTTGCACCGCGTGCCTGCGCGCAGCGGCCGATTCCACTTGCCGCCCCACCGAGAAAGCGCCGGGTCGCGCACGATTTCGATGCATTGTTTCGTCAACGTCTTCTACGGCGCGCGATATGCATCACATCGCTCAAGTCAGCGGGCCGCGCTCCGTATACAGCGGGGTGGAAATCCCACGCTGCAGATTCCTGCAAACGCCCCCAACGATTCCTTACGAAGGATTCCCCTTGATGTTCACTACCATCCGCGCGCGGATCGTGGCCCTGTGCGTCGCCATCGTGGTCGCCGCGCTCGCCATCAACACGGCACTGAACCAGTTCGTTGCCAATCGCCATAACGAAGACGCCATCGACCGCAGCCTGGCCGCCGTGCAAAGCGGCCATGCCAGCGCCATCGTCGACTGGGTGGCCTCGCACAGCCGGATGATCGAGTCGCTGCAGGACGCCGTGCTGCAGCCCGAACCCGATGCTGCGCTAAGACAGATCGCCCGGGCCGGCGGCTTTACCAACGTCTATGTCGGCTACGCCGACAAGACCGCGAAGTTCTCCAACCCGCAAGGCATCCCGCCCGGCTACGACCCCACCGGCCGCCCCTGGTACCAGCAGGCCGCCGCGGCCGGCAAACCCGTGGTCACGCCGCCTTACGTCGATGCCGGCACCGGCAAGCTGGTGGTGGCATTCGCCGCGCCAGTGGTGCGCGACGGTGCGGTGCAGGCCGTGGTGTCCGGCGATGTGGCGATGGATACGGTGATCGCCAACGTCAAGGCGATCCACCCGTCGCCGGCCAGCTTCGGCATGCTGGTGGCCCGGAACGGCGCCATCGTCGCCCACACCGACGACAAGCTCACGCTCAAGCCGGTCACGGAGCTCGTGCCGGCGCTGGGCGCCGACAAGCTCGCAGCGCTGGCCGGCGCGAAGGCGCCGCTGGCAGTCGACGTGCACGGCAGCACCAAGCTGCTCGGCGCGCGCGCCATCCCCGGCACCGACTGGCTGGTGATCGTCGCGATCGACCAGGCCGAGGCCACCGCCGGCATGCGCTCCGTGCTGATCGCCTCGGTGATGGCGCTGGTGCTGATCGCCGGCGTCGCCGCCGCGGTGGTCTGGGGCGTAGCGACGATGTCGCTGCGCGGCCTGTCCACCGTGCGCGATGCCATGGATGCGATCGGCTCCGGCGACGGCGACCTGACCCAGCGCCTGCCCGCCGACGGCAACGACGAGGTCGCGCAGATCGCCCGCGCCTTCAACACCTTTGCCGACAAGCTCTGCACCATCATGCGCCAGATCCGCGACGCGAGCGAATCGGTGCGCGCCGCCGCCGATGAAATCGCCGCCGGCAACATGGACCTGTCGCGCCGCACCGAGTCCGCCGCCGCCAGCCTGCAGCAGACCGCCGCGTCGATGGAAGAAATCACCGCCACCGTCGGCCAGTCGGCCAGCTCGGCGCAGCACGCCAACGACTCCGTCGCCGCCGCCTCGCGCGTGGCCGGCGACGGCGGCGTGGTAATCGGCGAAGTGATCAGCACCATGGGCCAGATCGAGACCGCGTCGGTCAAGGTGTCGGACATCATCGGCGTGATCGAGGGCATCGCCTTCCAGACCAACATCCTGGCGCTGAACGCCGCCGTCGAAGCCGCGCGCGCCGGCGACCAGGGCCGGGGCTTCGCCGTCGTTGCCGGCGAGGTGCGCGCGCTGGCGCAGCGCAGCGCCCAGGCCGCGCGCGAGATCAAGATCCTGATCGAGACCACCGTGGGCAGCGTCGCCTCGGGTTCAGAGCAGGTCCGCCGCGCCGGCGACACCATGGGCGAGATCGTCAGCAACGTCTCGAAAGTGACCGGCATTATCAACGAGATCACTCACGCGACGATGGAACAGACCCGCGGCATTCAAGAGGTGAATATGGCGGTGAGCCAGCTGGACCAGATGGTGCAGCAGAACGCGGCGCTGGTGGAGCAGTCGACGGCGGCGGCCGCGGCGCTGCAGACGCAGGCCGGCAGCCTTGCGGGGGCGGTGGGCCAGTTCAGGCTGGGCTGAGATTCGCGGCCGTCAGCGCGATTTGGCCGGCGGCACGGGCACTCGTTCACGCCGCCCGCCGATCGCCCCGGTGCCAGCGGCCTTCACGATCCTTCGGAACGTCGGGCACTCCATATGGCTCGGCGCCGGGCACACCGCCGCATGGCGCAGCCCGTCGCGCATTGCCGTCAGCTTGCGGATGGTGCGGTCGAGCTCGTCGGCCTTGGCGGCCAGCATCTGCCGGTCGATGCGCGGCTGGCCCTGCGGCGAGAACATCCGCGCAATGTCGTCCAGCGAGAAGCCGGCCGCGCGCCCCAGCGCGATCAGCGCCAGCCGCTCAAGCACCGCCGCATCGAACACCCGGCGCATGCCGCGCCGGCCGATCGACGCGATCAGTCCCTTTTCCTCGTAGTAGCGCAGCGTCGAGGCCGGCACGCCGGCCTGCCGCGCCACTTCCGCAATATCCAGGCTTTTCACCGCTTGACCTCAAGTCGACTTGAACTGGCACAGTGTAGCTTCCAGCCACGCAAGGAGATACGACCATGGGTGAACAACGGCAAACCAGCGGCAACGGCGGCGAGCAGGCCGCACTGTGGAACGGTGCATCGGGC
This sequence comes from Cupriavidus neocaledonicus, assembly GCF_000372525.1. Taxonomy (GTDB): domain Bacteria; phylum Pseudomonadota; class Gammaproteobacteria; order Burkholderiales; family Burkholderiaceae; genus Cupriavidus; species Cupriavidus neocaledonicus. The sequence continues at coordinate 98,182 of NZ_AQUR01000099.1, forward strand.
CAGGCCTGGGTCGAGCACCAGGGCCTGCTGGACGGCATGTTCCGGCCCCTGGAACTGCATCTGCTCGAAGCCGCGGGCAAGGCCGCGGCACAACGCATCCTCGACGTCGGCTGCGGCACCGGCAGCACCACGCTGGCGCTGGCGCGGCAACTGGGTGACGCGGGCCGCTGCACCGGCATCGATATTTCCGCGCCGATGCTCGCCGCGGCGCGCTCCCGCGCCCAGCGCGATGGCATCAACGCAACCTTTGTCCACGCCGATGCGCAGGAGCACGCCTTCGCCCCGGCGAGCTTCGACATGATCGTGTCGCGCCTGGGCGTGATGTTCTTCAGCGATCCGGTGCGCGCCTTCGCCAACCTGCGCTGGGCCGCGACGTCCGATGCCACGCTGCACTGCATCGCCTGGCGCAGCGCTGCCGAGAACCCTTTCATGACCACCGCCGAGCGCGCCGCCGCCCCGCTGCTGCCAAACCTGCCGCCCCGGCAGCCTGGCGCGCCGGGCCAGTTTGCCTTCGGCGACCGCGAGCGTGTGCTTTCGATCCTGCAAGCGAGCGGCTGGGGCGATATCGACATCCGCCCGACCGACGTGACCTGCACGCTGCCGCAGCCAGCCCTGGCCGGCTACCTGGCGCGGCTTGGCCCGGTCGGGCTGGCGCTGCAAGGCGCCGACGCCACCACGCGCGAGCGCGTCGCCACAGCCGTGCGCGCCGCATTCGAGCCCTACGTGCACGGCGACACCGTGCGCTACACCGCAGCGTGCTGGACCATCACGGCGCGCGCGACCGCGGCCGCGTCGCGCAACGGCTAGGACGCCGGCCATGCCCGACAGCACGACAACGCTGCTGCTCCATGCCGCGATCATCGGCACCGGCGCCACGCTGGTCATGGATGCGTGGGCCATCCTGCGCCAACGGCTGCTCGGCGTGCCTGCGCTGAACTATGGCCTGGTCGGCCGCTGGCTGGCCTGGCTACCGCGCGGACGTTTCCACCATCAACCCATCGCCGCCACACCACCGGTGCGTGGCGAGCACGCCATCGGCTGGATCGCGCATTACCTGACCGGTATCGCGTTCGCGGGAATACTGCTGGGGCTATGGGGCCTCGACTGGGTACGACAGCCGACGCTGGCGTCCGCCGTGGTCGTCGGCATCGGCAGCGTCGCCGCGCCCTTCCTGCTGATGCAGCCCGCTATGGGCGCCGGTATCGCGGCCAGCCACACGCCACGGCCGAATCTGGCACGGATGCATAGCCTGGTGACGCATGCGGTTTTCGGGGTGGGATTGTATGCGGCGGGTTGGGGGGCGCGGCTGGCGACCAAATCGCTCTGATCTGCGGCCAGCCAAGCCGATTGGCAGCAGTCAGAGACCGCGCACCCCACGGCATTTCGGAAAGGTGGTGCAGCCCCAAAAGGGATTGCCAGCGTTCGCACCCTGTTTTGCGATGCGCTCGATCATGGCAGCGCCGCAGCGCGGGCAAGCCGGTGCGCCAGCCGGTCTGGCCTGCGGCTGCGTGGCGGATGCGGGAGAACTCGCAGGAGCGGACTGTCTGGCGTTGAGATCGACCGGCGCTGCCGCGCGAACGCGCTTGACCAGTGCAATCAGTGCCTCACCGTCGATCAGCTCGATGTTCCGCCCGGACGCGAAGGCCCGCGCATCGGGCGTGAACTGTCCCGATGTCACCACGTACCCCTGCGCCGCACCTTGCGCGGCCATCACACCATACAGCTCGCGTACTACCGTTACCGGAACCTTGTAGGCGCGCCATTGCTTGCACTGAACCAGCGCCAGTTCGCCCCCCTTCCTCAGTCGCAGATCGATCCCGCCATCTGCCCCGCTGCCTCCGGTCTCCACGACGCCATACCCGCGCATCCGGAACACCTCGCCCACCAGCCGCTCGAAATCCCGCCAGGTCATCTGACGCAACGCGTCGCCAGACCTTACCGCCGCTACGTCGCGGACCAGATCTTGCCGCTTGCGGCGTCCCAGCCAGGAAGCCAGCGCGCCAGCCAGCAATATCAACGGGACGATGTACTGGCCGTATGTCGCCAGCGCCTTGACCATCTGCGACACAACCATCTGTCCCATTTGCCCGGGCGCGGCGTTGACGGGCACTTCGGCCTCTGCATAGCGATGCAAGACGACGTAGGCAAGGATCGCTGCCGTTACGCCGATCCACCATGGCAGTGCCGCCGCAATGCCGTACAGATCCTCGAAAATGCTCGATTGCTTCCTGCGACCCATGTTGACCCTCGTCCATCTTTGTTCTTGTCAGACGAAGGATGCCGCCGCGAACGGGGGATGTCCTCCCTGCGCACGCGGGGGTAGTGGTTGGAGCATGCCACTGATACCGGGGAGCAACCCATCCCAATCCGCGCTGGTGCCAGGATTCACTCCGGCACCGGATACTTCTTCGCATTGATTTCCATCTTCGCCCGCACCGCGGCGTCCAAATCCACGCCGAGCGCCGTCACCAGCTGCGTCAGGTAGATGGTGATATCCGCAAGCTCCTGCTCCACATGCTCGCGACTGGCCGTGGACATGATGGCGCGCGATTCGTCCTCGGTCTGCCACTGGAAGATCTCGACCAGTTCGGAGACCTCGACGCTCAGTGCCATCGCGAGGTTCTTGGGGCTGTGGTACTTGCCCCAGTGACGGGCTTCGCCGAAGTCGTAGGCGGCTTGCTGGAGGTTCTTGATATCGATCAGCGGCATGGGGATGTGGCGATAGTGTTTCGCTGCGCGCAGGTATCCGGCGGGCGCTAAACGCTGATTTAAGCACGAGCCGGCCACCCTCGACAGGCACGCCGCCCCGGGCTTACCCTTCCGCTTGTGCATCTACCGTCGCCACGGAGGTTTCCATGCGCCCGACTCCCGGCCTGACCATGGCCACGCTGGCCGGCACGCTTGCCTACCTGGCCATCGCCATTGCCGGCTGGGGTGGCCCGGGGCCGTTCTTTGCCCACCCGGCGCGCGTCGCGCTGGCGCTGGTCCTTTTTGCTCTCGCCATTGCCGCAGTCTTTTCCGGCGGCAACGTCAGCAGCGGCATGCGCGAGGACCGCGGCAACCGCTGGGTACTGGCCGTGTTCGGTGTGCTCGGCCTGCTGGCGGCCTACCTGCCACCCTTTACCGACCGCATCGGCGTCTGGACCATCGACGGCGACACCATGCGCTGGGCCGGCGTGGCCATGTTCGCCGGCGGCGGCGTGCTTCGGCTGTGGCCGGTGTTCGTGCTGGGCAACCGCTTCAGCGGGCTGGTGGCGATCCAGCCCGGGCACACGCTGGTGACCACCGGCATCTACGGCGTGATCCGGCATCCCAGTTACCTCGGCTTCCTCATCAGTTCGCTGGGATGGGTGCTGGCCTTCCGCTCAGGCGTGGGGGTGGTGCTGACGTTGCTGATGGTGCCGCCGCTGCTGGCGCGCATCCGTGCGGAAGAAGCGCTGCTGCGCGACCAGTTCGGCGAGGCGTATGCGTCGTATTGCGCGCGTACCTGGCGGATGCTGCCCGGGATTTACTGACCACCGCGAAGCGGCGCCGCGCGCACCCCACCCATCAAATTGCGATCCACCAAGGGTTATCCCTAGGCACGCATTCCCATTTTCCGGGACTGGCGGTTTTGATTTCCGGGAATCCGGTCCTATTCTTGGGCCCCATGTTGAATGCAGTCAACCCAACCATCGCCCCGGAGCCGGCGGCTCCCACGCCCGTCGAATCCGCCCAGCCCGCCGGCGGCGCCGATCGCGTGCTGTTCGTGCTGGCCGCACTGGCGCAGCACGGCGCGCCGATCACGGTGCGCGAGCTGGTAACCAAAACCGGCCTGCCCAAGAGCACGCTCTACCGCCAGCTGATGCTGCTCAAGCGCTGGGGCTTCGTGCTCGAGTCCGACGGCGAATACGCGCCGGGCCCGATCAGCCTGCAGCTGGCGCTCGGGTTCGACATGGCCTCGCACCTGGCCCGCGAAGCGCTGCCCGATATGCGGCTGCTGGCGCAGCAGTCGGATGAAAGCGTCGGCCTGGTGGTCGCGGTCAAGGACCACGCGGTGTGCCTGGAGATGGTGGAGAGCCGCCAGTCGCTGCGCTGCTCGTTCGAGAAAGGCCGCGGCGTGCCGCTGCGCGCGGGCGCGTCGGCCAAGTCGCTGCTGGCCTTCATGCGCGACGACGCGCGCGAGCGCGTGGTCCGGGCCCAGTGCGAGCCGGCCGATGCGGAACAACTGCTGACGGAGCTCGCCGCGATTCGCGCGACCGGCTATGCCGTCAGCGAAGGCGAAGTGGACCCCGGCGTGTGGGGCGTAAGCGCGCCGCTGTTCTCGCGGCGGGCCAAGGCCGACGCGCTGGGCTCGATCACGCTGATGGTGCCGGCCACGCGCCGGCAAGGGCGCGAAAGCGCGCTGATCGACATGACCGTGGCGGCAGCCATGCGGATTTCCGCGCGGCTGCAGTCTTACTGAAAACAGCAGAGCAATCGTTACCGCACCGTCCGCAGGCCTGCGCGACGGCAGATTTCCCGTTCCCGGAACAAGGAGACCCCCATGAACCTTCGTCGCAAATGCCTGATCGCCGCCCTCTCGGCCGTGGCCGGACTGACCTTCGGCGCCGCCGCGCACGCGCAGGACAGCAACGTGCTGCGCGTGGCCACCGACGCCACCTTCCCACCGATGGAATTCATCGAGAACGGCAAGCGCACCGGCTTTGACGTCGAGCTGGTCGAGGCCATGGCCAAGACCATGGGCAAGCAGGTGGAATGGACCAACATCGACTTCAAGGGCCTGATCCCGGGCCTGGTCTCGCGCCGCTTCGACATGGCCGTGTCCGGCATCTACATCACCCCGGAGCGCCGCAAGGTGGTGGACTTTACCGAGCCGTACTACACCGGCGGCCTGGTGGCGCTGGTCAAGAGCGGCAACGCCACCATCAACAAGCCGGAAGACCTGAACGGCAAGAAGGTCAGCGTGCAGGTAGGGACCAAGTCGGTCAGCTTCCTGCGCGACACCTATCCGCAGGTGCAGCGCGTGGAAGTCGAGAAGAACCAGGAAATGTTCAACCTGGTCGAGATCGGCCGCGCCGATGCCGCCGTGACCGGCAAGCCCGCCGCGATGCAGTACGTCAAGACCCGCGGCGGCCTGCGCATGGTGGAGCAGCAGCTGACCACCGAGGAATACGGCATGGCGGTGCGCAAGGACACGCCCGAGCTGACCCGCGCGCTGAATGCCGCGCTGGCCAAGGTGAAGGCCGATGGCACCTACGCCAAGCTGACCCAGAAGTGGTTCGGCAGCGCCGCCAAGTAAGCCAGGCGGACCGAGATCATGGAACTGGATTTTTCTCCCGTCTTCGCCGGGTGGCCTGACATCCTGCACGGCGCCGTCATCACCGTGCAGGTAACGGCCTGCGCGCTGGTGCTGGGCTGCGTGATGGGCCTGCTGGTCGGCATCGGCCGGCTGGACCCGAAGCGCCGCATCATCTACGGCATCTGCACCGCCTACGTGACCTTCATTCGCGGCACGCCGCTGCTGGTGCAGCTGTTCCTGCTGTTCTTCGGCCTGCCGCAGTTTAACATCCTGCTGCCGGCCTTTGTGTGCGGCGTGATCGGGCTGGGCATCTATTCGGGCGCCTATGTCTCGGAGATCGTGCGCGGCGCGATCCAGTCCGTCGACAAGGGCCAGATGGAAGCCGCGCGCTCGATCGGCATGTCGTCCGGCCAGGCCATGCGCGCGATCATCCTGCCGCAGGCCATCGTGCGCATGATCCCGCCGCTGGGCAACGAGTTCATCGCGCTGATCAAGAACTCGGCGCTGGTGTCGCTGCTGACCATTGCCGACCTGATGCACGAGGGCCAGAAGATCATCAGCGTGTCGTACCGGTCGCTGGAGGTCTACCTGGCGATCGCGCTGGTGTATCTGATCCTGACGAGCGCGGCCGGGCTGATCCTGCGCCGCGCCGAACAACGGCTGCGCATGGGAGGCATGGTGCAATGAGCGATTCCGCAATCATCCGGATCCGCAACCTGGGCAAATCGTTCGGCAGCCATACCGTGCTGCGCGGCATCGACTTCGACGTGGAACCGTCGCAGGTGGTGGTGGTGATCGGCCCGAGCGGCTCGGGCAAGAGCACCTTCCTGCGCTGCTGCAACGGCCTGGAACAACCCGAAGCCGGCACCATCGACATCGTCGGCAAGCGCCTGGTGACCGACGGCCAGCTGATCGACGAGCAGGGGCTGAACCAGCTGCGCACCGAAGTGGGCATGGTGTTCCAGTCGTTCAACCTGTTCCCGCACCTGTCGGTGCTGCACAACGTCACGGTGGGACCGCGCATGCTGCGCGGCGTTTCGCGCGACGACGCCGAGCGCAAGGCAATGAGCCTGCTCGAGAAAGTCGGCCTGGCACACAAGGCCCACGCCATGCCGGCCAGCCTGTCCGGCGGCCAGAAGCAGCGCGTGGCCATTGCCCGCGCGCTGGCGATGGAGCCGCGCGTGATGCTGTTCGACGAGCCCACCTCCGCGCTGGACCCCGAGCTGGTCGGTGAAGTGCTGCAGGTAATGAAGGTGCTGGCCGCCGAAGGCATGACCATGGTCGTGGTCACCCATGAAATGGGCTTCGCCCGCGAAGTGGCCGATGTGGTGGTGGTCATGGACGGCGGCGGCATCATCGAGGCCGGGCCGCCGTCGGTGATCTTCTCCGCGCCGACGCAGGAACGCACGCGCGGCTTCCTGCAGGCCGTCCTGACGCGGGCATGAGGATGGCAGTGACGCAAAACCCCTGGCAGGGCCGTGTCGACCACGGCGAGCAGGGCGACACCACGCGGCTGTTCCGCATCGTGCAGGCGCTGGACACCGCGGACACCGCGCCGCTGGAAAACGCGCCGGTCTTGCTGGGCTTCCGCTGCGATGCCGGCGTACTGCGCAACCAGGGCCGCCCCGGCGCCGCACACGGCCCCGACGTTATCCGCCAGGCGCTGGCCAACGTGCCGGCGCACGGCCTGCCGGCGCTGTACGACGCCGGCAATGTCAGCTGCGACGACGGCGACCTGGAATCGGCGCAGCAGGCGCTGGCGGACGCCGTCCACGCAGTGCTCGCGCGTGGCGGCTTTCCGCTGGTGCTGGGCGGCGGCCATGAAGTGGCGTGGAGCACGTGGCAGGGCCTGCGTGCGCACCTTGACGCGCAGGATGACGGCGGCCGCGTGCTGATCGTCAATATCGACGCCCACTTCGACCTGCGCACCAGCCGGCCCGCCAGTTCCGGCACGCCGTTCGACCAGATCGCCCATGCCTGCGCGGAGCGCGGCCAGCCGTTCGACTATGTCTGCCTGGGCGTCAGCCGCCTCGCCAATACGCCGGCGCTGTTCAGCCGTGCAGAGGCGCTGGGCGTGTGCTACGTGGAAGACGTCGACATGCAGGAACGACACCTGGCAGCGCGGCTGGCGGAGCTGTCCGCCCGCATCGATGCCGCGGATCACGTGTACCTGACCATCGACCTCGACGCGCTGCCGGGCGCGGTGATGCCGGGCGTGTCGGCGCCCGCCGCCTACGGCGTGCCGCTGCCGGTGGTCGAGGAAGTGGCACGGCTCATCCGCCGCAGCGGCAAGCTGCGCGTGGCCGACCTGGCGGAGTACAACCCCCAGTACGACCGCGACCACCTGGGCGCGCGCGTGGCAGCCCGGCTGGCCTGGCGCCTGCTGCGCTGAAGCGCGGGCCATAGACCCTGCCGGCAGTTGGCAGCCGCCGCGCGCGGCGATAGTATTGCCCTTCGCTAGATTTAGCGATTCTGATCAGAATTGATAAAGTCAGGCAAGGGCAGTCCTGCGCCGGCGCGGCCGTGGCCGCGTCCGGGGATCCGCCGCTTGCCGTTCTCGGGCGGAAGGGTCTGCGTGATCGAACAAATCGTCATCGTCGGTTTTGGCTGCATCGGCCAGGCCGTGCTGCCGCTGCTGGAGCGGGCCTGGCCGGGGGCAGCAATCACCGTGGTCGACCGCGTGCTGGACGGCGCGCGCCAGGAACTGGTCGCCCACCACAAGCTGCATGCCATCCAGGCCACCGTCACCGCGGCCAACTACGAAACCACGCTGGCCCCGCTGCTGCGGCCCGGCGCCTTCCTGCTGAACCTGGCCCCGTCCGTCTGCAGCCGCGACCTGATCGCGCTGGCGCAAGCGCACGGTGCGTTCTATGTCGATGCTGGCATCGAGCCCTGGGACTACGCAGCCGATCCGCGGGCCTCGCACCTGAGCAACTACGCGCTGCGCCACGAGATGCTGGCCTTCGCCCAAGGCCGCGAGGCGCTGCCGACGGCGCTGGTCGCGCATGGCGCCAATCCCGGGCTGGTCTCGGTGCTGGTCAAGGCCGCGCTGATGGCACTGGCCGGCAAGGCCGGATTGAATCAGCCGGAGCCCGGCGATCGCGCCGCGTGGGCCGCGCTGGCACGCACGCTGGACGTGCGCGTGATCCAGGTCGCCGAATACGACAGCCAGCAGGCCCCCGGCTATCCGCGCGACGGCGAGTTCGCCAACACCTGGTCCGCCGAAGGCTTTATCACCGAATGCCTGCAGGACGCCGAACTCGGCTGGGGCAGCCATGAGCCCCGCTTGCCGCCCGATGGCTATCGCCATAGCTTCGGCAACGGCGCGGCGATCGCGCTCGACCGGCCGGGCCATCGTACCCGCGTGCGCTCGTGGTCGCCGGTGCACGGCCCGTTCGACGCCTACCTGATCACGCACAACGAATCGATCTCGATCGCCGAGTACCTGACCGACACCCGCGCCGGCCAGCCGCTGTATCGTCCCACCGTCTACTACGCCTACCGCCCCACCGCCGCCACGCAGGCCTCGATGCAATGGCTGGACGACCGCGCCGCCCCGCGCGTGCGCGCCGAACGCATCCTGCGCGACGAGATCCAGTGCGGCGAAGACGAACTCGGCGTGCTGCTGATGAGCGGTCGGCACGGTGCAGTCTGGCATGGCTCGCGCCTGTCGGTGCAGCGCGCGCGTGCGCTGGCGCCGTACAACACCGCCACCAGCCTGCAGGTGGCATCGAGCCTGGTCGCCGGCATGCAATGGATGCTGGCCCATCCATCGCGCGGCGTGGTGGAATCCGATGCGCTCGACTTCGGCCCGGTGCTGGCCGATGCCGCGCACTGGTGGGCGCCGCTCAGCATCGCCTTCACCGACTGGCTGCCCCGGCCCGGCGCCGCCTCGCTCGCCTTCACCGACTTCCTGCTGGACGACACCAAGGTCCAGCCCGATTCCTCCCTGCTGACACTCGCCTGCTGATGCAACGCATCCCGCAAACCCCGCGCCGCAACTGGCCGCGCGAACTCGAGAAGGTGGGCTTCCACTTCCATTCGCTGGACGAGTTCAACGTTCCGCGCGAAGTCGATGACAACACCTTCTTCTACTGGCGCGAAGACGCCGCCTACGCCTTCAGCAAGGAAGAAGTGGAAACGCTCTATGCCGCCGCGTACGACCTGAACCAGCGCTGCCTGGAAGCCGTGCAGCACGTGATCGACCACGACCTGTTCGCGCGCCTGGCCATCGACCGGGACTTCGCGCATCTGATCCGCACCTCGTGGGACCGCGACGAGCCCACGCTGTTCGGCCGCTTCGACATGACGCTGGACCCGCACGGCGTGCCAAAGCTGTATGAGTTCAACGCCGACACCCCGACATCGCTGATCGAATCCGCCGTCGCACAGTGGTACTGGAAAGACGCCGTGCAGCCGCAGGCCGACCAGTTCAACAGCCTGCACGATGCCCTGGTGGCGCGCTGGCAGTGGCTGCGCAACCATTACCGTAACGCCAGCCTGCTGCACCTTGCCTGCATGTTCGACAGCCAGGAAGATGTCTGCAATACCGAGTACCTGATGGACACCGCGCTGCAGGCCGGCTGGCCGGTCAAGCTGGTCGACCTGCAAGACATCGGCACCGACGGCCGCGGCAACTTCTACGATGCCGAAAACGTGCCGATCGAAGTCGTGTTCAAGCTCTACCCGTGGGAATGGATGGCCACCTCCGACTACCGCGACCAGCTGGCGCACAGCCCGGTGCGCTGGGTCGAGCCGCCATGGAAGGCGGTGCTGTCCAACAAGGCCATCCTGCCGATCCTGTGGGACCTGTTCCCGGGACATCCCAACCTTATCGAAGCCAGCTTCGACCCCGGCCACTTCGCCGGCAAGCCGCACGCGAAGAAGCCCTTCCTGTCGCGCGAAGGCGAAAGCGTGACGCTGCTCACCCCTGAGGGCGACCGCGTCCACAACCCCGGCGAGTACGGCGAGGAAGGCTTCATCTACCAGGCCTACGAGCCGGCGCGGCGCTTTGACGGGCGCTACACCACGCTGGGCGTCTGGATCGTCGACGACGTGCCCAGCGGCCTGTGCGTGCGCGAAGAGTCCGGGCCCATCGCCAAGAACACCAGCTTCTTCGTCCCTCATTACTTCACCCACGCGTAAGCCATGGCCAACAAGAAGAAGGGCACCAAACGCTCCAAGTACGGCAGCCCGTACATGCCCGGCCGGGGCGGGTCCGGCGGCCCGTCGCCGCGCATCGCCGCCTACCAGGCCGAACAGAAAAAACAGGGCGGCTCGCCCGCACTGTGGATCGTCGGCGCCTGCGCCGTGGTCGCCGGCGTGGCCGTGCTCGGCTCCTGCAGCGACGACGCCGACGATGATCCGGGCGTCACCGTGCGCCGCGCCAGCTACGCCACCCTGGAAGACTGCGAGGCCGACTGGAACACGCCCAACGACTGCGAAAGCGTGCCGGTCGACGACCCCAGCACCATCTACAGCTCCAGCCTCAACGCCCCCGCCAGCGAAACGGCAGGCTCCGGCACCACGCATAGCAGCAGCGCGTACTACGCACGCTGGTACGGCCCGTACTACACCGCCAGCGGCACCGTCTACCACCCCAACGGCACCCAGACCCAGCGCGATATGACGTCCGGCCCGCTGCGCCCGATGCAGGTCTACGACCGCAACGGCACGCCCACGCAATCCTTCACCAACGCCACGCCGCGCGCCGCCATGGTGGAAGAAGCCACCGTGCGCCGCAGCTCGCTAAGCGGCGGACGCTCCATGGGTCTGACCATGCGCTCCGCCGCCGTATCGCGCGCACCGGTGGTATCGCGCGGCGGCTTCACCAGCCGCTTCGGCAGCTCCGGGCGCTCCGGCGGCGGCTGAACGCCACCTGCTGGACGCTTTCTCGCACGCAAACCCTGACAACTGACAACGAGTCCATCCAATGGTCAATACCATGCACCCGGCGCTTGCCTACCTGATCTACATCGCCACCAGCTTTGCCATGCTGGGGCTGTTCCTGCTGGTCTATACGCGGGTCACGCCGCATCGGGAATTCACGCTGATCCGCGAGGGCAATATCGCGGCGGCACTGTCGCTGGGCGGGGCGGTGCTGGGGTTCTCGCTGACGCTGTCGTCGAGCATTCAGCACAACGCTACGTTTGCGATGTTCTTGCTGTGGGCGTTTGGGGCGTTTGCGGTGCAGGTGCTGGCTTACCTGGTGGCGGCGCGGGCGCTGGGGGGCGTCAGTGAAGCGATTTCCAGTGATAACCGCGGGGTGGGGGCGGTGATGGGGGTGATTTCGTTGTCGGTGGGGGTGGTTAATGCGGCTTGTTTGACGTGAGGCGAACCTGAGAGAATTCCGGGGCTCTTCTACCAATATCGCCGCTCCCCGCTTTACGCAAACGCTTAGCCCCGCGGCTCCCCCACCCGGAGACTTTGGGGGGAGCCGCCGCGCCGCTTACTTCGCCGGCGCCTTGACTACGTCACCGGTGTAGCTCAGCGATGCGAGATCTGCCTTGGCCTTCTCAGGCGTCTCGAGTTCCAGCACGACGCGGCCCACCATCAAGCCCATCGACGGTGAACTGCGCACGTATTTCGTCTCGCCGGCGTCCAGCACGAAACTAAGCGTCTTCTCGGTTTCGGTCGAAGCCGAGGCCAAGTACTTGCCGGCAGGGCGATCCACAAAGAAGAAGCCGCCGGGCTTGGACTCGCCCACTACCTCGTTGTTCAGACGCAGATCCGGTTGGATCGCCGCGCCGAACATCGATGCCGAGCGCAGGAAGTAGACCCGGCCGTCACCCTGCTTCAGCGTCGGAATCGACGCCTCCATGTCGGCGTGTTTTACGCCGGAAGCACACCCGGCCAGCAGTGACGACACCGCCAGTCCGGCGAACAGCATGCGTGCGACCCGTTTCATTCTGATTCTCCCAAGTTCAAAGGTACTGCTGTGGATAGCGGGGAATAGTTCTGTTCCCCGGGCAAATAGAAGCCCACCAGGGTCTGGTTATGGATGACCAGGTAGGCTTCGTGTACCTGGCGGCCTTCGATGGTGAAGATGGTGCCGACGGGCCGGAAGACATCGCCCTGTGGAACGCGGCCTGCTTTCGACCAGACTGACTTTTCAGGCAGCGTGCGGGAATAGCCAGTGTCAAGTTTGATGGTTGTAGCGGTCAGGATCTGGATGCGTCGGGCGGCCGCGCTTGGTTGGGTGACCTCGATAGCCGATGGGGGCCGTCGCAATCATCGGGGCACAGGCAGCAAGCGCCAGGCAACACCCAGCAGCAAGTCCATAGCGCCGAATGTGGTGTGGAAATGACGATTTCACGTAACCGTTTGAATCGATATTTTGAAAAATGCTTGGCCGTGCCAGTAGGAATCCCGGCCTCAGCTCCTGGTCACTACGGAGACATCTCGATTACTTCAAGGCGTCCGAAGCGCTATTCGCCGCGCTAAGTTTGGGGCGACAGTGACAAGCGGACTCCAGGGCAAATATAGGTCCCTTCTTAATTCTTATCGAACCTTACATTTCGTTGGCTGACTTCAACGGAATCTCGAAAAGTTGCAGCAACGAACCATAGCAGCTGGAACTTTGGTTTAGGCCATTTTTGTAGCCCGCTGATATGGGTGAGAACACGACCTGGCAGACGCGAATCAGCCCTTCACCCCGGCACGCCCTGCCTTAGTACCGCGCTTCACAGCCATCGGCGTAGCTTCCGCTCCCTCAGCCGTCTCCGCATTCACCAGCACCCCCGCCGAGACAATATAAGCCGCCGCGCTCTCGATATCCCCGCGCAGTGCCGCACAAGCCGCCGCGCCGTCATGCTTGCGAAGCGCTTCAACCAGCTTGTCATGATGCTTGACCGCGACGCGTTCCTCCACCCGTCGCGACCCCGAGCGCAGATCATGGTTCAGGATCGGCCCGATGCGCAGCCACTGTGACTCGATCATCTGCAGCAGGATCGGCATGCGCGCCGCCGCGTAGACGGCAAAGTGGAAGGCCTGGTTCGCGGCGATGACAGCGGCGCCGTCGGGATTGCGCTTGGCCATCTCGTCGGCGAAGCGGCGGTGCAGGGTCTGCACCTGCTTCAGTTCCTCGTCGGTGATGCGCTCGGCCGCGGTCGCGGTGGCGAGCCCTTCGAGCTCGATCCGGATCTTCGTGATTTCCTCGAACTGGCTGACGCTCATGCGCGGCACGCGCAGCGCGCGGTTTGGCGTGAGTTCGAGGGCCTGTTCGGCGACCAGCCGGTGCACCGCCTCGCGCACCGGCATCACGCTGACGCCCAGTGCGGCAGCGATGTTGCGCAGGGAAATCTGCTCGCCCGGCATCATCTGGCCGCTGACCAGCAGCTCGCGCAGCTGCGTGTAGACGTCGCGGCTGAGGGTCTGGCGAACGAGAGGCGTCACAAGGTCATTCAGGCTCATGCCGCGAAGCATAGCACATAGGGTTATTCTCTATATTTGATCTGTGATCACAGTTTTAATCTTCGTCCGGAAGGCAGGCACCGGCCTGCCCTGAGGAGATTGGAACCATGTGGAAGGATGAATCGCTCGCCGGCAAACGCGTACTGGTCACTGCGGGTGCCAGCGGAATCGGGCTGGAAATTGCACGGGCGCTGGCCGAAGCGGACGCCCGCGTCGCGGTCTGCGACGTGGCCGGCGACGGACTGGAGCGCGTGTGCGCCGAATTGCCGGGCGTGGTGGCCGTCAGGGCCGATGTGTCGAAGGAAAGCGACGTCGAGGCGCTGTTCCAGGCGGTGGACCAGGCCTTTGGCGGCCTTGACGTGCTGGTCAACAATGCCGGCGTTGCCGGACCGACCGGCGGCGTCGAAACGCTGTCGCTGGCCGACTGGGAACGCACGCTGGCCGTCAACATCACCGGCCAGTTCCTGTGCGCCCGCGCCGCGGTGCCGCGCCTGCGGCAAGGCCGCTCGCCGTCGATTGTCAACCTGTCTTCCGCCGCCGGGCATCTCGGCATGCCGGGCCGTTCGGCCTACTCGGCCTCGAAATGGGCGGTGGTGGGCTTTACCAAGTCGCTGGCGCTGGAACTGGGCGCCGATGGCATACGCGTCAACACGGTGCTGCCTGGCGCGGTCGACGGCCCGCGCATCCGCGCTGTGATTGCCGCGAAGGCCGAGTCGCTGGGCAAGCCGCTGGAGGAAGTGACGCGCGACTACACCTCGCAGGCGGCGCTGGGGCGCATGGTGACAATGCGCGATATCGCCAACATGGTGCGCTTTCTGTGCAGCGACCAGGCGGCCAGCGTGCATGGGCAGGAGATGGTCGTCGACGGCCTGACCCAGGCGCTCAGCTAGCGCCCCCCTCGCATTTCTTGCACCGCGGGCTATCCGCGATGCGGACTACCAACATCGACAAGGGAACCACCATGGCCAAGCGAGCCAAAGCCATCATCACCTGCGCCCCGACCGGCGCCATCCACACGCCCAGCATGTCGCCCCATTTGCCGGTGACTGCCGAAGAGATCGCCACCGCCGCCATCGACGCGGCGCGCGCCGGCGCCGCCATCCTGCACCTGCACGCCCGCGATCCCAAGGACGGACGCCCGTCGCAGGACCCGGAGCTGTTCCGGCCGTTCCTCGCCAGGATCCGCGCCGAGACCGATGCAGTGATCAATATCACCACCGGCGGCAGCCCGCACATGACCGTCGAGGAACGCATGCTGCCGGCCACCACCTTCAAGCCGGAGCTGGCTTCGCTGAACATGGGTTCGATGAACTTCGGCCTGTTCCCGATGCTGGAGCGCTTCAAGGACTTCCGTCACGACTGGGAGCGCGAGCACCTGGAGAACAGCCGCAACCTGATCTTCAAGAACACCTACCAGGACATCGAGAACATCCTGCGCATCGGCAATGCCAACGGCACGCGCTTCGAGTTCGAGTGCTATGACATCAGCCATCTCTACAACCTGCGGCACTTCCTTGACCGTGGGCTGGTCAAGGGTCCGGTGTTCATCCAGTCGGTGTTCGGCATCCTGGGCGGCATCGGCCCCGATCCTGAAGACCTGATGCACATGCACCGCACCGCGCAGCGCCTGTTCGGCGACCAGTTCCGCTGGTCGATCCTGGGCGCCGGCCGCAACCAGATCCCGCTGGCCACCATCGGCGCGGCGATGGGCGCCAACGTGCGGGTCGGCCTGGAGGACTCGCTGTGGATCGGCCCCGGCCAGCTGGCCGCATCGAGCGCCGAGCAGGTCAAACGCATCCGCACCGTGCTGGAAGCGCTGAACATCGACGTCGCCACGCCCGACGAAGCCCGCGACATCCTCGACCTCAAGGGCGCCGCAGGCACCGCATTCTGAACCGCCGGGCCGCCATGGCGCGGCCCGGGCAGGCATCGATCACCGAAGACATCAAACAGGCCGAACGGCAAGCCCGCGCCACGGGCGCGGCGCCGTATCCGCCGATGGAGACCACGCACATGCAGACCGTACCCGCCTCGGGCGCACCGCCGCTGGACGCGCCCACCGACCGCCCGCTGACCGCGCTACTGTTCCGCAAGCTCATGCCCTTGCTGGTGCTGTCATACGTGATCAGCTTCCTGGACCGCACCAATATCGCGTTGGCCAAGACGCACATCGCGGTCGACCTGAACATCTCGGCCGCGGCCTACGGGCTGGGCGCCGGCCTGTTCTTCCTCAGCTATGCCTTCCTGGAAATCCCGAGCAACCTGATCATGCACCGGGTCGGCGCCCGCTTCTGGATCACCCGGATCATGGTGACATGGGGCCTGCTGTCGGCGGCGATGGCCTTTGTCCAGGGCGAGACGTCCTTCTACATCATGCGCGTGCTGCTGGGCGCGGCCGAGGCGGGACTGTTCCCCGGCGTGATGCTCTACCTGACCTACTGGTTCGGCCGCGAAGATCGCGCGCGGGCGGTGGGCTACTTCCTGCTCGGTGTCTGCATCGCCAACATCGTCAGCGGCCCGCTGGGCGGCGCACTGCTGGCGATGGACGGCATTTGGGGCTTCAAGGGCTGGCAATGGATGTTCGTGCTCGAGGGCCTGCCCGCCGTGTTCCTGGCCGCCGTGGTCTGGAAGAAGCTGCCCGACGGACCGGACAGCGCGCCATGGTTGACTCCGGCACAGGCCCAGGCCGTGCGCAGCCGACTTGCCGCCGAAGCTGCCGATGCCAGCACCGGCAAGGCCGGACACTCCTTCCTTGGCGCCATGCGTGATCCGCAGGTGTGGCTGGCGATCTTCATCTACTTCTGCCACCAGATCTCGATCTACACGGTGATCTTCTTCCTGCCGGGCATCATCGGCACCTATGGCAAGCTGACGTCCGTGGAGATCGGCCTGCTCAATTCCCTGCCTTGGATCGCTGCCGCCATCGGCGCCGCCTGGCTGCCCCGCCATGCCAACACCCCGGGCCGCGGCCGCCGACTGCTGTGCCTGGGCCTGGCCGTGATGGCTGGCGGCCTGCTGATCGCCGCCTTCGCCGGCCCGGTGATCGCGCTGGCGGGCTTCTCGCTGACCGCGATGATGTTCTTCGTGGTGCAGTCGATCGTGTTCCTGTTTCCGTCGTCGCGGCTGAAGGGTGTGGCCCTGGCCGGCGGGCTGGCGCTGATCAATACCTGTGGGCTGATTGGGGGATTCATCGGGCCGTCGGTGATGGGGCTGATCGAACAGGCGACCGGGAGCACGCGTAATGGACTGATCATCATGGCGGCGCTGCTGTTGGTGGCGTGTGCGGTGGCGCCTGCGTTGCGGCAGGGGCAGGAGCGATGACGGGAGGTGCCGGGGAGCTTGCTCAATCGCCTGGAGATCGCCTACGTGTTTCGCGGTAGTACATCTTCCCGTTGCGTAGGCGACCTGTCGTGATACTGACCCACTCGCCATTCGCGTACTCATCCTTGCTGGAGACAAGCGTCAGCTTGCCACGCACGTAACGATAAACCTCGGAATAGTGGCTGCAACAGCTGCCCCGCTGCGCGCTGTGAACGGTCCGCGTCTTTGGGTCGATCCACAGCTGCGGAAGCTCTGACAGTTCCTGGGAGAAACTGAACCGGTGCCGTACCGGGTCGTACAGGAACACGTTCGTCGTACTGTTCGGGCCGGCGCCGCCGGACATGCCGTGTATCGCAATATCCGGATGGCCGTCGAAGTTGGCGTCTACCACATCGATCGCTTCCTCCGCCAGCACATAGGCGCCATCCGATTCGAAATCGCGCAGTACCTGCAGGCGGTCGCCGCTGTGGCGCGACAACACTTCAATGGCAACCGGCCGTGGTCCATCCGTGTGACTGTCGCCGGGCACTAGGCCCACGCGAAAGCGGAAGTCACGCGTCGTGGCACGCTGCGCCAGCCACTGCACAGGAACAAAATCGTCGCGGTCGATCCACCCATGGCGAGCAGTGCCATGTTCGAAGTAATCTACCTCGAACCATTCCGACTGACGGTCCAGCACTGCGACAAACGTTCCGGCCTTCAGTTCAGAGCGGCTCTCAGTCCGCTCACGCGACGAAAAAACCGGTACGGTGTTTTCCAGAAAGAGAATGTCCTGATAAGGACGTACTTTTTCCAGCGTAAAGCGGTCGGCACGGTAAGTGACCTCCACGCGGTGGACCGATTTGCCATTGGCGGCAGAGTCACACACGCCGAGCAGGCAGCCGATCCTGTCATCCTGAGTGGGTATACGTTCCGGCGGAATAAGAATGCCGTCCAGGTCCCGTCGCCGCGGCGGCCGCCGCAGGATAAAGCTTGCTAGTGTCCGATCGGCCAGTGCTTCCTCGCCAGCGCAGAACGGATCAGAGACCGAATAATCGTTGCGGCCTGGAAGCGCATAGGCCACGCAAAACCGATTGCCCTCGTCAGCTTCGGCCTGGTAGCCGTCCGCCGTCACGAACAGCACTCTGTTGCGCTCCGCTTCCCCGTATCTCGCTTCGCGCGACACCGCCGCATGCGTGACACCGGCCGCCGCCGGCAAAGCATGCTCGAATCGCTCTTCGATGCGTTCTCCCGGCGCCGCTTGCGCGCGTTGCGCGGCGGTCAGGTAGGAACCGGCGTCAACGCGGTAGATGCCAGGCGTCAACGCGGCACCATAAGCGTGACCGCCAAGAGCCGCGCCGAGCATCAGCAGCGCGAGAATCAATGTCTTCATGGGCGAAGGCTCGGAAAGTGAATGCGTTTCCCACATCGGAGCCGACGTTATATCGGCGCCCCCATCCGGCCGCAACGCTGTCTGCACAGATTCAGCAGCGAAGTAAGGTTTTTCTGAGGCCACATGCCTCATCCCAGACGGAGAAAGTAACAGCGCAAAAATAACAAGCCCGATCTTGATCTGGATAAATGATCTCCTTATCGCTTTGTGGAACTAATGGCGTTCCTTTCCCGGCAATGGGTTTCATCCAAGTGCTATGGACGCCGCAGCCCTGTTTAAGAACCTGTTTTCGCCGGTTCGCCGCCTCTATTCGCTCGACGGCACCGGCCCGCTCGAGGCGCTGGCAATCGAGGCGTGGATCGGCCGCGAAGCGATATCCTCACTCTTTGAATGGCGCATCGTTGCGGTCAGCGCCAATCCTTCGCTGTCACTGGATGCGTTTCTCGGCCAGCGCTTGACGTTGTTGACCACCCTGGCCGGCGGCGGCCAGGCGGCGCGCACCGGGCTTGTACGCCAGGCGGAGAAGCTGGGTGCCGATGGCGGCCTCGCGCGTTACCGGCTGACCGTGGTGCCGTGGCTGTGGCTGACCACCCAGCAGCGCCACAGCCAGGTGTTCCAGCAACGCACGCTTCACAGCATCATCGACGAGGTGCTGCGCCCCTACGCGCCCTATGCAAGCTGGCGCTATGCGCCCGGTGCTTTGGCGCGGATCGGCGCGGACCGCAAATGGCCGCATATCGCGCAGTTCCGCGAGACTGACTATCACTTCCTGTCGCGGCTGATGGCCGAGGCGGGCCTTGGATACACCGTCGTGGAAGACCAGCAAGCGCCGCATCGCCACACGGTGCTGATCTTTGCCCACAGTGCAAACTTGGACGAAGACCCTGAATCCGCGGCAGCCGACGGTATCCGCTACCACCGCGCTCATAGCCAGCAGGCTACCGACGCCATCCAGCAGCTGACCTGCGAAACGCGTTCTGCAATCCCCGGCGTTGCCGTCACGGCGTGGGATGCCGAGGCCAAAAGCACCGTGCGCGGCCACGCCCCGGCACGCTTCGGCGCAATGCAAGGCATGCCCGATGCCTACCTGTCAGTGAGCCCGTCGCTGGCGCCGGACGCCGAGGCCGCACAACGGGTTGCCGAGCAAGTGATGGAGGCAATCGAAGCGCGCGCGCTGCTGTTCACCGGTGCCGCCACCGTGCGCAGCTTGCGCGCCGGCACCCGTCTCGCCGTCATCGGCTGCCCTCACTTGCCGCCGCTGGAAAACCCTGCCGGCGGCTATCCCTTGCTGCTCGACGCCGTCGAGCACTGCGGCTTCAACAACCTGGGGCACAACACACATGCCGAGCTCTCGAAGCTTCTGGGCGCACCCGAAGCCGCGCTGACCCTGGACAACGCCCCGGACGCACCAGAATCGACGGGCGAGATCCTGGGCTTGCTGGCACCGCCGCCCATGCCGGCACGCGACGCTGCGCCGCCACAGTTGCTTGCCGTGGCCCGCGAACACGGCTATGGCGCGCTGTTCCGCGCCTTCGACGCGCGCCGGCCGTGGCGCGCATCAGTCCTCGGTGCGGACTGCCCGCGCTTGTACAGCCGCCCGGTACCACTGGGCGTGCACACCGCCATCGTCGTGGGGCCGGATGGACAGACGCTTGCCGACGGCAACGCCGAGCACCACGTCAGCCCAAGGGGGCATGTGCGGGTGCGGTTCCACTGGCAGCTCGGCGAACGCGCCGACGACCGCAGCAGCCGCTGGATCCGCGTGGCGCAGCGCCAGGCTGGCGCCGGCATGGGCTGGCAGTGGCTACCGCGCATCGGCCAGGAGGTGCTGGTCAAGTTCACCGACGACGATATCGACCAGCCCTTTGTGCTGGCAGCGGTGTACAACGGTCAGGGCGAAGCGGGCATCGCGCCGACACCAAGCGGTCGGACATTGAGCGGCACGGCGTTCTCGCAACCCTATGACGCCCAGAGCCTGTATGCGCAGGGCAGCGACACCCACGGCAGCGCGCAGGGCAACCTCGCCCAGGGCAACAGCCCGCCCTGGCACGGCATGAACCCTGACGCGCGAGGGCACCGCAACGCCGCAGCAATGACCGGCTTCAAGAGCCAGGAGCACGGCGGCACAGGCCATAACGAACTGATGCTGGACGACAGCGATGCGCAACTGCGGGCGCAGCTGGCCACCACGCAAGCGGCGACACAGCTGAACCTCGGCCACGTGGTGCACCAGCAGGACAACCGTCGCGGCAGCTTCCGCGGACAGGGCTTCGAGTTGCGCACCGATGGCTACGCCGCCGTGCGCGGACGGGCAGGACTGCTGCTGACCACCTACCGCGATGCCATCACCGGCCGGGCCCTGCCGACCGGGGACAACGCGGCCGGCATCGCACTGTTGCGACAGGGCAGCAACCTCGCACGCACCCTGGGCGAAGCGGCGGCCGTACACCAGGTGCCACCGCTTAGCGTCGCTGCCGACGACCAGGCGCCGCTGCCGGTACAGGTCCGGGCGGCCGCCGGCATGGTCGACGGCAAGCACTTCGAGGCTGCACTGGCCGATGCCGCCGCCGGCAACACCGCCACGACCTCCGGCAAGGTCCCGCACCAGGCCGAACCCATGGTCCACCTGAGCGGCCGCGCCGGAATTGCAATGGTGGCGGGCCAGGACCTGCAACTTGCCAACGGCGAAAGCGCGGCACTGCTCAGCGGACAGGACCACAACGTAGTCGTGGCAGGCCAGGCGCGCGTGCATGCCGGGCAAGCCATCGGCATTGCAGCCGGACTCTCTGCCGCCGGCGAAGGCAACGTCGGCCTGCAAATGACCGCCGGGCAGGACGATATCGACCTCCAGGCGCAGCACGACCTGCTGAAGCTCGCGGCCCGCGAAGACCTGGTGATCGTTTCCGCCAATATGAACGTCGATTTTGCGTCGGCGAAACGCATTCGCCTGGCCACGGCTGGCGGTGCCTCGATCACGCTGGAGGGCGGCAATATCACCGTCGAGTGCCCGGGGCCGATCACCTACAAGGCCGCGCAGCGCAAGTTCGAGGGGCCGGTGGATACGCCCTATCCGTTGCCGGTATTCCCGCAGAAGGCGTGCCTCGACTGCCTGCTCAAAGCGGCTGCAGCCGGCACGCACCTCGCAGCCGTGTAGAAGCCATTGCCGGAGCTCTTATGTATTACGCAGTCGAGTCGCGCGATCCCGGGATATGGCTGGATGGGCTGCTACGACGCATCGACGGTGCGCCCGGCGTCCACTGGTCGGCGCTGATCGATGGTGTTTTTGACCATGAGGGCAAGCCCTTCGCGGCACCGGTCCATCGCTATCCGCTGTACGGCGATACCGGCGCACTGTGCGAACTCGTGCCGGCCTCGCCTTACCTGTTGCCGCTTGACGGCATGGCCAGTGTCGAGCGGCGCGCCTTGCTGGCAGCCCTGGGTACGCATTGCCAGGGGCGGCCGATGCTGAGCTTCGTGGCTTCATGGCAATCCGCAGAGCGCCTGGTTAAGCTGTGGCAGCCCTGCCTGCAGCCGGTAATTGCAGGCGACGACACGCCCTATCTGCTGCGCTTTGCCGATACGCGCGTATTGTCGGCGCTGCCTGTGGTCTTGAGCCTGGAAGGATGGAATCGACTGACTGCGCCTCTTGCGCAGTGGCACCTTGTAAATCGCCAAGGTGGGCTCGACGTGCTGGCGCTCACCGAGCCAAGGGCGGAACTTGAGGCATACCGCGACGAGCCACTGATGCTGTCCCAGGAAGAGCTGGACCGAATGCTCGATGCGGCCATGCCAGATGCTGTGCTCGACTTGATGTACCGGGAGGCGCTCCTGCCCGATATTGGGAAGGCAGAAGCGTATCGCCTCGTGGCGCGGTGCTGTGAGGTGGCGAGGATGCATCAGGCCGAAGCAGCGCCGGATATCGCTCTGCTTGCGCTTTATGCTATGGCGAAGGGGGAGGCAAGTCTGGAGGGGCCGGAGTTTCTGCAATGGCTGGCTGGATCGCGCCAATCGGGCTCGGCGTGGCGGGAATACTTGCTATCGGCGCTAGGCGATGGAGGTGTGCTGTGATGGCGTTGGAAAAAAAGACAGGTGCTGCGGCTATCGTTGCTGTTGCGACGGTGTTGGCGCACTGCTTGAAGCGACGGCCTCCGAAGGAGCGACAGCTATGCGATCACCCCGAATTGCGTGATTCCCTGAACGCCCCGAGCAAGCCTGGTGGCGAGGGCAATCAGCCCATTTTTAAATGGTTTGTGGCCTCAGGCCGTCAATTCCTCTAGATCGCAGCCCCATGATCATCGCCGACTGTGCGCCGCAGCGCCCTAACCTAAGCCGTTCAGACAACAATGATGCTCACAAGAATGCTTAGATCCCTATTCCTTGTATTCCTAGCCGCAGCGATGTTCGGCCTTGCCTCGTGCAGCAAAGCTGAAGCGCCGAAGCACGCCGTCGTGGACGAAGACTCGCTCGGCGGCCAGATCGGCGTGATCAACTACACCGACGTGCCGATCGGCGTAGTTTATGTGAATGGGCAATGGGCTGGATCGATGGTGCCACACAACGGGGGAACCAGTTGGACAGGCAGCATTGCCGTACCAAAAAAATGGGATCCCGCCTTCAAGGTTACGATCAAATGGAGTGATGACGAACTCTACAAAAAAGACAGGAAGGCGCTTTACGTCAAACAGGTCCCTGTCGAGAAGTATCCACCCGAGGATGCCTCATTCTTTTACGTCGCGTTCTTCCCCAATCACGAGGTCAAGCTGTATTTGACTCGCTGGCTTCCAGGCTGGGAAGGCGACCCATACCAGCTGGAAGATCCAACAGATGCCTGTCTGAAGCGGAAGCCGTCTGCGGAAAAAGAAACCTGTTATGCGCCTGAATTCCGCGAAGAGTACCGGTCGTTGCAAAAACAGCAGAAGCTTCAGCATAGATAGAGAATCGTCCTTGCGGGACCGAGACTTGGGCTCGCCGCGTTCCAAATCTACGTTGCTACAGCATGACCATCACTAGCTCTGCCCCACGTTGCCCTAACGAACCGTTCGAGCTCTCTCAGTCAGAAATGGGGCGAAGGCTTACGAGGTCAGATGTCTGCTTGAGGGTGGCGACTCCATGCGAAGACGAGTTGCACTTTGGCCTCTTCTTCGACGGCACGCGTAACAATGCGGAGAACGACCGGCCTCATGAGGCTCATAGCAACATTGCTCGCCTCTTCGATCTCTTTGATACCAGGCGCAGGCCCACCGAGCTACGGCAACATCGCTTCCGCAGCTATGTCGCAGGCGTCGGCACGCCCTTCTATAAGGACATTGGCGATCTGGGCATCGGTATTCAAGCCGTTGCCGGCGCAGCAGCCGGGTGGGGTGGAGAGGGCCGTATCAATTGGTCTCTATTGCAGCTGCACAACCATCTCCACGCACACTATTACGGCCGAAATCTCACGGAACGAAGCAGAGATCGCGACCTGGTCAAGCAAATGAGCGCCGACATAATCGCCCCAGAAATCCAGATTGCGAATCTCGGCAGCACCGCCACCATCGAAAGCCAACTAAACGGCAAATACCGCGCCAAAGGCGAATTCGACCGCGACCTGCGCGCACGCGTTGGCACACTAGCATCGCTGACTGCCGTGGCTCGCACTAACTGGCGCGAGGTCAATACCCAGGGCCGGCGTCGCGTACTCAACGAGCGCAAGGCAGCGCTGGCCAAGGCTCTAGGCAACCTGCCCAGAGACCGCAAGCCGATCATCAAGCAACTCCACCTGCATGTCTTCGGTTTCTCGCGAGGCGCCGCGCAGGCGCGGGTGTTCTGCAACTGGCTGCGCGATGCCTGCGATGCCAACGGCGAAAAGCTCAGCCTGTGCGGCATTCCCGTCCAGATTGCTTTCCTGGGACTGTTCGATACCGTGGCCTCGGCCGGCATCGCGCAGAGCATGATGGAAACCATGGTCACCGGTCATGGCGCCTGGGCGCAGAAGCGCTGGCTGCGCATTCCCGGGCCGGACCTGGTCAAGCGCTGCGTGCATCTGGTATCCAGCCATGAAGTGCGCGGCTCTTTTCCTCTCGACAGCGCGCACGGCAGCAATGTGGAGGAATTCGTCTACCCAGGTGTGCACTCCGATCTCGGCGGTGGATATGAGCCGGGCGAACAGGGCCGTGGCTGCCGCGCAGACGGAACGCCCGACGACAGCACCAAGCTGTCGCAGATTCCGCTGGCACATATGTACCGCGAGGCGGTCATTGCCGGCGTTCCGCTCATGAGCCCGGATTCCGCTCCGGCCGAACAGAGAAAGCAGTTTCAAGTCGACGCGGATCTCATCACTGCCTTTAACGCCTATCGCGACGCCACCGCCACCTCCGCCTCCAGGCCAGAGACCACGCCGGAGCTGATCCGACACCACTACGGCTACTTCCTACGCTGGCGGCATCTCCAGCTTGGCAAAGTGGCAGCCATGCCCAGCGTCAAACGCGCCCCCACGAACGATCGCACGGACCTGATTCAGGCTGATGCCGAGCTGGCCGAGGAGCTGAAATGGGTCCAGCGCTACGTCCACTACGAGAACCCCGTGCCGGACTGGCTCAGCGGCCATTACGCCGACTGGCTGATAACAGGCGCGAAAGAGATTGCGGAGGCCTTCGCCTCGGCCGTGGCTTCAGTCATCTCCGCCATCGCCGGCCAAGTCACAAGCCCCGCCGTACGTGCGGCGGTCCCGGAAGCGCCCGGAGGGCCGATCGCGTGGGTTCCGCCAGCGGGAGCCGTGCAGGGCGTCACCGTGTCCTCTCAGGCCAAGAGAGCGATCCGCATCAAGTTCGATAGCTGGAAGGACGTCAGGCAAGCGTGGGAGAACAAGGATGTCTCACCTGCCATCGATGTCTTCTTCTCCCGCCATCTGCATGACTCCCGCGCCTGGTTCAAGCCACTGGGCGACGACGATGACGTCTGGTACCGCAAGCAACAGGACAAGCTCGATGCGGTCGCTGCAAAAGCCGATCGCAAGGGATCTGGCCCCGTAATGATCGGCCCGATGACGGGCAAGGTCGGCGTATTGCCGCCACCGCCATTGAGCGCCAAAGAACAGGCGATGCTGGAGACACACGCCCGCCTCAAGCGGCAACGCCAAGCCAAGGGGCAGTCGGTCGACGCAGCGCTGAAGGATCCGGCCTACACCAGCCAGCTACCGCAGCAGCCCAGCGGCCGTGAGTTCTGGCCGATGTGGGGCTATCTACGGTGGCGGACGGTCTATAACGACAAGTACATGGACTACCGCGCCAATTTCCCCCAACTCGCCGGACTGGACGCCAGCGCATTGAAAAGGCGGATGAAAGAACTGGAACCGCAGCTCAAGCAGGCACGCTCCCGATCCGAAGCGCTTAGCCAGACGCTGAGCAGTTCGGCTCGTTACGGGTCGATATCGCAGGATCTCTACAACGACTTGGCAGGACAGTTTCGCCTGACGCAAGCGATAGAGGAAGAAATGGCTGCGATTACGGCGTTCATGGAGGAGCGGGCCAACCTAGGTGCCGCGCTGGCTTGGGCAACGTGTCATTCGGACTCTTCCCACCCCGCGCATCATCATGCGTCGTAACGGTACCCTCGATAAGAATCCCGCGCCAACCTCAGCCCGGGAGATGACGAAGGCGAGGCGCTCCCCATGGCGCATTGGCCTGAAAGTGGCCGGCGCCGTGCTCGGGAGTTCCAGAACACATCCCCATGACGCGATTGCCATCTATCACCAGCTGCTGCGGGTCGCCACCAAAAGCGGCACAAGCATAATGCGCTATGACGAGGCATTTGAAATCGTGCCTGCGGGCAATGCAGGGCGAGCGCGCCAAGTTTGCCAGAGAGCTGGAAGAGCGCGACACCTATCGCGCAAAGCGCACCGTCATCAAGTTGCTCGACAGTTATCCTGAGTTTGGTATCGGTCAATCAGCTGAAATATGCCGTTGGATAACCTGGCAACCAACTATCCGGAGAACCCCTCAGTGAAACGAAGCACCCGATGGATACGCCTTGCCCTGGCGCTGGTTGGCGCCGTGCTGCTCGGCGATGCCGTCGCACTGATGGGAATGGGGTTGTTCAACTTCGGCATCACGTTGCCGGCGTGCATTGGCATCGCGTTCCTGCTGCTTGCATTGTGCTGGGAAGGCGTGGCGCGATGGCGGAAGGCTGATCGGCGCCGTCACTGGCTCTGGCATGCTGGATGGATAGCGTTTGCTGCGTGGCTGGTCACTGTCGGGCTGTTCTTTTACGGCATCCGCAGCGGCATGGACGCCTCCGTGCCGGCAGGGACAGCGGTAAAGGCGCTCGTCATTCTTGGCTCTGGCACCCCTAACTGCAAGGCGTCGCCAACGTTGATCGCGCGACTTGATCAGGGGCTGGCGCAGGCGCGAAGGTGGCCGGACGCCAAGGTCGTTGTGAGTGGCGGTCAGGACTTTGGGCTGCAGTGTGTCGAGGCGGACATCATGGCTGACTACCTCGTTGCGCGTGGGATAGCGGCGGACAGGGTGATTCGCGAAGGACGCAGTACCAGTACCGAGGAAAACCTGGTGTTCAGCCGGCGACTGCTGGAGCAGCAAGGCGTCGATGCCACCGACCCCATTGTGGTGGTGACCAGCGACTTCCATGTACGGCGGGCGGTGCAGATTGCCGGGAAGGCTGGCTTCGGCAAAGTCGCCGGAGTCGGGGCTGGAACGCCGATCTACCTTCGATATAACGCCTGGCTGCGCGAGTACTTCGCAGCGATCAGCGGATGGGTGTTGAGGGAATATTGAGGGCTTTCGCGTGCGTCCTGTCCTGCCGCACATCCCATCCCTGTCGCGTTCGCGAACGGAGCATGGTCACGACGTGACGCTTTCGCCTCATGTCAACCCGGGCTGCACGCGGGGAGCACGGGACTAGAGAGCGTGCCGCTTGTCGGGTTCGCTGACCTCGACTAGCCTGCTATGGATGTCAATCCACTTCGCTGCACTGCGATACCCATTTGATGCCAGAACGCCCGACCACCCGCTATGACAAGGCGCTGCAGCGCCTGCGCGCGGTCTTTTCCCCGTTGAACCTGGCGGCGGCGGCGTGGCTGATTGCAACATGGGCGTTCGCGGCGTTCCAGCTCGTGAGCGAGCGGGACCGCTTGCTGCACGACGCCGCCAAGCGTACCCAGACCCAGGCCCAGGCGTTCGGCGCGTACTCGAAATCCAGCATCCTGCGGCTGTCCGAGTTCCTGCTGGACCTGCGGGCCAGCTGGCTGGCCGGCCAGCCGGGGTTCATCGAAATGGTGCGTGAGCGGCAGAACCTGGTGGTGGACCTGTCGTTCCAGGTGTCGGTGATCGACAAGCATGGCCTGCTCATCTACTCGTCCATCGCCGGGCCCACGTCCGGCCAGAAGGTCGACCTGAGCGGGCGCGAGCATTTCCGGGTCCATCAGAACGCGGGCGGGCGCGACATGCTGTTTATCAGCGACCCGGTGAAGGGCAAGGTCTCGGGCAAATGGTCGATCCAGTTCACGCGCCCCATCCTGCGCGCGGGCAGCTTCGACGGGGTCATCGTGGTCTCGGTCAGTCCGGAGCAGTTCGCCAGCTTTGCGCAGACCTTCACTGACCGCCAGGGCGAAGTGGCGTCGGTCATCAAGACGTCCGGCATGGTCCTTGCGCGCGTGCCGGCCATGGAGGGCACGCTGGCCAGGGCGGTCAGCAACCGGCCGTACCTCGCCAGCGGGTCGCCCAACTCTGGTAGCTATCGGGCGGTGTCGGGCTCCGAAGGCGTGGAGAGGGTCTTCGGCTATTACCGTTTGCCGGAGTTCGGGCTCAATTTCGTGGTGGGCGAGGCGGTCAGCCTGGTGCTGGCGCCCTACGACGTCTATCGCCGCGTGGCCCTGGCCGGTGCCATGGCTTCCACGCTGCTGCTTGCCCTGCTGTACTACAGCCTGCGCCGCTCCATGGCGGAGCGACAGCGCCATATGGAGGAAATGCGGCTGGCTTCGCTGGTCTATTCGTCCAGCAGCGAGGCCATGATGGTGACGTCGCTCGATGGCATCGTCATCGACGTGAATCCGGCCTTTGCCGCCGCCACCGGCTATACCGCCGGGGAGATCAGGGGACGCCCCGGCTATAGCGTCAGCGGGGCAGGCAATGCGGCGGGGCTGGTCGAGCGCCTGCGGGCCACCGTGGCAAACAAGGGCAGTTGGAGCGGCGAACTCTTCATCCGCCGCAAGGACGGCAGCGAGTTTCCCGCCTACCTGACCGTGGATACCTACCTGGCCCACGCGTATGGCGAGCGCCGCCGCGTTGCGCTGATCCATGACATGACCGAGAAGCGCCAGGCGGAGGAAGTCATCCGGCACCAGGCGAATTTCGATGCGCTGACGGACCTGCCCAACCGCCGCCTGTTCTTCGACCGGCTGGAGCAGGAGATCGAGCGTTCGCGCGGCACGCACGATGCGGTGACGCTGCTGTTCATCGACCTGGATCGATTCAAGGAGGTCAACGATACCCTCGGCCACGACCAGGGCGACCGGTTGCTGCTGGAGGCGGCGCGGCGCATCGCGGCATCGGTGCGCGCGCGGGATACCGTGGCGCGGCTGGCCGGCGACGAGTTCACCGTGATCCTGCCCGCGGTGGGCGATGCCGGCGTTGCCGGGGACATTGCCCAGGCGATCCTGGAGCGCATTGCCGCGCCTTACCGCCTGGCCGACGAGCTGGTGGTGGTGTCGGCCAGCATCGGCGTGGCCACCTGGCCCAGGGACGCCGACAACGCCGAGGCCCTGCTGGTGTGCGCCGACCAGGCGATGTTTGCCGCCAAGGCCGAGGGCCGCAATCGCTGGAAGGTCTTCTCGCAGGCGCTGCTGCAGGTGGAGCGGGAGCGCCTGCGCATCACGCAGGACCTGCGCACGGCGCTGGCGTCCGGGCAGTTCGCGCTGCACTACCAGCCCATTGTCGACCTGCGCACGGGCAAGGTCTGCAAGGCCGAGGCCCTGATCCGCTGGGACCATCCGGTGCGCGGGCCGATCCGTCCGGCCGATTTCATTGCCGTTGCGGAGGAATCCGGCCTCATCATCGACATCGGCCGCTGGGTGCTGACCGAAGCGCTGGACCAGCTTGCACGCTGGCAGGTGCTGCTGGGCAAGGACTTCCAGATCTCGGTCAACAAATCACCCGTGGAGTTCAGCGCGCCTGCGAGCGGGCCCGAGTCCTGGTCCAGCATGATCGAGCGCAGGAACGTGCCGGTGGGCAGCCTCGTCATCGAGATCACCGAAGGCTCGCTGATGGAGCAGAACGCCGATGTCATGGACCAGCTCTCCCGCTTCCAGGCGGCCGGCATCGAGATCGCGCTCGACGACTTCGGCACCGGCTACTCGTCCTTGTCGTACCTGCGGCGCCTGGACATCGACTACATCAAGATCGACCAGTCCTTCATCCGCTCGCTGACGCGGGGGCCGGACGACGTGGCGTTGTGCCACGCCATTATCAGCATGGCGCATGCGCTGCGCATTCGGGTGATTGCGGAGGGGGTGGAGACGGAGTCGCAGCGGGACATTCTGGTGGCGGCTGGATGCGATTACGGGCAAGGGCACTTCTTTTGTCCGCCGGTGGAGGCTAGGGCGTTTGAGGCGTTTGTGAGTGCGGTGACTTGAGGGGGGCGTTTTTCAGTAGGTTTCGGTGGTCGGGGCTTGAGCTTGACTGGACACCGAAACATCAACTTGCAGCACGAACTCCGGGCCACAACCAGAACGGCGCGAGACCAGCTCGCGCCGTTTTACTGTCAGGCCTGCATTGCGCAGGCCTGTCCCTCGTCAAGCAAGCGCCTGCAGGCGATCCGCGCACCGGTCGATTTGCCGCTTGAGCGGCGTAATCAGAGCGTGCAGGCCGATGCTGTCAGGGATATCGCCGGCCTGCAGGTCCAGCAGGGTCAGGACGGACTGGAAGCCGGCGCTGACGCGCAGAAGGTCGTCGCTGACTTCGAGGATGTGGTCCTCGAGGGTGACGGCTTTGCTGGGTTGCGGTGGGGCAGCCTTGGCGCGGCGGCGGAACTGGGCGCGGTCGACTTTGGCCAGGTTTTCGGCCAGTTGGGCTTGTTTTTGAGCGAGGGTGGGCTCTTGGGGAGCTGGGGTGGTGGGTTGCATAACGAACCTCCTTGCATCGGTGAAAGAGGCTCGCCGTCCGCTGTCAATCGGGTGGGCGAGCACGAAGCAGGGTTGACAGACCGGATGCAAGGACCGGCGAGCCCCGGGGGCTCCCCCGCCACGGCTCACCCGTAAGGGTGTGCATAGGCGAAAGACGAGAGGATACCGCCTCGTGGCTCGTCCGGCTTGCATGGATTCAGGCTGTCAAACCTGGTCGACCATTGTGTTGGTGACGCGACCAGTTTCCGCCGACGGTGCTTCCGGACCAATGCGGCAATTCTCAAAGCTCCCTTCCGGCTGCAATTGGCAAAGCCCAATTACATGCCTGCACATGCTGTGCCGGAACGAACCCAACTGCAGGGTCCCTTACGTGGAGCATCGGATGGGCTGGATTTGATGTCACGACTCGCCGGCGTCGCCCCACACCCGGTAAGCCGTCCCGATCAGTGTTTCCCTAACCTGCGGCATAGAGGTAGTCCGCGAACTCCACTACTAGCCAAGCACTAAAAAGCTCCTGGGCCGTTCAGTCGCCCAGCAGACATGCCCCCGCCTCCTCCAATTCGAGAAGCCCCTCAAGCCATTTGCTTGCAGGCGCCGTGCGCTACATAATGACCAAAATATCAGAAATTTCTGATTGCAGTCATCGGTAGACATCGCAGTCGCGGGGGAAAAATTGCGCATTCCACATGTCACGCAAGCGACTATCAGGTCGGCGTTGGACGAGTTTGATCGGGTGCTGCGTGGTACGCAGAAATGGGAAGATTGGGAAACCAAGAGGTCGCAGCTTTACGCGATCTCCGATCAAGGAAAGCGCTATCCGCCTAAGCAAATTCTATCGATGGCGACAGGCGTGCCCGTTTCACGCTTTAGCGGCGGCGAGCAAACAAACGCTTACCTTCATAACCTGGGCTTCAGCATTGTCCGACTCCATAATGGAAGCTCACCCTTCAGCGGGTCCGAACCTCCAAGGTTCGCACTAGGGCGCGTCTATGACCGGCAAATGGAAATTCACGATCGTTTTGGCGGCAGCCGTCAAAGCGGCATAGCCCCATCCAACAAAGTACGAGCCATCTTCATCTTCACCGGCGAAAGCGGCCAGCAGTATGGTTATTTTGACGGTCGGGACGAGCTCGGCATTTTCTCGTACACAGGGGAAGGGCAAGTGGGCGATATGGAGTTCAAACGCGGTAACCTTGCCATCCGAGAGCACGCCGCCAACGGGCAGGCGCTGCACCTCTTCAAGGCGCTAGGGAAAGGCAAGGGACAGGAATATCTGGGCGAGCATGCCTACGGCGGTCACACGATTCGCCGTGGCACAGACAGGGAAGGGGCGCAGAGAAACGTCATCGAATTCCAACTGGTTCCAGTCGCGCTGCTGGATGAGGAGAGCATTACGTTTCCCGAAGATGAGGCGACGGATGATTCAGCACCTACCACCTTGGAAGGGGCTCGCAAGCGCGCCATTGAGGCCATTAACGATTTTGGCAACGAAGTTGGCAAGGCTGCACTACGAAAGCTCTATCGGCGTAGCAAGCGCGTAAAGGACTATGTGCTGCTGCGGGCTGGAGGCATTTGCGAGTCATGCCAGAGGCCTGCGCCGTTCAAGCGAAAAGACGGCACTGCCTACCTGGAGCCACATCACACCACGCGTGTGTCAGATGGGGGACTTGATCATCCGCGCTATGTTGCAGCCATATGTCCCGCCTGTCATCGCCATATCCATCACGGCGCTGGTGGATATGAAAAGAATCTTGAGCTGACTTCTGCTATCGCTGCCAAGGAACCTGAAGCTTGACAGCGACCAAGAGCGGTAGCTCTCGCTATGCATCGCGATCGTCCTGTGCTGTCGCTGCGACCTTGTAAGGACAACCCTCGCTGAGCTATGCGCGAACTCTCAGATCTTGGCGATGCTCGACAACCATTTGTCCTATTGTGCCCTCCAGGGTGCTACTTGCGGAGCGTCTGGCGGGCCGGCTCGCAGCTATAGTTTTTCGTCTTCTTCCCCAGCATGCCTAAGAATGACAGTGAACCGCTCTAGCGCGAGTGCGATCTCAATGAACCTCAAGGCGAATACATAGAAGATGCCCGCCACAGCTGCGGCTGTGTACCAAAGGAATAGCGAGTATGGATCGCTACCTGTCGACTTTGCGATCGTCACGACAACGGTTCCCAACAAAGGGATCAGCCCCACCTTCTCCAGGGCTCCAACGAACATTGCCATGCGTAACCGCGCGTCGGCCGCAACCGCGGAAAAATAGTCTTCCGCGAACCTGATCTGCTTGCGGGTGTAGGCACGGCGAACGCTGCGAATGGTTTCGTACCAGCGAGCCATATTTTTCCCCACATCACGAAGCACATCCGTTTCCATCGTTTTCCATTCCCGGACCGTGCTCTTCGCACTAGAGATGGACGCAATCACCGTGGCGACCACACCCACCAACAGTAGGCCCAGCGTCACATAGATGGGTATCGGGATCTTGAGCAGAGTTGTGGCGGTATTCCCTGCCCATCCCAGGGCGAGCGCACCAATACCGATCGCCTTTGACAAGGCTCGCACGCGGGAGACTTCGTCCTGGCTTTCGGCAAAACCCTCTAGCCTCGTGTGAAGAAGGTCCACCATAAGTGTGTCCAGGTGAAAAGCATCCGAGCCTGCTGTGTGGATATGCTTTGCTCCGATGTTTGCCAGCATCTTTGAGTCTTGATGTGACAATTGCTTTCCTCCCTGGTTGGTAAAGCGTTTTTCAAGCGCGTTCGCTGCCGGCGTACGACTGCGTGGTATCGCCTCGGCATAGTGGTGACCCACAACGTCTCGCGACGTTACTCTTGTGGTGATCGAGTACCAGTACCTTCGTACTGGCGATAGGCATGCAGCGCTGGCGAATCGCTGACCCTATCTAACCGCCCGGCGCGAGGAATTGGATCGAACGCAGAGGCAAACGACGTCTTGCCCTGTCCGTAAGCTTGTCGTAATGCTCCTCCCAAAGATCAAAGAGTTTCTCCAATCCAATCAGTGTTACACGACGCTTTTCCTGAGTACGAGCTTCTGCATCTGCATCTTTGGTGAAGCCCCCGGTGCATACGAATAGGCCTACATCATCCTCGCCCAATAGGGCCATAAAGGATCGTAATCCATCGACGTTCACGGATTGCTGCTGTCGCTTCACCTGCACCTTAATTCGCGGAGGGCGAGTACCAAGGACGTCAGGCCAGGCCAGAATGTCCAAACCGCCGTCCTTTCCCGGTGGCGAGACCCACGTAACGTGGTAAGACATAGCGCGCAGCAGATCGGCCACGAGGTCTTGGAAGTCGTATGGATTCATCGCCCGCAGATACTGCGAGATCTCAGTCCAGGCTTGCTCTTCTGCCTCTTCGAAGGTGACGCTCACTGCCTTGGCCGTATTCTCGGCCTCCTCGACCGAAACGGCTGCAGAAGTATTGGCAGCAGTATTCGGTTCGGCATCTGGCTGTGCCGCCTTCCATTCCGCATAAAGCTTGCAAGCACGCTTGTAGAATGCTTCTGGGTCGATCAGCTCGGCATATGCGGCTCGACCTTCATCGGTAACGGACCAGATGCCCTTGTCCTTCACCATCCATCCAGCCTTGACACAATCGACAGTCGCAAATCGGACAATCTTGTCAAACCGCCGGCCACCCGACTCGAATGAGTCGGCCTCATAAGGCGTAAGGTTGACCCGAACGGATAGCTCCTGTAGGGCTTCCCTTGCACGCACGCCGTCTGGGGCGGCCATAAGAATCTTGAACAACTCTCGAAGTAACTCACCGGTTCGGCGACGAGTGATTTCAGCCATTATTCTGATGCTCCTTTTCTTATCTAAGTCACCGTGGTCAGTTCCGACGACCATGCTTAGGTTCGTGCCAGCTGCGTCAGGACGTTTCTAGCACGGCATGCACCTCGTGGTGTGGTTCAGTTTCCGCCAAGTCTTCCACCCAATGCTGCACATCGCTCTGGAGAGCTAGTAGTGTTTGCCTCTTCTGCCCGGATCCGCTTCAGCGCGCGGCGTCACATCTTCCGATAGTTGTCCTAGGCCAGCGCGGCAGCTATCGCGCGGAAGCTATCCAGCCCGGCCTCGAGATTATCGATGATCTCGGTCGCCAGTTCGTCGGGATCGGGAAGATTGTCGAGGTCGGTAAGGCTTTTGTCCTTGAGCCAGAATATATCGAGGCTGGTCTTGTCGCGAGCCAAGATTTGCTCATGGGTGAATTTGCGCCAACGGCCCTCGGGATTTATCTTCTCGCTCCACGTTTCTTTGCGTTCAAAGCGATTGTCCGTGTTGTAGCAGGCGATGAAATCTTTCAAGTCCTCAAAGCGGAGCGGCTTCTTTTTTAGCGTGTGATGAATGTTGGTGCGATAGTCGTAGAACCAGACTTCTTTGGTCCATGGGTCTTTGCTGGCGGCGTGGTTGTCGAAGAACAGTACATTTGCCTTAACGCCATTGGCATAAAAGATGCCAGTCGGCAGGCGTAGGATGGTGTGCAGGTCCGTGTTCTCCATCAGCTTTTTTCGAACGGTCTCCCCGGCACCACCTTCGAACAAGACATTGTCAGGCACCACCACGGCAGCACGCCCGGTGGTCTTGAGCATGGTGCGGATATGCTGGACGAAGTTGAGCTGCTTGTTTGACGTAGTAGCCCAGAAGTCTTGGCGGTTATAGGTCAGGGCGTCCTTTTCCTGTTCGCCTTCTTCGTTGGTGAAACTCATGGCACTCTTCTTGCCGAAGGGCGGATTGGCGAGCACGTAGTCGTAGGTCTTTGGTGCGCTGGCTACGAGAGCGTCGTTGGGGGAGACCATGCTATCGCCGTCGATCTCGCCGATGTTATGTAGGAACATGTTCATCAAGGCAAGGCGGCGGGTGCTCGCGACGATCTCGTTGCCGTAGAAGGTGTCGTGCTTAAGGAAGGCCTTCTGCGCCTTATTCATCTGATGCGTCGCTACGAGAAAGTCGTAAGCGGCGAGGAAGAAGCCGCCGGTGCCGCAAGCAGGATCGGCAATCGTCTTGTTGGGTTCTGGGCGGACACATTCAACCATCGCACGAATGAGCGCGCGGGGCGTAAAGTATTGGCCGGCACCGGACTTGGTATCTTCGGCGTTGCGTTCAAGCAGGCTCTCGTATATATCACCTTTGACATCGGCACCCATGGTGGCCCACTGGGTCTCATGCACCATGTCGATCAGGCGATACAACTTCGCCGGGTCTTGAATTTTGTTTTGGGCTTTGGTGAAGATCGCGCCGAGCATGCCGGGCTTGTTGCCCAGTTCACGCAGCAGTGTCACGTAATGGACTTCCAGTTCGGCGCCTCGCTTGGCCTTGAGGCTCTGCCAGTTGTATTCGGTGGGGATTCCGACCTTGCGGCTATAGGGCGGCTGGCTGTACTCGTCCGCCATCTTGAGAAAGATTAGGTAGGTGAGTTGCTCGAGATAGTCGCCATAGCCCACGCCGTCGTCGCGGAGGGTGGTGCAGAAACTCCAGACTTTGGAGACAATGGATGCGGTAGCGTTCATTTGCGGGCTTTCTTGCCTTGGGGTTAAGCGGAGTATTCCGCCTTGATGCGCGCGAGCAGAGCCGAAGCGGGCTCGTCATTCGGGTCTTGCGGGACCAACTGCCCGGCAAACGCCTTTTTTAGGATAGACTGGCGCAGGGCCGCCGCTTGTTGGAGCGTGCTGGTAAGGGCTTGTTCGAGCTGGTCACACTCGGATAATTTCGCCTCTAGTTCTTGAAGCAACACGTTTTGCTCTTCAACGCAGAAAAATGGTAAGCAAATCGTCTTGAAGCGCTCAACGCTTATCTTCTTTTGAGCGACCCCCTTTGTGATGAGCCCGAGCTGACGCTTTATCAAATTTGAGTTAATACAGAATTTATAAAGCTTTCTGTTTGCAAATTCATTCCAAAGCCTGAATTTCAAACAATCAGCTGTTAAGACAGCATTAGGCGATCCCTCTGGGTAGATTTCACAATCTCCTGGAGGATCCCCCATTTTTGTAATGAGCAAATCCAATGCTTTAACAGAGTGAGGCGTCAGCTCCGCATACTTTGAATCGTCGATAAATTTGAGATCGGATGCAAAGTCCGATCTGGTAATGTTCTTTACAAAGATCAGAGGTACGCCGCTCTCTCTGTAATCACTGACTTTTAGGTTGCTCCCAAAAGGACCAATGCCTATTGCATACGGTTCCTGAGCACAAATTTCTTCCGGTCGAATCCATTTCCACCCAGTTGGTATCTTCGGCAATTCGGTCAGCTCATCGGCTGCAATCGCTGACAAATCTTTCGGGGCTTTGGGTTTGCTACCTTGTGCGCCCCCATTTTCCCACTCGGCAAGTTGTTGCTGGTAGCGCTGTGTGCGCTCTTGCTTAATGCGCTTCAGCAGGTCGTCGGCGGTTTCGAGTTTATCCGCGTTGTCGACGCGCCATTGGGCGGTAAGTTTGCCCTCGAATGCGTGTTTTAGCAGGACTTGACGATAGACCTTGAGCTGTGCCTGGGCGGTCTTCAGGCTTTCGATGCCCCTGTCCAGCTCAAAAAACAGCTCTTCGATTTTGGCGACGATACGTTTTTGCTCTTGTTCGGGAGGGAGCGGGAGTTTGCGGGTGGTCAAATACGGGGTTGTGACGCGTCGCTGGCCAACCGCGCCAGACATATTGTGTTCCGCTTCGCGGCGAAAGCTCTCGGACGAAACATAGTAGTAAAGATAGTTCTTGCTGATACCCGGGTGAGGGCGCAGTACGTGAAATTCGGTCGAGCCGAATCCAACCCCGCCTTTAAGTTGGGGAACGACGGCCATCTTGCCGTTTTCCATGCACGGGGTGATTTTTGCAAAAAGGACATCACCTTCCTGAAAGGGGGTATAGCCTTTCTTTACCTCCCCAAACAGACGTGTTTGAGAGACATTAATGACGCCTGTTCCGGCTTCAACAGCTGGCATCGGGACAAAAGAAACTTCCAGCGTATTGGGAATGCTAGCTTTATCGATGGTTGGGTTAATGACGGCGATCTCTGAGAGTTCGGTTGATCTCCAGCTATCCGGGAGCTCAGTGGAATGTTCTGCCATCATCACGCCACCAGCACTCCATTTAGATCATCCAGCAACGCATCCATCTGAGTTCCAAACAGTTGATACATCTTTCCTAACCCGCCTTGCCCATCAAAGGGCGCCATTTCCAGATCGTCGCGCTCGATGTGAAAAGAGTTGGCAACGTGGTCGCGGATCATACGCAGCCAGTTCATTTGTTCCTCGTTGAATTTTTCGCTGCTGCCAGAGTGGTGCTTCATCACCCAGTTCTGAAAGTTGCGGCGGACGGTGTTGTCGAAAGTAGATAGCTTTTCATCCATACCACAAACGCGACGGATGAGCGCCACGAGCGCCGTTAGTTCACTGATCGGCTGGTCGCCCTTGTAGGCGTCCAGCTGACTGTAGGCCTGCCACACGCGCAATGGCGCGAGCTTGGGCTTGTCAATCCTGATCTTGTCGAGTACCTGTCGGATCAGATCGAAATTGAGTTCGCGCCTTCTGTATGGCTGGCTGAAGAAGATCGTGAGGGCGCTGATGCTGTCCTGGTTGGACTTCAGGTATTCGGCAAACTCATCGGCGAGGGCCTGGGCATTGTTCGGCGCGTCCTTGTCCCATTCGGCACGCAGAACAATGTCGATGTTGTCGTGGTCGATGGTTTGTTCTTTGTCGCGGCGGATAGCGTCGATGAGTTCGATCAGCTCGCCGTTGAGGATACTAGAGGCGGCATTTATCAATTGCTCTTGCGCTTGCTGGCGCTTGGTATCACCGGGGTCGCAGCCTATTGGAAGGTCTGCAAGCTCCAACGCCCTGGCTTCGACGTTGTCTGCGTCGATAGCGCCGAACAGCTTGCCGACGATCTGGCTGAGCTCGACCCCGCCGGCGGCATCGCGGATTTTCCGTTGCTCGTCGGTGTCGAGTTGCTTATTGAGGCGGGCCAAACGGCCGGCGAGGGACGAAACCGTGTCTTCGTCGGTGGCGCCCATCATGACGGCCATGGCCAAATCCTTGAGTGGGACCGAGGGCTTGGTGATGAGGGGCTGGCTGGCAGTCTTGAGCGACTTGGTAACGCCGATGGCGTCGACGATGACATAGTGGGTCTTTGCGCTCTTGGCGGATGGCGTGACCTTCCTCAGATCATCCATGTCAAGGGTGCGGGTGCCGCGCCCCTTCATCTGCTCGAAGTAGTTACGGCTTTTGACATCGCGCATGAAAAGGAGGCATTCGAGCGGTTTAACGTCGGTTCCGGTGGCGATCATGTCCACGGTGACGGCGATGCGCGGGTAGTAATCGTTACGGAACTGGGCTAGGACAGACTTGGGGTCTTCATCAATCTTGTAGGTAAGCTTTTTGCAGAAGGCATTACCCTCGCCAAATTCTTCGCGGGCGGTCTGGATGATGTCGTCGGCGTGGCTGTCGGTCTTGGCGAAAACGAGGGTCTTGGGCACTTCTTCGCGGCCGGGGAATATTTCGGGCAGCTTGTCGCGGAAAGTGCGGATGACGGTGCGAATCTGGTCCGGGTTGACGATATTGCGGTCGAGCTGGGTGGCGGAGTAAGCCTCGTCTTCGTCCTGCTGTTCCCAGCGCTTCTTGCGAGTGAGCTTTTCCCGCCGCTCGACCTGCTGCTGTGCTTTGATTTCGCCGCCGGCTTTGGTGATCTGCGTCTCGATGACGTAGATTTCATTGCCGACATTGACGCCATCGGCCACGGCTTTTTCGTGGCTGTAATCGCTGATGACATTCTTCTTGAAGAAGCCGTAGGTCCGGTTATCGGGCGTGGCAGTAAGACCGATCAGGCTGGCGTCGAAGTAGTCAATAACCTGTTGCCAGAGGTTATAGATCGAGCGGTGGCATTCGTCGATAAAGATGAAATCGAAGAACTCCGGAGGGATGTTAGCGTTATAGACGACGGGCATCGGCGCCTTGGGCTGAGCGAGCTCGGCTGGATTGATTTCTTCGGCAGTCTCGTCGAGCTCAGTTCCCTTGAGGATGGAGTACAGGCGCTGTATGGTGCTGATGCATACTTGGCTATCTTTGGCGATGTACGAAGATTTAAGCCGCTGGACGTTGTAAAGTTCAGTGAATTTCCGGTTATCGTCAAGCGGAACGTAAGACATCATTTCCTGCTCTGCCTGCTCGCCAAGGTTTTTGGTGTCGACGAGAAAGAGGATGCGCTTGCTTTCGGCGTACTTGAGCAGCCGATAGATGGAGGTGACCGCGGTGTAGGTCTTGCCGGCGCCAGTGGCCATCTGGATCAGGGCGCGAGGTCGGTCTGCCTTGAATGATTTCTCCAGGTTTGTGATGGCAATTTCCTGGCAGGCGCGCAGATGCAGTTCCTGAGCGGGAAGGTGGTTCGGGTTCAGCTCGGGGATGGTTTGCAGGCGCCGACGCAGGCTGGCACCTTGGAATAACCATTCCTTGATGGTTTCCGGACGGTGGAAGTTGAACACCTCACGGGAGCGAGGCTTAGGATCACGACCATCGGTGAAGCGGGTGATGATGCCGGTGCTCTCGTAGAGAAAGGGCAAGGGCTCCTTGTTGTTCACCCACTTTAGCTTGGCAGCAGCGTAACCTTCAGTCTGCTGTTCGACTTCGGTGATTTTGTGGCCAAGGTCTTCCTTCTTTGCCTCAATCACCCCCACTGCCTTTTTGTCAACCAATAAAACATAATCCGCCGGACCGACGTCGGTTTGGTATTCCCTGACAGCGATGCCGAGCCCCGCGCCGAAGTCAATCTTCTTCGCTGATTGAACGACCCAACCCGCTTGCTTAAGCAGCGCGTCGATATTGTCTCGAGCTTTCTGTTCTGGGTTCTGGTTCTCGGTCATACGCGAGGTCGCTCCTGGCCTTGGTTGGGCGTCATGCGAATGATAAAGGAAGTAAGTAGCGTGGTGGAGCGATGTGCCTTGGCTACGCCTCTCCGTAAGCCGGCGTCACGCCGGGAAGGCTATTCGCACCAATGTCAGTCAATCCCGCGCGAGGTTAGGCTTCTAATAAAAAAAAAGACCCACAAGCCTCTAAGCTTATGGGTCCCAGATTCTCAGGTCTTGCGGCTATCTATACACTTGATCAAACGTCAATGTTTCTCGCCACCAACGCATTACTCTCAATAAAGTTACGCCTCGGCTCCACCTCATCCCCCATAAGGGTGGTAAAGATCTGATCCGCCGCAATAGCATCCTCAATCTGCACCTTCAGCAGCCGCCGCTGCGTAACATCCAGCGTCGTCTCAAACAGCTGCTCAGGGTTCATCTCACCAAGACCCTTATAGCGCTGGCGAGAAACGCCGCGTTCAGCCTCCGCCAGTAGCCATTGCATGGCCCCGTGGAAGTCATTGACAGTCTGATCGCGCAACTTCTCGCCTTCACCCCGCTGCACCTTAGTCCCTTCCGGCGTCAGCCCCTGGAAAGTCTTTGCAGCATTGGAAAGCGCAGCGTAGTCAGCCCCATGAACAAAATCCGCATCCAGATGCGACAACCGCACGTTGCCATGATGACGCCGCGCAATCATCAGCCGATGCTTGTCGGTCTTCTCATCAAACTGCGCATACACATCAGCCGTGCCATCGTCGTTGACGGCAGCCCCAATCAACGTCTTAGCATGCATCTCCGCCAACTTAGCCTTCAGCGCCACCGCTGATGCCTCCGCCGCCGCAGCACTATCCAGATCCAGCGTCACGCCGTCCGCAATGGCACGCAGAGCGTCGGTATCAACAACACGCGACAGACGGCCGATAACGCCTTCCGTCAGCTGATACTGACGAGCCAATTCAGTCAGTGCATCCCCACTGATCTCCGACCCATCCGGCCGCACCAGCGACGCCTTCTCCATCGCCAACTTCAACAGATAAGCATTGAGCTCGACATCATCCTTGATATACCGCTCTTCCTTCCCATGCTTGATCTTGTACAGCGGCGGCTGCGCGATATACACATACCCGCGCTCGATAATGTCCGGCATCTGCCGATAGAAGAACGTCAGCAGCAGCGTCCGGATGTGCGAGCCGTCCACGTCCGCGTCAGTCATGATGATGATGCGGTGGTAGCGCAGCTTGTCCAGGTTGTAGTCGTCCTTGCCGATGCCCGTGCCCAGCGCGGTGATCAGCGTCAGCACTTCCTGGCTGGACAGCATCTTGTCGAAGCGGGCGCGCTCTACGTTCAGGATCTTGCCCTTGAGCGGCAGGATGGCCTGGAACTTACGGTCGCGGCCCTGCTTGGCGGAGCCGCCTGCGGAGTCGCCCTCCACCAGGAAGAGTTCGGACTGGGCGGGGTCCTTTTCCTGGCAGTCGGCCAGCTTGCCGGGCAGGCCCATGCCGTCCATCACGCCCTTGCGGCGGGTCATTTCGCGGGCCTTGCGGGCGGCTTCGCGGGCGCGGGCGGCGTCTACGATCTTGCCGCAGATGGTCTTGGCGTCGTTGGGCGTTTCCAGCAGGAAGTCGGTCAGGGCCTTGCTGACCAGTTCTTCCACGGGCAGGCGCACTTCGGACGAGACCAGCTTGTCCTTGGTCTGCGAGCTGAACTTGGGCTCGGGCACCTTGACGGAGAGCACGCAGGCCAGGCCTTCGCGCATGTCGTCGCCGGTGGTTTCCACCTTGGCTTTCTTGGCGACTTCGTTTTCTTCGATGTACTTGTTGATGACGCGGGTCATCGCGGCGCGCAGGCCGGTCAGGTGGGTGCCGCCATCCCGCTGCGGGATGTTATTGGTGAAGCAGAGCACCTGTTCGTTGTAGCCGTCGTTCCACTGCATGGCCACTTCCACGGCGATGCCGTCTTTCTCGGCGTTGGCGTAGAAGATGTTGGGGTGCAGGGCGGTCTTGGCGCGGTTGATGTACTCGACAAAACCCTTCACGCCGCCGGAGAAGGCAAAGTCTTCTTCCTTGCCGGTGCGCTGGTCGGTCAGCTTGATGTGGACGCCGTTGTTCAGGAACGACAGTTCGCGGATGCGCTTGGACAGCACCTCGTAGTGGAACTCGACGTTGGTGAAGATTTCTTCATCCGCCAGGAAGTGGACTTCGGTGCCGCGCTTGTCGGTGGCGCCGGTGATCTTCATCGGCGAGACTTCAACGGGCTGACCGTCGGGGCCTTCCACGGTCTCGATGATGCGGTTCTGCACTTCGCCCTTGGCGAATTCAATCAGGTGGACCTGGCCGTCGCGGCGCACGGTCAGGCGCAGCCACTTGGACAGCGCGTTCACGCACGACACGCCCACGCCGTGCAGGCCGCCCGATACCTTGTAGCTGTTCTGGTTGAACTTGCCGCCGGCGTGCAGCTCGGTCATGGCAATTTCCGCCGCGCTGCGCTTGGGTTCGTGCTTGTCGTCGAACTTGACCAGCGGCGGGATGCCGCGGCCGTTGTCGACGATGGAGATCGAGTTGTCGCTGTGGATGGTGACCTGGATCTCGGTGCAGTAGCCGGCCAGCGCTTCGTCGATGGAGTTGTCCAGCACCTCGAACACGAGGTGGTGCAGGCCGGTGCCGTCGGAGGTGTCGCCGATATACATGCCCGGGCGCTTGCGTACCGCCTCCAGGCCTTCCAGGATCTGGATCGAGGAGGCTCCGTAGGTGTTTTCCTGTTGCGGTTTCTGCTGTTCGGTCATGTCTTTCCTACTTGCGGCGAATGCGGAATTCGGGCCGGGCGGGCATGACTGGCATGCCGGCGGCGGGGCGCGATGGGTCCGCATGGCGGGTTACTAAAAACGGCAAAAGGGGCGGATCGTCGTAACGATCCTGCCCCCGCGGCGGGATATTCATCCCCTGGACGTACCGGCCAGGGCCGGGTGTCGTAGCGTGCCGTTTGCTGCTCCGGTTGCTGTCTGCGCTGGTTGTGGCACAGGTCCTGTCACCGGATCATCAGATGCGCATCGGCATGACGACGTACTTGAAGTTGTCGTCGTCCGGCACGGTGATCAGCGCGCTCGAATTCGAGTCGCCGAGGCTGACCTGCACCTGCTCGGTCTTCAGGTTGGCAAGCACGTCGAGCAGGTAGGTCACGTTGAAGCCGATATCGAGCGCGTCGCCCGAGTAATCGAGTTCCAGCTCTTCCTGCGCCTCTTCCTGGTCGGCGT
Organism: Cupriavidus neocaledonicus; assembly: GCF_000372525.1. GTDB lineage: Bacteria > Pseudomonadota > Gammaproteobacteria > Burkholderiales > Burkholderiaceae > Cupriavidus > Cupriavidus neocaledonicus. Next base: position 141,766 of record NZ_AQUR01000099.1, read on the forward strand.
TGGTGGAGCTGATCCTGAGCATGTGCGTGTCGAGGATGCAGCGCACGCCCTTGAATTTGTCGGTGGTCAGGATCGCGGTGCGTTGCAGCGCCTGCTGCAGCTGCACGCGGTCGATCGCGAAGGCGTTCTTGTAGCCCTTGGGAATCACGCGCTGGAAGTCCGGGAACTTGCCTTCGACCAGCTTGGAGATCAGTTCGATATTGGCGAACGTGAACTTGACCTGGTTGGCGGCCAGTTGCACCGTGACCGGATCGTCGTTGTCTTCCAGCAGGCGCTGCAGTTCCAGGATGGTCTTGCGCGGGATGATGACTTCCTGGCGCGAGCCGACACCAGCCGCTTCGTTTTCCAGCTCGACGCCGCAGTAGGCCAGGCGGTGGCCGTCGGTGGCGACTGCCATGACCTTCTTGCCTTCCACCACCAGCAGCATGCCGTTCAGGTAGTAGCGGATGTCCTGCTGCGCCATGGCGAAGTGGACCATCGCCAGCAGGTGCTTGAAGGTCTTCTGCGGCAGGCTGACGCTGGCGTTGAATTCGCTGGCTTCGGCCACGGTCGGGAATTCTTCGGCGGCCAGCGTCTGCAGGGCAAAGCGGCTCTTGCCGGATTGCACGGTCATGCGCTTGTCGTTGAGCGACAGGGCGACGTCGCCGTCGGGCATGGCGCGCAGGATGTCGAGCAGCTTGCGCGCGGCCACGGTGGTGGCGACGCTGTCATTGCCGACGCCGCATTCCGCATGCGTGGTGATCTGGATTTCGATGTCGGTCGAGAGGAAGGATACGTTCGACCCGGACTTGCGAATCAGCAGGTTGGCCAGGATCGGGAGGGTGTGGCGGCGCTCCACGATGCCGCTCACGATTTGCAGCGGACGCAGCAGGTTGTCTCGCGAGGTTTTGACCAATTGCATTGAATTTATCCTTCGTCGTTTGTAATCGGCGACCGCAGAACGCAAACAACTCCAAATTCACTTAGGAATCAAGGAGTTAATGTACCATTGTACCAAGGATAAGCCGCTGCGGTGAAGCGGGGCGGGACCGGCCGGCGGGCCAGCTGTGCCCAAAAAGCCACGCTGGCGCCAATCGTTCTTGCCATCCCGTCCCGACTCACCGCAAAGCCTTATCAGTGGCCACTTTCCGGACACTTGCCCCGGCGTCGCTGACGTTAATTCCCCAGGCGCCACGGGATGTCCGTGGCGCGCACCCTACAGTATGCCAGCCCGGCGGGGCTGGCCCTTCAAAACGCCGTCCCGGCAGCCGCTCCGGGGTCCGGCCGGCGATCAGCCCTTGAGCGTCTGCTCCAGCACGTGCAGCTCGTGGTTGAGCTGCGCATCCTTGCTGCGTTCGTCGGCGATCTTGCGCACCGCGTGCAGCACGGTGGTGTGGTCGCGGCCGCCGAAGAGTTCGCCGATCTCCGGCAGGCTCTTCTGCGTCAGCTCCTTGGCCAGGTACATCGCGATCTGGCGCGGCCGGGCAATATTGGCAGGCCGCTTTTTCGAATACATGTCAGCGACCTTGATGTTGTAGAAATCCGCGCAGGTCTTCTGGATGTTCTCGACCGAGATCTGGCGGTTCTGCACAGTCAGCAGGTCCTTCAGCGCTTCGCGCGTCACCTCGATGGTGATGTCCTTGCCGTGGAAGTTGCTGAACGCCAGGATCTTGCGCAGCGCGCCTTCCAGCTCGCGCACGTTGGAGCGCAGGTGCTTGGCAACGAAGAAGGCGACTTCTTCCGGAACGTTGACGTTCTCGGCGGCGGCCTTCTTCATCAGGATCGCCACGCGCATTTCCAGCTCGGGCGGCTCGATCGCCACGGTCAGGCCGGAATCGAAGCGCGAGATCAGGCGGTCGTCGATGCCGGTGATTTCCTTGGGGTAGGTATCGCTGGTGATGATCACCTGCGCCCGGTTGGCAATCAGGGCCTCGAAGGCATAGAAGAACTCTTCCTGCGTGCGGTTCTTGCCAGAGAAGAACTGGATATCGTCGATCAGCAACAGGTCCAGCGAGTGGTAATAGCGCTTGAACTCGTCGAAGGCCTTGCGCTGGTACGCCTTGACCACGTCGGACACGTACTGCTCGGCGTGGATGTAGCGGATGCGCGCGCGCGGGTTCTCCATCAGCATGTGGTTGCCGATGGAGTGGATCAGGTGGGTCTTGCCCAGGCCCACGCCGCCGTAGAGATACAGCGGGTTGTAGGACTTGCCGGGGTTGTTGGCGACCTGGATCGCGGCGGCACGAGCCAGCTGGTTGGCCTTGCCGGTGACGAAGTTGTCGAAGGTCAGGATCGGGTTCAGGCGCGAGCGCTCGTGGACCGTGTCGCTGGGCTGGTGGCCGGGCATCTGCGCGGCGCCGTTGCCCATCGCGGCATGCGGGTGCTGGCCCTGCTGCGGCGCGCGGTAGGAGCGGGCGCTGGCTTCGGCGGGATCCATCTGGACCACGTCGATCTCGCCCAGGTCGGCGTTGTGCTGCGGGTGGTGCTGGCCGGGATGCTGGCCCATGCCCTGGCCACGCACGCCGGCCGGAACCGGGGCGGCGGACGGCATGCCGGCCGGATTGCCAGGGTTACCGTACGGAGGCTGGCCCAGGCCGTACGCAGCCGCGGTGGGGTATTCGCCGTAGCCGGGCTGTCCCGGCTGGCCAGGCATGGCAAACGGCGGCTGGCCACCCATAGTCTGGCCGGGCTGGGCGCCGGGATAGCCGCCCATGCCCGTACCCGGTGCTGCGTGATGTTCCATGCGCTCCATGCCGCCCGCGCCCATGCCGGGCTGGGCCGGCTGCATGTAGGCAGCGGCGCGGCCGGACGCGGCGGGATCGAGCACGAACTGGACGCTGACCTGCGCTTCCCAGTATTCGCAGGCGAGGGCGGTGATGCGGCCCGAAAACTGACTCTTGACCCAGTCGAGCTTGAAACGGTTGGGCGCGGCAATCCGCAGCGCATGCGTTTCTTCATCGAACGCAACGGGCGCCAGCGGCTTGATCCACGTTTTGAACTGTTGCGGCGTCAGCTCGCGCTCGAGTTGCGCGGCTGCCGCCTGCCAGAAATCTTGCATTGTTTGTTGTTGGCTAGTCGTACCCGGTGCCGCCTTGCGGGCGGCACCGGGTACGCCACAGGCGGCGTATGCGCCGCGCATTCCGGACCGCCTCGACCGTAGCGGGAATGAAATTCCCTCGGCCAAGGGCACCGCGGCATGCCATGCCGCCGCCAGCGAGCCTTCCGGCTCGCCGCACTGGCGTGCGTAAAGTCATGCGTTGTCGCGGTGGGAGCCCGGGTTGCGCCTGCGCCACGCAGCCCGTGTTGTGTTTGGACCCGGATTGTACCCCCGCCCCTGAGTTATCCACAAAGGATAAGTCTGTGGACAACTTGTGCAAATGCAGTGGATTGATGTGCACAACCCGTGCTGCCATGCGGGTTTCCGGGGTACGGAAAGGGGCAAAAACCCAGGCAAAACAGGGACTTCGCCTGTGGATGGCGGCACCGGAGGTGTCCCTCGGGGCACTAGTGGTTACCCACCGGCTGTTGTGGACAATGGCGCACCACGGGGCTTGCGCCAGTGTGGCGATTGTGCCGTCGCACACAGACTGCTGCCTTGACAGCGTCGCGGAAAATCGTTTAAATGGCGGGTTCTGCGATGCGGCAGGGGATCACGTATGCGCATCGCCGGGTCTGGCCTGTCCGTGCCGTCCGCGCCCACAGGCAACCTGCCTGCAGCGCGCGCCCTTCGGCCGGCAGCTAAGACAGAACCAGAATCGTCGGACACGCCGCTGCAGTTCCCTCGCAAGCGGCAACCCCATGCGAACCATACGCGGCGGCCACGGCACCCCGGCACCGGCCGGAGTCGGGCGAGCCAAGATCAACCAGAGAGTGCAACATGAAACGTACCTACCAACCTTCCGTTACCCGCCGCAAGCGTACCCACGGTTTCCGCGTGCGCATGAAGACCCGCGGCGGCCGTGCCGTCATCAACGCTCGCCGCGCCAAGGGCCGCAAGCGCCTGGCAATCTAAGGGCCGGGCGACCGGTCCGGACCGCGGCAACGCGGTCCAGGCCAACCGCCTCGCTGTCCGGATGGCCGGTAGCTTGCCGCAAGGTGCAGTGTTCCCGCTAGCTTTGCCAGGCGTGTCTACCTTTGCCTTTCCCAAAGCCGCGAGGCTGACAAAGACGGATGAGTTTTCATCCGTTTTTGCTTTGCGGCCCCGGCGGCGCAGCACCCACTTCGTGCTCTACGTACGCCCCAACGGCCGGCCGGTAGGCCGCCTGGGCGTGGTGGTGGGCAAGAAGTTCGCGCCGCGCGCGGCCGAGCGCAACCTGGTGAAGCGCATGGCGCGCGAGCTGTTCCGCCAGCGCCGCGAACACCTGGCCGGGCGCGACGTGCTGCTGCGCCTGCAAGCGAAGTTTCCGCGCGCGGAATTTGCGACGCGCGCGGCGGTCCGAAGGGCATGCGCGGCGGAAATCGCCAGCCTGCTCGAGGTAGCAGCAAAGCCACTGCCGCCACCCGCGCCGCCTGCCTCGCCCCCGGCACCGCCCACCGCGGCGCCGCCGGCGAGCCCCTCGCCAAGCCAGCCACCAGGCCAGCCAGCCTGACCGCCCCGCCATGAAGCGAATCCTGCTAGCCCTGCTGCGCGTCTACAAGATCGCCCTCAGCCCTTACCTGGGCTCGCAGTGCCGCTTCCTGCCGACCTGTTCCGACTACGCCCGCGACGCCATCGTCCATCATGGCGCCGCGCGCGGCAGCTGGATGGCCGCCTGCCGGCTGTGCCGCTGCCATCCTTTCGCCCAAGGCGGGTATGATCCCGTGCCGGGCACGGAAGCTGACACGCCAGTCCATGCCGCCACAGGCCATGCACCCGTGGCAATCCGTCTGCCCAGACCCTGATTTTTCCGACCACAGCCAGACATGGATATCAAACGCACCATCCTCTGGGTCATCTTCTCGATGTCCCTCGTGCTGCTCTACGACAACTGGCAACGCGCCAACGGCCATGCGTCGATGTTCTTCCCGAGCGCGACGCAGCAGCAGGCCGCTTCGGCGCCGGCCGCCAGCGGCGCGGCCGCGCAGGGCGACGTGCCCAAGGCCAACGTCCAGCCCGGCGCAGCGGCGCCGGCCGCGGGCGCCGCGCCGCAGGCCGCGGCCCAGCCCACCGGCGAGAAGATCGTGGTGACCACCGACACGGTGCGCGCCGAGATCGACACCGCCGGCGGCATCGTGTCGCGCCTGGAGCTGCTCAAGGAGCATGAGAAGGACGGCAAGCCGGTGGTGCTGTTCGAGCGCGACAACGTGCGCACCTACATGGCCCGCTCGGGCCTGATCGGCGGCGACCTGCCTAACCACACCACGCTGTTCACCGCGGCCCCGGGCCCGCGCACGCTGGACGGCGCCGAGCAGCTGCAGGTGGTGCTGAGCGCCGAGAAGAACGGCGTGAAGCTGGTCAAGACCTACACCTTCCGCAAGGGCAGCTACGTGGTCGACAGCAAGTTCGACGTGACCAACGCGGGCACCGCGCCGGTCTCGCCGACGCTGTACCTGGAGCTGGCGCGCGACGGCAGCAAGGTCGAGCAGTCGCAGTTCTACAGCACCTTCACCGGTCCGGCGGTCTACACCGACGCCGACAAGTACCACAAGATCGACTTCGAAGACATCGCCAAGGGCAAGGCCACCGTGCCGGCCGCCGCCAACAACGGCTGGGTGGCGATGGTGCAGCACTACTTTGCCTCGGCGTGGATTCCGCAGACCGGCAAGGAGCGCAGCTTCTACGTGCAGCAGATCGATCCGCACCTGTACCGCGTGGGCGTGCAGCAGCCGCTGGGCGAAGTGGCCCCGGGCGCGACGGTCAGCACCGATGCGCGCCTGTTCGCCGGCCCGCAGGAAGAGCACATGCTCGAGAAGATCGCCCCGGGCCTGGAACTGGTGAAGGACTACGGCTGGCTGACCATCCTGGCCAAGCCGCTGTTCTGGCTGCTGGAGAAGCTGCACGGCTTCCTGGGCAACTGGGGCTGGTCGATCATCGCGCTGACGGTGCTGATCAAGCTGGTGTTCTTCCCGCTGTCGGCGGCGAGCTACAAGTCCATGGGCAAGATGAAGGACCTGCAGCCGCGCATGACGTCGATCCGCGAGCGCTACAAGAACGACCCGCAGAAGATGAACCAGGAGATGATGGCGCTGTACCGCACCGAGAAGGTCAACCCGCTCGGCGGCTGCCTGCCCATCGTGATCCAGATCCCGGTGTTCATCGCGCTGTACTGGGTGCTGCTGTCGTCGGTCGAAATGCGCGGCGCGCCGTGGCTGGGCTGGATCCATGACCTGTCGGTGCCGGATCCGTTCTACATCCTGCCGATCGTGATGGCCGTGTCGATGTTCGTGCAGACCAAGCTGAACCCGACCCCGCCGGATCCGGTGCAGGCCAAGGTGATGATGATCATGCCGCTGGTGTTCTCGGTGATGTTCTTCTTCTTCCCGGCCGGCCTGGTGCTGTACTGGGTGGTGAACAACATCCTGTCGATCGCGCAGCAGTGGCAGATCAACCGGATGCTGGGCAAGGGCAAGGCCGCGGTGGTGGCCAAGAGCTAAAGCCTGTTGCGAAATGCGGTAACGGAAAGCCCGGCAGAGATGCCGGGCTTTTTGTTTTCTGCTGAGGGCTGAGGGCTGAGGGCTTTCGCAATCCCGACGGTTTGCTCCCCTCTCCCGCCTGCGGGAGAGGGGCCGGGGGTGAGGGCAGGCGCTGGCATACCGACGCGCGCTACTTCGTAGAAGCTCCGGCCCTCACCCCCACCCCTCTCCCGCAAGCGGGCGAGGGGAGCCTGGTTCAAGCGGCGTTGGCTTCGGCAGGCGTATCCTACTGGCCTGCCTCAACGTCAGGAGACCCCCATGAGCTGGTCCGCCCACCAATACGTCGCCTTCGAAGACGAACGCACCCGCCCGGTCCGTGACCTGGTGGCTGCCATTCCCAACGAGATCGCGCGCAGCGCGGTGGATATCGGCTGCGGCCCCGGCAATTCCACCGAGGTGTTGCTGGCGCGCTATGCCGGCGCTTCAGTGACCGGGCTGGACAGCTCGCCGGACATGATCGACGCCGCGCGCAGGCGCCTGCCCGACGTGCAGTTCCGCGTAGCCGACATCGGCGCCTGGGACGAGGCCGGCCCGTACGACGTGATCCTCGCCAACGCCGTGCTGCAGTGGCTGCCCGACCACGCCCGCCTGTTTCCCGAACTGGTCTCGAAGCTTTCCCAGGGCGGCACGCTCGCCGTGCAGATGCCGGACAACCTGGAAGAGCCCGCGCACCAGCTGATGCGCCGGGTGGCGGCGGAAGGGCCGTGGGCCGAAAAGCTGGCCGGCGCCAGCAAGGCCCGCGCCGAACGCGCGCCGGCGCGCTGGTACTACGAGCTGCTACGCCCGCTGTGCCAGCGCGTGGACGTGTGGCTGACCACCTATCACCATCCGCTCGCCGGCGGCGCGGCCGCGGTGGTGGAGTGGTTCAAGGGCAGCGGCCTGCGCCCGTTCCTGCAGCCGCTGGACGAGGCCGAGCGTGCCGCCTATCTGGCGCGCTACCAGACCGAGATCGCCAACGCGTACCCGGCGTTGCCGGACGGTTCGGTGCTGCTGCCGTTCCCGCGCCTGTTTATCGTCGCGACGCGCTGAACCCGGCGCCGAACCCTCATTAAGCGGGCTTGTGGCAGACCGCCTCGATGTTGTGGCCGTCCGGGTCCAGCACGAAGGCGCCGTAGTAGTCGTGGTGGTAGTGCGCGCGCACCCCCGGTGCGCCGTTGTCGCGCCCGCCCGCGGCCAGTGCGGCGCGATGGAAGGCATCGACGGTCGCGCGGCTGTCGACGCGGAACGCCACGTGCACCGGCGGCTGGTTGGGCGTGCCGCGGTGGATCCAGAAATCGGGATGGCCCGGCGTGCCGAAGCCGGCCACATCGGTGCTGCCGGTGACACTGGCCGGGAATTCCTTGTCCAGCACGTAGCCGATGGCGCCCAGCGCCGCCTGGTAGAAGGCGCGGCTTTTCTCGTAGTCGCTGACGCTGACGCCGGTGTGGTCGATCATGGGTGGCTTCCTTTGTCGATGGTTGGAGGGAGAAGACCTCAGGCCAGGTCCAGCACGCTCATGGTGGCGTTGAGCCGGCTGACCAGCACGGAATCGCCGTGGACGTCGGCAAACACGTCGGCCTCGACCACGATGATGGAGCGGCCGGACTTGAGCACGTCGGCGCGGCAGCGCAGCCGTTCGCTGCGCACGGCCCGCAGCAGGTTGATCTTGAACTCCGCGGTGACCACGTGCTGGCCCGCTTCCAGGATGGTGGAGGCGGCGGCGCCGGCGGTGTGGTCGGCCATGGTGGCCTGCACGCCCGCATGGACGATGCCGCCGTGCTGCAGATGGCGCGCCGTGATGGCCAGGGTGGACTCGCACCAGCCGGGCCCGCAGTCGGCCAGCGCGATGCCGACGTCGCTGACGAAGGCGGCCTGGCGGAAGCCGGCCTCGATGGTGTCGCGCAGCAGCAGCCGTTCCTGTTCGGTGGTCATGGCGTTCCTCGTGGGTCGTGGCACCGGGTCCTGGCGGATCTGCGCATTCCAGCGGGAAGGACGGGCCGTGTCAACCGCCGAAGCGGCGCTGGCATCGCATCCCGCCCAAGCGCGTGCTGTCGCCTACACTGAAGGCATCTGCGTCCCGCGTGCGCGCCTGACCGCATGCAGCCCGCCATGAACGCCGACGCCAATCCTCCCAAGCTGCGCCGCAAGGCGCGGCCCGCAGCGGCCTTTGCCGCGCTGGCGCAAGCCAGCCTGGCGCGCATCGACGCGTGCCTGGACCCGCTGCAGCGCCGCGACGAGCCGGAAGACCTGCACCAGCTGCGCGTCGCCCTGCGCCAGGCGCGCGCGGTGGTGTGGGCCATGGGCCCGGCCCTGCCGCGGCAGGAGCGCGACCGCTGGAAGCGCGACCTGCGCACGCTGGCGCGCGCCACCACCACGGTGCGCGACTGGGATGTGTTCCTGGCCGAGACCATCGGCCCGGCGCGCGAACTGGAGCCGGAAGACACGATCCTGGCCGCCATCGCCGACACCGCCCGGCAGCGCCGCGACGCGGCGCGCGAAGCGATGCTGGCGACACTGGCCGCTTACCGCGACTGGCCGCTGCCCGCGCTGCATCGCGACCTTGCGCACCTGGCGCAACTCGCCGCCCGCGCCCGCGCCCGCGGCGGCGGCGCCCGCCTGGCCGCCTTCGCCCGCCGGCGCGTGCGCCGCGGCCGCAAGCAGCTGCGGGCACTGGCCAGGCACGCCCGCAGGGGCGATCCCGCCGCGGTGCACGCGCAGCGCATCGCCGGCAAGCGTCTGCGCTACGTCATCGAGGCGCTGGCGCCGGTGCTGCCGGCACGCTATACCGGGCGCCTGCACGGCAAGCTGGTCAAGCGGCAGGCCCGGCTGGGTCGGCAGATCGACGGCATCGTCGCGCGCCGCCTGATGGTCGAGTGCCTGGACGTGCAGGCGCTGCCAGATGATACGCCGCCGTTGCCCGGCGCCAGCTGACCGGCCCGCCCGCCATGGCGGCCTGCTGCCATAGCGTGCCAGCGCGTTCCGGCGCGTGCCACGCCAACCGCACCCGATCTGCGACAATACCGCCATGACTGCTCCCCAGCTTCCCATTGCCGCCATCGCCACCGCGCCCGGGCGCGGCGGCATCGGCGTGGTGCGCGTGTCGGGCCCCGATGTCGGCCCCGTGATGCGCGCCGTCTGCGGCCAGGCACTGAAGCCGCGCCACGCCACCTACCTGCCGTTTCTCGACGGCAACGGCAAGGTCATCGACCACGGCCTGGCACTGTATTTCCCGGCGCCCAATTCCTATACCGGCGAGGAAGTGCTGGAGCTGCAGGGCCACGGTGGCCCGGTGGTGATGCAGATGCTGCTGACGCGCTGCCTGCAGGCCGGCGACGGCATCGGCCTGCGCCTGGCCGAGCCCGGCGAGTTCACGCGCCGCGCCTTCCTCAACGACAAGCTCGACCTGGCCCAGGCCGAGGCCGTGGCCGACCTGATCGAAGCCAGCACCGAGGCCGCGGCGCGCTCGGCCGCGCGCTCGATGGAGGGCGAGTTCTCCAACGCCATCCGCCAACTGGTGGACAAGGTGATCCACCTGCGCATGCTGGTGGAAGCCACGCTGGACTTCCCCGAGGAAGAGATCGATTTCCTGGAGCAGTCCGACGCGCGCGGCCAGCTTGCCACCATCCGCGATGAACTGGGCGCGGTGCTGGCGCAGGCGCGCCAGGGCGCGCTGCTGCGCGAGGGGCTGTCGGTGGTGCTGGCAGGCCAGCCCAACGTGGGCAAGTCGTCGCTGCTGAACGCGCTGGCCGGCGCGGAACTGGCCATCGTCACGCCGATTGCCGGCACCACGCGCGACCGCGTGCGCGAGACCATCCAGATCGACGGCATCCCGCTGCATATCATCGACACCGCCGGCCTGCGCGATGAAGCCACCGACGAAGTCGAGCGCATCGGCATCGAACGCACCTGGGACGCCATCCGCCGCGCCGACATCGTGCTGCACCTGGTCGACGCCACCGACTACCTGCGCCACGGCCTGTCCGAGATCGACGACGCCATCGACGACAAGCTTAGCGGCCAGCTGCCGCCCGGCGCGCCGATCGTGCGCATCGTCAACAAGATCGACAAGGCCCCCGCGGTGGGCGAGATGATGTTCGGCGGCAACCGCCCGCACGTGGTCGCCGCCAACGGCCCCAACCCGACCGAGATCTGGATCTCGGCGCGCACCGGCGCCGGCATCGAACTGCTGCGCCGCGAACTGCTGCGGCTGGTGGGCTGGCAATCCGGCAACGAAGGCACCTTTCTTGCGCGCGAGCGGCACCTGACCGCGCTGCGGCAGGCGCAATCGCACCTGGACGTGGCCGCCGAACAAAGCCAGCGCCAGGCCCAGGCGCTGGACCTGTTCGCGGAAGAGCTGCGGCTGGCGCAGGAGCACCTGAACAGCATCACCGGCGAGTTCACCAGCGATGATTTGCTGGGGACGATTTTTACGCGGTTTTGCATCGGCAAGTAGGGCGGAGCGAGCCGGCGTGGCGCAACGGCTCCGCGCCCGCTTCAAAAGCGCTGACCCGAACCACCCCGTTACGATCTCCATGCGCCTGACCCTCGTCACCTTCGGCACCCATGGCGACTGCCGCCCCATCGTCGCGCTGGCCCTGGGCCTGCGTGAAGCCGGCCACGACGTGCTGATGCTGGGTGAACGCTCGGCCGCGCCGCTGGCTGCCGAGCATGCCATCCCGTTCGAGCTCATGGCCGGCGATATCCAGCAGACGCTGGCGCCCGGGGGCGCGCTGCACAAGCTGATGACCGAGGGCGGCAACGTGGCCGAGGCGACGCGCGCGTTCGGGCGCATTGCCGAGGACAACACCGAGGCGTGGATGGCGCAGCTGGCGCAGGCGGCGCGCGATGCGGATGCGATCGTGTTCTCCGGCCTGACGGCGTATGTGGCGCTGTCGGTGGGCGAGCAGCTCGGCAAGCCGGTGATCGGGGCGGGCATGTTCCCGATCTCGCCGACGCGGGCGTTTCCGTCGGCGCTGCTGCCGCCGGTCAGGATGCCGGGTTGGGCCAATCGTGCCAGCCATCACCTGATCAACTTCGTGCTGTGGCGGATGTTCCGCAACGCGACCAATGCGGCGCGGGCCAGGCTGTTCGGCGTGCCGGCGCGCAAGGCGATGTGGCCGGCATTCCCGACGCTGTATGCGATGTCGCCGCACCTGGTGCCGCGGCCGCACGACTGGCATGGCGACTGGCTGGTGACCGGCGCCTGGACCGTGCCGCCGCGGCCGGACTGGCAGCCGGACGCGCCGCTGCGCGACTTCCTGGCCGCGGGCGACGCGCCGCTCTATATCGGCTTCGGCAGCATGGCGGGCTTTGACCGGCACAAGGTGGTGTCGGCGCTGGTGCAGGCGGTCGACGGCCGGCGTGCGCTGTTCTATCCCGGGTGGAGCGGCATCGACGTGGCCGCGCTGCCGGCAAACTTCCATGTGGTGGGGGCGACGCCGCATGACTGGCTGTTGCCGCGCGTGGCCGCGGCCATCCACCACGGCGGCGCGGGGACGACGCATGCGGTGGCGGCGGCGGGCGTGCCGTCGATCGTGTTGCCGTTTGCGGGCGACCAGTTCTTCTGGGCGGGCCGGCTGGCGGCGCTGGGGGTGGCGCCGCGGCATGTCGCCGGGCACAAGATCGATGCGCCGCGGCTGGCGGCGATGATCGCCTTCACCGAGCAGCCGGCCACGCGCGAGCGCGCCGCCACGCTGGGCCGTGCGGTGGCCGCGGACCGCGGCGTCGACCATGCGGTGGCGGCGATCGCGCGCTTTTGCGGAAGGCAGGGCGCATAATGCGCGCTTCGCCCTCCGCCTTCCGCTTTCACTGACGCAGGACCTTCCCGATGTTAAACCGCACCCAGCAGATCCTCATTGCCATCGTCGCCGTGGCCGTCCTTGGCATGTTGTGGTTTGCCGGCAATGACCGCCGCGACGATGTCGGCGGCGCGGTGCCCGACGCGCCGGCCGATGCGCAGGCCGCGGCCAGCGCGGTGCCGGCGAGCGGGGTGCGCGGCGTGCCGCGCAACGGCACGCTGGACCCGGTCAGCATCGACCCGCAACGGCCCGCCGACCGCCTGCCGCAGCTGCAGGCCGATGCACTGCTGAAGGCGTATCGCGACAATGCCGCGCAAGCCGACCGCGACTACCTGAACCAGTACCTGATCGTCGAAGGCGTGGCCAGCGGCATCCGCCGCGAGGGCGAGCAGGTCTTTGTCGATATCCGCACCAACGACCCCGGCGCCAATGTGCGCGCGCTGCTGCTGGCGCGCCAGATCTGCGGCCCCGCGGGGCGCGAGTGCGAAGTGGAAGCGCGCGCCACCATGGTGCGGCGCGGCCAGAAGGTGGCGGTGGAGTGCAACGGCGCGGGCCTGGCCGACGGCATGCCGCTGCTGCGCGACTGCCTGCTGCGCGGCGGCGCCAACTGAACGCAACCGCGACGATTCCGGAGATCCCCGCGATGCAATCCGTGCTGTCCGTCCTTGCCATCCTGATCATGGTGGCGACCCTCGTCGGCGTGATCTCGCCCGCCTGGCTCAGCCAGACGCTGTTCGGCGGCAAACCCGTGACGCGCGTGCAGGTGGCGGTGGTTGGTGTGTGCCTGGCCGCGCTTTGCCTGGTGCTGGTGGGCCGGCTGGCGCAGGGCGGCGCGGGCGGCTGAGGCGTCAGCCGCAACACCATCGCAACATCAGAAGCGACCGTTTTGCGCTTCTGTTTGGCCGATTGGATTGGCCTGCCGGCGCCTACAGTGTGCAGGTATGCGGTGGCCATTGCGCCTTGTCGTGGCGCGCCGCCCAGCCCTCCAGGACATTCCATGAACCATGCACTGCTGGCGGCCTGCGTGGGCCTGCTGCTTACCGGCTGCTCGACCTACCAGGCCGTGACGCCGGTCGACCGCCTTGACCCCACCGATCCCGTTGTCGCGTTCCAGCTGCCGGCCGGCGGCGGCCCGCTGGGCAACTACGGCGCGCACGGCACGCTGCTGTGCGTGGTGGTGAACCCCGTCAGCGGCAATGACTTTGTCGAGGATTTCCTGTCGTCGCTGCGGCGGCGCAATTTCGACGTGAAGGTCTTGCAGGCGCAGACCTCGATCGCGGCGTGCCCGATGGTGGCGCTGTACACCGCGCGCAGCGCCTGGTACTGGAACACCTATCTGAACAACGCCGACATCACCGTGTTTCTCAATGGCGACCGGGTCGGCAAGGCAATCTACAACGCCAACCGCAGCGCCGGCGGGCTGAACCTGAGCAACTTCGTGCAGCCGTCGTCCAAGCTCGATGAACTGGTCGAGCAGCTGTTCCCCGGCATGCTGCCGCCTCCGCCGCCGGCGGACACGGCGCCCGCGCCGGCGGCCTAGCCGCTCTGCTTAGCCGATCCGCAGTCAACGGAAGGGCCGCGCCATGACTCTGTGCGCAGCATCCTGCCGGGCGCGGCCGCGCCCGGCGCAGCGTACCCAGGTCAGCGCTCCAGCCGGCCCAGGCGCACCACGGTTACGCCCGGGCGCAACTGGCGCAGCGACGGCATCACCAGCACGCAATCCGGATACGGCGTCACCACCGGCTCACCGTCGCGCCAGCCGATTACGGTCCCGGCCTCGGTAAAGGTCTCGAGCCCGGTGTAGGGGCCGGCAAAGCGGAAGTCCATGCTGGTGGCCACCACGGGCTCGGTCACGCGCACCACGCGCTGCGCGGCGGGCAGCGGCTGCAGCCAGCCGGCGGGCAGGTCGCTCTCCGCGACGATGCCGGCATGCAGCAGGAAGCGCGCGGTGCTGTCCCGGGCCACCGTCACGGCGGCCGGTTCCCAGTGCTGGCCGCATTCGATCAGCAGCGCGTTGCGCGGGCTGGCGGCGTCGCCGAAGCCATCGTAGTCGCGCATGCGGCGGCCTTCCGGGTGGCCTTCGTCGACGATCACATCGGCCGGCGCACCGAGCGCGCGCGACAGGGCGATGCCCTTGTCCAGCGGCCCCGAGACGATCAGCGGCCGGCTTTTCTCATGCATCGAATGCAGGTCCAGCAGCAGGTCGACGGTATCGATCACCGGGCGCATGGCGCGTGCGCGGCGCAGCTCAGATGAATCCAGGCTGGCGTCATCGAGCACCTTCGCGGTCCAGACGCGGTTGAAGTCCTGGTCGACGAAGCGCGAGGCATCCGGGCTGGCGGGATCGAAGCGGTGGTACGCATCGACGTTGGCAAAGGCCAGCGTCAGGCGGCCGCGGCGCGGGCGCAGGCCGTGGTCCAGCAGCGCCTTGACGGCAATGGCGCCGCAGACCTCGTTGCCATGGGTCAGCGCGTTGATCATCACGTGCGGGCCGGGCAGGCCGCTGTCGAAGGTGTAGAGGTAGGGGATGCCGGTGTTGCCGTCGGCGTAGGGCCGGATGTCGGGGAAGGCGACGTCGACGGGGTAGGCTTCCAAGGGTGCGGTGGGCTGGTGGGTCATTGGAGTCGGTGTGTTCGGGGTGCCTGGCGGGTCGGTGCCTGCCGGGTCGATGTATGAGATGGGATGAGGTCAGCGGTGCTGCCGGCGCCGGCCCTCACCCCCGCCCCTCTCCCGCAGGCGGGAGAGGTGAGCAAACCGGCAGATTCAGTAAGGCCTCAGCTCCGGCTGGTGCCGATTGCGTTCGCCCCTCTCCCGCGCGCGGGAGAGGGGCGGGGGTGAGGGTGAGCGTAGGCAATGGCGATATCGCCAAGGCACTTACTGCTGAATCCCCGCCGTCTGCACGATGGTGCGATAGCGCCCGGTCTCGCGCTTGATAAAGCTGCCGAACTGCGCCGGATTGGCGGGCGCTACCTCCACGCCGGCCTCGGCCAGCTTCTTCTTCACCTCCGGCATCGCCAGCACGGCCTGCATCTCGGTGTTCAGGCGCGCCACCACCGGCTGCGGCAGCTTGGCCGGACCCATCAGGCCGAACCAGACGCCCATGTCCACGCCCTTGAGCGCCGGCGTCTCGGCCAGCGCCGGCACGTTCGGCGCCACCGGCGAGCGCTTGGCGCCGGTCACGCCGTAGGCCTGCACGCGATTGGCCTGGATATGCGGCAGCGCCGACGACAGCACCATCACCGCCAGGTCGATCTGACCGCCGAGCAGGTCGGTCGCCATGGCCGAAGCGCCCTTGTACGGCACATGGGTGATGTTGACCTGGCCCTGCTGCTTGATCAGCTCGCCCGCCAGGTTCAGCGGGGTGCCGACGCCGGACGAGGCGTAGGCCAGCTTGCCCGGCTGGGCCTTGGCCAGCGCGATCAGCTCGGCCGCGTTCTTGGCCGGCAGGCCGGGCTTGCCGACCAGCACCATCGGCTGGGTGCCGACAAAGGTCACCGGCGCCAGGTCCTTCTCGCCGTCATAGCGCACCGCCGGGTTGGTCAGGCGGGCGATCGACACTTCACTGCCCGAGCCCATCAGCAGCGTGTAGCCGTCGGCTTCTGCCTTGACCACCTTGGAAGCGCCGATGGTGCCGCCGGCGCCGCCCAGGTTTTCGATCACCACGCTCTGGCCCAGGCGCTTGCCCAGTTCCGGGGCGATGGTGCGGGCCACCAGGTCGACGCTGCCGCCGGCGGTGTAGCCCACCACCAGCGTGATCGGCTTGCCAGGCCAGGCCTCGGTCGCGGCGGCGGCGGTGGAAACGGCGCCGGCGCAAGCGGCAAGGCAGAGTGCGGCAGCGGCCGCGCGCAGGGTGGTCTTCATGGTATTGGCTCGGGGTCCCGGAATCGTGGTTGTGGACCGATGTTAGAAGCGCGGGACCCGCGCGGCGTGCGGCTTTGGCAACCGCGGTTGCCGATTTGGCAATGGCGGCAATGCCAGCGCCGGGGCGGTTCAGCGCGGCGCCTGCACGGCCGCCTGCCAGAACGCCTCGGCCAGCGGCCGCATCGGCGCGCGCGGGCGGTACAGGCGGATGTCGAGCGCCAGGTCGCCGCCATCATCCTCGCGCGGGGCGGCGATGGCGCGCACCAGCCGGCCGTCGCGCAGGTCGTCGGCAATCAGCCGCGCCGGCAGCCAGGCCAGGCCCATGCGCTGGCGCACCATCTCGTGCACCGACTCGGCAAAGTCGCTGACCGCGATCACGTCCAGGCGCGATGCCAGCTTGCGGCGCGCGATCTCCTGGTTGACCATGCGCCCCAGCGTCAGGGTCTCGGCGTAGGCGATCATCGGCACCGGCCGGGCCGCGGTCTTCCCGGCGGTCTTGCCCGTCCCCAACCGGTGCAGCGGCGCGCCGCGCGCGTCGGCCGCGCTGACGCACACCAGCCGCTCCACGCCGGCCAGGTGGAACTGGTAGCGCGCATCGTCCAGCATAACCGGCAGGTCGGGCGGGCTGTAGCACAGCAGGAAGTCGGCATCGCCCTCGGCGAACATCGCCAGCGCGTCGTGCATCGGGAAGGTCGACAGGCGCGTGCGGAAGCCCGCTGCCGCCGGCTCCTGGCGCAGCGCCTCGCGCAGGCCCGCGAGCCAGGCCGGCACCATCGAGCGCGCCAGCGTCTTGCCGGTGGCGATGGTCACGGTGCTGGCGTCGGCGCGGTGCGCGGCGCGCAGCGCCAGGCGGGTGTCATCGAGCGTGCGCAACGCGCTCTGCGCCGCTTCCAGGAACTGGCGCCCTTCGGCGGTCAGGCGCACCGGGAAGGCGCTGCGGTCGATCAGCGGGGCACCGGCCCAGACCTCCAGCGCCTGCATGCGCCGCCCAAAGGCGGGTGGGGTCACGTTGCGCAGCTCGGCGGCGCGCGCGAGGCTGCCGGCCTGGGCCAGGCAGACGAAGTCTTCGAGCCAGCGGATATGCATGGGAAACGGGCGGTCAGGGTGGGGGCAATGCCTTCATTATCGGCAAAAGCCGGCGCCACTTTGGCGGCCGCGTTCCTCGGTTAGAATTTTTGGCATGACACTGACCCGGCGCCGCCAACCCTCGCCTTCGCCCCGCCCGGGGTCCGCCGCATCCGGACCGCCGCCCGCCCCGGAATACACCATCGACGAACTGGCGCGCGTGGCCGGCACCACGGTGCGCAACGTGCGCTCGTACCAGGACCGCGGCCTGATCGACCCGCCGCAGCGGCGCGGGCGAGTCGGCATCTACACCCAGGCGCACCTGGGGCGGCTCAAGCTGATCCACCACCTGCTGGCGCGCGGCTACACGCTGGCCAACATCACCGAGCTGCTCAAGGCCATCGTCGAAGGGCACGACCTGCGCTCGATCCTGGGGCTGGAAACCGCGATCAGCAGCCCGTGGACCAACGAGACCCCGCGCCACTATTCCTACCTGGCGCTGGCGCGGCTGTTCGGCCGGGCGATCTCGCGCCCGGCGCTGGCCAAGGCGATCTCATTGGGACTGCTGGAACCGGACGGGCTGGGCTACCTGGCGCGCAGCCCGCGCGCGCTGGCCGCGGGCGCCGAGATCGCGCACGCGGGTTTTGCGCTGGAAGACGTGCTGGAGATCATCGCGCAGTCGCGCGGGCATTTCCAGGCGGTGTCGGACCACATCGTCGCCACCGTGGTGCGCGAACTGGACCGCTTCGGCGAGGGCAAGCTGCCGCCGCCGCAGGACGTGCCGCGGCTGGTCGACATCCTGTGGCGCATCCGCCCGCTGGCGCTGGTGATGGCCGAGACCGAGATGATGCGGGCGCTGGAGATCTCGGCCAACAAGTACCTGGGCGACCGGGTGGCGGCGATCATCGAGCATTTGCATGATGAGGAGGGCGGGAAGTCATGATCCCGCGCTGGTTGGCTCCCCTCTCCCGCACGCTGTATGGACCGGGGACATGGGTAACACATGTGCCAGGACATGGGTAACAGTCCAGTCTCCAGTTTAATAGGCTTGCTGTAGGTCTATCGTGGCCACCTTTTGATGGCAGAAGTAGACGTCAAAGGTGCCGTCCAGATCCACGCGAGGGCGCAGCGCTACGGGCGTTCCGATCAGGGCTCTTCCGACCCGGAACGTCTTTCCCCGGAAGCAGATGCGCCCACCGTCGCCCACCTTCCGCACGATGTCATCGCTGCCGTACTCGATAGGCGGGAGTTCGCGCGGCATC
>NZ_AQUR01000100.1 GCF_000372525.1 Cupriavidus neocaledonicus
GCTATGGTTCTACCGCCGCCCGGCGTGGGCGCAAAAAGCTTGGGAGCAATGGTGCGAGCAGGCTCGGCAGAGCCGAATACCTGCCCTGGAGTTGTTTGCGAAGCGCCTGCAAGGCTACTGGCATGGCATCTTGGCCCGCTGCCGCCACCCATTGAACACCAGCGTGGTCGAAGGCATCAACAACACCATCAAGGTCATCAAGCGCCGCGCGTACGGCTATCGCGACGAGGAATACTTCTTCCTCAAAATCCGCGCAGCCTTCCCCGGAATTCCTCGATGAACCTTTTTTATGGCCGACAACATAGCCCGCAGCCTGACCGATGCGCTGGTCAGGAACGCCAAGCCAGCCGACAAGCCGTACAAGATGACAGACGGCGGCGGCCTGTACCTTCTGGTGCAATCGAACGGCGCAAAGCTGTGGCGCTACAAGTTCCGCCTGCATGGGCGCGAGGGGCTGCACTCCATCGGCGCGTATCCAGACGTATCGCTGTCAGCGGCGCGGAACGAGCATCGAACCGCCCGCGCCATGGTGGCGGCCGGTGACAATCCGGTACACACGCGCCAAGCGGAACGCGCCAAGGCCGTCCAGGACAGGCTGCGCGAGTCGGCGGGCGCCTTCGAAACCGTCCTGCAAGGATGGCGGAGCGCCACCGAAGCCAAGCTGGCCCCGGTGACCATCAAGCAGCGGAAAAACGAGATCACCAAGTACCTGGTGCCGGAGTTCCGCCAGAAGACAATCGACGCCATCCGCCGGCAGGAAATCGCCGCGTTCCTGAAGCGCATAGACGCCAAGACGCCAGAGGTTGCCAAGAATCTGCGCACCTATCTGAGCGGCATCTTCGAATACGCCATTGACGTTGGCTTGGTCGAAGGCAACCCGGTGCCGCCGTCGCGCGTCCTGACCCGCCGCGCTCAGACACCCCACGTCGCCATGGCGGAAGGCAAGATTGGCGGGTTCCTGGATGCCCTTGGCCGCTGCACGGCCAACCCCGAGACCATCGCAGCAGTGCGCCTGGTTGTCCTGACGGCATGCCGGAAGGCGGAAATCACCAGCGGCCGCTGGTCGGAGATTGACCTTGATGCCGCCGAATGGGTGATCCCCGCGGAGCGCATGAAGGCGCGTCGCCAGCACTGGGTGCCGCTATCCACCCAAGCCGTCGCCATCCTTCGCCGGCTCCGCGAGATTTCGAACGGCAATGACCTGATTTTCCCCAACCGCCTGGACTCCACGCGCCCGATGGCCGAGCGCAGCACCAACGCCCTTCTGGAGCGCATTGGCTACCGCGGCGAAACCATGCACGGCTGGCGGGCTGTGTTCAGCACGCATTTCAACGAACTGGGTGCCAACGCGGACGTGATCGAACGATGCCTGGCGCACGCCCCAGCGGACAAGGTGCGCGCCGCCTACAACCGCCATGAGTACAAGCCAGAGCGCCGCACCATGCTGCAAGACTGGGCTAACTGGATTGACGAAATTGTCGATAAATACCAAAAACAACACACAATGGACATTTCTGGCATATAATCGAATCTCGCTGTGCGGTGGTGGGGACTGCCGCATAGCGGACTGCTGGAAAACTGACAGGTCGGAATAGACGGCCCGGTGCCAGACACCGAAAGCGCATTTCAGAAAGTGTGTTTTCGGTGTCTGGATGGTAACCCTTCAAGACGGACACCTTAAATGTCTACCAAGGGCGCAGTGGTTCTCTCGAAACCAGAACCCGATTGGCCGGCGTAACCGGCCCGCGTGAAGCTTGGGAAACCAGGCGCCACACGCCTGGCGATTGATGCTATGCAAGGCAAAGCGGTTAGCCATCACCGTATGCCCGTCTGAGTCAGTCGCCAGGCGCGTGGCCAAGCTGAAGGTGAAAAACCACTAGCGTATGCCCGCTATCCGACGCGCAATCGGACCCGGTGACTACGTGTTAGGGCCTGTTGACAATCAGCAGATCCAGATGAATGCGGCGGCGAGCGCAACGAATGATGAGAAGCGTTCGGAGAGCTTGTCATAGCGCGTGGCAACGCGGCGGAATTGCTTGATGCGGCAGAAGAAGCGTTCGACCAAATTTCGTGAGGCGTACAGATGCTCGTCGAGGGGGCGTTGTTCAAGACGATTGGCACGACTGGGTATGACGGCTTGAATGCCCGCGGACTCCAGGTGTTGCAGGATCGCGTTCGAATCGTAGGCTTTGTCGGCCGCCAGACTGGCGGGTTTCAGTTCGTCAAGCAAAGGCAGCGCTTCGGGGCTGTCCCCCGCTTGGCCGCCGGTCAGGCGAAAGCGCGCGAGCATACCCAATCCATCGACCAGCGCATGAATCTTGGTGGTCAATCCGCCCCGCGAGCGGCCGATCGCCTGATCGCCTTTTTTTGGGGCGCGCCGGCGGCATGCTGGTGGGCACGCACAATGGTGCTGTCGATGAAGACTTCCTCGAAGTCGGCGTCGCCCGCAAGCCCAGCAAATACCGTGTGCCACACCTGCGCCCGAGACCATCTGGCAAAGCGTTTGTACACACTGTTCCAAGGTCCGAAATCGGGCGGTAGATCGCGCCATGGGCTGCCGGTACGCGCCATCCACAGCACGGCCTCGACAAACAGTCGATTGTCCGCCGCCGTTCGACCCGGGTCCGTGGCCTTGCCGGGCAGCAATGGTGCGATCCGTTCGTATTGGTCATCGCTGAGCATCAACCTTGGCATCCTGTCTTCCCGCAAAAGACAGGATGTAAACAGAATCCTTCACAAGTTAACAGCCCCCTCGTTGCTGATTGTCAACAGGCCCTAAGCCCTTGAGCAGCCACACCCCAACTCTTGTGAGATGGCCCCGCCGACCTGCATACCAGCGAGGGGCGCCGCAGCGCATACCGCGTAAGCCGGCACAAAAAACCCGCCATCTGGCGGGTTTTGCGTTTCTGGGTTCAGATACCCATATCTGTCAGCATGGCCACTTCGTTGGCCAGGCGTTCGGCGAGTGCGAGGATATTGTCTCGCGCCTGTTCGTCCAGGGTCATGTGGGCGGGCAATCCGCTGCCGGAGTTCGCCAGCTGCAGCAGCGCATGAAGCTGGCCAGCTCGCGCCGCGGCAAGCTGCATGGGCGTGCGCCGCTCATGCGTGGACGATACCGTGGTGGCGCCTTCCCGGTAGAGCGCGCTGGCGCCATAACGGCTGTTCTCTGCGACGGCTGGGGGCGGTGCGGGTGGCGGGGATACCAGTGCGACTGGTGGCGTGCGCGGTTCCGCGACGTTGGGGACTTCCGACAAAATAAACTCCTGGAGTGGGGCTAAAGTCATCACCCAACAACGCCAATTGTGGGGGTGGCGACCGAACGGGATTGGCGTACAGGACTCCAGGACCTGCGCCCCCGAAGGGGCTCCCGCCCGGCGCCACCATAGGCGAGGTCGGGCGAGCGCACGCAAGCCGCGCGAGCGGCGTACGTACGCCTGGAAGTTCGGGACGCCAATCCCGTGCTGCCTTTGTTTCGGCAACGTCACATAGCATAGCGTAAACAAAGAAACCCGGCGCCAGTACGGGCCGCCGGGTTGCGTGATTGCTACGGGTGGCCTCAGAAGGGCACGTCATCGTCCATATCTTCGAAGCCGTTTGACGGTGCACGCCCCTGTTGCGGGCGCTGCTGCTGGCCACCGCCGCCCTGTGCCGGCGGGCGCGAGCTACCGCCGCCACCGCCACCGCCACCGCCACCGTTGCCGTTGCCGTTGCCCTCGCCTGCCGGCTTGCCATCCAGCATCACCAGGTTGTCCGCGCGGATTTCCGTGGTGTACCGGTCCTGACCGGACTGGTCCTGCCACTTGCGGGTGCGCAGGCTGCCTTCGATATAGACCTTGCTACCCTTGCGCAGATACTGGCCTGCGATTTCCGCGAGCTTGCCGAAGAACGACACGCGGTGCCATTCGGTGGCCTCCTTCGTCTCGCCGGACTGCTTGTCCTTCCACCTGTCGGTGGTGGCCACGCTAAGGTTCGTTACGGCATCGCCGCTGGGCATGTACCTGGTTTCGGGATCGTTCCCCAGGTTGCCGATGATTTGCATTTTGTTCAGGGATGAGGCCATGGTGTCTGGTGTTTGCGTGATGGTGGCGGCCGGCGTCGCACCGGCCGTGTGTGGTTAGATGGTGCGCAGCTGTTCCGGCGCGTAGTAGCGGCTTTGGATTGCGCCGGCCTTGTCCTTGTATTCGACCAGGTACTGGGTGCCGCGACGGTCAGTAAAAATGCCATCCACGATGCCTTCGACTTCGTGCGGGATGATTTCGACGCGGCTATCGATGTTGTGGGTAGTGCTCATGGTGACGTTACGCCTATGAAATTGCCGCCTGCCCAATGCCGGCGGCATGATTTGAAAATCAAGCAGCGCGCTTCAGGCGCTGGTAGTCCTGTTCGCAGCCGGGGCCGCAGAACAGCCGTCCTTCGTCATTCGCCGCGAACGGTTCGCAGCAGTGTGGGTTCAGGCATTCGCCGGTGGCCACCAGGTGCGCGGCCGTCTTGGCGCGGGTACGCTGCGCGGCCAGCGCATCAGCCAAGTTGGCTGCATCGCGCTCCTGGGCGCGGTCGATATCGTCAGCCATGCGTTGCTTTCCTCGTTACGCGGTACGCCACAACATCAGCCAGGTCGTGGTCGTGCTTCCAGTCAAAGAACGAAGCTTTGCCGGTATGGCTGCCGTCGCCATCACGCAGGCGGACTTCCACCACATCGTTGTGTTGCACCGGGCATTCGCCGCCGCCCCAGCTGAACCATCCGATTTCGCTGTCGTTCGCTGCAACAGACGGCGGCTTTTCGACCTTCTGGCGGTCCATGGCGATGACGGCGCCAGCGATGTAGTTGATGGCACCCAGCAGTTCGGCCCTTGCTCGGTCGTGCGGCAGGCGCTGGCTCTCCTGCATCTTCTTGGCGGCCTGCCCCAGCGCAAAGCCCATGCCATACAGGTCAACCAGCTGCTGCATCGGCTGTTCATCGAATGGCGCGCCCTGCGCATGGCGTTCCGCACCCTTGCCGTGCGCCGCCTGGAACAGCGCTTCCTTCAGCACTGCGGCCAGGCTTTCATAGCCGACAGCGCGCAGCGCAACCATGTCCTGATGAACCCGTTCCTTGCTCAGATATGCTTCGTGTACTTCGTTCAGTTTGGCCAGCATTTTTCTTGTACCCCTGCGGTGCCGCCGACCGGCGGCATTTCCCTAATTGATGTTGTTGTCATTCGCCGCGACCATGTGCGCGGCTTCCCACTGTTCCAGCTGGGCGATGGGATAGCGCACCTTCGCG
Organism: Cupriavidus neocaledonicus; assembly: GCF_000372525.1. GTDB lineage: Bacteria > Pseudomonadota > Gammaproteobacteria > Burkholderiales > Burkholderiaceae > Cupriavidus > Cupriavidus neocaledonicus. The sequence goes on from NZ_AQUR01000100.1 coordinate 5,264, forward strand.
CCCAGCTTGATGAATGCCGGTCCCTTGCCCTGCACGCGCCAGTTGGCCAGCGTGCCGGGGTGAATAGCGTCACCCCAGCGCGCCACCAGTTCGTCGGCGGAAAGGAATTTCTTTTCTGCGGGCTGTCCCATCGCTGATCCCCTTCCCTTACGCAGCCTGGCCGCCGAGTACCGACGCGTTCAGGTCGGCCAGTTCGGCGCCGCCTGCCGCGGCTTCAGCGCGCTCCTGGTCGAATGCCATGGCGGATTTCTTCAGGTCGTCGGGGCAGCCCTTCGGGCCGATTGCGCGCTGCACCTTCGCGGGCAGCGCCTTCCACGCTGCCACCAGGGCCTCCATGCCCTTCTCGCAGGCCATCTGCAGGCTGTCGCGGGCGCGTTGCACGCCATCGTCCAGCTGCTTCGCACCGTCCACCCAGTCACGCAGCGCCTTGCCCTGTTCTGCGGTCAGATAGCCTTCCGCCCACTCGCCTGCCGTGCCGAACATCGGCTGCAGTTCCGCAGGGCACTTGATGATTTCGCGCTGCTTGCCGCCGTTCCACAGCATCATGCTGGCGGTCAATTCGAAGGTGAAATTTTTTTCCTGGATCGGCAGGACGCCCTGCGGTTCGTACTCGGTCTTGCCGTTCACCTTGACCAGCTTGACCTTCTCGCGCGCCCGCATGCACGCCACGATGTGCAGCGGCGACTGCAGCATGGCGTTCATGAAGGACTTGTGCTCGCGCTTGGCATCGTTCCAACGCGGGTTCTTCGGGTTGCCGGCGTGCGCGACAACCGGCGTTTATTTCGACATGGCCAAGCAGGTGCAGCTGCTGGGCCGAGAAATCCCGCTGACCACCAACGACCTGGCGGAAATGGTGGCCGCCGGCGCTCGCATGGGCGTGGCCAGGGATGAGCTTATCGGGTTCACCCGCACCGCCGCCATGATGGCGTCCGCGTTCGACCTGCCAGCCGCCGAACTGGCGGACAACATGGGCAAGGTTGCCGGCCTGTTCAAAATCCCCATCCCGGCCATCGGTGAACTGGCGGACGCCATCAACTACCTGGATGACAACGCCATTTCCAAGGGCGGCGATATCATCGAATTCCTGACGCGCACCGGCGGCGTGGCGGCGGCTGTGAAGGTCACCGGCCAGCAGATGGCGGCGCTGGGTTCCACGCTGCTGACGCTGGGCGAGCGCACGGAAACCGCCAGCACGGCCACCAATGCGCTGTTCCAGAAGCTGGCGGCGGCGGACAAGGGCACCAAGAAATTCAAGGCCGCCATGAAGGAAATCGGCCTGTCCACGGCGGCCGTGCAGAAGGGCATGCAGGTGGATGCCCAGGGCACCATCCTGAAGGTGCTGGAAGCCGTCAACAAGCTGCCGAAGGACAAGCAGCTGGGCGTGATGGTGGAACTGGTGGGCCTGGAACACAGCGACACGCTGGCGAAGCTGGCCAACAACGTTGGCGAGTACCGCCGCCAGATCGAACTGGCCACCAGCGCCGAAGCCAAGGGCAGCATGTCGCGCGAGTTCGAAGCGCAGCGCGCCAGCACCCTGGCCCAGTGGCAGCTGCTGCAGAACCGCGTCACGGAAGTGTCCGTGAACATCGGTTCCGTGCTGCTGCCGGCGGTGAACCGCGTAATGGGCGCGTTCGCCAGCGCGTCCAGTTCTGTGGCGGACTTCGTGCGCGAGAACCGCACACTGGTGGAAAACATCGGCGTGGTGGTGGGAGCGTTCGCTGGGTTCGGCGCCGTCAAGCTGGCCATCACCGGCGTGACGTGGGCGGTAACCGCGCTGAACGTTGCCGTGCGAGCAAACCCCATCGGCATCCTGATTACCTTGCTGGCAGCCGGCGCCATGCTGGTGTGGAAGAACTGGGAACCCATCAAGGCGTTTTTCGTGGACCTGTGGGGCAGCATCACGAAGGCGGCGCAGGGCACGTGGGACTGGCTGCAGGGTGTGTTTTTCAAGTTCCATCCGCTGGGCCTGGTCATCGCCAACTGGGAACCCATCCGCGCCTGGTTTCAGAACCTGTGGGCCGATATCACCGCGTCCGCGCGCCAGGCACTGGAATGGATCACCGGCAAAATCGAAGCCATCGGCCAGGGCTGGCAGAAAACGAAATCGTTTTTCGGGTTCGGTGATTCGCCGGCGCCGGCTGCGGCCGGCCCTGCACCTGCCCTGCCAGCCGTGCCGCCCATGGCCACGGCGCGCGGCGCAGGCGCCCAGGTTACGGACCAGCGCCAGTACACCTTCGATATCAAGACGCAGCCAGGCCAGGACAACAAGGCGATTGCGGATGAAGTCATGCGCCGCATCAAGAGCGAACAGGGCATCCAGCGGCGTGGGGCCATGTACGATGGGGCAAACCAATGATGCTGGGCTATGCCATCGGCCAGGTGATGATGATGCAGCTGGGTTCGTTCCAGTTCGGCATCACCACGGCCGCATACCAGGAACTGAGCCGCAGCACGGAATACCGGTGGCCGAGCCAGGAACGCTATGGCCAGCGCGAGGCGCTGCAGTTCACCGGACCCGGCGCCGACACCATGACGCTGAGGGGCGTGATTTACCCGGAGTGGCGAGGCGGTAGGGGGCAGGTGGAGCGCATGCGCGCAGCGGCAGCCGCCGGCCAGCCGCAGATGCTGGTGAGCGGACAAGGCGCCATCATGGGGCGCTGGGTGGTCGAGCGGATAGAGGAAGGGCAAACCATTTTTGCGGCTGGTGGCGTTCCGCGCCGCCAGGAATTCACCATGAACCTGCGGCGCTTCGACTGATGGCCACCGAATACCTGACACGCGACGGCGATACGCCGGACCAGATCGCATGGAACTACTACGGCACCCGCGACGGCCTGGTGGTGGAACGCCTGCTGGACGCCAACCCCGGCCTGGCTGATCGCGGCCCGCTGCTGCCGGCCGGTGTGACCATCACGCTGCCGGACCTGCCGACGCCTGCCACCGAACAGGGGGTGCGGCTGTGGGACTGATAGACCCCGTGCGCCCTGACTTCCGCCTGGTGGCCAACAGCACCGACATTACCGCCACCATCCTGGACCGCCTCGTGTCCCTGCGGTTCACCGACGAAGCCGGCATGGCCAGCGACATGCTGGAAATCGTGCTGGCCGATCATGACCCGCTGGCGCCCATCCAGGTGCCGTCCGCCGGCGCGGAACTGGAATTGTTCCTGGGGTATGACGGCGCCACCCAGCGCATGGGACTGTTCGTGTTCGATGAACTGGAACTGGCCGGCGACCCTGGGGAAATGGTCATCCGCGCGCGAGCGGCGCCGTATGACGCCAGCAAGGGCGGCAAGGTGAACCTGCAGAGTCAGAAAACCCGCAGCTGGCCGAAGGGCACCAAGCTGTCCGCCATGGTGGCCAAGATCGCCAAGGAACACGGCCTGGAACCCGCCGTGGCCGCGTCCCTGCAGGCCATCCCCCTGCCCCACATCGACCAAGCGGACGAATCGGACCTGAACCTTCTGGTGCGCATTGCCAAGAAATATGACGCGGTGGTGAAGCCGGCGGGCGGAAAGCTGGTGCTGGCCAAGCGCGGCGAAGCCAAGACCGTGGGCGGCGCCGACCTGCCCACCATCACCCTGCTGCCGACCGACCGCACCAGCTGGCGCATGGTCCAGTCCAAGCGGGAAACGGCAGGCATGGTGGTGGCCTACTGGCACGCCGTCAAGCAGGCCAAGCGGCACGAAGTGAAGGTGGGGAAAGGCGAGCCGGTGCGCCGACTGCGCCAGTATTACCCCACGCAGGAAATGGCCTTGGCGGCGGCCCGCGCCGAACTGTCCCGGCGCGAGCGCGGCAAGGTCACCCTGTCCGTGACCTTACCAGGCCGCACCGACCTGGCGGCCGAAGCCAAGCTGATCCTGTCCGGCTGGCGACCTGGCATCCCCACGGACTGGATTATCAGCCGGGTGGAGCACAGCCTGGACGCCGGGGGGTATCGGTGCACCCTTGAGGCCGAGCAGCCGGACAGCGGGGCTACCCCTGCCGTTGAGGATGTGGCAGAGTGACGCCCGATGATATGGCGTGACAGCACGTTACGCCTACGGGGTATCAATCTCGCTTGGTGGTATGTTTAGGGGTATCGGAAACAGCGCCAAGCGCGAAACCCTTACAGGATAAGGCATGCAAGGAAATATGAGGATCGCCAGCTGGAACGTCAATTCGCTGAAAGTACGCCTGCCGCAGGTGCTGCAGTGGCTGGCCGAGCAGGACCAGGCCGGCGCGCCGGTCGACGCGCTGTGCCTGCAGGAACTGAAGCTGCCCGACGACAAGTACCCGCTTGCCGAACTGGAGAACGCCGGCTTCCACAGCATCTACACCGGCCAGAAGACGTACAACGGCGTCGCCATCCTGGCGCGCGACGCGAGCATGCCCGGCCCGGTCGACGTGGTGCGCAACATCCCGGGCTTCGAGGACGCGCAGCAGCGCGTGATCGCGGCGACCTATGGCGACCTGCGCCTGGTCTGCGCCTACTTCCCCAACGGACAGGCGCCCGACTCGGACAAGTTCGCCTACAAGCTGCAATGGCTCGAAGCGATGACCGCGTGGCTGCGCGAGGAAATGGCGCGCCACCCGCGCCTGGCGCTGCTGGGCGACTTCAATATCGCGCCGGAAGACCGCGACGTGCACGACCCGGCCAAGTGGGAAGGCCAGAACCTGGTCTCGCCGCCTGAGCGCGCCGCCTTTGCCGCGCTGCTCGAACTGGGCCTGGCCGATGCGTTCCGCAAGTTCGAGCAGCCGGAGAAGGCGTTCTCGTGGTGGGACTACCGCATGCTGGCATTCCGGCGCAATGCCGGTCTGCGCATCGACCATATCCTGCTGTCGCCGGCGCTGACCGCGCAGTGCACCGCCTGCGTGATCGACCGGGTGCCGCGCACATGGGAGCAGCCGTCCGATCACACGCCGGTGGTGGCGACGCTGCATTGCGGCTGAGCCGCGCCGCCGTGCGCGCGCGGCGGCCGCGCTGGCGCAAGGCGCCGGTTCAGGCAAGCCCGGGCAAGCCCCGCTCTGCGTGCGCGGCGGTGCCCGCTACACTGCGGGCATGAGCGCTCCCGCCCAGGCCATGTTTCGCCATCGCAATCTCCCCCACCTGCTGTTGCAAGCGCGCGAAGCGTTGCTGGCCGGCTTCCGGCCGATCCTGCGACAGTTCGGCGTGACCGAGCAGCAATGGCGCGTGCTGCGCACGCTCAACGAGCGCGGCCCGATGGAGCCCAACCAGCTCGCCGAGGCCTGCCTGATCCTGAGCCCGAGCCTGACCCGCATGCTGGCAGGCATGGAAGACGCCGGGCTGGTGGAACGCACGCGCTCGGCCACTGACCAGCGCCGCCAGCTGGTCAGCCTGACCCATGCCGCACACGACGTCATCGCGCAGATGGAACCGCTGATCGAGGCCCGCTACCAGCAGCTCGCGCAGCAGCTGGGGGCGGAGCGCCTGGCCGAGGTCTATCGCGCGCTCGACGCCATGCTGGCCAGCCTGGGCCCGCGGCCGGCCGCACCTCAACCCACTGAGCCTGCCCCCGCCGCCCTGCCGCCGTCCGGACGCGGCGGCGAAGCCGGCTAGCGCGCCGCCTTATTGCCGATGCCCTCGCCCACCACCACATCCCTGCTGCCGCGCCTGTTCCCATGGAGCCAGCGCGTCGACCCGACCACGCTGCGCGCCGACCTGGTGGCAGGGCTGCTCGGCGCCGTGCTGGTGTTGCCACAGGGGGTGGCGTTCGCCACGCTCGCCGGCCTGCCGCCGCAGTACGGCATCTACAGTGCGGTGGTGCCGTGCATCGTCGCGGCGCTGTTCGGTTCCAGCTGGCACGTCATGTCGGGGCCGACCAACGCCAACTCGCTGGCGCTGTTCGCGATGCTGAGCCCGCTCGCGTTCGCGGGCAGCCCGGCCTATATCGGCCTGGCGCTGGCGGTGACCATCGTGGTCGGCGTGATGCAGCTGGCGGTGGGCACGCTGCGGCTGGGGTCTCTGGCCAACTTTATTTCGCCGTCGGTGCTGCTCGGCTTTACCTGCGGCGCGGCGACGCTGATCGGCCTGTACGCGCTGAAGGACCTGTTCGGCCTGTCGGTGCCGACCGGCACCAGCGCCTTCGGCGTGCTGCGCCACCTGTTCGAGCATGCCGATGCCATCAACTGGGACGCGCCCATGGTCGGCGCGGTCACGCTGGCGGTGACGCTGCTGTGCAAGCGGCTGTGGCGGCGCCTGCCGTTCATGTTGCTGGGCCTGCTGGCCGGCTATGGCGTGGCGCTGCTGCTGAACCAGGCCGGCGGCCACCACGTCAACGTGGTCGGGCCGATTCCGTCGGCGCTGCCGCACTTCCAGGTACCGGACGTCGACTGGCGCAAGCTGCCCGACTTGCTGGGCATCGCCGCGGCGCTGACCATCGTCGCGCTGGGGCAGTCGATCTCGATTGCCAAGGCGGTGGCGTTGCGCTCGGGCCAGCATATCGATGCCAACCGCGAGTTCATCGGCCAGGGCCTGTCGAATATCGCGGGAGGCTTCTTCTCCGGCTATATCTCCTGCGGCTCGCTCAACCGCTCGGTGCCCAACTTCGAGGCCGGCGCGCGCACGCCGCTGGCGAGCGTGTTCTCGGCGTTGTGGCTGGTGGCGCTGGTGGCGGTCAGCGCGCCGCTGCTGGCGCAGATCCCGATGGCGGCGATCGCCGCGATGCTGCTGCTGGTGGCATGGGGCCTGCTCGACATCGCGCGGCTGCGCCGCATCTTCACGCTCAGCCGCACCGAGTTCGCGATCGCCATCGGCACCTTCGCCGCCACCCTGGTGATCCGGCTGGAAATGGCGGTGCTGCTCGGCACCGTGCTGTCGCTGGTGGCCTACCTCTACCGCACCTCGCGGCCGGCCGTGCGCAGCCTGGTGCCGGATGCCGACGACCCCGGCCGGCGTTTCACGCCGCTGGACGAGCTGCGCCGGCCGCAGCCGGAATGCCCGCAGCTCAAGCTGCTGCGCATGGAGGGTGCGATCTACTTCGGCGCGGTGCAATACGTGACCGACCGCCTGCACTGGCTGCGCACCGTCAATGCCAGCCAGACCCACCTGCTGGCGATGACCAAGAGCATGAATTTCATCGACCTCGCCGGCGCGGAAATGTGGGAACACGAGCTGAGCGAGCGCCGCGCGCTTGGCGGCGACCTGTACTTCCACCGTCCGCGCACGCAGGTGCTGCAGACCTGGGCGCAGACCGGCTTTGCCGACAAGCTCGGCGCCGACCATGTGTTCCCCACCAAGCGGCAGGCGCTGCACACCATCATCGGCCAGCTGTCGCCGGAAATCTGCGCCCGCTGCACGGTACGCATCTTCGAGGAGTGCGCGTCGCGGCCGGGCGCCACGGCGGCGCCGGCAGCGTCCGCGCAGCCATGAACGGAGCGCCCGCACGGGCGCGCTTGGCCACGGTCACGGCGGCAAAAAAAGAAGAAAAACGGAAGAAACTGGGGATTGCCTGCCCCGGCGGCGCCGGCTGGCAAGCAAGGCCGGACGGCCTATGCTCTGAACCCTGATGCCAGATGGGCGCCCGCGGCTTGCCTGGGGCGGGCCGGGGCATCCATCCGCATCAGATCGGCGCCACGTGGGCGCGCTTGACGACGATAGGCTGCGGTGCGCCCTGCTCGATCAGCACCACGGCGGCGCGTTCGATGGTTTCGCGGCCGGCGCGGAATGCTTCTTCCAGTGACAGCACCTGGTCGGCGCTGAAACCTTCCCACAGTGCTTCGCGTGTCACCACGCAAGTCACCTTCTCGCCATTGACAAGTGCCTGGAACAACAAGCCTTCGTTATTGATGTCGTAGCGCTCTTGCTCTTGGAATTTGATATCCATCGGTGCAGCCCTCCATATGCAAGTGGAGAAACATCCTAACATGGCTCCGGCAAAATCGTATGGGTAGAACCCTATGCGAACGGGTTCATTCGGAAGACCACCGCGACTGCCATTCGGTTCCGTCGGCCAACCCCTCCGCACGCGGGGCGCGTTTGCGCGGGTTGCCATGGCAATTGCGTCAGGCAATTGACAGCGCCGGAAATCATGCTAAAATCTCGTTCTTCGTTGGGGCGTTAGCTCAGTTGGTAGAGCAGCGGACTCTTAATCCGTAGGTCGAGTGTTCGAGTCACTCACGCCCCACCAGCGAATACAAGAAAGCAAGAAAGGCCGGAAGCAGCAATGCTTCCGGCCTTTTGCTTTGGACCGGCTTTTGACGGCTCGGACCGCATGCATCTGCGGCGGCACGGGCCATCACCCCTGCCGCCGCAGCACTTCGTCACGCGCCGACGCTGGCCCGTTCGAACAGCGTGCGCGCCAGCGCGCGATGGCGCAGCAGCACCGCGGGCAGGTCGGCTGTCAGCAGCTCGCCGTCGCGCACCACTTCCCTGCCATTGATCACGCTGGCCGCGACACTGGCCGGCGTGCAGAACACCAGCGCCGCCACCGGGTCGTGGCCGGCGCCGGCAAACCCGACCGACGACACGTCGAAAGCGACGAAATCGGCCGACATGCCCGGCGCGAGCGCGCCGATATCGTCGCGGTTGAGCACGCGCGCGCCGCCCAGCGTGGCAATTTCCAGCGCCTCGCGCGCGCTCATCGCGGCCGGACCGTAGCCGACCCGCTGCAGCAGCATCGCCTGGCGCGCCTCGCCGAGCATATGCGCGCCGTCGTTCGACGCACTGCCGTCCACGCCCAGGCCCACCGGCACCCCCGCATCGCGCATGGCGCGCACCGGCGCAATGCCCGATGCCAGCCGCATGTTCGAGCACGGGCAATGCGCCACGCCGGTGCCGGTGCGGGCGAACAGTGCGATGCCCTCGTGGTCGAGCTTGACGCAGTGCGCGTGCCACACATCGTGACCGACCCAGCCGAGGTCTTCGGCATACTGCGCCGGCGTCAGGCCGAACTTCTCGCGCGAATAGGCGATGTCGTTGTCGTTCTCGGCCAGATGCGTATGCAGCGACACGCCGTAGTGCCGCGCCATCGCCGCCGATTCGCGCATCAGGTCGCGCGATACCGAGAACGGCGAGCACGGCGCCAGCACCACGCGCAGCATCGCGTGGCGTGCGCTGTCATGGTACTGCTCCACCAGCCGCTGGCTGTCGCGCAGGATCGCGGCTTCCTCTTCCACCACCACGTCCGGCGGCAGCCCGCCCTTGCCGCGGCCCACGCTCATCGAGCCGCGCGCGGCATGGAAGCGCATGCCCATCTCCTGCGCCGCGGCGATCGAATCATCCAGGCGCGAACCGTTGGGAAACAGGTAGAGGTGGTCGCTGGTGGTGGTGCAGCCCGACAGCATCAGCTCGGCCATCGCGGTCTTGGTCGACACCGCGATCATTTCCGGCGTCAGATGCGACCACAGCATGTACAGGTTGGTGAGCCACGAGAACAGCTCGGCATCCTGCGCCGCCGGCACCGCGCGCGTCAGGCTCTGGTACATGTGGTGGTGCGTGTTGACCAGCCCGGGCGTGACCACGCGGCCGCGCATGTCGAGCACCTGCGCGCTGCCGTCGTCGACCATGCGCCGGTATTGCGACGGCAGCTCCGCGGTGGGACCGACCCACTGCACGGCGGGGCCCTCGGCCACCAGCGCGCCGTCGCGGATCTCGCGGCGCTGCGCGTCCATGGTCACCAGCACGTCGGCATTGAGGGCAATCAGGGTCATGGCGGAATTCCTTTTTCGATGCGAATGGGATTGGGGGCAGATACGATCTGCCGCCAGTCTACGGCGGCGCGCTGCCGCTTCCCAAGCATAGAATTCCGAGCAGCCTGTCCACAAAAAGTGGACATCTGCCAGAAGCCCGGCTCAGCGGGCTTGCGCGAACAGCGTCGCCAGCGCGTCGCCGATGCGCTCGGCCATCAGCCCCGCCGCGGCGCTCAGCTGACCGCCGGCGCGCGCCACCAACGTCAGCGTCTGGCCCTGCAGGTGGCGGTCGCGCAAGGGCACGTACACCAGCGCCTGGCGCGCGCGCTCCTCCATCACGTCGAGCGGGTTCAGCAGCGCGATGCCGGTACCCAGCAGCACCAGTTGCCGGATCAGCACGGTCGAGGTCGACTCCGCCACCGGCGAGACTTCGATCGCATTGCGCGCGAAGGCCGCATCGAGGAGGCCGCGGATCGACAAGGAGGGTGCCGGCAGGATCAGCGGATAGCCGACGCACTCGCTCAGCAACACCGATGGCCGCGCCGCCAGCGCGTGGCCCGGAGGCACCACCGCGCCGATCTGCCAGTCGCTGCTGGCCAGTGCACGGAAGGCCGGTAGTTCCGGCAAGTCATAGCCCAGCCCGAGGTCGGCATCGCCCTGCTCCACCGCCGCGACGATATCGGCCACCGGCAGGTCATTGACGCGCACCACGATGCCCGGATAGCGCTGGCGGAAGTCATGCACCAGCGACGGCATCAGCGAGCCGGCCAGGCCCGCCGTCACCGCCACCGTGACGTCGCCCCGGCGCGCGCCCTTGAAGTCCTCGATACGCTCGCGCAGCGCGTCGTGCTCGCGCAGGGTCTGGCGGACATGGGCCAGCACCATCTCGCCCAGCGGCGTCAGCCGCAGGCGCTTGTTGATGCGCTCGAACAGCGGCGCGCCCAGTTCCGCCTCCAGGTCCAGGATCTGCCGGTTGACCGCGGTCGGCGCCACGTGCAGGTGCTCGGCCGCCTTGCGGATGGAACCGCGGCGGACGACCTCGTCGAGATAGCGTAGGACTCTGGCGTGCATGGATCTGGCAAACAGGTGGATGCGGTGCCGGGCGCAGGCGCATGATGGCGGCCTGCATTGTAGCGGCCCGGCATCACAAAAAATGCCGCAAAGGCTCTTGCGCCGCATTCGATACCTTGCTACAATCTTTTTCTTCGTTGGGGCGTTAGCTCAGTTGGTAGAGCAGCGGACTCTTAATCCGTAGGTCGAGTGTTCGAGTCACTCACGCCCCACCAGCGAATCCAGAAAAGCCGGAAGCCTTGCTTCCGGCTTTTTGCTTTGGTGCTTGCCGCCACCCGGCCACGCGCGCGATCGGCCGCGCAAGCCGATTCTTGATACGCGGGTTCTCACCAATTCCCCTGCAGGCGCTTTCCCGGTTGAATCGCTCCCGCGTCATTGTGGAACATAGTTCCGTATCGCGGAACCATCGCAAGGCGCCGGCCGTGCCGCATGCCGGCCCGGCCCGGTCATGCCAGCCCGGAAAACCCTGACAGCGCGGCGCCGGATCCGTAGACGATCCGGGAACACGCCTGCAGCCTGGCTGGCGAATCAGTGAAAGAAGAATGGAGGCCCTCCTTGAAAGCAGTCCTTAACGCCGGCGCAGCCGCATGTATCGCGGCCCTCGGCCTGACCCACGCCGGCCTGGCGCACGCCCAGTCCTACCCTGCCAAGCCGATCCGCCTGATCGTGCCGTTCGCGGCCGGCGGCACCACCGATATCGTGGCGCGCGCGGTGTCCGACGGCCTGGGCCGTGAACTGGGCCAGCCGGTGGTGGTGGAAAACCGCGGCGGCGGCGGCGGCGCCATCGGTGCCGACGCGCTGGCCAAGTCCGCGCCGGACGGCTACACGCTGGGCATCGCCACGGTCAGCACGATGGCGACCAACCCGGCCACCAACCCCAAGAACCCGTACGATCCGCTCAAGGACTTCGCGCCGATCACCAACCTGGTCAACGTGCCCAATGTGCTGACGGTGAATCCGAAGGTTCCGGCCAAGACCCTGAAGGAATTCGTGGCGATGCTCAAGGCCAACCCGGGCAAGTACAGCTACGCCTCGGCCGGCAAGGGCAGTATCTCCCACCTGGACGGCGAACTGTTCAAGGACATCACCCAGACCGACATGGTCCACATCCCCTACCGCGGATCGGGCCCGGCGCTGAACGACACGCTGGCCGGCCAGGTCAACGCGCAGTTCGACAACCTGCCGTCGTCGATGCCGCATATCCAGGCCGGCAAGCTGCGCGCGCTGGCGGTGGCGGCGCCCAAGCGCGTCGAGGGCCTGCCCGACGTGCCGACCTTTGCCGAAGCCGGCATGAAGGACATGAACAACATGGCCTGGTACGGGCTGGTGGCGCCGGCCGGCACGCCGGCGGCGATCATCACGCGCGTGCATGACGCCGCGGTCAAGGCGCTGCAGGATCCCAACGTCAAGCGCCGCCTGGCCGACAGCGGGGCTTACACCGACGGCAACACGCCCCAGCAATACGCCGCCCAGATCAAGCGCGAGCTGGAGCTGCGCAAGAAGATCGCGCGCGACCAGAACATCACGCTGGAATAATCGGGGCAGGCGGCCAACCGTTGCCCGACCCGAAAACCGGCTGCCATGGCAGCCGGTTTTTTTTTGCGCGGCCTCCGAAAATGCCCGGCGCGCAACTCAGATTCTTCCTATTGCCGGCGCGTTTGATCTTGCGCAGCCCGCTTGCCGTGCCGGTAACGTTCAATACGTGTAGAAGAAACTTTCACTTTGCGGACACGCGCCGCCTCGGTACATTAACCGGGTGCTCCGCCACACGCGCCGGCAGTCGACCGGCCAACGTTAGGCCCCAAACCGGTTTCGCGCAGGCGCTGCGCGACCGTCATTCGCGAGGTTAACAAAATGCTGAAGAAGTCCGTTCCGACCCTGATCGTTGCTGCACTGGCCGCACTCGGCGCGACCCAGGCCTATGCGCAGAAGAACTACACCGAAGGCGGCGATCTCTACAGCGGCAGCCATGCCAAGAAAGCCGGCCCGAACCAGAGCGCGGCCAAGTCCGGCAAGTTCGACCCGTACACCGACGGTGCCAAACAATCGACCAAGTCGGAGCTGACCAGCTCGGGCAAGAAGTTCGATCCGAACACCGATGGCGCCAAGGCAGGCAAGTTCGATCCGTACACCGACGGCGCCAAGGCCGGCAAGGCCGATCCTTATACCGACGGCGCCAAGGCGCCCGCCAGCCAGGGCACCAAGGCGCAGTAACGCGCCCTCACCCGGTCACACAGCCCGCCTGCGCGGGCTGTCTTGTTTTCGGGATGGCCGGGCCTCAGGCGGCCAGCGCGGTTGCCGGCCGCGCCGGCTGCATGGTGCCGCGGTCGCGGAAGGCAACATGCCAGGACAGCGCCTCTTCCACCAGGTGCGGCGTCTGGCCGCCGTGCGCGCAGGCGCGGCGGAAATAATCGCCCAGCAAGTCGCGGTATTGCGGATCGGCGCAGTTGGCGATGACGGTAAGCGCGCGCTCGCGTGGGGCCAGGCCGCGCAGGTCGGCCAGGCCGTGCTCGGTGACGATGACGTCGACGTCGTGCTCGGTATGGTCGACGTGCGCCACCATCGGCACGATGCTGGAGATGTCGCCACCCTTGGCCACCGACTTGGTCACGAACACCGACAGGTGCGCATTGCGGGCAAAGTCACCCGAGCCGCCGATGCCGTTCATCATGTGCGTGCCGCCCACATGGGTCGAGTTGACATTGCCGTAGATATCGCACTCGAGCGCCGTGTTGATGGTGATCAGACCCAGCCGGCGCAGGATCTCCGGATGGTTGCTGATTTCCTGCGGCCGCAGCAGCAGACGCGAACGGTAGCGCTCCAGGTTGGACAGGAAGCGCTGGTAGACCTCGCGCGTCAGCGTCACCGACGAGGCCGAGGCGAAGGCCAGGCGCCCCGCATCGAGCAGCTCGATGGTGCTGTCCTGCAGCACTTCGGAATACATCTGCAGGTCGCGGAACGGCGAATCGACCATCCCGTGCAACACCGCGTTGGCAATGGTGCCGATGCCGGCCTGCAGCGGCTGCAGCGACGGCGACAGCCGCCCGGCGCGGACTTCGCGCAGCAGGAATTCATTGAGATGGCCGGCGATCTGGCTGGTGTCGGCGTCCGGCGGCAGCGCGTTGGAGGGGCTGTCATCCTTGGCGGTGATGACAATGGCCGCGATCCTCTCGGGATCGATCGGGATATACGGCAGGCCGATGCGCTGCGCCGGCGCGATCAACGGGATCGGCTGGCGGTACGGACGCTGCACCGGGAAATAGATGTCATGCAGCCCTTCCAGCTCCAGCGGCATGTTCAGGTTGATCTCGACGATCACCTTGCGCGCCAGCATGGCAAAGCTGGCCGAGTTGCCCACCGAGGTGCTGGGGACGATGCCGCCCTGCTCGGTAATCGCCACCGCTTCCACCACCGCCACGTCCACCGGGGCGATCTGGCCCGAGCGCAACTGCTCGACGGTCTCGGACAGATGCTGGTCGATGAACATAACTTCGCCCGCATTGATCTTGCGGCGCAGCGTGGCATCGGACTGGAACGGCAGCCGGCGCGCGATCACGTCGGCCTCCGCCAGCACCCGGTCGATGTCGTTGCCGAGCGAGGCGCCGGTCATCAGGGTGATGCGCAGCGGCTCGGTGGCCGCGCGCCGCGCCAGTGCGAACGGCACTTCCTTGCAATCGCCCGCGCGCGTGAATCCGCTCATGCCTACCGTCATGCCGTCGCGGATCAGCGCGGCGGCTTGGTCGGCCGAGACTACCTTGTCCTGCAGCCTGGCCAGGCGAATGCGTTCCTTGTACATCTTGATCTCCGGTCCGACGGCCGGCCCGTGCCTGCGCCGTTCGCCCCGTGCTGGCCTAGTGGCTCATTGCGGGGTCTCCGGCAGGCAGTGTAGCCAGCCACGTCTATTCCAGCGATGATTTAAAGTAATTCATCCAAGTCGCTTTTTTCATAATTGAGCGAGGGCCGCGCGCCGCAGCCGGCACTAGGCCGCGGTACCGGCTCAGGACATTCCCGCAGTGTCATAAATCCGGCAAAAGATTCTGTTAGTCTCGCCGTTCGGTCGACCCAGCCCGCCCCAGAGGCTGCGGCGGCCGTGCCGCCCGGGCCGGCCATGCTCCGGCCCCTTGCGCCCCTTGCGGGTGCCTGTGCATTGCGGTGGCGGCAAACCACAACAGGAGACGCCATTCATGCAGCCAAGACCCCTCGAACCCAGCGAGCCGGTTGTTCTTGCCCTGATTGACGCAGTCACCGCCTGGCAAGGTGCGTTGGACCAGACCCTGCGCGCCTCGGGCCTTAACTATCCGCAGTGGCTGTTGCTGCGGGCCATCCGCCAGGGTGCCTTCAGGCGCGGCTTGCCGCTGGCAGGTCCGATGCCGCTCGACCCGGCGCAATCGGAGACCCTGCTCGATGAACTGCGCCGCGACGGCTGGATCGAATACACCGCGACGCTGGCGCCCCGCATCGCCGAAGGCGCCACCGCGCGAGTGCAACGTACCGCGCAGGCTTTAAGCGCAATGCACAGCGTCTCGGTGGCGGCGTTCAATTCGCAGGAACGTGCCGCGCTGGGCAGCCTGCTGGAGCGGATGAAAGCCACGCTGGACGGCCACACCTCGCGCCAGGCCAGGGCGGTTGCGGACACCCCTCGCCAGGAACGGCACCCGCAGCCGCTGCC
Organism: Cupriavidus neocaledonicus; assembly: GCF_000372525.1. Classification (GTDB taxonomy): domain Bacteria; phylum Pseudomonadota; class Gammaproteobacteria; order Burkholderiales; family Burkholderiaceae; genus Cupriavidus; species Cupriavidus neocaledonicus. Next base: position 20,633 of record NZ_AQUR01000100.1, read on the forward strand.
TTGCCCCGGCCTGCCGCCGGTCGCACATCGCCCCGCCGCCAGCCCCGGCCTCGCCGCGCGCTTCTGATCTGCTGATCCCCCGCCAGGCCGGTCCCGCGCAATGCCGCCGGGACCCGGCTGGCCTCCCTTCCTTTGCAGCGCTCGGTACCCGCCACTTTGTTGCGCCGGGCATCCGGATTTTTCCTAAAGTATGAGCATGCCCCGGCACATGCCCCGGCGGCCCATCGACACCGCGAGGAGGGGAACATGCCGCAGGAGAACGAAGACAAGGTCGCGCACCTGCTGGACGAGCTGGCCAACTTCGCGCGCGGACGGTTGCCCGCGGCAATGTTCAGCGTGGTCGAACCCTTCCTGCTGCATTACTACGACCAGGCCGACGCCGAGGACCTGCTGCAGCGCGAAGTGGCCGACCTGTACGGCGCCGTGATGGCGCACTGGCAGACGGCGCAGAAGTTCACCCCGGGCAGCGCCCGCATCCGCGTCTACAACCCCAACCTGGAGGAGCACGGCTGGCACTCCGACCACACCGTGGTCGAGATCGTCAACGACGACATGCCGTTCCTGGTCGACTCCGTGACCATGGAGATCAACCGCCAGGGCCTGGCGCTGCATTCGGCCATCCATCCGGTGTTCCGGGTCTGGCGCGCCGGCACCGGCATCGAGCGGATCGCCCCTGCCGGCGCTGGCGAGGCTGGCGACAGCTCGCGCCTGGAGTCGTTCATCCATTTCGAGATCGACCGCAGCGGCGAGTCGTCGCGCCTGGACACCCTGCGCAGCGGCATCTCGCAAGTGCTGGTCGACGTGCGCGCCGCGGTGGAAGACTGGGCCAAGATGTGCGACATCACGCGCGCCACCATCGGCGCGATGGCACAGGCGCCGGACGCGGCCGCGCCGGAAAGCGTCGAGGCGCGCGCCTTCCTGGAATGGATGATGGACGACCATTTTTCATTTCTGGGACAGCGCGACTACCAGCTGGTGGCGCGTGACGGGCGCTACTTCCTGCGCGGCGTGGCCGGCTCCGGCGCCGGCATCCTGCGCGAAAGCCTGCGCGAGCCCGACGCCGAAGACCTGACCCCGCTGCCCGCGGCGGCCACCGCGATCATCGAAGGCAGCTCGCCGATCTTCCTGACCAAGGCCAATTCGCGCGCCACCGTGCACCGGCCCGGCTATCTCGACTACGTCGGCGTCAAGCTGCTCGACGAAAACGGCCAGCTGTTCGGCGAGCGGCGCTTCGTCGGTCTCTACACCTCGACCGCGTACATGGCGCCGATCGCCGACATTCCGCTGGTGCGGCGCAAGTGCGCCAACATCCTGGCGCGCGCAGGGTTCCTGGCCAAGGGTCACCTGTACAAGTCGCTGGTCACGATCCTGGAGCAATATCCGCGCGACGAACTGTTCCAGGCGACCGAGGACGAGCTGTTCGACATCACCACCGGCATCCTGCGGCTGCAGGAACACCAGCGCACGCGGCTGTTCGTGCGGCGCGACCGCTTCGACCGCTTTGTCTCGTGCCTGGTGTTCGTGCCGCGCGACAAGTACAACACCGACCTGCGCCAGAAGATCCAGAAGCTGCTGACCGCGGCCTTCCACGGCACCAGCTGCGAGTTCACGCCGCTGCTGTCGGAATCGCCGCTGGCGCGCATCCAGCTGACCGTGCGCGGCGAGCCCGGCACCATGCCCAAGGTCGACACGCAGGAGCTGGAAGCGCGTATCGTGCATGCCAGCCGCCGCTGGCAGGACGACCTCGCCGAAGCGCTGCACGAAAGCCACGGCGAAGAGCACGGCAACCGGCTGCTGCAGCGCTATGGCGGCTCGTTCCCCGCCGGCTATCGCGAAGACTATCCGGCGCGCACCGCGGTGCGCGATATCGAGCTGATGGAGCATGCGCGGCGCGGCAACGGCATGGCGATGAACCTGTACCGGCCGATCGAAGCCGCGCCGGGAGCGTTCCGCTTCAAGGTGTACCGCGCCGGCGAACCGATCGCGCTGTCGCTGAGCCTGCCGATGCTCGAGCACCTGGGCGTGCGCGTCGATGAAGAGCGCCCCTATCTGATCGAACCCGACAGCGGCGCACCGCTATGGGTGCACGACTTCGGGCTCGAAATCGCCGACGGCAGCAACGCCGCGGAGTTCGACATCGCGCGCGTCAAGGCGCTGTTCGAGGATGCCTTCGCGCGCGCATGGCACGGCGAGATCGAGAACGACGACCTCAACCGCCTGGTGCTGCGCGCCGAGCTGGCCGCGCGCGACGTCACCATCCTGCGCGCCTACGCGCGCTACCTGCGCCAGGTGGGCTCCACCTTCAGCGACGCCTATATCGAACGCGCACTGACCGGCAACGCCGGCATTGCCGCGATGCTGGTGGCGCTGTTCGTGGCGCGCTTCGACACCTTCAGCCAGGTCGCCGCCGACACCGCGCGCCAGGCGCGCTGCGACAAGCTGCTGGCCGACATCGGCACGGCGCTGGACAAGGTGCCCAACCTCGACGAAGACCGCATCCTGCGGCTCTTTCTTGGCGTGATCAACGCCACCGTGCGCACCAACTATTTCCACCGTGGCGAGGACGGCCAGCCGCGTCCTTACCTGTCGTTCAAGTTCAATCCGGCCCTGGTACCGGGCTTGCCCGAGCCGCGCCCGATGTTCGAGATCTGGGTCTACTCGCCGCGCGTGGAAGGGGTGCACCTGCGCGGCGGACGCGTGGCGCGCGGCGGCCTGCGCTGGTCGGATCGGCGCGAGGACTTCCGCACCGAAGTGCTGGGCCTGATGAAGGCGCAGATGGTCAAGAACACGGTGATCGTGCCGGTCGGCTCCAAGGGCGGCTTCGTGGTCAAGCGCCCGCCGCCGCCCGCCGACCGCGACGCCTTCCTGCGCGAAGGCATCGCCTGCTACCAGACCTTCCTGCGCGGGCTGCTGGACCTGACCGACAACCTCGTCGGCGGCGAGCTGGTGCCGCCGCCCGACGTGGTGCGCCACGACGACAACGACCCCTACCTGGTGGTGGCCGCGGACAAGGGCACGGCCACGTTCTCGGACTTCGCCAATGCGATCTCGGGCGAGTACGGCTTCTGGCTGGGCGATGCCTTTGCCTCCGGCGGCTCGGTCGGCTATGACCACAAAAAGATGGGCATTACCGCGCGCGGCGCCTGGGAATCGGTCAAGCGGCATTTCCGCGAGATGGGCGTCGACATCCAGTCCACCGACTTCACCGTGACCGGCATCGGCGACATGTCGGGCGACGTGTTCGGCAACGGCATGCTGCTGTCGCCGCATATCCGGCTGGTGGCCGCGTTCGACCACCGCCATGTCTTCCTCGATCCCGACCCGGATCCGGCGCGCAGCCTGCAGGAACGCGCACGGCTGTTCGGGCTGCCGCGCTCGAGCTGGGCCGACTACGACGCCACGCTGATTTCCGCGGGTGGCGGTATCTATCCGCGCACCGCCAAGACCATCCCGTTGTCGCCGCAGGTGCAGGCGGTGCTCGGCATCACCGCGAGCGCACTGTCGCCTGCCGAGCTGATCCATGCCATCCTGATGGCGCCGGTGGACCTGCTCTACAACGGCGGCATCGGCACCTACGTCAAGTCGAGCCAGGAAACGCATTTGCAGGCCGGCGACCGCACCAACGACGCGGTACGCGTCAATGGCAACGACCTGCGCTGCAAGGTGGTCGGCGAAGGCGGCAACCTCGGCTTCACGCAACTGGGCCGCATCGAGTTTGCGCGCAAGGGCGGCCGCATCAACACCGATGCCATCGACAACTCGGCCGGCGTCGATTGCTCCGACCATGAGGTCAACATCAAGATCCTGCTGGGACTGGTGGTCGCCGACGGCGAGATGACCGAGAAACAACGCAACAAGCTGCTGGCCGAGATGACCGACGAAGTCGGCCTGCTGGTGCTGCAGGACAACTACTACCAGACCCAGGCACTGTCGGTGGCGGGCCGCAGCAGCGGCGCGCTGCTCGACGGCGAGGCGCGCCTGGTGCGCTGGCTGGAACGCGCCGGGCGGCTGAACCGCGCGCTGGAATTCCTGCCGTCGGACGAGGACATTGCCGAGCGCAAGCTGGCCGGCGAAGGGCTGACCTCGCCCGAGCGCGCGGTGCTGCTCGCCTACAGCAAGATGTGGCTGTACGACGAACTGCTGGGCTCAGACTTGCCGGAAGACGCACTGGTTGCCGGCCTGCTGGCCGATTACTTTCCGGTGCCGCTGCGCCAGCGCTATGGCGAGGCCATGCAGCGCCATCCGCTGCGCCGCGAGATCCTGTCGACGCACCTGACCAATATGCTGGTCAACCGCATCGGCGCCACCTTCGTGCACCGGATCATGGAAGAAACCGATGCGCGCCCCGCCGATATCGTGCGCGCCTGCCTGATCGCGCGCGACGTGTTCGGGCTGACCGCGCTGTGGCAAGAGATCGACGCGCTCGACAATCGCGTGGCCGACGCCGAACAGGCGCGCATGTTCGGCTCGGTGGCGCTGCTGCTCGAGCGCGCGTGCCTGTGGTTCATCCGCTATCTGCGCAGCGGCAGCAGTGCCGCCGAAGACCTGGCGCGTTTTGCACAGGCGGCACAGTGGCTGGCGCCCCGCTTGCCGCAACTATTGCCGCAGGCAGATGCCGCGGCATTGGTGGAGCATACGCGCGCGCTGACCGAGGCTGGCGTGGGAGAGACGCTCGCCGCGCGCGTGGCCGGCAGCGAGATTTCCGCCGCCGCGCTCGACATCGCCGAAGTGGCCGCGGCATGCGAGCGCAGCCTGGACCTGGTCGCCGGAGTCTATTTCGCGCTGGACAGCCACCTGAGCTTCAGCTGGCTGCGCGAACGCGCGCTGGCGCTGCCATCGGACACGCATTGGGACCTGCTGGCGCGCACCACCACGCTGGAAGACCTGGGACGGCTCAAGCGCGCGCTGACGGTCAGCGTGCTGTCGCAGGCGGGCGACCAGGCCTCGCCGGACGCGATGATCGACGCCTGGCGCGCCAGCCGCCACGGCGCGCTCGAACGCTTCACGCGCATGCTGGCGGACCAGCGCGCCTCGGGCGCGGCGGGACTGTCGATGCTGTCAGTCGCGGTGCGCGAGATCGGCATGCTGGAGCGAAGCTAGCCGCGCGCCGGAATGCCTGGCGGCTTACTCGTCGGTGTCAGCGTCGGTGTCAGCGCCGAGTTCCGCGTCGGCGTCGGCGCTGCGCGCACGCAGCTCGAGCCCGAGCAGGATCAGCAGCTCGAAGGCATCGGACAGCAGGTGCTTCTGCCGCGGCAACAGGCTGGCGTACGGCATGTCGTAGATCGACTGGTGCGCCGCGCGCTCGCCCTTCAGGCCACGGTCGCGCGCGATGTCCGACAGCAGCGCGGCAAACCCGGACAGGTCCTGCGCCGCCAGCGCCGAGTTCAACACCTTCGCGATAACTTCGGGCGAAGCGTTGGCCCAGCCCATGCGCTCGGCATTGGAAGCGGGGTCGTTGGGGAGGTCGGCAAAGTCCATGTTGTGTTTAACGGTCCTGCCTAAACTAGCTTAAGCCGCCAACGATGTGAATTTGACCCCACACAGGTGGGGTAACATGGCCAGCCGCCGCTGCCGGTCAGCGCGATGCGGGCTTGGCGCGGCCCTGGGCCGTTGCCTTGCGCGGTACCTTGGCCGGCGCCTTTGGCTGCGTTCCGGCGGGCCGCTTCGCCGGTGCCTGTTGCGCGGCGCTGGCGGGTACCTGGCGAAAGGTCGTGCTGCCATCCTTCGCCGTGCGCGCCACGACATGGTTGCGCGCGCCACACTGCGGGCAGCGGAACACCAGTCCCTGCCCCTCATCGCGGATCTGCACCTCGTCCGGCTCCCAGCTGGCGCCGCAAGCCTGGTTCCCACAAACAAACATGAATTCTCCTGGAGGATCGTGCCGACCGAGCGCCGGCACGGACGCGATTATCAGGCCTGCCGCGCGCGAGCGGGTCGATTTGCCGCCGAATGCGCCGCTCGGCCGGCATGGCCCCGCGCTTCAGCCATTGCGCTGCACCCATTGCTGCGCCCACGCAATCGCCGCGGAGCGGGCCTCGTCCGGTGTGGCATGGGTGGTAGGCGGTGCCCCGCCTTCCAGCACTACCGCGCCTGATTCCCAGATATCGCAAAGCGCCTTGAAGCGCCCCATGCCGAGCGCATGGCAGAACACGTGGATGACGAAGCCGCGGTACTCGACCACGTCGGTGGCGGCATCGGTGAGCACCTGGTCCGCCGTGACATCGGCGGGCAGCAGTGGCGCATCGGCCTGGCGCGGTTCACGCCGGCCGGGGGCCGCGCGTGCCGACCACGCCAGCGCGCCGCCGGCGGCCGCGCCAAGCAGCACGCCCAGGCCGAACCAGCACGCTTTGCTTCCGCTCCCAGCCATGGCATCTCCTGTAGCGACCCGGCGGTCGCGGCAAGACAGCGTCGTGAGGGCTGTCACCGGTTTCAGGTTATACCAGGCAGCGACCACATACCGCCGCGCCGCCCCCCCGAAATTGAGAATCGGGAGGATGACCGAACCGCATGCCGCGGCTATACTGTACATCCATACAGTATCGGGACACTGTCATGCCCTTGTACCAGTCCGATTCCATCCTGCTTGAGGCCCATTACTTCGGCGACGACACCGAATCCGTGCGGCTGCGCTGCGGCAGCGTCTGTGTGAACGCCGGCGCCATCCTGGTCGACGGCATCGAGCCGCGCCAGTTGCAGTCGCTGCGCTGGACGCCGGACTTCCTGTCGTTCGAGGCGCAAGGCATGCGCTACCGCTATCCGGTGAGCCGCCCGGCGCTCGTCGGCCCGGCCCTTGCGCGTTTCGCCCTGCTTTAAGCTAGGCCTTCCGATTCCACCGATGCGCCGCGCGCCATGCCCCCATGCCCGACCCGAGCCCGACCGCCCGCCAGCTGATCCACGCACTCGACCTGCGGCCGCATCCGGAAGGCGGCTACTACCGCGAAACCTATCGCAGCGAGGAACGCGTCGCATGCCAGGACGGACGCACGCGCGAGGCCTGCACCGCGATCCACTACATGCTTTGCGGCAGCGACTATTCCGCCTGGCACCGCATCCGCTCCGACGAACTGTGGCACTACCACGCCGGATCCCCGCTGGACGTGCACCGCATCGTCGACGGTTCCATCGTCACCCAGCGCCTGGGCGACCCGCTGCGGCATGCCGGCGCGGCCTTCCAGGCGCTGGTGCCGGGCGGTCAGTGGTTTGCCGCCGAACGCGTCGACGCCGGCAGCCCCGAGGACTTTGCGTTGGTCGGCTGCACCGTGGCCCCCGCCTTCCAGTTCAGCGAGTTCGAACTGGCCAGCGCGGCGACGCTTGCCGCGCTCGTGCGCGGGCATGACATGCGGTGGCAACGGCTGCTCCGATAGCGCCGCACAAAAAAACAGCCCGCCGCGGCGGAGTGCGGGCGGGCCGGTGAGTACAGCGAGCGCAGTCTAGGCGCATCGCCGTTGTTGCCATGCCCGGAGCACCCAGGTATCCCGGCGCCTTTTCTGATTTCCGGCCCGAGGGATCACATGGCCAGCGCCGCTGCACGCAGGCTGCGCCGCAAAAGGCACCGGCGCTGTCAGACGCCCACCGATACCGGCCGCAGAAAGCAGCGTGGAGACTGGGGCATCTTCCACCACGGAGGTGCGCCATGCCGACCAAGAATATCCACGTCGTGCCGCTCGACAACGGCTGGGCCATTGAATCCGAAGATGGCGCGGGCGGGCGCCAACTTTACGCGACGCAAGAAGACGCGATCGCCGCGGGGACCGAGAAAGCCCGGCAACTCCAGGCAGAACTGCTCGTCCACGGCCGCGACGGGCGCATCCGGATGCGCAACAGCTTCGGCAACGATCCTCGCGATATCAAAGGCTGAACCGTCCGCTGCGCGTCAGCCACCGCTGGCGCGCAGCCCCTCCACCCGCGCACGCGTCGCGTAATAAGCAAGCACCAGCGATGCGGTCAGCGCCAGGCCGGCTACTGCCAGTGCGATGCATGTGGTGCCGGCGATCCCGTTGCCCTTGTCGCTCATTACAGCCTCCGTCGCAATGAAGTCCACTGTGCCACCACTATAGGTGCAACGGGCGGAATCGAAAAACGTCCATGGCTGCGCTCACGCGGTGACTACGCTCGTTCCAGGCACGAAGTATCACGCGCTCGCCACCGGGGCATGGAAATAAAAAAACCCGCTTGGCGATTTACCAAGCGGGTTTCTTGTCTGGTCGGGGCGAGAGGATTTGAACCTCCGACCACCTGCACCCCATGCAGGTACGCTACCAGGCTGCGCTACGCCCCGAAGCAAAAGATTATAACAGAAGCATTTCTCGTATGACTAGGTCCCGACGTGGAAATTATCCGTGCTTCGCGATCTCGCGCAGCTGCGCCAGCAGGTGCTGCACGTCGACCAGCGCATTGCGCAGGCCGGCGATGTCGACCGACAATGCCGGCGCTTTTTCCACGCCGGCTTCCATCGATTCCTGCGTTGCCGTGGCCGCGCTGTGATGACGGCCTTCGTCGAGGCGGTTGCGCGCGCCGTTGATGGTGAAGCCCTGCTCGTAGAGCAGTTCGCGGATGCGGCGGATCAGCAGGACTTCATGGTGCTGGTAGTAGCGGCGATTGCCGCGACGCTTGACCGGCTTGAGCTGCGTGAACTCCTGCTCCCAGTAGCGCAGCACGTGCGGCTTGACGGCGCAAAGCTCGCTCACCTCACCGATGGTGAAGTAGCGCTTGGCCGGGATCGGCGGCAACGCGATGCGGTCGCTGGGTTTGTCCGACATGCAGTGTGTAGACGAGCGTCAGGCCATGCCGGCCAGGAGGTTGGCGCGCGTCGCGCGCGCGCCCAGAAGAATACCGATGCCGGCCTCGGGAAGCAATCCGCCGTTCGGGTGACGCGTCAGCCGACGATGCCGGCGCGTTCTTCGACCAGGCCCTTGAGCTTCTGGCTGGCGTGGAACGTCACCACGCGGCGCGCGGTGATCGGGATGACTTCGCCGGTCTTGGGATTGCGGCCGGGGCGTTGCGGCTTGTCGCGCAACTGGAAGTTGCCGAAGCCGGAAAGCTTGACGCTGTCGCCCTGCTCCAGCGCTTCGCGGATGACATCGAAGAAGGCCTCGACCATGTCCTTCGACTCACGCTTGTTCAGGCCCACCTGGTCGAACAGCATCTCGGCAAGCTCGGCCTTGGTCAGCGTGGGAACTTCGGTCGCGCGGGCTTCCGGCATTGCATCGTCAAGGGAGGATGCCTGCCGGTCGCTCATCTCACCCAGTGCTGCAGCGGTCATGGAATTCGCGTCTCGATCATTCATGTCGATCGCTCGAGTGTCTGTCTGGCGATCCGCCCGGGGCGAGCCCGGGCGCCCTTTTTTATGGTGCTCCGTCTGTCCTGACGACGAATCAACCGCGCAGCCGCGCCTGGAAGGCTTCGGCGAGCGCGTCGACCATGCAGCGCACCGCGCTGTCGACGGTTTCGTCCTGGAGGGTCGACCCAGTATCTTGCAAGGTCACCCGGAACGCAAGGCTTTTCTCGTCCGCGCCGATGGCCGTGGAAGCCCCCTTGGGACGGAACTCGTCGAACAGCACCAGGCCCTGGCAGAAGCGGCCGTAACCCTGTTTTTCCAGGGCCGCGCGCATGGTGTCGAGCAGGTCCTGCACGCGTACCGATTGCTTCACGACCACGGCCAGGTCACGCACGGCGGCGGGGAACTTGGAGATCTCGGTGTACGCCGGCAGGCCGGTGCCGCGCAGCGCGTCGAGCTGCAGTTCGAACAGCACCGGCGCGTGCGCCAGTTCATACTCCTGCAGCCAGCGCGGATGCAGTTCGCCCACCACGCCCACGGGCTTGCCATCGAGCAGCACGCGCGCGGCGCGGCCCGGATGCAGCGCCGGGTGCGAGACTGGCTCGAAACGCGGCACGCGCGGATGGAACAGCGCCTCGACATCGCCCTTGATGTCGAAGAAGTCGACATTGCGCGTGGCGACGCCCCACTGCTCTTCGAACGCCGGGCCGTAGGCGATGCCCGCGGCCATCATCGGCTGGTCATAGCCGGCCACGGTGAGGCCGCCATCGTTGACCTCGGCATCGCGATGGAACACGCGGCCGACCTCGAACAGGCGCACGCGCGCGGCCTTGCGGTTGAGGTTGTAGCGCACCTTGTCGACCAGCCCGCCGACCAGCGTCGAGCGCATCACCGCCAGCTGGCTGGCGATCGGGTTGAGCAGGCGGATCGGCTTGTCGTTGGCGGCGAAGTCGCGCTCCCACTTCTCTTCGACGAAGGCGAAGTTGATCACTTCCTGGTAGTCGCGCGCGGCCACGGCGTGGCGCACCACGTGGGTGGAGCGGCGGGCTTCGTTGGTCGGGCGCATTTCGCTTTCGGCAACCGGCGGGCGCGCCGGGATGCGCTCGAAACCGTAGATGCGCGCGACTTCCTCGATCAGGTCTTCCTCGATCTCGATATCGAAGCGGTAGCTCGGCGGCGTGACTTCGAACACCTCACCTTCAGCACCCTGCGCACGCTTAAACGGCAACTGCAGGCGCTGGAAAACGTCGGCGATGGCCGCCGGCGAGAGTTCGATGCCGAGCACGCGCTCGGCGCGCGCCACGCGCAGGCTGACCGGCTTGCGCACCGGCAGGTTGACCACGTGGTCGTCGACCGGGCCGGCCTGGCCGCCGCAGATGTCGAGGATCAGCGCGGTGATGCGCTCGATATGCTCGACCGTGGTGGCGTAGTCCACGCCGCGCTCGAAACGGTGTCCGGCGTCGGTCGAGAAGTTATAGCGGCGGCTGCGGCCCTGGATCGCGGCCGGCCACCAGAACGCGGCTTCGAGATAGATATCGGTGGTGTCCAGCGTCACCGCGGTGCTGTCGCCGCCCATGATGCCAGCCAGGCTTTCGATTTCCTTGTCGTCGGCGATCACGCCGACCTGCTCGTCGACCTCGATGGTGTTGCCGTTGAGCAGCTTGATCTGCTCGCCCTTGCGGCCCCAGCGCACATCCAGGCCACCATGGATCTTGTGCAGGTCGAACACGTGCGACGGACGGCCCAGCTCCAGCATCACGTAGTTGGAGATATCGACCAGCGCGGACACGCTGCGCTGGCCCGAGCGCTCCAGCCGCTGCACCATCCACAGCGGCGTGGCGGCACGCGCGTTGACGCCGCGGATGATGCGACCAGAGAAGCGGCCGCAAAGATCGGGGGCCGACACCTTGACCGGCAGCTTGTCCTGGATCGTCACCGGCACCGGCTGCATGTCGGGCAGGTTCAGCGCCGCACCGGTCAGCGCCGACACTTCGCGCGCCACGCCGTGGATCGACAGGCAGTCGGCCTTGTTCGGCGTCAGCTTGATGACGAAGACCTGGTCGTCGAGGTCCAGGTACTGGCGGATGTCCTGGCCGACGGGCGCGTCTTCCGGCAGCACCATCAGGCCGCCATGGTCTTCCGACAGCTTCAGTTCGCGCGCCGAGCACAGCATGCCGTAGCTGTCGACGCCACGCAGCTTGCCGACCTTGATCTCGAACGGCTTGCCGCCGTCCTCGGCCGGCGGCAGCGCCGCGCCGACCAGCGCGCACGGCACCTTGATGCCGGGCCGGACGTTGGGCGCGCCGCAGACGATCTGCAGGGTCTCGCCGGTGCCGGCATCGACCTGGCACACGTTGAGGCGGTCGGCGTTGGGATGGCGCTCGGTCGACAGCACGTGCGCGACCACCACCTTGTCGAACGGCGGCGCGACCGGCCCCACCTCTTCCACTTCCAGGCCGGCCATGGTCAGGCTGTGCGAGAGCGCGTCGGTGGAGATCTTTTCAGGGTTGGCGAAGGTGCGAAGCCAGGATTCCGAGAATTGCATGGCGCTTCTGATCCGGTAAGTATTCTGTGTAGTCGGTGACGAGTTTGACGTTGCGCCGTTCAGGCGAACTGGCGCAGGAAGCGCACGTCGCCCTCGAAGAACAGGCGCAGGTCGTTGATGCCATAGCGCAGCATGGTCAGGCGCTCGAGGCCGGAGCCGAACGCGAACCCGATATAGCGCTCGGGATCGAGGCCCATGTTGCGCAGCACGTTCGGATGCACCTGGCCCGAACCGGAGATTTCCAGCCACCTTCCACTGCCGAATGCCATGTCGATCTCCGCCGACGGCTCGGTGAAGGGGAAGTACGACGGACGGAAGCGCACCTGGATGTCGTCGCGCTCGAAGAACTTGCGCAGGAAATCGGTGTACACACCCTTCAGGTCGGCGAAGCTGACGTCTTCGCCGATCCACAGGCCTTCGACCTGGTTGAACATCGGCGAGTGGGTGGCGTCGCTGTCGACGCGATAGGTACGGCCCGGGCAGATCACCTTGATCGGCGGCATCGCCTTGCCCGCGTACTTCTCCACGTGCATCTTCGCGTAGCGCACCTGCATCGGGCTGGTATGCGTGCGCAACAGCAGCAGCTTGTCTTCGCTGTCGCGGCCGTCCACGTAGAAGGTGTCCTGCATCGAACGCGCCGGGTGGTTGTCCGGGTTGTTCAGCGCGGTGAAGTTCATCCAGTCGGTTTCGATCTCGGGGCCGTCGGCCACGTCGAAGCCGATCGAGCCGAAGATCTGCTCGACACGCTCCCAGGTGCGCATCACCGGATGCAGGCTGCCGCGCGCCACCGCGCGGCCGGGCAGCGTGACGTCGATGGCCTCGGCGGCCAGGCGCGCGTTCATCAGCGCATCGGCCAGCGCCTGGCGGCGCGCCTGCAGCGCGGCTTCCACCTGCTGCTTGACCTGGTTGATGCGCGCGCCCTCGCTCTTGCGGGTCTCCGGGTCGAGCTTGCCGAGGCCCTTGAGCAGTTCGGTCAGCGCGCCGGTCTTGCCGAGGAAGCGGGCCTTCTCGTTTTCCAGCGTGGCGTTGTCATTGGCGGCGGCGAAAGCGGCCTGGGCGTCGGCGACGATTTGGTCCAGATCCTGAGACATGGCGGCGGTCGTGGAGTGTTCTGGCGTCGGCGAAACCCTGTCATGCGACAAGGCCGGCCCGACGTGGGTTGGCACTTCGTGCGGTATGCGTTTCCGGATGCGGTCTCGTCGACCAGCGCAAAACGGCATCCGGAACCGCAAAGAAAAACGGGGCTCGGTGAGGAGCCCCGTTTCAGCGGACCTTGCGGTCAGCGGTCGACCTTGCGGTCGGTGCTTGCCCGGCAGCGCTTGCGCGCTACCGGAGCCGGCATCAGGCAACGGTGGCTTTCACCTGGTTGACGATGGCGGCAAAGGCAGGCTTGTCGTGAATAGCCATGTCCGACAGCACCTTGCGGTCCAGTTCAATCGAGGCCTTCTTCAGACCGTTCATGAACACGCTGTAGGTCATGCCATGCTCACGCGTCGCGGCATTGATACGCGCAATCCACAGCGCGCGGAACACGCGCTTCTTGTTGCGGCGATCGCGGTACGCGTACTGGCCAGCACGCATGACCGCCTGCTTGGCGATGCGATAGACATTATTGCGACGGCCGCGGTAACCCTTGGCAGCGTCGATAACCTTCTTGTGACGGGCCCGTGCAGTGACCCCACGCTTTACTCGAGGCATGTAATTCTCCTTTCGTTGTCGTCAGGGGTTATGCGTAAGGCATCATCGCGCGCACCGACTTCAGGTTCGTCTCATGGACGTCCTGAGTACCGCGCAGTTGACGCTTGTTCTTGGTGGTCTTCTTGGTCAGGATGTGACGCTTGAAGGCCTGGCCACGCTTGAACGAACCGTTCGGACGGGCAGTAAAGCGCTTGGAAGCGCTTTTCTTCGTCTTCATCTTCGGCATGAAAAACTCCAGCTCATATGACATGCATGCAGGTGGACGGCTCACGCCGACGCTTGCAAGACCCGCATCCACTTGTTGTTGCACGACACCCCTTGCGGGGCGCGCGCGACTTCCGCACGAAGCAACGCCGGGATGACTGGCATCCCGGCCGCGGCACCGCGCAGGAATTACTTCTTCTTCTTGGGGGCGAGCACCATCACCATCTGGCGCCCTTCCATCTTCGGCATCTGCTCGACCTGGCCGATTTCTTCCAGGTCCGCCTTCAGGCGTTCGAGCATGCGCGCGCCGATTTCCTGGTGGGCCATCTCGCGACCACGGAACCGCAGCGTGATCTTGGTCTTGTCGCCATCTTCCAGGAAGCGCTTCAGGTTGCGCAGCTTGACGTTGTAGTCGCCATCATCCGTACCCGGCCGGAACTTGACTTCCTTGACCTGGATGATCTTCTGCTTCAGCTTGGCCTCGTGGGCGCGCTTGGCTTCCTCGTACTTGAACTTCCCGTAATCCATGATCCGGGCGACGGGCGGAGTCGCGTTGGGGGCGATCTCCACCAGGTCCAAGTCCTTGTCCTCAGCCAGCCGCAGAGCGTCCATGAACTTGACGATGCCGAGCTGCTCGTTATCAACCCCTACCAGGCGCAGTTCAGGCGCGCTGATTTCCCGGTTGATGCGATGACCTTTGTCCGTAGCGATGTTGCGTTACCTCAAGAAGACAAAAAAACAAGCCGTGCTCACCACCCTCAGGCTTTGCTGGCGACGTCGTGTTGCAGACGCTCAACAAACGCGGAGACGGGCATCACACCCAGATCCACGTTGCCACGGGCACGCACGGCCACTTGATTGGCATCCCGCTCCTTGTCACCCACTACCAGCAGGTAGGGGACCTTTTGAAGCGAATGCTCGCGGATTTTATACGTAATTTTCTCGTTGCGCAAATCGGCCTTGGCCCTAAACCCTTGTTTTTGCAGCAATTGCACGACGCTTTCGGCGTATTCTGCCTGCGAATCCGCAATATTCATCACCACCACCTGGTCCGGCGCCAGCCAGGCCGGCAGCGCGCCGGCATGGTTTTCCAGCAGGATGCCAAGGAAACGCTCGAACGAGCCCAGGATGGCGCGATGGAGCATCACCGGGCGCTTGCGCGAATTGTCCTCGGAGACGTATTCGGCACCCAGGCGCTCCGGCAGCACCAGGTCCAGCTGCAGCGTGCCGCACTGCCACGAGCGGCCGATCGCGTCCTTGATGTGGTACTCGACCTTGGGGCCATAGAAGGCGCCCTCGCCGGGCAGCTCTTCCCATTCGACCCCGCAGGCGCGCAGCGCCAGGCGCAGGCCTTCCTCGGCGTGGTCCCAGATCTCGTCCGAGCCGGCGCGCTGGTCCGGGCGCAGCGACAACTTGACCTTGACGTCCCTGAAGCCGAAGTCGTCGTAGACCAAGAACGCCAGTTCATTGAAGGCCTTGGCCTCGGCGACGATCTGCTCTTCCGTGCAGAAGATATGCGCATCGTCCTGCACAAAGCCACGCACGCGCATCAGCCCGTGCAGCGCGCCGGACGGCTCGTTGCGATGGCAGGCGCCAAACTCGGCCAGGCGCAGCGGCAGGTCGCGGTACGAGCGCAGGCCGTGGTTGAAGATCTGCACATGGCCCGGGCAGTTCATCGGCTTGATCGCGTAGTCGCGCTTTTCCGACTCCGTGACGAACATGTTCTCCTTGTAGTTCTGCCAGTGCCCCGACTTTTCCCACAACGAACGGTCCATCACCTGCGGCGTGCGCACCTCGTCATAACCGGCGTCCGTCAGGCGGCCGCGCATGTACTGCTCGACGGCCTGCCACACCTGCCAGCCCTTCGGGTGCCAGAACACCATGCCAGGCGCCTCTTCCTGCAGGTGGAACAGGTCGAGCGTCTTGCCCAGCTTGCGGTGGTCGCGCTTCTCGGCCTCTTCCAGCATGTGCAGGTAGGCTTCCTGGTCTTCCTTCTTGGCCCATGCCGTGCCGTAGATGCGCTGGAGCATCTCGTTGTTGGCGTCGCCGCGCCAGTAGGCGCCGGCCACCTTCATCAGCTTGAAGACCTTGAGCTTGCCCGTCGACGGCACGTGCGGACCGCGGCACAGGTCGACGAAGTTGCCTTCGCGGTACAGGCCGATTTCCTGGTCGGCCGGGATCGAGCCGATGATCTCGGCCTTGTATTTCTCGCCCATCGACTCGAACAGCGCCACCGCTTCGTCGCGGTTCCACACTTCGCGCGTGACCTTCTCGTCCTTGCGTGCCAGCTCCGTCATCTTCTTCTCGATGGCGGCGAGGTCTTCCGGCGTGAAGGGGCGCTTGTAGGCGAAGTCGTAGTAGAAGCCGTTCTCGATCACCGGCCCGATCGTCACCTGTGCGTCCGGATACAGCTCCTTGACGGCATAGGCCAGCAAGTGCGCCGTGGAGTGGCGGATCACGTCGACGCCGTCGGCATCCTTGTCCGTGACGATGGCCAGTTCCGCATCGCGCTCGATCCTGTAGCTGGTGTCGACCAGCTGGCCGTCCACCTTGCCCGCCAGCGCGGCCTTGGCCAGGCCGGCGCCGATGCTCTGCGCCACTTCGGCAACCGTCACCGGGCCGGGAAACTCGCGGCGGGACCCATCCGGCAGCGTGATTGCGATCATTTCGACTCTCCAGGTTCCGCCGGCGGCGCCTTGCGCTGGCCTGAGCGGATCAAACTGCATCTTGTGGCGCCGGCCCGCATGCCTGCGCGCTGGCGATCTGTTCTTGGCTGCCCCGCCTGCCGCACGGGAAGGCGGCAGCTTATCAGGACTGCTGGCAAGCGATGGACGAAAAAAAAACGCGGCCAAGGCCGCGTTTCTCTTTGTCAAACCCGATCCAACCGGGTCGAAGGCGCACCTCGACTACTGTCGCTTGCCAGCGGTAGTAGTTCGCGGTGTCATAACCATGATGCGCTTCCGTTCCGTATGGGTTGAATCGGACTTGCTTTACTTCTTTCTACTGCAATTCGTTGGTAGGCTCGATTGGACTCGAACCAACGACCCCCACCATGTCAAGGTGGTGCTCTAACCAGCTGAGCTACGAGCCTAGCGAAGCCGCAAGTATAGCATCACTTTCTTTTCGCCTGCAACACCCCCTGGACCTCTTCGATCATCAGCAGTGCCCGCTGCAGCTGCGTGGCCTCGGACACCTCGGCAGTGAACTGCATGCGCGCCACGCCCTTGCTGGACAGCGTCTTGACGCCGGTGACGTTGATCTTCTCGCGCGACAGCACTTCGGAGATGTCGCGCAGCAAGCCTTGCCGGTCGATCGCCTCGACGTGGATGTCGACCGGATACACCGCGGCGTGGCTTTTCTTGCCCCACTCGGTCTGGATCACACGCTCGGGCGCGCGCGCAGACAGCTGCTGGAAGGTGTGGCAGCTGCGGCGATGGATCGACACCCCGCGCCCGCGCGTGACGAAGCCGACGATTTCGTCCGGCGGCGCCGGCTTGCAGCAGCGCGACATCTGCGTCATCAGCGAATCGACGCCGACCACCAGCACGCCGCTCTTGGCGCCGCGCGCCACGCTGGTGGCGCGGCTTTTCTTGGTGACGGCATCTTCCTCGCTCAGCGGCGCCTGGACTTCGCCCTCGGGGTGGCGCAGCGCGTGCTCCACATGGCGCAGGCTGAACTCGTCCTTGGCCACCGCGGCGAACAGTTCGTCGGGGGTCTTGAAGCCCAGCCGCGTCGCCAGGTCTTCCAGCTTGACCGCGGTCTTGCCTTCGCGCTGCAGGGTCTTGTCGATCAGCGCGCGGCCCTGCGCGATGGTCTCCTGCGAGTCCATCGCGTTGAACCACGCGCGCACCTTGGCACGGGCGCGGCTGCTGGCGAGGTAGCCGAGGTCGGCATTGAGCCAGTCGCGCGACGGCCCGCCCTGCTTGACCGCGATGATCTCGACGGTCTGGCCGTTCTTGAGCGGCGTGTTCAGCGGCACCATGGTGCCGTCCACGCGCGCGCCACGGCAGCGGTGGCCGAGGTCGCTGTGCAGGTAGTAGGCAAAATCCACCGCGGTCGCGCCCTGCGGCAGCGCCACCACGCGCGCCTGCGGCGTCAGCACGTAGATGTGGTCGTCGATCGCGGCGTGCTTGATCTGCTCCCACGATTCGTCGTGCGCCACGCTGTGGTCGGCATCGTCCTTCCACGCCAGCAGCTGGCGCAGCCAGGCGATCTTCTCGTCGTAGCGCTCGCTGGCCGAGAACTGCCCGGCATAGCCGCGGCTGCCCGCCTCCTTGTAGCGCCAGTGCGCGGCCACGCCGTATTCGGCGAAGTGGTGCATCTCGTGCGTGCGGATCTGCACCTCGAAGGCGCGCCCGTCGTCGCCGATCACCACCGTGTGCAGCGACTTGTAGCCGTTGGCCTTGGGCCGCGAGATGTAGTCGTCGAACTCGCGCGGGATCGGCTGCCAGATATGGTGGACGATGCCGAGCACCGTATAGCAGTCCTTGATATCGTCGACGATCACGCGGAACGCGCGCACATCGTACAGGTCGGCAAAATCCAGCTCCTTGCCGCGCATCTTCTTCCAGATGCTGTAGATGTGCTTGGGCCGGCCACTCACCTCGGCGCGGATGCCCGCGGTGGCCAGTTCGGACTGCAGCCGCGCGATCGCGCCGGCGATATAGCCTTCGCGCTCGATGCGCTTTTCATCCAGCAGCCTGGCGATGCGCTTGTAGGTATCGGGCTGCTCGAAGCGGAAGGCCAGGTCCTCCAGCTCCCACTTCATCTGCCAGATGCCCAGGCGGTTGGCCAGCGGCGCGTAGATGTCGAGCGTTTCGCGCGCCACGCCGGGCAGCGGCGCCTGCTTGGTCTCGGCCAGCCAGCGCAGCGTCTGCAGCCGCGACGCCAGCCGCACCAGCACCACGCGGATATCCTGCGCGAAGGCGAGCAGCATCTTGCGCAGCGCCTCGACCTGCTCGTGGCGCGCCTGGGCTTCGTTCTTCGACGGCGCGGCCGACTCCACCTCAGGGCGATTGCCGGCGATGGCACCGATGCGCAGCAACTGCCGCACGCCATTGACCAGCCGCGCCACTTCCTCGCCGAAGCGCGGCTCGATCTCGGCCTCGGTCTCGGGCACGAATGCCGCCAGGCCGAACAGGCACGCGGCCGCGCGCGCGGAATCGTCCACGCGCAGGCCGTCGAGGATGCGCAGCATCCCCTCCGCGTGCGACTGCACGGTCTCGCCGGTAGGCAGCGCAACGCCGGCGCCGTGCTCGCGCACGTAGGCCAGTGCGCGCTCGACCAGCTCGGCATCCGGAATGCCCGCGACCCGGCCAGCCAGGTCGGTCGACGTCACCATGTCACAACGCCTGCATCAGTTGAGCGCAGCGGTCACCACCACTTCGATCAGGTAATCGGGATTGGCCAGGCGGGCCTCGACGGTGGCGCGCGGCGGCGTATTGCCTTGCGGCACCCAGGCGTCCCAGACCTCGTTCATCGCGCCGATCAGGTCGATGTCGGTCAGGAAGATCTGGCACGACAGGATGCGGGTCTTGTCGCTGCCGGCCTCTGCCAGCAGGCGGTCGATATGGCCCAGCACCTCGCGCGTCTGGCCGCGGATATCGGCCTTGGGATCGACCTCGGGCACCTGGCCGGCCAGATAGACCACACCGTTGTAGACCGCGTATTCGGACAAGCGCTTGCCGACGTGGGCGCGCTTCAGTTCAGGAAGACTCATGGCAATGCGTAACTCAATAAAAACAGCCGGATCACAAAACAGGCCGGCAACCCGGGCCGGCAGCGGGCGCGCTCAGGCGCCGGTAAAGAACTGGCGCACGATCGCGATCTGCGCCGGATCGACAAAGGTCGGGGCGTGGCCCACGTCGGGCACCTCCACCGAGCTCACGTGCTTGCCGCGCGCCACCATCTCGGCCACGGTCTCGCGCAGCAGCAGGTCGGACTGCGCGCCGCGCACCACCAGCACCGGGGCCTCGATGGCTTCGAAGCTGCGCCACAGCGCGGCTTCTCCGGCGGCGATGGCCTCGGGCGTGGACTTGCGGAACGGCAGCGCCAGCTGCGGATCGTAATGCAAGCCCCATTCCAGGCCGTCGGCGCCCTGCATCGGCTTCAGGATGGCGGCGTTGAGTTCGCGCCACTGCTCGGCGCTGTGGCGCCCGAACGAGGCGCTGATGGTCTGCAGGTAGGCCAGCCCTTCCTCGAAGGTCTTGAAGCGCACCGGCAGGCCAAGATAGGCGCCGATACGCTCGACCGCCGAGGGCGCGATCCGGGGGCCGACGTCATTGAGCAGCAGCTTGCGCACCGGCGAGTTGGGCAGCCCGGCCAGGCCCATGCCGATCAGCCCGCCCATCGAGGTGCCGAACCAGTCCACCTTCTCAACATTGAGCCGCGCGATCAGCGTGACCATGTCGCAGACATACTGCGGTACCACGTAGCCGTTGGCATCGGCCAGCCATTCGGAGCGGCCGCGGCCGACCACGTCCGGGCACACCACGCGGTAGTCGCCGCACAGCGCGCGCGCCACGGCGTCGAAGTCGCGCCCGGTGCGCGTCAGGCCGTGCGCGCACACCAGCACGCGCGGATTGGCGGGGTCGCCCCACTCGTGGTAGGCCATGCGGTGCAGGCCCGCCGGACTGATGCACTGGACGAAACCGAGACGCGGACTGGCAGACATCTGGACTCCCTGGCAAACCGGACCGCACGGCGCCACGAGACGCCGCCGCCGGAAGTTGAGCAAAGCTGGATTGTACGCCGCAGCGGGTACAATGCCACAGCACAGTGTCCGCGCCCCGCGCGCGGGGCGCGCACCGCCACGGCGCGCGCCGCCCCTCCGGCGGCTGTCCTGCCGTGGCATCCCCTTTCTCTCGACGGAGGCTTACATGCTCAACGGCAAGACCGCACTGGTAACTGGCTCGACCAGCGGCATCGGGCTCGGCATCGCCAAGGCGCTGGCGGCGCAGGGCGCTCACATCATCGTCAACGGCTTTGGTGACGCGGACGCCGCAAAGAACGAGATCGCGCAGGCCGGCCAGGGGATCCGCGTGGGCTACCACGGCGCCGACATGAGCAAGGCGGCCGAGATCGAAGACATGATGCGCTACGCGCAGGCGGACTTCGGCGGCGTCGACATCCTGGTCAACAACGCCGGCATCCAGCACGTCGCCACCATCGAGGACTTCCCGCCCGAGCGCTGGGACGCGATCATCGCCATCAACCTGACCTCGGCCTTCCACACCACGCGCCTGGCGCTGCCGGGCATGAAGCAGAAGAACTGGGGCCGCATCATCAACGTCGCCTCTACCCACGGGCTGGTGGCGTCGGCGCAGAAATCCGCCTACGTCGCCGCCAAGCACGGCATCGTCGGCTTCACCAAGGTGACCGCGCTGGAAACCGCGCAGACCGGCGTGACCGCCAACGCGATCTGCCCCGGCTGGGTGCTGACGCCGCTGGTGCAGAAGCAGGTCGAAGCCCGCGCACAGAAGGAAGGCATCCCGGTCGAGCAGGCCAAGCGCGAGCTGGTGCTGGAGAAGCAGCCCTCTGGCCAGTTCGTCACGCCCGACGAGCTCGGCGCGCTGGCCGTGTTCCTGTCGTCGGAAGCGGCGCGCCAGGTGCGCGGCGCGATCTGGAACATGGATGGCGGCTGGGTGGCGCAATAAGGTGCCGAAGCCAGGCACCCCGGCAAGTAATCAGGAGCAATGATGCAACGACGACGTTTTCTCGGCACCCTGGGCGCGCTCGCGCTCGGCACGCTCGCCGTGGGTGTGCTGTGGCCCGCGGCCGATGCCTTCGCACAGGCGAAGCCGCTCGCCATCGACGTCTACAAGAGCCCGCTGTGCGGCTGCTGCGAGGAATGGGTCAAGCACCTGCGCGCCAACGGCTTCACCGTGACGGTGCATGACGTCGACGATACCGGCGAATACCGCAAGCGCTTCGGCATGCCCGAGCGCTTCGGCTCCTGCCATACCGGTCATATCGCCGGCTATGCGATCGAGGGCCACGTGCCTGCCGCCGATATCCGCAAGCTGCTGGCCGCCAAACCCAAGGCGGTCGGGCTGGCGGTGCCGGGCATGCCGGTCGGCTCGCCGGGCATGGAACAGGGACCGCGCAAGGATCCGTTCGACGTGCTGCTGGTCAAGGCCGACGGCGCCGCCTCGGTATTCAGCCGCCACAACAAGCCGGCGGCCTGACGTGCCGCCGCGCCGGATGCGCCGCGGTGCATCCGGCAATGCCCTACTCCCCTGCCAGGCGCTGCAGCGCCGACTCGACCTCCCGCCACACCGCCCTGGTCTCGCCCTCGGTGCATTCGCCGTGCTGGCGCTTGACCGCGCCCAGCCGGTTCAGCACCAGGTGCTGGTCCGGCACCACGCCCGCGTTGGCCAGGCACGCCTGCACGCAAACCAGCGGGCACCCGTCCAGCGCCAGGATCGGCCGGCCCGACCGCGCCACCCGCGCCACCCGCGTCAGCGCCGGCACGCCGCCGCCCACCCCGCTGATGCACGACATCTCCGCGCGGCCGCTGCGGTCCAACCGCACCGCGCAGGCATTGGTCAGCTGCGCCACGCTGGAGCAGCCGGAGCAGGCGTAGACCAGGGGCAGGGTTCGGGTGGGGGAAGCGGGCATCGCGCACCTTCCGTCAAGTCGGTTCGTCGCAGGGCGGCGCCCATACGGAAAGCGGCCAGCTTAGTGTCAAGGCGAGCAGCCCGGCCATTCGCCGAAAGAGCTAACAGCGTCGTCCGCAAGACATAGGTCGAAGCGTCATCCAGCCACCTGGAACGCGCTCAAGCCTGACTCAAGTCAAGCCTTGCGTTTCCGGCGGCACTGGTTTATACCAGTTCAGGTATATTGCCCCGATGCCAGCCAAAGAAAAACCACTGTTCTGGATCGGGAGCAGCAAGAAGGACCTGACCGAGCTTCCGCTCGACGTGCGGAGGTTTTTCGGCCATGCCCTGCATTTTGCTCAGCGCGGTGATCGACACGATGCGGCGAAGACGCTCGAGGGTATTGGCAGCGTCGGAGTGCTCGAAATACTGGAGGACGATGCTGCCGGCACCTACCGCGCTGTCTATACCGTGAAGTTCGCTGAAGCGGTGTTCGTCCTTCACTGCTTCCAGAAGAAGAGCAAACACGGCATCGCCACGCCAAAGGCAGACATCGAGATCATTCGCGCCAGGCTGAAGGTCGCCGAAGCGCTGGCATGGGAGTTACGACATGGCGAAACGCAGAATTGATGGCATCGAGGTCGAGGCCAGTTCCGGCAACGTGTTTGCCGACCTGGGCGTTCCGGACGCCGACAAGCTCCGGATCAAGTCCGGACTGGCCATCGAGATCAAGCGGGCCATACGCAGCCTTGGCCTGACTCAGGAAGAAGCGGCCCACCGCATGGGCATCCCGCAACCGAAGGTCTCCGGACTGCTGCGCGGCGACTTCGCCAACCTGTCGGAGCGCAAGCTGATGGACTGCCTGAACCGGCTTGGGTATGACATCGAGATCAAGGTCAGCCCCGCGATGGAGCCGATCGGCCACCTCACGCTCAAGGTCGCGTGAAAACAAGAACCCCCTGCAAGCACATAGCTTGCAGGGGGTTGCTGATGCCGGTGTGCGGGCAACCTGCTTACAGCAGCGGCGCCCCCGTCTTCGCCTGGATTTCCTCGCGGCTGACGCCCGGAGCAGTCTCGACCAGCTTGAGGCCGTCCGCGGTCACGTCGATCACGCCCAGGTCGGTGATGATGCGGTTGACCACGCCCACGCCGGTCAGCGGCAGGTTGCACTGCTTCAGGATCTTGAGGTCCTCGGTGCCGTCCTTCTTCTTGGCGGTGTGTTCCATCAGCACCACCACGCGCCCGACGCCGGCGACCAGGTCCATCGCGCCGCCCATGCCCTTGACCATCTTGCCCGGGATCATCCAGTTGGCCAGGTCGCCCTTCTCGCTGACCTGCATCGCACCCAGGATGGCCAGGTTGATGTGGCCGCCGCGGATCATCGCGAACGAGTCGGCCGACGAGAAGATCGACGAGCCCGGCAGCGTGGTCACGGTCTGCTTGCCGGCGTTGATCATGTCGGCGTCGACCTCGGCCTCGGTCGGGAACGGGCCGATGCCGAGCAGGCCGTTCTCGGATTGCAGCCAGACTTCCATGCCTTCCGGCACCCAGTTGGCCACCAGCGTCGGCAGCCCGATGCCCAGGTTGACGTAGAAACCGTCCTGCAGCTCGGCCGCGGCGCGCGCGGCCATTTCGTCACGTGTCCATGCCATGATGGGTCTCCTTAGCTGGCCGCGCGCACGGTGCGCTGCTCGATGCGTTTCTCGGGATTGGCGTTGAGCACCAGGCGCTGCACGAAGATGCCGGCCAGGTGGATCTCGTCCGGATCCAGTTCGCCGGTCTCGACGATCTGCTCGACCTCGGCCACGGTGACCTTGCCTGCCATCGCGCACATCGGGTTGAAGTTGCGCGCGGTGCGGCGGAACACCAGGTTGCCGGCCTTGTCGGCCTTCCAGGCCTTGACCAGCGCGACGTCGGCGGTCAGCGAACGTTCCATCACGTACTTTTCGCCGTCGAATTCGCGGATTTCCTTGCCTTCCGCGACGATGGTGCCGACGCCGGTCTTGGTGAAGAAGGCCGGGATGCCCGAGCCGCCGGCGCGCAGCTTTTCGGCCAGCGTGCCCTGCGGCGTGAATTCCAGTTCCAGTTCGCCGGCCAGGTACTGGCGCTCGAACTCCTTGTTCTCGCCCACGTAGGACGAGATCATCTTCCGGATCTGGCGCGTGGCCAGCAGCAGGCCCAGGCCGAAGCCGTCGACGCCGGCGTTGTTGGAGATGCAGGTCAGCTGCTTGACGCCGCTGTCGCGCAGCGCGCCGATCAGCGCCTCGGGGATGCCGCACAGGCCGAAACCGCCCACGGCGATCGTCTGGCCGTCGCGGACGACGCCTGCAAGCGCTTCTGCGGCGCTGGCGTAGACCTTGTTCATGCTTCGCTCCTTCCTCGGTAGTCCCTGTCGATCTCCCCGCCGGCGGGTAGTGCAGCGGGCGACGCAGGGAAATTGTAACGGTACAATCGGCAACGGGCGGTCGGCCGTCGCCGTAACGCGTCCGACCGACAGCATACGCAAGCACAGCCGGCTACGCCATTACGTAAAAATACATAAGCAGATGCCCGCCATCGATTACCAGACCGCCTTCCAGCTCGCCCCCGTGGGCCTGGTGCTGTCACGCGAGCGCGTGATCGAAGACTGCAACGAAGAGGTCTGCCGCATCTTCGGCACCACGCGCGAGGCCCTGCTTGGGCAGTCGTTCCAGGTGCTCTACCCCACCGCCGACGAGTTCGAGCGAACCGGCGCGCGCATCGCGCCGATCATGGGCAAACGCGGCATGTATTCGGACGAACGCATCATGAAGCGCGCCGGCGGGGAACTGTTCTGGTGCCACGTCACCGGCCGCGCGCTGGACCGCAGCCAGCCGCTCGGCGCAGGGATCTGGACCTTCGAGGACTTGTCGCAAAAGCGCCAGGTCACCGCCGAACTGACCGCGCGCGAACGCGAGATCGCGGCGCAGCTGGTGGAAGGCAAGACCAGCAAGCAGATCGGCAAGCTGCTCGCGATCAGCCCGCGCACGGTCGATATCTACCGGGCGCGGCTGATGAAGAAGTATGGGGCGAGCACGTCGGTGGACCTGGTGCAGCGGCTGGTGGCGCACTAGACAAACACCAATAGCAGCAAGACAGAGATCGGTTTTGGGTGCACCCAAGCCGCCCGAGCTGGCCCAAGCAAGGTGTTCTCCCTCTCCCCTCATGGGGAGAGGGCCGGGGTGAGGGGTGGGCTAGCAAGGAACCACATCAGACGGGGCCAGCGGTGTTAACCCCACGGACGTCAGCCTTTGACACTTCCGCCCTCACCCCCGCCCCTCTCCCGCAAGCGGGAGAGGGGAGCAAACCCGCGGGAGGCGCTACGCCTCACCCTTCGATGATCGCCCGGATTTCCGCCGGCACCGGCACCGATTTCTCCTGCGCATAATCGCACCACACCACCTTGGCGCCGCCCTCGGCCCACACCACGTCAGGCAGGTCGGTGCGCCGGATTTCCATGCGCGTCTCGAAGCTGGTGCGGCCCAGCTGCCCGGCATAGACCCGGCATTCGATCTGGCCCGGATAGCGCAGCTGCTTCAGGAAGGTCATATGCGCATTGATGATGACCGGCCCCTGTCCGTTCGCATCCTTGCCGCCGCGGCCCAGCGACGCGAACCACTCGATGCGCGCCTGTTCCAGGTACTGGAAATAGACGGTGTTGTTGACATGGCCCATCGCATCCATGTCGCCCCAGCGGATCGGCATCACCACGGTATAGACGTGCTTCATCTCAGCCTCCAATGCAACAGGCCCGCCGGTGCCGGCGGGCCTGTTGCATGACTCAGCGCTTGGCGATCGCGCCTTCGGCCTTGGTGACAAGGTCGGCGCCGATCTGCTTCTTCCACTTGTCGTAGACCTTGGCGGTGGCCTTGCGGAAGGCGTCGTGCTCGGCCGGGGTCAGGTGCGTGACCTTGACGCCGTGGGCCTCCATGTCCTTCCACGCGGGCGCGCCGGCCTCGGCCAGGCCCTTGCGCGCCAGCGCGATTTCCTGCTTGCCGGCGTCGATCGCGGCCTGCCTGACGATCTCGCGGTCGGCCGGGGTCCAGCTTTCCCAGATCTGCTTGTTGACCACGAAGATCAGCGGATCGGCGACGTAGCCCCAGGTGGTGACGTACTTCTGGCCGACCGTGTACAGCTTGGCGGCGGCGAACACCGACTGCGGGTTCTCCTGGCCGTCGACCGCGCCCGAGGCCATCGCCGGCTGCGCGTCGGCCCAGCTCATCTGGGTCGGGTTGGCGCCCAGCGCGTTGAAGGTCTCGATGTACAGCGGCGAGCCGACCACGCGCAGCTTCAGGCCCTTGAGGTCTTCCGGCTTGCGGATCTCGCGCTTGGAATTAGAGACCTCGCGGAAGCCGTTCTCGCCCCACGCCAGCGGCACCACGCCGGCCTTCTCCAGCGTAGCGAAGATCGACTTGCCGACCTCGCCCTGCGTCAGCGCGTCGAGCGCCTTGTAGTCGGGCATCAGGAACGGCAGCGAGAACAGGTTCAGTTCCTTGACCTGCGGCGACCAGTTGATGGTCGAGCCCACCGCCATGTCGATCACGCCCTGGCGGATCGCCGAGAACTCGCGGGTCTGGTCGCCGGCCACCAGCGAAGTGCCCGGGTACAGCTTGATGTTGATGCGGCCGCTGGTGCGCTGCCTGACCAGGTCGGCCCAGATCTCGCCACCCTTGCCCCACGGGAAGGCCGGGCCGAGCACCAGCGACATCTTGTACTCGGACTTGTAGGTCTGGGCCATCGCGCCGGCGGGGGCGAAGGCGGAAGCGGCCAGGGCAGCGGCCGTGGCGAGCATCAGGGCACGACGTTTCATTTCATCTCCTCAGGGGAAAGCGTCAGGTTCTTGTTGGTGAATGCAAACACGACATCGACAGCGGTCAATAGCCGAGGTAGTCCGGCAGCCAGGTCGCCAGCGGCGGATAGGCCAGCACCATCAGCATGGCGATAAACATCGCCAGCAGCATCCAGATCACCCATGGCACGGTTTCTTCCATGCGCACGCGCGCGATCCGGCAAGACACCATCAGGTTCACGGCCAGCGGCGGCGTGAACTGGCCCAGTGCCACCTTCAGCGTCAGCACCACGCCGAACCACACCGGGTTCCAGTGGAAGGCGTTGGCGATCGGCAGCAGCAACGGCACGAAGATCAGGAAGATCGAGATACCGTCGAGGAACATGCCCACCGTCATCAGCAGCAGCACGATCAGCGCGAGCACGCCGTATTCGCCCAGCCCGGAGGTGGCGATCGCCTGTGCCAGCGGATCGATCACGCCCAGCGTCGACAGCGCATAGGCAAAGATGCCGGCCAGCGCCACCACCAGCAGGATCACCGCCGAGGTTTCGGCGGCTTCCTGGAAGATGGTGAACAGGTCGCGCATGCCAATGCTGCGGTACACCACCATGCCGACGAACAGGCCATAGACCACCGCCACCACGGCGGCCTCGGTCGGCGTGAACCAGCCGGCGCGCATGCCGCCCAGGATCAGGAACGGCGCCACCAGGCCCCACGCGGCCTCGCGCAGGCTCTTCCAGAACGGCGGCCGCGGCAGCGCGGCCTCGGCGGCGCCCATGTTGTGCTTGCGCGCCAGCCACACCGCCGGCACGATCAGCGCGATGCCCGCCAGCACGCCCGGGATCATGCCGGCCGCGAACAGCGCCGGCACCGATGCGCCCGGCACCAGCACGCTGTAGATGATGAACGCCACCGAAGGCGGGATCAGGATGTCGGTGGCCGCAGCCGCGCCGACCACCGCCGCGCTGTAGGAGCCGGGATAGCCCGCGCGCGACATCGCCGCGATCATTACGCCGCCGACCGCGGCCGCGTTGGCCGGGCCCGAACCCGAAATGCCGCCGAGGAACATCGCCACCAGGATCGCCACCAGCGGCAGCATGCCCGGGCCGCGCCCGACCACGGCGATGGCAAAGGTCACCAGCCGCTGCGCCACGCCGGAGCGGTCGAAGATCGAGCCCACCAGCACGAACATCGGGATCGCCAGCAGCGGATACTTGGCCAGGCCCGCGTAGAAGTTCTGCGGCACCGCCAGCAGGCCGAACATCTGCGTATCGAGATTGGACAGGCCGATCGCGACCAGGCCGCCCAGGCCCAGCGATACGCCGATCGGCACGCCCAGCAGCATCAGGCCGATAAAGACTACGAACAGGATGATGGCGACCAGCGTCATGGTGCACGCTCCGTCGCCGACCGGCCCTGTTCATGCAGCGCCTTGAGCACACGCACGTTGCGCAGCATCAGGGCCAGCGCGCGCAGCGCGATGCCCGCCGACAGCACCGGCAGCCAGATCGAGTACCACCAGCTCGGCACGCCGATGCCCGGCGAGGTCTCGCCAAAGGTGTATTCATCCCAGGTGATGCGCGCGCCCAGCACCGCCAGCGCGATGAACATCACCGCCACCGCCAGCGCCGACAGGATCGCCAGCCTGCGCTGGCGCGCCGCGCTGCCGCGTTCGAAGAAGAACTCGATGCGGATATTGCGGTCGCGCGCCACCGCGGCGCTGCCGGCCACCAGCGCCAGCACGATCATCAGGAACACCGAGAATTCCTCGGTCCAGGCGAACGACTCGTCGGTGAAATAGCGGACCACCACGTTGGCGAAGGTGATGCCGACCAGCAGCACCATCACGATCACGCCGATCCAGTCCTCGATGCGGGGCGATACCCGGAATTCAGCGTCCTGCGCTTCGTCGGCGGCCCGCGGGACCACCGCGGAATCGACGACGTGTTGCGGCACGGCGTTGCGCCGTGCCTCTGGTTGTTGCTCCATCTCCCCGGCCTCCGGTCCAGGGCCGCTCGGGCCATGCGGCCACCGCGGCGTTCTCGCTTTGTATGTAAAGACTTAATCTGCAGACATGGCGGATTATGCCAAGACTGGCCTGCCACGCACGAAATTTCTGAAGATTGACGCGTGCTGACGACGGCGCGCCCAAGGGGACCGGATAAGCCCAGGGTTGGCGGTGGGGCATCCCGTGGCGCTTCTGGCGCGTGAACGGGATGCGGGGGACTTGCGCCCCCTGCGTCAGCGCGCGGGCGCTCAGACCATGCCGTCGTCGGCGGTGATCACGGCGCCGTTGATGAACTGCGACTGGTCCGAGGCCAGCAGCAGCAACAGGCCGTCGAGGTCTTCCGGCTTGCCCAGGCGCTTGCGCGGCAGCATCTGGATCAGCTTCTGCCCGGCGTCGGAATCCCAGTGGTGGTGGTTGATATCGGTATCGATGTAGCCGGGGCAGATGGCGTTGGAATTGATGCCATGGCGCGCCCATTCCAGCGCCATGGCTTTGGTCATGTGCACCACCGCCGCCTTGCTCATGCAATAGACGCCGATCTGCGACAGCACCTTCAGCCCGGCCACCGACGCGATATTGACGATGCGCGCCTGCGGCAGCGGACTACCGTTGCGCTCGGCGCCCTTGGCGCGCGCGATCATGCGCTTGGCGACTTCCTGCGCGACGAAAAAGGCGCCGCGGGTATTGGTGTCGAAGACGAAGTCGAAGTCTTCCGGGGCCACCTCGGTCAGCTTCTGCGTGGTCGACACGCCGGAGTTGTTGACCAGAATATCGATGGCGCCGGCTTCGGTCTCGGCGTGCGCCACCGCGGCGCGGATGCTGTCGGGGTCGGTCACGTCCAGGCGCACCACGTGCGCGCTGCCGCCCTCGGCCTCGATCGCGGCGCGCAGCTCCTTGAGCCGCTCCGTGCGGCGCGAAGCCAGCACCACCTTGGCGCCGGCGGCGGCAAGCACCGTGGCAAAACGCGAGCCCAGCCCGCTTGAGGCGCCGGTCACCAGCGCCACCTTCCCTTCCAGATTGATCGACAAACCCATGATTACCTCTTGTGCGGGAGCCCCTCTGGCCTGACCAGGAGCAGAAGGCAGCATATCAAAAAAAGAACGACCGTTCCAAAAAAATCCTTGCCTGTGGGTGGCGAGTCCCGGACAATGCCGGAGATTCTAAGAACTTGGCCCGCAAAGGGAAAGAGGGAAAACGCGCGATCCGGACGTCTTCGGGCGCTGTTCGATCGCCGTTCGATGGCGAAATGGCGCCGATTCACCGCCGCGCCCGCGCGGCTCTCCCCGCGGCCCCGCGCCGCGCCCGGGCCGGGTTCTCAGCACGACGATCACCGCATTTCCCACAATTGCCAGCTAGCAGCAAAGAAACAGAGGGTTAGAGACAAATGGATCAGCAACAGCTCCTGGAGCAGTTCGGCCCGCGCGAAGCCATGGAATACGACGTGGTCATCGTCGGCGGCGGCCCCGCCGGCCTGGCCACGGCCATCCGCCTGAAGCAACTCGCGCAGGAGAAAGGCGCCGACGTCAACGTGTGCGTGCTGGAAAAGGGCTCCGAGCCCGGCGCGCACATCCTGTCGGGCGCCATCATGGACCCGCGCGCCCTGAACGAGCTGATCCCGAACTGGAAGGAGCTGGGCGCGCCGCTGAACCAGGCCGTGACCGAGGACAAGTTCCTGTTCCTGAACGAGACCGGCTCCAGGGGCACGCCGCCGGCGCTGCTGCCCGAGTGCTTCCACAACGAAGGCAACTACATCGTCAGCCTGTCGAACTTCGTGCGCTGGCTGGGCCAGCAGGCCGAGGCGCTCGGCGTCGAGATTTTCCCGGGCTTCCCCGCCGCCGAGGTGCTGTACAACGACGACGGCTCGGTCAAGGGCGTGGCCACCGGCAACATGGGCATCAACAAGGAAGGCGAGCCCACCGACAATTTCCAGCTCGGCATGGAACTGCATGCCAAGTACACGATCTTTGCCGAAGGCGCGCGCGGCCACCTGGGCAAGCAGCTGATCGCCAAATTCGCTCTCGATGCCGGCAAGGACCCGCAGAGCTACGGCATCGGCCTGAAGGAGCTGTGGGAGATCGACCCGGCCAGGCACAAGCCCGGCCTGGTGGTGCACACCGCCGGCTGGCCGCTGGATCCGGCCACCTACGGCGGCTCGTTCCTGTACCACATGGAAGACAACAAGGTCGCGGTCGGCTTCGTGGTCGGCCTGGACTACACCAACCCGTGGCTGTCGCCGTTCGAGGAATTCCAGCGCTTCAAGACCCATCCGGAAATCCGCCAGTACTTCGAAGGCGGCAAGCGCCTGTCGTACGGCGCGCGCGCCATCACCGCCGGCGGCCTGCTGTCGTTGCCCAAGACCGTGTTCCCGGGCGGCGCGCTGGTCGGCTGCGATGCTGGCTACCTGAACGCCTCGCGCATCAAGGGCAGCCACGCCGCGATCAAGACCGGCATGCTGGCAGCCGAGGCCGCCTACGACGCGCTGCAGGCCGGCCGCCAGCACGACGAGCTGAGCGCCTACCCGGCCGCGTTCGAGCAGAGCTGGCTGTACAAGGAATTGCTGCAGGCCAAGAACTTCAAGCAGTGGTTCAAGAAGGGCCGCACCACCGCCACGCTGATGACCGGCATCGAGCAATGGCTGCTGCCCAAGCTGGGCGTGCGCAACCCGCCCTGGACCCTGCACCGCGAGAAGCCGGACCATGTCTACCTGAAGCCGGCCGCCGAATGCCAGAAGATCGACTACCCCAAGCCGGACGGCAAGCTGACCTTCGACCGCCTCAGCTCGGTGTTCATCAGCAACACCAACCATGAAGAAAACCAGCCGGCGCACCTGACGCTGAAGGACGCCAGCGTGCCGGTCGACATCAACCTGGACAAGTACGCCGGCCCCGAGTCGCGCTACTGCCCGGCGGGCGTGTACGAGTTCGTGCAGGACGAGACCTCGGGCAAGGAACGCCTGCAGATCAACGCGCAGAACTGCGTGCACTGCAAGACCTGCGACATCAAGGACCCGACCCAGAACATCGTCTGGGTGACGCCGGAAGGCGGCGGCGGTCCGAACTACGTCGGCATGTAAGCCGCGCTTCTGTTCCCTGCCGGTTTTCTCCCCTCTCCCGCTTGCGGGAGAGGGGCGGCGGTGAGGGGCAGGCACTGGCATACCACTGGCAGTACTTCGTGGTCCTTCCCGCCCTCACCCCAACCCTCTCCCGCAAGCGGGAGAGGGAGCACACAACCAGCTGACGGAATGACGGCACCGATTTAGGGTGCCGTTTTTCTTGCAGCCATCGCCCTGTCCACCACCTCCGCCTGCAGCGCCTCGCTGGGATTGTCGAATGCCTGCCCGCGCAGCGTGTCCAGTTGCTGCCGCCGGTCCTGCTCCGACAACCCCGAAAACGACTCGATCTGCGCGCGGCGCGCGGCATAGTCGTGGTAGCGCTGCTGCCATGACTGCTCGGCCTGCGCCTGCTGCTGGTAGCGCTGCCCCACCTCGGGACCGTAGGCCTGCGCCAGCGCTGCGCTGATATCCTGCGTGGTGCGTCCGGCCGCCTGCAGGTCGGCGATGGTCTGGCTGATGGCCTGCGGGCGCACGCTGGCCGCGCGCGCGGCGCGCAAGGGTTCAGGCAGCGCGGCATCGAGCTCGGCCAGCCGCTGTCGCCGCTGCGCGTCGTCCAGGCCTGCCTGCGCCGCGATCTCCAGCCGCGCCAGCATGGCCTCGTCATAGGCCTGCTCGTCGCCGAACCAGGCCTGCGCCACCTCGGGCAGCCAGCGCTGGCGCGCCGCGTTGCGCTGCGCCAGCAGCGCGCGCAGCCGCTGCACCTGCTGTGCATCCAGCCTGCCGTCCGCATCCGCCAGCGGCTTGTGCGCGGCCTCGGGCTGGATCTCGGCCAGGCAGGCCACATAGCGGCGCCACAGCTGCCACGCCTGCCCGGCCGCGGGCTGCGGCACATGGCGGCGGATATCGTCATGCACCAGCGCATCGAGCGCATCGAGCGCATCGATGCCGCCGGCATCGTGGCGCGCACTCAGGAAATAATCGAAATAGGTGCGCAGCGCCCGCGTCAGCCGCAGGTTGCCCGCGGCATCGGCCTCGGGACCCGCGGGCATCTCCACGCCGGCGAGCGATGGCCAGGTGGCGGCGCCCGCGGGCGCCGGATCCGCCGATGGCGCAAGCGGACCCGCGGCGATCGCCAGCGCCGCCTGCTGCGGCCCGGGCGCCGGCGCCCGCGGCATGGTCAGCCAGTACACCGCTGCCGCCGCGACGGCGGCCGGCAGCAAGGCCAGCGAGATCCTTGGCGCACGCTCAGAGCTGGTCATTGCGCAGCCGGTTGGCGTGGTTAAGGATGACCGTGCGCGGATCGGCATCCTGGTACAGCCCCGCCATCTGGTTGACCTCGTCGAGATGGTTCCAGTAATAGCCGGTGGCCAGCACCCGGCCCCACTTGCTGCTGCAGACCGAGACCAGGCCGTCATTGGCGCCCGCGCCCTTCAGCGCCATCAGCCCCGCCGAGGTCGACATCATCACCGTGGACGGGTCCAGCAGGTTGGAGCGCAGCAGGCTGAGCGGCCCGCCCTGCCCGGTCCACGAATACGCGGCCTGGGTATGGGTGACGAGATTGCCCGCGGCGTCGCGCGCCTGGCGCAGTTCGGACACGGCGCCGGCGCTGTCGCAGTCCGCGCCCAGCGCCGATTTCGTGCCCGGCACCAGCGTGGCGTCGAGCCGCGCATTCTGCTCGGCGGCGCCGCGCGTGGTCAGGCTCTCGAGCGAGGCCAGCGCATCCTGGTCCAGCGCCTGCCCGTTGCTGATGCCGTTGAACCAGCCGACCGTATCGAACACGCCCCGGATCAGGCTGACCAGCACCGGACCGGCAATCGGGATGGTGCCGATGCCGCGGATCAGGTCGAGCACGGTGTCGGCCACTTCGCTGCCGCGGTGCGGGCTGCCGATGGTGGTGACCGAGGCCACGTCCTGCGGCGACATCGCCGCCAGCACGCGCGCGGTGGGCCCGCCCTGGCTGTGGCCGATCAGGTTGACCTTGTCGGCGCCGCTTTCCAGCTTGACCGCGCGCACATAGGCCTGCAGCGCCAGCGCGCGCTCGGCATCGCTGTTGAACGACGGCACCGTGGCGACATAGACCTGCGCGCCATGCGCCCGCAGCACTTCGGGGATGCCATACCAGTAGTCGAGCACGCCGGCCATCTTCGCCGCGCCGGTCAGCCCGTGGACCAGCACGATCGGGTAGCGCGTCTGCGCGTAGTCGCCATTGGCGATGACCGCGGCGGCGGGGGCTGGCTGCGCCAGCATGGCGATGGCGGCCAGCGCCACGGCGGTGCCAGCCAGCCTGCGCCGGGCATTGCGGGACTGCTGCTGCGTGCGCGCTACGGGCGTGCGTTGCCCGCACGCGTGGTGTTCGCCGTGCTCCATCTGGTCTCCTCGGTGGTGGGTCTTTTTATGTTGGAAGCAGTAAAGACGGCCCGCTCCGTGGAGACAATCAAAACATTAGCGGAATCCCTCTAAACAGCTGCTACCGCGGCGGGCTGTACCGGCATGCGGGTGCTGGAAAGCAGCTGTTCGTAGATGTAGCACTGCAGCAGCGTCAGTTCGCGCTCGGCCAGCACGTCGAAGGCAATGCCGAACGCGGGGAAATCGGCATCGTCGCCGGCTGTGCCGGCTGGTGCCATGCGGACCCAGCCATCGATCACCACCTCGCTGTCCAGCGACGCGGTACGCAGGTTGAAGCGCAGCCGCACGCGGCTGCCCGGCGCGGGGGCCGGTGCGGTGGTCTGCACCAATGCGCCACCGGTGCTGAGGTCGGACAGCAGCGACAGGCGCGCCACACTGCGGTCGATGCCGTCGTCATCGCCCGGTTCGGTCAGGTACGCCGCCAGGCGGGTCGGCACGCGCGCCGCCTTGCGCACCGGCGTGGCATGCTGCTGCACCGGCGCGGACAGGACCAGGTAGCGGAACGGGCTGCGGCACACGGCGGTGATGGTCGAGGTGAAGCTGTGGATGGCCTGCCCGGAAAAGCCGCGCAGCACCACGCCATCGCCGGCCTGCAGCGGCAGGTCACGCCCGCCCAGTTGCGGCCAGGTGACAAAGAGGCCCTGCTCGATAAAACCGATCAGCCGGCTCGCGGCCGGGCGCGCGGCCTCGCCGTCCAGCTTGACATGCAGCAACGTGCCGACCTGCAGGCCGAGCGGCCCGCTGGCGGGGCGCATTTCGTCGGCGGTTTCGCCGCCGGCATCGTCGCGGCACACCGTGCCGTGGCGGAACACCAGTGCCAGGTCGCGCGCATCGGGGATGATGTTGCCGCTGCCGAGCACCAGGTTGCCGTCGCCATCGAGCAATGACCAGGGCAGCGGGTGGCCGACGGGAAGATCGTTAGGGGTGAGCTGGATCATGGCTGTTTGCAGTTGGCCCCGGCGTGGGCGT
Organism: Cupriavidus neocaledonicus; assembly: GCF_000372525.1. Lineage (GTDB taxonomy): Bacteria > Pseudomonadota > Gammaproteobacteria > Burkholderiales > Burkholderiaceae > Cupriavidus > Cupriavidus neocaledonicus. The sequence goes on from NZ_AQUR01000100.1 coordinate 56,196, forward strand.
GCTGGGACGCGACGAGCCCTTGGGCGGAACCGACGCACGGACTCCGCGGCCTGTATTGGGCTTCTATCGGCGTCCGCGCGGCGAAATTTAGTGCCGGGCAAGGAATACCGAGGCGACATGTGTAGCATCGGCTACCTGCGGCAAGCTTGACGCGCGGCAAAGTTGGGGCCAGAATCTCGAAAAGCTGTCAGACAGCCTGACATATCGAGCACCATGAACACGCACCTGCCCCGCCCGGCTTCGCTGGCCACCCGCATCGCGCAAACCCTGCATGACGACATCCTTGCCGGCCGCCATGGCGCGGGCGCGCGCCTGCCGGCCGAGGCCGCGCTGGCCGAGGCCTTCGGCGTGAGCCGCCCGATCGTGCGCGAGGCCATCGCGCAGCTGAAGGCCGACGGCGTGCTGGTGACGCGCAAGGGCTCCGGCGCCTATGTGTCCGACACCCCGGGCGGCCAGGCCTGGCGCGTGGCCAGCGCGCCCGACGGCGGCCCGACGCTGGCGCAGTTATTCGAGCTGCGCCGCGTGGTGGAAACCGCCTGCGCCGAAATGGCGGCGCAGCGGCGCACCGCCGCCGACATCGACGCCATCCGCGCCGCGCTGGCGGCGATGCAGGCGCAGGCCGACGGGCACGGCGACATGGCCAGCGCCGCCGCCGCCGACATGGCGTTCCACCACGCCATTGCCGAAGCCGCGCACAACCCCTGCTTTACCGGGCTGACCGATTTCGTCAGCCAGCAGATGCTGGCGGCGCGCCAGCGCGCGTGGGAGAACACCGCGCGGCTGAGCACCGCCACCGGCGCGCCGCGCGCCGCCGACCAGGAACATGCGGCCCTGGCCGAAGCCATTGCCGCCGGCGACGCTGCGGCCGCGCGCAACGCCGCGCAGCAGCACCTGGCGGCCGCCGCCGCGCGCCTGGGCCTGCCCGCCTGAAGCCCGATCTATCGAGACCCTGAAGCAAGGAACAATCATGGAAACAGTGGATTGCGTCGTGATCGGCGCCGGCGTGGTGGGACTGGCGGTCGCGCGCGCGCTGGCGCTGCAAGGCCGTGAAGTGATCATCCTGGAGGCCGAGAACGCCTTCGGCACCGTCACCAGCGCGCGCAACAGCGAGGTCATCCATGCCGGCATCTACTATCCGGCCGGCTCGCTCAAGGCGCAGCTGTGCGTGCGCGGCAAGGCCATGCTGTACGACTACTGCGCCAGCCACCACGTCGCGCACCAGCGCTGCGGCAAGCTGATCGTCGCCACCAGCGCGGCCCAGGTGGCCACGCTGGAAGGCATCCGTGCCAAGGCGGCCGCCAATGGCGTGGACGACCTGCGCCTGATCGACGGCGCCGAAGCGCAGGCGCTGGAGCCGCAGCTGCAGTGCCACGCGGCGCTGCTGTCGCCGTCGACCGGCATCGTCGACAGCCATGGCCTGATGACGGCGCTGCTGGGCGATGCGGAAAACGCCGGCGCGGTGCTGGCGGTGCAGTCGCCGGTGCTGGGCGGCGCGGTCACGGCGGACGGCATCCGCCTGGAGATCGGCGCGGAAGACGGCAGCACCACCACGCTGCTGGCGCGCACGGTGGTCAATTCGGCGGGGCTCACGGCACCGGAACTGGCGCGCCGCATCGACGGCATGCCGGAAGCCCACATCCCGCCGCAGTACTACGCCAAGGGCTGCTATTTCACGCTGGCCGGCCGCGCGCCGTTCTCACGGCTGATCTATCCCGTGCCCGAGGCCGCCGGCCTGGGCGTGCACCTGACCATCGACCTGGGTGGCCAGGCGCGCTTCGGCCCCAATGTGCGCTGGATCGACGAGATCGAATACGGCGTCGACGCGGCCGACGCCGACGCCTTCTATGACGAGGTGCGCCGCTACTGGCCCGCACTGGCCGACGGCGCGCTGCAGCCCGGCTACGCCGGCATCCGCCCCAAGATCAGCGGCCCGCACGAAGCCGCGGCTGACTTCCGCATCGACGGCCCCGCCGTGCACGGCGTGGCGGGGCTGGTTCACCTGTTCGGCATCGAATCGCCGGGGCTGACCTCGTCGCTGGCGATTGCCGAGCGGGTCTGCGCGGTGCTGGACTGAAGCGCGCCGTCGCCTTCCGCGCGAAAGCTCATCGCGGCGCAAAAGGCCCCCGCCGCCGCGGCCACGGCGGCGAGTCCGAAGGTGTGCGCCGGCGCCAGCGCATTCCAGGTCCACCCCATCGCCAGCCCGCCCAGCGTGCCGCCGACGCCGTAGGAGATGCCGGTGTACAGCGCCTGCCCGCGCCCCTGCAGCGGCCCGGCAAACCATGCCTGCAGGCGCTTCAGGCTGGCGCTGTGGTGCGCGGCGAAGGTCGCGGCGTGCAGCACCTGCACCAGCGCCATCAGCCACGCCAACTGCGCGAAATAGCCGGTGAGCCCGAAGCGCAGCGCCGCCAGCACGAAGGTGCCCGTCAGGATGGTGCGCAACGCCAGCCGCGCGAACAGCAGCCCCTGGTAGTAAAAGAAGACGATCTCGGCCACCACGCCGATGGTCCACATCATGCCGATGGCGAACTTGCCGTAGCCCAGCGTCTCGAGCCACAGCGAGTAGAACACGTAGAGCGCCGCGTGCGCGAACATCATCAGGAAGGCCGACGCCAGGAACCAGGCCACGTCCGGACGGCGCAGCAGCGGCAAGGCGCGCGGCGGCGTCGTGCGCGGGCCCTCGTCGGCGGCGTCGCGCATGGTCATCACCACCCCGGCCAGGATCGCCAGCACCGCGCTCGCCACCCACGGGAACGCGCGCATGCCGACCGCCTCGAACAGCGCTCCGCCGGCCAGCACCGCGCCGATAAAGCCGAGCGAGCCGAACATGCGGATGCGGCCGTAGCTGTGGTCGAAGGCGCCGTAACGGCGCAGCGTGGAAATGGTCAGGGCATCGCCCAGCGGCGACATCGCGCTGGTCAGCAGGCTCAGCGTCAGCATCATCGCCATCATGCCGCCGTAGCTGCCGACGCCCGGCAGCAGCAGGAACGCCAGCAGCGAAGTGAACGCGCTCACGCGCAGCAGGCGCACGCGCGTGTGCATCACGTCGGAGAGCCAGCCCCACAGGTAAGGCCCGGCGATGCGGCTGACCTGGAAGCTGGCCATCAGCACGCCGATCTGTACCGGGTCGAAGCCGCGGTCGGCGAAGTACAGGCTGACGTAGGGCGAGATCAGGCCGACGTAGCCGTAGTAGCCCAGGTAAAAGAGCCCGAAGCGGGCGTGGTCGGGGGCGCCGGCGGCGCCGGCGCCTTCCCCACGGAGCGGCGACAAGTCAGCGCGTCTGGCCGGCCTGCGCGGGGATGCGCGGCGTTTCGACGCGGACGTCGCCGCACTGGGCGCGGTGGCGCAGCGCGTGGTCGATCAGCACCAGCGCCAGCATGGCCTCGGCGATCGGCGTGGCGCGGATGCCCACGCACGGATCGTGGCGGCCGAAGGTCTCGACGGTGGCGGCGTTGCCGGCCTTGTCGATCGATTCGCGCGGGGTGCGGATCGACGACGTCGGCTTGATCGCCAGCGACACGGTAACGTCCTGCCCGGTGGAGATGCCGCCCAGCACGCCGCCGGCGTTGTTGGTGCGGAAGCCGGCGGCGGTCAGCTCGTCGCCATGGACGCTGCCGCGCTGCGCGACGCTGTCGAAGCCGGCGCCGATCTCTACGCCCTTGACCGCGTTGATGCCCATCATCGCGTGCGCGATGTCGGCATCGAGCTTGTCGAACAGCGGCTCGCCCAGGCCCACGGGCACGTTGCTGGCCACCACCTCGATGCGCGCGCCGACCGAGTCGCCGTCGCGGCGCAGCGCGTCCATATAGGTTTCCAGCTCGGGGATGATGTCGGCATTGGCGGCGAAGAACGGGTTCTCCGGCACATGCGACCAGTCGGTGAACGGCACCGCGATCTCGCCCAGCTGCGACATATAGCCCCGGATCTCGGTGCCGTACTGCTCGCGCAGCCATTTCTTGGCCACCGCGCCCGCCGCCACCACCGGCGCGGTCAGGCGCGCCGACGAGCGGCCGCCGCCGCGATGGTCGCGGATGCCGTATTTCTGCCAGTAGGTGTAGTCGGCATGGCCGGGACGGAAGGTCTCGACGATATTGCCGTAGTCCTTGCTGCGCTGGTCGGTGTTGCGGATCAGCAGGCAGATCGGGGTGCCGGTGGTCTTGCCCTCGAACACGCCCGACAGGATCTCGACCTGGTCCGGTTCCTTGCGCTGGGTGACGTGGCGCGAGGTGCCGGGCTTGCGGCGGTCCAGGTCGCCCTGGATATCGGCCTCGGTCAGCGCCAGGCCCGGCGGGCAGCCGTCCACCACCGCGCCGATGGCCGGCCCGTGCGATTCGCCGAAGGTGGTAACAGTGAAAAGCAGGCCAAGGGTGTTGCCGGACATGATGGAAACCGCACAGGAATTGGGGACGGCCTCCATTGTAAAGCCAATGGCCGGGCTCGGGCGGGCCCCGGCGGCCCCAGCGTCAGGCGGCGGCGCCCTGGGGCACCGGCGCCGCGGCCAGCTCCGGATAGAACTCGGCGCGCATCCGCGCCATATAGGCCACCAGGTTGGCATGCCCCTCGGCCGCGGTGCGGATCGGGGTGTCGAATACGGGGCACAGCAGGCTACCGGCAAAGGCGAACAGCGTGGCATCGGCCCCGCACGGCTGGTCGCCCATCAGGTAGCGCTTGTCGCCCAGGATGTCGGCAATCGAGGTCACGCCCTTGCTGGCCAGCGCCACCAGCTCGTCCTCGCTATGCCGGCCCAGGCCCTGCCCCCACAGCGTCTTGCGCACCTTGTAGCGCACCAGCCGCTCGGCCAGCCCGCGCACCGGCGCCGGCACGCTGCGGAAGAACTGCGCCGGCCCCTTGTCGAAATTGGCCTGGTCGAGCCAGCGCACCCGCGCCACCGCCCAGTAGAGATGGTCCTCCATCAGCTTCTCGGCCGCCCAGGCAATGCCGCGCTCGGCCGGGCTCAGGCCCGCGTCGAAATCGATGTGGTAAGTCTTCTCGATATGCCAGCGGATCATGGTGGAATCGGCCACGATCCGGCCCATGTCGTCCAGGTACGGCAGCTTGCCCTTGGGCGCGCGCCGCAGGCTGCCGCGGCGCGCGTGGTACGGCAGGCCGGCCAGCTTGAGCAGCATCTCGGCCTTGGTGACGAAGGGGCTGGCATCGGGCAGCCCGAAGGCGGGGCCGAAGGTGTAGAGGGTAATCATCGGGGATCGCCTTTGCGTCAGCTAGCGCCAGTCGCCGCGCAGGGCCTGCACCATCTGCTGCAGCCCTTCCGGGGTCGCCGACTCGGGCGGCACCGGCTCGCCCACCACCAGCTCGAGCCGGTTCAGGATGCCGCGCCGGAACGGCCGCGACATCGCCGGCGCGCCCTTGCGCGAGAAGAAGCTGCCCCACAGCCCGCGCAGCGCCATCGGCACCACCGGCACCGGCGTGCGCCGGATGATCTGCTGCACGCCCTGCTTGAACGGATTGATGTCGCCGGTGGCGGTGATCTTGCCTTCGGGGAAGATGCAGACCAGGTCGCCGTCGTCCAGTGCCTGGGCCACGCTGTCGTAGGCGCGCCTGAGCATCTCGGGGTCCTGGTGCGCCGGCGCGATCGGGATCGCGCGCGCCTGGCGGAAGAACCACGACAGCAGCGGCACCTTGAAGATGTTGTGGTCCATCAGGAAGCGCACCGGGCGCGGGCTGCACGCCATCAGCACCACCGCATCGGCAAAGCTGACGTGGTTGCACACCAGCACCGCCGGCCCCTCGGCAGGGATGCGCTCGGCGTTGATGCGGCGCAGGCGATAGAGGGTATGGACCAGGATCCAGGCGATGAAGCGCAGCAGGAATTCCGGCACCAGCGAATAGATGTAGACCGCCACCACCGCATTGAGCAGCCCCACCACCAGGAACAGCTGCGGGATGGTGTAGCCGGCCTGGGTCAGCGCCACGCCCAGCAGCGAGGCCGCGATCATGAAGAAGCTGTTCAGGATGTTGTTGGCGGCGATGATGCGGGCGCGGTGCGTGGGCGCGCTGCGGCTCTGGATCAGCGCGTACAGCGGCACGCTGTAGAAGCCGCCGAACATCGCCAGCAGGAACAGGTCGGCCAGCACGCGCCAGTGGTGCGGCGCGGCCAGGAAGGCGCCGATGCCGCTCAACGCGGCCGGCGCCTGCCCCTGGCTGGCAAAGTACAGGTCGACCGCGAACACGGTCATGCCGATCGAGCCGAACGGCACCAGGCCGATCTCGACATGGCGCCCGGACAGGCGCTCGCACAGCAGCGAACCGGTGCCGATGCCCAGCGAGAACACCGCCAGCAGCAGCGTCACCACGTTCTGGTCGCCGCCCAGCACGTCCTTGGCGTAGCTGAAGAACGAGGTCAGGAAGGTGGCGCCGAGGAACCACAGCCACGAAATGCCGAGCAGGCTCAGGAACACGGTGCGGTTGCCGCGCGCCAGCACCAGATTGCGCCAGGTCTCGGAAAACGGGTTCCAGTTGATGCGCAGGTCCGGCTGCGGCGCCGGCGACGCCGGGATCCGGCCCGCCACCAGGCGCCCGGCCACGGCGATGATCACGCAGGCCGCGCCCACGTACAGCGGCCCGACCATGGCGCCGCCCTGCTGCAGCCCGGCCAGCTCGCCGCCGATCAGCGTGCCGATCAGGATCGCGACGAAGGTGCCCATCTCGACCAGCCCGTTGCCGCCGACCAGTTCGCTCTCGTCCAGGTGCTGCGGCAGATAGGCAAACTTGACCGGCCCGAACAGCGTGGAATGCAGTCCCATCAGGAAAGTGCCGGCATACAGCAGCGGCGCGCTGTGCCAGGCAAAGCCGGCCAGGCCCAGCACCATGATGGCGATCTCCAGCGACTTGACCAGCCGGATCAGGCGCGACTTCTCCAGCTTGTCGGAGATCTGCCCGCTGGTGGCCGAAAACAGCACGAACGGCGCGATAAAGATGGCCGAGATCAGGAACGCCGCGCTGCGCGCGTCGACGCCCTCGAACAGCGCCGTGTGGTAGGTCACCAGCGAGGTGAAGGCGACCTTGAACACGTTGTCGTTCATCGCCCCCAGGAACTGGGTCCAGAAGAACGGCGCGAAACGGCGCAGGCCGAGCAGTCGGAACTGGCTGTGTTGGCTCATGGAGGGGCCGGTCGGGAGCGACCGCCAACGGAGTGGGAACGCCGGCTAGTGTGCCGCAGCCGCGGCCTTGCCGCCACCTTGCCGCCACCTTGCCCCGGCCGGGTGGTGCCAGCCGGGGGTATTTCCGCAGGCGGCGCCCGGCGGCTAGGGTGGACCGGGGGTGCCTTCAGCCGGCGCGGCCCGGCGCCATCACTCGGCGCGCTCTTCCGGCCAGTCGCGGATATAGGCCTTGAGCATCTTGTTCTCGAAGCTCTGGTCCTCGACCACGGCCTTGGCGACGTCATAGAACGAGATCACGCCCATCAGCGTGCGGTTGTCGAGCACCGGCAGGTAGCGGGTGTGACGCTCCAGCATCATCCGGCGAACCTCGTTGACGTCGGTTTCCATGGTGCAGGTCAGCGGCGCATCGTCCATCACCTTGCGGATGCTGCTGGTGCCGATGTTGCCGTTGTTGCGGGCCAGGGTCTCGATGATCTCGCGGAAGGTCAGCATGCCGACCAGGTCGCCGTATTCCATCACCACCAGCGAGCCGATGTCGTGCTCGGCCATGGTGTGCACGGCAACCAGCAAGGAGGTGTCAGGCGTCACGGTGTAGAGCGTATTGCCCTTGATCTGGAGGATGTCGCTGACTTTCATGGTGGTCTCCGCTGCCTGCGCTCGGTCCGAGCTGGAACTGAAGGCATCGCCGCCGCCGAGGGCGCGACGATGCCGGTCACATTGTTGTCTGTATAAGGGTGTGCGGGCGCCTGGCCCGTTGGCCGATGCTAGCCCAAACCCGCCGCCAAAGTAAAGCGGGAGGCCGGTTTGCGGGCGGGCGGGAGGGTGAGCGCGCGTGGGCCGGCGCACGATGCTACGATGCTGGCCGGAGACAACTCAAGGCCCACCGACCATGTCCGGAACCCGCTTCGACACGCTGGCGCTGCACGCAGGCGCCGCGCCCGACCCCGCCACCGGGGCCCGCGCCACCCCCATCCACCTGACCACGTCCTTCGTGTTCCGCGACAGCGAGCACGCCGCGTCGCTGTTCAACATGGAGCGCGCGGGGCACGTCTACTCCCGCATTTCCAATCCCACCGTGGCCGTGCTCGAGGAGCGCATCGCCGCGCTCGAGAACGGCGCCGGCGCCATCGCCACGGCCTCGGGCCAGGCCGCGCTGCACCTGGCGGTGGCCACGCTGATGGGCGCGGGCTCGCATATCGTGGCGTCGTCGGCGCTGTACGGCGGCTCGCACAACCTGCTGCACTACACGCTGCGCCGCTTCGGCATCGAGACCACCTTCGTCAAGGCGCGCGACCTCGACGCCTGGCGCGCCGCGATCCGGCCCAATACCCGGCTGCTGTTCGGCGAGACGCTAGGCAACCCCGGGCTGGACGTGCTCGACATCCCGACCCTGGCGCAACTGGGCCAGGACCACGGCATCCCGCTGCTGGTGGATTCCACCTTCACCACGCCCTACCTGCTGCGCCCGTTCGACCATGGCGCCGGCCTGCTCTACCACTCGGCGACGAAGTTCCTGGGCGGCCACGGCACCACCATCGGCGGCGTGCTGGTCGAGGGCGGCACCTTCGATTTCGAGGCCTCGGGGCGCTTCCCGGAGCTGTCCGAGCCCTACGAGGGCTTCCACAACATGGTGTTCACCGAGGAAAGCACGGTGGCGCCGTTCCTGCTGCGCGCGCGCCGCGAAGGCCTGCGCGATTTCGGCGCCTGCATGAACCCGATGGCGGCGTGGCAGCTGCTGCAGGGCGTGGAGACGCTGCCGCTGCGCATGAGCCGCCATGTCGACAACACCCGCAAGGTGGTGCAGTTCCTGGTATCGCATCCGATGGTCGAGTCGGTGTCGTACCCGGAGCTGGAATCGCACCCCGACTACGAACTGGCCAAGCGCCTGCTGCCGCGCGGCTGCGGCGCGGTGTTCAGCTTCAATTTGAAGGGCAACCGGCTGGCCGGCCAGCGCTTTATCGAAAGCCTGTCGCTGTTCTCGCACCTGGCCAATGTCGGCGACGCGCGCTCGCTGGTGATCCACCCGGCGTCGACCACGCACTTCCGCATGGACGCGGCCGCGCTGCAGTCGGCGGGCATCACCGAAGGGACGATCCGGCTGTCGGTCGGCCTGGAAGATGCCGACGACCTGATCGACGATCTCAAGCGGGGCCTGAAGGCGGCCGAGAAGGCCATGGGCGCCGGCAACAAGGGAGGGCAAGCCTGATGGAACTGAACCTTGCCGGCCAGCCGGCCTACGCCTATACCGGCGGCAAACCGTTCGATCCCGCCCTGCCCTGCGCCGTCTTCGTCCACGGCGCGCAGAACGACCATAGCGTCTGGGCGCTGCAGACGCGCTGGTTTGCCAACCATGGCTTCTCGGTGCTGGCGGTGGACCTGCCCGGGCACAACCGCAGCAAGGGCGCGCCGCTGGCCACGATCGAGGCCATGGCGGACTGGGTCATGGCGCTGGTGGCCGCCGCCGGCGTCACCGCGCCGGCCTTCGTGTTCGGCCACAGCATGGGCTCGCTGATCGCGCTGGAATGCGCGGCGCGGCATCCGCAGGCGGTGCGCGGCATCGGCCTGCTGGCCACGGCCTATCCGATGAAGGTCTCGGACGCGCTGCTGGACGCCTCGCTCAACCGCGAGGGCGACGCCATCGCCATGGTCAACACCTGGTCGCATTCCAGCCTCGCCAACAAGCCGTCGTCGCCCGGCCCGGGCGCCTGGATGCATGGCGGCAGCCAGCGGCTGATGGAACGGGTGTCGCGCAACAACCCGCAGGCGCATGTGTTCCATAACGATTTCTCGGCGTGCAACGCCTACGCCCATGGCGAAGAAGCCGCCGCGGCGGCGGCGTGCCCGGCGCTGTTCATCACCGGCAGCAAGGACATGATGACCTCGCCCAAGGCGGCCCAGGCACTGGCCGGCAAGATGCGCAGCGCCAGCGTGGTGGCGGTTCCGTGCGGCCATGCGCTGATGGGCGAGCGTCCGGATGAAGTGCTGGATGCGCTGGCGGCATTCGCGCGCAAGGTGGTGGCGGCGGGCTGACGCCGCCCCGCCCGGACGGCCTGCCACGCCGGCGGCCGTCCCGCCACGTCCCGGCGGAAGGTCTACACTGCAGCAAACAAGACCTGCCGGAGACAGCCATGGCCCACGCCCGCACGCGCGAGTTCGAGAATTTCGCGGCCTTCTATCCCTACTACCTGAGCGAACACCAGAACCGTACCTGCAGGCGGCTGCATTTTGCCGGGTCGACGGTGGCGCTGCTGTGCCTGGTGGCGCTGGTCGTGACCGGCACTGCCTGGTGGCTGCTCGCCGCGGTGGTGGCGGGCTATGCGTTCGCCTGGGTCGGGCACTTCGGCTTCGAGAAGAACCGGCCGGCTACGTTCCGGCATCCCGTCTATAGCCTGATGGGGGATTGGGTGATGTATTTCGATATCTGCAGGGGGAGGATTCCGTTTTGAGGGGGGACGGGTCTTGGCGCCTATTGGGAGTAGTCGCTGTTTGTGACCTTTGGCCGAACGCCACAACCGCAAGCGCTATCTGAGTCTCAACGTGTTACCCATGTGAGTGAACTCGTTTGTTACCCATGTGGTTGCTCCGTACAGCCTATGCGGCTGGCAATCAATTCCACGGTGTTGGTGGTTCGGGCGGCGGTGCTTTCCGTTTGGGCGTGGTTGCCCGTTCGACCCTGCTACGCCATGTGAGTCCGGGATAGTGCCTGCGATCACCCACTGTTGAACAATCCCAATGAGAGTGTAGGCCGCCTGCTGCCGGCCATATCGCAGGCACGCCTGCGGCTGCTGCGCAGGCTCGATTGCGCTCTCGCGCGTGGAGCGTCTTGCGCTTAGCGAGCCAAAGGCATTGTGCGATTCCACCAGAGTAAAAAGCCGACAGCGCCAAGCGAGCGCAGCGATGCGTACCGCGCCAGAGCCCACACCCCGCGATAGGGCCGGCGCGCAGCGCAGCCGAAGGCGTTCCTACGACACGGCCAGCAGCAGGGGCCACTCCGCGCTCTGGGCTCGTTCAACCATCATTCCAACGCCCCTACCACCGTCGTGCACCACCGCGGCAGGCAGTCCGGCTATGTGAGGAAGCAAAGCCCCGTACGAAAACCCAGCGCCCCCTACGATAAGACATGCCGCCCGCAGGGCAGCCAACGCGCTTTTTGGTTACTTTTTGGCGCTCGGCCAAAAAGTGACCCGCCCAGCAGGGCGGAACCATGCGGCCCAAAAGCCGACAGCACGTCACCAACAGCGAACACCCTAAACAGCACCAACCTCGAACGAGAAGTAAGTCGCCGGCTACGACAGCGAAACAGCCCACGCCGGTCAAGAACGAATCCCGCCCACTCAAGCTCCAGCCAACCAATAATCAAACCTGCCCATGCCACCCCGGCGGCACCACCTCCAGCGCACGCCGCCGGCGCTGCCCGTCGCCATCGCCGGCCGTCGGCGGCAAATCCGCCGGCTGCTGCCGGAACACCGCCTCCAGCGTCTGATCCAGTTGCGGATTGTCCAGGATCGACTTGAGCGCCTCCGCCCCGCGCAGATGCTGCGCCAGCGCCGTGCGCGGCAGCCGCGGCAGGTTCAGTACCAGCCGGTCGTGCAGCGTGCGCAGCGTCACCTGCGACGGGTCGCACAGCAGCGCCCAGTGGGCCTGGCCGCGCTCCTGCTGCAGGCGGCCGACCAGGTGCATGGCCTTGAGCTTGTCCAGCAGGCCGGACAGGTAGTCGGCCTCGACCCGCAGCTTGCGGCTCAGGTCCAGTTCGCCGACGCTGCGCGGCACTTCGTCGCGGGCGCGGTAGAGCAGCAGCAGCACCCCCAGCGCGTCGAAGAACTCGCTGCCGGCAAAGCTGCGGCGGCGCCAGTAGCCCTGCCGGATCACCGGCAGGTTGGCGGCGATGGTCGCGCCCAGCAGCGTCACCAGCCAGCTCAGGTAGATCCACAGCAGGAACAGCGGCAGCGCGGCGAAGGTGCCGTAGACCGCGGTGTAGGCCGGGATCTCGGTGATGAAATAGCCGAAGCCGCGCTTGGCGAACTCGAACGCCACCGCCGCGACCACCCCGGCGACGATGGCGTCGCGCCACTCGACATAGGCGTTGGGCACCGCCGTGTACAGGAAGGCAAAGGCCAGCGCCGACAGCAGCACCGGCGCCGCGCCCACCAGCAGGCCCAGCCCCACCGGCATGGTGCCGACATAGCCGGCCGAGATCGAGATCAGGTAGGAACTGATCGACAGGCTGGCGCCGATCAGCACCGGGCCGAAGGTCAGCACCGCCCAGAACACCAGCACCCGCTGCGCCAGCGGGCGGCGCTGCTTGACGCGCCAGATCGCGTTGAGCGCGTCTTCCACCGTCAGCATGGTCAGCACCGAGGTCACCATCAGCCCGCCCAGGCCCATCGCGGTCAGCCCGCGCGCGCTCTTGGCGAACATGCCGAGATAGCGCTGGATCGATTCGCTGACGTTGCCGGGAATCAGGTTCTGGAACAGGAATGCCTCGATGGCATTGCGGAAGTCGCGGAACACCGGGAACGCGGCGAGCAGCGCGAAGGCCACGGTCAGCACCGGCACCACCGCCAGCACGGTGGTGAAGGTCAGGCTGGCCGAGACCTGCGGCAGGCGGTCTTCGGCGGCGCGGCGCAGCGCATAGCGCGCCAGGGCACGCACCTTTTGCAGGTTCCATTCCCGGCGCAGGCGGGCGACGCGGGCTCCAATCATGCGCAAGCAAGCTCCTGGATCGGGTTGGTCGGATCGTCTGTCGAATTCAAGGATGGCCCCGTTGCGCGTGCGGCGCGTGGACATCGGCAGAGGGCGCGGGGGGCGCATCTATAATACGCGCATTGTTGCCGGCATCCTCCCGCATCACCCTTTCGCTGCCCCTTCACCGCCGGCCGTCCCGCTCCATGACCGAGATCCTCGTCCTGTACTACAGCCGCCACGGCAGCACCCGCAAGCTCGCCGAACTGATCGCCACCGGCATCGACAGCGTCGCCGGCGCGCAGGCCCGCCTGCGCACGGTGCCGCCGGTTTCCACCGTGTGCGAAGCCACCGCGCCGGACATCCCCGCCGACGGCCCGCCCTATGCCGAACTGCGCGACCTGGAGGAATGCGCCGGGCTGGCGCTGGGCAGCCCCACCCGCTTCGGCAACATGGCCGCGCCGGTGAAGTACTTCCTCGACGGCACCGTGGCCCAGTGGCTATCGGGCGCGCTCGCCGGCAAGCCCGCCTGCGTGTTCACCGCCACCGGCAGCCTGCACGGCGGGCAGGAGACCACCCTCCTGTCGATGATGCTGCCGCTGCTGCACCACGGCATGCTGATCCTGGGCCTGCCCTATTCCGAGAAGGGCCTGATGACGACGGCCTCGGGCGGCACGCCCTACGGCCCCAGCCACCATGCCCACGGCGACAACCGCGGCCCCGTCACCGAAGATGAAGCGACGCTGGCCATGGCCATGGGCCGCCGGCTGGCGCAGACCGCGCTGCGCCTGGCCGGAGCGCAGGCATGACGCCCGCCGCGGACAGCGACCAGGCCCTCCACAGCCCGTGGCTGTACCGGCTCAGCGTGGGCAGCCTGCTGGCGCTGCTGGCGCTGTGCATTGCCTGGGAATGGTGGCTCGCGCCGCTGCGGCCGGGCGGCTCGTGGCTGATCCTCAAGTTCCTGCCGCTGCTGCTGCCGCTGCGCGGCGTGCTTTCGCGCAACCGCTACACCATGCAGTGGTCGTCGATGCTGATCCTGCTGTTTTTCACTGAAGGCATCGTGCGCGCCACCAGCGACCGCGCGCCCTCGTCCACGCTGGCGTGGGTCGAGGTGGCGCTGACGCTGGTGTTCTTCACCAGCACCATCCTCTACCTGCGCCCGTACAAGCGCCGCGCCCGCGCCGCCGCCAAGGCCGCCGCGCCCAAGTCCTGAACCGCGTCCACCCATCGCCATGACCTCGCCTCAAGACTCCTTCCTGGCATTGTGCCGCGCCGCGCTGGGCCCGCAGCACGTGCTGACCGATGCGGCCGACCAGGCGCCGTATCTGACCGACTGGCGCCAGCGCTATCGCGGCGAGGCGCTGGCGGTGCTGCGCCCCGGCACCACCGCGGAAGTCGCCGCGGTGGTCCATGCCTGCCACGCGCACCGGATCGCCGTGGTGCCGCAGGGCGGCAACACCGGCCTGTGCGGCGGCGCCACGCCGGTGGCGGGGGCGCAGCAGGTGGTGATCTCGCTGCAACGGCTGAACCGCATCCGCCAGGTCGATCCGCTCAACAACACCATCACGGTCGAGGCCGGCGTGGTGCTCCAGCATCTGCAGGAGGTAGCGCGCGAGCACGGCCGGCTCTTTCCGCTGAGCCTGGCGGCCGAGGGCAGCTGCACCATCGGCGGCAACCTGTCGACCAATGCCGGCGGCACCGCGGTGCTGCGCTACGGCAACACGCGCGAACTGTGCCTGGGGCTGGAAGTGGTGACGCCCTCCGGCGAAACCTGGCACGGGCTGCGCGGCCTGCGCAAGGACAACACCGGCTACGACCTGCGCGACCTGTTCATCGGTGCCGAAGGCACGCTGGGCATCATCACCGCCGCGGTGATGAAGCTGTTCCCGCTGCCGCGCGCGTCGGTCACGGCGCTGGCCGCGGTGCAGAGCCCGCGCGCCGCGCTGGCGCTGCTGGCCATCGCCCAGTCGCACGCCGGCGCCATGCTGACCGGCTTCGAGCTGATGTCGGCGCTGAGCATGACGCTGGTGACTCGGCACTTCCCGCAGCTGCGCTATCCGTTCGCCGACATCCATCCGCAGCTGGTGCTGCTGGAGCTGTCCGACAGCGAGAGCGAAGCCCATGCGCGCGGCATCTTCGAGACCATGATGTCGGCCGCCTTCGACGCCGGCGTGGTCGCCGACGCGGTGGTGGCCGAGTCGGTGCAGCAGTCGCGCGACTTCTGGAACCTGCGCGAGCATATTCCGCTGGCGCAGGTGGAAGACGGCAAGAACATCAAGCACGATATCGCCGTGCCGGTATCCCGCGTCGCGGACTTTATCGAGTGCACCGACGCGCTGCTGCAAAACGCCTTTCCGGGGGCGCGCATGGTCACCTTCGGCCATCTCGGCGACGGCAACCTGCACTACAACGTGGCGCCGCCCGAAGGTGTCGACCACGATGATTTCCTGGCGCACCAGGACCAGGTCAACCGCATCGTGCACGACAGCGTGCGCTCGCACAACGGCTCGATCTCGGCCGAGCACGGCCTGGGCCAGCTCAAGCGCGAGGAAAACCGGCACTACAAGAGCGAGGTCGAGCTCGCCATGATGAAGGCGATCAAGGGCGCGCTCGATCCGCTCGGTCTGATGAATCCCGGCAAGGTGGTGTGAGCGCGCCCGCGCTCAGCGGCGCAGTTCGGTGTGGCGCAGTTCGGTCTGGCGCAGTTCGGTCTGGATAAAGGCCGCGACGTGCTCGAGCAGCTCGTCGAGATGGCCGCGCAGCACGACGAAGCCCGCATGCTGCGCCAGCGTGGTCTCGTCCATGTACAGCGCCCGGTTGATCTCGATCTGCAGGCTGTGGCGCCGCTGCGCCGGATCCGCATACGCGCGGATCAGCTGCGCACCCTTGTACGGCCAGTTGATGGCCACCCGGTAACCGAGGCTGCGCAGGCACTCGGCCACCAGTTCGATGAACCCCGCCGAGCAGGTCGAGCCGTCGCCGTTGCTGACCACGAAATCCGGGCGCGCGGCGCCGTTGTCGACGTTCATCGCATTGCCGCGCGACTTCATCGAATGGCAGTCGAGATGCCACACCGCGCCGCAGCGCGCATGGTGCTGCGCCAGCAGCCCGCACAGCGCGGCGTGGTACGGGTCGTAGTAGGTCTTGAGCAGGTATTCCGCCATGTGCGGCGACAGGGTCGCGGCATAGACCGGCACGCCCGGCAGCGCCAGCCGGCGCAGCACGCCCATGCCGCGACCGGACTTGTCGCTGGGGCGCACGGTGTAGGGCATGGCGCCATCGATCAGGTCGGGATCGATATCGTCGCGGGCGCGGTTGACGTCGACCAGCCAGCGCGGGAAGTCGGCGCACAGCAAGGTGCCGCCCACCCGCGGCGCATGCGCGAACAGCTGGTCGACATAGGCGTCCCAGCCCGACAGCAAGGCCTCGGGGGGCGCCGCCAGCGGCAGGGTCTCGGCATGCAGCAGGCCGCTGTGCGGGGAATCCACCACCAGCGGCAGCGCCACCCCGGCCGGTTCGGTCAGCGAAAACGGAAGCGTCATGGTCAGAATTTGTGCTGGATGCCGACGCCCACCGTGGTCACGGTGTCGCCGGACTTGTGCGAGTTGGGATCCTCGCGATCGAAGAAGACGTAGGGCATGGTGCGCTTGCTCAGGCTGTAGCCGTAGCCGGCCTGCACCTTGCTGAGCCGGCCCTGCGGGTCGCGTTGCACCGCGCGCTGCATGTAGTTGACGGTGAGCTTGTGCGCGCCGTACGGCACCGAGAAGCCGACCAGCCAGTACGGCACGTCGGTGCGCGTGGTCGCAGTGCCGGCGTAGCGGTCGCGCCCGACGATGCCGTAGAGGTTGACTACGGTGAAGTCATACGAAGCCAGCGCCTGCACCTTGTCGCGGAAATCGTTGGCCACCAGGCCGCCGCTCTTGGCATCGCGCGAATAGCCCAGGCCTGCGGCGAACTTGCCGGCGGCGTAGTTCAGGCCCAGGTCGAACTGGCGGAAATCATCCTCGGCCTGCACCGGCGATCTGGCGTTCGGCGTGGCCGGGTCCGGCCCCGCCAGGTTCATGCGCGCCCGCACCGAGAAGCCGCCGAAGCTCGGCGTCATGTAGCCGAGCGCATTCGACACGCGATTGCGCGCGTTCAGCACCCGGGTGCCGATCGCGGTGGCGCCCGCATCGTGGATGGCGAAGTCGATGTTCTGCGTCACCTGCGAATAGATCGGCGAGCCCACGATCGTGGCCGAATCCAGCCGGCCCAGCGCGATCGCGCCGAAGCCGCCCTGCAGGCCGACGAAGGCATTGCGGAACTGCGGGTTGGTGGCGACGCCGTTGTCGGCGCCGAAGCCCTGCTCCAGGCCGAATGCCGCGCGCAGGCCGCCGCCCAGCTCTTCGCTGCCGCGCAGGCCCCAGCGCGAGGCGTTGTCCGTCATCTGCGTGCCCCCGCCATCGGGCCCCTTCTGGTATTCGATGTCGGTGTCGATGCGGCCGTACAGCGTCACCGTGGCGTCGGCCGCGGCCGACAGCAGCGCCAGCGCGCCGCCGAGGCAGGCGCGTGCGAGCGGGCGCCGGGTGTGGATACCGTTCATGCTGTTGCTCTCCTGTCGTGGTCTGTCATGCAAGAAATCCCCCCTCTGTGGTCCGACTGCCGCGTGGTCTGCCCGCGCAGCGCGCACGCACCCGCCCATCCCGCGCGGGCGGGATGGAACCTTCGATCGGGTTCGATCGGGAGCGTGAGCGGGCCGCGCCGGGCGGCGGCTAGCTAGTCATTCAGGTGGCAGGCGGACAGGCGTCCACCGATATCGCGCAGCAGCGGCACCTGCGTCATGCAGCGCGCGCTCGCGTGCGGGCAGCGCGGATGGAAGGCGCAGCCACCGGGCGGCGCCAGCGGGCTGGGCAGTTCGCCGCGGATGGGTTGGTGCGCGGGCGGACTGGCGCCCAGGCGCGGCGCGTCGGCCAGCAACGCGCGGGTATAGGGATGGTTGGGCGCGGCGAACACCTCGCGCGCGGGGCCGCTTTCGACAATGCGGCCCAGGTACATGATCACCACGCGGTCCGACATATGCTCCACCACCGCCAGGTTGTGGCTGATGAAGACATAGGTCAGCGCGTGCTCGCGCCGCAGCTGCATGAACAGGTTGATGATCTGCGCCTGCACCGAGACATCGAGCGCCGACACGGCCTCGTCGCAGATCAGCAGGCGCGGGCGCAGCGCCAGCGCGCGCGCGATCGCCACGCGCTGGCGCTGGCCGCCGGAGAACTCGTGCGGATAGCGCTCGGCATAGCCGCGATCGAGCCCCACTTGCTGGAGCAGCTCGCCGGCGGCCGCGGCGGCACGCGAGCGCTTGACCAGCCCGTGGTAGACCGCGCCCTCGGTAATGGCCTGGCCGATGCGCAGGCGCGGGTTCAGCGACGCATAGGGATTCTGGAACACCATCTGCACCGCCCGGTGATAGGCGGCCGAAGCGAGGTCGGTGCGCTGGCCTTGCCACGCGATCTCGCCGCCCGTCTGCGGCAGCAGGCCGGCCAGTATGCGCCCCAGCGTGGACTTGCCGCAGCCCGACTCGCCCACCACGCCCAGCACCTCGCCCTGGCGCACCTGCAGCGAGACATCGTTGACGGCATGCACCGCCTGCGCCGGCTTGCCGGCCATGCGCGCGAGCAGGCCGGGCTTGAGCAGAAAGCGTTTCTGCAGGTTGTGCGCTTCGAGCATGACCGTCATGCCGCCTCCAGGGGATAAAAGCAGCGCAGCGTGCGGCCGCGCACAGTGGTTTCGACAGGGACCTGGGCGCACGCGGGACGCGCGCGCGGACAGCGCGGCGCGAAGGCGCAGCCCGGCGGCAGCGCGGCCAGCGCGGGAGTCGCGCCCGGAATCGCGCGCAGCGTGGCGCCGCGCATTGCGGGCGTTGGCAGCGAATCGAGCAGGCCGCGCGTGTACGGATGCAGCGGCCGGCTGATCAGTTCTGCAACGGGACCCTGCTCCACCACCCGGCCCGCGTACATCACGCAGACCCGGTCGACCAGGTCCTTGACCACGGCAAGGTCGTGGCTGATCCAGATCGCGGCGGCGCCGGTCTCGCGCACCAGTTGCTTCATCTCGTAGAGGATCTGCGCCTGGATGGTGACGTCGAGCGCGGTGGTGGGCTCGTCGGCGATGATCAGGTCGGGCCGGTTGATCAGCGCATTGGCGATCGCCACGCGCTGGCGCATGCCGCCGGACAGCTCGTGCGGATAGGCGCGCATGCGCTCCCGCGGCGCCGGGATGCCGACCCGCGCCAGCGCATCGACCGCCTGCGCATGCGCCTGTGCGCGGGTGCGGCGGTGGTGCACCAGCACGGTCTCGGCAAGCTGGTCGCCCACGCGCATCACGGGGTTCAGCGACATCATCGGGTCCTGGAACACCATCGCGACGCGGTCGCCGCGCAGCGCCTGCCACTGGCGCGGCGAGCACGCCAGCAGCTCCTGCCCCTTGAAGCGCACCGAGCCGCCGGTGACGCGCCCGGGCGGGTCCAGCAGGTTCATCAGCGAGAACGCCGTCACCGACTTGCCCGAGCCGGACTCGCCCACGATCCCCAGGATCTCGCCCGGCTCCAGTGAGAACGACACGCCGTCGACCGCCTTCACCGCGCCGTGCGCGAACGCGAAGCTGGTGCTCAGGCCGGAAACTTCCAGTAGTGCCATGCCGGGCTCCTTATGCTTCCAGCCGCGGGTTGAGCACGCGGCGCAGGCGGTCGCCCACCAGGTTGATCGAGCCGATCAGCAGCACCAGCGCCACGCCCGGGAACACGCTGATCCAGTACTTGTTCGACAGCATGTATTCGAAGCCGTTGGCGATCAGCATGCCCAGCGACGGCTGCGTGCGCGGCAGGCCGATGCCGAGGAAGCTCATGGTGGCCTCGAGCGTGATCGCATGCGCGATCTGCAGCGTGCCGGTCACCACCAGCGGCGCCATGCAGTTTGGCAGGATATGGCGGAACATCACGCGCAGCGCCGGCAGCCCCTGTCCCAGCGCGGCCTCGACATACTCCTTGCGCCGCTCCACCTGCGCCGCGCCGCGCACGGTGCGGGCAAAGTAAGCCCATTGCACGATCACCAGCGCCAGCAGGGTCTTGTCGACACCCTGCCCCAGCACCGCCAACAGGATCAGCGCCACCAGCACCGCCGGCAGGCTCAGCTGCAGGTCGACCACGCGCATGATGGCCGCATCGACCACCCCGCCGAAGTAGGCCGCGGCCAGCCCCACCGCGCTGCCCGCCACCAGCGCCACCACCGCGCTGATCACGCCCACGCCCACGCTGATGCGGATGCCGTAGAAGATGGCGCTGAGCAGGTCGCGCCCGGCGCCGTCGGTGCCGAGCCAGTAGTGCGCCTGGCCTTCATAGCCGGTGCTGCCGGGCGGCAGCTCGGAATCGATCACCGACACCGTGGCAAGGTCATAGGGGTTCTGCGGGCTGAGCGCATGGGCCAGCACGGCCACCAGCAGCAGCACCAGCAACAATGCCAGCGCGGCGGCGGCGACGCGATTGGCGCAGAAGCGCCGCAGCAGCGCAGGCCGCGCCGGCGGCGCGGCGGCTGGCGCCGGCGCGAGCGAGGGGAGCGCGGGCACGGCTTCATCGTTTTCGGATAGAGGCAGGGACATCGGTTGGGTCTCGGTCTTCGTTATTCGGTCTTCGATGGCGCGGAATGGACGCGGCGGGCGGCGGACTAGGCCGCCTTGTGCCGCAGGCGCGGGTCGAGCACCACGTACAGCAGGTCGACCACCAGGTTCAGCACCACGAACAGCAGCAGCGTGACCAGCAGGTACGCCACCACCACCGGGCGGTCCAGCGCCAGCACGGAATCGATGATCAGCTTGCCCATGCCGGGCCACGAGAACACCGACTCGGTCACCACCGAGAAGGCGATCAGGTGGCCGAACTCCAGCCCGACCACGGTCACGATCGGGATCAGCACATTGGGCACCACGTGGCGCAGCACCAGCCGCGCGCCGCCCACGCCCTTGGCGCGCGCAAACTTGATGTACTCCTGCCCCGCCACCTCGCGCGTGCCGGCCTCGGTCAGCCGCGCCACCAGCGAGATCTTGAACAGCGACAAGGTCAGTGCCGGCAGCAGCAGGAAGCGGATGCCGTCCCAGCTGGTCACCGACAGCGGCACGCCCAGCACCGTGCTGACCGGCCCGCGACCGCCCGACGGCAGCCAGCCCAGGTTCACCGAGAACACCAGGATGCCGATCATGCCGATCCAGAAAGTGGGCATGATCACGCCGCCGAGCGAGGCCGCCATCAGCAGCCGCGCCAGCCGGCTGTGCGGCTTCAGGCCGGCATAGACGCCCATCGGGATGCCGATGCCGAGCGACAGCAGCAGCGCCGTCACCGCCAGTTCCAGCGTGGCCGGCACGCGGCTGACGATCAGCTCGATCGCGGGCCGGTTGTAGACGAAGGAGTCGCCGAGGTCGCCGCGCAGCGCGCCCGCGAGAAAGCGCAGGTACTGCTGCGGCACGGGCAGGTCCAGGCCGAGCGCGTGGCGCGCCTCGCTGATCTCCTGCTCGGTGGCGGTCGGGCTGACCAGCAGGTGCACCGGATCGCCGATCAGGTTGACCGCGCAGAACGTCAGCACCGACATGATCCAGAGCACCGCGATGCTCTGCAGCAGCCGTTTCAGTAGGGTTTCAAGCATGGTAGGAAGCCGGTGGGAAGCGGATACGGGTTGGCGCGGTCAGCGTCGCGGCGCGGCCGGCGGCGCCGGGCGGATGTTGCCGGCATAGGTGAAACCGTCGCTGCGCGGCTGCACCACGAGGCCGTCGCGATAGGCCCAGGCGGCACGCAGGTGATGCAGCGGGACGATGCCGGCGTCGGCCGCCAGCCGTTCCGCCGCGCCCTGCTGCGCCAGTTCGCGCGGGGCCGGCGCCATGGTGCGCATGGCCTGCCCGATCAGCGCGTCGACGGCCGCGTTGGCATAGCCGCTGCGGTTGTTGGCGCCCAGGCCGGCGGCCTTGTCCTGCGCATGCGCCACCGCCACCAGCGGCTCGAGCGAATCGCCGCTGACCGCGCCGATGCCGAGCAGGAAGGCGCTGAACTCGGGCTTGCCGCCGGCGCCGCCCGAGGTGGCGCGGGTGATATAGACCGAATACGGCAGCGTGCGCACCTCGGTGCGGATGCCGGCGCGGGTCAGCATCTGGCCGACCGCCTCGCAGGTCTTGGCGTCGTTCAGGTAGCGGTCGTTGGGGCAATGCAGCGTCAGGCGGAAGCCCTGCGGATAGCCGGCCTGCGCCAGCAGCCAGCGCGCCCGCTCGACGTCGGCGCGCGGCGCCGGCACCGCCGGGGCGAAGCCGAAAAAGCCCTGCGGCACCATCTGCCCGGCCGGCACGGAATCGCCCTTGGTCACGCGCGCCGCGATCAGGTCGCGGTCGATCGCCAGGCTGATCGCCTGCCGCACCCGCACGTCGCGCAACGGATTGGCCGCCAGCGGCTGGCCCGCATGGTCCTGCACATAGGGCGAGACCGCGCGGGCCTGGTCCAGCTGCAGGTAGTTCAGCATGTACGAGGTCGCGGAGACGACGCGGATGCGGCCGTTGGTACGCGCAAAGGCCTCGGCAATGCTCGCCGACGAGGCGTCGATCACGTCGACCAGTCCGGACAGCAGCGCCGAGGCCCGCGCCGGCTCCTTCGGGATGAACTGGAACACCACCCGCTGCCACGGCTGCGGCCCGCCCCAGTAGCCCGGATTGCGCGACAGCGTCAGCTGCTGGCCATGCTCCCACGCCACCAGCCGGTACGGGCCGGTGCCGATGGCGGCGCTGCCATGGGCGAAATCGGCCTCGCGCACGCCCGCGCCCAGCGAGCGCGGCAGCATCGCCACCATGCCCAGGTTCTGCGGCAGCACCGGGTTGGGCGAGCGCGTGCGCACACGCAGCGTCAGCGGCCCGGTGACCTCGACCGCCGCCACCGACTTCAGGTAGGTGCGGAAGGTGCGCGCGCCCGGCAGCTTCAGCGCGCGCTCGATCGAGTAGCGCGCATCCTCGGCGGTAAACGGCTCGCCATTGCTGAAGCGCACGCCGGGACGCAGCTGGAACTCCCAGGTGCGGTCGTCCAGCTGGCGCCAGCCGGTGGCCAGCAGCGGCACGGGGCGCAGCGCGTTGTCCAGGCCGACCAGGGTTTCGTAGACATGGCCCCACAGGTTGCGTCCGGCGGCGTCGAGCACATGGGGATCGGCGGCGCTGATCTCGGCCTTGTAGCCGATGCGCAGGTCGGCTGCGTGAGCGGTGCTCGCGCCGGCAAGCAGCGCCGCGCTGGCCAAGGCAGCGGCGGCAAGGCGCGACGCCAGGTTGACGACGGGTCTGGGCATGGTGGGGTGGTTCGCTTCCCGATACATTGTTTCATTCAGTGATACCGTGTATCGAAGGATAAGACATCGAGGCCGTTCCCGATAAGCAGGGTTTACCCCCGAGACGCCCTTCAGGCAAAAAAACGGCGCCGAAGCGCCGTTTGGGACGGGAAGTGCGCGGGACGTGGCCGCGCGGTACCGGCTCAGCTGCCCGCGTAGCCGAGTGCCCGCGACAGGCTGGCGGCCTCCGCCACCACCATCGCCACATGGCTGTCCAGCGCCTGCTGCGAGGTGCGGCTGGCCGGGCTGGCAATGCTCAGCGATGCCACCGCCGCGCCGCTGTGGTCGCGCAGCGGCGCGGCGGCCGAGACCGCGTCGGCATCGCGCTCGCCCACCGAGACCGCATAGCCGGCGGCTCGGATCGCCGCCAGTTCGTCGCGCAGCGCCTGTGGCTCGATGATGGTCTTGGCGGTGAAGCGTTCCAGCTGCTGCGCCAGCACGGCCTCCAGCACCTCGGGTGCGGCGAAGGCCAGCAGCAGCTTGCCGGAGGCCCCCACATGCAGCGGCCGCCGGTTGCCGATCTCGGTATGCACGCGCACCGACTGCGTCGACTCATGCCGCGCCACGCAGACCGACTCGAGCCCGTCGCGCACGCGCACGATCACGTTTTCGCCGCAGGCCGCGCCGATCGCCGCCAGCCGCGGACCCACCAGCTTGACCAGGTCGAACTGTTCACGCGCGGCGTTGCCCACCAGCAGCGCGTTGTAGCTGAGCTTGTAAACCGCCGCCGGCGACTCGCGCGCGATCAGGCCGCGGTGTTCGAGCGTGGTCAGCAGCCGGAACGCGCGCGCCTTGGTCAGTCCGGCGCGCCGTGCCAGCTCGGTCACGCCCAGCGATGGGTGTTCGGCCACCAGCATCAGCAGGCCCAGGGCCTCGTCCACCGCTTCAACGATGTAGGTCATCGATCCTTTTCGTCCAGATTCAGGAATATCCAGCGCAGATTGTAGCGGTGGCCGCAATCGTTCGCGCTGCAAGTGCCTAGCGCCTGGCCTGGACGGCAGCATCCCCGCCCCGCACCGAATACACCCTTCGGCACTTCCGAATACAACGCAGCGGGCAAGCTACGCAATACTCTCGGGATCGCCGTGCCAGCATCGCCCCGCCCTCGCGCTGGCACCACCTGACGCACCGAAGGAGAACAGATGAGCATCAACGGCAAGGCCTACATCGTCGGGGCCTACGAGCACCCGACCCGCAAGGCACCCGACAAGACCGTGGCGCAACTGCATGCCGAGAGCGCCAAGGGCGCGCTGCAGGACGCCGGCCTGACGCTGGCCGACGTCGACGGCTATTTCTGCGCCGGCGACGCCCCCGGGCTGGGCGCGGTCAACATGGTCGACTACCTCGGCCTGAAGGTGCGCCATGTCGATTCCACCGATACCGGCGGTTCGGCCTACCTGGTACATGTCTCGCACGCCGCGCAGGCGATTGCCGCCGGCAAGTGCAACGTCGCGCTGATCACACTGGCGGGCCGCCCGCGCTCGGAAGGCTCCACCGGCACGCAGGCGCGCAACTGGGGTGCCAACCTGCCCGACCTGCCGTTCGAAAGCCCGTTCAGCCCGGTCACGGTCAACCTGTACGCGATGGCGGCAATGCGCCATATGCACGAGTACGGCACCACCGCCGAGCAGCTCGCCTGGGTCAAGGTGGCGGCGTCGCACCACGCCCAGCACAACCCCCACGCGATGCTGCGCGACGTGGTCACGGTCGAAGACGTGCTGAACTCGCCGATGATCTCGGATCCGCTGCACAAGCTGGACTGCTGCGTAGTCTCTGACGGCGGCGGCGCGCTGGTGGTGGCGCGACCGGAGATCGCCGCCACGCTGCGGCGGCCGAAGGTGAAGATCCGTGGCGCCGGCGAATACATCAAGGGCCAGCTTGGCGGCGAAGTCGACCTGAGCTGGTCGGGCGCGCGCTTCTCGGGCGCGACGGCGTTTGCCGAAGCGGGCGTGACCCCGGCCGACATCAAGTACGCGTCGATCTACGACAGCTTCACCATCACCGTGCTGATGCAGCTGGAGGACCTGGGCTTCTGCAACAAGGGCGAAGGCGGCAGGTTCGTCGCCGACGGCAACCTGATTTCGGGCGTCGGCAAGCTCCCGTTCAATACCGATGGCGGCGGCCTGTGCAACAACCACCCGGCCAACCGCGGCGGCATCACCAAGGTCATCGAAGCCGTGCGCCAGCTGCGCGGCGAGGCCCACCCCGCGGTGCAGGTCGCCAATTGCGACCTCGCGCTGGCGCAGGGCACCGGCGGCTACCTGGGCTCGCGCCACGGCAGCGCCACCCTGATCCTCGAACGTGAATAAAGCGCGGGAGCACTGACATGACGACCCCCCACATCCCCACCGTCTACAAGGCGCCCGACGAACAGCCCGACAACCTGCCGTTCTGGCAGGCCGCGCGCGAGGGCCAGCTGCTGGTCAAGGTCTGCGACGACTGCGGCAAGCCGCACTGGTATCCGCGCGTGCTGTGTCCGTTCTGCATGGGCACCACCTCGTGGCAGCCGGCCAGCGGCCGCGGCACCATCTACAGCTACAGCGTGACGCGCCGCGCCGGCCCCAACCCGTTCTGCATCGCCTACGTGAAGCTGGACGAAGGCGTGACCATGATGACCCATATCGTCGACTGCGATCTCGACACGGTGCGGATCGGCCAGAAGGTGCAGGTCAAGTTCTCGCCCAGCGAGGGCGGCGCACCGGTGCCGACCTTCACGCTCGCCTGAGCCGTCGCGGCAGGTTGGCTACTGCCGGCCCGCCGCCATGCTGCCGAAGCGGCCGCTGCTGAAGTCGCGGAACGCCTCGGCAATCTCGGCCTCGGTGTTCATCACGAACGGGCCATGGCCGACGATGGGCTCGTCGATCGGCTCGCCGCTGAGCAGCAGCACCACCGCATCGGTGCCGGCCTCGATGCTGACCGCATCGCCGGCGCCATCCAGCACTACCATCTCGGCATCGCGCACGGTGGCCTCGGCGTTGACCGTGACCTTGCCGCGCAGCACCACCAGCGCGGTATGCCAGCCCTCGGGCAGCGCCAGGCGCGGGCTGGCGCCCTGGTTCAGGCGCATGTCCCACACATGCATCGGCGTAAAGGTGCGCGCCGGGCCGCGCTTGCCTGCGTACTCGCCGGCGATCACGCGTACCGAGCCAGCGCCGTCGGGCATCGGCACCGCCGGGATATCGCGGTCGACGATGGCCTGGTAGCCCGGCGCGGCCATCTTGTCGCGCGCCGGCAGGTTGACCCACAGCTGCACCATCTCCAGCGCGCCGCCGCTTTGCGTAAAGGCGGGCGAATGGAACTCTTCATGCAGGATGCCGGCGCCCGCCGTCATCCATTGCACGTCGCCCGGACCGATGACCCCGCCCTGCCCGGTCGAGTCGCGATGCGCGACCTCGCCCTTGTAGACGATGGTCACGGTCTCGAAGCCACGGTGCGGATGCTGGCCCACCCCGCGCGGTCGCTGCGTCGGCGTGAAGTCGGCGGGGCCGGCGTAGTCCAGCAGCAGGAAGGGGCTGAGTTGCTTGCCGTGGCTGGCGTACGAAAACATCGAGCGCACCGGGAAACCATCCCCGACCCAGTGCGGACGCGGTGCGCTGTAGACGCCCAGAATGCGCTTCATGTCGATCTCCGAGAATGCCGGCCACGCTGAGCAGGCAATGATCCATGAAGCGATGATAGGTGCCGCGGCCGGCGCGCGGTAGGCCGCGCGATTGCGATGCAGCGTCCTGCGGCTGGAACGATGCCGCCAGCGGTCAGAAGCGGTAGCGCACGTAGCCCATGCTGAAGTTGGTACCGGGATTGGGCTCCTGGATGCCGCCGTTGGACAGGTGCTGGAAGCGATAGCCGATCGTCAGCCGCTGCGCCTTGCCGAAGGCGACGCCCACGCCGATCATGTCGGAGAACTGGAACGCCGAGCCCATGCGGTGGCCGCCGGCGATCTCGGTGTGGCTCAGCACGCGCAGGCCCACCGAGGCTTCGACGAACGGCGTGGCGTACTCACCCGCATAGCTGAGCCGGAAGATCGGCGACACGCCGAACTCCATCAACTGGCTCGACGGCCGCGACGACAGCGCGCGCCAGTTGGCCACGTTGACCTCGCCGTCCAGCGCCAGCGCCAGCCGGCTCGACAGCTGCCACTGCACGATCTCGTCCCAGCGCGCCGACACTTCGTATTTCTCCACGCCGTGCCGGTTGTCACGCCCATAGCCCGCCTGCATCGAGAATGCCGCCGCGCCGGCGGCGGACGGCAGCGCCAGCAGGCAAGCCGCCAACGACACCACGGCCACGCGCGGCAGCCCCCCTGACAATGTGCTTTTCTTCACTGACATCCGTCTATGTCGGGCAGCGCCTGCCAGATTGGCACGCCACCACTTTGTTTTGATCACGGCTCGACACGATAGCAGCGCTTCGAGATTGCAGAAGCCCGTTTCGGGCAAACACAGTGTTCCAAAGCCGGAACAATGTGGCGAGACGCGCCCCGAAGACGAGGCATGGCCGCCCGGCTGCAGCGTCATCCAGACAAAAAACCCCGGCAAGACCGAGGTCTTCCGGGGTTCCATCGATGGCCCGCACACGCGCGGCGGGCCACGCCAGCTGTCAGTCCTTCAGTTCCACCAGCAGGTCCTTCGCCGCCACCCGATCGCCTGCATTCACATGCACCGCCGCGATCTCGCAGTCCCGGTCCGCGGCGATATGGGTCTCCATCTTCATCGCCTCCAGCGCCAGCAGTGTGGTGCCCGCGGCCACGCGCTGGCCGGGCTGCACCGCCACGGTCACGATCGAGCCCGGCATCGGCGCGGCGACATGCAGCGCATTGTCCGGCTCGGCCACCGGCCGGCCCGGGCGCGCGGCCGCGGCCTGCGCGGTGCTGCGCTGTTCGACCAGCGTGGTGCGCGACTGCCCGTTCAGCTCGAACTGGACCTTGATCTTGCCGTCGTCGGCATCGGGATGGGTGCCCTGCAGCGACACCAGCAAGGTCTTGCCGGGCTCGATGTCGATGGCCACCTCTTCCTGCGGCTGCAGGCCGTACAGGTAGGCCGGCGTCGGCACCACCGAAGTATCGCTGTACTGGCGCACATGCGCGTGGTACTCCGCGGCCTGCTTGGGATACATCAGGTACGAGGCCAGCTGGCGGTCGTCGAGCGGCTGTTCGCACGCCGCCGCGCCCGCGGCACGGGCCGCGTCGAGGTCGACCGGCGCGATCTGGTCGCCGGGCCGGTACGGCGCCGGCGGCTCGCCGCGCAGCACCTTGCGCGACAGCGCCGCCGGGAAGCCGTCGGGCGGGAACCCCAGCTCGCCCCGGAACAGCGACACCACCGACTCCGGGAAGGCGATCTCCTTGCCCGGGTCGCAGACGTCGGCCGCGCTCAGGTCGTTGGCCACCATCATCAGCGCCAGGTCGCCGACCACCTTGGAGGTCGGCGTCACCTTGACGATATCGCCGAACATCCGATTGACCTCGGCGTACGCGCGCGAGACCTCGGTCCAGCGATGCTCGATGCCGAGCGAGCGCGCCTGCTCGCGCAGGTTGGTGTACTGGCCGCCCGGCATCTCGTGGCGGTAGACGTCGGCGGTGCCCGCGCGGATCTCGGATTCGAACGGTGCGTAGTAGCGGCGCACCCCCTCCCAGTACATCGACGCCTCGTGCAGGCGCTCCAGGCTCAGGCCCGGATCGCGCTCGCTGCCGGCCAGCGCCGCGGCGATGCTCGACAGGTTGGGCTGCGAGGTCAGCCCGCTCATCGCATCGAGCGCGCCGTCGACCGCATCGCAGCCGGCCTCGATCGCGGCCAGCGCCGAGGCGGCCGAGATGCCGCTGGTATCGTGCGTGTGGAAATGCACCGGCAGGCCGGTCTCCTCCTTGAGCGCCCTGACCAGCGCGGCGGCCGCCTGCGGCCGGCAGATGCCCGCCATGTCCTTGATGCCCAGCACGTGCACACCGGCCTGCTGCAGCTCGCGTGCGATGCCGACGTAGTACTTCAGGTCGTACTTGGAACGCTTCGGGTCGAACAGGTCGCCGGTATAGCAGATCGCGCCCTCGCACAGCGCGCCGCTTTCTCCGACGGCATCGATCGCCACGCGCATATTGCGCACCCAGTTGAGCGAATCGAACACCCGGAACACGTCCACGCCGGCGCTGGCCGCCTGGCGCACGAAGAAGCGCACTACGTTGTCGGCATAGTTGGTGTAGCCGACCGCGTTGGAGCCGCGCAGCAGCATCTGGAACAGCACGTTGGGCACGCGCTCGCGCAACTGCTCCAGGCGCTGCCACGGATCTTCCTTGAGAAAGCGCAGCGCCACGTCGAAGGTGGCGCCGCCCCAGCACTCCAGCGAGAACAGCTGCGACAGCTCGCGCGCATAGAACGGCGCGATCGGCAGCATGTCGGCGGTGCGCATGCGCGTGGCGAACAGCGACTGGTGCGCGTCGCGCATGGTGGTGTCGGTCAGCAGCACCTGTTTCTGCTCCAGCATCCAGCGCGAGAACTTTTCTGCGCCAAGCTCGCGCAGGCGGTCGCGCGTGCCGTACGGCAGCGCGGCGCTGGTGTCGATCGCCGGCAGCACCGGCGCGGGCAGCGGCAGCGACGGCAGCGCACGCCCCCTCAGCTCCGGGTGCCCGTTGACGCTGACTTCGCCCAGGTAGCGCAGCAGCTTGGTGGCGCGGTCCTGGCGTTTGGCAAAAGCCAGCAGTTCCGGGGTCTTGTCGATAAAGCGCGTGGTGACGTCGCCCGAACGGAACGCGGGATGGTTGATGACGTTCTCGAGGAACTGCAGGTTGGACGCGACCCCGCGGATGCGGAACTCGCGCAGCGCCCGGTCCATGCGCCGCATCGATTCCGGTGCGGTCGGCGCCCAGGTGGTGACCTTGACCAGCAGCGAATCGTAGTACGGCGTGATCACCGCGCCGCCATAGGCGGTGCCCGCATCGAGCCGCACGCCGAAGCCGGCAGCGCTGCGATATGCAGTGAGGCGGCCGTAGTCCGGCAGGAAACCGTTTTCCGGGTCCTCGGTGGTGATCCGGCACTGCAGCGCATGGCCGTTCAGGGCGATGTCCTGCTGCACCGGCACGCCCGCCGCGCGCACCACGATCCTGCCGTCGGCGTCGCGCGTATTCTCGGTCATGCCGATATGGCCGCCCTCGGTGATGCGGATCTGCGCCTTGACGATATCGATGCCGGTGACCATCTCGGTGACGGTGTGCTCGACCTGGATGCGCGGGTTGACTTCGATGAAGTAAAACTGGCCCGAGTCGGCATCCATCAGGAACTCGACCGTGCCGGCATGGGTGTAGCCGACCGCGCGCATCAGCCGCAGCGCCGACTCGCACAGCGCGCTGCGGCCGGCAGCGTCGAGGTACGGCGCCGGCGCGCGCTCGACCACCTTCTGGTTGCGCCGCTGCACCGTGCAGTCGCGCTCGTACAGGTGCACCAGGTTGCCGTGGGTGTCGCCCAGCACCTGCACTTCGACGTGGCGCGCATTGCGCACCAGCTTCTCGACATAGACCTCGTCGTTGCCGAACGCCGCCAGCGCCTCGCGCCGCGCCGCGGCCAGCGCGCCTTCCAGGTCCTGCTCGCTCTCCAGCACGCGCATGCCGCGCCCGCCGCCGCCCCAGCTCGCCTTCAGCATCAGCGGATAGCCGATGCCGGCGGCGAGGCGCTTGCACGCCTCCAGGTCATGCGGCAACGGCTCGGTGGCCGGCATCACCGGCACGCCCGCGGCGATCGCCGCGTTGCGCGCGGCGATCTTGTTGCCAAGCTTGCGCATCACCTCGGGCAGCGGGCCGATCCAGCGGATACCGGCATCGATCACGGCCTGTGCGAACTCCGGGTTCTCCGACAGGAAGCCATAGCCCGGATGGATTGCGTCGACCCCGGCCTGCCGCGCAATGCGCAGGATGTCGTCGATATCGAGATAAGCCGCCAGCGGCTTCCTGCCTTCGCCGACCAGGTAACTTTCGTCGGCCTTGAAGCGATGCAGCGCGAGGCGGTCTTCCTTCGAATAGATCGCCACGGTGCGCACATTCATTTCGGCAGCCGCGCGCATCACGCGGATCGCGATCTCGGAGCGGTTGGCAATCAGCAGGGATTGGATCGGGCGGTAGTCCATGGCGGCAAGAAAATAGCCCTCCGTGCGCGGTGCCACGGAAAGTCGGGTGATGGGGAATGGCGGATCACAGGCGTGAACCAGCATGCGCCTGTACCCCCATGGGCGCAAGAAACGAGCCACCGACCTTCTTGTTGATTTACAAGCGGATTTTCAACGCCGCCAGGCCCACATGGAATTCAAAACTGAAATTCCCCTGCCGTTTTCATGCGCATTCCCGCTATCGCCCCGTACCGGTCTTGTCCACCTGCAGGGCGAATTCGATGCACTCGGCGCTCGGCCCCGTCCACTGGCCAAACCCGATCCAGCCGTGCCCCCTCAGCGTGACCTCGTCGCGGCGCAAAATGAATGGCTCGGCGCCGTCCATGCTGACATGGGTGCCGTTCGCGCTGCGGTCGATCAGTACATACCTGCCGGCGCGCGGCTCGGCCATCGCCTGGAAGCGCGACGCGAGGCGGTCCGACACCACGATGGTCATGCCGGCGTCACGCCCGATGGTGACCGGCGCCGAGACTGCGTTCATCTCGACCACGGTGTCCCGGTAGCGCAACGTGAGGAAGGCGGCATGCGACAGCGGCTCCTTGAAGCCCGCGATCAGGGTCAGGTCGGTGGCCTGCTGCCAGATCGCCTCGTACAACTCCACCGGCTGCGCCCTGCCGCGCACGTGGATCGGGTACAGGTAGCGCGTCATCTGGCGCAGCGGCGCGGGCAGGTCGGCCACCGCATCCTTGCTGGTGATGATCTGTCCGCGCGCGGCGAGTCCTGACAGCCGGGCGGCAAGGTTCACGGCATCGCCGAAGACATCGCCCGACGCGTCGTACAGGATCGGGCCATGGTGGAAGCCGATGTGCGACGACATGGTGAAGCCGGCCACCGGCGGCAGCTCGGCAACCGCTCGCTGGATGTCCAAGGCCGCCTGCAAGGCCTGCTCGGCGCTGGGAAACAGCACCATGACCTCGTCGCCGATGGTCTTGACCAGTCGGCCCTGCGAGGCCTCGGAACAGGACTTCATCGCAGCGATGCAACGGCCGACCGCGGCCAGGGCGGCGGCATTGCCCGCCCTTTCATAGAGCCGCGTACTGCCGCTGACATCCGCGAACAGTACCGAGCCCTCCGACGCCTGGTGCAGCAGTTCCCGGTCCATGTGCATCCCGATCCGTCCCGCCATCGCCGCGCGGCGACCCGGACAGCAGCCGGCGCCACGCCCCGCATGCAGGGAATTCTGGCACCGGCAACGCCGATCCTCAATATGAATCTGGAGCGCGCCGGACGAGGAAGTAAAGGAGAGTCGGCGCACGCATCAGGAGAGCGGCGCAAGGCAACGCGAACGGATTGCCGATGGGGTTGGATGCGCCCTGGCGGGCGCCCAAAAAACAAAACCCCGGAAGACCGCGATCTTCCGGGGTTCCGCCGCCAAGGACGGTTGTCATTGGCGGAGACGGAGGGATTCGAACCCTCGATCCAGGTTTTGGCCCGGATGCTCCCTTAGCAGGGGAGTGCCTTCGACCTCTCGGCCACGTCTCCCAAACTTGCGTTGTGTGAGGGAGCCACACAACGAAGCGCGTATTCTAGCGATGCCGCCGGGGTTGGTCAATGAAAAATCGATGACTCAACACAATTTTTGCGGTCTCGCCAGAAAAGCTTGCGAACGGATCACGCCTGTTCCAGTTCGAAGGCCTTGTGCAGCGCGCGCACGGCCAGTTCCATGTACTTCTCGTCGATCAGCACCGAAATCTTGATTTCCGAGGTGGAGATCATCTGGATGTTGATGCCCTCTTCCGACAGCGTGCGGAACATCTTGCTGGCGATGCCGACGTGCGAGCGCATGCCCACGCCCACCACCGACACCTTCGACACCTTGGGGTCGCCCGACACGCTGCCGGCGCCGATGTGCGCCTTGACGCCATCGTTGAGGATGGCCAGCGCGCGCTGGTACTCGCCGCGCGGCACGGTGAAGGTGAAGTCGGTCTTGCCGTCGACGGACTGGTTCTGGATGATCATGTCGACGTCGATATTGGCGTCGGCGACCGGGCCCAGGATCTGGTAGGCGATGCCGGGCTTGTCGGGCACGCCCAGGACGGTGATCTTGGCTTCGTCGCGGGCAAAGGCGATGCCGGAGATGACAGCGGCTTCCATGGTGGACTCTTCTTCCTCAAAAGTGATCAGCGTGCCCGAGTGCATTTCCTGCTCGAGCGGCATAAGCGGGTCGGTCAGCGACGACAGCACGCGGGTCTTGACGCGGTACTTGCCGGCAAACTCCACCGAGCGGATCTGCAGCACCTTGGAGCCCAGGCTGGCCATTTCCAGCATTTCCTCGAAGGTGATCTGGTCCAGGCGGCGGGCGTCCTCGACCACGCGCGGGTCGGTGGTGTAGACGCCGTCGACGTCGGTGTAGATCAGGCACTCGTCGGCCTCGATCGCGGCGGCGATGGCCACGGCCGAGGTGTCCGAGCCGCCGCGGCCCAGCGTGGTGATGTTGCCGTCGTCGTCGATGCCCTGGAAGCCGGTGATCACCACCACGCGGCCGGCGTCGAGGTCGGCCAGGATGCGCTCGTCGTCGATCGATTCGATGCGGGCCTTGGTATAGGACGAATCGGTCTTCACCGGGACCTGCCAGCCGGTGTAGCTGACGGCGTCGATGTCCTCGCCGTGCAGCGCGATCGCCAGCAGCGCCACGCTGGCCTGTTCGCCGGTGGAGGCGAGCATGTCCAGTTCACGCGGATTGGGCTGGGGCGAAATTTCCTTGGCGAGTCCCAGCAGGCGATTGGTCTCGCCCGACATGGCCGAAGGCACCACGACTACGCGGTGACCGGCGCGGTGCCACTTGGCCACGCGCTTGGCGACATTCTTGATGCGTTCCGTGGAACCCATCGAAGTGCCGCCGTATTTGTGAACGATGAGAGCCATCTTCTTGTCGACGCCAGCGATTGTGCAAAGCCCTTGAAAATACACGAAGCGGCCCGGTCAGGCAAGGCGCACGGGGACGATGGGCGTCAGACCGGATGTGATGCCGGCGGCTATCGAACGGCAGGGACGGCGGCTGACCGCCCTTCGGCGAGGTCAGCGCGGCGGCATCGCCGGTGCCTCCGGCTGCCAGGCCACGCGCCAGCGCGGCGCGGGCGCGGCGTCGGGCCAGCGGCGATGCATGCCCAGCCCGGCGGCCAGCACCAGGGTGTCGCCGGCCCACAGCAGCGGCAGCCAGGCGCGGCGCCAGGCCGGGATGCCGGCTTCCTGGCAGGCCTGCTTCAGCGCGCGCGCGGGGCCGCCGGGGCGCAGCACGATACGCTCGCCGCCGGCGCGCGCGGCCAGGCGCAAGGGCTGGCGCAGCACCGCTTCGGGCGCGCCGAAGGTGTCGTCGCGGATGAAATGGAGCTCGCCGCGCCAGGCCGGCACGACGATGCGGGCTTCTCCACGCCAGTCCAGCAGCACCGGTGCCGGCGCCACGGCCGGCGGCGGCACGCAGGCCAGCACGCGCTCGCGGAAGCGGCGCAGCACCAGGCCTTCATGCGCGATGGCCGGCTCGCCGCCCGCGTGCGCGATCAGCTGTTCCCGCATCGCCGCCAGCCGCGCGGTGGACGGGGCGCGCACGCCGAGGTCGCGCAGCCACAGGCGCAGCACGGCATCGGCCTGCGCCGCGGGCAGCGCGCGCAGGCCGGGCAGGTCGAGCTCGGACAATGTGTCGGGGTCGCGGCCGGCACGCGCCAGCGTCGCCAGTGTGGTGGCGGCCAGCTGGTCGATCAGCGCGCCGACCTGGGCAAAATGCGCGGCCGCCTGCACCACGTTGAGCGCCAGCGCCGGAAACGCCGCCTGCAGCGCCGGCAGTTGCTGGCGCAAGGCGTTGCGCGCGTAGCGGCCGTCGGCATTGGAGGGATCGTCGACCCACTGCAGCGTGTTGGCGGCGCAGTAGGCCTCGATGCCGGCGCGCGGCACGTCCAGCCAGGGACGCAGCAGCATCACGCCACTGCCCTCAGCCAGCGGGCGCATCGCCGGCATGCCCGCCATGCCGGCCACGCCGGCGCCGCGGAACAGCCGCAGCAGCACGGTCTCGACCTGGTCGTCCTGGTGGTGGGCAAACAGCAGCAGGCGCGCGCCGCTGTCGGCGCACATCGCCGCCAGCGCGGCATAGCGCGCGCGGCGCGCGGCGGCCTCGACGCCCTCGCACGCCGCCGGCCGCACCGGCACGCGCCGCACGAAATAGCCCACCTGCCACTGCGCGCACAGCGCGGCGCAGAAGCGGTCCCATTCGTCGGCCTCGGCCTGCAGGCCGTGGTGGACATGCAGCGCCACCACGCGCGCGCCATCGCCCGCCTGCGCCACCGCCGCGCGCGCGGCGTGCAGCAGCGCGACCGAGTCGCGCCCGCCCGACAGCGCCACCGCGACCGTCGGCGCCGCCGCCGTGGCAGCGCCAGAAACAACAAAGGCCGCACCGGCCTGCAGGGCCTGTGCGACCTTGTCGGTCAGCCGGGCGGACGGGTCAGTCCTGGGCGCCAGTTTCCTTGAACTTGCCATAGGCCAGCAGGCGCTCGTAGCGGCGTGCCTGCAACTCCTTCACGCTCATGCCCTGGAACTGGCGCAGCGACTCGGCCAGCGAGCGCTTGAGCAGCGCCGCCATGGCCTTGTAGTCGCGGTGCGCGCCGCCCAGCGGCTCGCTCACGATCTTGTCGATCAGGCCCAGCGCCTTGAGCCGGTGCGCGGTAAGGCCCAGCGCCTCCGCGGCCTCGGGGGCCTTCGCGGCGGTCTTCCACAGGATCGAGGCGCAACCTTCCGGCGAGATCACCGCGTAGGTGGCGAACTGCAGCATCTGCACCACGTCGCCCACGGCAATCGCCAGCGCGCCGCCCGAACCGCCCTCGCCGATGATGGTGGCGATCAGCGGCACCTTCAGGCCAGCCATCACATACAGGTTGTGGCCGATGGCCTCGGACTGGCCACGCTCTTCGGCGTCGATGCCGGGGAACGCGCCCGGGGTGTCGACGAAGGTGAAGATCGGCAGCCCGAACTTGTCGGCCAGCTCCATCAGGCGCTTGGCCTTGCGGTAGCCCTCGGGCTTGGGCATGCCGAAATTGCGCATGGCGCGCTCTTTCGTGTCGCGGCCCTTCTGGTGCCCGATCACCATGCACGACTGGCCATTGAAGCGCGCCAGCCCGCCGATGATCGACAGGTCGTCGGCGAAGGTGCGGTCGCCGTGCAGTTCGTGGAAATCGGTAAAGATCTCGCGCACGTAGTCCAGCGTGTAGGGGCGCTGGGGATGGCGGGCGATTTGCGCAACCTGCCACGGGGTCAGGTTGGCATAGATGTCTTTGGTCAGCTGCTGGCTCTTGCCGGCCAGCCGCGAAATCTCTTCGGAAATATCGACAGCCGAATCGTCCTGCACGAAGCGCAGTTCTTCGATCTTTGCCTCGAGTTCGGCAATGGGCTGCTCAAAATCCAGGAAGGTGGTTTTCATAAAATCACACGTACCTGTCTGTGAAGGGGCGCATTCTACCGGAAATTGGCCGCTATCTTAGCGCCTGCCGGATAGCCTGCAATGCACCTGAAGTTAATTTTTATTGCCGTGATGCCTAATACGTCACTGGCAGCGGGTCGAGGCTGCGCCACATATACCACGTCGCCACGGTGCGCCACGGTTCCCAGTTGGCCGCCACCTCGCGGGCCTCGCTGCGGGTTACCGGTTCACCGCTGAAATAGTTGGTGGAAATGGCATTGATCAGGCCGACGTCGTCGAGCGGCAGCACATTGGGCCGCATCAGGTTGAACATCAGGAACATCTCGGCGGTCCAGCGGCCGATGCCGCGGATCTGCGTCAGCTCGGCGATCACGGCCTCGTCGTCCATCTGCGCCCACTGCGCGACGTGCACGGTGCCGGCCTTGAAGTGCCCGGCCAGGTCGATCAGGTATTCGGCCTTGCGCTTGGATACGCCGCAGCCCGCCAGTTTCTCGGGACCGGCCCGCAGGAACTGCGCCGGCGCCAGCCGCGGGCACACCGCGTGCAGCCGTTCCCACACCGACTGCGCCGCCTTGACCGAGATCTGCTGGCCCACTACCGCGCGCGCCAGCGTAACGAACGGGTCGCCGCGCGAGACCAGGTGCGCCGGGCCGTAGGTCGGGATCATCTTGCGCAGGATGCGGTCGCGCTTCATCAGGTCCGCGCAGGCCTCGTCCCAGTAGGCGGGGCGCACCGTGTCGGCCACGGTCTCGACCGGCAGCGGCACCGCCTGCGCCTCGGGCAGCACGGCTTTGGCGTTGCGCGTGGCCTTGGCCGCGGGCCGGGCGTCCTTGCTGGTGTCCTTGCCGTCGGGCAGCGGCGCCTCCCTGGCACCGGCCTTGGCCGGGCGCGGGCCGGCCGCCTTCGCCCGGCCCGTGGCTGCGGGGGGCGTGGCGGTGGCGGGCTTGCGCGCGGCAGCGTTCAAGCACGCCTCCACTCGGTGGCACCGCCGGGCTTGTCTTCCAGCACGATGCCCGCTTCCAGCAGCTGGGCGCGGATGCGGTCCGCCTCGGCGAAGTTGCGCTCGGCCTTGGCGGCCTTGCGCGCCGCGATCAGCTTCTCGATCTCGTCCGGCGCCGGGCCGGCGTCGGTCTTGCCACCGCCCTGCAGGAAGGTGTGCGGGTCTCGCTCGAGCAGGCCCAGCGTGCCGGCCAGCCCCTTGAGCTGGCGCGCGGCCGCGCTCGAGCCGGTGCGGTTGATTTCGCTGGCCAGGTCGAACAGCACCGACATCGCGATCGGCGTGTTGAAGTCGTCGCCCATGGCTTCGGCGAAGCGCTTCGCGTGCGGCTCGTCCCAGTCCACCGCGCAGCCGCCCGGCTGGCTGTCCTTGAGCGCCGTGTACAGGCGCGTCAGCGCGTGGCGCGCATCGTCGAGGTGCGCGTCGCTGTAGTTCAGCGGGCTGCGGTAGTGCGCGCGCAGGATGAAGAAGCGCACGACCTCGGCGTCGTACGCCTTCAGCACCTCGCGGATGGTGAAAAAATTGCCAAGCGACTTGGACATTTTCTCGTCGTTGATGCGCACGAAGCCGTTGTGCATCCACAGGTTGACGAAGGGCTTGCCGCTGGCACCTTCGGACTGCGCGATCTCGTTCTCGTGGTGCGGGAACTGCAGGTCGGCCCCGCCGCCATGGATGTCGAAATGCTCGCCCAGCAGCGCGCAGCTCATCGCAGAGCATTCAATGTGCCAGCCTGGTCGGCCGGCGCCCCATTTCGAGTCCCACTTGCTCTCGGGCGGCTCGCTGGCCTTGGCGGATTTCCACAGCACGAAGTCGAGCGGGTCCTGCTTGGCATCGTTGGCGCTGACGCGCTCGCCGGCGCGCAGGTCTTCCAGCGACTTGCCGGAGAGCTTGCCGTAGCCGTCGAACTTGCGCACCGAGTAATTCACGTCGCCGTCGCTGGCCTGGTAGGCCAGGCCCCTGGCCTCGAGCTTGCCGATCATGTCGAGCATCTGCGGCACGTAGTCGGTGGCGCGCGGCTCGTGGTCGGGACGGATCACGCCCAGCGCGGCGGCGTCCTCGTGCATGTACTGGATGAAGCGCGTGGTCAGCTCGCCGATGGTCTCGCCGTTCTCGACCGCGCGGCGGATGATCTTGTCGTCGATGTCGGTGATGTTCTGCACATACGTCACCTCGTAGCCGGCGGCGCGCAGCCACCGGTGCACCATGTCGAACACCACCATCACGCGCGCGTGGCCGACGTGGCAGTAGTCGTACACGGTCATGCCGCACACATACATGCGGACCTTGCCGGGTTCGATTGGCACGAATGGCTGCTTCTCACGCGCGAGCGTGTTGTAGATGTTCAGGGGCTGCATGAAACGAAGTGAGTGGTGAGAGGAGTCTGCCGGGTTCGCACGGCAGGCAACGCGGGCCGTAGCCGCCGGCGCGCACGCCGCCACTGGCGCAATGCCGTCGCGCCCCATATCTTACCGGAAGGCGGTGCGCGAGTCGGCGACGCAGCGCGGCCGGACGCCGCGCATGGACACCGCCCACCGGGCCGCCGCGTGCATCGCCTTCGTGCCGCACTTGCCGCTTTGCTAGAATGCCGCGGAGTATAACGGACCCGTCCTCAATGAGCCTGCCGCTGCCCTCCCCGTTTTCCGCTGTCCACGCCGTCTGCGCCGCGCGCAAGCGCCGGCGCGGATCCCGCACCGTCCTGCCGTTGCTGGCCCTGGCGGCGGCGCTGGCAGGCCCGGCGTCCGCGCAGAACGGCCCGCTGTCGCTGGCGGTGCCGACCTCGCCGGTCGGCGGCATCCAGTCGACCGACCCGGGCATGGGCGAGGCCCAGCAAGCCGCCAACGCGCGCCGCTACGAGGACGCGATCAAGGGCTTCGACCGCGTGCTGGCCGCCAACCCGCGCAATGCGCAGGCCCGCTTCCAGCGCGCCTGGGCGCTGGCCCAGGCGGGCCGCGAGGACGAAGCGATCCAGGCCTTCAGCGAAATGGCGCAGGACTTTCCCGAACTGCCCGAGCCGCACAACAACCTGGCGCTGCTTTACGCCAAGCGCGGCGACCTGAAGCGCGCCGAAGCCGAATTGCTGCTGGCCACCGAGGTCAAGCCCGCCTTCGCGGTTGGCTACACCAACCTGGGCGACGTCTACCGCCGCCTGGCCGAGCAGGCCTACACCGAAGCGCTGCGCCGCAACCCGGGCGATGCCCGCGCCAGTGCCGGCCTGCGCCAGCTGGCGCCGGCGTCCGCCGTGGCAGCGCCACCGAAGCCGGCCGCACCGGCGGCCACCGGCCGCAAGGCGGCGCCGGGCGGGCGCCAGTCGCCGGCCAGCGCCCCCGCGCCCAACTGACCGCATTCATCCGCAGGCCCGGCGCGGCACGCCCGGGCCGTGTCCATCCCGACTTACCGGAGTTCCCTTCATGATCCGTTCCCGTCGCATCGTCATTGCCGGCCTGGCCGCAGGCGCGCTGGCGCTGTCTTCGTTCAGCGCGCTGGCCCAGCAGAAGGCCGCCGAGCGCGTCCAGTTCGTCACCAGCGCCGGCAAGTTCACGGTCGAGCTCTATCCCGAGGCCGCTCCCAAGACCGTCGCGAACTTCCTGGAATATGTGAAAAGCGGCCACTACAGTGGCACCATCTTCCACCGCGTGATCAACGGCTTCATGGTGCAGGGCGGCGGCTTCGACCGCGACATGAAGGAAAAGCCCACGCGCGCGCCGATCCCGCTGGAAGCCCGCAACGGCCTGAAGAACAAGGCCGGCACGGTTGCCATGGCGCGCACCAGCAACCCGGATTCGGCCACCGCGCAGTTCTTCGTCAATGTGGTGGATAATCCGAATCTCGACTACCCGCAGCCGGACGGCAATGGCTATGCCGTCTTCGGCAAGGTGGTGGAAGGCATGGAAACGATCGACAAGATCAAGTCCGTGCCGACCACCGCCTACGGCCCGATGCGCAACGTGCCGGCCGCGCCGATCGTGATCGAGTCGGCCACCGTCGTCAAATAATTACCGAACAGAGGAAACCGCCATGTCCAAGGTACAGCTGCAGACCAACAAGGGTGTGATCACCCTGGAACTCGATGCCGAGAAGGCGCCGAAAACGGTCGAGAACTTCCTGTCGTATGTCCGCAAGGGCCACTACGACAACACCATCTTCCACCGCGTGATCAAGAACTTCATGATCCAGGGCGGCGGCTTCGAGCCCGGCATGAAGCAGAAGGACACCGACGCCCCGATCGAGAACGAAGCCGGCAACGGCCTGAAGAATGACCGCTACACCGTGGCGATGGCGCGCACCAATGCGCCGCACTCGGCCACCGCGCAGTTCTTCATCAACGTGGTCGACAACGACTTCCTCAACTTCTCGTCGCCCACCCCGCAGGGCTTCGGCTATGCCGTGTTCGGCAAGGTCGTCGACGGCACCGACGTGGTCGAGCAGATCAAGGGCGTGCGCACCGGCAGCTCGGGCTTCCACCAGGACGTGCCGCTGGAAGACGTCGTGATCGAGAAGGCCGTCGTCGTCGAATAAGCCGATGCCCGCCGATTGCGGTACCGTGCGCGCGCGCGTGCCGGCCTGCGAGCCGGCCTTTTTCTCCCGACACCACGCATGACCGCAATCCCCCACACGCCGGTGGCCGGTCCCCTCGAGGTACAGGCGCCGGCGTGGTTCATTTCAGACCTGCATCTGACGCCCGGCATGCCGCGCACGCTGGCGGCCTTCGAGCGCACGCTCGAGCGCGCCGCCACGCACGCGCGCACACTGTTCATCCTGGGCGACTTCTTCGAATTCTGGGTCGGCGACGAAGAAACCGAGGCGCCGTTCGCGCAACGCGTGGCGCTGGCGCTGCGCGCGCTGGCGGCGCGCGGCGTGGCGGTGTACCTGATGCACGGCAACCGCGACTTCCTGCTGGGACGGCGCTTCGCCGGCGCCGCCGGCGCCACGCTGCTGCCCGACCCCTCCGTGATCGATTGCGCCGGCCAGCGCGTGGTGCTGAGCCACGGCGACATGCTGTGCATCGACGACGAACGCTACAACCGGTTTCGCCGCTGGACCCGCAAGCGCTGGGTGCAGCGCGTGTTCCTGGCGCTGCCGCTGCGCGCGCGCCTGGCGGTGGCGCGCAAACTGCGCGCGGACAGCGAAGGCAACCGCGCCAGGCAAGGTAAGGCTGGTGCCGCGGCACCGGTGGTCTATGGCGATGTGGCGCCCGAGGCGGCGGCCGAGTTGCTCGGCGCCGCCGGCGCGTCGCTGCTGGTCCATGGCCACACCCATCGCCCGGCCCGCCATGAAGAGCGTGCAGGCGTGCGCTGGGTGCTGACCGACTGGGACCTGGATGGCGCGCATCCGCGCGCCGCGGTGCTGCAGCTGGACCGCGACGGTTTCCGGCTGCTGCCGCAGACCGACTGAGCGGCGCCAGCCCTCGCCGCGCGCCGTTACTTCATCAGCTTGCGCAGCTCGCTGGCATCGAACGGATCGTTCGGCGTGTTTTCCAGGTGTTCGCCGAGCCGGTCGAGCGCGGCCAGCACGGCCTCGATGCGGTCATGCTGGATCGCGGCATTGTCGATCAGGCTCTTGAGCGCCAGCGACACCGGGTCGTCCGCGTTGGGCGTGATGCCGTAGGCCGAGAACTCCTGCTTCGCACCCTGCTGCACCGACGGCGCATCGGGCAGGATGATGCGGGCCGGAATGCCGACCGCGGTCGCGCCCGGCGGCACCGGCTTGAGCACCACCGCGTTGGAGCCGACGCGCGCGCCGTCGCCCACCTCGAATCCGCCCAGCACCTTCGCGCCCGCGCTGACCACCACGCCGACGCCGAGGGTCGGATGCCGCTTCTGGCCCTTGTACAGCGACGTGCCGCCCAGCGTCACGCCCTGGTAGATGGTGCAGTCGTCGCCGACTTGCGCGGTCTCGCCGATGACCACGCCCATGCCGTGGTCGATGAACACGCGCCGGCCCAGCGTCGCCGCCGGATGGATTTCGATGCCGGTGAAAAAGCGCGACCAGTGCGAAATCCAGCGGCCCAGCCAGTGCCAGCCCGCGCGCCAGCACGCATGCGCCAGCCGGTGCAGCAGCACCGCGTGCAGGCCCGGATAGCAGGTCAGGACTTCCAGGCGGCTGCGCGCGGCGGGATCGCGCAGCATGATGGTGTCGATATCTTCCTTCAGGCGAGAGAACATCTTGGTCGTGTCGTGGTGCCGCGCCGTGCGCCACGACACGCGGGCCAGGGCCCGGGGCGGGGTCGCCGGCGCGGTCGGGGGCCGGTGAAGAGGATCAGGAGTGTAAGGGATTTGCCGGCCCGCCTTGCGGCGCCGGCGTTTGGCCCCTGATCCGCCAGGGACATTGTTGCGATGCTGCGATCAACATCGACCGGGCCTGTGCCCACCCGCGGCGGCGGGACACCCGGCCACGCCGCCTCGGCATGCACCGTTCCGGTCCCACATCACATCGCTACGGGTTGTTGCCACAGTCCTTTGCTCCTGTCACCGGCCGGCCTGCGGGCCAGACTGGTTCTGCGCGGCGATCAGCATGTGCTTGGCGATGCCGCGCAGGATGTTCACTTCCTCGCGCTCGAGGCCGCTGCGCGCCAGCAAGCGGCGCAGCCGGGTCATCAGCTTGCG
Organism: Cupriavidus neocaledonicus; assembly: GCF_000372525.1. Lineage (GTDB taxonomy): Bacteria > Pseudomonadota > Gammaproteobacteria > Burkholderiales > Burkholderiaceae > Cupriavidus > Cupriavidus neocaledonicus. Next base: position 99,512 of record NZ_AQUR01000100.1, read on the forward strand.
CGGATTGGACGGATCGAGAAAGCCGATCGCTTCCAGTCCGGTCTGCAGGTGGCCGAACATGGCCTCGACCTGTTCGGCCGTGGCCGGCTCGCCAGCATAGCCGATATTGGCGCCCGCGTCCGGCGCGGCCTCCAGCAGCGTCAACCGCATCTCGTAGGCGACCAGTTGCACCGCCTGCGCCAGGTTCAGCGAGGCATAGGCGGGATTGGCGGGGATATGGGTCACGGCGTTGCAGCGTTCCACCACCTCGTTGGGCAGCCCATAGCGCTCGTTGCCGAACACGAACGCCACGTCGCCGCTGCCGGACAGCGTCTGGCGCGCACGCGCTGCCGCGGCGCGCGGCAGCAGCCGCGGTGGCCCGAACTCGCGCTGGCGCGCGGTCATGGCCACGGTCAGCGCGGCCCCGGCCAGGGCGGCGTCGACGTGGTCGACGATCACGGCGGCGGCCAGCACGTCGTCGGCGCCGCTGGCCATGGCGACGGCATCGGGATGCCGCAGCACCTCCGGTTCGCGCGGCGAGACCAGCACCAGGCTGCCGAAGCCCATGGTCTTGATCGCCCGCGCCACCGAGCCGACGTTGCCGGGATGGCTGGTTTCCACCAGTACGAAGCGGACGCGGCCGAAGGCATCGCCTGCGGACGTGGAGGTGGCGGGCTGGCTCGTATCAATTGCCGGGTTCATATACAATTCGGGGTTCTTCTTTGGCGCGGCGCCAGGTTTATGCATGTCCGCGAGACGTTCGCTACACATTTGCGAAGTATCTTGCAGCAAGACCACTCAGCCAGGCGACGTCCCACGTTCTTCTACAATCCGTTGTGTTGTCAGCTGCCCATGAGCGGGCGTGCGGCGCTTTGGCGCCCCGCCGCGCGGTCGTGGCCGGCCTGGAGAGATTCATGCATCCGATGCTCAATATCGCCATCAAGGCGGCCCGCAAGGCGGGATCCATCATCAACCGCGCGTCGCTCGACGTCGATCTGGTGCGCGTCTCGCGCAAGCAACACAACGATTTCGTTACCGAGGTGGACCGCGCCGCCGAAGCCGCGATCATCGAGGTCCTGCGCACGGCCTACCCGGAACACGGCATTCTAGCGGAAGAGTCCGGCCAGTCCTGGACCGAAGAAGAAGCCACCCACGAGTACACCTGGGTGATCGACCCGCTCGACGGCACCACCAACTTCATCCACGGCTTCCCCCAATACGCGGTTTCGATCGCCCAGCTGCACCGCGGCACGCCGGTGCAGGCGGTGGTCTACGACCCGACCCGCGACGAGCTGTTCACCGCCACCAAGGGCGCCGGTGCCTTCCTCAACAACCGCCGCATCCGCGTCACGCGCCGCGACAAGCTGGCCGACTGCCTGATCGGCACCGGCTTCCCCTTCCGCGACCTGGAAGGCGTGGAAGAGTACCTCGAGATCTTCGCGCTGATGACGCGCAGCTGCGCCGGCCTGCGCCGTCCGGGGGCCGCCGCGCTGGACCTGGCCTACGTCGCCTGCGGCCGCCTCGACGGCTTCTTCGAGCGCGGCCTGCAGCCCTGGGACATGGCCGCCGGCATGCTGCTGATCACCGAGTCGGGCGGCCTGGTCGGCAACTACGCCGGCGAGCCGCGCCAGCTGGAACAAGGCGAAGTGCTGGCCGGCAACCCCAAGGCCTTCGCCCAGATGGTGCGCCTGCTGTCGCCGTATTCGCTGGACAACACCAAGCCCGGCGCCGCCTGACGCTGGCAGATGGCCCGCGCGGCCATGCAGGCAAGCACGCCCGCCGCATCCGGCGGGCGTTTGTTTTTACGGGGCCGCACACCCGTGCATTCCGCCTTGCGGCCTGGTCTCATTCCCCGGCGAGCCATGATCCTGGTCAAGGCCGCGCCGCCCTGCGCTCACCAGAATGAATCCATGCGCCACGCCATGTGCGCGCGGATCCAGCCACAGGAGAGCCAGCATGTTTCCCGAGTACCGCGACCAGATCACCGCCCTGAAGACGCAGGACGCCCGCTTTGCGCGGCTGTTCCACCGCCACAATACGCTCGACCAGGAAATCCACAACATGGAGGCGGGCCTGGTGCCTGCATCCACCTTCGAGATCGAGCGGCTGAAAAAAGAGAAGCTGCTGCTCAAGGACCAGCTCTACCAGATCCTGCGCCGCGCCACCGCCTGACCGGAGGCGTGCAGATGACCGATCGCGACACCCTCCCCACCCGCATCCCCACCGCCACACGGCCTCGCGCCACCGCCAGGGGCGATGTGCTGCCCACCGCTTCGGCGCTGTCGGCGCAGCGCAATGAAGTCGACAGCGCCGTCGAAGCCGCGATGCAACTGGCGGCAAGCGGAATCCATGACATCCTCGCCGGTCAGGCCGGCGATGGCACCGGCATGCTGGGCGCCATCCGCACCCTGCTCGACGGCCTGGCGCCGGACGAGGCCGCACAGCTGCGCAGCCTGATCCTCGAAGGCGACCCCGCCGCCTGGCACGCCGGCCGCCAGCGCCACCCGGACGATGAGCTGTCCGCCGGCTGGCGCGAAGGCGCGTACCCGTACCAGAATCTGATGTCGCGCCGCAATTACGAGAAGCAGAAGTACCGCCTGCAGGTGGAGCTGCTCAAGTTCCAGGCCTGGGTGCGCGAGACCGGTCAGCGCGTGGTGATCCTGTTCGAAGGCCGCGACGCCGCCGGCAAGGGCGGCACCATCAAACGCTTCATGGAACACATGAACCCGCGCGGCGCGCGCGTGGTCGCGCTGGAAAAGCCCACCGAAGCCGAGCGCGGGCAATGGTATTTCCAGCGCTACGTGCAGCACCTGCCCTCCGCGGGCGAGATCGTGCTGTTCGACCGCTCCTGGTACAACCGCGCCGGCGTCGAGCACGTGATGGGCTTTTGCTCGACGCGCGAATACCAGGACTTCCTGCAGCAGGCGCCGGACTTCGAGCGGCACCTGGTGCGCAGCGGCATCCACCTGTTCAAGTTCTGGTTCTCGGTCAGCCAGAAGGAGCAGCGCCGGCGCTTCCGCGAGCGCGAGATCCATCCGCTCAAGCAATGGAAGCTCAGCCCGGTCGACGTCGCCTCGCTCGACAAATGGGACGAGTACACCCGCGCCAAGGAGGCGATGTTCGCGCATACCGATACCGCCGATGCACCCTGGACCGTGATCCGCTCCGATTGCAAGAAACGCGCGCGGCTCAATGCGCTGCGCTACATCCTGTCGCGCTTTCCCTATGCCAACCGCGACACCACCGCCATCGGCCAGCCGGATCCGCTGATCGTCGGGCGCGCGCTGGCCAACTAAGCGCGGTACCCAGGCGCAGGTCGCTCGTTCCGCTTCGCGCCATTGCCTCCCACCACAGAAAAGGAACCCATGTTCAAGCACATCCTGCTCCCCGTCGACGGTTCGGAGCTGTCGCACCAGGCCGTCTCCGCCGGCATCCAGTTCGCCCGCACCGCAGGGGCGCGGCTCACGCCGTACATGTGCGTGGAAAGCTATCCCTATGTCCTGACCAGCGACAGCTCGCACGAAAAGCGCGACGCCTACCAGCAGCGCGTCGAAGCCGGGGCGCGCCAGGAACTGGCCAGGGTCGAATCCGCGGCAGCGCTGGCCGGGGTACCTTGCACCGGCCACGTCTCCAGCGCTTCGGCACCGTACCAGGGCATCATCCATGCCGCCCGGGACCTGGGCTGCGATGTCATCTTCATGGCCTCGCATGGCCGGCGGGGGCTCAGCGGGCTGCTGCTGGGCAGCGAAACGCAGAAAGTGCTGACCCACAGCGACATCCCGGTGCTGGTGTTCCGCTGATCCGGGGCCGGCGCAGCGGTCTGGGGCCCCGTCTGCGGCAGCACCGTGCTGTACCATATCGCCCATATTCGAAAACGCCCCTTCGTGCCGCGGCCACAGGCCGCCGGAGCAGCGCCCGGCCCGCCCCGCGGGGGGCGCTTTTCCTCGGCACGCAAGGTGCGCTCGGCGCGGATCGGGCGGCACGACGCAGGCCCACCGCCAGACAGGCTAAATGGCAATGGGATTGCAGAAGAAAACCGACCCTGAACAGACACAGGCAGACGCCGCAGGCAGCCGCCACACGCCCATGATGCAGCAGTACCTGCGCATCAAGGCGGACCACCCCGACACCCTGCTGTTCTACCGCATGGGTGACTTCTATGAACTCTTTCATGACGATGCCGAGAAGGCCGCGCGCCTGCTCGACATCACGCTGACCGCGCGCGGCGCGTCGAATGGCGTGCCGATCCGCATGGCCGGGATCCCCTTTCATTCGGCGGACCAGTACCTGGCGCGGCTGGTGAAGCTGGGCGAATCGGTCGCGATCTGCGAGCAGATCGGCGACCCCGCCACCAGCAAGGGACCGGTGGAGCGCAAGGTGGTGCGCATCGTCACCCCCGGCACGCTGACCGACGCCGCGCTGCTGCCAGACAAGGCCGATACCTTCCTGATGGCCGTGCACCAGCAGACCACGCGCCGCGGCGTCAGCAAGACCGGCCTGGCGTGGCTGAACCTGGCCAGCGGCGAGCTGCGCCTGATGGAATGCGAAGCGGCGCTGCTGGGCCGAGAACTGGAGCGCATCCGCCCGGCCGAGCTGCTGTATGCCGACGGCATCGAACTGCCGGCGCTGGCGTGCGCACGCACGCGCCTGCCGGAATGGCATTTCGACCAGGATGCCGGCACGCGCCGGCTGCGCGAGCAGCTTGGCGTGGCCAGCCTCGACCCGTTCGGCTGTGCCGGGCTGGGCGCCGCGCTCGGCGCGGCCGGCGCGCTGCTGAACTACGCCGCTACCACGCAGGGCCAGTCGCTGCGCCATGTGCAGGGCGTGAAGGTCGAGCGCGAATCGGAATACGTCGGGCTGGATTCCGCCACGCGGCGCAACCTGGAACTGACCGAAACCCTGCGCGGCGGCGAGTCGCCGACGCTGTTCTCGCTGCTGGACACCTGCTGCACCGCCATGGGCAGCCGCGCGCTGCGCCACTGGCTGCACCACCCGCTGCGCGACCCGGCGGTGCCGCAGGCACGCCAGCAGGCCATCGGCGTGCTGATCGACCAGGGTACCGACGCGCTGCGCGGAGCGCTGCGCCGGCTCGCCGACGTCGAGCGCATCACCTCGCGCCTGGCGCTGCTCAATGCCCGTCCGCGCGACCTGTCGTCGCTGCGCGACACGCTGCGCGCGCTGCCGGAGGTGCAGGCCTGCCTGCGCGACGACCAGGGCAGCCTGCTGCTGGCGCAGACCGTGCAGGACCTGGCCGTGCCGCACGACTGCCTGGACCTGCTGGTGCGCGCGGTGGCCGAAGAGCCGGCTACGGTGGTGCGCGACGGCGGCGTGATCGCGCGCGGCTTCGATGCCGAGCTCGACGAGCTGCGCGATATCTCCGAAAACTGCGGCCAGTTCCTGATCGACCTGGAAGCGCGCGAGCGCGCGCGCACCGGCATTGCCAACCTGCGCGTCGAGTTCAACCGCGTGCACGGCTTCTATATCGAGGTCACCAACGGCCAGGCCGACAAGGTGCCCGACGACTACCGCCGCCGCCAGACCCTGAAGAACGCCGAGCGCTACATCACGCCCGAACTGAAGGCCTTCGAGGACAAGGCGCTGTCGGCGCAGGACCGCGCGCTGGCGCGCGAGAAGCAACTCTACGATGGCCTGCTGCAGGCACTGCTGCCGCATATCGGCGAGCTGCAGCGCGTGGCCGCGGCGCTGGCGCGACTGGACGTGCTGGCGGCACTGGCCGAGCGCGCGCAGACGCTGGACTGGTCGGCGCCGGAGCGCGTCGCCGAGAACGTGGTCGATATCGTGCAGGGCCGCCATCCGGTGGTCGAGGGCCAGCTCGCGGCGGAGTCGGTGGCGTTCATCGCCAACGACTGCCAGCTCAACGAGGCGCGCAAGCTGTTGTTGATCACCGGCCCGAACATGGGCGGTAAATCGACCTTCATGCGCCAGACCGCGCTGATCGTGCTGCTGGCCTGCGTCGGCGCCTATGTGCCGGCGCGGCGCGCGGTGATCGGGCCGATCGATCGCATCTTTACCCGCATCGGCGCGGCCGATGACCTGGCCGGCGGGCGCTCGACCTTTATGGTCGAAATGACCGAGGCCGCCGGCATCCTGCATCACGCCACGCCGGCATCGCTGGTGCTGATGGACGAGATCGGCCGCGGCACGTCGACCTTCGACGGCCTGGCGCTGGCGTGGGCGATCGCGCGCCACCTGCTGTCGCACAACCGCAGCCATACCTTGTTCGCCACGCATTACTTCGAACTGACGCAGCTGCCGCAGGAGTTCCCGCAAGCTGCCAACGTGCACCTGTCGGCGGTCGAGCATGGTGACGGCATCGTGTTCCTGCACGCGGTGCAGGACGGCCCGGCCAGCCAGAGCTACGGCCTGCAGGTGGCGCAACTGGCGGGCGTGCCGCAGCCGGTGATCCGCGCCGCGCGCAAGCACCTGGCCTGGCTGGAACAGCAATCCGCCGACGCCACGCCCACGCCGCAGCTCGACCTGTTCGCCGCCCCGCCGACACCCGCCGGCGACGAGGCCTGGGACGACGACGATGCCGCCATGGCTGCCTGCGCGCCCGCGCTGGCGCCCGAGCAGGCAGCCGTGATCGACGCGCTGGCCGACCTGGATCCGGACACGCTGACGCCGCGCGCGGCGCTGGAGGCGCTGTACCGGCTCAAGGCACTGGCGGGCGAGGCGGTCGATACGGCATGAAGGCGCTGCGCCGGGCCCTGCCGACCCTGCTGCTGCCATGGCTGTGCCAGGCCGCCATGGCGGCTGCCGCGCCGCATGCGCTGGCGGCGCGGGCACCGGCCAAGCCGCAGGTGGTGCGCGTCGCGCTGATCGCCGACGTGCCGCAATGGCCCGCCGCGGAAGCCAATCTGTCGGCCCTGCTCGACCACTTCGCCGAGCGCAAGCTGAACCTCGTGATCCATGCCGGCGGTATCAAGGGCGATACCGAGTCGTGCAGCGACGCGGTGCTCGGCAGCCGCCAGCAGCTGCTGAACCAGTCGCCGCTGCCGCTGATCTATGTGCCGGGCGAAACCGACTGGTCCGAATGCAGGCTGCCGGTCAACGGCGGCTTCGACCCGGTCGAGCGCCTGAGCCGGCTGCGCGAACTGTTCTTCCCGGAAGATGCCACGCTCGGACGGCAGACGCGGCCGCTCGTGCGGCAATCGGACCAGGCGCTGTTCCGCAGTTTCCGCGAGAACATGCGCATCAGTGTCGGCGACGTGCTGATCGTCGGCCTCAATGTGCCGGGCGACAACAACCACTACCGCGACGAAGGCGGCCGCAACAGCGAGTTCGAGGACCGGCGCGAAGCCAACCGGCAGTGGCTGGCCCGGGCGTTCTCGCTGGCGCGCCAGCGCGACCTCAATGGCATTGTCGTGGTGGCCCACGCCGATCCGCATTTCGCCAACGGCTGGGAGAAGAAGGGACGGCCCACGCTGCTCGACGGCTTCATGCGCCATCGCACGCGCGACGGCTACCTGGAATTCAAGCGGCAGCTGCGCGACCTGAGCGCGCGCTTCAACGGCAAGGTGTTGCTGGTGCACGCCGCCGGCAGCGGCGCCGACAGCGGTTTCGGCATCGACAAGCCGCTGCGCGATACGGCCGGCAAGGTGCTGCAGAATTTCACGCGCGTGTCGCTGCCGGCCAGCTCGATCTCGCAATGGGCCGAGCTGGTGATCACGCCCGCCGCGGCGTCGCCGTTCGCGGTGGTACTGAAGGATGCCCCGGCGCCGAACTGACGCGCGCGCCAAAGCAAAGAAGCCGGCAACAGCCGGCTTCCCGATGACAGCACTGCAAGCGAACGCTCAGTGCAGCGTGCGCGGGGTGTCGTCGTCCTCGTCTTCATCCACCACTTCAACGCCCGAGGCGCCGTGGGCGTGGCCATGCTCGACTTCCTCGGCGGTGGCTTCGCGCACTTCCGAAACCTTCAGCCAGAAGCGCAGCGCCATGCCGGCCAGCGGATGGTTGCCGTCCAGCACGACCTTGTCCTCGGCCACGTCGGTCACGGTGTAGATGACGGAGTCTTCTTCGTCGCCGTCTTCGGGCATGCCCTCGAACTGCATGCCGACTTCGAGCGGCTCGGGGAAGCGGTTGCGCGGCTCGACCTTGACCAGGTCGGCATCGTAGTCGCCGAACGCGTCTTCCGGCTCCAGCTGCAGCTGGGTCTCGAAGCCGGTGTCATGGCCGTCGAGCGCTTCCTCGATCTTGGGGAACGTGCCATCATAGCCGCCGTGCAAATAGACCATGGCTTCATCTGACTCCTCGATCAGATTGCCTTGCGCGTCCGATAGCTTGTACATCACGGACACCACCGTGTTCTTAGCGATTTTCAATTCTTGACTCCATGAACGATTCCGCATTATACGCGCAGGCCCTGCCCCCTGGCCCCGTCGACCCAGACACTCCGCTCGACCTGCTTGGTGGCATGACGCCTGCTGCATTCATGCGGGATGTCTGGCATCGCAAGCCCTTGCTCATTCGACAGGCGGTGCCGGGAATTGTGCCGCCGGTGTCGCGCGATGCGCTTTTCGATCTCGCCGATCGCGACGATGTCGAATCGCGCCTGGTGACGCACTTCCGCAACCGCTGGAAGCTCGCGCATGGTCCATTTGCGCGCGAAAACCTGCCCGGCGTCAAGACCCGCCAGTGGACCCTGCTGGTGCAAGGCGTCAACCTGCACGATGCCGCCGCGGCGGAACTGATGGGCCGCTTCCGCTTCGTGCCCGACGCCCGCCTCGACGACGTGATGATCAGCTACGCCACCGACGGCGGCGGCGTGGGCCCGCATTTCGATTCCTATGACGTATTCCTGCTGCAAGTCTCGGGCCGGCGCCGCTGGCGCATTTCGTCACAGACCAGTCTCGAGCTGATCCCCGACATGCCGCTGAAGATCCTTGCCGACTTCAGCGCGGAACAGGAATGGGTGCTGGAACCGGGCGACATGCTGTACCTGCCGCCGCAATATGCGCACGATGGTATTGCCGAGGGCGAATGCATGACCTGCTCGATCGGTTTCCGCGCGCCCGCCTATCGCGAATTGGCCGGGCACTTCCTGGCCTGGCTGTCGGAAACGGTGGAAGACAACGAGGACCTGGGCGGCCGTTATGCCGATGCCGGGGAGCGCGCCGCGACGCGTCCCGCGCAATTGCCGGCGGGCATGGCCAGGGCGGTGGCGGAACGGCTTAAGTCACTGCAATGGAACAGCCAGATGGTGTCGGAATTCCTCGGCAGCCATCTGTCCGAGCCCAAGCCTGGCGTTGAATTTGCAGAGGTCGGTGACATGCCGTTGCGCCGTTATGCGACACTGGCGTCCCGGCATGGGGTGGTGCTGGCGCCGGCATCGATTGCGCTTTACGACCGGGCCAATTTCTTCCTGAATGGAGAAGCCTACGAGCCGCCGGCCGAATTGATGCCGTGGCTGAAGAAGCTGGCCGATAATCGGCAACTCAGCGCGCAGGAGGTTGGGACCTGTGCCGAACTGCCCGATCTGATGGAAACATTCCATCACTGGACCCTGGAAGGGTGGCTGCAATTGGGGCCGCGGCTGTAATAATGCGTAACATTGCGAATCAGCAAATTTCGGCGCTACACAAGCCGGGAAAACGCGGATATAATCGTTGGCTGGCTAGTACTGTGGACCACTGCATATGTCGGCACCCGGGAGGGCCTAATTTTGCAGTTCAAGAGCGATAATTACCGGTAATTATTCATCGCCTGTTTTTCGTTATTACAAGTTAAAGGACGAACAATGAAGAAGTCTCTCCTGATCGCATCGCTGCTGGCCGCTGTTGCTCTCGCTGCTTGCGGCAAGAAGGAAGAAGCTGCCGCCCCGGCTGCTGACACGGCTGCTCCGGCTGCTACCGCTCCCGCCGCTGAAGCTTCGGCTCCGGCTGCTGAAGCTCCGGCCGCTCCGGCTGCTGACGCTTCGGCCCCGGCTGCTGACGCCTCGGCTCCGGCTGCTGACGCTTCGGCTCCGGCCGCCAAGCAGTAATCGGTTTTTCACCGATAAAAAAACCGGCCTTCGGGCCGGTTTTTGTTTTTGGGCCGCACCTTCGCGCGGTGCCGGTTGCCACGGGCCTCAGGCCCGCACCGCCTGCCACGCAAGGCCTTCTTCCTGATCCGCCACCAGCACTTCGCTCGGCCTGGCGCCCAGCGCCGCCGCCAGTGCGCCGGTGGCGAGCTCACGCGTGTTGTTCTGCTTGCTCAGATGGGCAGCCACCACGCGGTTCAGCCCGTCATGGGCAACCTGCGCCAGGATGCTGGCCGCCACTTCATTGGCCAGGTGGCCGAAGTCGCCGCCGATGCGCCGCTTGAGCGAGGCCGGATAGACCGAATTGCGCAGCATCTCGCGATCATGGTTGCATTCGAGCACCAGCGCATCCACGCCCGCCAGGCGCGCAGTCACATAGGGCGTCTCCATGCCCGCATCGGTCAGCACGCCCAGCCGGGCCTGCCCGTCCGACAGCACGAACTGCACCGGCTCGCGCGCGTCGTGCGGTACCGTATAGGGCAACACCTGCAGGCCGCCGATGGCGAAGCCATGGTCGGCGCAGCAAACCCGCACGTCGGCGACGTCCGCGCCGCGCAGGTGCGAGGTGGCCAGCCAGGTGCCGTGGCTGGTATAGACCGTCAGGCGATGACGCGCGGCAAAGGCATAGGCCGAACCGACATGGTCGCCATGCTCGTGCGTGACCAGCACGGCATCGAGCTGGTCCGGCGTGACGCCCAGGCGCTCCAGGCGCCGGGCGGTCTCGCGGATGCCGAAGCCGCAGTCCAGCAGCACGCGGGTGGTGGTGGTGTCTTCGCGGGATTCGATCAGCAGCGAGTTGCCCTCGCTGCCGCTGCCGAGGAAGGCGAAGCGCATCATGGCCGCGCCCTCCCCGCCAGGCACCGGGCAGGACGGCCGGCTGGCAAGCCAGCACTCATGCGCCGGCTCAGTGCAGTTGCTCGTCGAGCAGCGACAGGATGCGCTTGCCGACTTCGCCGTTCTCGGGCTGGCCGGCATCGTTGAGCACCGTCACCAGCGTGCCGCTGCCCGTGCCCTTGAGCGAGACGCGGTACTTCTTGGCGGTCTTGGGATCGTCCGGCTTGGTGAACAGCTTGGAGAAGAAGCCGCGGTTGTCGACCGTGTTGCGCGGGTCGACATAGCGCACGAAGTACAGCCCTTGCGCGCGATCGCGGTCTTCGACGGTGAAATTGACGCGGTCCAGCGACAGGCCCACCGAGCGCCAGGCGCGGTCGAACGGCTCGGGGAGCTGCAGCGCCGGGGCGCCGTTGACCTGGGCGAGGTAGGACTTGTTCGGCGTGGCACCGTCGGCGCCGGTCGTGGCACCCGCGGCGGCAGCGGTGCCGGCGGCAGCGCCCGCTGCCGCGGTGGTATTGCCGGCCGGCGTCGGGTTCTTGGCCATGCGGTCGGCCTGCTCCTTCTGCACGCCCAGGCGCTGGGCCAGGCGCGACAGGAACTCGGCCTCCAGCTCGGGATCGGCCGGGCGCGGGGTCCACACCGTGCTCGACTTGTCGATGCCGGTCAGCTGTTCCTGCGCGCCACGGTGGCTGATGAAGACTTCCAGCGTGCCGTTCTGCGCGCGCTCAACGCGAGTGCGGAACTTGTCGCGCTCGGAGGTGGAGTAGAGGCCGTCGAACACCTTGCCGATGGTATTGCGGATGATGTCCTGCGGGATCTTGGCGCGATTCTCGGCCCAGTCGGTTTCCATGATGCCGGTCTCGGGCGAGTCCTGCACCAGCAGGAAACCGCTTTCCTGCCAGAAGCCGCGCAGTTGCTGCCACAGCTGGTCGCCGCGCATGCCGTTGCTGATCACCAGCCAGCGCTGGTTGCCGTCGCGCTCCATGCGGATACCCTGCGCCGACGGCAGCACGTTCTCGGTCGGCGATTGCTCGCGCACCTTGGTGGCCTGGCTGTAAGTCGACAGGGTCGAGGTGCCGTTGGCATCGGGCACCGAATAGCGGCGGTCGCCTTCCAGCTTGGTCAGGTCGGGCGGCACGTCGAGCGTGGGCGTGCGCTTCGAGGCCGACGACTTGTAGTCGATCTTGTCGGGCTGCATGGCCTCGTTGAGGCTGCTGCAGCCGGTCAACACACCGGCAGCAAGCACGGGCACAACCAGGGCGGCGCGGCGGACTTGCGTCGCGCCACGGCGGTTAAGCTTCAGTTTCATTGACACGCAATCCTAGTAGATAAGGCGGACAGCAGGACGCCGCGGAAAATCAGGCCAGCAGGCCGGCGGCGGCCAGTGCCTTGCGTACGTAGTCGTGGTTGCCCTCGGACAGCGGGGTCAGCGGCAGGCGGATACCGCCTGCCATCTTGCCCATCTGCTGGAGCGCCCACTTGACCGGGATCGGATTGGCTTCGATGAACATGGCCTGGTTCAGCCCGATCAGTTCCATATGCAGGCGGCGCGCGGTCACGACGTCGCCCTTCAGTGCCGCCGCGCACATCTCATGCATCTTGCGCGGCGCCACGTTCGCGGTCACCGAGATATTGCCGTGGCCGCCCAGCAGGATCAGCGCCACCGCGGTGGGATCGTCGCCGCTGTAGATGGCGAAGCCTTCCGGCGCGCCCTTGATCAGCTGCGCGGCACGGTCGATATTGCCGGTCGCTTCCTTGACCCCGACGATGCCCGGCACCTGCGCCAGGCGCAGGATGGTCTCGTTGTTCATGTCCGCGACCGTGCGGCCGGGGACGTTGTACAGCAGCACCGGCAGGTCCACCGCCTCGGCGATGGTGCGGAAATGCCGGTACATGCCTTCCTGGGTCGGCTTGTTGTAGTACGGCACCACCTGCAGCGAGGCATCGGCGCCCACCTTCTTGGCGAAGGCGGTCAGCTCGATCGCTTCCTTGGTGGAATTGCCGCCGGTCCCCGCGATGATCGGGATGCGCTTGCCGGCCTGTTCGACGGCAACGCGGATCAGTTCGCAGTGCTCCTCGACGGTCACCGTCGGGGACTCGCCGGTGGTGCCCACGATCACGATGGCGTCGGTGCCTTCGGCAACGTGCCAGTCGACCAGTGCGCGCAGGGCCGGGAAGTCGAGGCTGCCGTCCTCATGCATCGGGGTGACGATGGCAACGATGCTGCCGGTAATCTGTGTCATAACGTTAGGGAATTCGGGATGCGAATAACGGGATTGTACCGGAACCGCAGGCCGCTTCGACCGCCGCCCGGACAGGGGTTGATACCAACTGTTTCAACGCGTGCGGCGCCGTTTGCGCCGACACCGCGGCGCGCCGCTCAGGGATCGAGCCGGTAGCGTGGCGGCGCGTCCGCACCGGCCGCCGGCGCCGCCTCGCGCACCGCACACAGGCGCTGTACGAAGGCTGTTTTCGGCACTTCCAGCACGCCGTCCTCGTAGGCCACCACGCGCAGTCCATGGTCGCGCGCGACCTCGAGCAGTTCGCCCGGGCGCAGCAGGAAATCCGGCCGCGACGGCTTGCCGACGGTCTCGTTGCCGGCGGCGAAGGTTTCGTAGAGCCAGTATCCGCCCGGCGCCAGCGCGGCCGCCAGGTGCGGCCACAGCGGCCGGTGCAGGTAATTGGTGACGACGATGGCGTCGAACGGCGCCTCGCCGGCCAGCGGCCAGCCACCCTGCTCCAGGTCGGCCACGCGCCCGATCACGCCGGGCAGGCCGGCGGGCAGCCCGGCGATGGCGTCGGCATCGCGGTCGACCGCCAGCACCTGGTGGCCGCGCGCGGCCAGCCAGGCGGCATGGCGGCCGCCGCCGCAGGCCAGGTCCAGCACCCGCGCGCCCGGGCGCAGCAGGTGGGCCCAGCGCGTGACCCAGGCAGAGGGGGCGGCAATGCCGGCGTGCGACAGCGTCATGGCGGCCCCGGTCAATTGAGCAACAGCACGATCGGGCGCAGCAGCAACTCGATCAGGGACATCAGCACATTGACCACCGGCGTCATCCAGATGGTGGTGATCACCCCCGCGGCCACCAGCGCCAGCACCACGAAGATGCCGTACGGCTCGATGCGCGCCACCGCGCGCGCAATGCCCTGCGGCAGCAGCGCGGTCAGCACGCGCCCGCCATCCAGCGGCGGCACCGGAAACAGGTTGAAGGCCGCCACCACCAGGTTGACGCGCACGCCGGCCAGCGCCATCTCGCCGAAAAACGGCTCGCGCACGCCGCCCCAGGTCAGGCCGATCGCCAGCAGCACCCAGACGAAGGCCTGCACCACGTTGCTGGCCGGGCCCGCCAGCGCCACCCACATGCCATGCCAGCGCGGGTTGCGCAGGCGCTCGAACACCACCGGCACGGGCTTGGCGTAGCCGAACACGAACTGGCCGCTGGTCATGATGTACAGCAGCAGCGGCACGGCGATGGTGCCGATCGGGTCGATATGGCGGATCGGGTTCAGGCTGACGCGCCCGAGGGCATAGGCCGTGCTGTCGCCGAACAGCTTGGCCACGTAGCCGTGCGAGGCCTCGTGCAGCGTGATGGCGAACAACACCGGCAGGGCATAGACCGCGAAGGTCTGGATAAGGGAGGAATCCATGAGCGCTATTGTAGCGGCCCGCCGGCACCCGGGCGCACGCTGATGCACCCGAGCGAAAGCGCGGCGGCGCCGCGTGTCAGAGGCCGAAGCGGGCGATGTCGCCGCGGCCGGCGCGGACCAGTTCGGGCTCGCCGCCGGTCAGGTCGATCACCGTGGTCGGCTGCGCGGGGGCCGGCCCGCCGTCCACCACGAGGTCGAGCTGTTTTTCCAGCCGCGCCCGGATCTGCGCCGGATCGTTGAGCGGTGCCTCGTCCCCCGGCAGCTGCAGCGTCGCCGAGAGCAGCGGCTCGCCGGTCTCGCCCAGCAGCGCCAGCGGGATGGCATGGTCGGGCACGCGCACGCCGATGGTCTTGCGTGCCGGGTGCGACAGCCGCCGCGGCACTTCCTTGGTCGCCTCCAGGATGAATACGTACGGGCCCGGCGTGGCGCCCTTGAGCCAGCGGTACTGGCGGTTGTCGACGCGGGCAAAGTTGCCGAGCTCGGACAGGTCGCGGCACATCAGGGTCAGGTGGTGGCGGTCGTCGATGCCGCGCAGCCGGCGCAGGCGCTCGACCGCGGCCTTGTCGTCGAGCCGGCACGCCAGCGCATAGCTCGAGTCGGTCGGCAGCGCGACCAGCCCGCCCTTCTGCAGGATCTGGGCCGCCTGCTTGAGCAGGCGCGACTGCGGGTTGAGCGGATGGATCTCGAAGTACTGGGACATGGGCCAGGGAGCGGAGTCGGATGGAACGGAGCGGCATCCGGGGCTGGCCCCGGCAAAAGAAAGGGAGCGCCTACCAGTCGTGCCAGACCGGCGTGACCGTGGACGGCAGCGGCGGCAGCGTGCCGAGCTCCACCCGGCCCTCGCCGGGGCCGTGGAAGTCCGTGCCGCGCGAAGCCAGCAGGCCGTAGTGCCGCGCCACCTCGGCGTAGCGCCGGTACTGGTCGGGGGTATGGCTGCCGGTCACCACCTCGACAGCGCCGCCGCCCAGCGCCGTGAATTCATCGAACAGCGCGTCGTGCTGGGTGTCGGTGTAGTGATAGCGGCCCGGGTGCGCCATCACCGCGATGCCGCCGGCGGTGCGGATCCAGCCCACCGCTTCGGCCAGGCTGGCCCAGCGGTGGCCGACATAGCCGGGGCGGCCTTCCGACAGGTATTCGCTGAAGACATCGCCAATGCTGGCGCAACGTCCCTGGTCGACCAGCCAGCGTGCGAAATGCGTGCGCGAGATCAGGTCCGGGTTGCCCACGTACTGCAGGGCCCCTTCATAGGCACCGTCGATGCCCACCCTGGCCAGCGCATCGGCGATATCGCGCGCACGCCGCGCGCGGCCCGAGCGGGTCTCGGTCAGGCCATCGATCAGTTCCGGGCAGAACGGGTCGATCTGCAGCCCGACGATATGCACGGTCTGCCCGGCCCAGGTCACCGAGATCTCGACGCCCGGCACATAGCGCATGCCGAATTCCTCGGCGGCGGCGCGTGCCTCGGCCTGCCCGCCCAGCTCGTCGTGGTCGGTCAGCGCCCAGAATGCAACCCCCGCGTCGCGGGCGATCTGCGCCACGGCGCGCGGCGCGAGCGTGCCGTCGGAAACGGTGGAATGGCAATGCAGGTCGGCATTGATGGCGTGGGCGTTTTGCATGGTGGCAATTCTACTCCCGTCGCCCCTGGCCTGCGCGGCGCCGCCGCCCCCGGCCGGCCGGGCAAAGCCATGCCGGCAACGCTGGCGTCGGCGGAATGCCGCCGGCTGCGGGGTATAGTCGGGCTTTGCATCGTCGATTCGCGGGCACCGGGCGTGCCTGCCATGCCCCATGTCCACCGCTACCCCAGCCACCGCTCCCGCCCCGGTCACCACCACCGATGTCCTGATCGTCGGTGCCGGCCCGGTCGGCCTGTTCGCCGCGTTCCAGGCCGGCGTGCTCGGCCTGAAATGTGAACTGATCGATGTGCTCGACCGCGCCGGCGGCCAGTGCACCGAGCTCTATCCCGAAAAGCCGATCTACGACATTCCCGCGGTGCCGGGATGCCTGGCGCAGGACCTGGTAGACCGGCTGCTGGAGCAATGCGCTCCTTTTGACTTCCCGATGCACTTCGGCCAGCGCGCCGAAAGCGTCGCCGAAACCCCGGCGCCGACGGCACCGGCAGGCCACGCCGGGCACGAACGCCTGCTGGTGACGACCGACGGCGGCAAGCGCTTCGATGTCGCAGCGGTGCTGATCTGCGCCGGCGCGGGCGCGTTCGCGCCGCAGCGCGTGTCGCTGCCCGAGGCACCGGCGCTGGAAGGCCGCCACGTGCACTACGCCGTGCGCGACGTGTCGCACTTCGCCGGCAAGCGCGTGGTCGTCGCCGGCGGCGGCGACTCGGCGCTGGACTGGGCGCTGGCGCTGCGCAAGGTTGCCGCGCGCGTGACGCTGTTGCACCGGCGCGAGGGCTTCCGCGCCGCGGACGGCACCGTCGCCGAGATGCGCCGCGCGGTGGCCGACGGCGAGATGGATTTCGTGGTCGGCATGCTGGGCGCCCTGCGCACCGGCGGTGCGGACGGCGGCCTCAGCGAAGTCGAAGTGCGGACCCGGGACGGCAGCACCATGCTGCCAGCCGAGGAACTGGTGGCGCTCTACGGCCTGGTGTCCGAGCCCGGCCCGATCGCGCAGTGGGACCTGGACATGCGCGCCGGCCGCATCCTGGTCGACACCACCACCTATGAAAGCTCGCGCCGCGGCATCTTCGCCGCCGGCGATATCGCGTTCTACCCCAACAAGCAGAAGCTGATCCTGTCAGGGTTCCACGAGGCCGCGCTCGCGCTGCGCAAGGCCTACCACTACGCCTTCCCGGAAAAGGCGCTGGTGCATGTGCACACCAGCAACAACGCCGCGCTGAAGGAAAAGCTCACGCACGCCTGAAGCCCGCCGCATGCGCCGGTATCACCTGCCGGCGCAGAACGATTCCACCAGCTCCGCCACGGCGGCGGGCTGGTCGTGGTGCAGCATGTGGCCGGCGTCCTCCACCACCGCCTCGCGGAAGTCGCGGAAGGCGCGGAAGCGCTGCCGGAATTCATCGATGGCCTGCTTGTGGGCGATATGGCGCAGCGTCTCCGAATCGCGCGCTTCCACGTGCAATACCGGCGCGGTGACCTGCTCCCACACCGCCATCACTTCATCGAGCCGGTACAGCATCGGGTTGACCAGCTTGTGCGCGGGATCGCCCAGGATCTCCCAGCGGCCCTCGGCGTTGCGGCGCGACCAGTGCGCGGCCAGGAACGCGGCGCGTTCGTCCGGCAGGCGCGGATTGGTCTTCTGCAGGCGTGCGGCGACGCCGTCGAGGCTGTCATAGGTCTTCAGCTCGGTGCCGGCGCGCACCTCGTCGAGCCAGCGCGCGTAGCGCCGGGGCGCCTGCTCCGGCCGCGTCGCGGTCATGCCGAAGCCCTCCAGGTCCACCACGCGGCGCACGCGCTGCGGGCGGATGCCGGCATACAGGCAGATCACGTTGGCGCCCATGCTGTGGCCGACCAGGTCGACCTGCCCTTCAGGCGCATAGTGGTCGAGCAGGGCCTCGAGGTCGGCAATGTAGTCGGCAAACCAGTACGACTGCGTGCCGGGGTAGCGCGTGGGCCAGTCGGTCGCGCCGAAGCCGCGCCAGTCGGGTGCGATCACATGCCAGTCGCCGCGCAGGTGGTCTACCAGGAACTGGAACGACGCGGCCACGTCCATCCAGCCATGCAGCATGAACAGCTTGCGCGCGCCGGGCGTGCCCCAGTGGCGCACGTGGTAGCGCAGCCCGCGCACCGTGATAAATTCAGACCGCGAGGTTTCCTTGATTGTCATTGTCTCCACCCTTGCGTCGGGATCTTTCCCGCCGCGGGGGTTGGCGAGGAAGCCACGACAAAATAGAACGATCGTTCGCTTGTGCGCATTATAGCGGCAGCGGCCGCCAGCGCCGCGGGCCGCTTGCGGGTGCACGGGCGGAACCAATGGAGACCCGAATGGCCGCAGCTGCGTTGCCGGCAAGCCGGCGCGACGACTACCGCGCCCTGTACGAATCGTTCCGCTGGGAGATTCCGGCCCAGTTCAACATCGCCGAAGCCTGCTGCGGCCGCTGGGCCCGCGACCCCGCCAGCATGGACCGCATCGCGGTCTATACCGAGCACGAGGACGGCCGCCGCAACGCGCACAGCTTTGCCTACATCCAGGCCGAGGCCAACCGCTTGTCGGCGGCGCTGCGCGCGCTGGGCGTGGCGCGCGGCGACCGCGTGGCGATCGTGATGCCGCAGCGCATCGAGACCGTGATCGCGCATATGGCGATCTACCAGCTGGGCGCCATCGCCATGCCGCTGTCGATGCTGTTCGGGCCGGAGGCGCTGGCCTACCGCATCGCGCACAGCGAAGCCGGCGTGGCAATCGCCGACGAGACCTCGATCGACAACCTGCTGGCGGCGCGCCCGGAATGCCCGACGCTGGCCACCGTGATCGCCGCCGGCGACGCGCGCAGCCGCGGTGACCACGACTGGGACCTGCTGCTCGCGGCGCAGCTGCCGACCTTCGTCGCCGAGCAGACCAAGTCCGACGAAGCCGCGGTGCTGATCTACACCAGCGGCACCACCGGCCCGCCCAAGGGCGCGCTGATCCCGCACCGCGCGCTGATCGGCAACCTGACCGGCTTCGTCTGCTCGCAGAACTGGTATCCGCAGCACGACGACGTATTCTGGAGCCCGGCCGACTGGGCCTGGACCGGCGGCCTGTGGGACGCACTGATGCCGGCGCTGTACTTCGGCAAGCCGATCGTCGGCTACCAGGGGCGCTTCTCCGCCGAGCGTGCCTTCGAGCTGATGGAGCGCTACGCCGTCACCAACACCTTCCTGTTCCCGACCGCGCTCAAGCAGATGATGAAGGCCTGCCCCGAGCCGCGCCGGCACTACGACATCCGCCTGCGCGCGCTGATGAGCGCCGGCGAGGCGGTGGGCGAGACCGTGTTCGGCTGGTGCCGCGATGCGCTGGGCGTGCTCGTCAACGAGATGTTCGGCCAGACCGAGATCAACTACATCGTCGGCAACTGCACCGCGCAGAACGACGACGCACGGCTGGGCTGGCCGGCCCGCCCGGGTTCGATGGGACGCCCCTACCCCGGCCACCGCGTGCAGGTGATCGACGACGAAGGCCGCCCCTGCGCGCCAGGCGAGGACGGCGAGGTGGCGGTGTGCGCCACCGACAGCGCCGGGCATCCGGACCCGGTGTTCTTCCTCGGCTACTGGAAGAACGACGCCGCCACCGCGGGCAAGTACACCGAGCGCGACGGCCTGCGCTGGTGCCGCACCGGCGACCTGGCGCGCATCGATGCCGACGGCTACCTGTGGTACCAGGGGCGCGCCGACGATGTGTTCAAGTCGTCGGGCTACCGCATCGGGCCGAGCGAGATCGAGAACTGCCTGCTCAAGCATCCGGCGGTGTCCAACTGCGCCGTGGTGCCGTCGCCCGATCCCGAGCGCGGCGCGGTGGTCAAGGCCTTCGTGGTGCTGACGCCGTCGGTGGCGCGTTCGTTCGACGGCGACGCGGCGCTGGTCGCGGAACTGCAGGCCCACGTGCGCGGCCAGCTGGCGCCGTACGAATATCCGAAGGCGATCGAATTCATCGACCAGTTGCCGATGACCACCACCGGCAAGATCCAGCGGCGGGTGTTGCGGCTGCTGGAAGAGGAGCGCGCCGCCGGGCGCCTCCGCTCGGCCTAGCCGGCCGAGGCCTCCAGCCAGGCCAGCTCGTCCTCGTCGAAGCCCGCGGCGCGGCGCGCCTCGAGGTTGAACGGGCCGCGCAGCTTCGGCGCGCGGTACCGTTCGGCCAGCTGCGCGTAGGTGGCGACGGGATCCAGCCCGCGCTGCGCGCACAGCCAGCGGTACCAATGGTTGCCGATGGCGACGTGGCCGACCTCGTCGCGCAGGATGATGTCGATGATGGCCGCGGCGGCATGGTCGCCGGCGCCGGCCAGCCGGGCGCGCACCGGCGGCGAGGCATCGAGCCCGCGCGCCTCGAGCGTGCGCGGCACCAGCGCCATGCGCGCGAGCACGTCGCCGGCGGTCTTGTCGGTCATCTCCCACAGGCTGTTGTGGGCCGGGAAATCGCCGTAGGCTGCGCCGAGCGTGCCGAGGTGGTCGGCCAGCAGCGTGAAGTGGTAAGCCTCTTCATCGGCCACGCGCAGCCAGTCGCGGTAATACGCGGGCGGCATGCCGGCAAAGCGCCAGGCCGCGTCCAGCGCCAGGTTGATGGCATTGAATTCGATATGGCACAGCGCATGGATCATCGCCGCGCGCCCGGCCGGGGTCTGCAGCGAGCGGCGCCGCTCGACGTGCTGGGGCGTCACCAGCAGCGGCCGTGCCGGCCGACCGGGGATGTCGTGGGCGGCCTCGGCATGGATCGCCTCGCCGGCGCCTAGGGCGGCATCGGGCAGCGTCATCACGTGCCGATAAAGTGCGCGTGCCGCCACGGCCTTGTCGCGCGGATCCGCCTGGCACAGCACCGCCAGCGCCCGGCGGCGTGGCGAAGGTGAAGGATCAGGCGGCGCGGCGGCGGGTGTTTTTTCTGGCATGGGCGTAAAATCCGGGTCTGCCGCCATTGTAGGGCCTGGCCGGCGCCCGCCTGCAGCGCCAGCCGCGCCGCCTGGGCGCCGGGCTGTTCCCCCGCGCTGGCCCTTTAAAGTCCGGCGGCAACCCCCACTTCAACAAAAGCCATTCGTGCAGGAGACCTCATGGCGCTTTACCAGCTCGGCGACGTCAAGCCCAGTATCGACAGCGAAGCCTACGTGGCCCCCGAAGCCACCATCATCGGCAACGTGACCCTCAAGTCCCGCGCCAGCGCCTGGCCCGGTGTCGTGATCCGCGGGGACAACGAGCCGATCGTGGTCGGCGCGGACACCAACATCCAGGAAGGTTCGGTGCTGCATACCGACCCGGGTTGCCCGCTGACGCTGGGCGACAAGGTCTCGATCGGCCACCAGGCCATGCTGCACGGGTGCACCGTGGGCGAAGGCTCGCTGATCGGGATCCAGGCCGTGGTGCTCAACCGTGCCGTGATCGGCAAGGAATGCCTGGTGGGCGCCGGCGCCGTGGTGACCGAGGGCAAGGTCTTCCCGGACCGCTCGCTGATCCTGGGCGCGCCCGCCAAGGTGGTGCGCCAGCTGACCGATGCCGACGTCGCCAACCTGTACCGCAACGCCGAGACCTACGCCACGCGGCAGGCCCTGTACAAGCAACAGCTCAAGCGGATCGGCTGACGACCGCCGAGCGACTACTGAAACCCGACCGATTATTGTGACCGATACCACCACCCCCGACACCCTGCAGAAGTTCCTGTTCGACGCGGCCCCCGTGCGCGGCGAGCTGGTGCGCATGGAAGCTACCTGGCAAGAAGTGCTCGGCCGCCACAGCTACCCTGCCCCGGTGCGCCGGCTGCTGGGCGAGATGATGGCCGCCGCGGCGCTGCTGTCGGCCAACCTGAAGTTCAACGGGGCGCTGGTGATGCAGCTGCACGGCGACGGCCCGGTGCGCATGCTGGTGGTGGAATGCCTGTCCGACCTGTCGATGCGCGCCACCGCCAAGCTGGCCGAGGGCGCGCAACTGGCCGACGACGCCACGCTGGCGCAGATGGTCAACGCCCACGGCCACGGCCGCTTTGCCATCACGCTGGATCCGAAGGACAAGCTGCCGGGCCAGCAGCCGTACCAGGGCATCGTGCCGCTGGCCGACGCGCACGGGCCGCTGGGCTCGATCAGCGCCGTGCTGGAGCACTACATGCAGGCCTCCGAGCAGCTCGACACGCGCCTGTGGCTGGCCGCCGACGACCATGTCGCCGCCGGCATGCTGCTGCAGAAGCTGCCGGCCTACGGCGGCACCGCCGAAGTCGGCGAGACCGGCGCGCCGCTGGCCAGCCACGCCAGGGCGCAGGACCTCGATACCTGGGACCGCGCGGTGCAGCTGGGCACCACGCTGAAGGCCGAGGAACTGCTGGCCGAGACGCCGGACACGCTGCTGCGCCGCCTGTTCTGGGAAGACCTGCAGGACGCCGGCCTGCGCGTGTTTGAGCCGCTGACGCCGCATTTTTACTGCAGCTGCTCGCGCCCGAAGGTGGCCGGCATGCTGCAGTCGCTGGGCCAGGCGGAGATCGAGAGCATCATCGCCGAGCGCGGCCATGTCGAAATCCACTGCGACTTCTGCGGCCAGCGCTATGAGTTCGACCCGGTCGACTGCGCGCAGCTGTTCTCGGCCACGCCGGTCGCCACCGGCGCCGGCGCCGGGGCAACCCAGCACCACTGATCCGCCCCCGGGCAGCGCCTGCGTGCGCTGCCGCACCAGAGCGGGCGATGCGGCCGCCCGACGGGCGGCGGCGCGGAAACATCGGCCTTGCGGCCGGGTCCAACGGCTGTACGATGGCAGCATGCAGCTGCCCAACAGCGAGCCCGAGAACCGCCATGTCCGCCCGAGCCAACCCTCCCCTGCCTGACCCCGCATCCCGCAGCCGGCATCCGCGGCGGGGCGCAATCGCCTGCGCCGCGCTCGGCGCGCTGGTGCTGGCTGCCGGTTGCGTGCAGATCCCGCGCGATGCCAATGGCTCGCCGCCTACCGCGCGGCTGGCCCCCAACGCCATACCGCCGGCACCACTGAACGCCGAAGACAGGCAGAAACTCGATGAGCTGAACCAGCAGGTGCTGCGCGACCAGGCCGCCGCGATTGCGCTGGACCAGCAGGCCGCGGCCGCGCGCGCGGCGTATGCCTATCCCAACACCAGCTGGAACCTGTTTTACGGCGGATGGGGCGGCGGCCACTGGGGCGGCGGCGTCAGCGTCGGCATGCCGGGCTGGGGCTGGGGCGGCTATCCGTACGGCTGGTGGTGAGATCGCTGCGGCGGCTTGAAGCAAGCCGCCGGCAGTCACGGTGAATGGCCTAGTGGCCGCCCCGGCCGGCGACCGAATTCGGCGGCGGCGGCAACGGCGGCGTGGCGCTGACCTTGGGCGCGGGCGCGACGAACTGCACGAAGACCTCGCCCTCGCGCACCATGCCCAGCTCATAGCGGGCGCGTTCCTCGATCGCGCCGGTGCCGTCCTGCAGGTCGGCCACTTCCCCTTCCAGCTTGGCGTTGCGCAGCTTGAGCGTCTGGTTGCGGGTGCCCTGCTCGGTCAGCTGGCGGTTCAGGTCCCACACGCGCAGCCAGCCGCCCTTGCCGAGCCAGAGTGGGTACTGGATGGCAAGCAGCAGTACGAACAACAGCAGCGAAATCAGGCGCATGAAAGGTGGCGGACAGGAATTTCCGCACAATGATCTGCGAACTCCGCCTGGAAGGCAATTGCCAGGCAGATTTCGATACAAAAACGGCGGCGGCCGGGTAGTCCCGGCCGCCGCCATGCCATTCGCCCGCGGCCGCTCCCGCTGGCGCGGGAACGACCCGGCAAGCTATCAGCGCAGGTTGTAGAACGCGCTCTTGCCCGGGTAGCTGGCGATATCGCCCAGGTCTTCCTCGATGCGCAGCAGCTGGTTGTACTTGGCGATGCGGTCCGAGCGCGACAGCGAGCCGGTCTTGATCTGGCCGGCGTTGGTGCCCACGGCGATGTCGGCAATGGTGCTGTCCTCGGTTTCGCCCGAGCGGTGCGAGATCACGGCGGTGTAGCCGGCGCGCTTGGCCATCTCGATGGCGGCGAAGGTCTCGGTCAGGGTGCCGATCTGGTTGATCTTGATCAGGATCGAGTTGCCGATGCCCTTCTCGATGCCTTCCTTCAGGATCTTGGTGTTGGTGACGAACAGGTCGTCGCCGACCAGCTGCACGCGCGTGCCCAGCTTTTCGGTCAGGGTCTTCCAGCCGTCCCAGTCGCCCTCGGCCATGCCGTCCTCGATCGACACGATCGGGAACTTGTCGCACAGGTTGGCCAGATAGTCGGCGAACTGGGTCGAGCTCAGCTTCAGGCCTTCGCCTTCGAGCTGGTACACGCCTTCGGCCTCGTGGTAGAACTCGCTGGCGGCGCAGTCCAGCGCCAGCAGCACGTCCTCACCGGCGCGGTAGCCGGCCTTCTCGATGGCCTGCACCACGGTGTTCAGGCATTCCTCGTTGGAGGAGAAGTTGGGGGCGAAGCCACCTTCGTCGCCCACCGCGGTGGACATGCCCTTGTCGGCCAGGATCTTCTTCAGCGCGTGGAAGATCTCGGCGCCGCAGCGCAGCGCTTCGCGGAAGCTGGTCGCCGACACCGGCATGATCATGAATTCCTGGATGTCCAGGCTGTTGTTGGCGTGCGCGCCGCCATTGACGATATTCATCATCGGCACCGGCAGCTGCATCGCGCCCGAACCGCCGAAGTAGCGGTACAGCGGCAGGCCGGCCTCTTCGGCTGCAGCCTTGGCCACCGCCATCGACACCGCCAGCATGGCATTGGCGCCCAGGCGGCTCTTGTTCTCGGTGCCGTCGAGGTCGATCAGGGTGCGGTCCAGGAAGGCCTGCTCGGAGGCGTCCAGGCCCATGATGGCTTCGGAGATCTCGGTGTTGATATGCTCGACCGCCTTCAGCACGCCCTTGCCCAGGTAGCGGCCCTTGTCGCCGTCGCGCAGCTCGATGGCCTCGCGCGAACCGGTCGACGCGCCCGACGGCACCGCGGCGCGGCCCATCACGCCGGATTCCAGCAGCACGTCGCACTCGACCGTGGGATTGCCGCGCGAGTCGAGAACCTCGCGACCGATGATATCTACGATTGCACTCATGAATTCCTCTCTGACTGTTGATTCTTGCTGCTGCTGATCACTTCAACCTGCGCGTGTGTCAGGCGCATGTCATGTGCGCCGGCGCGGCGCGCATCGCGGCTGCCTGGCGCCTGCCGGCTCAGGCAACGCCTTCGACCACGATCATGTTCATCTTCGCCGCATGCTCGCGCGACTTGCGCGCGGCGCGGTAGGCCTCGCCGTCGTGGAAGGCCCTGGCGGCGTCGTAGCTGGGGAATTTCAGCACCACCACGCGCGTCGGCGCCCACTCGCCCTCGAGCGGCTCGATCTTGCCGCCGCGCACCAGCACCTCGGCGCCATGCACCTGCATGGCCTTGCTCGAAAGCACCTTGTATTCCTCGTACTGCTGGGGGTCGGTCACGTCGACGTAGGCGATGATAAAGCCCGCGGCCATGGAGAATCTCCCGATTTTTTGTATTGTCTTTCGATATGGTTTGTCACCGCCGGCGTCCGCGAGCGGCGCGGCGGCGACAAACGGAGCGGGCTCAGGCGCAGGCCGGCCAGCCGAAGTTGTCTTCCAGGAAGCCGGCGCGCTTGACCAGCGTGTCGAGTTCCTTGAGCACGGACAGCAGTTCCTTCATGCGCGACAGCGGCACCGCGTTGGGGCCGTCGGACATGGCCTTGCTCGGGTCCGGATGCGTCTCCATGAACAGGCCGGCGACGCCGGTGGCGACCGCCGCGCGCGACAGCACCGGCACGAACTCGCGCTGGCCGCCCGAGCTGGTGCCCTGCCCGCCGGGCAGCTGCACCGAGTGGGTGGCGTCGAACACCACCGGGGCGCCGGTCTCGCGCATGATCGCCAGCGAGCGCATGTCCGACACGAGGTTGTTGTAGCCGAACGAGACACCGCGCTCGCAGGCCATGAAGACGTCGTCGGGCAGACCGGCTTCGCGCGCGGCATCGCGCGCCTTGTCGATCACGTTCTTCATGTCGTGCGGCGCCAGGAACTGGCCCTTCTTGATATTCACCGGCTTGCCGCTCTGCGCGCAGGCACGGATGAAATCGGTCTGGCGGCACAGGAACGCCGGCGTCTGCAGCACGTCGACCACGGCGGCGACGGGCTGGATCTCGTCGATCTCGTGGATGTCGGTCAGCACCGGCACGCCGATCTCGCGCTTGACGTGGGCCAGGATCTCCAGGCCCTTCTCCATGCCGAGGCCGCGGAACGACTTGCCCGACGAGCGGTTGGCCTTGTCGAACGACGACTTGTAGATGAACGGGATGCCGAGCTCGGTGGTGATGGCCTTGAGCTCGCCCGCGGTGTCCAGCGCCATCTGCTCCGACTCGATCACGCACGGACCGGCGATCAGGAAGAACGGCTGGTCGAGGCCGGCCTCGAATCCACAGAGTTTCATGACTGTCTCTCCTGCTTGCGCCGGGCCTTACGCGCCCTTGCGCTGCTGGCTGGCCAGCGCGGCTTCGACGTAGGCCTTGAACAGCGGATGGCCGTCGCGCGGGGTCGAGGTGAATTCCGGGTGGAACTGCACGCCGACGAACCACGGGTGCATCGACTCGGGCAGCTCCATCATCTCCGGCAGGTTCTCGGTCGGCGTGCGCGCCGAGATCACCATGCCGGCCTTTTCCAGCGTCGGCACGTAGTGGTTGTTGACCTCGTAGCGATGGCGGTGGCGCTCGTTGACCTCGGCGCCGTAGATGGCGTGGGCCTTGGTGCCTGCCTTGACCGGCACGCGCTGCGCGCCCAGGCGCATGGTGCCGCCCAGGTCGGAATCGGCCGAGCGCTGCTCGACCTTGCCTTCGCGGTCGACCCACTCGGTGATCAGCGCGACCACCGGGTGCTCGGTTTCCAGGTTGAACTCGGTCGAGTTGGCGTCGGCCATGCCGGCCAGGTGGCGCGCGAACTCGATCACGGCCAGCTGCATGCCCAGGCAGATGCCCAGGTAGGGAATCTTGTTCTCGCGCGCATACTGGATTGCGCGGATCTTGCCTTCGGTGCCGCGCTTGCCGAAGCCGCCCGGCACCAGGATCGCGTCCAGCGGCGCCAGCACTTCGAGGTGGCCCGATTCCAGTTCTTCGGAATCGATGTACTCGATGTTGACGCGCGTGGCGGTGTGCATGCCGGCGTGGCGCAGCGCCTCGATCAGCGACTTGTACGACTCGGTCAGGTCGACGTACTTGCCGACCATGCCGATGGTGATTTCGTGCTCGGGATTTTCCTGGGCATTGACCAGCTTCTGCCACATCGACAGGTCGGCCGGCTTCGGGTCCAGGCGCAGTTCCTCGCAGATCAGGCGGTCCAGGCCCTGCTCGTTGAGCATCTGCGGGATCTTGTAGATGCTGTCGGCGTCCCACACCGAGATCACGGCGTCCTGCGGGATATTGGCGAACAGCGAGATCTTGGCGCGCTCGTCGTCCGGGATCGGGCGGTCGGCGCGGCACAGCAGCGCGGTCGGCGAGATGCCGATTTCGCGCAGCTTCTGCACCGAGTGCTGGGTCGGCTTGGTCTTCAGCTCGCCGGCGCTGGCAATGAACGGCACCAGCGTCAGGTGCACGAAGGCGCAGTGGTTGCGGCCCATGCGCAGGCTCATCTGGCGCGCGGCTTCCAGGAACGGCAGCGACTCGATGTCACCCACGGTGCCGCCGATTTCCACCAGCGCCACGTCGGCCTTGCCGTCGTGCGACGCGGCCGCGCCCTTCTCGACGAAGGCCTGGATCTCGTTGGTGATATGCGGGATCACCTGCACGGTCTTGCCCAGGTATTCGCCGCGGCGCTCCTTGCGGATCACCGATTCGTAGATCTGGCCGGTGGTGAAGTTGTTCGACTTGCGCATCTTGGCCGAGACGAAGCGCTCGTAGTGGCCGAGATCGAGGTCGGTTTCCGCACCGTCTTCCGTGACAAACACCTCACCATGCTGGAAAGGGCTCATCGTGCCGGGATCGACGTTGATGTAGGGATCGAGCTTGAGGAGGGTGACTTTGAGGCCGCGCGACTCAAGAATGGCCGCGAGCGAGGCAGCAGCGATGCCCTTGCCGAGAGAAGAGACGACGCCACCGGTGACGAAGACGAATTTGGTCATAAACCGAGCTTGCCGGGGAAATCGGGATTATACATGAGAGCCCGTTCCCCGCCGACCCGGAAATTGTGACAGCAGCCCGCCTCCGAGGTGCCGATCGCCATGGTGCGGCCGCAATCCCGCTACGCTGCGGCGCATGCGCCGCACGCCGGCTCAGCGCCCCTGCTGGCGCATCGCGCCGATCAGTTCGCGCACCAGTTGGGCGGTCTGCTGGGGCCGCTCCATCGGGTACAGGTGGCCGCCCTCGATAAAGCGCAGGTTGGGCCCGACCAGGCGCCGCGTCGCCCCCAGCCCGCACTGGCGCACCTCGCGCGAGCGCGTGCCGGCGACAAAACCGACCGGCACCGGCGCGCCGCGCGCAACCTTGCGCCCGAGGCTGGTCGGCAATGTGCGGTAGATCCAGTATTCGACCTCCCGGTCGAAGCGCAGCCGGCGCTCGTTGTCCTTGCCGGTGGGTTCGGTGCCGTGGATGGCGTAGTCACGCAGCACGTCGTGATCCCATACCGCGAAGTTGGGCTTGGCGCGGAAGTGTTGCCAGACCGCCTCGGCGTCGGGCCAGTGCGTGCGCCGGTTCTTGGTCACCGCCGCCGGGCCCGGCTTTTCATCGATGCCCAGCATCTGGGCGGTCTTCAGCAAGGACGCGCGCCAGCCGGCGATGATCGGCGAGTCCAGCATAACCACGCCGCGCACCCGGTCCGGGCGGCGCAGCGCCGCCATCAGCGACAGGAATCCGCCCAGCGAATGGCCCACCAGCCACACCGGCTCGCGGTACTGGCGGTCGATGTCGCCGAGCAGCTCTTCCACCAGGTGCGGCCAGCCGCGTGTCACCGGGAATTCCGGCTTGTGGCCGTAACGGTCCACGGCGCGGAACTCGAACTCGCCGTCGAGTTCGCCGAACAGCTTGCGGTAGGTCGTCACCGGGAAGCCATTGGCGTGTGAAAAATGGATGATCTCGCGCATGACCTGCCGTCCCTCAGTCGGGCTTGCGCGGATGCACGCGCCTGGCCCGCACGGGCTGGGCCCAGCGGTCGGCCTCGCCCGAGCGCGCCAGCGAGAATTCCGCGGGCGCGGCCGGGTCCCATTCGGGGTTATGGATCTCGCCGAATACCTGGCGCAGGCGATGGCCCCAGGTGTCGCGGATCATGCGGAAATAGGCGTTGCGCTCGTCGATATTGACGAAGTGGTTCACCTGCAGCGAATCGGCTTCATAGACCAGCAGGTCCAGCGGCAGGCCCACCGAGATATTCGACTTCAGCGTCGAATCCATCGAGATCAGCGCGCACTTGGCGCCTTCGGCCAGCGGCAGCGACGGGTGCACGACGCGGTCGACGATGGGCTTGCCGTACTTGGCCTCGCCGATCTGGAAGTAGCAGTTCTCGGGCGTGGCCTCGACGAAGTTGCCGGCCGCGTAGACATTGAACAGCCGCGCCCGTTCGCCGCGCACCTGGCCGCCGAAGATCAGGCTGACATTGAACTCGATGCCGGCATCGCGCAGCGCGTGCGCGTCGCGCCGGTGCACCTGGCGCACCGCCTCGCCGACGATCGAGGCGGCCTCGAACATGTCGCGCGCGGTCCACAGCGAGCGCTTCTCGTCATGATCCTCGATCAGGATCTGGCGCACCGACTGGCTGATCGCCAGGTTGCCGGCGGTCATCAGCACCATCACCCGGTCGCCGGGCTCCTCGAACACGGTCATCTTGCGCGCGGTCGAGATGGCGTCTACCCCGGCATTGGTGCGGGAGTCGGACAGGAATACCAGGCCGGCATCGAGCCGCATGGCTACACAATACGTCATGGTTTGTCTTGGTGTTCTTGGTGGCGGCCGGCCCGTGCCGGCAGTGGCCTGCATCTCTCCGGATTCTAGCGCCCGTGCACCGGCACGGCGCCGCGTCTGGAAGCAAGCACCTAATCAGTTCGAAAGTGGCGTGATGGTTACATTGACTTCCAGCGTTTCGCCGGCGCCGCCTTCCAGGATGCCCCGCACTGGTGCCGCCGACGCGTAATCGCGCCCCACCGCCAGCCGGATATGGCGCTCGTCGGTCAGGCAGCCATGCGTGATGTCGATGCTGCACCAGATTTCGCCGGCCGTGTCCAGGCACACGTCGGCCCAGGCGTGGCTGGCCAGTTCGGTGGCAGCCGGGTCGTAGAAATACCCGCTGACATAGCGCGCTGGGATGCCCAGCGCCCGGCACGCCGCCACCATCACCTGCGCCTGGTCCTGGCACACCCCGCTACCCAGGGCGAAGGCCTCGGCGGCCGAGGTGCCGACATCGGTGGTATTGGGCTTGTAGCGCACGCGCTCGCCGATGCCGCGCGCCAGCGCCAGCAGCGCATCGATGTCGTGCCCGGCCGCCAGGAACGGCGCGGCAAACGCCCGCATCGGCTGCGGCGCCGTGGTCAGCGGCGTGCTGCCGAGGAAATACAGCGGCGACACCCGCGCCTCGCCGTCCGGCGGCGCATCGCAGAATGCATGGTGCCCGTCGCGGTCGAGCTCGCCATGCGGCGGCAGCACTTCGACCTCCCCGCTGGCCTCGATGGCGATGGTGCTGGCGGGCCCGGCCACCGTGAAGTTGTGGACGATGTTGCCGAAGCCGTCGCGCGCCGCCGACGGGTGGCCCGGCGTCGACAGCTGCCAGTGGTCAACGGTCTGCAGCGGACCCGAGCGCGGCTGCAGCCGCACTTCGTGCACGCTGCGCCGCACCGGTTCGGTGTAGTGGTAGACGGTATGGTGGTGGATCTTGTATTTCACGGTATCAGGGCGCGGCGGCGGCCCGGGGGCTAGCCGGCGGCCCGGCTCAGGCCGCCTGCAGCGGCACCAGGAAGTCCCGGCTGATGCCGTTGCCGAGGTCGCCGATGCGCTCGAGAAAGCTGGTCAGGTACGCATGCAGGCCGACGGCAAAGATATCGTCGATGCGCGCGTACTTCAGGTCGGCGTGGAGTTTACCAGCCTGCCGCTCGGTTTCCGCCGAATGCTGGTTGCGCACCGTATGCAGGATCGCCACCACCTCGTCCATGCTCGACACCAGCGAACGCGGCATGTCCGGCCGCAGGATCAGCAGCTCGGCCACGCGCTGCGGCGTGATGACCGCGCGGTAGACCTTGCGATAGACCTCGAAGCCCGATACCGAGCGCAGGATCGCCGCCCAGTGGTAGAAATCGTTGTGCCCCCCCTGGTCAAGGTTGAGCTCGGCCTGCTCGCCATTCCCGCCCGCCCCCATCTCCGCACCGGACGACGCCTGGAACTTGACGTCGAGGATGCGCGCGGTATTGTCGGCGCGCTCCAGGAAGGTGCCCAGCCGCATGAAATGGAAGGCATCGTCCTTGAGCATGGTGCCGAACTGCACCCCGCGCGCCAGGTGCGAGCGGAACTTGACCCATTCGAAGAAGCGCGCCGGGTCTTCCTTCAGCACGCCGTCGGCAATCAGGCGCTGCACCTCCAGCCAGGTGGTATTGACGGTCTCCCAGACCTCGGTGGTCAGCGAGCCGCGCACCGCGCGCGCGTTTTCGCGCGCCGCGCGCAGGCAGCTCATGATCGACGAGACATTGGTCATGTCGCGCACCATGAAGTCGATCACGTCGTCGCGCGACAGCAGGCCGTACTTGTGGTCAAAGACCTTGGTCAGTTCCGAGATGTCCAGCATGGCCCACCAGCCCTGCTCGGCCACTTCGGCCGATTGCGGCAGCAGCGAGGTCTGGTAGTTGACGTCGAGCATGCGCGCGGTGTTCTCCGCGCGCTCGGTGTAGCGGGCCATCCAGAACAGGTGGTCGGCGGTGCGGCTCAGCATGTGGGCTCTCCCGAATCGGCGTTTTATCGTTCCAGCACCCAGGTGTCCTTGGTGCCCCCGCCCTGCGAGGAATTCACCACCAGCGAACCCTCGCGCAGCGCCACCCGGGTCAGCCCGCCTGGCACCATCCGCACCTCCTTGCCCGACAGCACGAACGGGCGCAGGTCGATATGGCGCGGCGCGATGCCGGCCTCGACATAGGTCGGGCAGGTCGACAGCGCCAGCGTGGGCTGCGCGATGTACTGCTCGGGCCTGGAGCGGACCACCTCGCGAAAGGCATCGATCTCGGCGCGCGTTGCCGCCGGCCCGACCAGCATGCCGTAGCCGCCGGCACCGTGGGTTTCCTTGACCACCAGTTCGGCCATATGGTCCAGCACGTACTGCAGGTCATCGGCGCGCCGGCACATATAGGTCGGCACATTGCTGAGGATCGCCTCTTCGCCCAGGTAAAAGCGGATCATGTCAGGCACGTAGGGGTAGATCGACTTGTCGTCGGCGACGCCGGTGCCGATCGCATTGCAGATGGTCACGTTGCCGGCGCGGTAGACCGACAGCAGCCCGGCGGCGCCGAGCGCGGAATCGGGGCGGAACGCGAGCGGGTCGAGGAAGTCGTCGTCGACGCGCCGGTAGATCACGTCGATGCGCTGCGGGCCTTGCGTGGTGCGCATGAACAGGTGGTTGTCCTCGACGAAGAGGTCGCTGCCCTCGACCAGCTCCACCCCCATCTGCTGCGCCAGGAAGGCATGCTCGAAGTACGCCGAGTTGTACATGCCCGGCGTCAGCACCACCACGGTGGGATCGGCGATGGCCTGCGGCGAGACCCCGCGCAGCATGTCGAGCAGCAGGTCGGGATAGTGCGCCACCGGCGCCACGCGGTTGCGCGCGAACAGGTCCGGGAACAGGCGCATCATCATCTTGCGGTTCTCGAGCATGTACGACACGCCCGACGGCACGCGCAGGTTGTCTTCCAGCACGTAGAACTCGCCCTCGCCGGCACGCACCACGTCGATGCCGGCGACATGGGCATAGATGTCGTGCGGCACGCTGACACCGAGCATCTCGGGCCGGTACTGGGCGTTGTTGTAGATCTGGTCGGGCGGGATCACGCCGGCGCGGATGATGTCCTGGCCGTGGTAGATGTCATGGACGAAGCGGTTCAGCGCGGCCACGCGCTGGCGCAGGCCTCGTTCCAGCAGCGCCCATTCGCTCGCCGGGAAAATGCGCGGCACCACGTCGAACGGAATGGTGCGCTCGGTGCCGCTGTTGGCTTCGTCCTTGTCGCCATAGACGGCAAAGGTGATGCCCACGCGCCGGAACACCAGGTCGGCCTCGGCGCGCTTGTTGGCCATGGTGCTTTCGGTCTGGCGCGCCAGCCATTCGGCGAAATGCCGGTAATGCGGGCGCACCGCGCCCTCAGGCAAGGCCTGTCCCGCGTGGATCAGCGCCGGCGCTTTGTCCTCGCGCCAGTCCAGCATCTCGTCGAAGTACCGCGCCGCCATGATGGCCGCTCCTCCATGTCGCGGGCTCCGGCGCTGCAGCGCGCGTTCGCGCCGCTGCCGGCCGCCCTGGTTGCCCTGGCTGTCTTGCCCTGCCACGCGGCGCGCCGGTTGGCACAAGCCGCGTGATGCCGTCGAGTCACTGGCCCTTCCAGCATACCCGTGCCGGCGAAAGCCGCAAGGTGGGCCGGCGCGCGCCCAGTGCCACCGCACCCGCGCCGCCCCGGCACCAAAGCCAAGCTAGCAAGATGCCTGCCAGCGCACGCAAAAACGGCCGCCGGCGAGGCCGGCGGCCGTGTTGCGATCCATGGAAAAAAAACCGGAAGCCCGCCCGCAGACCATGCCCCTCCGTGGCCACGGTGGCGGCAGGCTAGCGCGCCGCGCCGGCGCCCTGCCGCGCGGTGGCCTGCAGGATGGTCTCGACCAGCGCCTCGGGTGGCTGGCGGATGTCGAGCGCCAGCGCGTCGCCCGGTTCTTCCAGCGTATCGAACTGGCTTTGCAGCAGCTCGGGGTTGAAGAAATGCTCGGTGCGCGCGGACAGCCGCTGGCCGATCAGCGCGGCATCCCCCTTCATGAACACGAAAGTCACGCCGCCATCCGGCGGCGTCAGCCGGTCGCGGTAGGCCTGGCGCAGTGCCGAGCAGGTGAACACATGGGTGCGGCCCTCGGCCCGGGCGCTGTCGATGGCCGCGCGCATCGCGGCCAGCCACGGCCAGCGGTCTGCGTCGGTCAGCGGGATGCCGGCGTGCATCTTGGCCTTGCTGGCGTCGCTATGGAAGTCGTCGGCGTCATGGAAGCCGCAGCCCAGCCGCTGCGCCAGCAACTGGCCGACCGTGGTCTTGCCGCTGCCGGAAACGCCCATCAGGATATAGATCATGTCTGCTCCGTCGGTCTTGGTATCGGATGGTGTGGCCATCCTTGTCGGTTGCCTGCCTGTCCTGGTCGGTCCGGCCGAACGCGGTTGCGGCCGCCTCCAAGGACGTCGCGGGGCGCTGTGGTCCCCGCGCGAAACTTCGCGATGAAAATCGGCCTCCGGCCCGGTTATTGTGCGACGGATCGCACCGGGGCGGTATGGCCATCGGCGCCGGTGGCTGCGGCATCCAGCTCGGACAGGTCGAGTGCGCTGCCGCCCTCTTCCGCGATCCGTGCGTGGCGCCGGAACAGGCCGAACAGGCCGCGCCCCAGGCTGAACTGCGCGAACGGGTCGGCCGGCGCGCGCGCCGGCACGCGTGCCGCGAATTCGACTTCGTCGCCGAGCCATTGCAGCGTGCCGGCGACGGCGTCGACACGGATGCGGTCGCCGTCGCGCACGCGCGCCAGCGCGCCGCCGGCGAGCGCCTCGGGGCCGACGTGGATCACCGCCGGCACCTTGCCCGAGGCGCCGGACATGCGCCCGTCGGTCACCAGCGCCACCTTGTGGCCGGCGTCCTGCAGCGCGCCCAGCACCGGGGTCAGCCGGTGCAGTTCCGGCATGCCGTTGGCATTGGGTCCCTGGAAGCGCACCACCGCGACCAGGTCGCCGCCCAGCTCGCCGGCATCGAATGCTGCCTGCAGCGCCTCCTGCGAATCGAACACCCGCACCGGGGCTTCGACCACGCGGTGCTCGGGCGCGACCGCCGAGACCTTGATCACGCCGCGGCCCAGGTTGCCCTGCATCAGCCGCAGGCCGCCCTCGGCGGAGAACGGCGCGGCGGCCGTCGCCAGCACCTGCGGGTCGCCGCTGTGCGCGGCGCCGTCGCGCCAGCGCAGCACGCCGTCCGTCATCACCGGTTCCTGCGCGTAACGGGCCAGGCCCGGGCCGGCCACGGTCTGCACGTCCTCGTGCAGCAGGCCGGCCTGCAGCAACTCGCGGATCACGAAGCCGGCGCCACCGGCGGCATGGAAGTGGTTCACATCGGCCGAGCCATTGGGATAGACGCGCGCCAGCAGCGGCGTGATGCGCGACAGCAGGTCGAAGTCATTCCAGTCGATGACGATGCCGGCGGCGCGCGCCATCGCCACCAGGTGGATGGTATGGTTGGTCGAGCCGCCGGTGGCCAGCAGGCCGACCATGGCATTGGCGATGGCGTGCTCGTCGACGATGCGCGCCAGCGGCAGATAGCTGTCGCCGCGCGCGCGCAGCGCGAGCGCGCGCTGCGCCGCCGCGGCCGTCAGCGCATCGCGCAGGCCGCTGTCGGGATGGACGAAGGCCGCGCCCGGCAGGTGCAGGCCCATGATCTCCATCAGGAACTGGTTGCTGTTGGCGGTGCCGTAGAAGGTGCAGGTGCCGGCGCCGTGATAGGCCTGGCATTCGGCCTCCAGCAGCGCATCGCGGCCGACCTGGCCGGTCGCGTAGAGCTGGCGCACGCGCGCCTTTTCCTTGTTGGGCAGCCCGCTGGCCATCGGGCCCGCGGGGACGAACACCATCGGCAGGTGGCCAAACTGCAGCGCGCCCATCAGCAGCCCCGGCACGATCTTGTCGCACACACCCAGCATCAGCGCCGCATCGAAGGTGTTGTGCGACAGTGCCACCGCGGTGCCCATGGCAATCGCATCGCGCGAGAACAGCGACAGCTCCATGCCGGCGTTGCCCTGCGTGATGCCGTCGCACATCGCCGGCACGCCGCCCGCCACCTGCGCCACCGCGCCGACCGCGCGCGCGGCCTCGCGGATCACGGCGGGATAGCGTTCATAGGGCTGGTGCGCCGACAGCATGTCGTTGTACGCGGTGACGATGCCCAGGTTGGGCGCATGCTCGACGCGCAGCTTCAGCTTGTCGCTGGCCGGCAGCGCGGCAAAGCCGTGCGCCAGGTTGGCGCAGGACATGCCGCGCAGCGGCCCCAGTTCCGCCTGCGCGCGCTCGCAGCGGGCAAGGTAGGCGGCACGGCTGGCGCGGCTGCGCGCAACGATGCGGTCGGTAACGGCCTGAAGCTCGGCATGGACGGCGGAAGGCATGGGGTGACGGTCCTTATGGGCGGAAAGAGGCATGGCCAAGCGGCGCGCTGCGGCGCCGCCGCCTGTAGATTTTCTACAGATCGGGCGCCATTATACCCAGCCCCCGCCGCCGGTCGTCATGATCTTGCGGAAAAATCGCGCAGAAAATGCCGGGATCAGGGCAAACCCCAAGCGCAAGCTCTGCCGCAATTCCGACAAGATGCGGCGCCAATCGTTGTAGAATCTCTACATATCCTTTCCACGCCGACACCGCCGCCAGCCGCCATGCGCGACCGCATCCTTGCCGTCTACGACACCCTTCGTCCTTCTGAACGCCGCCTGGCCGACTATGTCGCGCGCCATGGCGCCGCCGTAATCCGGCTGTCGATGCCGGAACTGGCCGAGCGCGCCGGCGTGTCGCAACCCACCATCGCGCGCTTCTGCGCGGCGCTGGGCTACGACGGCTTCCGCGAATTCAAGCTGCAGTTCGCGCAGAACGTCGGCGGCGGCACACCCTTCGTGCACCAGGATGTCGCCGCCGACGACCGCCCGGCGGACATCGCCGGCAAGGTGTTCGACCGCACCATCGCCACGCTGATGAGCGTGCGCAACGCGCTGTCGGCCGACCAGATCGAGCATGGCATCCAGCTGCTCGCCGGCGCGCGCCGCATCGAGTTCTACGGCTGCGGCAACTCCGGCATCGTCGCGCTCGACCTGCAGCACAAGTTCTTCCGCCTGGGCATGCCCACCGTCGCCTATGCCGATCCGCACGTGTTCAGCATGTCGGCGGCGCTGCTGGCCCCCGGCGACGTGGCCGTGCTGGTCTCCAACAGCGGGCGCACCTGGGACATGCTGACCGCCGCCACGCTGGCGCGCAGCAGCGGCGCCAGCGTGCTGGCGCTGACGCATAGCGGCTCGCCGCTGGCCCGGCTGGCCGATGTCTGCGTGTTTTCCGACGTCGAGGAAGACAGCGAGGTCTACACGCCGATGACCTCGCGCATCAGCCACCTGGTGCTGGGCGACGTACTCGCCGCCGGGGTCGCGCTGGCGCGCGCGGACACCGTCGCGCCGCGCCTGCAGCGCGCCAAGGCGCATCTGCGCGAGCGCCGCATTGCCGGTGCCGAGCCCGCGCCGTCACGTAGCCGCGGCCGCACTGCGGCGGCCGAGCCGGCCACGCCGGCCACGCCGTCTACCTCCGCCAGGCCTGCACCGCCCGCCGCACGCCCCAGCCGCCGCAAGGCCGGCTGACCGCTCCGCGACGCCCGCGCGCCCTAGCGCGGCGCCGGCGGCCGTTCCCGCCAGTAGCGCGGCTCCGCCTGCCGGAACATCGACAGCGTGTAACCCGCGCGCGCCGTGTCAAGGGTTACTGCGCCGGTTTCATCGGTGCGATAGCGCAGGATGCCCGAGCGACCAAAGCGCTCCCACACTTCGGCGTTCGGATGGCGATAGCGGTTGCCATAGCCCAGCTGGAACACCGCGGCCGCGGGCCCGACCGC
Source organism: Cupriavidus neocaledonicus (assembly GCF_000372525.1). GTDB lineage: Bacteria > Pseudomonadota > Gammaproteobacteria > Burkholderiales > Burkholderiaceae > Cupriavidus > Cupriavidus neocaledonicus. The sequence goes on from NZ_AQUR01000100.1 coordinate 137,443, forward strand.
CTCGATCCAGTCCGCGCCGGACGACGTGGCGCTGCCGTGATGCGCCACCACCAGCACGTCGGCGCGCAAGGCTTCAGCCGGCAGGCGCGCGATCAACGCCCGTTCCTGCGCCAGGCCGATATCGCCGGTCAGCAGCAGGCTGTGCGCGGCCGTCTCCACGCGCAGCACGCAGCTGCGCGCATTGCTGGCGATGTCGGCGTGCTGCGAGTGTTCAGGCAGCGGATGCAGCACGGCAAAACGCACGCCATCCCACTGCCATTGCTGTCCCGCTGCGCATGGGCTCCACTGGGCCGGGCCGGATCCATGACGAAACGCCTCCAGCAGCGGGTGGCTGGCTGGCGCACCGGTGCTGCGCGCCACCACGTCGACCGTCCCCGCAATGTCCGCCACGCCACCGGCATGATCGATGTCTTCATGGCTGACCATCAGGTGGTCGAGCCGCGTCACCCCCTCGGCGCGCATTAGCGGCACCACCACCTGCGCGCCCGCGCTGGACCCCGAGGCATAGCCCGGCCCGGTGTCGTACAGCAGCGCATGCGAGCGCGTGCGCACCAGCACCGCCGTGCCCTGCCCGACATCGAACATCACCGCGCGGAACTGGCCGTCGGCAACCGGCGGGCCGCGCGCCACCAGCATCGGCAGCATCACCAGGCCGCCATGCCGGCGCAGGCGCGCCGAGGCCACGGGCGCCACCAGTACGGCCACGCCAAGCGCAGCCAGCAGCAGCGCTACCGGCCCGGCGCTGGCGGCCTCCCACATCGCCCAGGGCAGCATGGAGAACCATGCCAGCACGGCGGCCAGCCCCACCATCGCAAGGTGGGCGACTGCCATCACCGGCGCGGCCAGCCACAGCGGCAGCGCGGCGCCCAGCAGCGCCAGCGGCGTGATCAGCAGGCTGACCACCGGGATGGCCACCGCGTTGGCAAACGGCGACACCACCGAGACCTGGCCGAACAGCAGCAGCGTCAGCGGCACCAGCCCGACGGTCACGGCCCACTGGGTGCGCGCGCCCGCGGCAAGCGTGGCCCGCAGCCGTTGCCAGTGCCCCGCGATCGCGGCGTCGCGTCCCGGCCGCGACGCGAAGAAGATCACCGCGACGGCACCGAAGGACAGCCAGAAACCGGGCAGCATGACCGCCCACGGATCCAGCAGCAACGCCATCAGCGCCGCCCACGCCAGCACCACCGACGCCGGCGGCGCGCGTGCGCCCCACACCGCAACCGCCGCGACGCAGAGCATGGCCACGGTGCGCAGCGCCGGGATCTGCATGCCGGCCAGCATGCCGTAGCCCAGCGCGGTGGCCACCGCCACCCCCAGCGCGGCTTGCCGGGCGGGAAGCCACAATGGCAAGGGGCGGCGCAGGTAGCGGCCAACGCCGAACGAATGGCGCCACAGCAGTCCGGCAAGCGACGCCGCCATGCCGGCCACCATGGTGATATGCAGTCCCGAAATGGCCACCAGGTGGCTCACGCCGGTACGCCGGAACAGTTGCCAGTCTTCCGCCTCGATGCCGCGCTGGTCGCCGATCACCAGCGCGACCAGCACCGCCCCATAGCGCGCCCCCGCCGGCAGCGCGGCGCGCAGGTGGTCGCGCACGGCGGCACGCCAGGCTTCGATGCGCCAGGCCACCCGCTCCGAGGTGGCATCCTGCGGCGGACCCAGGGCGCGGCGCACGTAGCCGGTGGCGCCATAGCCTTGCGCCAGCAGCCAGTAGGCGTAGTCGAAGCCGAACGGATTGGCAAGCCCGCGCGGGCGCCGCAGGCGCAGCGTCAGCGTGAAGCGTTGTCCCGGGCTCAACTCGAGCGGCGCGTCACGCCAGCTGAGGATGACCCGGCCAGGCAGCGGCTGGTGCGGCCCCGCGGCCTGCTCGACGGTGAACGCGAAGCGTGTGCCGGCGGGGGATTGCGTGGGCAGCCCCGCGACCACCCCGCGCACGTCGAGGTCGCGCGCTTCCAGCGCCACGGGCAGCCATTCACGCAGGCGCAGCTCGGCGCGCCAGGCAGCCCAGCAGTACGCCATGGCAAAGGCCAGCGCCGCCAGCGCCAGGCCGTGCAGCATGGCAGGCAGGCGCCTGCCCCACAAGGCCATGCCGATGGCGCACAAGGCCAGCAGCGCTGCGCCCAGGCGCAGGCCGTGCGGCTGCGGCAGCGTCGACTGCTGCTGCAGGCTCCAGCACCCGGCCACGAATGCCACCACGAAGCAACGCACGGCACCTCCTCCGATGATCTTGCATGAACGGAGTTGTACCCGCGCGCAGGCGCGGCAAGCTTGTCAGCCTGTCAGGAAGATGTGGAAGTTGTGTGACCGCCAGAAAGCGGAGGCGCCATGGTGTCGGCGAACGCCGCCAGTCGCGGCAGCGCCGCCACGGCGTTGCGCCAGGTTGCCTGCGCCAGCGTCGTGGCGTCGATGCCGCGCAGTTCCGCCATCACGCGTGCCACGCCGGCGACCTCGGCGGGTGTGTTGCGCGCCTTGTGCTGTTCGCCGAACTGGTCGTCCGACAGCCATGCCGGCGCGATGTCTGGCGCATCGGTTTCCAGCACCAGCGCGTCCAGCGGCAGCTCGGTCGCCAGCCGGCGGATCTGGCGCGCGCGGCTGAAGGTGACGTTGCCGCCGAAGCCCAGCTTCAGGCCCTGCTCGACGAAGCGCCGCGCCTGTTCGTGGCTGCCGTTGAAGGCGTGGGCGATGCCGCGCTTCACGCCGAGCTTGCGCAGCTGCGCGCCGACCTGGTCCTGCGACTTGCGCACGTGCAGCAGCACCGGCAGGTCGAACTCGCGCGCGAGCTTCAGCTGTTCGACGTAGAGCCAGGTCTGGTGGTCCGGGTCCAGTCCCGCGACGAAGAAGTCGAGCCCGATCTCGCCGATGCCGACGAAGCGCGGGTCGCCCATGCTGGCGGCGACCTGGCGCCGCAGCGTGTCGAGCTCGGGCTGGCCCGCGCCGGGCGAGCACAGCGGGTGGATGCCCAGCGCGTAGACGCAGCGCGCATCGCGATGCGCCAGCGCGCGCACGGTATCGAAGTTCCACGCGGCCACCGCCGGCACCACGATGCCGCGCACGCCAGCGGCCTCGGCCGCGTCGGTGACCTGCTCGCGGTCCGCGTCGAACTCGCCGGCGTCGAGATGGCAATGAGTGTCGATCCACATGGCCGCGGCCGCCTCAGCGTTCCTGGTGCAGGTGACCGTCGCGCAGCCGCAGCACGCGGTCGCAGCGGCCGGCCAGGTCGAGGTCGTGGGTGACGATGACAAAGCTGGTGCCGAGCGTGCGCGACAGTTCCAGCATCAGGTCATAGACGCCGCCGGCGGTGTGGTCGTCGAGATTGCCGGTGGGCTCGTCGGCCAGCACGCAGGCCGGCTGGCCCACCAGCGCGCGCGCAATGGCGACGCGCTGGCGCTCGCCGCCGGACAGCTCGCCCGGCCGATGCCGCGAGCGCCCGCCCAGCCCGACACGCTCCAGCATCGCCTGCGCGGTCTCGCGCGCGGCGGGCTGGGTCAGGCCGCGGATGCGCAGCGGCATCGCCACGTTGTCGAGCGCGGTGAATTCCGGCAGCAGGTGATGGAACTGGTAGACAAAGCCCAGCGAGCGGTTGCGCACCACATTGCGCTCGCGCTCGCGCAGCGCCGTGAAAGGCTTGCCGAGCAGCGCGACGCGGCCGGAATCGGGCTCGTCGAGCCCGCCCAGCACATGCAGCAGCGTGCTCTTGCCCGAACCGGAGGCACCGACGATGGCCACCTTCTCGCCGGCGTTGACGCGCACGTCGACGCCGCGCAGCACCTCGACGTCGAGCTCGCCCTGGCGGAAGCGCTTGGTCAGGCCCTCGGCCACCAGCACCGGCGCGCCGGTGCGCGGCTGGCCCGGGGCAGGCGTGGAAGTAGCGGCTTGCAGCACGGCTTCACTCATAGCGCAGCGCCTCCGCCGGGTTGACGCGGGCGGCGCGCCAGCTGGGATAGAGCGTGGCCAGCGTGGCCAGCACGAAAGAGATGATGCCGATGGTGGCGATGTCGTTCACGCGGGGATCGGAAGGGAGTTGGCTGATGAAATAGATGTCGCGCGGCAGGAACTGCACGTGCAGCAGCCGCTCGATGAAGGGCACGATCACGTCGATATTGGTGGCGATCAGCGTGCCGCCGGCCACGCCCAGCAGCGTGCCGATAAAGCCGATGGCCACGCCCTGCACGATGAAGATCTTCATGATCGAGCCCGGCTGCGCGCCCATGGTGCGCAGGATGGCGATATCGGCCTGCTTGTCGGTGACGGTCATCACCAGCGTCGACACCAGGTTGAACGCGGCCACCGCGATGATCAGCGTCAGGATGATGAACATCATCCGCTTCTCGGTCTGCACCGCGGCAAACCAGTTGCGGTTTTGCTTCGACCAGTCGCGCAGGTACAGCTCGCCCGACATGGTTCCGGCCAGTTCCTGCGCCACCAGCGGCGCGCGCTGCATGTCCTGCAGCTTCAGCCGTACGCCGGTGGGGCCGCTCAGGCGGAACAGAGTCTCGGCGTCTTGCAGGTTGACCAGCGCCAGCGCGCTGTCGAACTCGAAGTGGCCGGACGAAAACACGCCCACCACGGTGAACTGCTTGAGCCGGGGCAGCACGCCCGCCGGCGTGATGGTGCCCTGCGGCGCCAGCAGCGTGACCTTGTCGCCGACTTGCACGCCCATGGCATTGGCCAGCTCGTTGCCCAGCGCGATGCCGAAGCTGCCCGGCACCAGCGCCGCCATGTTGCCGGCGCGGAACTGGCTGCCGATCTCCGACACCTTGGGCTCCTGCGACGGCTCCACGCCGCGCAGCAGCACGCCGCGCACGGCATCGTCGCGGGTCAGCATGGCCTGCGCCGCCACGTAGGGCGCGGCACCGACCACTTCCTTGTTCTGCAGCGCCTCGGCCGCGGTCTTCTGCCAGTCGGGCAGCGCCGACGGGCCGATCACCTCGATATGCGCCAGCACCGACAGCATGCGGTCGCGCACTTCCTTCTGGAACCCGTTCATCACCGACAGCACCACGATCAGCGCGGCCACGCCGAGCGCGATGCCCAGCATCGAGATCATCGAGATAAACGAAATGAAGGTGTTGCGGCTGGCGCGCTTGCTTGCGCGGGTGTATCGCCAGCCGATCTGCCACTCGTAGGGAAATTTCAAGAGGATTCCTGTTGGTTCGGGAAAGCGCCAGTGCCCGTCGGGGCGCCGCCGGCGGCACGCAGGGCACACTGGCGGGCGGCGCCGCGCTCACGTCGCGGCCGGGTCCGGGACTGGCGCGAGCCAGCCGGGAGTTTACAATCTCGCCACCATGATGACGCACCTGACCCTGATTGTGCCCTTTTCCGTCCCGCCCGGCGCCGGCGACGACGGCCGCGACGACGTCGTTCCCGGCGCGCTGCTGCGGCAATTGGAGCTGCCGGCGCTCGGAAAGTTGCTGACCCGGGCCGCGCCCGGCCCGCGCGAGCGGCACGACGACCCTTTCCTGCGCAGCCTGCCGCAGGAACGCTGGCTGGCCGGCAAGGCCGGACTGGACACGGTGCGGGTGCCGCTGGCGCCCTATATGCGGCTGGCCGACAGCGTCGGGGCCGCCCCGGACGCACCGACGGGGGTCCAGGCCCCCGCCGACGGCCAGTCCTGGGCGTGCCTGGAGCCGGTGCACATCCATGCCGCGCGCGATCACCTGGTGCTGATGCCGCCGGGCCAGCTCGGCCTGCGGCCGCAGGAAGCCACCGCGCTGCGCGAGGCCATCGACGCACTGCTGCAGGAGTCCGGCATCGCGCTGGAGACGCCCTGCCCGCAGCGCTGGTACCTGCCCGAGGCCGTGTTCGGCCCGCTCGAGGCCACCACCCCGCTGCGCGCGGCGGGCCGCAATATCGACATCTGGATGCAGGCCGGCGCGCGCGCGCGCGACTGGCGCCGGCTACAGAACGAAATCCAGATGACGTGGTTCGACCACCGCGTCAACCAGGCCCGCGAGGCCGCCGGCGAGGTCCCGGTCAATTCGGTCTGGCTGTACGGCGGCGGCGCGCTGCAGCCGGTGCCGCGGCTGGCCGATACGGTGCTGAGCGGCGACCCGTTCCTGAGCGGCCTGGCGCTGGCCGGCGGCAGCCGCGTGCTGCCGGTGCCGGCAGGCCTGGTCGGCGCGGCCGCGCTCGAAGGCTCGGTACTCGCGATGCTCGACAGCGCCACCGAGGCGCATATCGCCGAGGACTGGGGCCTGTGGCTGGACCGCATGCACGCGCTCGATGCCGACTGGTTCGGTCCGGCGCTGGAAGCGCTCGCGGCCGGCCGGATCGGCGCCGTCACGCTGGTGCTTGGCGGCGAGAACCACTTCGCCGAGTTCACCGTGCGGCGCGCCGACCTGCGCAAATTCTGGCGCGGCATGGGCCAGCGCGGCGACTGGCGCGCGCTGCTGTCCGACCTCGCCTTTGCCGCCTGAAGCCATCGCTCCCGACATTCCACTGCCGCCCCGCCCATGACCCGGATCGCCATCCGCCAATATTCTCCCGAACACGCCAGCGCGCTGGCCGCCACCGGCCTGCACCCGACGCTGGCGCGCATCCTGGCCGCGCGCGGCGTGGCCCGCGCCACGGAACTGGCCACCGACCTGCCCGAACTGGTGCCGCCCGCGGCCATGAAGGGCATCGGCCACGCCGCGACCTACCTGGCCGACGCCATCGCCGCCGGCAAGCGCCTGCTGATCGTCGCCGACTATGACTGCGACGGCGCCACCGCGTGCGCGGTGGGCGTGCGCGGGCTGCGCATGCTAGGCGCGCGGGTCGAATACATCGTGCCCAACCGCTTCGAGTACGGCTATGGCCTGACGCCCGAAATCGTGGCGCTGGCGGCGAAGCAGAATCCGGACGTGATCGTCACGGTCGACAACGGCATTGCCAGCGTCGACGGCGTCGCCGCGGCCAATGCGCTGGGCATCGACGTGGTGGTGACCGACCACCACCTGCCGGGCTCGGAGTTGCCGCAGGCCGCGGTGATCGTCAACCCGAACCAGCCGGGCTGCGAATTCCCCAGCAAGAACCTGGCGGGCGTGGGCGTGATGTTCTACGTGCTGCTGGCGCTGCGCGCCGAACTGCGCCGGCGCGGCGTGTACACCCAGCAGAACCAGCCGCCGCTGCAAACGCTGCTGGACCTGGTGGCGCTGGGCACCGTGGCCGACGTGGTCAAGCTCGACACCAACAACCGCATCCTGGTGGCGCAGGGCCTGCGCCGCATGCGCGCCGGCCGCATGCAGCCCGGCGTGGCCGCGCTGTTCCGCGCCGCCGGGCGCGAGTCCGCGCGCGCCAACACCTTCGACCTTGGCTTCGGCCTGGGGCCGCGCCTGAATGCGGCCGGCCGGCTGGCCGACATGTCGCTGGGCATCGAGTGCCTGCTGACCGACGATGCCAACCGCGCCTGGGAAATCGCCCAGGAGCTGGACAGCATGAACCGCGAGCGGCGCGACATCGAGGCCGGCATGCAGCAGGAAGCGCTGCGCATCCTGGAGCAGCCCATGGCCGGGCTGGCCGGCGCGGATGCCTCGCGCTTTACCGTCAGCGTGTTCAACGATACCTGGCACCAGGGCGTGATCGGGATCGTGGCGTCGCGGCTCAAGGACAAGTTCCACCGCCCCACCATCACTTTTGCGCCGGGCGACGACACCACCGTCAAGGGCTCGGGCCGCTCGATCCCGGGCTTCCACCTGCGCGATGCGCTCGACCTGGTGTCCAAGCGCCACCCCGGCATGCTGCTCAAGTTCGGCGGCCACGCCATGGCTGCGGGACTGACCGTGCGCGCCGAACGCTTTGCCGAGTTCCAGGAAGCGTTCGAGGCGGTCGGGCGCGAATGGCTGACCGACGACCAGCTGGCGCGCGTGATCGAGACCGACGGCGATATCGAGGACCAGTGCTTCAGCCCGGAGTTCGTCACCCTGCTGGAACAGCAGGTGTGGGGCCAGGGCTTCCCGGCGCCGACCTTCTGCGGCGAGTTCGACGTGCTGCGCCAGAGCGTGCTCAAGGGCAAGCACCTGAAGCTGCAGCTGGGGCGCGGCAGCCAGCGCTTCGACGCGATCTGGTTTAACCATGCCGACTCGCTCGGCGCCAGCGCGCAAGTGGCCTACCGGCTCGACAACAACACCTTCAACGGCGTCACCCGCGTGCAGCTGGTGATCGAGCACGCGCAGTAGCGTGCCCGGGGGCGCGGTGCGCCCCGCTCAGCCGCGCGACGGCAGGTAGCTGGCCGGATTCACCGGCTTGCCGTTGCCGCGCACCTCGAAGTGCAGTTCGCTCGGGCTCGCGCCCATGCGCCCCACGTCCTGGCCCGCCGACACCTGCGCGCCCTCGCTGACCAGCGGCTGGTCGAGGTTGCCGTAGACGGTGAGCCAGTCGTCGTTGTGCTTGACGATCACCAGCATGCCGTAGCCGCGCAGGTTGCCGACGTGGATGGCGCGGCCGGCGGCGGCGGCGCGCACCGTGCCGTTGGCCGGCACGGCGATGCTCAGGCCCTTGCTGGCGGGCGGCGCGAAGCCGGTCGTGACGCGGCCGTCGGCCGGCCATTGCAGGCGGATGCTGCTGGCCGGCGGCCGGGATGCCGCGGCGCCGTCGACCCGCGGCGTATCGGTCACGGCCTGCCCGGTGCCGCTCGACGCCGTGGCGGTGCCGGCAGCGGCGCCGGGCGGGCGCACCCGGATCAGTTGCCCCACCTCGATCTGGCCCGGGCTGGTGAGATCGCTGTTCCAGCGGGTCAGGTCGCGCACGCTGCGGCGGTGCTTGCGCGCGATCGAATACAGCGTGTCGCCGCGCTCGACGCGGTAGTAGCCGTCCGGCACGGGCCCGCCCGTGGTGCCGCAGCCGGCCGTGATCGCCGCCGTCGCGGCCGCCAGCAGCAGGGCCAGCGTACGGCGCCGGCCTGGCTCGAGGTCATGTCTGGTTTTCGTCATGCGTCCTGTTCTTGGTCTCTGCCGGGGGCGGCTTGCGACCCGTATTATCGCCGCGCGCGCCGCCCGGCACCGCCGGATAGACCGCGCCGGCGCCGTTGCGTTCGGTTCGGGGCGCCGTCGAGACGCCTGGCAAGCCCCGATCTGCCGCGCCGATCCGCTATAATTCGAGGTTTTCGAAGCGCAGGAACATCATGGAAGCAGAACGCCTCAACGCCATCTCCGGTGCCATCTCCGATCTCCGTTCCCGGACGGAAGATCTACGGGGGTATCTTTGACTACGATGTCAAAGTAGGAAGGCTGGACGAAGTCAACGGCCTGCTGGAAGACCCCGACGTCTGGAACAACCCCAAGCGGGCCCAGGACCTCGGCAAGGAAAAGAAGATGCTCGAGGGCGTGGTCGGCGTCCTGGGCAAGCTCACCGATGACCTCGTCGGTGCCGAAGAGCTGTTCGAGCTCGCCAGGGAAGAAGGCGACGACGACACCCTCGAGTCGATCGAGACCGACGTCAAGGGCTTCGAGGCGGTGGTGGCGGACATGGAATTCCGCCGCATGTTCTCCGGCGAGATGGACCAGGCCAACGCCTTTATCGACATCCAGGCCGGCGCCGGCGGCACCGAAGCGTGCGACTGGGCCTCGATGCTGCTGCGCCAGTACCTGAAGTACTGCGAGCGCAAGGGCTTCAAGGCCGAAGTGCTGGAAGAGTCCGAGGGCGACGTCGCCGGCATCAAGAGCGCGACCATCAAGATCGAGGGCGAATACGCCTTCGGCTACCTGCGCACCGAAACCGGCGTGCACCGCCTGGTGCGCAAGTCGCCGTTCGATTCGTCGGGCGGGCGCCATACCTCGTTCTCGTCGGTGTTCGTCTATCCCGAGGTGGACGATTCGTTCGAGGTCGAGATCAACCCGGCGGACCTGCGCGTGGACACCTACCGCGCCTCGGGCGCGGGCGGCCAGCACATCAACAAGACCGATTCGGCCGTGCGCATCACGCACATCCCGACCGGGATCGTGGTGCAGTGCCAGAACGACCGCTCGCAGCACCGCAACCGCGCCGAAGCCATGTCGATGCTGAAGTCGCGCCTGTACGAGCACGAGATGCGCAAGCGCCAGGCCGAGGCCGACAAGCTCGAGGCCGGCAAGACCGACGTCGGCTGGGGCCACCAGATCCGCTCCTACGTGCTGGACCAGAGCCGCATCAAGGACCTGCGCACCAACGTGGAAATGTCCAACACCCAGAAGGTGCTGGACGGCGACCTGGACCCGTTCATCGAGGCCAGCCTCAAGCAGGGACTTTAAGACCGTACCCGCCGCCGGCCGGCGGCGGCACAGCAACCCATCCATCGCTGTACCGCCGCCCGCGCCATGCCGGCACGACGGCCTTTCCGACCGGGGCACCATGAGCGAAGCCAATCACCTGTACATCATCACCGGCGCCTCGCGCGGGCTGGGCGCGGCACTGACCAACGCCCTGCTGGTGCCGGGCAACCGCCTGATCTGCGTTGCGCGCAGCCGCAACACCGAGCTCGAGCGCATCGCCACGCTCAGCGGCGTGCCGGTGGCCTGGCACCTGCAGGACCTGGCGCAGGCCGGCCCTGCCGCCACCTGGCTCGCCAGCGTGCTCGACACGCTCGACCTGCCGCCGACCAGCGCCACGCTGATCCTGAACGCCGGCGTGGTCGAGCCGATCGGACCGGTGGCGGCGTTGCAGGAAAAATCGCTGGTGCCGCACCTGCTGACCAACCTGGCGGCGCCGATGACCATGACCGCGGCGTTCCTGGAACGCACCGAGAAGTTCGGCTGCCCGCGCAAGGTGCTGGCGATCTCCTCCGGCGCGGCACGGCGCCCGATCGAAGGCTGGAGCGCCTACTGCGCCGGCAAGGCCGGGCTCGACATGTTCATGCGTTCGGTCAACGCCGAGTACGCCCATGCCGAGGCGCCGCACACCGTGCGCGCGGTGGCGCTGGCGCCCGGCGTGATCGATACCGGCATGCAGGCCACCATCCGCAATGCCGATTTTGCCCAGGTGCAGCGCTTCCGCGAACTCAAGGCCAACCAGCAACTCGCCTCGGCCGAGGAAACCGCCGGCCGCATCGTCGCTTACCTGCACCGCCCGGATTTCGGCACCACCGAGCTGGACGATCTCCGCAATTACTGAAGCCATACTGAACCCGCGCGCTGCCCGGCGCGCGACCGACACGACATCATGACCGAACCGAACCGCGCCCAGGCCCCGGCGCAGAACAAGGCCGCCGCCGCCGACACGCCCGCCGTCGACGAAAACAAGATCATCGCGGAGCGGCGCGAAAAACTGGCCGCGCTGCGCCAGCAAGGCGTGGCCTTCCCCAACGATTTCCGCCCCACCCACCAGGCCGCCGCGCTGCAGGCGCAGTACGCCGACACCGAGCAGGCCACGCTCGAGGCCGCGCCGGTCGAGGTCGCCATCGCCGGGCGCATGATGCTCAAGCGCGTGATGGGCAAGGCCAGCTTCGCCACGGTGCAGGACGGCAGCGGCCAGATCCAGTTCTACATCACCCGCGACAAGGTCGGCGAAGAGGTCTACGCCGCCTTCAAGCACTGGGACCTGGGCGACATCATCAGCGCGCGCGGCGAGCTGTTCCGCACCAACAAGGGCGAGCTGTCGGTGCAGGTGCGCGAGCTGCGCCTGCTGTCCAAGTCGCTGCGCCCGCTGCCGGACAAGTTCCACGGCCTGGCCGACCAGGAAATGAAGTACCGCCAGCGCTATGTCGACCTGATCGTGTCGCCGGAAACGCGCAATACCTTCCGCGCGCGCACCGACGCGATCTCGTCGCTGCGCCGCCATATGGCCGACGCCGGCTTCATGGAAGTGGAAACGCCGATGCTGCACCCGATCCCGGGCGGCGCCGCGGCCAAGCCCTTCATCACGCACCACAACGCGCTCGACATGCAGATGTTCCTGCGCATCGCGCCCGAGCTGTACCTGAAGCGCCTGATCGTCGGCGGCTTCGAGCGCGTGTTCGAGATCAACCGCAACTTCCGCAACGAGGGGGTGAGCCCGCGCCACAACCCCGAGTTCACCATGATGGAGTTCTACGCGGCCTACACCGACTACCGCTGGCTGATGGACTTCACCGAGGACCTGATCCGCAAGGCGGCGATCGACGCGCGCGGCAGCGCGGTGCTGACGTACCAGGAGCGCGAGCTGGACCTGTCCAAGCCGTTCCACCGCCTGACCATCTGCCAGGCGATCCAGAAGTTCGCGCCGCAGTACACCGACGCGCAGCTGGCCGATGCCGAATTCCTGCGCACCGAACTGAAGAAGTTCGGCGTCAACACCAACGCGCCGCAGTTCCTCAACGCCGGCCTGGGCACGCTGCAGCTGGTGCTGTTCGAGGAAACCGCCGAAAGCCAGCTGTGGGAGCCGACCTTTATCGTCGACTACCCGGTCGAGGTCTCGCCGCTGGCGCGCGCCTCGGACACGGTGCCGGGCATCACCGAGCGTTTCGAACTGTTCATCACCGGCCGCGAGATCGCCAACGGCTTCTCCGAGCTGAACGACGCCGAGGACCAGGCCGACCGCTTCCGCAAGCAGGTCGAGCAGAAGGATGCCGGCGACGAGGAAGCGATGTACTTCGACGCCGACTATATCCGCGCGCTGGAATACGGCATGCCGCCGACGGGCGGCTGCGGCATCGGCATCGACCGGCTGGTGATGCTGCTGACGGATAGCCCGAATATCCGTGACGTGATCCTGTTCCCGCACCTGCGGCGCGAAGACTGATGGTTCGCGCCCCTCTCCCGCATGCGGGAGAGGGAGCAATCCGAGCGGTCGATCAGTTCGATCGTCGGGCTCCAAAGCAAAAAGGCCGGCATCAAGCCGGCCTTTTTGTTTATTCCTGACATCAGGAATTCATTCCGCTTCCTCGATCCACGCCTGCTGGATCGCCTCCAGGATCTTCTCGCCCGAGCGCGCCGGATCGTCGGCAAAGCCGTCGAGCTCCAGCACCCAGCGGCGCAGGTCGGTAAAGCGCACGCCGGCCGGATCGACATCCGGGAACTTGTCGTACAGGGCTTCGGCGATGGCGTAGGTATCGGTCCACTTCATGGGCTTGTTCTCCGCTGGGATCGGTGCCGTCGGCTCAGTGGCCTTCCTTGGCGTGGTTGATGGTGTACTTGGGAATCTCGACGGTCAGGTCTTCCTCGTCGACGATGGCCTGGCACGACAGGCGCGAATTCGGCTCCAGGCCCCAGGCCTTGTCGAGCAAATCCTCTTCCTTCTCCTCGGCCTCGTTGAGCGAGTCGAAGCCCTCGCGCACGATCACGTGGCACGTGGTGCAGGCACAGGACTTCTCGCACGCGTGCTCGAGATCGATGCCGTTGGCGAGCAGCGAATCCAGCACGCTGACGCCCTTCTCGGCCTCGATCACCTTCCCTTCCGGGCAGTATTCGACGTGGGGCAAAACAATGATCTGTGGCATGTCGTTTCCTGGGTTCTGTAGTGCGGTGCAGGCGCGGTGATCAGCCCAGCTCCTGTACCTTGCGCCCCGCCAGTGCGCTCTTGATCGAGCGGTCCATGCGGCGGGCGGCGAATTCATCGGTGCCGTGCGACAGTTTTTCCACCGTGGCGCGGATCGCAAGGTGGTCTTCACCCCGGGCGATCTCGCGCACGTCGGCGATCAGCGCTTCGACCTGTGCGCGCTCCTCGGCCGACAGCAGGTCGCCATCGGTCTGCAGCGCACGCTCGGTGGCCTCGACCAGGCGTTCCGCCTCGACACGTTCCTCCGCCAGCGCACGGCTCTTCATATCGTGCTCGGCCTCGCGGAAGCTGTCCTGCAGCATGCGCGCGATATCGTCGTCGGCCAGCCCGTAAGACGGCTTGACCGTGACCGACGCTTCCACGCCCGAGTGCGTCTCGCGCGCGCTCACCGACAGCAGCCCGTCGGCGTCGACCTGGTAGGTCACGCGGATGCGCGCCGCGCCGGCCACCATCGGCGGGATGCCGCGCAGCTCGAAGCGCGCCAGCGAACGGCAGTCGCTGGCCAGCTCGCGCTCGCCCTGCAGCACGTGGATCGCCATCGCGGTCTGGCCGTCCTTGAAGGTGGTGAATTCCTGCGCGCGCGCCACCGGGATGGTGCTGTTGCGCGGGATGATCTTCTCGACCAGGCCGCCCATGGTCTCGACGCCCAGCGACAGCGGGATCACGTCGAGCAGCAGCCAGTCCTCGCCGGGGGCATGGTTGCCGGCCAGCAGGTTGGCCTGCATCGCCGCGCCCAGCGCCACCACGCGATCCGGATCGAGGTTGGTGAGCGGGCTCTGGCCGAAGAAATCGCCCACCGCCTTGCGGATCGACGGCATGCGCGTGGCGCCGCCGACCAGCACCACGCCCTTGACGTCTTCGGGCGTCACGCCGGCGTCGCGCAGCGCCTTGCGCACCGGCGCCAGCGTCTTCTGCACCAGGTGGGCAGTGATCTGCTCGAAGGTCTGGTCGGTCAGCGTCAGGTGCACGATCTCGCCGGATTCCAGCACTGCGTCGATCACGGTGCTGTCCGCTTCGGACAGCGCTTCCTTGGCGGCGCGCGCGCGCACCATCAGCAGGCGCATGTCCTGCGCCGACAGCGGCTGCAGGTTGGCCTGCTCGACGATCCAGCACAGCAGGCGCTGGTCGAAGTCGTCGCCGCCGAGCGCCGAATCGCCGCCGGTGGCCAGCACCTCGAACACGCCCTGGGTCAGCTTGAGCACCGAGATATCGAAGGTGCCGCCGCCGAGGTCATACACGGCATAGATGCCTTCGGCGGCATTGTCGAGGCCGTAGGCAATGGCCGCGGCAGTGGGCTCGTTGAGCAGGCGCAGCACTTCCAGGCCGGCCAGGCGCGCGGCGTCCTTGGTCGCCTGGCGCTGGGCCTCGTCGAAATACGCCGGCACCGTGATGACGGCGCCGACCAGGTCGTCGCCGAGGCTGTCTTCGGCGCGCTGGCGCAGCGTGGCCAGGATCTCGGCCGAGATCTCGACCGGGCTCTTCACGCCGGCCGCGGTCTTGATCTGCACCATGCCGGGCGCATCGACGAAATCGTACGGGCTGTGCTCGATATTGGCGACGTCGCGCAGGCCGCGGCCCATGAAGCGCTTGACCGAGACGATGGTGTTCTTGGGATCGCGCACCGCTTCTTCCTGGGCCCGGTAGCCGATATGCGCGGTACGGTCAGGCAGGTAGCGCACGACCGAGGGCAGCAGCGCGCGGCCGCGCTCGTCGGCCAGCACTTCGGGAATGCTGCTGCGCACCGCGGCCACCAGCGAGTTGGTGGTGCCGAGGTCGATGCCGACGGCGAGGCGGCGTTGGTGGGGCGCCGGCGACATGCCGGGTTCGGAAATCTGGAGCAGTGCCATGGTAATTCTTCGCTGTCTTGTACGGCAGGGGAAACCGCCATGCGGGGCGGCATGCGTGCGGTTTTCAGGCCGGGCGCCATTGTGTCATGGCCCCGGCGATCTTGCCGGTCAGTCTTCCAGCCGGTCGACGGCCTCGCTGGTATCGTGCTCGATCTTCTCGATAAACATCAGTTGCCGCACCGCGCCGCCGGCCGCGTCGTTGTCGCCGGCATCGAGCAGCGCGCCCAATGCCGCGTGGCGCTCGCGCTTCTCCTGGCGCAGCTCGCGCAGCAGCGCATCAAGGCGGTCCACGTCGCGCGCTTCCACCGCGTCCTGCAGCGCCTCGCGCCATTCCATCTGCTGCATCAGGAACGCGGGCGACATCGCGGTGTTGTTCTCCGCCTGCACGTCGATGCCGCGCAGCTTGAGCAGGTAGGTCGCGCGCCGCAGCGGCTGGCGCAGCGTGCGATAGGCTTCGTTGGCATGCGCGGCCCACTGCATCGCCACGCGGCGCTCGGCATCGCCGGCCTTGGCGAAGCGATCCGGATGCGCCTGCGACTGTACGGTGCGGTAGGCCGCGTCCAGCGCGGCCTCGTCGACGCCGTACTGCACCGGCAGGCCGAACAGCGCAAAAAAATCGTCTTTCAACTGCTTCCCCAAGAAAAAAGAGCGGCCGCGCCGCCCTTCGTCCGTGCTGCCGCCGCTACCGCGCGGGCTGGCTGGCCCACTCGGCCGGCGGCTCGTTGCGGTCGCACTTCAGGCAATTGACCCGCGTGCCGATCATGGCGGCGCGGCCCGCCTCGCTCTGCGTCCAGGGCCGCGACTGCCACGGCGGGTCATGCCGCACATGCTGGCCATGGCCGCAGTCGAGTTCGGCCACCCAGTGGCCTTCGTCGTCCCGGCGGAAGCCGACGATGCTGCGCTCCACCGGCGGCCCTGCCCGCGTCAGCCTGCTGCGGCGTACATCAGACCGTGAACGACTCGCCGCAGCCGCACTCGTCCTTGACGTTGGGGTTGTTGAAGCGGAAGCCTTCGTTCAACCCTTCGCGCGCGTAGTCGAGTTCGGTGCCGTCGATATACGGCAGGCTCTTGGCGTCGACGATGACCTTGATCCCGTGCGATTCGAACACGTTGTCTTCCGGCAGCAGTTCGTCGACGTATTCCAGCTTGTAGGCCAGGCCCGAGCAGCCGGTGGTCTTCACGCCCAGGCGCAGGCCCACGCCCTTGCCGCGGCGTTCCAGATAGCGCGCCACATGCTTGGCGGCCTTCTCGGTCATGGTGATCATCGTTGCGTTCCTTCGTCGGTGCCGTGCTCAGTGCGACAGGTCAGGCGGCCTTTTGCTCGGCGCCGTGCTTCTTCTTGTAGTCTTCGACGGCGGCCTTGATCGCGTCTTCGGCAAGGATCGAGCAGTGAATCTTCACCGGCGGCAGCGCCAGTTCCTCGGCGATCTGGGTGTTCTTGATCTCCAGCGCCTGGTCCACGGTCTTGCCCTTGACCCACTCGGTCACCAGCGACGACGAAGCGATGGCCGAGCCACAGCCGTAGGTCTTGAACTTGGCGTCTTCGATCACGCCCGCCTCGTTGACCTTGATCTGCAGCTTCATCACGTCGCCGCAAGCCGGGGCGCCGACCATGCCGGTGCCGACCGCGTCGTCGTTCTTGTCGAACGAACCGACGTTGCGGGGGTTTTCATAGTGGTCGAGAACCTTCGTGCTGTATGACATTTGGCTTACCTCTTGCGTATCTTTTACGGGGGTCTTGCTGTTATTTTGGCGGGATCCCGCGGGTGCTCATGCGCTCAGTGCGCGGCCCACTGGATCGAATTCAGGTCGACGCCGTCCTTGAACATTTCCCACAGCGGCGACAGGTCGCGCAGCTTGCCGATCTTGCTCTTGAGCAGCTCGACGGTGTAGTCGATCTCCTGCTCGGTGGTGAAGCGGCCGACCGTGAAGCGGATCGAGCTGTGCGCCAGCTCATCGTTGCGGCCCAGCGCGCGCAGCACATACGATGGCTCCAGCGAGGCCGAGGTGCAGGCCGAGCCCGACGACACCGCCACGTCCTTGATCGCCATGATCAGCGACTCGCCTTCGACGAAGTTGAAGCTGACGTTCAGGTTGTGCGGCACGCGATGCTCCAGGTCACCGTTCAGGTAGACCTCTTCCATGTCCGACAGGCCGTTCCACAGGCGGTCGCGCAGCATGCGGATGCGCTCGTTTTCGGTGGCCATCTCTTCGCGCGCGATGCGGAAGGCTTCGCCCATGCCGACGATCTGGTGCGTGGCCAGCGTGCCCGAACGCATGCCGCGCTCGTGGCCGCCGCCGTGCATCTGCGCCTCGATGCGCACGCGCGGCTTGCGGCGCACGTACAGCGCGCCGATGCCCTTGGGGCCGTAGGTCTTGTGGGCCGAGAACGACATCAGGTCGCACTTCAGCTTGTTCAGGTCGATTGTCACCTTGCCGGTCGCCTGCGCGGCGTCGCAATGGAAGATGATGCCCTTCTCGCGGCAGATCTCGCCGATCTGCTCGACGTCCTGGATCACGCCGATCTCGTTATTGACCAGCATCACCGATACCACGATGGTGTCCGGGCGCAGCGCCTGCTTAAACACGTCCATGTCGAGCAGGCCGTTTTCCTTCACGTCCAGGTAGGTCACTTCGAAGCCCTGGCGCTCCAGCTCGCGCGTGGTGTCGAGCACGGCCTTGTGCTCGGTCTTCACGGTGATGATGTGCTTGCCCTTGCCCGAATAGAAGTTCGCGGCGCCCTTGATCGCCAGGTTGTCCGACTCGGTCGCCCCCGAGGTCCACACGATTTCGCGCGGGTCGGCGCCGACCAGTGCGGCCACCTGCTCGCGCGCCTCTTCCACCGCGCGCTCCGCTTCCCAGCCGTACGCATGGCTGCGCGACGCGGGATTGCCGAACTGCTCGCGCAGGTACGGAATCATCTTGTCCGCCACGCGCGGGTCCACCGGCGTGGTGGCCGAGTAATCCATGTAGATGGGGAAATGTGGGGTGCTCATCGTTATGACTGCCTTGTAAGGGACCGCTGATCGCTGTGTTGCTGTCTTGCCGGCGCGCTCAGGACTGCGCCAGGCTGAAAACTGAATTCACCATTCTGGCCCGGACCGGTTTTTCCTGCTTGTCGGCCTTGCCGCGCGCGGCGGCGACGACCGGCTGCGCAGCGTCTTCGCGCATGTCGTGCAGCACGGCGGGCTGGCGCTCGCGCTGCTGGTCCACCAGGTTCTTGAGGGAAACCGAGTCGAGGTACTCGACCATCTTCTGGTTCAGCGTGGCCCACAGTTCGTGGGTCATGCAACGCCCCGAGCCGTCATCTCCGTTACAATTGCCCTTGCCTCCGCACTGGGTGGCATCCAGCGGCTCGTCCACGGCGATTATGATGTCCGCCACGGTGACGTCCTCGGCCTTGCGCGCCAGGCTGTAGCCGCCGCCCGGGCCGCGCACGCTTTCGACGATCTCGTGCCGGCGCAGCTTGCCGAACAGCTGCTCCAGGTACGACAGCGAGATTTTCTGCCGCTGGCTGATGCCGGCAAGCGTGACCGGTCCCTGGTCCTGGCGCATGGCCAGGTCGATCATCGCAGTGACCGCGAAGCGGCCTT
This sequence comes from Cupriavidus neocaledonicus, assembly GCF_000372525.1. Lineage (GTDB taxonomy): Bacteria > Pseudomonadota > Gammaproteobacteria > Burkholderiales > Burkholderiaceae > Cupriavidus > Cupriavidus neocaledonicus. Next base: position 156,308 of record NZ_AQUR01000100.1, read on the forward strand.
TGGTGGTCAGTCTCATGGTGCAGGGCTCTGGGGTGATGCGTGGGGGTGAAGCTAATACTTGATCGTTTCCGTCAAGTATAAAGGTACCCGACTAATTCAGTCAACTACCCCTGCCGCACCGCACCACCCCGCCCCACCCGTCCCCTCAGGCCCGGCGCCCGCCTGCAGCCGCGTGCGCGGGTGCCGCGCGCGGCGGTACCAGCAGCGACAGCGGCTGTTTCAGGATGCGCCGCCGCACAGCCGCGCTCAGTTCGGCGCGATCGATGCGGCGCAAATTGCGTGACCGCAGCGCCATATTGAACGCCAGCGCAAAGCTGACCGCCACGTTCAGCATGCCCATCAGCGCGATGCCCGCCACCGCCAGCCACAGCGCCGGCATGCGCAGCGCATCCCAGCCCAGCACCCCGAGCGCCGCGCCCACCGAGCCGGTCGACAGCGTCACATGGCGCACTTCCATATGCGGGCCGAAAAAGCTCAGGATCTCGGGCCCCAGCCCCAGCAGCAAACCCAGCGATACGTTGGCGACGATGCCCGACAGGTTGCGTTTGCAGAAGTCCGCCACCCGGGTGGCGCCGTGCGCACCGACAACGTACTGCAGGCGGCGGTGGTAGGCCATCACGTCGTGCACGCGGTGCAGCGCGAACCAGTTGTCCGCCCAGCCCGCGAACAGGCTCGACAGCCACAGCAGCACGCCGGTAAAGGCCGCGTACAGCGGCGTCGGCCCCAGGATCGAGAAGGACTCGATAGTGGCGATCGCCTTGGCCGGCGTGATCAGGTTGGTGCCCAGCAGCCGGTGCGCCAGCCACTGCACGCCCAGCGCCACCGGGAACACCACCGCCAGGTTGCCGGCAATGGCCGCCGCGTTGGAGCGGATCATGGCGACGGTGTCGTCGACGAAGATCTCGCGCCCTTCCGGCCGCCCCGCGTTATCGAGCCGGTGTGCCAGCGCGGGCCCGGTCATGGCCGGCTGCTTGGTCGCCAGCGTGAAGTGGGCGAAATGGATGGCAAGGAAGCTGCCGGCATAGTTGAGCGAGGCCAGCAAGCCTTCGCTGAACTTGTCCAGGTGCAGCCCGTAGATCAGGAACTTGAGGTACACCGTGGCCACCGACACCAGGCCACCGCCCGCTGCCGCGCGCACCAGCTCGGCATATTCGCGGCGGTCGCGCGTGATGTAGTGCTCGCCGGTCTCGGCCGAGCGTTCCACCACCTTGCGCGCCAGCTGCGCGAACGAGGTGCCGGCCAGATGCGCAATGCTGCGCCGCGCCTGGGTCGAGCGGATCAGCTCGGCCACCAGGTGCGCCGGCATGCCGGGACGGCCGGGCTCGACCCACGCCGCCAGCAGCAGCTCGATGCGGCTGAGCTGTACCTTCATGCGCTCGATCTGGAACACCACCTCGACCGATACGCCGTTCTCCTCCAGGTCCTCATACACGTGGCGCGCGGCGGCGTGGCAGCCATCGAGCAGCGCGCGGAAATAATTCAGGCGGTGCCCGAAGCTGCTGTCGTCGCGGCGCAGCCCGTCCTCGCGCAGGGCCTGGATGGCCTCGTCCAGGCGAAAGAACGGCGTGTCCTCGACACGCCCCGCCAGCCGCGAGCGGATCGCCTGGCTCAGCCCGGTGGCACGCACCTGGCTGACCAGCACCGCGATGCTGGTGGCCAGGGTGTGGCCCAGCGCCTCGCGATAGCGCGCCAGGCCCTCCGCCGCGCCGTCCGCGCGGCCGGTTTCCAGCACGCGTGCCAGCCGCGCCATCAGCGCAGCGTCGATGGCCTCGACCCAGTCGGCATCGTCGTCGCCGACGAACACCAGCGCAAACAGCGCGGCCATGTCGCTGCGGTTCGGCGGCGGCGGCAGGAAGCGGCTCTGCAGCCGGCTCACCATCTCGCTGAAGAAGCCGGGGTGCTGCGCCACGCCGGTATCGCAGAACAGGCCGGTGGGGTCGTTCTCGCGCAGCAGGCTGCGCACTGTCTGCGCAAAGCGCGCGGCCCAGTCCGGGTGCCGCTCCAGTACCTGCAGCAGGTAGCGCAGCCGCACGTGCTCCGGATGGCGGCGCGGCGCGCCCTCTTCCTGGCTGTCGGCCTCGGCGCCGAGGCCGCCGTCGCGGCGGATCCAGAAGGCCAGTTCGATCAGCCAGCCGTTGCGCTCGGCCAGCGGCGCCTGCGGATCGGCCGCGGCCAGGATGGCGTCGAGCTGCAGGCTGGCATTGCGCGACTCGCGCCATTTGCGAAACAGTTTGCGGAGCATGGATTCTCGTCGGGATCGGGCCGCCGGCCGCGGGCGCAGCGCGCCGCGCGGTGGGGGGAGGCCGGGAAAGACCGAGCAGCGGGCCGGCTCAGCCGGCCGGATGCTGCAGGCGCTGGCGCAGCTCGGCCACTAGGCCGTCGCAGGCATCCTCGATGTAGTCGAGCACGCGCTCGAAGCCGTCGCCTTCGCCGTAATACGGGTCCGGGACCTCGTCGGCATCGTGGCGGGTGGCGAAGCTCATCAGCAGCCGAACCTTGTCGCCCGCGTCCGGGCGCAGCCGCAGCAGGCCGGCCAGGTTCTCGCGGTCCATCGCCAGGATCAGGTCGAAGCGGTCGAAGTCCGGCACGCCGACCTTGCGCGCGCGCAGCGCCGACAGGTCATAGCCGCGTTGCAACGCATGGCGCTGGGTGCGGGGATCGGGAGCGCGGCCGAGGTGGTATTCATGCGTGCCCGCCGAATCCAGCTCCACCAGCGGCGCCAGCCCGGCGGCATCGAGCTTGGCGCGCAGCACGCCCTCCGCCGTGGGGGAACGGCAGATATTCCCCATGCAACACATCAGGATGGCGTATGACTTCATCGGATCAAGGCTTGGCAAGATGGCATGGAGGCGCGATTCTACCTGTCGCCCTTTGCGCCGGCCCGGCGTTGTCGTGAGGCTAGGCCGCCCGCGACGCTAGGCGAGCTGCTTGGCCAGGCGCTCGCCGTGCGCAAACCCGGCCACCTGCGCGGCCTCGGCCGACTTGTAGTGGTCGGTGATGCGCGAGCTGTCGGTCAGCGTGCCGGCGGCCCGGATGTTGGTGCCGGGGCGGCAGACGCGCACGGTGTACGACCATTCGCTCTGTGAACGCTGCCTGACCTGCACTTGCACTTCGTGGGTTTCATAGACCTTCTTCTTCCATTCACCGATTTCGGTCATTGTGGTTCTCCACGGAAAATGGGGGATGTCCGGCTAGCTGACCTCGCCGGCGTCGATCGCGCGCATGGCACCGGCCTCCGCCAGGGCGATAGCCCCTTCGGGAGTGGGCGCGTCGCCCGCAATCGCCTCGAAGGTGGGGCCGGAAGGCTCGCCGAAGGCATCAGCGATGCGCATCTGCGCCGCAAAACCGCCGGCGGCATTCGGGACCGCGCTGACCACGACCGCGTAGCCGCCATATTCAAACTGGCGTTCCATCGTAGCTCCTTGTCGTTCGCCATCAAGGCAGCTTGGCCGCCACCACCTCCAGCTTCTGGATCGGCGGCGTCCCCGTGAACAGCTCCGGCGCTTTGGCCATCAGCGCCGCCGCAACCTTTCCGCTCAGGTGCGCCTCGCGCGCGGAGTCATCGGGGAAAGCATCGAAGATGCCGAACATCGACGGGCCCAGCCGCAGCGCGAACCAGGCCGTGGTGCCGGCCTCCTGCTCCACCAGCGCGAGCCCGTCGCGCAGGAACTGCTCAACTTCCTGCTCCTTGCCCGGCTTGGCCTCCAGCGGTACCCATAGTGCTAGTTTTACCATGATGCGGCTCCTAGATCAGGTGTGATGCATTTCACTATAGGCCAGCCGGAGCCGGCACTACCCGTGTCAGGCAGGCGGCAGCGCGCCCTCGCCGCTGGCGCCGAACACCTGCGCCTTGAGCTTGGCCAGCTGGTCGCGCACCTGCGCGGCCTGTTCGAACTCCAGGTTGCGCGCATGCTCGAGCATGAGCTTCTCCAGCCGCTTGATCTCCTTCGAGACCTGCTTTTCGCTCATCTCCTCATAGCGCGCCTGCTCCTGCGCCGCCTGCAGCTCGGCGCGTGCATCGCTGACGTTGTAGACGCCGTCGATGATGTCCTTGATGCGCTTGACCACGCCGCGCGGCGTTATGCCGTTGGCTTCGTTGAAGGCGATCTGCTTGGCGCGGCGGCGCTCGGTCTCGTCGATGGCCTTCTTCATCGAGTCGGTCATGCGGTCCGCGTACAGGATCGCGGTGCCGTTGACGTTGCGCGCGGCGCGGCCGATGGTCTGGATCAGCGAGCGCTCGGCACGCAGGAAGCCTTCCTTGTCGGCATCGAGGATCGCCACCAGCGAGACCTCGGGGATGTCCAGCCCCTCGCGCAGCAGGTTGATGCCCACCAGCACGTCGAAGGTGCCCAGGCGCAGGTCGCGGATGATCTCGACGCGCTCGACGGTATCGATATCCGAGTGCAGGTAGCGCACCTTGACGCCGTTCTCGGTCAGGAACTCGGTCAGCTGCTCGGCCATGCGCTTGGTCAGCGTGGTCACCAGCACGCGCTCGCCGGCCTCGACCCGGACATGGATCTCGGACAGCAGGTCATCCACCTGCGTGGTCGCCGGGCGCACCATGATGACCGGGTCGACCAGGCCGGTCGGGCGCACCACCTGCTCCACCACCTGGCCGGCGTGCTCCTGCTCGAACTGCGCCGGCGTCGCGGAGACGAACATCACCTGCCGCATCTTGCGCTCGAACTCGTCGAACTTGAGCGGCCGGTTGTCCAGCGCCGACGGCAGCCGGAAGCCGTACTCCACCAGCGTGGTCTTGCGCGCGCGATCGCCGTTGTACATGCCGTTGAGCTGGCCGATCAGCACGTGCGACTCGTCCAGGAACATCAGCGCGTCGGGCGGCAGGTAGTCGACCAGCGTCGGCGGCGGGTCGCCGGGGCGCGCCCCGGACAGGTGCCGCGAATAGTTCTCGATGCCCTTGCAGAAGCCCAGCTCGGACAGCATCTCGAGGTCGAAGCGGGTGCGCTGCTCGAGCCGCTGCGCCTCCACCAGGCGGTTTTCCTTGTGGAAGAACTCGAGCCGCTCGCGCAGTTCGTCCTTGATCGCCTCGATCGCGCGCAGCACGGTCTCGCGCGGGGTCACGTAGTGGCTCGACGGGTAGACCGTGAAGCGCGGGATCTTCTGCCGCACCCGACCCGTGAGCGGGTCGAAGAAATGCAGCGACTCGACTTCGTCGTCGAACATCTCCAGCCGCACCGCCATCTCGGCATGCTCCGCGGGGAAGATGTCGATAGTGTCGCCGCGCACGCGGAAGGTGCCGCGCTGGAAGTCGGTCTCGTTGCGGGTGTACTGCATCGCGATCAGGCGCGCGATCACGTCGCGCTGGCTGATCTTGTCGCCGGCCCGCAGCGTCAGGATCATCTGGTGGTATTCGGTCGGGTTGCCGATCCCGTAGATCGCCGACACGGTCGCGACGATGACGGTGTCGCGGCGCTCCAGCAGGCTCTTGGTCGCCGACAGCCGCATCTGCTCGATATGCTCGTTGATCGACGAGTCCTTCTCGATAAACAGGTCGCGCTGCGGCACGTAGGCCTCGGGCTGGTAATAGTCGTAGTAGCTGACGAAGTACTCGACGGCGTTGCGCGGGAAGAACTCGCGGAATTCCGCGTAGAGCTGCGCCGCCAGCGTCTTGTTGGGCGCGAACACGATCGCCGGCCGTCCCATGCGGGCGATCACGTTGGCCATGGTGAAGGTCTTGCCCGAACCGGTGACGCCCAGCAGGGTCTGGAACGAGAGGCCGTCTTCCACCCCCTCCACCAGCTGCCGGATTGCCTCGGGCTGGTCGCCGGCCGGCGGGAACGGCTGGTACAACTGGAAGGGAGAGCCGGGAAATGTGACGAATTTGTCTTCGTCCAGGGCCGGCGCGGCTTCGGCAAGGTTCGTCATAGGGGCGTGACTAGGGAAATACCTGAGGAAAACGGGCGGATTACGCTAGAATCTTGGGGTTGTCAGCCCCCGCTTCAAGCCACGAAGAGCGCGGCCGGGCCTGCCAGCCTCCAGCGCAGTACGGAGCATTCTACGCCTTCCGTTTTTCACATAGCCGACCACGAGATTCCAAATGAGTTTGTTTTCTGCCGTCGAGATGGCCCCGCGCGACCCGATCCTGGGCCTCAACGAAGCCTTCAATGCCGACACCCGCCCGACCAAGGTCAACCTGGGCGTTGGCGTGTACTTCACCGACGAAGGGAAAATCCCGCTGCTGCGCGCCGTCCAGGAGGCAGAAAAGGCCCGTCTGACCACCGCCACCCCGCGCGGCTACCTGCCGATCGAAGGCATCGCGGCCTATGACCAGGCGGTGCAGACGCTGCTGTTCGGCAAGGAATCCCCGCTGATCACGGAAGGCCGCGTGGTGACGGCCCAGGCACTTGGCGGCACCGGCGCGCTGAAGATCGGCGCCGACTTCCTGAAGCGCCTGTACCCGGACGCCAAGGTCGCCATCAGCGACCCGAGCTGGGAAAACCACCGCGCGCTGTTCGAATCGGCCGGCTTCCCGGTGGTCAACTACGCCTACTACGACGCTCCCAGCCACGGCCTGAACTTCGCCGGCATGGTGGCATCGCTGAAGTCGTTCCCCGCCAACACCATCGTCGTGCTGCACGCCTGCTGCCACAATCCCACCGGCGTCGACCTGTCGCCCGAGCAGTGGCAGCAGGTGGTGGAACTGGTCAAGGAACGCAACCTGATTCCGTTCCTGGACATGGCCTACCAGGGCTTTGCCGACGGCATCGATGCCGATGGCGCCGCGGTGCGCCTGTTCGCCGATTCCGGCCTGCCGTTCTTCGTGTCGAGCTCGTTCTCGAAGAGCTTCTCGCTGTACGGCGAGCGCGTCGGCGCGCTGTCGATCGTCACCACCGGCAAGGAAGAAGCGCTGCGCGTGATGTCGCAGGTCAAGCGCGTGATCCGCACCAACTATTCCAACCCGCCGACCCACGGCGGCACCGTGGTCGCGACCGTGCTGAACAGCCCGGAACTGCGCGCCATGTGGGAAGAAGAACTGGCCGAGATGCGCGACCGCATCAAGCTGATGCGCCACGCGCTGGTCGACAAGCTGGCCGCCAAGGGCGTGCCGGGCGACTTCTCCTTCGTCAAGGCCCAGCGCGGCATGTTCTCGTACTCGGGCCTGACCTCGGACCAGGTCGACCGCCTGCGCAACGAGCACGGCATCTACGCCGTCAGCACCGGCCGCATCTGCGTGGCGGCGCTGAACAGCCGCAACATCGACGCCGTGGTCGACGCGATCGCCGCCGTGATGTAACACCGTTGCCAGTTGCCGCGCCGCAACGGACGGCAACTGGCGCGCACATCACAAAACAATAGAAAAAAGCGGCTTCGGCCGCTTTTTGCATTTGTTTGCGATGTTGTAGGACGTTGTCACCGAAAAATCAGGCCAATGCCTTATTGTGTTCCGCGCATACGGAAGTACTTTAAGGTATATGCTGCAAAGCAAGATCGTTAGCACGGTCGTTCGATTCAGGCATAATCGGCGCCACACGATTCCAGGTGTATTGTCAGTACATTGTTACTTGGTGGTACGCATTCTCAGTAAGACCAGGCAGAAACGGCATGCTCTATCAATTGCATGAGTTCCAGCGCTCGATCCTGCACCCGCTGACCGCGTGGGCCCAGGCGACCGCCAAGACCTTCACCAACCCCCTCAGCCCGATGTCGCTGGTACCTGGCGCACCCCGCCTGGCCGCCGGCTACGAACTGCTGTACCGGCTTGGCAAGGAATACGAAAAACCGGCGTTCGATATCAAGTCGGTGCGCTCCAACGGCCGCGACATCCCCATCGTCGAGCAGACCGTGCTGGAGAAGCCCTTCTGCAAGCTGCTGCGCTTCAAGCGCTATGCCGACGACCCCGAGACCATCAAGCTGCTCAAGGACGAGCCCGTGGTGCTGGTGGCAGCGCCGCTGTCGGGCCACCACGCCACGCTGCTGCGCGACACCGTGCGCACGCTGCTGCAGGACCACAAGGTCTATGTCACCGACTGGATCGACGCGCGCATGGTGCCGGTCGAGGAAGGCGCCTTCCACCTGTCGGACTACATCTACTACATCCAGGAATTCATCCGCCATATCGGCGCCGAGAACCTGCACGTGATCTCGGTGTGCCAGCCCACGGTACCGGTGCTGGCCGCCATTTCGCTGATGGCGTCCGCCGGCGAGAAGACTCCGCGCACCATGACCATGATGGGCGGCCCGATCGACGCGCGCAAAAGCCCGACCGCGGTCAACTCGCTGGCGACCAACAAGTCCTACGAGTGGTTCGAGAACAACGTCATCTACACCGTGCCGGCCAACTACCCCGGCCACGGCCGCCGCGTCTACCCGGGCTTCCTGCAGCATGCCGGCTTCGTCGCGATGAACCCGGACCGGCACCTGTCGTCGCACTATGACTACTACCTGAGCCTGGTCGAGGGCGATGCCGACGACGCCGAGGCGCACGTGCGCTTCTACGACGAATACAACGCGGTGCTCGACATGGCCGCCGAGTACTACCTCGACACCATCCGCGAGGTGTTCCAGGAATTCCGCCTGGCCAACGGCACCTGGGCCATCGACGGCAAGCCGGTGCGCCCGCAGGACATCAAGGGCACGGCACTGATGACAATCGAGGGCGAACTCGACGACATCTCCGGCGCCGGCCAGACCGCCGCCGCGCACGACCTGTGCGCCGGCATCCCGAAAAACCGCAAGCAGCACCTGAGCGCAGAGCGTTGCGGCCACTACGGGATCTTTTCGGGCCGGCGCTGGCGCGAGGACATCTACCCGCAGCTGCGCGACTTTATCCGCAAATACCACCAGGCCCCGGTGGCCGTGGCCAGCAAGTAAAAAACGCCCGCGCAAGCGGGCGTTTCTGTCTGGGCAGCGCCGCGGGCGGCTCAGGGCTTCTTCAGGTAGCTCAGCAGCATGTCCGTGTGCAGCTCGGCAAAGCGCTCGTGCTCCTGCTGCGATGCCACGTCGCGGCCGATCACGGCGCTGATGGTGTAGCGGTTCGACAGCACGTAGTAGCCCAGCGCGGAAATCGTCAGGTAGAACTGCGGCACGTCGATATGGTCGCGGAACAGCCCCTGCTGCTGACCGCGACGGATCACGTCGGCGAGCACGTCGACCACCGGGTTGATCAGCTGCTGCAGCTGCGCGGATTTCTTCAGGTGGCGTGCCTCGTGCAGGTTTTCGCTGTTGACCAGGCGGATGAACTCGGGATGCTCGTAGTACCAGTCCCAGACGAAGCGGGCCAGCGTGCGCACGCCCTCGACGGGGTCTTCGTCGACCAGGTGCAGTTGCTCTTCGGCGGCGCGGAAGTTCGCGTATTGCTTCTCGAGCACCGCCAGGAACAGGCCCTCCTTGCTGCCGTAGTAGTAGTACAGCATGCGCTCGTTGGTTTCCGCGCGCCGGGCAATCTGGTCGACGCGGGCGCCGGCCAGACCACCCTTGGCGAATTCCTCGGTGGCCGCAGCGAGGATGCGTCGGCGCGTCCCTTCCGGGTCGCGTTTGGTCTTGGGCTCTGTTGACATGAGGTGTGGTCGATCGTTGCGCGGATTATGGCACAGGCCGGATTGCGGCAATCCGGCCGCGCGACGCGCATCATCGCCGTTTCTGTCCGCCGGCGAAATCGGGGATAATCCTTGCGGCGCTAACACCGCAGGGTCCGCAGAGGCCCCGGTGCCGCAGGGGCCGCCAGCACATTGTCCGCCCCGGAAGGGCTGCCGTTATGTCGCCAACCGCTCACAGCGCCGCGCAAATTTGGCGCTTTTTCCGTGGCCGGCGCCGCGCTGGCACGGCTGCCTGTGCGCGTGCATGTGCGCCTTTTGACTCCGCTCTTGTCCCCTGAATTGCTGTCCGTTGTCGTGAATCCCGCCGTCAAGTCCCTCGCCGACCGTCTCGAGGCGCTGCTGCCGCAGACCCAGTGCACCAAGTGCGGCTTCAGCGGCTGCCGCCCCTATGCCGAGGCCATGGCCAGCGGCGAAGCCGCCTGCAACCGTTGTCCGCCCGGCGGCGCGCAGGGGATCGCGCGCCTGGCCGCGCTGCTGGGCACCGAACCCCTGCCGCTCGATCCGGAACGCGGCAGCGAGCAGCCGCGCGCGGTCGCCCGCATCGACGAGAGCCTGTGCATCGGCTGCACGCTCTGCATCCAGGCCTGTCCGGTCGACGCCATCGCCGGCGCCGCCAAGCAGATGCATACCGTGATCCCCGAGCTGTGCACCGGCTGCGACCTGTGCGTGCCGCCCTGCCCGGTCGACTGCATCGACATGGTGCCCGTCACCGGCACGCGCACCGGCTGGGACGCGTGGTCGCAGGCGCAGGCCGACGCCGCGCAGGCACGCTACCTGGCGCGCAAGGCGCGGCTGGTGCGCGAGCGCGAGGAGAACGATGCGCGCCTGGCCGCCAAGGCCGCCGCCAAGCTCGCCGCGGTGCAGGCCGAAACGCCGGAGAACGACGCCGAGCGCGCCGCGCAGGAACGCAAGCGCGCCATCATCCAGGCCGCGATCGAACGCGCGCGGCAGAAGCAGCAGGCCGTGCGCCCGCGCAATACCGAAAACGTGTCGGCCGCGGTGCAGGCGCAGATCGACGCCGCCGAAGCGCGGCGCGCGCGCGCCGGGCTGACGCCGGGGCAGGATGAAACCCCTCCCGCCCGGGACCCGGCCAACGACCGGAACCAGGAACCATGAACGCTGCCAAGTGCCGTGCCATCTTCGAGACGCTGCGCGAAGTCAATCCGGCCCCGACCACGGAACTCGAGTACAGCTCGCCGTTCGAGCTGCTGATCGCCGTGCTGCTGTCGGCGCAGGCCACCGACGTCGGCGTGAACAAGGCCACGCGCCGCCTGTTCCCGGTGGCGCATACCCCCCGGCAGATGCTGGAACTGGGTGAAGCCGGCCTGAGCGAATACATCAAGACCATCGGCCTGTACAAGACCAAGGCCAGGCATGTGATCGAGACCTGCCGCATCCTGGTCGAACGCCATGGCGGCAAGGTGCCGGCCGAGCGCGAAGCGCTGGAAGCGCTGCCGGGCGTGGGCCGCAAGACCGCCAACGTGGTGCTCAACACCGCGTTCGGCCAGCCCACCATCGCGGTCGACACGCATATCTTCCGCGTCTCGAACCGCACCGGCCTGGCGCCGGGCAAGAACGTCGACATCGTCGAGCAGAAGCTGCTCAAGTGCGTGCCGCATGAATTCCTGCACGACGCCCATCACTGGCTGATCCTGCACGGCCGCTACGTGTGCAAGGCGCGCAAGCCGGAATGCTGGCATTGCGCGATCGAAACGCTGTGCGAGTTCAGGGACAAAACCCCGGCGCCGCAGCTGTAGCCGCGGACGGCCCGGACGCGGGCGCCAGCACCAGCGCCAGTTGCAGCGCGGTGCGCGCGACCACGTCGACATCGGGGCTGTAGCCGTGGCGGATCCAGCGCACGGCAAGATGGACCACGCCGCCCGCCACGCCCGCCGTCAGCAGCGCGTCACGCTCGCGTCCCGGCGGCAGCAGCGCCTGCGCCAGCAGCCCGCCAAATTCATCCAGCGAATCGGCCAGCGCGCCGTCGACCAGCTTGCTGACGCCGCGGATCTCGACCAGGAACACGCGCGCCGAGCGCGGCTCGCGCTGCAGCGCGCCGAAATAGGCGCGCAGCATCGCCAGCGCCCGTTGCGGGCCGTCGTTGCCGGCGGCCTCGCCCGCCTGCACCAGGGTGTGCAGCAGGCGCTGGGTCACCGTTTGAAACGATGCCAGCAGCAAGGCTTCGCTGTTGGCGAATGACTCGTAGAAATAGCGTTCGGTCAGGCCCGCGGCTTCGCACACGGCCTTGACGGTGGCGTTCTGGTAACCGCGCTCGCCGTAGACCTGCACGGCCGCGGCGATCAGTTGCGCGCGGCGCTGGGCGCGGCGCTCTTCGGCTTCGGCGCCGCGATAGCGGCGCGCGGGAGTCAGCTCGGTGGTCATGCGCGCCATTATGGCATTCCCTATGGTCGGAAAACTTGCCGGATCGCTTCTGACAATCTATGTTGTCAGAAGTGTCACCCGACCGGATGCCTGCCATGCGCGATGCCAGTGCCGACGACGCAGTTCTCGATGTCCTGATCGTGGGCGCCGGCCTGTCCGGCATCGGTGCGGCACGCCAGCTGCAACGGCGCTGCCCTGGCAAGCGCTACGCCATCCTGGAGGCGCGCGACGCCATCGGCGGCACCTGGGACCTGTTCCGCTACCCCGGCATCCGCTCGGACTCGGACATGTACACGCTGGGCTACCGCTTCAAGCCCTGGCGTGGCGCCAGGGCCATCGCCGACGGCCCTTCGATCCGCGCCTATATCCGCGAGACCGCCGCAGAAGCTGGCATCACGCGCCAGATCCGCTTCGGCCACCGCGTGGTCGGCGCGGCGTGGGACAGCACCGACGCTTGCTGGACCGTCGAAGCCGAGCGCAGCCCTGACAGCAGCCGGGTGCGGCTGCGCGCGCGCCTGCTCTATGTCTGCGCCGGCTATTACAGCTATGCCGAAGCCCACCGTCCCGCGTTCGACGGCGAGGACCGTTTCCGCGGCCGCATCGTGCATCCGCAGTTCTGGGACGAATCGCTCGACTACGCCGGCAAGCGCGTGGTGGTGATCGGCAGCGGCGCCACCGCGGTCACGCTGGTGCCGGCGATGGCCGCCAGCGCGGCGCACGTGACCATGCTGCAGCGCTCGCCCACCTATATCGTGTCGCGCCCCGGCGAGGACGCCATGGCACGCACCCTGCGCCGCGTGCTGCCCGAACGGCTGGCCTACACCGCCACGCGCTGGAAGAACGTGCTGCTCGGCATGACCTTCTTCCAGCTGGCGCGGCGCCGGCCGCAACGCGTCAAGGCGCGCCTGGTCGGCATGGCCGCGGCGCAGCTGCCGCCGGGCTTCGACGTGGCGACGCACTTCACGCCGCGCTACAAGCCCTGGGACCAGCGCCTGTGCCTGGTGCCCGACGGCGACCTGTTCCGCGCCCTGCGCGAGGGCCGCGCCGCGGTGGTGACCGACACCATCAGACGCTTCACCGAACGCGGCATCGAGCTGGCCAGCGGCAAGTCGCTCGACGCGGATATCGTGGTCACGGCCACCGGTCTGAAGCTGAACATGCTGGGCGACATCGCGCTCACGGTCGACGGCCAGCCGCGCCGCCCCGCCGACTGCCTGGCCTACAAGGGCATGATGCTCAGCGACGTGCCCAACCTGGTGCTGGCGTTCGGCTACACCAACGCCTCGTGGACGCTCAAGGCGGATCTGACCGCCGAGTACGTCTGTCGCCTGCTGCGCCACATGGACCGCCATGGCCACCGCATCGCCGTGCCGCGCGCGCCCGCGGCGGTGCAGCCGACGCCGTTCCTGGACTTCACCTCGGGCTATGTGCAGCGCGCCGCGGGCGTGCTGCCGCGCCAGGGCGACCGCAAGCCGTGGCGCGTGCACCAGAACTACCTGAAAGACCTGCTGACGATCCGGCACGGGCGCATCGCCGATGGCGTGCTGCAGTTCGCCAACCCGCCGGCGCTGCGCGAGCCGCGCCACGCGCAGGAGGCAACGGGCGCGGGCACGGGCGCTGCCGTCGCCGCCAGCGAGGTGCAGCCATGACCGTCGCCGTCGTCACCCTCGTCGTCCTGGCGGCGCTGCTGGCGTTGGTCCTGCTGTCCTGCGCCGCGCTATGGCTGTACACGTGGCGCACCGCGCGGCGCATCGAAGCCGCCATGCCGCCGTCGGGCCGCTTTGTCGACGTGCCGGGCGCGCGGCTGCATGTGGTGGAGCGCGGCCAGGGCCCGGCGCTGCTGCTGGTGCATGGCCTGTCGGGCCAGCTCGAGAACTTCGGCTACGGCATGATCGCGCCGCTGGCCGAGCACTTCCGCGTCATCGCCGTCGATCGCCCCGGCGCAGGCCATTCCACGCGCACCCCCGGCAGCGCCGCCGACCTGCCCGCGCAGGCCGATGCGCTCGCCGCGCTGTGCGACCGGCTGGGCCTGGAACGGCCGCTGGTGACGGGCCATTCGCTGGGCGGCGCGATTGCGCTGGCGCTCGCCGTGCGCCATCCGGAACGCGTCGGCGGCCTGGCGCTGATCGCGCCGCTGACGCATCCGCCCCGGCAGATCTCGCCGGTGTTCCGGGCCATGACCGTGCCGCGCGCATGGCAGCGCCGGCTGCTGGCCTGGACCCTGGTGGTGCCGATGTCGATACGCCATCGCGCCGAGGTCATGGACATCGTGTTCGGCCCCGACCCGGTGCCTGACGACTTCCCGACCCGCGGCGGCGGCCTGCTGGCCTTGCGCCCGCGCCATTTCCTGGCGGCGTCGGAAGACCTGCTCGGCGCCGCGCAGAGCCTGCCGGCGCTGCTGCGCCACTACGGCACGCTGCGGGTGCCGGTCAGCGTGCTGTACGGCCGCGACGACCGCATCCTCGACTTCGCCGAGCATGGCGAAGCGCTGGTGGCCAAGGTGCCCGGCGCCACGCTGACCCTGGTCAGCGGCGGACACATGCTGCCGGTGACCGCCATCGCCGCCAGTGTCGACTTCGTGCGCGCCGCGGCCGCGCGGATGCCGGTGTCCGCGTCGCAACCGCCTCAATTCGCCTGATCCCGGGAGACCGCCCATGGCTACCACGACGGGTTCCAACCCCTACAAGCAAGATGTCTTCGCCGCGTTGCGCGCCGTGCGCAAGCTGATGGCGGACGGCAACGACACCGAGCAGGTATTCCGCATCATGCGCGCGCTCAACGGCCCGTCGATGCCGCGCAACTTCCGCCGCCTGCTGGCCACGCACGACGGGCGCCGCATGGTCTACCAGCGCATCGAGCTGGCCGAGCGCCTGTCCGATCCCGCTTACGTGGCCGCCTTCGCGCCGGGCACGGTCGGCGCGGCCTATCGCGCGTTCCTCGAACAGACCGGATACAGCGCCGACGGCCTGGCCAGGGTGTCCAACCTGGACCAGGAGCCGGTGCGCGAGGACGCCTACCTGTGGTTCGGCCGGCGCACGCGCGATATCCACGATATCTGGCATGTGCTGACCGGCTACCGCGCCGACGAAAGCCTGGGCGAAGCCGCGCTGGTGGCGTTCAGCTATGCGCAGACCGGCGGCAAGGGCTGGGCCTTCATCGCCATCGCGGCGTCGCTGAAGAGCCTGCGCGTGAGCGGCAGCCTGGCCTTTGCGCGCGCCGTGCTGGAAGGCTACCGGCTGGGCCGCCGCGCCAGCTGGCTGCTGGGCGAGGATTACGAGAAGCTGCTGCACGAACCGCTCGACGCGGCGCGCGCGCGGCTCCGGATCGGCGAGCCGCGGCGTTACCTGGCCTGCAATCCGATGCAGCCATGGACCGCCTGACCGACGCGCCGGGCCAAGCCTGAAAAAAAGCGACCACGCGGGTCGCTTTTTTGTTTGCCGGTAGCGGGCGGGTTCAGACGATGCGGCAGGCTTCGTCGAACGACAGGCGCGGGCCGCGCGGATACAGCTTGTCGGCCACGCCATAGCCCAGGTTGCACAGGAAGTTGACCTGCCACTTGCCGTCCGGGAAGAACGCCGCGTTGACCTTGTCGGCATCGAAGCCGCCCATCGGGCCGCAGTCCAGGCCGAGCGCGCGCGCCGCGAGGATAAAGTAGCCGCCCTGCAGCGAGCTGTTCATCAGCGCATCGCGCGCGATCTTGGCGTCGTTGCCGGCGTACCAGGAGCGGGCGTCGGCGTGCGGGAAGAGCTTGGGCAGCTGGTCGTGGAAGGCGGTGTCGAAGGCGATGATCGCGGTCACCGGCGCCGAGCGCGTCTTGTCGACGTTGCCGGCCGAGACGCAGTCCACCAGGCGCGCCTTCTCGGCGGCGCTCTTGACGAACACGATGCGCGCGGGGCTGCTGTTGGCAGCGGTCGGGCCGAACTTCATCGCTTCATAGACCTGGTGCAGCACGGCGTCGTCCACATGGCGGTCCTGCCAGACGTTGTGCGTGCGGGCTTCGGTGAACAGTTGCGCCAGCGCGGCGTGGTCGATCTGGGACATGCGCGTCCTTTCTGTACGGGAGGTGGGTGAAGGCGCGATTGTACCCAAGCGCCGGCGCGCCTCGCGACAGCGCCTTTGAGCAACCCGTTCAATTCCCTTGCATGTCGGCCCGCGCCGGCGCCGGTGCGCTGCCGCGGCGGGTCAGCCACAGCACCCCCGCCAGGATCAGGCCGCCGCCCAGCGCCTGCGCGGCGCCGATCTGCTCGCCCAGCAGCAATGCCGCCAGCACCACGGTGACCACCGGCTCGAGCGTCGACAGCATCGACGCCTGCGCCGCCCCAAGCCGCTGCAGCCCGGCAAAGAATGTCAGGATCGCCAGCACGGTCGACAGCAGCGCAATCCCCGCCAGCGCGAGCCAGCCGCCGGCATCGGCCGGGAACTGCGGCGGCGGCGCGCCCGCGCCGGCGCGCAGCATGCCGACGGCGCCGTAGACCAGCGCCGCCGCGGTGCAGATCACGGTGGTGGTGGCGATCGGGTTGACGCCGGCGGTCAGGCGCGCGCCGACGATGATGTAAACGGAGTAGATCACCGCCGCCGCCAGCCCCAGCGCGATCCCCAGCGGCGAGCCCGCGCCGCCGCCGACCGTCAGCCCGGCACCCACCGAGCACAGCACCAGCGCCACCACCGCGGCGGTGGTCAGCCGCTCCTTCAGGAAAATGGCGGCGAGGATGGTCACGAACAGCGGGTACAGGTACAGCAGCAGCGCCACCAGGCTGGCCTGCGCATGGTTGAGCGCGCTGAAGAAACAGAACGACTGGCCGACATAGCCGATGCCCCCCATCGCCGCCAGCGCCAGCACGCGGCGCCACGGCGGCAGCGCGATGCCGCGCGTGCGCATCACCCATGCCAGCGCCGCCGCGGCCAGCATGAAGCGCACCAGCAGCAGGCCGTACACGTCGGCGCCGGCGGCGTAGGCAAAGCGGGCGAAGATGGCCATGGCGCCGAAGGCGCTGGCCGAGACCGCGATCAGCAGCACGCCGGCCAGCTTGTCGCGGGCATCGGTCGGAGCAGTGGGGGCGGAAGCGGTCATCGGGCAGGCAGGGAGTCGGCGATCCCGCATTCTACTTGGCGCCATTGCCGCGATCGCGCCGCCGGCAAGGCTCGCCCCCGTCGTCTACAATGGCGCCACCATGTTCAATCCCTCACGAGAAGAAGTCCGCCGGTTCTTCTGCGATGCCTGGCAGAAGCAGATCGCAGGCGGCGTGCTGACCCCGCTGGAAGCCATCGCCGTCGACTGGATCGGCGAGCACCCGGAGTACCAGGACCTGCTGCGCGACACCGAAGGCGCGCTGGCGCAGGACTACACCCCCGAGCAAGGCCAGACCAATCCCTTCCTGCACCTGGCGATGCACCTGTCGATTTCGGAACAGGTCTCGGTCGACCAGCCGCACGGCATCCGCCAGGCCTACGAGGCGCTGGCGCGCCGGCTCGATTCCCCGCACGAAGCCCAGCACCAGGTGATGGAATGCCTGGGCGAGATGCTGTGGCAGGCGCAGCGCACCGGCCAGCCGCCGGACGGCGACCACTACGTCGACTGCGTCAAGCGCCGCGCCAGCCGCTGACAGCGCCGCGCCGGTACGCGCAAAAAGTGCAGCGTACAATTCCTCACAAGCCGTTGCGGAGGTGCGTGGTAGGCTTTGGGCTCCGAGTTTTCCCTAGTTGCGTTGCCATCACCCGGCAACGTCGCGCATCTTCATGCCCCGTACCGCCCTGTCCCCGCGGTCGCGGCTGGCGCCAGCCAGCCGTGCCGTCGCCCCGCTCTGCCTGTCTCTGATGCTGGCCTGGCCGCTGGCCGGCCATGCCGGCGTGGCGCTGCTGCAGCCGCCGCGCGTGATCGACGGCAACCAGCCGCTGACGCTGACCCTGGTGGTGTCGGCCGACACCAGCACGCGCCGCTACCGCATTCCCGACACACTCGAAGTGACCGCCTCCGGCGACCTGCAGGCGCCGGTGCGGCTGGTGCTGTGGCGCGAAGTCTCCGGCCCCGCCGTGGTCAACCTGCGCCGTGGCGAGCATCGCGCCATCCGCTACACGGTGGCGTTGCCGCCGGTGCTGCGCGGCCAGGTGCGGCTCGATGCCACCGGCATCGACGCCGCGCCGGTGCTGGTCACGCTGAACCGGCTACCGCAGCCGGGCGAGGCGACCACCTCGACGCCGCCGGTAGCCAGCCAGGCGCCGGCCGCGGTCGTGGACAGCGCCGAACCGGCCGACAGCGCTCCGGTGCCGGTGACCGGGATCACCACGGCGCAGGCCGCGGCGCCCGCCCCGGCCGACCTGCGCGACAGCGCCCGGCTGTCGTTCCACGACCCGATGTACTTCATGGTCGGTGCGAACGGCGGCGCCAACGCCAAGTTCCAGTTCAGCTTCAAGTACCGCATCTTCGAGGGCGAGGACCCGGCCTCGAAGCGCCTGTTCGACAACCTCTACTTCAGCTACACCCAGTTCTCGTTGTGGGACCTGAGCGAAGACTCGGCGCCGTTCCGCGACACCAACTACCGGCCCAGCCTGTTCTACTACTTGTCGGATACCGGCGTGCACAACAGCGTGATCAGCCGGCTGTCGCTGGCCGCCGGGCTGGAGCATGAATCCAATGGCCGCAACGGCGCGGAATCACGCAGCATCAACACGGTGTTCGTCAAGCCGACCTTCTATTTCGGCGACCAGAACGACTGGCACTGGCGCGTCGCGCCCAAGCTCTACGCCTACGTGGAGAAGGCCGACAACCCGGACATCGCCCACTACCGCGGCTTCATGGACCTGGGCATCGCTTACGGCCGTCCGGACTCATGGGAGTTCTCGGCGACGCTGCGCAAGGGCACGCGCAAGTGGTACGGCAGCGTCGACGCGCAGCTGACCTACCCGATGGCGCGGCTGATCCCCGGCACGGCCGGGTACCTGATGGCGGGGTATTTCGTCGGCTATGGCGAGAGCCTGCTCGACTACAACCACAAGCTGCCCTGGCAGTTCCGCATCGGCTACGCGCTGACGCGCTGATGCCGGGGTCGCGCTAGCCCGCCAGCGGCTTGCCGCTGGCCTTCAGGCGCGCATTGGCCACGGCCGCGGCAAACTGCCCGTGGCCGTGCCAGCCGGTGGCGCGGCCCAGCTTCTTGCCGTTCTGGAAGAACATGAACACCGGGATGCCGTGCAGGCCGAAGCGCCGCCCCAGTTCGGGGTGCGCATAGACGTTGGCGTGCAGCCAGTGCAGTTCCAGCGCGCGCACCGGCCCGGGATTGGCCAGCATCGCCTGCTTGGCCATTTCGCAGTTGAAGCAGTCGACACCCCAGAAGAACACGCACACCAGCGCATCGCCGGCCGCGGCGATGGCGCCGTCGATGGTGGTGCCGTCGACCTCGCGCATGGCAAAGGCATCAAAGGCGCGGTGGTCCAGATGCGGGGCCGCGGACGGGTCCGGCGCGCCGGCTCGGGGTTCGGTGCTCATGGTTCGCTCCTGGTGCGATTGCCCCGGACAAGGCTGCAATGGGGCAGTGAGGACTGCCCGGGAACGCCCGGACCGGCAGGCACCGGGCGCCGGGCCGGCGCGGAAGGCGGCTTACTTGGGTGCCGCCACCGTGACCAGCGCCGGGCGCAGCACGCGGTCGGCAATGGTGTAGCCGCGCTGGAGCACGGACACCACGGTGTTGGGCTCCTGCTCCGCCGGCACCATCGAGATGGCCTGGTGGCGGTGCGGGTCGAACTTCTCGCCGACCGGGTTGAGTTCGACGATCTTGCCGCGCTCGAAGGCAGCGGCCAGCTGGCGCGCGGTCAGTTCCACGCCTTCGCGCAGCTTGGCGATATCGCCGGAGCCGTCGGCCAGCGCGGCCTGCAGGCTGTCCATGACCGGCAGCAGGTTGTCGGCAAAGTTCTCGATGGCGAACTTGTGCGCCTTGGCGACGTCTTCCTGGGCCCGGCGGCGGATGTTCTCGCCCTCGGCCACGGCGCGCATGTACAGGTCGTAATGCTCGCTGGCCTTGGCTTCCAGGGCGGCCAGCTGGGCCGCCACGTCGTCCACGGCGGTCGCCGCGGTTTCGGGCGCGCCGGTTTCCGGGCTGGCGGTGGCGGTGCTGGCCGCCTCATCGCCCGCAGGCGTCGCAGTCTGGTTGGATGGCGTCTGCTTCTGGTCTTCCATGTCGATCCGTATCAATGCAGTGTCGCGGCCCGCCCTGAGGCTGGCCGCGGGTGGTAAATCGGCGTGTGCCCGATGCAGGTGGTGGCAGCTCGCCGCTTTTCAAGAGTGGCGCCGGCGCGACGCCGAAACACACGGTTACAAAGCCCGGGCCGTTGCAAGCGACGCCTTATTGCTTTGCGTCAATGCCCTCACTAAGATTCTCAGTAAGAAAAATGACAAAAATGGCGAGGGCCAGGAGATGGTTCATTTTTGTGCCGCTTCCGAAAGGTTGGCCATGCATAAGCTCCCAGTCGTGACGCTGTGCCTCGTGGCCGCATTGGCGGTCATGACCGCCTTTATCTGCCTGTCCGGCGCCTTCACCCCGCGCGATACGGAGTATGGCAGCGGCAAGGCGGTGTTCAAGCACTACATCGTTCCCTTTGTCAGCCAGGACGTCACGCAGGAATAAGCGATCCCACCTGGCTGTCCATGTCGCGGCGGCACCGGCAACGGTGCCGCCGCGCTGCCATCTCAGCCGTTGAAGTCGTCGATGCGGCGACGGTCGCGCTTGGTCGGGCGCCCCTGGATCTGCGCGGAGGGCTCCGGCTGCAGGCGCCGGCGCTCGGCGTCGGCGGCCCGGCGCGACTGGCTCTCGGCGCTTTCCTGGTACAGCGTCTGCGCCACCGGCGCCGGCCCGCGCGCCGCGGCGATGCCCTTCACTTCGAGTTCCCAGCGCTGCTGGTGCGCCTCCAGCGCAACCTTGTCGCCGGGTTTGACCTCGCGCGAGTTCTTGCACAGCTGGCCGTTGACCGTCACCTTGCCGCGCTCCACCGCTTCGGCCGCCAGCGAGCGCGTCTTGAAGAAACGCGCGCACCACAGCCACTTGTCGATGCGCTGGCGCGCATCCGCCTCGAAATCCACGTTCATGCCGCCGCTCCCCGCGCCTGCGCACGCGTGCGCCGCGCTTCCAGTTCATGCGCATGCGGCGTGGCGAGCGGCCAGCCCTGCAGGTGCTGCAGCGCAATCTCCGCCATCGCCGCGACCCACGGCGCGGCATCGTTCATGCATGGAATGAAATGGAAGTCCTTGCCGCCCGCGACCTTGAACTCAGTCTGGCCTTCCATGGCGATTTCTTCCAGCGTTTCGATGCAGTCCGCCGGAAAGCCCGGGCAGAACACGTCCACGCGCCCGGCGCCGACCTTGCCCAGTTCCGCCAGCGTCGGCGCGGTATAGGGCTGCAGCCACTCGGCCTTGCCGAAGCGCGACTGGAACGTCACCTGGTACTGTCCCGGCTGCAGGCCCAGCGCCTCGCCCAGCAGGCGGCCCGTCTTCAGGCACTCGCAATGGTAGGGATCGCCCAGTTCCAGCGTGCGCCGCGGCACGCCATGGAACGACAGGATCAGCTTGTCGCCCCGGCCGAAATCCGGCATGCCATGGCGCGCCCAGTAAGCGCTGACCTGCTGCTGCAACGCCGAGATATACGCGGGATGGTCATGGAAATGCTTGACCAGCCGCAGCTCCGGCTGGTTGCGCCACTGCCCCAGCACCCGGAACACCTCGTCGATGGCGGTGGCGGTGGTAGTGCCCGAGTACTGCGGATACATCGGCAGCACCAGCACCTGCTCGCAGCCCTGGCGGCGCAGCGCTTCCATCACCGAGGCGATCGACGGGTTGCCGTAGCGCATCGCGCACGCCACCGTCACGTCGTGGCCGTTCTGGTGCAGCAGCCGCTGCAGCGCATGCGCCTGGCGCTCGCTGTAGACCAGCAGCGGCGAGCCCGTCATATGGGCCTCGCGCAGCCAGATCGATTCGTACTTGAGCGCCGACGCGCGCGCGCGCAGCGGCAGGATCACGCCGTACAGCAGCGGCAGCCACGCCGCGCGCGGGATCTCGACCACGCGCGGGTCGGACAGGAATTGCTTCAGGTAGCGCCCCACCGCCTTGGGCGTGGGGGCGTCGGGGGTGCCCAGGTTGACCAGCAGGATCGCCGTGCGCGGCGCCTGGCCGTGCTGGTAGGCCGGTTCGGGGGAAAACGTCATGTCGCTTCCGGGTTGGCGCGATGCCGGGATGGAACGGGCGCGGCGCATCGGCGCCGGGCCCGCGCGGCGGCAATTGAGCCGCCGCTCAGACCGGGACGCCGGGCCACTAGTTCTGGCTCAGCGCGCTCGACAGCAACCGCGCGGTAATGTCGACGATCGGGATCACGCGCTCGTAGGCCATGCGCGTGGGGCCGATCACCCCCAGCGTGCCGACGATCTGGCCGTCGACCTCGTAGGGCGCGGTGATGACCGCCATGTCTTCGATCGGCACCAACTGGCTTTCGCCGCCGATGAAGATCTGCACGCCCTGCGCATGACTGGACACGTCGAGCAGCTGCAGCAGGCTGGTCTTGTGCTCGAACACGTCGAACAGGCGCCGCAGCTTGTCCATGCTCGAGGCCAGGTCGTCGACTTCGAGCAGCTTGCGTTCGCCGCTGATGTAGACGTGGTCGTCGTCCTCGTCCTCGGCGGCGCTGCCCGCTTCGACCGCGGCCTGCATCAGCTGCGACATGTCGCGGCGCAGGTCCTGCAGCTCAAGCCGCAGGTGGCTGCGCACGGTGTCGAAGCTCATGCCGGCATAGTGCGAGTTGAAGAAATTGGCGGCCTCGATCAGCTGCGCCGGCGTGTAGGGAAGTTCGGTCTGGATGATGCGGTTCTGCACGTCGCCCTCGGGGCTGACGATGATCAGCAGGATGCGCTTGTCCGACAGCCGCATGAACTCGATCTGCCGGAACGCCTGCGCGCGGCGCGGCGTCATCACCACGCCGGCAAAGTGCGACAGGTTTGACAGCGTGCGCGCGGCCGCGGTGATCATGCGCTGCGGGCCCAGTTGCTGGCCGCCCAGCTGGTCCTGGATCTGCCCGGTCAGCTCGGCCAGGTCGGCGTTGCGCTCGAGCGGCTTGGCGGTCAGCATCGAGTCGACGAACAGCCGGTAGCCACGCGGCGTCGGGATCCGGCCGGCCGACGTGTGCGGGCTGGCGATAAAACCCATTTCCTCGAGATCGGACATCACATTGCGGATCGTCGCCGGCGACAGGTCCAGCCCCGAGTACTTGGACAGGGTGCGGGAGCCGACCGGCTGGCCTTCGGCAATGTAGCGCTCGATCAGGGTCTTGAGCAGCGTTTTGGAGCGTTCATCCATGATGTCCCGATTTTACGCAAGTTTTGGACCTTCTGGCGGACCGGCCCGATGTGCCGCCGGATGGGCCGCCGGCGCCTGCTGACAACCGTCACGGCGGTATGGTCTAATCCCGGCATGTCCGCCCCAGCCAAAGCCAGCGCCGTGCGCACTCCATTCAAGACCGTCGCCCTGGTGGGCAGGTACTCCACCGCCGGCATCGAAGGGCCGCTGGAAGAGATCGCCTCCTATATCCTGCGCAACGGCCAGGATGTGGTGTTCGAGCGCGAGACCGCGCTGGCCACCGGGCTGACCGCCTATCCCGCCCTGTCCGCCGAGGAGATCGGCACGCAGGCCGACGTCGCCGTGGTGCTGGGCGGCGACGGCACGCTGCTGGGCATCGCGCGCCAGCTGGCCGGCTATGACGTGCCCCTGATCGGCGTGAACCACGGCCGGCTCGGCTTCATGACCGACATCGCGCTGGAAGACGCGCACACCGTGCTGCCCGACATGCTCGACGGCCGCTACGAGTCCGAGACCCGGCTGCTGCTGGCCTCGCGCGTGGTGCGCGACGACATGGACATCTTTTCCGCGCTGGCGCTGAACGATGTGGTGGTGAACCGCTCCGGCATCTCCGGCATGGTCGAGCTGGCGGTTTCGGTCGACGGCCACTTCATGTACAACCAGCGTTCCGACGGCCTGATCGTATCGACCGCCACTGGCTCCACTGCCTATGCGCTGTCGGCCGGCGGCCCGATCCTGCATCCCACGCTGTCGGGCGTGGTGCTGGTGCCGATCGCCCCGCACGCGCTGTCGAACCGGCCGATCGTGCTGCCGCACGACGCCGAGGTCACGATCGAGGTCGCCAGCGCGCGCGACGCCAGCGTCAACTTCGACATGCAGTCGCTGACCTCGCTGCTGCCGGGCGACCGCATCGTGGTGCGGCGCTCGCAGAAGACCATCAACCTGCTGCACCCGGTGGGCTACAACTACTACGCCACGCTGCGCAAGAAGCTGCACTGGCACGAATACCCGTCCGAAGACAACCGCCTCTGAGCGCCATCCAGCCGCCCCTCAGCCCGAGCCCGACCCTTCATCGGACCGACCACCCTTCCCCGCCACGATGCTGCGCAGCCTGTCCATCCGTGATTTCGTCATCGTCGACACCCTCGACCTGGACTTCGCCTCCGGCTTTACCGTCTTCACCGGCGAGACCGGCGCCGGCAAGTCGATCCTGATCGACGCCCTGGCGCTGGTGCTGGGCGAGCGCGCCGATGCCGGCGTGGTGCGCGAAGGCGCGCCGCGCGCCAGCGTCAGCGCCACCTTCTCGACCCATGCCGCGCTCGATGCCTGGCTGGCCGAGCGCGAGCTCAACAGCGAGGACGACGGCGGCGTGCCGACCGTGCTGCTGCGCCGTACCGTCGATGCCGGCGGCCGCAGCAAGGCCTTTATCAACGGCGCCGCCGCCACCCTGGCGCAGCTGCGCGAAGTCGGCGACCAGCTGGTCGACATCCATGGCCAGCATGCGCACCAGCAACTGCTGCGCCCGGATGCGCAGCGGCTGCTGTTCGACGCCCACGCCGGCCTGACCCAGCAGGCCGCCGCGGTGGCCGAGGCCTGGCGCGCCTGGCGTGCCTGCGTGCGCCAGCGCGAAGCGGTCGAGCACCAGTCGCGCGAGATGCAGCTCGAGCGCGAGCGGCTCGAATGGCAGGTGGGCGAGCTCGACAAGCTCAATCCGCAGCCCGGCGAATGGGACGAGATCCAGTCGGAGTACAACCGGCTCTCGCACGCCGCCGGCCTGATCGACGGCAGCCGCGCCGCCCTCGACGCACTGTCCGAGGCCGACGGCTCGGTGCTGTCGGCGCTCAACGGCATCGTGCACCGGCTGCAGCAGCTGGCCGATGTCGACCCCGCGCTGCGCGACGTGCTGGCCGCGCTGGAGCCGGCGCAGGTACAGGCCGAGGAAGCCGCGCACTCGCTGACGCGCTATGTCGACCGGCTCGAGCTCGATCCCGAGCGGCTGCAGGTGGTGGAAGAGCGCATGCAGGCGCTGCACGCCACCGCGCGCAAGTACCGCCTGCCGCCCGAGCAGCTCGCCGATGAGCTGGTCGCGCGCCGCCAGCAGCTCGACGACCTGCAGGCCGCGCAGGACCTGAACAAGGTGATGGCGCGCGAGGCCGCGGCCAAGGCCGCCTACCTGACGCTGGCGCAGCACCTCAGCCATGCCCGCCAGCAAGCCGCGCAGGCGCTGTCCGGCGCGGTCACCGACGCCATGCAGGGCCTGTCGATGGCGGGCGGCAGCTTTGTCGCCGCGCTCAATGCGCTCGACGAGGGCCAGAGCTACGGCCTCGAGCAGGTCGAGTTCCTGGTGGCGGGCCACGCCGGCGTCAGCGCGCGCCCGCTGGCCCGGGTAGCCTCCGGCGGCGAACTCGCGCGCATCAGCCTGGCGATCTCGGTGATCACCAGCGAGGCCTCGCCCACGCCCACGCTGATCTTCGACGAGGTCGACACCGGCATCGGCGGCGCGGTTGCCGAGGTGGTCGGCAGGCGCCTGCAGGAACTCGGCCGCGCGCGCCAGGTGCTGTGCGTGACCCACCTGCCGCAAGTGGCGGCGCAGGCCGGCACGCACCTGCTGGTAAGCAAGGAAACCACGGCCGAGGCCGACGCCTCGGTGACGCGTTCGCGCATCCGCGCGCTAGACCCGGCCGGACGCGTGGTCGAGACCGCGCGCATGCTGGGCGGCACCACCGTCACCGCCACCACGCTGCAACATGCCGAGGAGATGCTGGCGCAGGGCATGGCCGACAGCGGCGCCGGCCAGCCCGCGCGCGCGGGCAAGGACGGCAAGCGCGGCCGCCGCGCCGCCGCGGGCTGAGCGTCGCGCCATCTTGCGCGGCCTTGCGTGGCATCGCGCCAATTCATTTATCGACAGGAGCTTCCCCATGACCCGCCCAGCGCCGCCCACCGGCCACCGCCCGCGCGCCTCGCTGCGCGCGCTGCTGGCCCTTGCCACCGCCGCCTCGGCCGCATTGCTGGCGCTGTCCGCCTGCCAGGCCCAGCCCAAGGCCTCGGCGCCGCCGCCGGGCAGCATCAGCGACGACCGCGCGCTGGGCGACATCATGGTCCGCTTCAAGCCGCCCGCGGTGGACCTGTCCGAAGACGCCGGCAAGCTGCTGGCCGAAATCAAGGGGCCGATCCGCTATGTGGTCAAGCGGCCGATGTCGGGCGGAGTCTGGCTGGTCACGGCGATCTCGCCGTCGGCCGACGCCAGCCTCGACCAGGCCGTCGACACGCTGCGCGCCACGCCGCGCATCGAGACCGCCGAGCCCGACCGGCTGCTCAAGCCCAGCCGCAGTATTCCCACCAGCCGCGACATGCCGGCGCGCTGAGGCGGAGCGGACCCGTACGGAATGCGGCATTAACGAACGGGGACGAAAACAACACCGCCCTTGCACAACCCGGCTGGATCGTATTCGCTACATAACATGCCCACGCGCCGGCCCGGCCCGAGCGCGCCACGCCCCAGGGAGGAGAAATCCATGCCGCAATCCGTGCTGTCCGTGTTCTGCCGCAGCTTCGCGGCCCGCCGCTGGCGGGCCATCGCCCTGGCCGCTGCCGCTGTATGCGGGGCGCTCCCGACCGGCACGGCGCTGGCAGCCGGCGCGCAGTCCGCACCGGCCTATACCGGCCACATCATCGTGCGCTGGCGCGACGGCACCACCGCGGTCGACGGCAATGGCGCCGGCAAGTCGCCGGCAGCCGCCGAAGCCCTCAAGCAGCTGAGCGAACGCACCGGCATCGCCGTCACGGCGCGCCGCGCGATGGGCGGCAACCTGCAGTTGCTGCAGGTGCCCGACGCCTTTGCCGCCGACCCCGAAGCCGCGGCGGCGCGGCTGCGGCAGGACCCGCGCGTGGCCGACGCCGTGCCCGACCGCTGGCTGCGGCTGCACGACACCCTGCCCAACGATCCCGAGTTCCAGGTCAACCAGCCGTACCTGAAGGGCACCGGCACCGCCATCGGTGGCGTCAACCTGCCGCGCGCGTGGGACCGCACCGGCGGCAGCAGCGGCATGGTGGTGGCGGTGGTGGATACCGGCATCCTGCCCCATCCCGACCTGCAGGGACGGCTGCTGTCCGGCTTCGACTTCATCAGCACCACCACGGTCTCGAATGACGGCGACGGCCGCGACGGCGACCCGACCGATGCCGGCGATAACCTGCCGGCCGGCTTCACCTGCCCCGGCAGCAGCACGCCCACGCCCGAGCCCACCAACAACAGCTGGCATGGCACGCGCGTGGCCGGCGTGCTGGGGGCGCTGACCAACAACGCGCGCGACATCGCGGGGGTCGACTGGAATGCGCGCATCCTGCCGGTGCGGGTCTCGGGACGCTGCGGCGCGCTGCTGTCCGACACCGTCGACGGCATGCGCTGGGCTGGCGGCCTGCCGGTGCCGAACGTGCCGGACAACCCCAACCCGGCGCGCGTGGTCAATATCAGCCTGGGCGGCGGCACCTGCAGCGGCATCGAACAGCAGGCTGTCAACGACCTGAACGCGCGCGGCGTGGTGGTGGTGGCCGCGGCCGGCAACAACCGCGGCGCGGTCGAGGCGCCGGCCGACTGCAGCGGCGTGATTGCCGTCACCGCGCACGCCAACGACGGCGAGAACGCCAGCTATGCCAACGTCGGACCGCAGGTGGCAATCAGCGCGCCGGGCGGCGGCTGCGGCAACTCGCAGGTGGTCGACGGCCGCTGCACGGTCACGCCTTCGGTGATCCGCACGCTCAGCAATGACGGCAAGACCTCGCTGGGCAACTACGTGGTGGCGTCGTCGGCGGGCACCAGTTTCGCCGCGCCGATGGTCTCGGGCGTGGTGTCGATGATGTTCGCGCTCAACGGCTCGCTGACGCCGGCGCAGGTCACCGCGGCGCTGAAGAGCTCGGCGCGGCCGCATCCCTCTGGCACCTTCTGCACCACCAATCCGGGGGTGTGCGGCGCGGGCCTGCTCGATGCCGACGGTGCGCTGCTGGCCGCGCTGGGCATGCCGCCGGTGCAGGCCGCGCCGGCACCCGCCGCGGATGGCGGTGGCGGCGGCGGCGCGGTGCCGCTGTGGAGCGGGCTGCTGCTGGCCCTGGCGGGGCTGGCCGGTTTCGCGCTGCGCCGCCGCGGCTAGCGGCTGCGGTGGTGCTCAGGCGGCGGCGCCGCTATCGCGCGCCGGCCGCCGCGCCAGCCACCACTCCTGCAAGACCCAGCACAGCAGGCCGGCCACGGCGCCGGCCGCATGCGCGACGCGCACCACGCCGAAGCCCCACGCCGGATCGAACACCACCGGCGCCAGCCACGACTGTTCCACCCAGACCTTGGCCAGCACGCCCAGGCACAGCAGCACGCCGGTGATGCGCGCCAGTCCCGGCGCGCGCAGCAGCCCCAGCGCGCCCCACAGCGCCAGCCCGTGCAGCGCGCCCGAGAGTCCGCCGTACCAGGCAATCGCCGGCACGCGCAGCAGCACCAGCTGCACCGCGATGCCGCAGGCGACCAGCACCAGCAACAGGTTGCGCACCCGCGCCACGCGCGCGCAGATCGCCAGCACGCCGGTGGCGGCGAGCATGTCGGCCAGCCAGTGATGGCCGTCCAGGTGCACCCACATCGCCGTGGCCAGGCGCCACCACTGGCCGTCCACCCGCACCGCGTCGCGCAGGTACAGGCCATGCGCGTGCCACCACGGCACGAAGGTGAACGTTGCCGACAGCGCCCATACCAGCGCCACCGCCGCCAGCAGCCCCGGCCACGATGCGCCGGCGGGTGCCGGCGTCCCCGCGGCGTCAATCCTCACCGAACACGGCCTGCCATAGCGTGCCCACCGCCGCGGTCTGCGCGGCCATCGATGCCGGCGCCACGCGCGCATGGACCTGGCCGTCGAGGCGCAGCTGATGCTGGCGCGCGCGGAACAGCCGGTAGGCGTCTCCCACCGCCAGTGCCAGCGTGGCATCGATCAGGCCGAGCTCGCCGGCCTCGCGCAGCAGCGCGATATTGCCGGCGTTGCGCGTCAGCTGCGGATGCGCGCGGCTGTGCAGCAGCACCAGGTACTGCACCGTGAACTCGATGTCTACCATGCCGCCGCGGTCGTGCTTCAGGTCGAACAGTTCGGTCGGATTGGGATGGCCCTCGGCGACCTTGCGGCGCATCTGCGCGATCTCGGCGCGCAGCGCCGCGGCGTCGCGCTGCTGGCACAGCACCTCGCCGCGCAGCGCCTCGAAGCGGGCGCCGATGGCGGCGTCACCCGCGCAGAAGCGCGCGCGCGTCAGCGCCTGGTGTTCCCAGACCCAGGCGGTGTTGTCGCCCTCGCGCAGCTGGTAGCGGCGGAACGCGTCGAAGCTGGTCACCAGCAGCCCCGCCGCGCCGTTGGGGCGCAGCCGCGTGTCGACGTCGAACAGCGCGCCGGCCGCGGTATGGCTGGTGAGCCAGGTGATCAGGCGGCGCGCATAGGCGGCATAGACCTCGGGCGCGCGCTCATGCTCGTCGTCGTACAGGAAGATGATGTCCAGGTCCGAGGCATAGCCCAGTTCCTTGCCGCCCAGCCGGCCATAGGCGATCACGGCGAAGCGGGGCACCTCGCGGTGGCGCGTGGCGAGCTGGCGCCACACCGTTTCCAGCGTCGCGTCGAGCATCGCGTCGGCCAGGTCCGACAGGCGGTCGGCCACCTGCTCCACCGTCAGCATGCCCTGCAGGTCCTGCAGCAGCACGCGGAAGGTCTCGGCATGGTGTTCGCGGCGCAGGATATCCATCTGCTGCTCGACCTGCCCCTCCGCGGCCAGCAGCCGTTCATGCAGGCGCTTGCGGAACGCGGCCCAGTCGGGCGCGCCGGCCAGCGCGTCGCTGTCGAGCAGCTCGTCCAGCAGCTGCGGATGGCGCGTCAGGTAGGCCGCGGCCCAGCGCGAGGCGTGCAGCGTCTGCGCGACGCGGTCCATCGCCTGCGGGTATTCGGACAGCAGCGACAGGTAGGAGGCGCGCCGGCTGATCGCCTCGAGGAAGTCGATGAAGCGGCCGATGGTGCTGTCGGGATCGTCCTGGCGCGCGGCCAGGTCGAGCGCGCGGTTGACCAGCTGGTCGAAGCGCGCGCGGCTGGCTTCGGACAGCGCGCGATAGCGCAGCGACGCGGCGATCGCGCGCAGCCGGTCCAGCAGCGCATTGCAGTCGGTAAAGCCGGCGGCCTGCAGCCGCTGGCACGGCACCGCGCTGTCGGCGGCCTCTTGCGACGGGTCCTGGCGCGGGTTGTCCTGCGCGCGCGCGGCGCTGTCTTCCATGACGATGTCCGGCCACAGTGCCTCGCACGGACCGGCGTCGGGATCGGAGAAGGTGGCTTCGAACTGCTGCGCGACCGGTTCCTGCAGCTCGGCAAGCCGCGCCAGCAAGGCCGGCCAGTCGGCGCAGCCCATCATTTGCGCCACCGCGTGCTGCTCGTCCGGTGAGCCCGGCAGGTGGTGGGTCTGGGCATCGTCGCGGTATTGCAGCCGGTGTTCGAGCTGGCGCAGGAAGCGGTAGGCGTCACCCAGTTGCTCGGCCTGCCCGGCGGGCAGCAGGCCGCGCTCGACCGCCACCGCCAGCACCTCCAGCGTCGGCCGGATGCGCAGCGCGGGGTCCTGGCCGCCGCGGATCAGCTGGAACACCTGGGCCATGAACTCGATCTCACGGATGCCGCCGCGGCCCAGCTTGATATTGAACGAGCGCTGCCCGCCGAGACCCAGGCCATGTCCCGCCAGGCCGCCGCTGCGCTTGGCGGCCTCGCTGCGGATCTGCGCATGCAGCGAGCGGATCGCCGCGATCACGCCGTAGTCCAGGTAGCGCCGGAACACGAACGGCGAGGTCAGCCGCGCCAGCAGCGCGGCGGTCCGCTGCGCATGGGGCGAGTCCAGCGCCGACACCACGCGGCCCTTGATCCAGGCATAGCGTTCCCATTCGCGGCCCTGCACCACCAGGTATTCCTCGAGCATGCCCAGGCTGCAGGCCAGCGGCCCGGCATCGCCATTGGGACGCAGGCGCATGTCGACGCGGAACACATAGCCGTCGGCGGTCACGTCGGCGAGCAGGTTGATCAGCCGGCGGCCCAGGCGGATGAAGTACTCGTGGTTGGACAGGGTGCGCGGGCCGCCGTGGGTCTCGCCGTCTTCGTCGTAGAGGAAGATCAGGTCGATGTCGGACGAGACATTGAGCTCGCGCCCGCCCAGCTTGCCCATGCCCACCACCACCAGCTCCTGCACTTCGCCGCTGTGGGCGCCGAGCGGGCGGCCGAAGGTGGCGGCAAGGTCCTCGCCCAGCACCGCCAGGCCATGCTGGATCGCCAGTTCGGCCAGGTCGGTCATGGCACCGGTGACCTCGCCCAGCGTCGCCAGGCCGCGCAGGTCGCGCTCGATCACCGCGCACATGACCTCGGCGCGCAGCCGGCGCAGCGCACGCTTGGTGGCCTCCTCTACATCGGCCGAGGGGACGTGCAGCGCCTGCAGCGGCGCTGCCATCCAGGCGCGCGTGAGCGGCTGCGCCACCGCGGCGGCGAGGACCTCCGGCAGGTCCGGGCGGGCCTGCAGCACGCGCCGCGCGTAGTGCGAGTACGCGGCCGAGTACAATACGTCGCCGCCTGCCCGGGCGCCTGCGCCGTCCGGCTGCGGCGCCCGCGCCGCGGTGACGGCAAAGGCGCCGGCGGCCATGGTGCCGGGGCCCTGTCCCGGTACGACGGAGGCCGCATGGGCGGGTTCCGGTGTGGCGCGCGCGCCATGTTGGTCAGCAGCGTCGCCGGCGGCGGAACTCGTCGGATCAGAGGCAGTCATTCCAGTATTTGAAATGCAAGCAAAGGTGCGAAAGGTGCGGCCAGGGTACCCCGCCGCGGTGCGCGCAGCTTGTGCATTTCTTGTTTTAGCCGGCCGGGCACCAGATTGGAGAGCGGCTAGTATTGTCGGATAATCTGCGCATGTCCAGCCGCGCCCCACAACCCGCTGACGCTTCTCCCCCCACTGGCGGCGCGGGCGGGCACGAGGCCGCCACCACGCTGCCGGCTACGCCCACCGTTTCCCCTGGCATCGACACCGCTGACGCCCCGCGCCGCAGCGCCACCTGGGCGCGCGCCGGCGCGCTGGGTCGCGCCACGGCGCGCGCCGCCGCGGCGGTCGTGCGCCATCCGTTCTGGCGCGGCCTGGGGCGCGCGCTGGTACGCCTGGCGCTGGTGCTGGCGGTGCTGGCGCTGGCGGCCGGCTTGCTGATCCGCTTCGTGCTGTGGCCGCAGGCCTCCGCCGCGCGCGAGTGGCTGGAACAGCGCGGTTCGCAGGCGCTGTCGGCCCAGGTCAGGATCGGCTCGCTCGATACCTATTGGGACGGCTGGCACCCCGCCTTCCGCGCGCGCGGCCTGAGCGCGGTGGACGGCCAGCAGCGCGCGCTGCTGTCGGCCGCCACGCTCGACGGCAAGCTGGCGTGGCGCTCGCTGGTCAGCATGAACCTGCAGTTCGTCAGCCTGAGCGCGAGCGGCACCGACATCCTGGTGCGGCGCACCCCCGAGGGCCGGCTGCTGGTCGCCGGCATGGTGGTCGACGCCACCGGCGGCCAGCAGGACGACGACCGCTTCCTGGGCTGGCTGATGTCGCAGGGCCGCGTGGCACTGTCCGACGGCAAGCTGCGCTGGCTCGATGAAAAGGCGCGCCTGCCGCGGCTCGACATCGGCGAGATCCGCCTCGACACGCGCCGCGAGGGCGCGCGCCACACCTTCCACCTGGAAGCGCGCTCGCCCGCGCTGGGCCCGCGCCCGCTCGAGGTGCGCTCGACCTTCCGCGACGACTACCTGCACAGCGCCGGCAACTGGCGCCACTGGACCGGCCAGGCCACCTGGGACCTCGGCCAGTTGCAGCTGCCGGTGCTGCAGCGCTACCTGGCGATGTTCGAGCGCGTCGCCAGCGGCACCTTCAGCACCGACGGCAGCATCGAATTCCGTCAGGGCCGCATCGTGCGCAGCCAGACCCGGCTGCGCGCCAGCGGCGTCGACCTGCAGCTGGCCGGCGCCGCCGCGCCGCTGCGGCTGGCCAATGCGCAGGCCCTGCTGCTGCACCGGACCGAGCGCGACGGCAGCAACCTGCTGACCGTCGACACGCTGCTATGGCAACCCCTGCAGCCCCTGCAGCCGCTGCAGGGCCAGCGGCCGGCGCCGCCCGACCACGGCAACGCGCCCGCGGTGGCCGACGGCAGCTGGCGCGAAGGCATGCGCAAGGTGGCCATCGGCTGGGCCCGGGCCAAGGACGGCACGCTGAACAAGTTCTCGCTGAAGGCGCCGTCGCTGGACCTGAACACGGTGCGCGCGCTGGCCACCTCGATGCCGATCGATACCGCGGTGCTGCGCCGGTTGCGCGCGCTGCAGCCGGCCGGCCACATCGACAACCTCAACGCCAGCTGGACCCGCGCGCGCACCGGCATGCTCGAGCGCGGCGGCGGCAAGCCCCACTACAGCATCCAGGGCACACTGCGCGAGGTCTCGATCAACGGGCAGCCCGCGGTGCCCGCGCTCGACGCCGCCGGGCATGCGCGCCTGGGCACGCCGGGCTTCTCGCGCCTGTCCGGCGCCTTCGCCCTCGACGACCAGCAGGGCCGCGCGCGCTTCGAGGGCAACGACGCGGCGCTGGTGCTGCCCGGGCTGTTCGAAGACCCGCGCCTGCCGTTCGACCAGATCGCCGGCGACGTGCGCTGGCAGCACCGCGACGGCAAGCTGGCGGTGACGCTGGACGGCGTGCGCTTTGCCAATGCCGACGCCGCCGGCTCGGTGCGCGGCACCTGGCGCGAAGGCGGCGACGGGGTCTCGGGCATCGCCGACATTGCCGGCGAGATGACCCGCGCGAGCGTCGCGCGGGTGCCGCGCTACCTGCCGCTGAGCATTCCCGCGGCCACCCGCCATTACCTGTCCGGCGCGCTCGCCGGCGGCGAGGCCGCCGGGGTCAGCTTCGTGCTGCGCGGCGACCTGGCGCACTTCCCGTTCCACGCACCGCACGAGAAGGCGGGCGAGTTCCGCGTCGAAGTGCCGATCGAACACGTCAGCTACCAGATCGCGCCGCATGACGCGGCCCACGAGCCGGCCCATGGCGCCGGCGGCGCATCGTCGTGGCCGGTGTTCACCGACATCGCCGGGCGCGTAGTGTTCGACCGCGGCGGCATGACCTTCCTGGCGCGCCGGGCCACGGTGCAGGACATTGCCGGCGTCACGCTGCACGATGTCAGCGGCCGCATCGACGACCTGAGCCCGCGCGGCAAGCTCGCCATCGACGGCAGCGCCACCGGGCCGGTGCAAGGCTTCGTGCGCTACATCAACACCTCGCCGGTGCGTGCATGGACCGGGCACGTGGCCGACGCGGCCCGGGCCGGCGGCAACGGCGAGCTCAGGCTCAAGCTCGAGATGCCGCTGGAACACGCCGACGCGGCCAGGGTCGATGGCCGCTTCCGCTTTCCCGGCAACGATGTCGTGCTCAGCCCGCAGTTGCCGCAGCTGGGCAATGCCAGCGGGGTCATCACCTTCAACGAGCGTGGCTTCGGGCTTGAGAACCTGCGCGCCCGCTTCCTGGGCGGCGAGCTGCGCCTGGCCGGCGGCACCCAGCCGGACGGTGCCACGCGCGTGAGTGCCAGCGGCCAGGCCTCGGCCGCGGGGCTGCGCGACGCCGCCGCGGGCACGGCGCTGGCGCCGCTGGCGGCGCGGCTGGAAGGCGCCACCGGCTACAGCGCCGTGATCGGCGTGCGCGAACGGCAGTTGCAGGTCCAGCTGAGCTCCGAGCTCAACGGCATGGCGCTGCAGCTGCCGGTGCCGCTGGCCAAGGCCGCCGCGCCCGCATTGCCGCTGCGCGTGGAACTGCGCCCGGCTGCCAATGCTGCCGGATCCACCCGCGCCGGCACCGACGAACTCGCCGTGCAGGTGGGCAATGTGCTCAATGCCCGCTACCTGCTGCGCCGCGACGGCGGCAGTGGTTTCGACGTGCTGGCGGGCGCCATCGGCGTGCAGCAGGCGGCGCCGCTGCCGGCGGCAGGCGTCAGCGCCGCGGCCACCTTCGACCAGCTCGATATCGATGCCTGGCGCGCGGCCTTCGGCGGCGGCGCTGACGGCGCGGGTGCCGACGAGCCGCCCTCGCCGTTCCTGCCCAACCGCATCGCGCTGCGCGCGCGCACGCTGCACGGCATGGGCCGCACGCTGGACGAGGTTTCGCTCGAAGCCAGCCGCGAGACCGACGGCTGGAACGCCAGGGTCGACTCGCGCCAGGTTGCCGGCGCGGTGCAATGGCGCCCGGGCGCGACGGCTGCGGCCGCTTCGCTGCGCTTGCGCCTGGCGCGCCTGAACGTGCCCGATGCCAACGACGAGCACAACGTGGTCGATGCGCTGGCCAGCAGCATCGACACCTTGCCCGCGATCGACCTGGTCGCCGACCAGTTCATGCTGCGCGGCCACGACTTCGGCAAGCTCGAGGTCAAGGCGCATACCGAGACCGGCGCCGGCGGCACCGATCCGGTCTGGACCCTGGACAAGCTGCAGCTCGAGCAGCCCGGCGCCACCCTGACCGGCAACGGCAGCTGGCGCGTGCCGCGCCGCCTGCGCGCCGACGCCAGCGCCGAGCGCCGCACGCTGCTGTCCTTCGCCATCGACGTGCGCGACGCCGGCGCCACGCTGGACCGGCTGGGGCTGCCGCATACTCTCAGCGACGGCAAGGGCAAGCTCGAGGGCCGCGTGGCGTGGCGCGGCTCGCCGCTGTCGATCGACTACCCGACGCTGACCGGCAAGCTGTCGCTGGACCTGGAGAACGGCCAGATCCTCAGCGTCGAGCCGGGCGCGGCGCGCCTGCTGGGCGTGCTCAGCCTGCAGGGCCTGCTGCGCTTTGCCACGCTGGACTTCCGCACGCTCTCGGGGCGCGGGTTGCTGTTCGACCGCATCACCGGCAGCGGCACCATCGAGAACGGCGTCGGCACGATCCAGGATTTCCGGCTGCGCAGCCCGCAGATCATCGCCAGCATGAGCGGCACGGCCAACCTGCTGCGCGAGACCCAGGACCTGCGCGTCGAGGTGGTGCCGCGCATCAACGCCACCACCACGTCGATCGCGGCGGCCTTCATCAACCCCGCGCTGGGCATCGGCACGCTTGCCGCGCAGCTGCTGTTCGCCGACGAGTTCTCCAAGATGTTCACCCAGCACTACCGGATCTCGGGCAGCTGGGCCAACCCACAGGTCGGCAAAGTGGAGGACAATAAGGCGCAAGGCCCGACCTTCCAGAACCGCGCGGACCCGGCCTTCCCGCGCTAGAAGAAGATGCCGCCCCCATGAGCCCAGCCAACCCAGCCAGCCCTGCCCCGTTCCGCGTTGCCGCCGTCCAGACCGTGACCGGCACCTCGCTCGACGCCAACCTGGCGCGCGCCGAGGCGCGCATCGCCGAGGCCGCCGCCGGCGGCGCCGAGCTGGTGCTGCTGCCCGAGTACTTCTGCATCATGGGCCGCGCCGAATCCGACAAGGTCGCGGTGCGCGAGCACGACGGCGACGGCCCGGTACAGCAGTTCCTGGCCGACACGGCGCGCCGCCATGGCATCTGGCTGGTCGGCGGCACGCTGCCGATGTGGTGCGACGATCCGCAGCGCGTGTACAACACTTCGCTCGCCTTCAACCCGCAAGGCGAGCGCATCGCGCGCTACGACAAGATCCACCTGTTCGGCTTCACCCGCGGCACCGAAAGCTATGACGAGTCGCGCACCATCCTGGCCGGGCGCACGCCGGTCAGCTTCGACGCGCCCTGCGGCCGGGTGGCGATGTCGGTGTGCTATGACCTGCGCTTCCCGGAGCTGTACCGCGGCCTGGCCGCCGACGGCGGCACCAGCCTGATCCTGATGCCGGCCGCCTTCACCTACACCACCGGGCAGGCCCACTGGGAAATCCTGCTGCGCGCCCGCGCCATCGAAAACCAGTGCTATGTGCTGGCGGCGGCGCAGGGCGGCAAGCACGAGAACGGCCGGCGCACCTGGGGCCATTCGATGCTGGTCGACCCGTGGGGCGAAGTGCTGGCGATGCTGCCCGAGGGCGAAGGCGTGGTCGGCGGCGTGATCGACCCGGCGCGGCTGGAGGAAGTCCGGCAGAACCTGCCGGCATTGCGGCACCGGGTGCTGTAGCATGTACGCAAGCGCGGGGGCCGATGGCGCCCTCGCCCACAGGATTGTTTGCCGCGCCGGCCAGCCCGCGCGGCCCAAGGAAAAAAAGGACCTCTCATGAACGCCGGCGATCTCGGAATCCGCAACCTGGCCACCGCGCAGCAACTGCTGCTGGCGCCGTACGGCCTGGACGAAGCCAGGCTCCAGCGCGTGCTGGCCGATATCTTCACGCACAAGGTCGACTACGCCGACCTGTACTTCCAGTACACCCGCAACGAGGCCTGGAGCCTGGAAGAAGGCATCGTCAAGTCGGGCAGCTTCAGCATCGACCAGGGCGTGGGCGTGCGCGCGGTCTCGGGCGACCGCACCGCCTTCGCCTACTCGGATGAAATCAGCCTGCCCGCGCTGTCGCAGGCGGCAGCCGCCACGCGCACCATCGGCAAGGCCGGCAGCGGCCGCGTCAAGGTCGCCGGCGAGCTGGCCACGCACGCGGGGCGCAACCTGTACACGCCCAACGACCCGCTCGACTCGATGAGCGCGGCGGAAAAGGTGGCGCTGCTCGAGCGCATCGAACGCATGGCGCGCGCCAAGGATCCGCGCGTGGTGCAGGTGATGGCGGGCCTGGCCGGCGAGTACGACGTGGTGCTGGTGGCGCGCAGCGACGGCGTGATCGCCGCCGACGTGCGCCCGCTGGTGCGGGTCTCGGTCACGGTGATCGCAGAACAGGGCGGGCGCCGCGAGATCGGCTCGTCCGGCGGCGGCGGCCGCTATGCCTATGGTTATTTCACCGACGACCTGCTGCAGCAGTATGTGGACGAGGCGGTGTCGTCGGCGCTGGTCAACCTGGACGCGCGCCCGGCCCCGGCCGGCGCCATGACCGTGGTGCTGGGCCCGGGCTGGCCCGGCGTGCTGTTGCACGAAGCGGTCGGCCACGGGCTCGAAGGCGACTTCAACCGCAAGGGCTCGTCGGCGTTCGCCGGGCGCATGGGCGAGCGCGTCGCGGCCAAGGGCGTGACCGTGGTCGACGACGGCACCCTGGCCAACCGCCGCGGCTCGCTCAACCTCGACGACGAAGGCAACCCGACCCAGTGCACCACGCTGATCGAGGACGGCATCCTGCGCGGCTACATCCAGGACACGCTCAACGCGCGCCTGATGAAGATGCCGGTCACCGGCAACGCGCGCCGCGAAAGCTATGCCGCGCTGCCGATGCCGCGCATGACCAACACCTACATGCTCAACGGCGACAAGGATCCGCAGGAGATCATCGCCAGCGTCAAGCGCGGCCTGTATGCGGTCAACTTTGGCGGCGGCCAGGTCGACATCACCAACGGCAAGTTCGTGTTCTCGGCCAGCGAGGCCTACATGATCGAGGACGGCAAGATCACCTACCCCGTCAAGGGCGCGACCCTGGTCGGCAACGGCCCGGAATCGCTCAAGGACGTGACCATGATCGGCAACGACATGCGGCTGGATTCCGGCGTCGGCGTGTGCGGCAAGGAAGGCCAGAGCGTGCCGGTGGGCGTGGGCCAGCCGACGCTGCGCATCGAGAATATGACGGTGGGCGGGACGGCATAAAAGAACGTAGTCCGATAGGCCCACACCGAACGAACTCGCCAAGGCAAGGTGTTCTCCCTCCCCTCACGGGGAGAGGGCTGGGGTGAGGGGTGGTCTAGCCAGGCACCACAACAAGCAAGGCCAACTGTTT
Source organism: Cupriavidus neocaledonicus (assembly GCF_000372525.1). Taxonomy (GTDB): domain Bacteria; phylum Pseudomonadota; class Gammaproteobacteria; order Burkholderiales; family Burkholderiaceae; genus Cupriavidus; species Cupriavidus neocaledonicus. The sequence goes on from NZ_AQUR01000100.1 coordinate 195,391, forward strand.
TTTTCAGCGCGATGGCTTCGGCCAAAGCCGGCCCTCACCCCGACCCTCTCCCGCGCGCGGGAGAGGGAGTAACCAGGCGGCAAGCAGGAACACCGCAGGTCACGGCCCACCCTCACGGCCGTACTTCATACACCAGATTGAACGGCGTCTGCGCCGCCCGCCGGAAGCTGCGGAAGCCCGCTTGCTCCGCCACCCCGCGCATGCGCGCCTCGCCCGCCTGCGCGCCCAGGCACAGGCCGACTTCCTGCGAGCGCGATGCCGGCGTGCAGATGAAGGTCGAGGCGGAATAGAACACCCGGCCCACCGGATTCAGGTTCTGCTCCAGCGCATCGTTGGCAAAGGGTTCGACGATCATCCAGGCGCCGTCGGCGCGCAGGGTCTCGCGCACGTGGCGCGCCGCGCCCACTGGGTCGCCCATGTCGTGCAGGCAGTCGAACACCGCCACCAGGTCAAAGTCCTTGCCGCCATAGTCCTTGGCGCTGGCCACCTCGAAGCGCACGCGCTCGGCCACGCCGGCGCGGCGCGCGGCCTCGGCCGCATGGCGCACCGAGGGCTCGTGGTAGTCGAAGCCGATAAAGCGCGACGCCGGGAACGCCTGCGCCATGATGATGGTCGACGCGCCATGGCCGCAGCCCACGTCCGCCACCATGGCCCCTGCCCTGAGCCGCGCCGCCATGCCGTCCAGCGCCGGGATCCACTCGGACACCAGGTGCGCCGCATAACCTGGCCGGAAGAACCGCTCGGTGCCATGGAACAGCGCGGGGTCGTGCTCGTGCCAGCCCAGCCCGCGGCCGTTGCGGAAGATGTCGATCAGCTTCGGGATCGCGCGGAACTGCGCCACGGCGATCTGGAAGGCGCCCGGGATGAAGGCCGGGCTGCCCTCCTGCGCCAGCGCATAGGCCTGTTCCTCGTTCAGGCTGAACTGGCCCGAGCCCGCGTCATAGTCGACGTAGCCGCTGGCCGCCTGCGCCGACAGCCATTCGCGCAGGTAACGCTCGTCGGTATGGGTCTTGGCCGCCAGCATGGCGACGGTCATCGGCTTTTCCGCCAGCGCCTTGTACAGCCCGAGTTCATCGCCGACGACCACGGTCGCGGCATGCATCACCGCGCCGATATCGCCGACGAATTTTTCCATGAAGGCATTCAGCCTCGCCTCATCGACGCTCATGATGCACCTCCCCGTGCGCACGGCTCCCCGCTTTCAATATAGCCATCGGCTATGGCCGGGAAAGCGGAAATGCGACGGCGGCGGCAGGCTCGCAAGGCCTCGGCGAAATGCAAGTGGCGTGGGTGCGCCAGCGCACGGCAGGGCTGCGGCGACACTTGCCAACCCCGGCAAAAGGCGCTATAAAGATGCTTCGACGCGCGGCCCGCAGCCAATGCGCACCGAAAATTTCCGAAGCAGCGCGCAATTTCCTGCCTTTCTGCCACGCAGTGCAGCATAAATCCAGCGCCCGCGAACAAAATCGTTTCAAGCTGACCCAAGCCAACGCCTTTTCTCGCCATGTCCGCTAAGTTTTACTTTTACTTTTTTGGCGATCTCACACCGCTGGCGGATAGGGAGGGATGGCTGTAAGCAGCGCCCCGAATACAAAAAAACCGCCAGCGACCCTGGCGGTTTTTTTATACCCCTTTGTTTTCCCACACCCTCACGACCTCACAAGAATCCTGGAGCCATCATGCTGAAGAACACCGACGACCTGCGCATCCGCGAACTCAAGGAGCTGCTGCCGCCCGCGCACCTGATCCGCGAGTTCGGCTGCTCCGAACAGGCTTCGGACGTGATCTACGGCGCGCGCCAGGCCATGCACCGCATCCTGCACGGCATGGATGACCGCCTGATCGTCATCATCGGCCCGTGCTCGATCCACGATACCCGCGCCGCGCTGGAATACGCCAAGCTGCTCAAGGTGCAGCGCGAGCGCTTCGCCGGCGAGCTCGAGGTGGTGATGCGGGTGTATTTCGAGAAACCGCGCACCACGGTGGGCTGGAAGGGCCTGATCAACGACCCGCACATGGACGGCAGCTTCAAGATCAACGACGGCCTGCGCACCGCGCGCGAGCTGCTGCTGACCATCAGCGAAATGGGGGTGCCCACCGGCACCGAGTACCTCGACATGATCAGCCCGCAGTACATCGCCGACCTGGTCAGCTGGGGCGCGATCGGCGCGCGCACCACCGAGTCGCAGGTGCACCGCGAGCTGGCGTCGGGACTGTCGTGCCCGGTCGGCTTCAAGAACGGCACCGACGGCAACGTCAAGATCGCGGTCGACGCGATCAAGGCCGCGTCGCAGCCTCACCATTTCCTGTCGGTGACCAAGGGCGGGCACTCCGCGATCGTGTCGACCTCGGGCAACGAGGACTGCCACGTGATCCTGCGCGGCGGCAAGACGCCCAACTACGACGCCGCCAGCGTGCAGGAAGCGTGCGATGCCATCGCCAAGGCCGGTCTGGCCTCGCGCCTGATGATCGATGCCTCGCACGCCAACAGCAGCAAGAAGCACGAGAACCAGATCCCGGTGTGCGCCGAGATCGGCCGCCAGATTGCCGCCGGCGACCAGCGCATCATCGGCGTGATGGTCGAATCGCACCTCGTGGCCGGCCGCCAGGACCACGTGCAGGGCCAGCCGGTCGATGAACTGACCTATGGCCAGTCCGTTACCGATGCCTGCATCGGCTGGGATGACTCGGTCAAGGTGCTCGAAGGCCTGGCCGAGTCGGTGCGCCAGCGCCGGCTGGTATCGGGCAGCGGCAACTGAAGCGCAGACGAAGCAACGACGGAAGCCACCGCGGCGGGCACTGCGCCCGCCGTGCTACCTCCGGCTGCCATGCAGGGCGCCGCCGCCGAGGTCGGCATCGCGCATCGGCTGCGGCTGGCTTGCCCCCGGGCCGTGGGCGAAAAAAAAGGTTCTTCGAAGAATTCCGGGGCCTGATTTGCCACATTCCGTATCCTAATGGCCGTTAAGACGGTCATAGGGAACGGGATGCTGGATCGGAAGACGCTGCAGGCGTTGGGCTGCTGGGATGGCTACAAGCTGGATCTGGTGGTATGGCCAGAAGGGGAAAGCCGTACGCTGGCGCTGTACCTGAAGCCGGTCAGCAAGGTAATGTACTGCGAGGAATGCGGATCGAAGTGTCGGCAGGTCCATGAGACGGT
>NZ_AQUR01000101.1 GCF_000372525.1 Cupriavidus neocaledonicus
CGACCTGCCGTTCTGGACCGAAGTGGAAGTCAGCGGCGGCGAGAAGAAGCCGCACCTGGTGGTGCCGTACACGCTGGACTCGAACGACATGCGCTTTGCCACGCCGCAGGGCTTCAACACCGGCGAGCAGTTCTTCCAGTACCTGAAGGACGCGTTCGACGTGCTGTATGAAGAAGGCGATCCCGCAGGGCTGGACAGCCCCAAGATGCTGTCGATCGGCATGCACTGCCGCCTGCTCGGCCGCCCGGGCCGCTTCCGCGCGCTGCAGCGCTTCCTCGATTACGTGCAGGGGCACGACCAGGTGTGGATCTGCCGCCGTGTCGACATCGCCCGGCACTGGGCCGCCACCCACCCCTACACTCCCCGGAATCAAGCATGAGCCAGACCTACACCCTCGCCCAACTCAACACCATGCCGGTCGCGGAATTCGTGCAGGTGCTGGGCGGCATCTACGAACATTCGCCGTGGTTTGCCGAGACCGCCGCCGCGCAACGGCCCTTCGCCGATGCCGCCGCGCTGGCGCAGGCGCTGCGTCGTGCCGTCGACGAGGCCGGCGAAGCGGCGCAGCTGAAGCTGGTGCGCGCCCACCCCGAACTTGCCGGCAAGGCCGCCGTGCGCGGCGAGCTGACCGCCGAGTCGACGCGCGAGCAAAGCGGCGCCGGCCTGAACCAGTGCACGCCCGAGGAGTTCGACCGGCTGCAGTCGCTCAACGCCGCGTACAACCAGAAATTCGGCTTCCCGTTCATCCTGGCGGTGCGCGGCTACGATCGCCACGGCATCATCGCCGAGTTCGCGCGCCGCATTGAAAACACGCCGCAGCAAGAGTTGCAAACTTGCATCAACCAGATCCATCGCATTGCACAGTTCCGTCTTGACGACTTAGTATCCGCCTGAGCAAAAAAGCGTCACCTGTATAACAAAAAAACGCTGTACCCCGATGCTGCCGGCCCCCATGCAACACCACACCGAGCCCCGGCCAGGCGGCACGAACAAAAGCACAAAGACATGACAAGAACCCGTCAGGGACCCAGTACACAACGTTCCAAGCAGGATCAAAACCACGGAGGTCTAACAATGCAGAAGCAGTACAAGCCGGCGCTCAAGCTGGCGGCGGTAGCGGCTACCCTTTTTTCCGGCGCAGCCATGGCCCAGTCCAGCGTCACGCTGTACGGCCAGGCTGACATGTTCGTCGGCGGCGTGAAGAGCCCGGGCTCGGGCGAGCGCGCATGGGTGGCCAACTCGGGCGGCATGCAGACGTCTTACTGGGGCATCAAGGGCACCGAAGACCTGGGCGGCGGCACCAAGGCCATCTTCGACCTGAACGGCTTCTTCCGCACGGACGCCGGCCGCAGCGGCCGCTTCGACGGCGACTCGATGTTCAGCCGCAACGCCTATGTCGGCCTGCAGAACGACAAGGCCGGCACCATCAAGCTGGGCCGCAACACCACGCCGTACTTCATTTCGACCATCCTGTTCAACCCGCTGGTCGACTCGTACGTGTTCTCGCCGACGATCTTCCACACCTACTTCGGCGCGGTCAGCGGCGCCGTCGCCGATCCCGGCATCATCGGCGATTCGGGCTGGAACAACTCGGTGGTGTACAGCACGCCGAACTTCGGCGGCCTGACCGCCAACTTCATCTATGGCTTCGGCGAGCAGCCGGGCGCCGCCGGCAAGCAGAAGTTCGGCGGCAACGTCCTGTACTTCAACGGCCCGTTCGCCGCGACCGTGGCCTACCAGCAGGTCCGCTTCAACAGCGTGCCGACCGACATGTCCGCCCTCGGCCTGTCGCGCCAGGACGCCGCCCAGATCGGCCTGTCCTATGACTTCAAGGTGGTCAAGCTGTTCGCGCAGGGCCAGTACATCAAGACCCGCGCCACCACCGCGCCGTCGGGCGACATCAAGCACGTCGACGGCCAGTTCGGCGCGTCGGTGCCCATCGGCGCCGGCAACCTGCTGGCGTCGTACGCCTACGGCAAGGTCGACAACTCGCTGGGCGACTTCAAGCGCAATACCTTTGCCGTCGCCTACGACTACAACCTGTCCAAGCGCACCGACGTGTACGCCGCCTACTACTACGACAAGATCACCGGCATCGAGCACGGCGATACCTTCGGCGTGGGCGTGCGCCACAAGTTCTGATGCGCTGAGCGCGTCACCGCCAGCACTGGAGCCCGCCTTTCCGGCGGGCCTTTTTCATTGGGCGGCAAGGCGCAGCGGACGCCACCCGCGCGCGCCGCAATGCTGCGCTGCGCTACACCACGGCCGGTCCCGGCCCGGATGAGAAACTGCCACTCCATAGGCGGATTCAATTGGATTGGCCCCGGCGCGCTTCCTAGATTGGTGTTCCAGGCCTCAAAAACCATGACAGCGAGGTGACACATGCGGCGATACGCGAAGACCCGTTCGGAACTGATGGCCATCCTGAACCAGTGCCTCGACAACAACCCCGAGTGCGGCGAATGCGAGCTGCACGCGGTGCGAATGCACCAGCCTGACCATACCGGTTGCAACTGGAGCGCCGAAGTCGATTTCCCGCAGGAGTCCGTCGACAACCTGGGCCATCAACTCGCAGCGGCAAAATCCATCATCGTGGTCATGCGCGAGCAGTACAACGTGCTGCAATAGCCACAACCCAAAGTGCCCGTTGCCGCGCGGATGCGGCAGGGCAACAAACAAAAAAGCCGGGTCATCGACCCGGCTTTTTACATGGCGGAGGGTGCGCGGCGGCTCAGCGCACCGCGTTGCACTCGGCCACGGCGACCGCCGTCATATTGACGATCCGGCGCGTGGTGGCCTGCGGGTTGAGGATGTGCACCGGCTTGGCCGCGCCCAGCAGGATCGGGCCCACCGTCACGCCCTGTCCGCCCGTGATCTTGAGCAGGTTGAAGGCAATGTTGGCGGCGTCCAGCGTCGGCATCACCAGCAGGTTGGCGCTGCCGGCGAGCTTGGTCGACGGCAGGAAGTGGCGGCGCACGTCTTCGACCAGCGCGGCATCGCCCTGCATCTCGCCTTCGACTTCCAGGTGCGGCGCCTCGCGCGCGAGGATCTGCGCGGCCTCGCGCATCTTGCGCGCCGACGGGCGCGTCGACGAGCCGAACATCGAGTGCGACATCAGCGCCACCTTGGGCTGCAGGCCGAAGCGCGCGATCTCTTCCGCGGCCAGCTGGGTGATGGCCGCGAGCTGTTCCGCGCTGGGGTCGTCGTTGACGAAGGTGTCGGTGATGAACAGCGTGTACTTCTCCAGCATCAGCGCATTCATCGCGGCGAACACATGCGCGCCCGGCGCCAGGCCGATCACGTCGCGCACATGCTCGAGGTGCGCCTCGAAGCGGCCCACGGTGCCGCACAGCAGCGCGTCGGCGTCGCCCATGTGCATCAGCATGGTGCCGATCAGCGTGTTGGAGCGGCGCAGCGCCACCTTGGCCATGTCCGGGGTCACGCCGTCGCGGCCGCGCAGCGCGTGATAGGCCTCGTGGTAGGCGCGGTAGCGCGGATCGTCCTCGGGGTTGATGAGCTCGAAGTCCACGCCCGGCTTCAGGCGCAGGCCGGCCTTGTCGATGCGCATCTGGATCACGTGCGGGCGGCCGATCAGGATCGGACGGGCCAGGCCTTCGTCGACCACCGACTGCACCGCGCGCAGCACGCGCTCTTCCTCGCCCTCGGCATAGGCCACGCGCTTGGGCGCGGCCTTGGCGGCCGAGAACACCGGCTTCATGATCAGGCCGGTGTGGTAGACGTAGGTCGACAGCTGCTGGCGATACGCTTCCAGGTCCTTGATCGGACGCGTGGCCACGCCGGACTCTTCGGCGGCCTTGGCCACCGCCGGCGCGATCTTCTCGATCAGGCGCTGGTCGAACGGCGTCGGGATGATGTAGTCGGGGCCGAACTTCAGCTCGCGGCCGCCGTAGGCCGCGGCCACGGCGTCGTTCAGCTCGGCTTCGGCCAGCTCGGCGATGGCCTTGACGCAGGCCAGCTTCATCGCTTCCGTGATCTTGGTCGCGCCGCAATCGAGCGCGCCGCGGAAGATGTACGGGAAGCACAGCACGTTGTTGACCTGGTTCGGGTAATCCGAACGGCCGGTGGCGATGATGCAGTCCGGGCGCGCGGCCTTGGCCACTTCCGGGCGGATCTCGGGCTCGGGGTTGGCCAGCGCCAGGATGATGGGCCGCTCGGCCATGGTCTTGACCATCTCGGCGGTCAGCACGCCGGCGGTCGAGCAGCCCAGGAAGACGTCGGCGCCCTTGACGATGTCGGCCAGCGTGCGCGCCGAGGTGTCCTGCGCGTAGCGGGCCTTGTTGGCTTCCATGTTGGCGTCGCGGCCGACATAGATCACGCCCTTGGAATCGACCACCGAGACGTTCTCGCGCTTCACGCCGAGGCTGACCATGGTGTCGAGGCAGGCGATGGCGGCAGCGCCGGCGCCCGACACCGCCATCTTCACCTTGGCGATGTCCTTGCCGACCACCTTCAGGCCATTGAGCAGCGCCGCCGCCGAGATGATCGCGGTGCCGTGCTGGTCGTCATGGAAGACGGGGATGTTCATGCGCTCGCGCAGCTTCTGCTCGATGTAGAAGCACTCGGGCGCCTTGATGTCTTCCAGGTTGACGCCGCCCAGCGTGGGCTCCAGCGCGGCGACGATCTCGACGATCTTGTCCGGGTCGCGCGCGTCGAGCTCGATATCGAACACGTCGATGCCGGCGAACTTCTTGAACAGGCAGCCCTTGCCCTCCATTACCGGCTTGCCGGCGAGCGGGCCGATGTCGCCCAGGCCCAGCACGGCGGTGCCGTTGGTGACCACGGCCACCAGGTTGGCGCGCGAGGTGTATTCGGCGGCGGTGGCGGGATCCTTGGCGATCTCCTCGCAGGCGTAGGCTACGCCCGGCGAATAGGCCAGCGACAGGTCGCGCTGGTTGGACAGCGCCTTGGTCGCGGTGACCTGGATCTTGCCCTTGGTGGGGCTGCGGTGGTATTCCAGCGCGGCGAGGCGCAGCTGCGCTTCAGGACTGTTCGGGGCATGTTGCGGTGCATCACCGCTGGTCTTGCTGCTCATTGGCTCGTCCGGAAAATGGCCCGGACCGGAAGCGCCCCTCTCCCGCCATGGTTCGACCCGGCTCAAGCGACAAGCCGGCAGCGAAGGACTAGCTTTGGCAGCGAAACTGACGACTCCGGCAGCCAGGCCGGAAAAATCGAGCAGCTATTCTAGCCCACGCGCCCGCGCAAAGTACCACCACGTCACGCCCGCAGGCCGCAATTTGCGCGGATTCTGGCCGTTAAACAGCTTTTACCATTGGGTATGCAATGGCGGTGCAGAAGCATGCTCCTGCATGCATCCGCACGCATTGCATCCGGGCGGCCGCCGGGGCCGTCTTTGCCGCTGGTTGCCGCCCTCGTTGCCGCCCTGGTTTTTCACCCTGGTTGCCGCGCCGGTGTCGCCCTACTTGGCGCTCTTCTCCACCTCCAGCGTCACCCGGCGCGGACGGCCGCTGTCGGACGGGAAGTCGGTGAAGGCGCTGCGGATCAGGTACGGCATCATCGCCGGCAGGCTGCCATTCTCGACCTGGTTCTGCGCGGTGACCTGCCAGACCCGCTTGCCGCTGGCCGCGTCCTTGAAATACACCCTCAGGCTGGAGAACGTCACCGGCACGTCGCGCACCACCGTCTGCGGCGGCCAGTAGCCCGGGCCCCACGGCCCCCAGGGGCCCCACGGCCGGTAGTAGCCCGGTCCCCAGTACGGGCCCCAGTACGGGCCCCAGGGGCCGTACCACGGGTCCGGGTAGACCGTCTCGGCCACGCGCACCAGCCCCGGCACCGAGTCGTAGTCCATGCTGACCAGGTAGCGCGCCTGCCGGGCCGGCACCTGCTCGAAGCCGACCCCGGCCAGCGTCGCCGCCAGCCACTGTTCATAGGTCTGCCGGTCGAGCTGGGCCGCCTGCTCGGCGCTGCGCTCGAAGCTGTAGGTGCGCGGCGCGTCGTTCTGCCAGCCGGGCTGGCGGAACGACGTGACATCGGTGGTCACGGTGCTGGCGCACCCGGCCAGCAGCAGCGCCGCCAGCAGGGCCAGCGCTGCCCACGTCCCGCGCAGCCCGGGCCATCGGCCCGCTGCCCCTAGATTGCCGACACCGCCTGCGCGCTGCCACATAGTGCTACCTCGCTCTTCTGTCTGCTGAAACCCTGCGTGTCTCTGAGACCACGCCGGCGCCGTGGAAATTCCCCGCACCGCTTGGTGCGGCGCCCGCCAGACCACGCCCCGACCCCTTGGCTACAATGAGGACTTCAGCGCCATGCTGCTTGCACGCGCGTGGCCGCCCCCCTTTTCCTAACGGTCTTCCGAAGACAGGATCCCTCCATGCTGCGCACCGACACGCCCGTTACCGTCTATCGCAAGGACTATACCCCGCCGCCGTTCGCCATCGACCACGCCGCGCTGGTGCTGGAGCTCGATCCCCAGCGCACCGTGGTCACCAGTACGCTGCGCTTCGCGCGCACGGCGGGCGCTCCCGATGCGCCGCTGGTGCTGGCCGGCGAAGAGCTCGAACTGATCGGCGTCAGCCTGGACGGCAAGCCGGTGGCCAACGCCACCCAGGACGGCGGCACGCTGACGCTGCCCGGCCTGCCGGCGCAGGGCACGCTGGAAATCACCACCGCATGCCAGCCCGCGGCCAACACCACGCTGTCCGGGCTCTATGTCTCCAACGGCAACTTCTTCACCCAGTGCGAGGCCGAGGGCTTTCGCCGCATCACCTATTTCCTGGACCGCCCCGACGTGATGGCGACCTACCGCGTCACGCTGCGCGCCGACCGCGCCGCCTATCCGGTGCTGCTGTCCAACGGCAACCTGATAAGCCAGCGCGAACTGCCCGATGGCCGCCACGAAGCCGTCTGGGAAGACCCGTTCCCCAAGCCGTCCTACCTGTTCGCGCTGGTCGCGGGCAAGCTCGAATGCATCGAGCAACGGATCCGGTCCGCCTCCGGCAAGGACAAGCTGCTGCAGGTGTGGGTCGAGCCGCGCGACCTCGACAAGACCCGTCACGCGATGGATTCGCTGGTCCATTCGATCCGCTGGGACGAGCAGCGCTTCGGCCTGGAACTCGATCTCGACCGCTTCATGATCGTCGCCGTCGGCGACTTCAACATGGGCGCGATGGAGAACAAGGGCCTGAACATCTTCAACACCAAGTACGTGCTGGCCAATGCGGAAACCGCGACCGACACCGACTTCGCCAATATCGAGGCGGTGGTCGGCCACGAGTACTTCCACAACTGGACCGGCAACCGCGTGACCTGCCGCGACTGGTTCCAGCTGTCGCTGAAGGAAGGCCTGACGGTGTTCCGCGACCAGGAGTTCTCGGCCGACATGATGGGCTCGGAATCGGGCCGCGCGGTCAAGCGCATCGAGGACGTGCGCGTGCTGCGCCAGGTGCAGTTCCCCGAGGACGCCGGCCCGATGGCGCATCCGGTGCGCCCCGACAGCTACGAGGAGATCAACAACTTCTACACCGTCACCGTGTACGAGAAAGGCGCAGAGGTGGTGCGCATGTACCAGACCCTGCTGGGCCGCGACGGCTTCCGCAAGGGCATGGACCTGTACTTCGAGCGCCATGACGGCCAGGCCGTGACCTGCGACGACTTCCGCGCGGCCATGGCCGATGCCAATGGCCGTGACCTCAGCCAGTTCGGCCTGTGGTACAGCCAGGCCGGCACGCCCGTGGTGACCGCGCGCACCGCGTGGAACGGCGACGACGGCAGCCTGACGCTGACGCTGTCGCAGCGCTGCCCCAAGGTCGGCATCGAGACCCGCGCCGGCACGCCCGACAAGCAGCCGTTCCATATCCCGTTCGCGCTCGGCCTGCTGGGCGCGGATGGCAACGACCTGCCGCTGCAGCTCGAGGGCGAGAGCGCGCCGGCCGGCACCACGCGCGTGCTCGACTTCACGCAGGCCGAGCAGAGCTTCCGCTTTATCAACCTGCCGCGCGGCGCCGAGGCGCCGCTGCCGTCGCTGCTGCGCAATTTCTCCGCGCCGGTGATCGTCGATGCCGAGTACACCGACGCGCAGCTGACCTTCCAGCTGTCGCACGACAGCGACGCCTTCAACCGCTGGGAAGCCGGCCAGCGCCTGGCCACGCGCGCGCTGCTGCAGCTGGTGGCCGACGTGCAGGCGGGGCGCGAGCTCAGGCTCGATCCCGCGCTGGTGCGCGCCATGCGCGCGGTGCTGACCGACGACACGCTCAATCCCGCCTTCCGCGAGCAGGCCCTGGTGCTGCCGGCCGAGGCCTACCTGGCCGAGCGCATGGGCGTGGCCGATCCCGCCGCCATCCACCGTGCCCGCCAGTTCATGCGCGAAGGCCTGGCGCGCGCGCTGCAGGCCGACTGGCTCGCCGCCTATGAAGCCAATGCCACGCCGGGCCCGTATTCGCCCGATGCCGCCTCGGCGGCGAAGCGCGCGCTGCGCAACCTTGCGCTCGGCTATCTCGCCGACAGCGGCGACGCCGCGATGCAGGCGCTGGCCGACCAGCAATACCAGCACGCCGACAACATGACCGACCGCTTCGCCGCGCTGTCGGCGCTGGTCAACAGCTTCGCCCCCGGGCGCGAGCACGCGCTGGCGGACTTCTACCAGCGCTTCGAAGACGATGCGCTGGTGATCGACAAGTGGTTCTCGCTGCAGGGCATGCAGCGCGGCAGCGTCGGCCCGCAGCCCGGTGGCCCGCATGCCGGCAAGCGCACCATCGATACCGTGCGGGCGCTGATGGAGCATCCCGCCTTCAACCTGCGCAACCCCAACCGCGCGCGCTCGCTGATCTTCAGCTTCTGCTCCGGCAACCCGGCGCAGTTCCACGCCGAGGACGGCTCGGGCTACCGCTTCTGGGCCGACCAGGTGCTGGCGCTGGACGCCATCAACCCGCAGGTGGCGGCACGCCTGGCGCGGGTGATGGACCGCTGGCAGAAGTACGAACTGGCGTTGCGCGACCGCATGCGCGCCGAGCTGGAACGCGTCGCTGCCTGCAGCACGCTGTCGCGCGACGTGCGCGAGATCGTCGGCAAGGCGCTGGCCGGCTGAGCGCGCCGGCGACGGGACAGGCAGCCCGGCCCACGCCCCCGATGCCGGGCCCCGCGCGGCCGGGCATGTAGAATTGCGGCCATCCAAGGAGAACCAACCATGACTCGCATCAGCCTGACCCGCTACCTGGTCGAGGAACAGCGCAAGCACAACACCATCCAGCCCGAACTGCGGCTGCTGATCGAAGTGGTCGCGCGTGCCTGCAAGGCCATTTCCAACGCCGTCAGCAAGGGCGCCCTCGCCGGCGTGCTGGGCTCGGCCGGCACCGGCAACGTCCAGGGCGAAACCCAGCAGAAGCTGGACGTGATCGCCAACGAAGTGCTGCTCGACGCCAACGAATGGGGCGGCCACCTGGCCGCGATGGCGTCGGAAGAAATGGAATCGTTCTACGAGATTCCCAACCGCTACCCGAAGGGCGAATACCTGCTGATGTTCGACCCGCTCGACGGCTCGTCGAACATCGACGTCAACGTCTCGATTGGCACCATCTTCTCGGTGCTGCACATGCCCAAGCCCGGCCAGACCGTGACCGAGGCCGACTTCCTGCAGCCCGGCACGCACCAGGTTGCCGCCGGCTACGCCGTGTACGGCCCGCAGACCACGCTGGTGCTGACGGTCGGCAACGGCGTGCACATGTTCACGCTGGATCGCGAGGCGGGCAGCTTCGTGCTGACCCAGTCCAACGTCACGATTCCGGAAGACACCAAGGAATTCGCCATCAACATGTCGAACATGCGCCACTGGGCCCCGCCGGTGCGCAAATACATCGACGAGTGCCTGGCCGGCGACGAAGGCCCGCGCGGCAAGAACTTCAACATGCGCTGGGTCGCCTCGATGGTTGCCGACGTGCACCGCATCCTGACCCGCGGCGGCATCTTCATGTACCCGTGGGACAAGCGCGAGCCGGAAAAGCCGGGCAAGCTGCGCCTGATGTACGAAGCCAACCCGATGGCGATGCTGGTCGAGCAGGCCGGCGGCGCCGCCACCAATGGCGAGCAGCGCATCCTCGACGTGCAGCCGACCAAGCTGCACCAGCGCGTCTCGGTGATCCTGGGCTCGAAGAACGAGGTGGAGCGCGTCACCCGCTATCACCAGGAAGCGCAGGCCAAGGCCTGATCCGGCCAGGACCGCGTTGAACGGGGCGCGCCGCGCCCCGTTTTTTTCATGCCGGCGCCAGATGGCATCGGCGACACAAAGGGCTTCACACGGCGGGAGAACGCTGCTACTATTGCGGGCTGTTCCAGTTCACCGGAACATGTTGCCGAAGTAGCTCAGTCGGTAGAGCAGCTCATTCGTAATGAGAAGGTCGGGGGTTCGATTCCTCTCTTCGGCACCATCGGAATGCCAGGGCCCAGCCCGCACAAACCCGGACAGCGTCACGCTCTCCGGGTTTTTTGTTGCGCGCGTTCCGGCGATGACGGCGGCACAGAAGGTGGCACAGAAGGCGGCAATGCCACCGGCTGGCGCCCCAGCCGCTGCGCCCACCAGTAGCGGAAGGGGTGTTCCAGATCGGGATAGAGCACCGGCTGGCTGAAGCAGCCGGCACGCTTCATCAGGAGATAGGCGGCAAGCATGGCCGCCCAGAAAGCTAGCAGTTCCACGATCACGGCCGCCGCGGATGTCGGGGTGGCCGCTTTCATTATAGGTAGCCGCCTCCGGCATGGGGCCGATGGCGCACCCCGTGGATACCCTAGGCGCCGGGCATCGATCAGTACACTTCCGGCACGATCATCTCCTTCGGCACCGGCTGGCGCACGTAGTCCTGATGGCGTTCGCGGCCGGGCAGCACCACCGTGGGCGTGTCTACCTCGGCATACGGCACCAGGCCCAGCAAGTGATGGATGCAGTTCAGCCGCGCGCGCTTCTTGTCGTCGGCCTGCACCACCCACCACGGCGCTTCCGGGATGTGGGTACGCTCGAGCATGATCTCCTTGGCCCGCGTGTAGTCTTCCCAGCGGCGCTGCGATTCCAGGTCCATCGGGCTGAGCTTCCACTGCTTGAGCGGGTCATGGATGCGGCTGAGGAAGCGCAGGCGCTGCTCGTCGTGCGTGATCGAGAACCAGTACTTGATCACCTGGATGCCGGAGCGCACCAGCATTTTTTCGAATTCGGGCACGGAGCGGAAAAATTCCTCGTACTGGTCGTCGGTACAGAAGCCCATCACGCGCTCGACGCCGGCGCGGTTGTACCAGCTGCGGTCGAACAGCACGATCTCGCCGGCGGCGGGCAGGTGCGCGACGTAGCGCTGGAAGTACCACTGGGTGCGTTCGCGGTCGTTGGGCGCCGGCAGCGCGGCAACGCGGCAGACGCGCGGATTGAGCCGCTGGGTGATGCGCTTGATCACGCCGCCCTTGCCGGCGGCGTCGCGCCCCTCGAACAGGATCACGACCTTGTGCCCGGTGGCGGCGACCCAGCTTTGCAGCCGCACCAGTTCGCCCTGCAGCCGGAACAGCTCGCGGAAATATTTCCGGCGGCTGTCCTGCTCGGCCTGGTCGTCCAGGTGCACAGGATCGCCGAAGGCTTCGCTGGCTTCGCGGTCGTCCAGTTCCAGTTCGATCTCTTCGTCGTAGTAGTCGGCCACCTCGTTGTGGATGCGCCGCACCAGTTCTGCTTCGCCCGGTCTCATCTGATCTGCTCTCCCTGTGGATACAACGCGGTCGCGGCAATGCTGGCAGGCCCGCATTGCAGCCGCGTGAAGGCGGAGCAGGTCGCCCTGCCCCGCTCCGGACCGCCACGTGATACGCCTTCAGCCAGCGGGATTGATGTTGTGGTTGTGGCGGAACAGGTTGTCGGGATCGTAGCGCCGCTTCACTTCCACCAGCCGGTCGTAATTGGGTCCGTAGGCGGCGCCGACGCGGTCGACCTCCTCCTGCGTGAGGAAGTTGACATAGACGCTGCCCAGCGCGAACGGCGCCGCCGCGCGGAACACCTCGCGCGCCCAGCCGATGCAGCGGTCGTCGTCCGCAGGGCTGTCCCAGCGCCCGTGCAGGTTCATGATGAACTTGGCGTCGCGGTTGGCGTAGGCGGTGGCGTCGGGCGCGACGCGGTTGGTCTGCCCGCCCATCGCGCCGATAAACACCTCGCATTGCGGCGACGGCAGCTTGCCGATCTGCTCGATCAGCATCGCGATCAGCCCGTCGTCCAGGCCCGCGAAATTGTGCGACTTCCAGTAGTTGCGCGCGCCCGGCGTCAGCAGCGGATCGAAGGCCTGCTGCCACGCGGTGAGCGGCATCGGCCCCAGGTGCTCGCCATACGGGGTGCCGAGCTTGCGCAGCGGCTCGACCAGTTGCGGCCCCTGCTCCGGCGGACCGATATAGCAGATCGCCAGTGCCGCGACCGGCTTGCCATGCGCCTCGGGCGGCAGGAACGGCAGCGGCGGCGCCTGGCGCAGCACCACCCACACGGTCAGTTCGTCGGGCATCGATTCATACAGCTCGCGATAGGCGGGCAGCACGCTGGCGGCCTGCTCCAGCGGATAGACGATCAGTCCGCCATAGACCTGCGGCCCCACCGGATGCAGGCGGAACTCGAACATCGTCACCACGCCGAAGTTGCCGCCGCCGCCGCGCAGCGCCCAGAACAGGTCGGCGTTCTCGTCGCTGCTGGCGCGCACCAGCTTGCCGTCGGCGGTGACGACCTGCGCCGATACCAAGTTGTCGACGGTGGTGCCGAACTTGCGGCTGAGCCAGCCAAAGCCGCCGCCCAGCGTCAGCCCGGCGACGCCGGTGGTGGAGTTGATGCCGAGCGGCGTGGCCAGGCCCTGCGCCTGCGCCTCGTGGTCGAAGTCGCGCAGCGTGGCGCCCGGCTCTACCCATGCGCGTTGCGCGTGGGGATCGATGCGCACCGAGCGCATCGTCGACAGGTCCAGCACCATGCCGCCCTCGCAGATCGCCAGCCCGCCGATGTTGTGGCCGCCGCCGCGTATCGACAGCAGCACGCCGTGCTCGCGCGCGAAGTTCACCGCCGCCATCACGTCGGCAGCGCCCGCGGCCTGCACGATCCACTGCGGATGGCGGTCGATCATCGCGTTCCAGATCCGGCGCGCGTCGTCGTAGCCGCTGTCGGCCGGCTGCAGCAAGCGTCCGCGCAGCTGCGCCTTGAGTGCCTCAATATGTTCCTGCGATGGCTGGGCCATGATCTGCCTCCCGATGCTGGTTGGAAACATCGGACGACACGCGGCGTCACGGGCAAAAAAATGGCCACGAGGACCGATGATTCCATCATTTAAGGCAGGCACCGGGGGAATGTAAATGCGCGCTGTGCGCGGCGCATTGCGCGGGTGGGCCCGACTCCTGCCGTGGCAGCGCGGCCTATCATGGAGGCACGGCGGCACGGTGCCCGCGCGCCGTGCGCCTGCACAATGGAACCTGCCAGCCAACCTCCCCTGTTCCTGTGCGGCGACGTGATGACGGGTCGCGGCATCGACCAGATCCTGGCGCATCCCAGCCAGCCGCTGCTGCATGAATCGTATGTGCATTCCGCGCTCGACTACGTGCGCCTGGCGGAACGCAAGGCCGGCCCGATCGCGCGCCCGGCCGGCCCGGACTATCCGTGGGGCGATGCGCTGGCGGAACTGGCAAGCCGCGCCGCGCGGCCGCGCATCGTCAACCTGGAAACCGCCATCACCACCAGCGACGATGCCTGGCCCGGCAAGTCAGTGCACTACCGCATGCATCCGCGCAATGTCGATTGCCTGCAGGCCGCCGGCATCGATTGCGCGGTCCTAGCCAACAACCATGTGCTCGACTGGGGCCGCGCGGCTGGCCGATACGCTCGATGCACTGGACGGCGCGCAGATCGCGCACGCCGGCGCGGGCCCCGACGAGGCCAGCGCGGCAGGCGCAGCGGTGCTGCCACGGCCCGGCGGTGGCCGCGTGGTGGTGCTTGCCTTTGCCATGACCAACGCCGGCACGCCGGCGGCGTGGCGCGCCACCGCCGGGCACTCGGGCGTGAACCTGCTGGACGACTGGTCCGTGGCCTCGCAGCAACGCATTGCCGCGCAGGCCCATCAGCTGCGGCGCCCCGGCGATGTGATGGTGCTGTCGATCCACTGGGGCCCGAACTGGGGCTACCACATCGACCCCGCGCAGCGCGCCTTCGCCCGCGCGCTGGTCGAGCACGCCGGCATCGACATCGTGCACGGGCATTCCTCGCATCACCCGCTCGGCATCGAGCTGCATGCCGGCAAGCCGATCCTGTACGGCTGCGGCGATTTCATCAACGACTACGAGGGCATCGGCGGATACGATGCCTACCGCCCGGACCTGGCGCTGATGGCATTCGTCGGGTTCGATCGCGGCGACAGCGCGGAGCTGCGCCTGGTGCCCATGCGGCGCAGCCACTTCCGGCTGGCACATGCGCGCGAAGTCGACATGGCATGGCTGCAAGCCATGTTCGAAACACAGGGACGCGCGCTTGGCACACGCGTGGCGCGCAGCGGACTGCACGAGTTGCGGCTATGGGCGGCATAAGCCGCAAGCCGCCCCCGCCACGATTCCGGTACTTGCGGTACTTGTGAAATGGCCGGCGCACAAACAGAAAGGCCAGCGCGATGGCTGGCCTTCCCGTTCATTCAAGTGCCACGTGTGTCGGTTCGGTGTAACGCTTCCACAGAGTGCTGATCCGCTTCTGCATTCATTGCCCAACGCTAGCTCGGTCGCCCATCCTGCGGCACCCCAGGACATACCTGCAGGATAGTACAAATCTCCGCGGATCAAAGCGGGATCAAGAGGGCGCGCGTCTCAGCCGACCGTGATGCGGTCGTCGAGCAGCCGGATCTGGCCGCCGGGCTTGTCTTCCATCACTTTGAGCACGCGGCTGCCCACCTGCAGCGTGACCCCGCCATGGATGCGCCGCGGGGCGTCGATGACGGCATCGGCGGCGGGCTGCATCTGCTGTCCCAGTTCGGTCAGGCGCGCCTCCAGCTCGAACAGGTCGCGCGACAGCTTGAACAGCGTCGCGCGCGCCTTTTCGCGCAGGTCGCCGACGGCGCGCTCCGGGTGCTTGGCAAAGAAGTCCACCAGTTGCCTGACCTTGTTCTGCTCTTCCAGCATGCGCCGGCGCTCGGCCTCGAGCGCGCCGCGCTGCGCGTCGGCATAGGGATTGAGGCCCACCTGGATGCTGGTGGCGGTGCCGGCCGGCGCGCCCAGCACCGCGGCCCGCACCGCCAGCAAGGCGCGGCTGCGGCCGCCGCTGATGCTGCCCTGCACGCCGGTGCCCCCCACCACGATGCGCTGGCCCGCGGCGACGTCGCTCTGGCGGATGCCGCTGTCGACGGTGACCTCGGTGCCGGCCTCGACCACCGCATTCTCGATGAAGCGCGCCTTCACCGCGCCCTTGCAGCGCACGCTGGCGCGGCTGATGCCGCCTTCGGCATGGGCGCTTTCGGACTTGCCGATAATGCCGCCCTTGACGATGACGTTGCCGCCGGCCTCGACACTGGCGGCTTCGATGGTGCCTTCGACCACCACGTCGCCGCTGACATTGACCGACATGCCGGTGCGGATGTCGCCCGACACGCGCAGCGTGCCGTCGAATGCCACGTTGCCCGAGTGCAGGTCCACCGATTCCACCTGCACCACGGGACTGACCGAGATGCCGTAGACGCCGACCACCGGCGAGCCGGCTATCACCGCGCGCAGCAGTCCGGGGTCGTCCGCATCCGCTGCCGCGCCGGTCAGGCCCTCGGAGAACGGCGGGTCGTCGACCGCATCGGCGGCAATCGGCTTGCCGAACACGTCGACGCCGGCATGGCCCGGCACCGCCGCGATGCGCCGCATCAGCGGTGTGCCGGGACTGACCAGCAGCAGGTTGCCCAGCTCGCGCAGGTCGACCTTGCCGGCATCGTCGTCGCCGTGCGCCGGCTTGCGCGGCTCCAGCAGGTTGATGAAGCGCGCCGGTTCGCCCTGCCGCGGCGCAATCCCCGCGGCGATGGTGCGCAATTCGCAGCCGCCTTCGGCCAGTGCGGCGTCCAGTGCGAGCGCCCGGATCGGCGCCACCACGCCGCGCTCCGCCACGGCGCGGCGGATCTCGTCCGCGCTGACCGGCCGCCCGCCCTCCGGCGGCATCAGCGTCAGCCGCACGGCCAGGCCGTCGGCGCTGATGTCGAGCTCGAACGCACCGTCGATCAGCGCGCCGATGGTGGCATCGATCTCATGCTCGGCCCGCTGGCATTGCGCCAGGAACTGCGCCACCGCGCGCGCGTCCAGCCGCGCGCCGGACCAGCCCAGCCCCTCCAGGCACTGCTGCAGGCTGGCCGGATCCGGCGGCAGCCGGCCCGGCTGCGGCGTGTAGCGTGCATGCACCTGGTCGCCCGGTTCGGCAAGCTCCAGGCGCAGTCCCGATTCATGCGTCATGCGTCCCCTGAATCGTCTGGCGGCGACGGCGGGTGCCGGCGCTCTGCTTGTTATCGATACATCACCAACGGCAGGCGCGCCGGGAACTTTAGCGCACCGGTGCGCCGCGGCGGGCATCGCGCGACTTTTCGGTAAACTGTCGCCATTCCGGGGTGCGCCGCGCCCCGCCGCCTGTGCAGTCCCCTCCATGTCAAATACCCACGAAATCCGCCCCGGCCAGTCCATCGAGCTGCTCAAGGAACTCCATATCCTGACGCGCGACGGCAAGATGAACCAGGACAGCCGGCGCAAGCTCAAGCAGGTCTACCACCTGTTCCAGTTCATCGAACCGCTGCTGCAGGAGGTCAAGGCCGCGCGCGGCCGCGTCACGCTGGTGGACCACGGCGCCGGCAAGTCCTATCTCGGTTTCATCCTGTACGACCTGTTCTTCAAGGCCCTGCAGGACGACTCGCACATCTACGGCATCGAGACCCGTGAAGAACTGGTCAAGACCTCGCAGGCGCTCGCGGCGCGGCTGGGCTTTGCCGGGATGTCGTTCCTGAACCTGTCGGTAGCGGACTCGATCACCTCGCCGCAGCTGCCGCCTACCGTTGACGTGGTCACCGCGCTGCATGCTTGCAATACCGCCACCGACGACGCCATCCGCTTCGCTCTGGCCAAGCACGCGCAGCACATCGTGCTGGTGCCCTGCTGCCAGGCCGAGGTGGCCAGCGTGCTGCGCAAGCACAAGGGCAAGCTGCTGGCGGGCAATCCGCTGACGGAGATCTGGCGCCACCCGCTGCATACGCGCGAGTTCGGCAGCCAGGTGACCAACGTGCTGCGCTGCCTGCAGCTGGAAGCGCACGGCTACCAGGTCAGCGTGACCGAACTGGTGGGCTGGGAACACTCGATGAAGAACGAGCTGATCATCGCCCAGTACAAGGACCTGCCGCGCCGCCGCCCGGCGGAGCGGCTGGAAGAGGTGCTGGAGCGGCTGGGACTGGAAGAGCTGCGCGAACGCTTCTTCACCGCGCCGGTGGCGGTGGCGTAACTACGCCTTGCCGGGCTCGAATCCGGGCCCGAACCCCGTTTCATCCTCGCCCGCCATCCAGCGCCGCCAGCCCTCGTGGCCAAGGCGGCGCATGACCGCCTGGTTGCGCTCGTAGATGTCCGCCGCATCGGGAAAGGCCGCCGCCGCGCGCGCGATCGAGTCTTCGCGCAGCAAATGCAGGATCGGATACGGCGCGCGGTTGGTGTAGTTCTCGATATCGTCCGGCTCGGTCCCGGCAAACTGGTAGTGCGGATGGAAGCTGGCGATCTGCAGCGTGCCTTCCAGCCCCAGGCTGGCAAGCAGGCGTTCGGCGAAGTACAGCAGGTCGTTGAAGTCGAGGAAATCGGCCATCGCGTGCGGCAGGATCAGCAGCGTGGTGTCGATCTGAGCCGGATCGGCATCGGCCAGCAGGCGCAGTTCGCGCTCCAGGTCATCGATCACGTCGGCTGCCTCGGTGGCGGGACTGACCACATAGCGCACCTGCTCCTTCACGTACACGCTCTTGGCGAACGGGCACAGGTTGAGCCCGATCACCGCGCGCTCGAGCCAATGGCGGGTGGCGGCAATGACGGCATCGTCGGGCTGGCTGGCGGGGTGCGTGGTGGAAGACATGATGGCAAGGCGCGGCAAAGCCTCATTCTAGCGCTGCCGCAGGCTCTATAATCCGCGGCGGAAACACCCCCGCCATGCCGAGCCCCGCCGATGCCCTCTACCGCCACGCCCACCCCTGACCATGCCACTGCCGACGTTGCCGTCATCGGCGGCGGCCCGGCCGGCCTGATGGCGGCCGAAGTGCTCGCGGCACAGGGCGCCAGCGTGGCGGTCTATGACGCGATGCCGTCGGTCGGGCGCAAGTTCCTGATGGCGGGCAAGGGCGGCATGAACCTGACCCATGCCGAGCCCGAGCCGGCCTTCCTGGGACGCTACGGCACGCGCGCCGCGCAGCTGGCGCCGATGCTGGCGGGCTTCGGCGCGCAGGCGCTGCGCGACTGGGTCCATGGGCTGGGCATCGAGACCTTTGTCGGCAGCTCCGGCCGCGTCTTCCCGATCGACATGAAGGCCGCGCCGATGCTGCGCGCGTGGCTGCATCGCCTGCGCGAGTCGGGCGTGCAGTTCCATATGCGCCATCGCTGGCTGGGGTGGGACGGTGGCGACAGTGGCGACCGTGGCAGGCATGCGCTGCGCTTTGCCACCCCGCACGGCGACACGGTCGTGCACGCGCGCGCCGTGGTGCTGGCGCTGGGCGGCGCCAGCTGGGCAAGGCTTGGTTCCGATGGCGCATGGGTGCCGCGGCTGGCCGCGCGCGGTGTCGAGATCGCGCCGCTGCGCGCGGCCAATTGCGGTTTCGATGTGGCATGGAGCGAGGCCTTCGCGGAGCGTTTTGCGGGTGCGCCGGTCAAGCCGGTGGCGATCGCGCTGAATGACCGTGACGGACACGCGCACTATCGCCAGGGTGAATTCGTGATCAGCCGCGACGGCATCGAAGGCAGCCTGGTCTATGCACTGTCGGCACCGATCCGCGACCGCATCGAGGCCGATGGCGAGGCCACCATCCACCTCGACCTGCTGCCGTCGCACAGCGCCGAACAGGTCAGTGCGCAGGTGGAGCACCCGCGCGGCTCGCGTTCCTTGTCGAGCCACCTGCAGAGCCGGCTCGGCATCACCGGGGTCAAGGCCGGCCTGCTGCGCGAATGCCTGTCGCGCGACGCCATGCTCGACCCTGGCACGCTGGCCCTGTCGCTGAAGGCGCTGCCGTTACGCGTGCTGCGCCCGCGCCCGATCGACGAGGTCATCAGCAGCGCCGGCGGCGTGCGCTTCGAAGCCATGGATGCCAGCCTGATGCTGCGCGCCCTGCCCGGCGTGTTCTGCGCGGGCGAGATGCTGGACTGGGAAGCGCCGACCGGCGGCTACCTGCTGACGGCCTGCTTCGCCAGCGGCCGCACCGCGGCGCTGGGGGCCGCGGCTTATCTGAAGCAACAGGATTAGGCAGGCCTGCCACCAACGATGCTCAGCGCCACCGCCTCGGCCACTTCGATGCCATCGATCGCCGCGGAATAGATGCCGCCCGCATAGCCAGCGCCTTCGCCGGCCGGGTACAGGCCCTTGACGTT
Source organism: Cupriavidus neocaledonicus (assembly GCF_000372525.1). GTDB lineage: Bacteria > Pseudomonadota > Gammaproteobacteria > Burkholderiales > Burkholderiaceae > Cupriavidus > Cupriavidus neocaledonicus. The sequence continues at coordinate 19,558 of NZ_AQUR01000101.1, forward strand.
GATGCTCTGGTAGTCGTCGTGGTTGCGGCGGATGCGCAGCGGCGACGAGGTGCGCGTCTCGACCCCGGTCAGCACCGCGTCGTGCAGCGCGAAGCCCGGCAGCTTCTTGTCGATCTCGGGAATGCCTTCGCGGATCGCCTCGATCACGTAGTCGGGCAACGACGTGCTCAGGTCGGTCGGGGTCACGCCCGGCTTGTAGGAGGGCTCGACCGAGCCCAGCGAGGTCGACGCGCGGCCGGCGATAAAGTCGCCCACCAGCTGCCCCGGCGCATTGTAGTTGCGCCCGCCCAGCTCGAACGCGCGCTCTTCCCACTTGCGCTGGAACTCGATGCCGGCCAGCGGGCCGCCCGGATAGTCTTCCGGCGTGATGCCGACCACGATACCGGCATTGGCATTGCGCTCGGCGCGCTTGTACTGGCTCATGCCGTTGGTCACCACGCGGCCCGGCTCCGATGCCGCGGCCACCACGGTGCCGCCCGGGCACATGCAGAAGCTGTACACCGAGCGGCCATTGTTGCAGTGGTGCACTACCTTGTAGTCGGCCGCGCCCAGCAGCTTGTTGCCGGCGAACTTGCCGAAGCGGCTGCGGTTGATCAGCCCCTGCGGATGCTCGATGCGGAAGCCCAGCGAGAACGGCTTGGCCTCCATGAACACGCCGCGCTCGTGCAGCATCTGGAAGGTGTCGCGCGCGCTGTGGCCCACCGCCATGATGACGTGGTCGGCCTCGAGATACTCGCCGTTGGACAGCTTCAGCCCGCGCACCCGGCCGCCGTCGATATCGATATCATCGACGCGGGTCTCGAAGCGGATCTCGCCGCCCAGCTCGATGATCTCGGCGCGCATCTTCTCGACCATGCTGACGAGGCGGAAGGTGCCGATATGCGGACGCGCCTTGAACAGGATGTCTTCCGGCGCGCCGGCGCGCACGAACTCGTTGAGCACCTTGCGGCCATAGTGCTTGGGATCCTTGATCTGGCTGTACAGCTTGCCGTCCGAGAACGTGCCGGCTCCGCCTTCGCCGAACTGCACGTTGGACTCGGGATTGAGCACGCTCTTGCGCCACAGGCCGAAGGTGTCCTTGGTGCGCTCGCGCACTTCCTTGCCGCGCTCCAGGATGATGGGGCGGAAGCCCGACTGCGCCAGGATCAGGCCGGCCAGCAGGCCGCACGGGCCCATGCCGATCACCACCGGGCGCGGATGCGTGCCGCCTTCCGGCGCGCGCGCGACGAAGTGGTACGCCATGTCGGGCGTCACGCTCCAGTTCGGCTTGCCGGCCATGCGGCGGATGGCCGCGGCCTCGTCGCGCACCTCGATATCGATGATGTAGGTCAGCTTGATATCCGAGCGCTTGCGCGCATCGTGGGCACGGCGGAATACGGTATAGCCGATCAGGCCGTCTCCCTTGACGCCGATCTGCGCGGCACCGGCGCGCACGGCGGCGTCGAGGTCGCTTTCGGTATGGTCGAGCGGGAGTTTGACTTCACTTAGACGTAGCATGGGGAACCCGGGAACTGCGGCCGGGGGGTTGGGCACACCAATGTGCCAGGCCGGCCGGAGCGCAATTTTATCGTCTTTGGCGCGCCGGGTCGGGAATCCGCAGCGGCGCAGGCCGGGCGGCCGGACGCGGACGGTGCCAGGGCAATACAAGGCGCGCCCGCAACCGTGCCAACCACCCCGGCGGCACCGTGACCGACAGCGCCCCGCCCCGGATCGCCGATACCGTCAGCCAGCCGCGCGCGGGCACGATCCAGGTATCGCCGGCGCGCACGCGGCGCCGCGGCATGTGGCAGTGGCCCGCGAGCCATTGCATCGGCCCGGCCAGCACCAGCTCGCCAGCGGCGGCGTGCAGCACGGTGCCGGCCGCCACGTGCAGGCGCAAGGCCTGGCCGGCCGGCACTGGCATCATGGTCGGGGTGTCGTCGAGATCGCTTGGCATGGCAGGGCTCCGGGTAACAGGCACAGGACTCCAGCCTATCGATCGGCTCGCGCGCGCGGCAGGCACACGGCCGCGTCGCGGTGACCGCAACAGCAACCGGGATTTTCGCCTGTTACGATACAGAGCCCCCGCCTCTGTATCTGTACCGATGCGGCCAGCCACGCCACGATGCCGCCATGGACACCACCCCGCTCTATCGCCAGCTTGCCGGTCATTACCGCCGCGCCATCGACTCCGGCACGCTCGCCGCCGGCGACCGCATGCCGTCGGTGCGCGCGCTGATGGCGCTGCATGGCGTGAGCCTGTCGACCGCGCTGCAGGCCTGCCGGCAACTGGAAAGCGACGGCCTGCTCGAAGCGCGGCCGCGCTCGGGCTACTTCGTTGCCGCACCGCGGCGCGCAGCGCTGGCCGCGCTGTCCGAGCCCGCCGCCGCGCTGCCCGACCCGGCCCAGTACGTCGGCATCCACCAGCGCATTTCCGGCCTGCTCGCGCGCGGCCAGCACGAGCACGTGCACACCAACCTCGGCGGCGCCTACTGCGCGCCCTCGCTGTACCCGACCGAGGCCCTGCGCGGCGCCGCGGCGCGCGCGCTGCGCCGGCATCCGCAGCTGTTCGGCGAGGGCGTCGAGCCCGACGGCTACCAGCCGCTGCGCGCCGCGATCGCACGGCAGGCGCTGCACAACCGCGTGCAGCTGGCGCCGGAGCAGATCGTCATCACCAACGGCTGCACCGAGGCGCTGAACCTGGCGCTGCGCGCGGTGGCGGGCCCGGGCGATGTGATCGCGGTGGAGTCTCCCACCTACTACGGCCTGCTGCAGATCCTGGAAAGCCTGGGCATGCGCGCGCTGGAGATCCCGTGCAGCCCGCAGACCGGCATCTCGCTCGAGGCGCTGGAGCTGGCGGCGCAGCACTACGACAACATCCGCGCGGTCGCGGTGGTGCCGAACCTGCAGAACCCGCTCGGCTGCATCATGCCCGACGCGCACAAGGCGCGGCTGGTGCAATGGTGCGAGACGCGCGGCATCGCGCTGATCGAGGACGACTGCTTCTCCGCCACCGCCGACAGCGACGCGCCGCCGGCGGCGGCCAAGGCCTGGGACGGCAGCGGCAACGTGATCCACTGCGCTTCGCTGCACAAGGTGCTGGCGCCCGGCATGCGGCTGGGCTGGATCGCCGCGGGCAAATGGCAGGCGCGCGTCGAGATGCTGAAGTTCGGGCTGTCGCGGCCCAACGAGATGCTGTCGCAGATGGCGGCAGCCGACTTCCTCGCGTCGGGCGCGCATGACCGCCACCTGCGCCGGCTGCGCACGCGGCTGCGCGCGCAGCGCGAATGGTTCGCGCAGGCCATCGCCGCCGGCTTTCCCGCCGGCACGCGGCTGGGCGCGCCGCGCGGCGGCATGCACTTGTGGGTGGAGCTGCCCGCGCAGGTCTCGTCCGAGGCGGTGTTCGGCCAGGCGCTGCAGGCCGGCATCCGCGTGATGCCGGGCGTGATGTTCTCCAACGCCGGGCGCTTCGACCACTGCCTGCGCATCAACTGCGGCGCGCCGCGCTCGGCGCAGATCGAGCGCGCGCTCGGCACGCTCGCCGCGATCGTGCAGCGGCTGGCGGGCTGAACGCTGCCGACGCTGGCGCCGCGGTTTGCGCCGGTGTGGCGCCGATTTGCAACAACCCTCCCCTTTTGCCGGCGCCTCGCCTATCCTACTGCGCTGGTGTGCACGCGCCCGTCCGGCTGGTCCCCGGAGGCCTGATGCCCGATCGCATCGGTTGCCCGCGGGCGCCGCGCACCTTCACAACAAGAACAAGGAGAATGGCCTTGACCAGTACATCTGTGGCGCCATCCGCTGGTCAGGGTATCGGCGACCCTGCCCGCACCCTTCCCGACGATTACCAGGCCCTGTTCCAGCTGGCGCCGGTGTCGCTGTGGCTGGAAGACTTCAGCGCGGTGCGCGAGTGCTTCGCGCAATGGCGGCAGCAGGGCATCACCGACGTGCGCGCGCACCTGCGCGCCGACCCGCGGCGGGTGGCGCAGTGTTCCGCGCTGATCGGCGTGATCGCGGTGAACCGGCGCACGCTGGAGCTGTTCCGCGCGGCCGACCTCGACGACCTGGTGGCCAACCTCGACACCGTCTTCCGCGATGACATGTTCGAACAGCATGTCGAAGAACTCGGCCAGCTGTGGGACGGCGCCAACGGCTTTGCCAGCCAGACCGTCAACTACGCGCTGGACGGCACGCGGCTCGACATCCAGCTCGAGGCCACGGTGATGCCGGGCCACGAACAGACCTGGGAGCGCGTACTGCTGTCGATCAAGGACATCACCCCGCGCCTGCGCACCGAGCGCGAACTGCGCCGCAGCGAGCAGTATGCGCTGGGCCTGTTCGAGCATTCGCCGGTGTCGCTGTGGGTCGAAGACTTCAGCGCGGTCAAGGTGCTGATCGACGAGGTGCGCGCCGCCGGCATCACCGACTTCCGCACCTTCCTCAACGTCCACCCTGACTTTGTCTCGCGCTGCATGCAGGAAATCCGCGTGCTCGACGTCAACCGGCAGACCCTGCTGATGTTTGGCGCCGACAGCAAGGCCATGCTGCTGTCGCGGCTCGGCGACGTGTTCCGCGACGACATGCGCATCCATTTTGCCGAGCAGCTGATCGACCTGTGGCATGGCCGGCTGTGGCAGCAGCGCGAGGTCATCAACTACGCGCTCGACGGCAGCGCCGTCGACGTGTTCATGCAGTGGTCGGTGTTCCCCGGGCGGGAGGCGGACTGGGACCAGGTGCTGGTCTCGCTGACCGATATCACGGCGCGCAAGAAGGCCGAGGCCTATGTCGAATTCCTCGGCAAGCATGACGTGCTGACCAAGCTCTACAACCGCGCCTACTATGAGGACGAACTGGCGCGGCTGGGCCGCAAGGGCCCGTGGCCGGTCAGCGTGGTGGCGGTCGACCTGAACGGGCTCAAGCTGGTCAACGACCAGTTCGGCCACGCCGACGGCGACAGCCTGCTGCGCCGCACCGGCGAGGTGCTGAAGAAGGCCGTAGGCGAGCAGGCCTGCGTGGCGCGCACCGGCGGCGACGAGTTCATGGTGCTGCTGCCCGGCCGCGACGAGCGCGGCGCCGCCACCGTGGTCGAGCAGATCGACAAGGTGGTGGAGCTGAACAACCAGTTCTACCCCGGCACGCGGCTCAGCTTCTCCATCGGCCACGCCACCTGCCAGGCAGGCGAACGCCTCGGCGACATCGTCAAGCTGGCCGACAGCCGCATGTACCAGGCCAAGCGCGGCCACTACGCCGCGCTTGCCAACGAACGGCGCCGCGACTGAAGGCCGGGCGCTACAGGACCACGCTTCAGCCAGGCGTGCACTCGCCGCGCATCAGCGCCCATTCCTCGCACTGCCTGCCCGACGGGAAGGTGCAGAGGCCGGTCTGCCCCGCCGGCGTCGTCACGATCTGCAGCTTGCCGCCGCGCTGCGCGCAGTTGACCGAGGCAGGGTTGGCCATGCCGATGGCGGGCCCGGTGCCGGTGGTGCTGGTGGTGCTGGCGGAGCGCCCGGCAGGCGTGCTGGTGCAGGCGGCCGCGGCAAGGCCGACAGCCAGCCCGAGGGTTACGGGAAGAAAGCGCATCGGCATCTCCGACAGGAAGCAAACAGGGCCGCAAAACGAAAGAGCCGGCTGGCGCCGGCTCTTGCTGCTTACAGATAAACGATCAAACCCACGCCCAGCACAATCAGGCCGAACTTGGTCACATAGTAGAGCTGGCGGTTCCACGCCTTTAAGCGGCGGCGATACTGGCCGCCCAGCCAGACAAAGCGGAACAGGCGGTTGATCATGCCGGTCTGGTCGTGCTCGTCGTTGGGCGAGCTGGCCGCGGTCATGACCTTGCGGCCCATCCAGTGGTTGAACTTCGCGGCCCAGCCATAGCGCATCGGACGCTCGATATCGCAGAACAGGATCAGCCGGTTGGCGTCGCTGCGGTTCTCGGCCCAGTGCAGGTAGGTTTCGTCGAACACCACGCCCTCGCCGTCGCGCCAGCTGTGGCGCTCGCCGTCGACCTCGATAAAGCAGCGGTCATCGTTGGGCGTGGCCAGGCCAAGGTGATAGCGCAGCGAGCCGGCAAACGGGTCGCGGTGCGGATTGAGCTTGCCGCCCGGCGGAAGCTCGGCGAACATCGCCGCCTTGACCGTGGGCAGCTCGCGCAGCAGCGCCACGGTCTTGGGGCACAGCTGCTCGGCCGACGGATGCTGGGCCTCGTACCACTTCAGGTAGAAGCGCTTCCAGCCGTATTTGAAGAAGGAATTGAAGCCGGCGTCGTCGTTCTTGTCGGCGGCCTTGATCTTGCGCATCGCCGCCAGGGCCAGGCCTTCATCGCGGATCTCCGGCCAGGCGGCGCGCAGCTTTTCCAGGTCAGGGAAATTGTCGACCGGGATGTACGGGGTGCGCGGCACGCCCGAGAACGCGTACATGAAGCAGTTGATCGGCGCCACCAGGGCCGAATGGTCCAGCAGCTGGCGCCACAGGCGCAGGCGCACCTTGCCGCGGAAGTGCACATACAGGATGGCACCGAGGTAGCCCGCGACGATTATCCACTTGATCACCGAAATCCTCCTGGTCAGCCGCGGCCACCGCATGGCACGCCGCGGCCCGCTGGGTGAAAACCGGTATTTTAGCGAAACGGCGGGGGCACCGCAGCTTGCGCCGGCTGCGGCACACTGCAGGGCGACGGCGGCGCCGGGGCAGTCGACGCCCCGCGGGCGGGCTCAGGCGTCGCCGCGGGACTGGCGCGCGATGCGGTCGATCAGCGCGCGGGCATCGTCCGGCAGGCCCTGCAGCGTCAACAGGCGTGCGTTGAGCACCAGGTTCTCAAGCACCAGCTTGGCGGTCGAGGCCCACATCGTGGCCAGCAGCGCCTCCACTGGCAGCCCGGAAGCTTCCAGCTCGCTGGAGCGTTCGGCGATCAGGCGGCAGGCCAGCCGGCGCAGCGCGGCGTCGTCGAACGGCAGGTCGGCGTAGTCGATCGGGTCTTCCTTCTCGACTTCCGTCATCAGTTGCAGCAGGGTGTCTTCGGTCATGGGCAGACTCCTGGCGAGGGGACGTCACACTACACGCGGAAAGCCATTGGCATAGCCTATCATCACGTCGGCCATGCGGTCGCTGCTGCCCGGGAACCACGCCTCCCAAGCCGCCGCCGCGGGCCGTAGCCAGATGTGCAGTCGCTGCAACCGAACCTAATGCAGCGCGCGCCGGCTTGTCAATCGACAAGCCGGCGCGCGCGTCAGGCAGGCGGGAGAGCGCGTTTCAGAGCGCCGGCGGCTGGCGGCGGAAGCCGACGCCAAAGCGATTCCACGCGTTGATGGCCGAGATCAGCAGCGTCAGGTCAGCCATCTCCTTCTCCGAAAACTGCTCGCGCAGGGCCTGGTAGTCGGCATCCGGCGCCTGGCTTTGCGGCAGCAGCGTCAGCGCCTCGGTCCACGCCAGCGCGGCGCGCTCGCGCGGGGTGAACCAGCTTACTTCCCGCCACGCCGGCAGCAGGCTCAGGCGGCGGTCGCTTTCGCCATGCTTGCGCGCGTCGGTCACGTGCATGTCCAGGCAGAAGGCGCAGCCGTTGATCTGCGAGGCGCGGATCTTGACCAGTTCCTTCAGCGTGGTCTCCAGCGAGCAGCGCGCCAGGTAGACCTCGACACCGACGAGTGCCTTGTAGGCGTCCGGGGCCACGTCTTGCCAGTTCATCCGTTCTTCCATGATCGATCTCCTTAAGCAGGTTGAGCAGGTTGGATTCAGGTTCGATTGCTGCGGGCGCTGAGGCGGCGCCCGACGGAATGAAAGATAGAACCTCGCATTGGTCCCGTACACTGCCAATTTCCGGCAGAATCAGTAGACCAATCGAAATCGACGCCACCCGCCATGGAACTGCACCTGGCCCTCGACCACGCCGGCGACCTGACCGCGCAGATCGTCCGCCACATCCGCGACGCGATCCAGGGCGGCCGGCTCGAAGCCGGTGCGCGCATGCCGCCCTCGCGCCTGCTCGGCACGCAGCTGGGCGTGGCGCGCAAGACCGTGACCACCGCCTATGAGCGGCTGGTGGCGGAGGGCTGGCTGCATGCGCGCGTCGGCGACGGCACCTATGTCGCGCCGGGGCTGGCGCGGCCTGCGGTGCGCATCGCCGCGGCGCCGGTGCTGCCGCCGGCGGTGCAGCGCTGGCTGGCCGTGCCGACGCCGTTCCTGGCCCCGGCGGGCGGCGCCCGCTATGCCTTCCAGCCGGGCCAGGCCGATACCACCCGCTTTCCGCACGAAGCCTGGGCGCGCTGCGTGCGCGCGGCGCTCGCGGCCGAGCGCACGCGCGCGCCCGGCCCGGCCGATGCCGCCGGCGAGATGCCGCTGCGCCAGGCGATCGCGCGCCATATCGCCTTTACCCGCGGCGTGCAGAGCGCACCGACCGACATCCTGGTCACCAGCGGTGCGCAGCAGGGCATCGACCTGCTGGCGCGGCTGCTGCTCGGGCCGGGCGCGGTGGTGGCGATGGAGGATCCCGGCTATCCGATGGCACGCGCCCTGTTCCAGGGCCTGGGCGCGCGGGTCGTGCCGGTGCCGGTCGACGACGAAGGACTGGTGGTGGCGGCGCTGCCCAACGACGCCAGCCTGGTCTATGTCACGCCCTCGCACCAGTCGCCGCTGGGCGTGCCGATGAGCCTGGCGCGGCGCCAGGCGCTGCTCGACTGGGCCGCGCGCCGCCATGCGGTGATCCTGGAAGACGACTACGACAGCGAGTTCCGCTACGGCGGCCAGGCGCTGGACGCGCTGCAGACGCTGGACCGGCACGGCCGCGTGGTCTACCTGGGCACCTTCTCCAAGACCCTGGCGGCCAACCTGCGTGGCGGCTATGTGGTGGTGCCGCCCTGGCTGATGCCGGCGGCGCGCAAGGTCAAGCACCTGATGGACTGGTACACGCCGACGCTGCTGCAGCAGGCGCTGGCGCGCTTTTTGTCCGAGGGTCACCTGCTGCGCCATATCCGGCGTTCGCATGCGCGCCATGCCCAGCGCCGCGCGCGCTTGCTGGCGCGACTGCAGGGCGACCTGTCGCCGTGGCTGGAGCCGCTGCCCGCGGTGGCCGGCTTCCACCTGGCGGCACGGCTGCGGGTGCCGGTGGCCACCGAGGCGCTGGTATCGATGGCGCGGCTGGCGGACCTGGAGCTGGCCACGCTGGACCCCTGCTATGCCAGTCCGCCCCCCAGCTGCGCCGGGCTGCTGCTGGGCTTCGGCGCGATCGACCTGCTCGATATCGACCCTGCCCTGGACCGGCTCGCGATGGTACTCTCTGCCTTGGCTCCCGCCCCGCCGCACACCGCGTGATGCGGCCGGCACCGGGAGACGCCAGCCACGCACGGCAGGCAGGTGACACACCTGCGACATGGCGCCTCAGTCATCCTTGCCGGGCGAATTTGCTGTGAACAAATCGGATGTACGAAAGTCTGATTCGCACTTCCAAACAACCCGAGTCGCGTTCATGACCAAGCGTTTGTTGTCCGCCATGCGTCAGTACGCATGGTTTGCAGGGGTGAAGCACCATGTCGTGCAGGGCGTCGAAGCCCTGGCGGAGCTGCTCAAGTCCCCGTCCGCCGCGGCGCGCGCCGTCGCGGCCATCGTTGCCGAAACCGAGCAGGGCGTACAGGTCTGGGTCTCGTACTTCGGCAAGCCGCTGGATCCGCACACCAACTATGTGCTGTGGCCGAACCGGGCGCTGCGTCCGGCGCGACGGCGCATCCAGCCCTCTCCCATCGAGCTGCTGCAGAACCAGCGACGGCGCGACGACTAGTCGCCCGGCGCATCCTGCCCGATGCAACGCCGCGCCCCCATGTGGGCGCCGGCAGCGCTCACGCGTCCGCCCAGCGCCGCAGCAGGTTGTGATAGACGCCGGTCAGGCCGATCACCGATTCATGCGCCTGCCCGAGCTCCTGCGCCACCTGGCGGATACGCCCGTCGAGCTCGAACAGCATGGCGCGCTGGCCGTCGTCGCGGACCATGCTCTGGATCCAGAAGAACGACGCCACCCGCGCCCCGCGCGTGACCGGTGTCACGTGGTGGATGCTGGTGGCCGGGTACAGCACCATGTGCCCGGCCGGCAGTTTCACGCGCTGCTGCCCGTAAGTGTCCTCGACCACCAGTTCGCCGCCGTCGTAGTCTTCCGGCTCGGTCAGAAACAGTGTCGCCGACAGGTCGCTGCGGATGCGGAAGCCGGTGCCGCGCAGGTAGCGGATCGCGTTGTCGACATGGTTGGCGAAGGTATGCCCGCCCTCGTAGCGATTGAACAGCGGCGGATAGACCTTCAGCGGCAGCGCCGCCGAGAAGAACAGCGCATGGTTGCCCAATGCATCCTGGATCAGGTCGCCGACCTGCCGCGCCGCCGGCGAGCCCTCGGGTAGCTGCAGGTTGCGCTTGGCCAGCGCCGACTGGTGGCCCGAGGTCTCATTGCCGTCGGCCCAGGGCGCCGCGTCGATGATCTCGCGCACCTGCGCCACCTGGGCCTTGGTCAATACGTCGGGGATCTGCAGCATCATGATGGCTTCTACGTCGGGATAAATCGGCAGGCGCCCATTGTATGGGAAGCCCGCGCAGCCCCAGAACAAGAATCATTATTGTTTGATCCCGGGCAGGCGGCGCCTTCACTACAATGGTTGGGGTATGCCGTCATCGACAAGGAGCAGACATGTCCGAACCGCTACACGACGAAGCGCTGGTCAATCTCTACCTGGAACGCATCTCGGCCCTTTCGGTCAGCGCCTTCGATGGCGCCGACGTCAGCGGCGAACTCGATGCGGTGATGCGCGAAGCCGTGACCAAGTGCCAGGCCGCGGGCGGGCCGCAGGCACAGGGAACGCTGACGGTGCTCGCCGCGCGCTTGCGCGATCGCGCCGAGGCAGCCGAACGCGAAGACCAGCCGCTGGTGCGCGATACCTTCAGGCTTGCAGCGGAACGCGTGCCAGCCTGACGTTGTGCGCTGCGATTCCATGCGTGCACTGGCCGCATCGGCATCGAGATCAAAACACCAAGGGAAGCTGGCCGGTCGGCCTGTGGAACAACGCTTGAGAGATCGCGGCGGTTGCCGCGGCTGGCGGATGCCAGGTGGTGGTTGCGGGGGCAGGACTTGAACCTGCGACCTTCGGGTTATGAGCCCGACGAGCTGCCAACTGCTCCACCCCGCGTCTGAAGGAGATGGATTATGGGTGATCCGACGGCGCATGGCAAGCACTATTTGCGTCGGCACAGCAAATCGTTCACCGCCGCGGACAAGTCGATGCATCACAACGTGATATAAACCGCTGCGCGCGACGGCTTGCCGCAATTATTCAGCAGGTCCCAGCAGGCGATCGACCAGCGCATAGCCCGCGCCGAACGCGGCAACCTCGGCTGCATGGCGCGTGGCGAACTGCTGCGGCCCGCTGGCGAGCAGCTCGGTATCGCCCGCATCGGCCGGATCGGCACCTTCCTGCGAAACGCGCACCTCGTAACCCCAACGGCCGATGCTGCCCTGCCCCTGCGGCGATACCAGGACGTAGACGTCCATGCCGCGATATGCCTCGACGCGCCAGTCTGCGTTGTCCATGCATCCGACTCCCGGTTAGTGATGATGTTTCGAGACTAGGAGGCGACACGCGCGACCGCAAGACATAACGCGAGCACGCGGGAAGACGGCATGCGTGCCGGAGCGGCGATGCGAACCACAAGGAAGGCAGCAACCAAAGCAGCAAAGAAAAAGGGCTTCCGTTTCCGGAAGCCCTCTTCTTTCTGCATAGGTGGCGCGGCTGGCAGGATTCGAACCCACGACCCCTTGGTTCGTAGCCAAGTACTCTATCCAACTGAGCTACAGCCGCACGCGAGAAAAAGATTATAACCCAGTTTTCGTTTTTGGGAAGCCCCTTTCCAACTTTTTTGCGATCTTTATGGGACGGGGGTCGAAGCGGCCCGGCCGCGAGGGTCAGCCTGCCAGCGAGCTTTTCCTATAATGGCAGACTGAAGAAGTGATCCGGACCATGAACAAGGCATTTGTCAAAGAGTCCTCGGGCGACGAGGACGACGATCTTCCCGAAGGCGCAGCGCCGCTGCCACCCGGCACCAAGAACTACATCACCGCGCAAGGCTATGCGCGCCTGCGCAATGAGCTGATGCAGCTGATCGATGTCGAGCGTCCCGACGTGGTGCAGATCGTGTCGTGGGCGGCGTCCAATGGCGACCGCTCCGAGAACGGCGACTATCTCTATGGCAAGAAGCGCCTGCGCGAGATCGACCGTCGCATCCGTTTCCTGACGCGCCGCCTGGACAAGGCCGAAGTGGTCGACCCGTCCCTGCAGGGCGACAACGACCAGATCTTCTTTGGCGCCACCGTTACCTACGCGCATGCGTCGGGCGAAGAAACCACCATCACCATCGTCGGCATGGACGAGGTCGACCTCGACCACAACCACGTCAGCTGGATCTCGCCGATCGCCAAGGCGCTGCTCAAGGCGCGTGAAGGCGACACCGTGGCGTTGCGCACGCCGGCCGGCGTCGAGCAGATCGATATCCTGGAAGTCCGCTACCCGGCGCGCAAGCAGTAGGCCGGCGCCGGCGCTTCAATTGTCGTTGCGGTCGCGGAAGATGCGGATGACGTCCGGGTTGCGGCGCAGCCCGCGCATCACGTTGGCCAGGTGCAGGCGGTTCTGCACCTGGATGATGAACTGCATATAGGTGGCTTCCTGCTGGCCGGCGTCCTGCTGCTCCATCGCCACGTGGGCGACGTTGGCGTCGGCCGCGGTCAGGTCCGCCGCCACGCGCGCGACGATGCCCTTGACGTTGCGCACCATCACCTTGATCGACACATCGAAGGCGCGCGTGGTCTTCTTCGCCCACATCACGTCGATCCAGTGCTCGGGATCCTTGCTGTGCAGGCGCTTGGCGATCTTGCAGTCCTGCACGTGGATCTGCAGCCCCTCACCCTTGCCCAGGTAGCCGACGATGGAATCGCCGGGGATCGGGCGGCAGCACGCCGAGAAGATCATCGACATGCCCTCGTCGCCGGTAATCGGGACCGCGGGCGCTTCCTCGCCGGCAAAGGTCTGCACCGCGGCCAGCAGCGCGCTGTCGACATCGCCGGACAGCTCCTGCAGCAGGATCTCCATGCGCTTGGCCACCACCGCCGGCACGCGCCGGCCCAGCGCCAGGTCGGCGAAGATGTCTTCGCGCTGCTTGTTGCCGGTCCACTGGATCATGCGGTCCCACACCGATTGCGGCACCGCCTTCAGCTCGATGCCGAGCTGGCGCGCGGACTGCTCCAGCAGGCGCTCGCCCAGCTGGATCGCCTCGTCCAGCTTGGTGGTCTTGAGGTAGTGGCGGATCGCCGCGCGCGCCTTGCCGGTGCGCACGAACGACAGCCAGGCCGGATTGGGCTTGGAGTAAGGGGCCGTCACCACCTCGACGATGTCGCCGCTCTTGAGCTCGGTGCGCAGCGGCAGCATCTCGTTGTTGATCTTGACCGCGACGCACTGGTTGCCCAGGTCGCTGTGCACCGCGTAGGCAAAGTCCAGCGCGGTGGCGCCGCGCGGCAGCGCGCGGATATGGCCCTTGGGCGTGAACACGTAGACCGCGTCCGGGAACAGGTCGATCTTGACGTGTTCGAGGAATTCCTGCGAATCGCCGGTCTGGCTCTGGATATCGAGCAGCGACTGCAGCCACTGGTGCGCCTGCTGCTGGATATCGTTGGCGTGGTCGGCCTGGTGCTTGTACATCCAGTGCGCGGCCACGCCGGCCTCGGCGATCTGGTGCATGTCGCGCGTGCGGATCTGGAACTCCACCGGCGTGCCGAACGGCCCCACCAGCGTGGTGTGCAGCGACTGGTAGCCGTTGATCTTGGGGATCGCGATGTAGTCCTTGAACTTGCCGGGCATCGGCTTGTACAGGCCGTGCAGCGCGCCCATCGCCATGTAGCAGTGCATCTGCGTTTCCACCACCACGCGGAAACCGTAGACATCCAGCACCTGAGAGAACGACAACTGCTTGTCGTGCATCTTGCGGTAGATGCTGTACAGCGTTTTCTCGCGGCCAGACAGTTCGGCGACGATGCCGGCATCGGCCAGCGCCTTCTGCGCGGCCTCGAGGATGCGCTTGACCACTTCGCGCCGGTTGCCGCGCGCGGCCTTGACGGCTTTTTCGAGCGTGGCGTAGCGGAACGGCGAGCCGACCTTGAACGACAGCTCCTGCAGCTCGCGGTAGATCGTGTTGAGACCGAGACGGTGCGCGATCGGCGCATAGATCTCCATGGTCTCGAGCGCGATGCGGCGGCGCTTCTCCGGCGGCACGAAGTCGAGCGTGCGCATGTTGTGCGTACGGTCGGCCAGCTTCACCAGGATCACGCGCACGTCGCGCGCCATCGCCAGCAGCATCTTGCGGAAGCTTTCCGCCTGCGCCTGCTCGCGGCTCTGGAATTCGAGCTTGTCCAGCTTGGTCAGGCCATCGACCAGTTCGGCGACCTTGGGGCCGAATTTCTCGGCCAGTTCGCTCTTGGTGATGCCCTGGTCTTCCATCACGTCGTGCAGCAGCGCCGCCATGATGGATTGCACGTCCAGCTTCCAGTCCGCGCACAGCTCGGCCACCGCCACCGGATGGGTGATGTAGGGCTCGCCGCTCTGGCGGTACTGGCCCAGGTGGGCCTCGTCGGAAAACTGGAAGGCCTCGCGTACGCGCGCCAGGTCCGGCACCTTCAGGTACGCCAGCTTCTCCATCAGCCGGGTGATGGAGATGACCTGCTGGCGCGGCGGCACCGCCGGCTGCGAGGTCGGGCCGAAGAAGTGCCGGTATGACTGCGCCAGCACTGCATCGATAAACAGGCTGTCGGCTGCCGGCGGCGCCACTTGCTGCACCGCGGCCAGTTCATCGGGCAGCGCCGCGCCGCGCGCCTTGCCCGGTGCCAGCGCGGGCGCGACGGCGCGCTCGCCGACGACATCGTCGCCGAGCGGATCGGGAAGATTGGGAGCGCCGGTGCGCGCGTTCACGGAAGACTGGCCCGGAATGGTGCGCTTACGCGCCGCGGGCGGGGCCGCATCGCCAGGCGCCGGCACGACCGCGGTCGGCGACGGCTGGGATGGAGGCTTGGAGGGCGGATGCGGCGATGGCATGGCGGCGGCCCGGGAAATCCGGCTGGGTAGCCTGGAACAGTGCTGGCACGATACAGGGATGAGCCATGGGCCGCCTGGTCGATCAGGTCGGGACCTTTTTCAGCATCTCGATGCCGACCTGGCCCGACGCGATCTCGCGCAGTGCCACCACGGTCGGCTTGTCCTTCGCTTCGACCTTGGGCGTGTGGCCCTGCACCAGCTGGCGCGCACGATACGTGGCCGCCAGCGCGAGCTCGAAACGATTCGGAATGTGTTTCAGACAATCTTCGACGGTAATACGCGCCATATCAAATCCACCTTGGGACAAAACCTTACGTTGGGTTGCTATTTTACAGCACGCGGCGGGAAACGCCGGCGGCGCCCCGCGCGGCTGTCATCGGCAGGCATCGTTTCAGTGGATGCCAAGCTCGATAAACAGCTCCGCATGGCGCGCCTTCTGCGAGGAAAAGCGCAGCCGCGTGGCGCTGATGACGTTGCGCAACTGCTCCAGCGCATCGTCGAACACCTCGTTGATGATGACGTAGTCCGACTCCGAGGCGTGGGCCATTTCGCTGCCCGCGGCCAGCAGGCGCCGCACGATCACGTTGGGCTCGTCCTGGCCGCGTTTTTTCAGGCGCTCTTCCAGCGCGGTCAGCGACGGCGGCAGGATGAAGATCTCCACCGCGTTGGAAAAGCGCTGGTGCACCTGCTGCGCGCCCTGCCAGTCGATCTCGAGCAGCACGTCGTTGCCTTGCGCCATCTGCTGCTCGATCCACACGCGCGAGGTCGCGTAGTAGTTGCCGTGCACCTCGGCCCACTCCAGGAACTCGCCGCGGTCGCGCGCGGCGCGGAAGGCGTCGACCGTGACGAAGTGGTACTCGCGGCCGTCCTGCTCGCCCGGGCGCGGCGCGCGCGTGGTGTGCGAGATCGACAGGCGGATGGCCGGGTCCTGCGCCAGCAGTGCGTTGACCAGCGTCGACTTGCCCGCGCCCGAGGGCGCCACCACCATGAAGAGGTTGCCGGGGTAGACGGTGTCGATGGCAGTGTGGGTGGTCGCGTTGGAGGTCGGACCGGCGGCCGACGGAGAAGTTTGGCTCATGATGATTCGGTGACTGACTGTCTTACTCTAGATTCTGGACCTGCTCGCGCATCTGCTCGATCAGCAGCTTGAGCTCCATCGAGGCATCGGCCAGCTCCTTGGCGGCGGCCTTGGAGCCCAGCGTGTTGGCCTCGCGGTTGAGCTCCTGCATCATGAAGTCCAGGCGCTTGCCCACCTGGCCGCCCTTCTTCAGGATATGACGGGTTTCGTTCAGGTGCGCCTGCAGCCGCGACAGCTCTTCGGCGATGTCGATGCGGATGCCGTAGACGGTGGCTTCCTGGCGGATGCGCTCGGCGATCTCGTCGCGGCTCATCGACGGCATGCCGTTGGGCGCGGCCAGGTTGAATGCTTCCTGCAGGCGCTCGGTCAGCTTTTCCTGGTGGTGCGCGATCAGCTGCGGGATGGTCGGGGTCAGGCGCTCGACGATCGCCAGCATGGCATCGATGCGCTCGGTCAGCGTGGCCTTGAGCGCATCGCCCTCGCGGCGGCGCGCTTCCAGCAACTGGCCGAGCGCCTCGCGCGCGGCGCCGAGCACGGCCTCGCGCAGCGCCTCCTGCGACAGCTCCGGCTCGACCAGCACGCCGGGCCAGCGCAGGATCTCGCCCATGCGCAGGGTGCCGGCGCTGCTGAAGGTGGCGGCCACAGTGGTTTCCAGCGCGCGGATCTGCGCCAGCAGCCCGTCGTTGAGCGCCAGCGTGGCGCCGCCGGCATCGGTGCGCTGCAGGTTGATGCGGCATTCCAGCTTGCCGCGCGACAACTCGGCCATCAGCATTTCGCGCAACGCCGGCTCGAACGCGCGGCACTCTTCGGGGGCGCGGAACAACAGGTCGAGGAAACGCGAATTGACAGTGCGGAATTCCACCGAGACGGACGCGGTGCGCCCGCTGGGCTCGCCCTGCGCGTTGGTCAATGGCGCCTGGCGCGTCGCCAGGCCGTAGCCTGTCATGCTGTGGATCATTGGTTGTTCTCGTGATTGGCGCCGCGCCACCGGATGCGGGCCGCGGCCTGCCGGCGGACGCCCGCCCGGCCAGCGCGCGGCGCAGCCTGTGGGGGCGCCCTCAAAACGTTGAAAGGCGGGCAATAACGCCCGTATTTGTGTTCTTTACAAGTGACCGATTAGCCCGGACAATCCGGAGGCAAATCCGTCCGGAGGCAAATCCGCGGGGGCAACTCCGGTCCTATTCCCATGACAGAGCCAAAGGGCACGCCACAACCGAAGAGTGCACCGCTGCCCGTCGGCACGCTGCTGTCCAACTATCGTATTGTAAAGAAGTTGGCCAGCGGGGGGTTCAGTTTCGTCTACCTGGCCACCGACGAAACCGGCGCGCCGGTCGCCATCAAGGAGTACCTGCCGTCGTCGCTGGCGCGGCGCAACCCGGGCGAACTGATCCCCGTGGTGCCCGACGAAAACGCCGCCGCGTTCCGGCTGGGCCTGAAGTACTTCTTCGAAGAGGGCCGCTCCCTGGCCCGCATTTCCCATCCCAGCGTGGTGCGCGTGGTGAACTTCTTCCGCGAGAACGCCACCGTCTACATGGTGATGAACTACGAGCTGGGCAAGACGCTGCAGGAGCACGTGCTGGCGGCCCGGCAGCAGGGGCGCGCCAAGGTGCTGCGCGAGCATTTCATCCGCAAGGTCTTCCACGACCTGATGAGCGGCCTGCGCGAGGTGCATATCCACAAGCTGCTGCACCTGGACATCAAGCCCGGCAACATCTACCTGCGCGAGGACGAGTCGCCGATCCTGCTGGATTTCGGCGCCGCGCGGCAGACCCTGACGATGGAGGCGGCGCGCTTCCAGCCGATGTACACGCCGGGCTTTGCCGCGCCGGAACTGTACGGCAAGCACACTGACCTGGGCCCGTGGACCGACATCTACAGCCTGGGCGCGACGCTCTATGCCTGCATGGCCGGGCTGCCGCCGCAGGAAGCCAACCAGCGCGAAAAGGACGACCGCATGGGCGAGGCGCTGATGCGGCTGCGCAGCAGCTACACCAACGGCCTGGTCGACCTGGTCGAGTGGTGCCTGCGGCTGGAGCCGTCGGGCCGCCCGCAGAGCGTGTTCCGGCTGCAGAAGGAACTGCGCGAGCAGACCAACGCGCTGGGCGAGCAGGCGCTGGCGCCGCCGACCCAGGCGCCGGTTGCCGCCCCTGCTCCGCCGGAAAAGGCGCCCGCGCCCTCGCGCTTGCGCACGCTGCTGCGCCGGCGTGACGAGCCGGCATCTGGCGCAAGCGTCGACTGAATCACACCCCCGGCCGCGGCGCCTTCGTGCCCCGACCGGGCCATCGAACCCGAGAAAGCCAATTAGCCAACATGCGATTCTCTGTCTACCAGGAAAGCAGGAAGGGCGGCCGCCGCGTCAACCAGGACCGCATGGGCTATTGCTTCACGCGCGATGCGCTGCTGATGGTGCTGGCCGATGGCCTGGGCGGCCACGCCCACGGCGAAGTCGCCGCGCAGCAGGCGCTGCAGACGCTGGCGCGCCAGTTCCAGCTGCAGGCGCGGCCCGCGGTGCGCAATCCGGCCGAATTCCTGCAGGACACCATCATGCTGGCGCACCGCGAGATCCACCGCTATGCCGAAGCCAACCAGATGGCCGACGTGCCCCGCACCACGGTGGTCTGCTGCCTGGTGCAGCACGGCAAGATCCACTGGGCCCACGCCGGCGATTCGCGCTATTACCTGCTGCGCAAGGGCCAGTTGCTGACGCGCACGCGCGACCACTCTAAGATCGAGAACCTGCTGCAACAGGAACGCGTGCTGCCGATGGAGGTGGCCAACCACCCCGAGCGCAACAAGCTCTACAACTGCCTGGGTTCGCCCAACCTGCCGCTGATCGACCTGGGCGGGCCGGTGCGGCTGGAACCCGGCGACGTCGCGCTGCTCTGCTCCGACGGCCTGTGGGGCCCGCTGGACGAGCCCGTGCTGGTGGACAAGCTGTCGCGGCTGTCGGTGGTACAGGCGGTGCCGGCGCTGATCGACCAGGCGCTGCAGCAGGCCGGCGAGGGTGCCGACAACACCACCGGCATCGCCATGATGTGGGAACTGGACAACAACACCGCCAGCCAGGATGCGGTGATGACCGACACCCTGCCACTCAATGCCTTCACCACCTCGATCCTGGAGCGCAACGGCACCGAAAGCGACCTGCTGTCCGAGGAAGAGATCGAGCGCTCGATCGCCGAGATCCGCGCCGCCATCGACAAGACCAGCAACCTGATGCGTTGATGGCCCCGCAGGGGCGGCATGGGGCCGGGCGCCAGCGCGTACGGGCCGGCAGCGGTAGAATCGCGGTCTCTTCCCCTCTACCCCTTGCGGACAATCCATCTCATGCGACCCAGCGGCCGCGCAGCCGATGCGCTGCGTTCCATCAGCCTTACCCGCCACTACACCCGTCACGCCGAAGGCTCCGTCCTGTGCGCCTTTGGCGATACCAAGGTGCTGTGCACCGCCAGCGTGCTGGCCAAGGTGCCGCCGCACAAGAAAGGCAGCGGCGAGGGCTGGGTCACGGCCGAATACGGCATGCTGCCGCGCGCCACGCATACGCGTTCCGACCGCGAGGCGGCGCGCGGCAAGCAGACCGGCCGCACCCAGGAAATCCAGCGCCTGATCGGCCGCGCCATGCGCTCGGTATTCGACCTGGCGGCGCTGGGCGAATACACGCTCCACCTCGACTGCGACGTGCTGCAGGCCGACGGCGGCACCCGCACCGCGGCCATCACCGGCGCCTTTGTCGCCGCGCATGACGCGGTCGCGACCATGCTGCGCGACGGCCTGATCGCCGCCAGCCCGATCCGCGACCATGTCGCCGCGGTCTCGGTCGGCATGGTCGACGGCGTGCCGGTGCTGGACCTGGACTACGCCGAGGACAGCAACAGCGACACCGACATGAACGTGGTCATGACCGGCAGCGGCGGCTTTGTCGAGGTGCAGGGCACCGCCGAGGGCGCGCCCTTCAGCCGCGCCGACCTCGACGCCATGACGCGCCTGGCCGAAGCCGGCATCGCGCGCCTGGTGCAGCTCCAGCGCCAAGCGCTGGGCCTGGCCTGAGCTCCGGAGCCCCCCATGCGACGCCTGGTACTGGCCTCCAACAATCCCGGCAAGCTGCGCGAATTCGGCGCGCTGCTGGCCCCGCTCGGCTTTGACGTGGTGACGCAGGGCGAGGTTGGCATCCCCGAGGCCGACGAGCCCTTCGCCACCTTTGTCGAGAACGCGCTGACCAAGGCCCGCCACGCCAGCCGGCTTGCCGGCCTGCCCGCGCTGGCGGACGACTCCGGCATCTGCGTGCAGGCGCTGGGCGGCGCGCCCGGCGTCTATTCGGCGCGCTATGCGCAGATGGCGGGACAGGCCAAGTCGGACTCGGCCAACAACGCCTACCTGGTCTCGCAGCTGGCCGGCAAGCTGAACCGGCACGCGTACTACTACTGCGTGCTGGTGTTCGTGCGCCACGCCGATGACCCGTGCCCGATCATCGCCGAAGGCGCGTGGCATGGCGAGGTCGTCGACGCGCCGCGCGGCGCGGGCGGCTTCGGCTACGACCCGCACTTCCTGCTGCCGGCGCTGGGCAAGACCGCTGCCGAGCTGCCGCCGGAAGAAAAGAACCGCGTCAGCCACCGCGCCCAGGCGCTGCGCGCACTGGTGGCCCGCCTGCAGACCGAGGCCGCGGAGCCTGACACCCGATGATTCCGATCGTACCGGCCTCCGCGTCCGTGCCAGTGGACAGCAAGCAGCTGTGGCTCAAGCCCGGGCAGATCAGCCTGCCCGGCTCGCCGCCGCTGTCGCTGTACGTGCATATCCCGTGGTGCGTGCGCAAGTGCCCGTATTGCGATTTCAACTCGCACGCCGCGCCCGGCGCCGACAACCACGAGATCCCGGAAGACCTCTACCTGGACGCGCTGCGCGCGGACCTGGAGCAGTCGCTGCCGCTGGTATGGGGCCGCCCCGTGCATACCGTCTTCATCGGCGGCGGCACGCCGAGCCTGCTGTCGGCGGCGGGCATGGACCGGCTGCTGTCGGATATCCGCGCCCTGCTGCCGCTCGACGCCGATGCCGAGATCACGATGGAAGCCAATCCCGGCACCTTCGAAGCCGGCAAGTTCGCCAGCTACCGCGCCAGCGGCATCAACCGGCTCTCGATCGGCATCCAGAGCTTCAATGACCGGCACCTGCAGGCACTGGGCCGCATCCACGGCGGCACCGAAGCGCGCCGCGCCATCGACATCGCCCAGGCCAGCTTCGACAACATCAACCTCGACCTGATGTACGCGCTGCCGGGCCAGACCCTGCAGGAATGCCAGGCGGACGTCGAAGCCGCGCTGGCCTGTGGCACCACGCACCTGTCTCTGTACCACCTGACGCTGGAGCCCAACACGCTGTTCGCGAAGTTTCCGCCGGCATTGCCCGACGACGACACGGCATACGAGATGCAGGACTGGATCGAAGCGCGCACCGCCGCGGCGGGCTATCGGCACTACGAGACCTCGGCCTATGCAAAGCCGCATCGCGAGGCGCGCCACAACCTCAACTACTGGCGCTTCGGCGACTACCTTGGCATCGGCGCCGGCGCGCACGGCAAGCTGTCGTTCCCGCAGCGCGTGCTGCGCCAGATGCGGCACAAGCATCCCGCAACCTACATCGCGCAGGCCATGGCCGGCAACGCGGTGCAGGAAGCGCGCGACGTCGGCGCCGACGAGCTGCCGTTCGAGTTCATGCTCAACGCGCTGCGCCTGACCGACGGCGTGCCGGCCTCGAGCTTCCACGACTACACCGGGCTGCCGCTGCACACCATCAGCAAGCAGCTGGCCGAGGCCGAGAAAAAAGGCTTGCTGGAAGCCGACCTGACCACGATCCGCCCCACCGAACTTGGCCGGCGCTTCCTCAACGACCTGCAGGAAATGTTCCTGAAGGACTGAGCGGCCCGCACGCCGGCAGTAAAAAAAAGGCCACGCAAGCGCGTGGCCTTTCACTTCTGGCAAACGTCTGTCCGGCAGGTCAGTACGGTGTGGCCATGTCATTGGCGACGCGCGCGCGCATGCCCACCTGCAGGCTGCCCAGGTTGGACTGCGTCACCGTGGCGAGGCGGCCGTCATCGAGCCGCACGTTGACGCGATAGACCGTCTGCGTATTGCTGCCCGCGCGCTTCTCGATCTGGTTGCCGGCCACGGCGCCGACCACGGCACCGCCGATGGTCGCCGCGGTCTGGCCGCGCCCGCCGCCGATCTGGTGGCCCAGCAGGCCGCCCGCTGCGCCGCCGATCACGGTGCCGAGCAGGCCCGAGCTGCCCTGTGTAGTGGTGATCGGCTCGATCGATTCGACGCGGCCGTAGTAAACCGCGCCGGCCGGTGCCTGCGAGGTATGGGGGTTCTGGTAACCCGGGGGCGGCGCGTTGTAGCCGGTGTTGTAGCCCTGGTCGTAGCCGCTGTTGTACGGCGCCGCACAACCGGCCAGCGCGGCCGCCGCGGCCACCGGAACGATGAGCCATGTCTTACTTGGGATTCGCATTTTGAGTTCTCCTCTGTTGCCAGGCGAAAGCCGGGGATGCGGCACACACCGCAGTGCCCGGTACGACCATATGAGCGCTGGCGCGATATGAAGGTTCCGCCTTGTCAGACAGCGCCCGACAGCACAGCAGAAGATATGGCAGGAACAACGGCCGCGCACTTGCCGCGGCCCAAGTCCCATCAGGGCGCCCGGGCCTTGTATAATGCGCGGCCAGACCGTAGCGTCTGCATGCGGCATTGCGCCGGAGGCCCCGCCCTTTCGCGCTACAATGCCCGCACTTTTCCGGAAGCGTGGCCGAGTGGTTTAAGGCAGCAGTCTTGAAAACTGCCGATGGGGTGACCCATCCGTGAGTTCGAATCTCACCGCTTCCGCCAAACAATGAAAAACGGCCCGCACCATCGACTGGTGCGGGCCGTTTTTCATCCGGCGTCGTCGTGCAGGCCTTGCTTCAGCAGCCGGTAGGCCTCGGCCTCGGAGATCCGCAGCCGGTATTTCGTCGCCAGCACGCGTGCCAGCCCGCGGGCCGCGCCGGGAGGGCTGTAGCGCAGCTGCTCGCGGTAGGCCTCGACCTCATAGCGCAGGCGCCAGCGCCGGCTGGCCAGGTAGAGCACGCCCATCAGGCCCCAGCTGCGCCAGAACTGGCGCACGTGGACCTTCTCATGCTCGATCAGCGCCTGGCTGGCGCCGGGGCGCAGGAGGATCAGCGGACCGGGCGTGAAGCCGTCAAACCCGCGTGGGATCAGCCAGCGGGTTTCGATGACCAGGCACAGGGGCGAGCGGCAATAGCGGAGCATGCCTCTAGCATAGCGCGCCAGCCGCGCTCGCGCCGCGCTCGCGCCGCGGCGTGGCGACGCGCTCAGGCGGCTGCACGCAGCGGCGCGGCGGCTGCGGCCGGGGTCGCCGGCGCGCCAGCCTGGCCGCGCGAACGGCCGGAGCTCAGGTAGCCGGCGATCGATTCCTGCGTGACCTCGCCCAGGTAGGCGCCATCGGCGCCCATCACCGGCAGCCAGCTGGTGTTGTGCTGGTACATGCGCGACAGCACGATGCGCAGGTGTTCGTCGAACGCCGCGGTGGCGGCGAACGGGCGCATCACGTCGCTGCACTGGCCCTGGCCCGAACGCGCGTCGCGACGCGTTACGTAGCCCTGCGCCACCTGCGCGTCGTCGACCACCGGCAGGTGGCGCACGTCGGCGTCGTCCATCACGCCCAGCGCCTCGGCCAGCGCCATCCCGGGGCGGCAGCTCGGCGGCATGGTGGCGGCATCGCCGGCGCGCACCAGCAACAGGCGCTTGAGCGTGTTGTCGTGGCCGACGAAGGCCTGCACGAACTCATCGGCCGGGTGCGCCAGCAGCGCGTCGGGATGGTCGAACTGCACCAGCTTGCCGCGGCGGAACACCGCCACCTTGTCGGCCAGCTTGATGGCTTCGTCGATATCGTGCGATACCATGATCACGGTCTTGCCGAGCTGGCGCTGCATCTGCAGGAATTCGTTCTGGATGCTCTCGCGGTTGATCGGGTCGACCGCGCCGAAGGGCTCGTCCATCAGCAGCAGCGGCGCGTCGGCCGCCAGCGCGCGGATCACGCCGATGCGCTGCTGCTGCCCGCCCGACAGTTCGCGCGGATAGCGCGACAGCAGGCGGTTGGGATCGAGCTGCACCATCGCCATCAGTTCGCGCGCGCGTTCGCGGCACTGCTTTTTGTCCCAGCCCAGCAGGCGCGGCACCACCATGATGTTCTCTTCGATGGTCATGTTGGGGAACAGGCCGATCTGCTGGATCACGTAGCCGATCTTGCGGCGCAGCGTCACGCCATCGAGGCCGCGCGTATCCTCGCCTTCGATGCGCACCGTGCCCGAGGTCGGCTCGATCAGCCGGTTGATCATCTTCAGCGTGGTGGTCTTGCCGCAGCCCGACGGCCCCAGGAAGACGCAGATCTCGCCGCGCGGCACCGTCAGCGACACGGCGTCGACGGCGCGCATCTCGGTGCCGTCTTTCTGCGGGAAGGACTTGGTGAGTTGGTCGAGTTCGATCATAGACGGATTCCCTTCGGCGTCAGCGCCCGCTGCAACCACTGCAGGAAGGCATCCGCCACGATGGCGAGCAGGCTGACCAGGACCGCGCCCACCGCCAGCTTGCTCATGTTGCTCTGGCTGATCGCCTGCAGGATCAGCACCCCGAGGCCACCCGCGCCGATGATGGCGGCAATGGTGGCAACCCCGATATTCATCACTACGGCGGTGCGCACGCCGCCCAGGATCACCGGCACCGCCAGCGGCAGGTCGACCAGCCGCATCCGTTGCCAGGCGGTCATGCCGATGCCGCGGCCCGCCTCCTGGATGCCGGCGTCGACATTGGCCAGCGCGGTGTAGGTATTGCGCATGATCGGCAGCAGCGAGTACAGGAACACCGCCGTCACCGCGGGCACGTAGCCGAGCGCATGGCCGAAGCGCGCGAAGACCGGGATCATCAGCCCGAACAGCGCGATCGACGGCAGCGTCAGCACGATCGTCGCCAGCGCCAGCAGCGGCGTGGCCAGCGCGCGGAAGCGCGTGATCACGATGCCCAGCGGCACCCCGATCAGGATCGCCAGCCCCACCGCCGATCCCACCAGCGCGAGATGCTCGCCGGTCAGCTTCAGCAGCGTGGGCCAGCTGTGTTGCAGGTATGCGTACAAGTCCATGCGGCCCTCCTCAGATCAGTCCGTGGCCGCGCAGGAAGTCCTCCGCCACCTTGTCCACCGGCTGCTGGCCGATGTCCACCTTGTAGTTCATCTCGGTCATGCTCTGGTTGTCGAGCCTGGCCGCGAGTGCATTGAGCAGGTCCGCCAGCTCGGGATGCTTGTCGAGCACGGGCTTGCGCACCACCGGCGCCGCGTTGTACGGCGGGAAGAAGTGCTGGTCGTCCTCGAGCAGCACCAGGTCGAAGCCCTTGACCCGGCCGTCGGTGGCGTACACCAGCCCCAGTTCCACCTGATTGTTTTTCAGCGCGGTGTAGACCAGGCCCGGATCGAGCTGGATCACGTCCCGGCGCGAAAATGGCAGCTGGTACAGCGCCTTGAGCGGCTCCAGCCCGTCCGGACGCGCGGCGAATTCCATATCGACGGCGAACGGGTGGCTGGCGTCGGCGCCCGCCTTGCGCATCTGCGCGGCAAAGGCCGACAGCGTGGTCGCGCCGCTGGCGGCCGCGCGCGCCTTCGGCATTGCCAGCGCGTAGGTGTTGTTGATGCCAGAGGCATCGAGCCACACCAGCCCGCGCGCGCCGTCCATCTGCTTGACGCGCGCATAGCTTTCCCGGGCGTCGAGCTTTTCCTCGACCTTGTTGAACACGATCAGCGCGGTGCCGGTGTAGTCCCACACCACGTCGAGCTGGTCGTTCTCCATGGCCTGGCGCATCAGCGTGCTGCCCAGGCCGGCGGTCAGCTCGGCGTCGAAGCCCTTGGCACGCAGGTACTTGGTGGTCATCGACGACAGCAGCAGCTGTTCGGTGAAGTTCTTGCCGCCCACGCGGATAGGCGCGCCCGCGGCCCGGGCCTCGGGCGCGGTGGCCAGCGCCAGGCCGGCGGCGAAGGCGGTGACCGCCGCCACCAACAGCACCGCGCGGCGGGCGCGGCGGCGCAGGTATTGCATCTGCTTTTCCATGTCGGTGTGTTCCAGTTCAGCGCGCCAGGCCGCGGCGGCGCAGGTACAGCTGGCCGGCGGCGGCGAACAGCGCATCCAGCGCCAGCGCCAGCAGCGCCGTGGCGGCGGCGCCCAGCAGCAGCAGCGGCTGGTTGTTCAGGTAGATGCCCGGGAAGATCAGCTCGCCCAGGCTGTTGGCGCCGATCAGAAACGACAGCGGCACGGTGCCGACGTTGATCACCAGCGCGATGCGGATGCCGGCCAGCATCACCGGCAGCGCGTTGGGCAGCTCCACCCGCAGCAGGCGCTGGGCCGGGGTCATGCCGATGCCGCGCGCCGCCTCCAGCAGCGTGGGCGAGACATTGCGCAGGCCCTCGTAGGTGTTGCGCACGATCGGCAGCAGCGAGGCCAGCCACAGCGCCAGGATCGCGGGCCGCTCGCCGATGCCTAGCACGGCCAGCGCCAGCGCCAGCACCGCCAGCGACGGCACCGTATTGCCGACATTGAAGACCTGCATCAGCCGGTCGGCCCAGCGGCGCATGCACGGCCGACTCAGCGCGATCCCCGCCGGGACGCCGGTGGCCAGCGCCAGCGCCATCGACAGCACCACCAGCCGCAGGTGATCGGCGACGTCGTAGAGCAGGCGCTCCTGGTACTGGCGAATCACCTCGACGCCGATCCATGCCACCAGTGCGGCCAGCGCGGCAAGCGTCAGTCCTGCCCAGGCCAGCGCCCGTGCCGGTTGCTTTGACATACTCTCCCCTTCTCCGGGCCAAAAAAGCGCGCAGCAAGCCACTTTCCGGCGACGGAAAACAATATGGGCTGGTGCGTGCGGAGATGGGGCGCCACCAGGCCCGGTTCAGATTGCATTGCCGCCATGACCGGCACGATTGCCGGCGGACGGTCTGTGGATTCGTCCGCCGTGGGCGGGGAATCTCGATTGACGGGATGCCGTGTTGGCGGCGGTCCCTGAAGCGGCGCAACCGGCGGTGCGAGCACGTCGCGAGCGGTTGGCCAGTGGCAGCGCAAGTATTGAAGTTTTCCGACGCGCCGCCGGTCCATCGGCCGTTGACTGACAAGGGCTGGCGGGGTTTCCCCACCCTGCTTCTCGCATCAACGGATGACAAAGAGAGCGCTATTATAGCGATCTTCACCGATCTTGTCATCTTTGGCCCTTCCGGGCGCGATCTGGCACCGATCTTCGTTCTTCATGCCGCCCCCGCGGCCGCCACTGCGCAGGCCCCGGACGCGGCACACGCCGCACGCCGATCGTTCCGAAAACAGTTCAGCGATTGGAAAGACTTGGCGCACCAGCAGAACAATCTGTTGCCCCTGCGCCTCTACTCTTTCCCCGCCAAAACACTAAATTGACGAGGTAGCCGAAACGACGGACCGGCCGCCATCGCCGCGCCGGACCGCCCCACAGGAGCAAGACATGGATACCCGTACCCTCGCCACCATTCCCGCCGCCGCTGCGGAAAACGTGCAGCGCTCGCGCACCGTCGACCGCGTGGTGCGCGGCATCGCCACCTCGGACGGCGCCGGCGTCAAGCTGACGCGCGTGCTGACGCAGAACCTGCAGCGCCGGCTCGACCCGTTCCTGATGCTCGATGCCTTCGGCACCGACAGCAAGGACGACTACATCGGCGGCTTCCCGGATCACCCGCACCGCGGCTTCGAGACCATCACCTACATGCTCGCCGGGCGCATGCGCCATCGCGACAGCGCCGGCAACGAGGGCCTGCTGCAGAACGGCGGCGCGCAGTGGATGGTGGCGGGCGCCGGCGTCGTCCACTCGGAAATGCCCGAGCAGGAAGACGGCCGCATGGAAGGCTTCCAGCTGTGGCTGAACCTGCCGGCCGCCGACAAGATGACGGCGCCGTGGTACCGCGACCTGCCCGCCGCCGAGATCCCGACGGTGGCGCTGGAGCATGGCGCCACGGTGCGCGTGCTGGCCGGCGCCAGCCATGGCGTGGCCGGCGCGATCACGCGCCCGGTGACCGAGCCGGTCTACCTGGACGTCGAGCTGCCGGCCGGCCAGGCCTTTGCGCAGGCGCTGCCGGCCGGGCACAACGCCTTTATCTACGTGTACCGGGGCGAAGTCTCGGTCGGCGCGGGCGACGACCGCGCCGTGGTCGAGGCGCAGCGCATGGGCGTGCTGGACAACGCCGGCCAGTCTGACGGCGTCATCGTCAGGGCCGAGACCGACGCGCGCTTCCTGCTGATCGCCGGCCGCCCGCTGAACGAGCCGATCGCGCAGTACGGCCCGTTCGTGATGAACACGCAGGAGCAGATCTACCAGACCCTGGCGGATTTCCGGGATGGGAGGTTTGCGACGAGCGTGGCTGGCAGCCAGGCGTAAAAGACCCGCTGGTGCGCTCCCCTCTCCCGCGTGCGGGAGAGGGGCTGGGGGAGAGGGCCGGCGCTGGCAATAGCGACGGCATTGACTTCGTGGAAACTCCTGCCCTCTCCCTCGCCCCCTCCCATAAATGGGCGAGGGGAGAAAATCTTCGCAGGTACGACCCAAAGCCGCCGCCTCCACCAGAGGCGGCGGTTTTTTTCGTGCTGCCGCCGGCATGCGACTTGCAACCACCCGCCAACCGTTGCACGGACTGGACACCGCCCCGATTCGGGCCTTGCCGACCCCGCGCACTTATATAATTCGTCACCAATATCCGGCATCACGAAACCATGATGAATGCTGCAATGCGTCGCGGCGATGCTGCGCCACGCACTGCCGCGCTTTGACGCATCCCCGTTGCTGCCACAACAACAACCCGAGCCGCCTCAGTGACACCACAACTTCCTCCCCGGCTGGCGCTGGCCCATATCAGCAAGCGTTACCCGGGCGTCGTTGCCAACGACGACGTCAGCCTCAGTGTTGCACCCGGCGAGATCCATGCCGTGCTGGGTGAAAACGGCGCCGGCAAGTCCACCCTGATGAAGATCATTTTCGGCGCGGTCCGTCCGGATGCCGGCGAGATGCACTTCAACGGGGCGCCGGTCAGCATCGGCAGCCCGCACGACGCCCGCAACCTGGGCATCGCCATGGTGTTCCAGCATTTCTCGCTGTTCGACACGCTCACCGTCACGGAAAACATCGCGCTGGGCCTGCCGGCCGCGCAGCAGGGCAACATGAAGCAGCTGGCCGAGCGCATCCGCGCCACCGCCGAGCGCTACGGCCTGCCGCTGGAGCCGAACCGCCATGTGCACACGCTGTCGGTGGGCGAGCGCCAGCGCGTCGAGATCGTGCGCGCGCTGCTGGCCAGCCCGCAACTGCTGATCCTGGACGAGCCTACCTCGGTGCTGACGCCGCAGGCGGTGGAAACGCTGTTCGTCACGCTGCGCCAGCTGGCCGCCGAAGGCACCAGCATCCTCTACATCAGCCACAAGCTCGACGAGATCCGCGCGCTGTGCCATCACGCCACCGTGATGCGCATGGGCAAGGTCACTGGCGTATGCGATCCGCGCCAGGAAACCGCGGCATCGCTGTCGCGCCTGATGATCGGCGGCGAACCGCCGCGCGAGGCGCGCGTGGCCGCGCAGCGCGGGCCGGTGCGCCTGAGCGTGCAGGGCCTGTCGCTGCCGCGCGCGCATGCGTTCGCGACCGAGCTGAGCCAGGTTGCGCTCGATGTCCACACGGGCGAGATCGTCGGCATCGCCGGGGTCTCGGGCAACGGCCAGCAGGAGTTGCTGGCCGCGCTGTCCGGCGAAGACACGCGCGCCGACGCCACCTCGGTGCTGCTGGATGGCAAGCCCGCGGGCCGCCTCGATGCGCGCCAGCGCCGCCGCGCCGGGCTGGCCTTTGTGCCGGAAGAGCGCCTGGGCCGCGGCGCGGTGCCCGGCATGAGCCTGGCCACCAATATCCTGTTGTCGCACCAGACCCCGCCCTATGTCCGGCAAGGCATGATTTCGCCCGGCGCGGCCAGCGGGCTGGCGTCGGCGGTGATCAACCGCTTCCGCGTCAAGGCCAGCGGTCCGCAGGCGCTGGCGCGCAGCCTGTCGGGCGGCAACCTGCAGAAATTCATTGTCGGCCGCGAGATCGAAAGCGGCCCGAGGGTATTGATCGTGGCGCAACCCACCTGGGGTGTGGACGTGGGCGCCGCGGCGCAGATCCACAACGAGATCCTGGCGCTGAAGGCCACCGGCTGCGCCATCCTGGTGGTGTCGGAAGAGCTCGACGAGCTGTTCGCGATCTGCGACCGGCTGCACGTGATCGCCAAGGGCCGGCTGTCGCCGTCGCTGGCGACCGAGACCGCCACGCGCGAGCAGGTCGGGCTGTGGATGAGCGGCTTGTGGCAAGGCGGACCGGCTCAGGCCCCTGCAGGCACGGAGGTGGCAAGCCATGGCTGATGTGCGCGCCCTGCTGCCCCGCTCCCCCCTGACGCTGGCGCCGCGCGGCATGCCCTCGCGCGCGATGGCCTACGCCTCGCCGGTACTGGCGCTGGCGCTGACGCTGCTGTTCGGGGCACTGCTGTTCCTGGCGCTCGGCAAGGATCCCGTGGCCGCGCTCAAGGTGTTCCTGGCCGATCCGCTGCGCGACAAGCGCGCGATCGGCGAGGTGCTGCTCAAGACCGTGCCGCTGGTGCTGTGTGCGCTCGGCCTGTCGGTGTGCTACCGCGCCAACGTGTGGAATATCGGCGCCGACGGCCAGCTGATTGCCGGCGGCATCTGCGCCGGCGCGGCGGTGCTGGTTTTCGATGTGCCGGGGCAGGCCATGAACGGCACCGTGGTGCTGGTGCTGGCGTCGCTCGCCGGCATCGCCGGCGGCATGGCGTGGGCCTCGCTCACCGCGCTGCTCAAGGACCGCTTCAACGCCAACGAGATCCTGGTATCGCTGATGCTGACCTATATCGCGCAGCAGCTGCTGCTGTGGGTGGTCAACGGGCCGCTGAAGGATCCCAACGGCATGAACTTCCCGCAATCGAAGGTGTTCTCGTCCGAGTACCTGCTGCCCAACCTGCTGTCGGGCTCGCGGCTGCACGTCGGCTTTGTCGTGATGCTGGTGCTGGTGGCGGTGATGACGGTGTTCGTGTTCCGCAGCTTCGCCGGCTACCGGCTGCAGGTCGGCGGCACCGCGCCGGCGGCGGCGCGCTATGCGGGCTTCTCGGCGCGCAGCGCGCTGTGGAGCGCGCTGCTGATCTCGGGCGCAACGGCGGGACTGGCGGGCGCGTTCGAAGTGGTGGGGCCGATCGGGCAGCTGCTGCCGTCGATCTCGCCGGGCTATGGCTTCACCGCCATCATCGTCGCCTTTATCGGCCGGCTGCATCCGGTCGGCACCGTGTTCGGCGGCATCATGATGTCGCTGTTCTATATCGGCGGCGAGATGGCGCAGTCGCGCCTTGGCCTGCCCTCGGCAATCGGCTGGGTGTTCCAGGGCATGCTGCTGTTCTTCCTGCTGGCGTGCGACACGCTGATCGACAACCGCCTGCGCTGGCGCGCCACCACGGCCTGAGCGGAGCACACCAAGACCATGGAACAACTCGCCCCCCTCATCGCCACCGCCATCAACGCCGGCACGCCGCTGCTGCTGGCCGCGCTGGGCCTGCTGATCAACGAGCGCTCGGGCGTGCTCAACCTGGGCGCCGAAGGCATGATGCTGGTCGCCGCGGTGGCCGGCTTCATGGTCGGCTACCAGACCCAGTCGCCGCTGCTCGGCTTTGCCGCCGGCGCGCTGGCGGGCATGCTGATGGCCACGCTGTTCTCGTGGCTGGCGCTGGTGCTGGCCACCAACCAGGTCGCCACCGGACTGGCGCTGTCGATCTTCGGCACCGGCCTGTCGGCCTTCATGGGCCAGCGCTTCGTCGGTTTCGCCATGCCGGCGCAAGCCAAGGCCGTGCCGGGCCTGGCCGACCTGCCCTTCGTCGGTCCGGCGTTCTTCCAGCATCACTGGATGGTGTATTTCAGCCTGCTGCTGTGCTTCGCCATCATGTGGTTCCTGTTCCGCACGCGCGCGGGGCTGACGCTGCGCGCGATCGGCGAATCGCCGGAATCCGCGCATGCGCTGGGCTACCCGGTGCGCACCATCCGCTTCGGCGCGCTGCTGTTCGGCGGCGCCTGCTGCGGGCTGGCGGGCGCCTACCTGTCGCTGGTCTACACCCCGATGTGGGTCGAGAACCTGGTGGCGGGCCGCGGCTGGATCGCGCTGGCGCTGACCACCTTTGCCACCTGGCGCCCGGGCCGCGTGCTGGTGGGCGCGTGGCTGTTCGGCGCCGTGACCATCCTGCAGTTCTATCTGCAGGGCGTGGGCGTCTCGGTGCCGTCGCAGTTCCTGTCGATGCTGCCCTACGCCGCCACCATCGTGGTGCTGGCGCTGATCTCGCGCAATCCGGCGTGGATACGCCTGAACATGCCGGCGTCGCTGGGCAAGCCGTTCCGCCCCGGCAACGCCTGATCGCTTTTCTGACGGAAATCCCCGAGCTACAACCATTCACACAAGGAGAAATCATGATCGTCACGCGCAGGAAGACCCTGGCGGCGCTGGCCGCCACCGCCGTGCTGGCCCTGGCCGGCTGCGGCAAGAAAGAGGCCGACAAGCCCGCCGAGCCCGCCGGCGCCGCTTCCGCGCCCGCCGCCGGGCAGGCCGCGGAGCCGCTCAAGGTTGCGTTCGTCTATATCGGCCCGGTCGGCGATGCCGGCTGGACCTTCGCGCATGACAACGGCCGCAAGGCGGTCGAAGAGAAGTTCGGCAGCAAGGTCAAGACCACCTTCGTCGAGAATGTGCCCGAGTCCGCCGCCGACGCCGAGCGCGTGTTCCGCGACCTGGCCAGCCAGGGCAACAAGCTGATCTTCGGCACCACGTTCGGCTACATGGAGTCGATGCTCAAGGTGGCGAAGGAATTCCCGGACGTGAAGTTCGAGCACGCCACCGGCTTCAAGACCGCCGACAACCTGGCCCAGTACGACGTGCGCACCTATGAAGGCGCCTACCTCGCGGGCGTGGTCGCCGGCAAGATGAGCAAGACCGGCAAGATGGGCGTGGTGGCTTCGGTGCCCATCCCCGAGGTGATCCGCAACATCGACTCGTTCACGCTGGGCGCGCGCAGCGTCAACCCGAACGCCACGGTCAAGGTGGTGTGGGTCAACAAGTGGTTCGATCCGGGCAAGGAGCGCGAAGCCGCGACCACGCTGATCGGCCAGGGCGTCGACATGCTGATGCAGAACACCGACTCCGCCGCCGTGGTGCAGACCGCGCAGGAAAAAGGCGTGCATGCCTTCGGCTGGGACAGCGACATGACCAAGTTCGGCGACAAGGCCCACCTGGCCGCGTCGGTGATCTCGTGGGGCGTCTACTACAACAAGGTGGTCGAAGACGTGCTCAACAACCAGTGGAAGAACAGCACCACGTGGTGGGGCCTGAAGGAAGGCATGATCGACCTGAAGAGCTACAACGCCGACGTGCCGGCCGACGTCAAGGCGCTGGTCGACGAGCGCAAGAAGGGCATCATCGACGGCACCGCGCCGATCTGGAAGGGCCCGATCAAGGACAACACCGGCAAGGAACAGCTGGCGAGGGACCAGGTCGCGGACGACAAATTCCTGCACGGCGTGAAGTTCTATGTCGAGGGCGTGGAAGGGAAGATTCCGGGGTGATTCGTTGCGCAACCGCGCTCGGCTGGCCACAGTGAGTTGCACCCAGGCCGCTCGAGCTGGCCTGAGCAAGGTGTTCTCCCTCTCCCCTCACGGGGAGAGGGTCGGGGTGAGGGGCGGTTTGGCTGGGAACCACATCAAGCGAGGCCAACGGTTTTAACCCCCAGGCTTCAAGCCTTTGACCCTCCTGCCCTCCGCCCGCCCCTCTCCCGCTCGGGGGAGGGGGGAGCAAATCCGCAGCGTGGAAAAGCGCCCAAGGCACCTTCCCGCACCTCCGGAACTTGAAGCCCCTGAGACCGGCCCAACCTCTCTGCGTATGCGCCAGTGTCAGGCGCGCGCCATGTGAAGGAGGCCTCTCATGTTGAAGCGTTTTTCGGCCCTGTGGACGCTGGTTCGCCGCGACGGCAGACTGTTCTGGTATGCGCTGCGCCACCCGGACGCGCCGGCGTGGCTCAAGCCGGCCGCCATCGGCCTGCTGCTCTACGCGATCTCGCCGATCGACCTTGTGCCCGACCTGGTCGCAGGCCTGGGGCTGGTCGACGACGTGGTGCTGATCCCGCTCGCCGTCCACCTGATCCTCAAGCGCCTGCCGCCGCATATCCTGCGGCAGGCGCAGGCGCGCGCCACTGCGACCACGGTCCGGCCGCACTGACGCCACCAACAAAAAATCCCCGGGACACCGAGTGCCCCGGGGATTTTTCATGCCCGCGCGGAACGCTTTCAGTGCGGCAGCAGGATGGTCGAGCCGGTGGTCTTGCGCGCTTCCAGGTCCCGGTGCGCCTGCGCCACCTCGGACAGCGCGTAGCGCTGGCGGATGTCGACCTTGACCTTGCCGGTGGTGACGGCGTCGAACAGGTCGGCCACCATCGGCTCGAGCAGTTCGCGGTGCACCACGTAGGTCATCAGCGTCGGCCGCGTCAGGCGCAGCGAGCCCTTGTTGCCCAGCACCGACAGGTCGAACGGCGGCACCGGCCCCGAAGCGTTGCCGAAGCTGACCATGGTGCCGCGCGGCGCCAGGCAGTCGAGCGAGCCGCGGAAGGTATCGGCGCCGATCGAGTCATAGACCGCCGGCACGCCCTTGCCGTTGGTGATCTCCCGGACCCGCTCGACGAACGACTCGCGCGTATAGACGATGGTGTGGGCGCAGCCGTTGGCGCGCGCCAGTTCAGCCTTCTCGTCGCTGCCGACGGTGCCGATCACGGTCACGCCGAGCGCCTTCAGCCACTGGCACGCAATCAGTCCGACCCCGCCCGCGGCCGCGTGCAGCAGCACGGTGTCGCCCGGCTGCACCTTGTAGCTGTCGCGGATCAGGTACTGTGCCGTCAGGCCCTGCAGCATCATCGCCGCGGCGGTGTCGAACGGGATCGCGTCGGGCAGCCGCACCACGATGTCGGCCGGCATCACCCGCACCTGCGCATAGGCGCCGGTGGGACGGCCGGCATAGGCGACGCGGTCGCCCACGGCCACGTGGCGCACGCCCTCGCCCACCGCCTCGACCACGCCGGCGCCTTCCATGCCGAGCCCGCCCGGCAGCGGCTGCTTGTACAGCCCGGTGCGGAAATACACGTCGATGTAGTTCAGGCCCACCGCCTCGTGGCGCACGCGCACTTCGCCGGGGCCGGGCTCGCCCACCTGTACATCGACCCACTGCATGACTTCGGGACCGCCGGTCTGCTCGATCCGGATGGCTTTGCTCATCTGCGTCGCTCCTTGTTTTGGTGAGGCATCGATCGGGAATGCGGAGTGCTTCAGCCGGCCTGCGCCGCGCCGTTCTCGCGCGCAAGCCCGGCCAGCAGCAGCTCGGCGCTGGCCACGTTGGTGGCGCACGGCACGTTGTGCACGTCGCAGGCGCGCACCAGCGCGTTGATATCGGGTTCGTGCGGCTGCGGCGTCATCGGGTCGCGCAGGAACACCACCGCGCTGACGCGGCCTTCGGCCAGCTGCGCGCCGATCTGCAGGTCGCCGCCCCACGGGCCCGACAGCATGCGCGTGACATCGAGCCCGACTTCGTCGATCAGGCGCCCGCCGGTGGTGCCGGTGGCAAGCAGTTCGCACTGCGACAGGAAGTCGCGATGGCGTGCGGCGAAGGCGACGATGTCGTCCTTCTTGTGGTCATGGGCGATCAGCGCGATACGGGGCCGGGTCATTCAGGGCTTCCTTTTGCGGGGTACGGGTAAGGTCTGGACACTGCGGCTCAGAACGTGCCAGGGAAGGCGCCGCCGTCGAGCAGGATGTTCTGGCCGGTGATGTAGCCGGCATGGCGGCTGCACAGGAACGCACAGGTGGCGCCGAACTCGGCCGGTTCGCCAAAGCGGCGCGAGGGGTTGGCCGCGGCGCGGCGCTGCGCCACTTCCTCGACGCTCAGGCCGGCCTTCTTGGCGCCGCCTTCCATGGTCTTGAACAGCCGGTCGGTATTGAACGGACCGGGCAGCAGGTTGTTGATGGTGACGCCGTGCTGCGCCACTTCGCGCGCGACGCCGGCGACGAAGCCGGTCAGGCCGGAGCGTGCGCCGTTGGACAGGCCCAGCACATCGATCGGCGCCTTGACCGCGCCGCTGGTGATATTGATGATGCGGCCCCACTTGCGCGCGATCATGCCGTCGACGGTGGCCTTGATCAGCTCGATCGGGGTCAGCATGTTGGCGTCGAGCGCGGCCAGCCAGTCGCTGCGCTCCCAGTCGCGGAAATTGCCCGGCGGCGGGCCGCCGGCGTTGTTGACCAGGATGTCGAGGTCGCCGAGTTTGGCGGCGGCGTCCAGCGCCGCCTTGCGCCCTTCCGGCGTGGTGATGTCGGTCGCCACCGCGATCACGCGGCGGCCATGGCGCGCGCGCAGGTCGGCCGCGGCCTTTTCCAGGGCCTCGGCGCCGCGCGCCACGATCACCACGTCGACGCCCTCGGCGGCCAGCGCATCGGCGCAGGCGAAGCCCAGGCCCTTGCTGGCGCCGCATACCAGCGCATGCTTGCCGCGCAGTCCCAGATCCATGTGTTTCTCCCTAGTCTGTTGTCTGTGACGGACCCGCACCCGGCGGGTCCCCCGAATCAGTTTTTCCTTGCCGACAGCAAGTACATGCCGCCCATCACCAGCGCGCTGCCGGCCAGCTGCACGCCGCTGACGGGCTCGCCGAGCAGCCAGAACGCCAGCAACAGCGTCGACACCGGCCCGATCATGCCTGCCTGCGACGCCATTGGCGCGCCGATGCGCGCCACCGCGACCATGGTCAGCGACACCGGCAGCACGGTGCAGAACACCGCGTTGACGAGCGACAGCCACAGCACCGGCGCCGGCTGCGCGAGCTCCGCCAGCGGCCGGCCCAGCACCAGGTACTGGATCACGCAGCAGGCGGTGGACACGCACATGGCATACGCTACCAGCCGCAGCGAGCCGATGCGCTGCACCAGCTCGCCGCTCAGGATCAGGTAGATACCGTAGGTGATGGCGCTGCCCAGCACCAGCGCGCCGCCCAGCCACACCTGGCTGCCGCTGACATCGAGGTCATGCGCGAACACCAGCACGATGCCGGCATAGGCCAGCAGCAGCGACAGCCACTGGTGCCTGCCGATCGGCCGGCGCAACAGCAGCGCGGTGGCCAGCAGCACGAACGACGGCGTCAGGAACAGGATCAGCCGCTCCAGTCCGGCGGTGATGTACTGCAGCCCGATAAAGTCCAGGAAGCTGGACAGGTAGTAGCCGATAAAGCCGAGAAACACCACCCGGCCCCGGTCCGCCCACGACAGCGGCGCCAGCCGCCGCGACTGCCACCAGCCGATCGCCATGAACAGCGGCACCGCGAACAGCATGCGCAGCGTGATCACCATCACGGCATCGACGTTGTAGCGGTACATCAGCTTGGCGACGATGGCCTTGGCCGAGAACAGCACCGCGCCCACGGCGGCGATGACAAGGCCCGAGCGCTGCGGCGACGGCAGCGCGGCGGGCACGGCGAGAGACTTCTGGGAGGCGGCCACGAAGCGTACGGGGAAGCGAGGGAGAGCGGGCCGGCACGGCGGCCCCGCAAAACGACCCGACGATTGTATTCGAAAAGGCGCGAGGGCATCGGACGCCGCCCCGGGCGCGCGCGGCCCCCTGTTCCACGGCCTTCCTCGGTATACTCTGGGTCACCTCAAGCCACCGCGCCTGCTTCGTGCCCCAGCCCGCCGACACGCCTTCCGGCAAGCCCGCCGCCGACTATGACTTCACCGAGCAGGTGGGCCACCTGCTGCGGCGCGCCTACCAGCGCCATGTGGCGATCTTCCAGCAGACCATCCCCGATTCGCAGCTGACCGCGGCGCAATTCGTGGTGCTGTGCGCGGTGCGCGACCGGCAGCCGTGTTCGATGAACGAGGTGGTGCGGGCCACCGCGATCGACCAGGCCACGGTGCGCGGCATCATCGACCGGCTCAAGTCGCGCAAGCTGATCGCGGTCTCGCACGATCCCAACGACCGGCGCAAGGTCGTGGTGACGGTCACGCCCGCCGGGCTGGCCCTGATCGACGAGACCGTGCCGTTCGCAAAGGAAATCTCGGAGCAGACCTTCGGCAGCCTGAATCCGGCCGAGCGCGTGGCGGTGACTTACCTGCTGCGCAAGATGAGCGAGATCGACGAGGGGAATGGCGGCTAGCGCCGCCGAGGGTTTTCTCCCCTCTCCCGCTTGCGAGAGAGGGGCCGGGGGAGAGGGCAGGCGCTTGCGTACCGCGGCGGCCGCACTTCGTCGACGCTCCCGCCCTCACCCCAACCCTCTCCCGCAAGCGGGAGAGGGAGTACACAATCAGCCTTTGTTTGCGGACATCGCCGCCATCGCCGCCAGCACCGTCTCCGGCACGAACGGCGGCCGGCGCAGGCGCACGCCCAGCGCATCGAACAACGCATTGGCAAGCGCCGGCGCGCCCGGCAGCGACGCCGATTCGCCGGCGCCCAGCGGCGGCTCTGACTGGCGCGGCATCAGCACCACATCGATCGGCGGGATTTCCGGGAAGGTCAGCAGCGGATAGCTGCCCCATTCGCGACTGGCGACACCGTCGGCATCGAAGCGGACCTGCTCCTTCAGCACGCGGCTGAGGGTCTGCACCACATTGCCGTGGACCTGGTGGCGCACGCCGTCGGGATTGACGACCATGCCGGTGTCCTGCCCCACCACCACCTTGTCGATGGCGATGCGGCCCGTGCCCGCATCGACGGACAGGTCTACCACCCAGGCGGCCCAGGCCGCGCCGAATCCGGGAAAACGGCTGTGGATATAGCGCGCGTAGGCCACGCCCCGGCCGCGCAACCGTCCGTCGGCATCCGGCACGCCGCGGGATCCGGCAGTACCGCGCCGCCAGCCGGACGCGTCGGCGACGGCCCGCAGCAAATCCGCGGCGCGTTCGTCAGGCAGGTGCCGCAGGCGGAAATCGACCGGGTCGGCGCCCGCCGCCAGGGCCAGTTCGTCGATCACGCACTCGTGCGCGAAGGCATTGGGCAGCGCCGATACGCCGCGCAGCCACGACGCGCGCACGATCGCCGGCGTGTCGTCGCAGCCGATGCGGCGCGCGGCATAGGCATAGGGCGGCACGGCGGTACGGTCGCCCATCTCCAGCGTGCGCGGGGCATTGGATACGGCACCGGTCAGCACCAGCGCCAGCGTGGGCGCGTCGTTGGACGGATAGCGGCTGGTGAAGTCGTAGCCGAGCAGCGCGCCGTCGGCGCCGAGCGTGGCGCTGACGTCCATCAGCTGGGCCGCGCCCTTGGGCTCCCACAGGTGCTCCTGCTCGCGCGACAGCTGCACGCGCACCGGCCGCCCCACCGCGCGCGACAGCAGCGCCGCGTCGGCACAGACGTCGTCGGCGCAATTGCGCCCGTAGCAGCCGGCGGCCTCCATGCGCACGATCTCGATGCGGTCCTCGCCCAGTCCGCACAGCCGGGACAGGTCGATGCGCAGCATGTGCGGGTTCTGCGTGCCGGACCATACCGTCAGGCCCTCGTCGTGCCAGTCGGCCACGGCGCACGACGGGCCGATGGAGCCGTGCATCTGGTACGGCCACACGTAGCGCCGCTGCAGTACCGCGCCGGCGCCGCTGGCGGGCAGCTCGCCCTCTGTCAGCAGCTCGCGCCGCGTGGCGGGATTGGCGCGCAGCGCCGGCTCCGGATCGTCCAGCGCGGGCAACGGCGGCACCGGCTTCCACTGCACGCGCAGCCGGCGCGCGGCCTGCACCGCATATTCCTCGCGCTCGGCCACCACGCCGATAAAGTCGCCCTGTACCACCACCCCGACCAGGCCGGGCACGTCGCGCACCGAATCCCGGTCGACGGCCAGCAGGCTGTTGCCGACGCAGGCACCGCTGTCGCGCCCCGCATACGGCGGGCGCACCACGCGGCCGTGCAGCATGCCGGGCACGCGCACGTCGTGGACGAAGGTCAGCGCCCCGCGCGCCTTGTCGGGGATATCGACGCGCGGCGCAGCGCGCCCGACGATTCGGTAGGACTCGACCGGCTTGACCGGCACGTCTTCGGCCAGCGGCAGCTCCACGTGCTCGCCGGCCACCAGCGCGGCGTAACCGATGTCGGCCTGCGTGCCGCGCACGCGGAATACGCCGTTGTCCGCTGCCAGCGCGGCGACGTCGACGCCGAGCTGCCGCGCCGCGCGCGCCTGCAGCCACGCGCGCGCCTGCGCCGCGGCGCGGCGCAGCGGCAGTGCCGAGATCTGGATCGAGGCGCTGGCGATGGTCGGGCCCTGGTTGGGCGTGGCCTCGGTATGGCCCAGCACCATGCGCACGTTATCGAGGGATACATCGAGTTCCTCGGCGACGATCTGCGCCAGCGCGGTGCGGATGCCTGTGCCGAGGTCGACGTGCCCGTTGAAGGCGAGCACCTCGCCGTTGTCGCGCACGGCGATAAACAGGTCCGGCAGCGCCGGCACATAGTCCGACGCCGCGCCGGGCTGGCCCGGCGCCGGGCGCGCGGCTGCCTGCGGGGCGCGCGTCACCAGCAGCACGCCGGTGGCCTGCAGCAGCGCCAGCCGCAGCGCGCGCGGCGTGGCGGCATCGGCCTGTGCCGGGGGTTGCAGCTGGGTTGCGGTCATGGTTCTACTCTCTTCATCATCGGCCGTGGCGCGGGGCCGCCGTTATACTGCCAGCCAACAGGCACACGGCAAGAACATCCACCATGACCACCAAGACTGCGGCCGCGCCCGCCACCCGTCGGGCGGCAGCCGGCACCCGGGCCCGGCAGGCGCAGGACAGCCGCGAGCGCATCCTGAAGGCGGCCATCAAGGTTTTCGCCCAGCGCGGCTACGACGGCGGCCGCATCGAGCGCATCTCGTCGCTGGCCAAGACCTACGACCGGATGATCTATTACTACTTCGGCAGCAAGGAGAAGCTGTTCGTCGAAGTGCTGGAGACCATCTACCTGCAGCTGAACCAGGCCGAGCAGCAGCTCGAGCACGAGCTCGATGCCGCCGACCCGGTGCGCGCGCTGTCGCAGCTGATCGATTTCGTCTGGCAGTACTACCTGGACCATCCCGAGTTCGTCGCCATCCTGACCAGCGAGAACATGAGCCAGGGCAAGCACGCGAAGAAGTCGGTGCGGCTGCGCGAGATCTCCAGCTACGCGCTGTCTGTGCTCGACGGCATCCTCGCGCGCGGCAAGGCCGCCGGACTGTTCCGAGCGGACGCCGGCGCGCGCGACGTGTATATGGTGATCGCTTCGCTCGGCTACTTCTACAACTCCAACCATCATACGCTCAGCGCCTTCCTGGGCGAGCCCATGATGAGCCCGCCCGCGCTGGCGCACTGGCGCGATGTGATCCAGCAGACCGTCCTGCGCACGGTGGCCATGCCCGGCGCCGTGCCGGAGGCGCCTGTGCCAACCGCTGCCGCGCCGCGCAATGCGGCACGCGGCAGGCGCGCGGCGGCAGGCTGAGACCGGCACGGCGCCATCGGCCAGGCTCAGGCGGCGGCGCGCACGCCTGCCACCTGCGCCAGCGCCTCATCCCGCGTCAGCACCGTGGCGTACTTCTGCGCCATGTCGAACAGGTTGGCCTCGTGCGGTCCCAGCGCGCGGTCGCCCACGCAATCCGACACCACCAGCGGGCGGAACCCCAGCGACATCGCATCGACCACGCTGGCGCGCACGCAGCCGCTGGTGACGCAGCCGGCCACCAGCAAGGTCTGCACGCCACGCTGCGTCAGCCATGCCGCCAGCGAGGTGCCGAAGAACGCCGACGGCACCGTCTTGCGCACCACCAGCTCACCCGGCGCAGGCGCGAGTTCGGGCACGATCTGGCTGTTGTGGCCCGCTTCCTTCAGCGTCAGCATGCCCGGCACCTTCAGCGTGAAGATGTTGTGGTCGCTGTCGTCGTCGGCGAACACGATGCGGCTGTGCGCCACCGGCCAGCCTTGCTCGCGCGCGGCGCGCAGCAGCGGCTGGGTGTTGCGGATGGCCTCGGGGATATTGCCGCCGCCGAACACCGCCGGATCGGCAAAGCCGTTGACGAAGTCGATGATCAGCAGCCCGTACGGCGCCTTCGGTTCCATCGCCGCGCCGAAGCCCTGGCGCTGGTAGGTCTGCACTGCGTCATCCATGGCGCGAGTCCTTGTCTGCCTTGTAGAGCGATGCGGCCGGGGCATGGTGCCCGTCCATCACCTTGCCGCGCACCACCACCGGCTCGCCGTCGAGGCTGACGGTGCAGTGGCGCACGGGGATATCGATATGGCAGGCGGTGGTGCGGCTGCCGCCGGCTTCGTTGTTGGGGCCGAACGAGCACAGGAAGTTGCCCTCGTACGCGCGCGCATCCATGCCGATGGTGGCCTCGCGGTCGTACATCGCCAGCGCCGACCAGCTCGCGCGCGGCTGCAGGCCCCAGCCGATATGCGACATGGCATACGCTTCCGGGTCGTTGAACGAGGCCATGTAGTCGGCCAGCAGCTCGGCATCGACGCCGCCTTCGATGCGGCGCACGTAGCCGGCCTCGACCGTGATGCGGATCGGCGCCTGCAGATAGGACTTCATCGGCAGCAGGATGTCGCCGCGGTCCAGCACGATGGTGCCGTCGGTGCCGCCCTCGTCGGGCCAGGTCAGCACGAAGCCGCTCGGCCAGTGGTCCCAGCGTCCGGGCTCGTCGACAAAGCCGTACTCGCTGATCGCGGGGAATTCGCCCAGGCGGCAGCGCAGGTCCATGCCGGCATCGGACACGATATGCATCTCGCGCGCCTTGCCCAGCCGCTGCGTGGCAGCCTTGACGCGGGCGCGGTCGGCCTCGGTCGGCACCAGCCGCGCCAGCACTTCGGGCGGCTCCACCGCCAGCAGGATTTTGGTGCCGCCGGACAGGATCTCGTGCTGCTCGGGCGAGAACAGCAGCGTCATCAGGTCCAGCACCAGGTCGCTCGCCTTCAGCGCGGCGATCGCCGCCGGATTGCCGGTCAGCGGCGTGGTGCCCAGATAGGCCAGCGCATCGCGGCTCAATGCCTTCTCGCCGTTGACCGGCGGCAGGTCGAGCCGGTTGACGATGGCGCCCATCGACGCCGCCGCCACCATGGCCGTGCGCAGCGTCTGCGGATGCGTGGCGGCACCGGTCAGCACGGTGACGGTCTGTCCCGGCTGCAGCTTCGACAGCGTCAGCACCTGCTTCCACGCTGCCGTCAGGTCGTAATCGCTTACGGGCATGTTCGCTCCCTATCCATCAATTCAGCGGCGCGCCGAGGAAATCGCCGAAGGCACGGTAGAAGCCGGCCTCGTCGTCCCACGGGATCATGTGCCCGGCATTGGCGACGTGCGCGACCAGCAAGCCCGGCAGCAGCGTGCGCATCTCCTGCACGTCATCCGCGCGGATCACGTCGCCGCGGCCGGCCGTCATCAGCAGCGCCGGCACGGCGACCCGCGGCAGGTCGGCGTGGATATCGTCCTCATGGAAGCCGTTGAAGCTGGCCAGGATCGCGCGCTCGTCGCAGGTATGCAGCCATTGCGCGCGCAGGCGCAGCTGGTCTTCGGTCCACGTCGGGCAGAAGGCGCGCATGCCTTCGGCGTCGATGCCCTGCTGCGCCAGCCGGATCGAGTCGATGTACCACGGCAGTTGCGACGGATAGGCGCGGCGGCCCGGGCCCGACACCGGCGGATCGACCAGCACCAGCCGCGTCAGGCCCGCGGGCCTGGCGCGCGCGGCGCGGATGCCGATGCGCGCGCCCATCGAATGGCCAACCACGGCATAGCGCTGCAGTCCCAGCGCCGCGGCCAGGGCGACCACGTCGGCGGCCTGCGCATCGAGGCTGTAGTCCAGCTCCGGGCCGGCCTGCGACAGGCCGCGGCCGCGCACGTCGAGCACATAGGTATCGAACTGCTGCCCGAAGCGCTCGCCGACGAAGCCCCAGGTCACCGCGGGGCTGGTGATGCCCGGCACGATGATGACGGCATCGCGCTGCGCGCGCGCGCCCTGCTGTCCGCCATAGCGAAGGTAGTGCTGGCGGATGCCGTTGGCGTGGACGTGGGCGCCGTAGAGAAAGGTGCTGTCTGCCATGGCCCGCCCCTTCAGTACGCGCCCGACAGCAACGCGCCGGCGCCCGGCACCACCGGCTCCAACCCCAGCCGCTTGAGCAGCGCATACGTGGTGGCAACGGCGGCGGTCACGACCGGCTTGCCGGTCATGGCCTCGACCTTGGCGACCGCGGGCAGCGACGGCATCTGCACGCAGGCCGACAGCACGATGACGTCGGCGTCGGCGGTGTTCATCTGCGCGACGATCTCCGGCAGCCTGGCCGGGTCATGGCGGCCGACCTCCAGGTTGTCGGGAATCTCCAGCGCGCGGTAGTCGACCACCTCGTAGCCTTCGTTGCGGATGTAGTCGACCACCAGCTCGGTCAGCGGCTTCATGTACGGCGCCACCACCGCGATGCGCTTCGCGCCCATCACCTTGAGCGCATCGACCAGCGCGCCGGCGCTGGTGATCACCGGCGCGTCGCCGCCGTTCTCGGCGGTATGCGCCTGCAGGCGCTGCT
Organism: Cupriavidus neocaledonicus; assembly: GCF_000372525.1. Lineage (GTDB taxonomy): Bacteria > Pseudomonadota > Gammaproteobacteria > Burkholderiales > Burkholderiaceae > Cupriavidus > Cupriavidus neocaledonicus. The sequence continues at coordinate 64,379 of NZ_AQUR01000101.1, forward strand.
CGGAGACGCGGTGGTAGCCGTGGCCCATCGCCATGATCGCCACCAGGCAGGCGTAGCCGAGCACGTCGACGCGGGCGTCGCTCAGTTCCACCGCGCAGCGGTCGGATTCCGCATCCATCGCGGCCAGCTCTTCCTTGACCACCTTCTTCATCCGCATCCGGCTCGAATGGAAGGTGAAACGCTCCGGGCGCACCAGCTGGCGCGCGGCCAGCATCGCCGGGATCTCGGTTTCCATGGTGGTGTTGGAGCTCGGCACGATCTGGCCGATTCGGAAAACTTTCTGCACTGTCGACTCCGTCATCTGTTTGTCTGCCCTTGGTTGCGCTTTGGTCGCGCTCTCGGTCGGTATGCCTGCAGCGACCCGGGGGCCTGCATACTGCGAACGATTGTAGTGTACACACTTTATATAGGCAAACAGATTCTGCACCGGCCGCGATTCACTCGTTCAGTGCACACTGAATCCATGAATCCCTGTTTTTGCGCATGATTTCCCCATTGCAGCGCATCATTGCAAATCCATCACATCGTCATCAGGGTTTTCCATAGGTTCATCTGATTTCGCCTTTACCTCGATATTTTGAGTGTGTACACTCGTTTTCAACGGTAGGCCGCGTGGCCGCCCCAGCCCCCCATCGACTTTTGTGTCATTGCCAGGAGAAATAACGTGCAAGGCAAACCGCGAATCGCAGTTGTCGGCGCCGGACTCGGAGGGACGGCCGCGGCCGCCCTGCTGCAGCGAGCCGGCTTCCAAGTCAGGCTGTATGAACAGGCACCGGCGTTCTCGCGCCTGGGCGCGGGCATCCATGTCGGGCCCAACGTGATGAAGATCATGCGGCGCATCGGCATCGAGGACGCGCTCAACGACATGGGCTGCCACCCCGACTACTGGTACAGCCGCGACGGCCTCACCGGCGAAGTGATCGCGCAGATCCCGCTTGGCGACTATGCGGTGCGCCACTACGGCGCCAGCTACCTGACCGTGCATCGCGGCGACTTCCACAAGCTGCTGACCGACGCCGTCGCGCCCGGCACGCTGTTCTTCAACAAGAAGCTGGAAAGCGTCACCGACCAGGGCGATGTGGTGCAGCTGCGCTTCACCGACGGCACGGTCGAGGAGGCCGATATCGTGATCGGCGCCGACGGCGTCAATTCCCGCATCCGCGAGACCCTGCTGGGCGCCGAGCCGCCCAAGTACACCGGCTACGTCGCGCACCGCGCGGTGTTCCCGATCTCGCGCGTCAAGGGCTTCACGCACGACCGCTGCACCAAGTGGTGGACCGATGACCGCCACATGATGGTCTACTTCGACACCAGCAAGCTCGACGAGATCTACTACGTCACCGGCGTGCCCGAGCCCGAGTGGGACATGAGCAAGAGCTGGGTGCCGAGCAGCATCGAAGAGATGCGCGCGGCCTTCGACGGCTGGCACGAAGGCGTGCAATCGCTGATCGAAGGCACGGTCGAAGTGACCAAGTGGCCGCTGCTGGAGCGCGACCCGCTGCCGCTGTGGAGCCGGGGCCGCCTGGTGCTGCTGGGCGACGCCTGCCACCCGATGAAGCCGCATATGGCGCAGGGCGCCGCGATGGCGATCGAGGATGCCGCCATGCTGACGCGCTGCTTCGCCGAAGCCGGCACCGACGACTACGCCGCCGCCTTCGCGCTGTACGAGGCCAACCGCGCCGAGCGCGCCGGCAAGGTCCAGCTGGTCTCGCACAACAATACCTGGCTGCGCAGCAACGAGAACCCGGACTGGTGTTTCGGCTACGATGTGTTTAACGTGCCGCTGGTGTCGGCCGGGAGCAAGCCGCTGTCCGAAGCCGCCTGATCGCCTGACCGCCCCTGCCCGCCGCCGCCCCTCGCCAAGGAAGGGGCGCGGCGCCGCGATGCGTGATGTTCAAACCGCCCCCAGCCCCCGATGAACACGCCCCGCCCCCTGACCCTGCAGGTCAACCACGCCGAGCACACGCTCGAGGTGGCGCCTGACACGCCGCTGCTCTACATCCTGCGCAACGACCTCTGCTGCAACGGGCCCAAGTACGGTTGCGGCCTGGGCCAGTGCGGCGCCTGCACGGTGCTGGTGGACGGCCTGCCGGCGCGTTCGTGCGTGCTGCCGGTCAAGGCCGTGGTGGGCCACGCGGTGACCACGCTCGAGGGCCTGGGCACGGCACAGCATCCCGACCCCGTGCAGCAGGCATTTATCGAAGAACAGGCCGCGCAATGCGGCTATTGCCTGAACGGCATGATCATGACCGCCAAGGCGCTGCTGGCGCAGAACCCCGATCCCGACGAAGCCCAGATCCGCGAAGCCTTGCGCTTCAACCTGTGCCGTTGCGGCACGCATGTGGAAATCGTGCGCGCGGTCAGGCGGGCCGCGGTGCTGCAGCGGCAGGCCGCGCAAGGGGCGGCGTCGTGAGCTCGGGCATCGTGCAAGCCTCCACGCAAGCGACGGCACTGGCCACCGGCCTGCCGCCGCACGCCGCCGATTGCCTGGTGGCCCATGTGCTGACACCGCCGGGCCTGCGCTGGGTGGGCGGCGAGCCGCTCGCGGCGCGCCTGCTGCACGCCGGGCGCGATGCCGCGCTGGCGCTGCCCGGCATCCGCGCCGTGCTGGTCCGCAACAACTTTGCCGGCGTGGCCGCGGTCTCGGCCGCCCAGGCCGCCGACGCGGCGCGCGCCCTGCGGGCGCGCTGGTCTGGTCTGCCGCGCGCCAACGCCACCCCTGCGGCGCGCCACACACTGGCGCAACGCGGCGATGCCGCCTCTGCGCTCGAACATGCCCGCGCAACCCACACACAGCATTACCAGTGGCCGCTGGCGGGCACCCGCGACGATGGCTGCTGCACCGTTGTCGCCGAGTGGCGCGACGGCACGCTGACCGTATGGCTGCCGGCCACGCGCCCCGGCGCGCTGCGCGCCGAACTGGCCGCGCTGCTGGGCATCGCGCCAACGCAAGTGCGACTGGTCTGCTGGCAAGACCAAAACGACCGCGCCGACCCCACGCTGCTGGCTCCGCACGCCGCCGCCGACGCGGCCCTGCTGGCGCACGCCAGCGGGCAAGCGGTGGTGCGCCGGCTGCGCGCCGCCGAGGTGGGCCTGGCCGATGCCGCGCTCGATATCCGCGTCGATAGCGCGCGCAGCGGCGCCACTGTCGACGCCTACGCCGCCACGCTGGCGGGCACGCCACCCCCGGCAGCGCCGCTGGCGCTGTGGCTCACGCTCACGCCGGCGCCGGTGGCCGACGCCATCGAGGCGAGCCATGACGGCGACGCTGCGCTGCCGCCGTATGGCATCCCGCATGTCGAACTGTCCGTGTCCGGCGACCCGGCTGCATTCGCCGCCGCGCCGCTGACGGCAGCCTGCGCGCAAGTGTTCGCGCGCGAATCGCATCTCGACGAGCTTGCCGCCGCCAGCGACGCCGACCCGGTGGCGCTGCGCCTCGCGCATCTGGACGACCCGCGCGGCGCCGCGCTGGTGCGGCAGGTGGCCGGGCGCGCCGGCTGGGACCCGGACGCCCATGCCGCCGCGCCGCGCGCGACCCCCGCCGCAGGCAATGTGCGGCGCGGCCGCGGCTTTGCCTACGCCCACACCATCGACCACGACGCCGGCCAGAGCTGGTCGGCGTGGGTCGCGGAAGTCGAGGTCGACGGCACCACCGGCGAGCTGGCGGTCACGCGCGTCACGGTCGGGCATGACAGCGAATCGCTGCCGCCACCGCAAGCCGCCGCAATAACGCGCTCGATGCCGCGCTCGATCGAGCGGGACGTGGCCGCAACCGCGCTGCAACTGACCGCCGCCACGCCGGCGTTCGACACCTGGCCGGCCGACACGCGTGTTGCGGGGGAAACCTTGCCTGCCATGCCGGCCCGGGCCCTGCCGGAAGTGCGGCTGGCCGGCACGCTGGCCACGCCCGATGCGCTGGCTGCCGGCCCCACCGATTCGATGCCCGCGGCCGCCGCCGTCGCCAATGCCATCTTCGACGCCACCGGCGTGCGCCTGCGCAAGCCACCGTTCAGCGCCGAACGCATCCGCCTGGCGCTGGCCGAGGCCAATCCCGGCAAGCAACGCAAGAAGCGCGGCTGGATCGCAGCGGCGGCCGCCGCCGCGGCCGGCGTGTGCGCCACGCTGTTGCCCTGGCGCGCGCCGATCGCGCCGGTGGCGCCGCCCGAGCCCGGCTTCTATTCCGCCGCCACGCTCGAACGCGGCCGGCTGGTGGCGGCCGCCGGCGACTGCGCGGTCTGCCATACCGCGCCCGGCGGCGTGAAGAACGCCGGCGGCCTGCCGCTGGAAACACCCTTCGGCACGGTCTACAGCACCAACATCACGCCGGATGTGCAGACCGGCATCGGCAACTGGTCGTTCGCCGCATTCGAGCGCGCCATGCGCGAAGGCATCCACCGCGACGGGCGGCGCCTGTATCCGGCATTCCCGTACACCGCCTTCGCCAGGATCAGCGATGGCGACATGCAGGCGCTGTACGGCTACCTGATGTCGGCCCAGCCGGTGACATCCGCGGTGCCGCAGACGCAGCTCGCCTTCCCGTTCAACCTGCGGCCGCTGCTGGCCGGCTGGAACCTGCTGTTCCATCGCAACGAACGCTTTACGCCGGACCCGGCGCAATCGGCGCAATGGAATCGCGGCGCATACCTGGCCGAGGGGCTGGGCCACTGCAGCGCCTGCCATTCGCCGCGCAACGCCCTGGGTGCCGAGCAAGGCGGCCGGCGCTACCTGACCGGCGGCAGCGCCGAAGGCTGGGAAGCGCCGGCGCTGACCGCGCTGTCGCACGCCCCGGTGCCGTGGACCGAGGCCGCGCTGTTCACTTACCTGCGCGGCGGCTATGCACCGCATCATGGCGCCGCGGCGGGACCGATGGCGCCGGTGGTGGAAGAGCTCGCGCAACTGCCCGAGGACGACGTGCGCGCGATCGCGCATTACGTAGCCTCGTTCGGGGCGCCCGCGCCGGCACCGTCGGTGCTGGCGGCGCAGGCCGCGCAGGTCGAACAACGCAGCCAGCAGGCCGCGCGCACGCTTGGCGGTGCCGCCGAACGCCTGTACCAGAGCGCCTGCGCGGTCTGCCACCAGTCGGACCAGGGCATCGCGCAGTTCGGCGTCAAGCCGTCGCTGGCGCTCAATACCAACCTGCACAGCAAGCTGCCCGACAACGTGATCCAGGTGCTGCTGCGCGGCATGCCGGCACCTCCCAACAGCGAACTGGGCGCGATGCCGGCCTATGCCGACACGCTCGACGACCGGCAGATCGCGCAACTGGTGCAGTACCTGCGCGCGCGCTTTGCGCCCGACAAACCCGCCTGGCAGGACCTGGAGAACACCGTTGCGCGGCTGCGCGCGACGCCTGCCCACTGAACCACCGGAGCACCGTGCACCACGCTGCGGGCCTTGCGCATCGGCGCCGGGCGCCTGGGCGTGACCCACCCTGCGCCAGCCGGCTTGCGCGCGGGAAAACCCCGAGGAGAGAAACGCAATTCGGCCTTGCCCGCCAGTTTCATGTAGCTTACGCTGAACGATCATGTAGTGCGCACTACATGAGTGCCAGCGGGCACGCAGCGGTGCCTCCCCGCACAAGGACGGCGCGCCGCATGCGGCGGACAAGAACACAAAACCATAAGACCGGCCCGATACATCACCGGACGCGCTGGCGCGGGGCTTGCATGGTTCCGCCAGACCACCGGCGCGCCGGGACACCGGTCGGGCCTGACCAAACCAAGGGTAGACAACCAGGAGTGACTATGTCGTATCAGATCCAGCAAGCTGTTGCAGGCGTACTACCGGGCTAGTTCCAGCCTCGCCAGGCGGAAGCCATCGCCCCCGCCGGGATGCCCCCACGGTGCCAATCGTGCCGGTCGTGCCAGCCAGCCCGGCGCCGTTGCATGCCGCAGCTGCCGGCATCGCCCCGAGCGTGCTTCCGAGTTCCAGAACCAGCCTATAACGAGACAGGTAGACCAACATGTCGTCATCCATTTCATCCATGGCCACCACGACCATCCCGGACGCCACGCTAGGCTCGGCCCCGCAGCCCAGCGCGCGCGCAGCGTCGTCGCAACCCATCACGATCGAGCAAGGCATCCGCGCCGCCGGCGTCGGCCGCTTCCAGTACCGGCTCTTCGTCATCTTCGGCCTGGTGTGGCTTGCCGACGCGATGCAGGTGCTGTCGATCGGCTTCACCGCGCCGTCGATCGCGGCCACCTTCGGCATCCCGGTGCCGACCGCGCTGCAGACCGGCACCATGTTCTTCGTCGGCATGCTGATCGGCGCCTTCGCCTTCGGCCGGCTGGCCGACCGCATCGGCCGCCGCCCGGTGCTGATGATGGCGGTGGTCATCGACGCCATCTGCGGCGTCGCCTCGGCCTTCGCGCCGGACTTCCAGTGGCTGCTGCTGCTGCGCTTCCTGACCGGCATCGGCGTCGGCGGCACCCTGCCGGTCGACTACACCATGATGGCCGAGTTCCTGCCGTCGGACCGGCGCGGCCGCTGGCTGGTGCTGCTGGAGTCGTTCTGGGCGGTCGGCACCATCCTGCTGGCAATCCTGGCGCTGATCGCGGTGTCGCGCGGCAATGACGCGTGGCGGCTGATCTTCCTGGTCACCGGCATCCCGGCGCTGGTCGGCGTGGTGTTCCGCTTCTTCGTGCCCGAGTCGCCGCTCTACCTGAACAAGTCAGGGCGCTCGGACGAGGCCCGCGCGGTGCTGCAGCGGGTGGCCGCGGCCAACCGCGTGTCGGTCGAGATCGGCGCGCTGCAGCCGCAGAAGATGGAGCGCAAATCGGTGTTCGCGCTGTTCGCCGCCGGCTGCCGGCGCCGCACCATCTGCCTGCTGGCGGCGTGGATGCTGATCTCGATCGCCTATTACGGGGTCTTCGTCTATCTGCCGGTGAAGCTGGCGGGCCAGGGCTTCGGCTTCATGCGCGGCCAGGTGTTCCTGATCGTGCTGGCGCTGGTGCAGCTGCCGGGCTTCGCGCTGGCCGCGCATGGCGTCGAGCGCTGGGGCCGCAAGCCGACCCTGATCGGCTTCCTGCTGCTGAGCGCGGCGGGTTGCATGCTGTACAGCCTGGGCCAGTCGCCCGCGCTGGTGATCGGCTCGACCCTGCTGATGAGCTTCTCGCTGCTCGGCACCTGGGGCGCGCTGTACGCCTTCACGCCCGAGGTGTACCCGACCGACCTGCGCGCCAGCGGCATGGGTACCGCGGGCGCGATGGCGCGCTTCGGCGGCCTGTTCGCCCCGTCCATCGTCGCGCCGATCATGGCCAGCCAGTTCACGCTGGCGCTGGCGCTGCTGTCCTCGTTCCTGGCCGTCGCGGCGCTCGCCATCTTCCTGGTGGATATCGAGTCGAAGAACCGCGCGCTCGACTAGCCCGAGGCGCCACGCGGCCACTGCGGGCCGCTGCCGGGCGCGGCGGCCCGCTTCCATTACAATCCGGCTGCAACGGCGCGGCGCGCGAGCCCCAACTGGCCTCGCGCGCCCGCTTCACTCGCCATCCCGCCGAGCCCTCGCCGCCAGCCATGAAACAAGACCCGCGCTTTCCCAATCTCTTCATCCTCGACCACCCGCTGATCCAGCACAAGCTCTCGCACATGCGCGACAAGGAAACGTCGACGCGCACGTTCCGCGAGCTGCTGCGCGAGATCACGCTGCTGATGGGCTACGAGATCACCCGCAACCTGCCGCTGACCACGCGCCGCATCGAAACCCCGCTGGTCGAGCTGGACGCGCCGGTGATCGCCGGCAAGAAGCTGACCATCGTGCCGGTGCTGCGCGCGGGCGTGGGCATGAGCGATGGCCTGGTCGAGCTGATCCCGTCGGCGCGCATCGGCCATATCGGCGTGTACCGCGACGAGCAGCACCGCCCGGTGGAATACCTGGTGCGCCTGCCGGCGCTGGAAGACCGCAGCTTTATCCTGTGCGATCCGATGGTCGCCACCGGCTATTCCGCCGCGCACGCGGTGGAGGTGCTCAAGCGCCGCGGCGTCAAGGACGAGGCCATCACCTTCGTCGCGCTGGTAGCCGCGCCCGAGGGGGTGGAAGTGTTCCAGAAGGCGCATCCGGGGGTGAAGCTTTTCGTCGCCTCGCTCGACAGCCACCTGGATGCCGATGCGTACATCGTGCCCGGACTGGGCGATGCGGGCGACCGGCTGTTCGGCACCAAGAACTGACGGCACGGACCCGGGCTGGCCGGCGCTTGACCGGCCTCAATAGCCCGCCTGGTGCGGCTCCCTACACTGGCGGCAAGCGCCGGCGCAACCACGCCGCGCGCCGCCATCCACACCAAGGGAGCCACACATGGAAGCCTTCAAGATCCTGTTCAGCACCAGCACCGGGCTGATGAGCCTGGGCGTGATCGCCTTCATCATCGGCATGGGCTGGTTCTTTGCCCGCCTGTTCGCGCGCAAGATGCGCGAGGACGCTGAAGCGGCGAGAACCAGAGACGCGGCGCAGCGGCGTTGACGCTCGAACTACCTACCGCTGGGGTACTCCCTCTCCCGCCTGCGGGAGAGGGTCGGGATGAGGGCGGGAGCTTCCACGAAGTAACAGCTGCCGCAATTGCCGGCGCCCGCCCTCACCCCCGGCCCCTCTCCCGCGCGCGGGAGAGGGGAGCAAACCGCGGGCAAGCTTGCACTGCCTTTACTTTTTCTTCCCCAGCAAACTCCCCAGCACGCCCCGAATCAGCTCGCGCCCGACCTGCGAGCCCACCGTGCGCGCCGCCGACTTGGCCATCGATTCCAGGATCGAATCGCCGCGGCCGCTCTTGCCAGTGCCCTTGGTCAGCGTGCCGAAGATTTCGCCGGCGGTGCCGAGCCAGCCGCTGTCCTGCTCGCCCGCCGGCTGCCCGGACTGTGCGCCGCCCGCGCCCTTGCCGCCATTGGCCACGGTCGGAACGCTGCCGCGCAGCTTTTCATAAGCGGATTCGCGGTCGACGGTCTTGTCATAGGTGCCGGCCACCAGCGAGTTTGCGATCAGCTGCCGGCGTTCGTCCTCGGTGGCCGGGCCGATGCGGCTGCCCGGCGCCAGCACCCAGGCGCGCTCGGTCACGCACGGCGTGCCCTTGGCGTCGAGGAACGACACCAGCGCCTCGCCCACGCCCAGTTCGCCGATGGCGCTCTCCAGGTCCAGCTTCGGGTTGGCGCGCATGGTGGTGGCCGCCACCTTGACCGCCTTCTGGTCGCGCGGGGTGAAGGCGCGCAGCGCATGCTGCACGCGGTTACCGAGCTGCCCCAGCACCGTATCCGGGATATCCACCGGGTTCTGCGTGACGAAGTACACACCCACGCCCTTGGAGCGCACCAGCCGCACCACCTGCTCGATCTTGTCGAGCAGCGCCTTGGGCGCATCGTTGAACAGCAGGTGGGCCTCGTCGAAGAAGAACACCAGCTTGGGCTGGTCCAGGTCGCCGGCCTCGGGCAGCTTCTCGAACAGTTCGGACAGCATCCACAGCAGGAAGGTCGCGTAAAGCCGCGGCGAGTTCATCAGCTTGTCGGCGGCCAGGATATTGACCACGCCCTGGCCCTGGTCGGTCTGGATGAAGTCTTCCAGGTTCAGCATGGGCTCGCCGAAGAAGACGTCGCCGCCCTGCGATTCCAGCGCGATCAGCCCGCGCTGGATCGCGCCGATCGAGGCGGCCGAGATATTGCCGTACTCGGTGGTGAACTGGCCGGCGTTGTCGCCGACATACTGCAGCATCGCGCGCAGGTCCTTGGCGTCGAGCAGCAGCAGGCCGTTGGCGTCGGCAATGCGGAACACCAGATTCAGCACGCCCTGCTGCGTATCGTTCAGCTCGAGCATGCGCGACAGCAGCAGCGGCCCCATGTGCGAGACCGTGGCGCGCACGGGATGGCCCTTCTCGCCGAACACATCCCACAACGTGGTGGGGCAGCCGCCCCACGCCGGCTCGGGCAGGTTCAGGTCGGCGAGCCGCTGCTTGAGCTTGTCCGACGGCTGGCCGGGCTGCGAAATGCCGGTCAGGTCACCTTTGACATCCGCCATGAACACCGGCACGCCCAGGCGCGAGAACCCCTGCGCCAGCGTCTGCAGCGTGACGGTCTTGCCGGTGCCGGTGGCGCCGGTGATCAGCCCGTGCCGGTTGCCCATCTGCGGCAGCAGCACCAGTTCATGTTCGGCATTCTTGGCGATGAGGATGGGGTCGGCCATGATGTTCCTGGATTCCGGTGAGGGTCGGTACGGTGTGGGCGGCGCGGACAGGCCCGCGTGATAAAATCCCGGGCTGATTATAGCCAGCCGCCAGGCATACCCGTCACCTGGCGCGCGCCGCCCGCCCGCCTTGCGGATGCCGCCGCGGCGCGCCTGGCGACCCCGCACAACATCACCGCAGATCACCGCATTCCGCTTCGGAGAGAATCATGGCCGGTCACTCGAAATGGGCCAATATCAAACACAAGAAAGCCGCCGCCGACGCCAAGCGCGGCAAGATCTGGACCCGCCTGATCAAGGAAATCACCGTGGCCGCCAAGCTCGGCGGCGGTGATCCCGACTCCAACCCGCGCCTGCGCCTGTCCATGGACAAGGCCATGGACGCCAACATGCCCAAGGACAACATCCAGCGCGCGATCCAGCGCGGCGTGGGTGGCCTGGAAGGCGTGAACTACGAGGAAATCCGCTATGAAGGCTACGGCCTGAGCGGCGCCGCGATCATCGTCGACTGCCTCACCGACAACCGCACCCGCACCGTGGCCGAAGTGCGCCATGCGTTTTCCAAGCACGGCGGCAACATGGGCACCGAGGGTTCGGTGGCCTTCATGTTCACCCACTGCGGGCAATTCCTGTTTGCGCCCGGCACGCCGGAAGACAAGCTGATGGAAGCCGCGCTGGAAGCCGGCGCCGACGATGTCGTCACCAACGACGACGGCTCGATCGAGGTCACCTGCCCGCCCAACGATTTTTCGGCGGTCAAGGCCGCGCTGGAGGCCGCCGGCTTCAAGGCGGAAGTTGCCGACGTGGTGATGAAGCCGCAGAACGAAGTCAGCTTCAGCGGCGACGACGCCGCCAAGATGCAGAAGCTGCTCGACGCCCTGGAAAACCTGGACGACGTGCAGGAAGTCTTCACCAACGCGGTGATCGAAGACTAAAACGGTAACAAGCTCCCCAACGGCGGCGGCCCGGCTTTCAAGACCCAGCTGCCGCCTTTTTGCATGCGTTTCTTTTCTGGCAGTGGATCATGAAAGTATTGGTTGTCGGCTCGGGTGGACGTGAACACGCGCTGGCCTGGAAATTGGCCCAGTCGCCCAAGGTGCAGGTGGTGTACGTCGCGCCGGGCAACGGCGGAACCGCGCTCGACAAGCGCCTGCAGAATGTTCCGCTGACCGATCCCGAGGTCATCGCGGCGTTTGCCGAGCGTGAAGGCGTGGCCTTCACCGTGGTCGGCCCCGAGGCCCCGCTCGCCGCGGGCATCGTCGATATCTTCCGCGCCAAGGGGTTGCGCATCTTCGGCCCGACCCAGGCCGCGGCGCAGCTGGAATCGTCCAAGGATTTCGCCAAGGCGTTCATGCAGCGCCACGGCATCCCGACCGCCGCCTACCAGACCTTTGCCGACGCCGCCCAGGCGCATGCCTATATCGACGCGCAGGGCGCGCCGATCGTGATCAAGGCCGACGGCCTGGCCGCGGGCAAGGGCGTGGTGGTGGCGATGACGCTGGAGGAAGCGCACCAGGCGGTCGACATGATGCTCGACGGCAACAAGCTGGGCGACGCCGGCGCGCGCGTGGTGATCGAAGAGTTCCTGGAAGGCGAGGAAGCCAGCTTCATCGTGCTGGTCGACGGCAAGAACGTGCTGGCGCTGGCCACCAGCCAGGACCACAAGCGCCTGCTCGACGCCGATGCCGGCCCCAACACCGGCGGCATGGGCGCGTACTCGCCGGCGCCGGTGGTCACGCCCGCGCTGCACGCGCGCGCGCTGCGCGAGATCATCCTGCCGACCGTGCGCGGCATGGAAAAGGATGGCATCCCTTACACCGGCTTCCTCTACGCCGGCCTGATGATCGACCAGGACGGCAATCCGAAGACGCTGGAATTCAACTGCCGCATGGGCGATCCCGAGACCCAGCCGATCCTGGCGCGCCTGAAGACCGACCTGGTCGACGTGATGGAAGCCGCCGTCTCGGGCAAGCTCGACAGCATCGAGCTGGACTGGGACCGCCGCACCGCGCTGGGCGTGGTGATGGCCGCCCACGGCTACCCCGACGCCCCCCGCAAGGGCGATGCCATCACCGGCATCCCGGCCGAAACCGACGACAGCGTGACCTTCCACGCCGGCACCACGCTCAAGGACGGCACCCTGCTGACCTCGGGCGGGCGCGTGCTGTGCGTGGTCGGCCTGGCCGATACCGTCAAGGCCGCGCAACGCGCCGCCTATGCCGCGGTCGAGCAGATCCGCTTCGACGGCATGCAGTACCGCACCGACATCGGCTACCGCGCCATCAAGCGCTGACGCGCCGCCCGCGGCGGGCCTGGCGACCAGAAGGCCGCCCAGCCGGTACAATCGTGACAATGCTGTGACGCACCCGGCAGCCGACTGGCTGCCGGCGTGCCATCCGGCCGGTCCATTCGTCGGTTTATCCGATTCAGCCCACCATGATCGATTCCCAGGCAGTCCGTGCCTATCTGCTCGGTCTGCAAGACCGCATCACCGATGCCATCGGTGCCATCGACGGCCAGCCGTTCCTGACCGACGCCTGGGAGAAACCGCCCACCGAACGCCTGCGCGGCAGCGGCCGCACCCGCATCCTGGAAGGCGGCGCGGTGATGGAGCGCGCCGGCGTGGGCTTCTCGCACGTGAGCGGCGACACCCTGCCGCCGTCGGCCACGGCCAACCGGCCGGAACTGGCGGGGCGCAGCTTCGAGGCCATGGGCGTGTCGCTGGTGTTCCATCCGCGCAATCCCCACGTGCCCACGGTGCATATGAACGTGCGCTGCTTCCTGGCGGTAAAGCCGGGCGCGGAACCGGTCTGGTGGTTCGGCGGCGGCATGGACCTGACGCCCTACTACGGCAACGCCGACGACTGCACGCACTTCCACCGCACCTGCCGGCAGGCACTGGCGCCGTTCGGCGACGACCTGTATCCGCGCTTCAAGCAGTGGTGCGACGAGTATTTCTTCCTGAAGCACCGCAACGAGGCGCGCGGCATCGGGGGGATCTTCTTCGACGACTTCTCCGCGCTCGGCTTCGAGCGCAGCTTCGCCATGATGCAGGCGGTCGGCGACGCCTTCCTCGACGCCTACCTGCCAATCCTGCAGGCGCGCAAGGACATGCCCTACGGCGAGCGCGAGCGCGCATTCCAGGCCTACCGGCGCGGGCGCTACGTCGAATTCAACCTGGTGTTCGACCGCGGCACGCTGTTCGGCCTGCAATCGGGCGGCCGCGCCGAATCCATCCTGATGTCGATGCCGCCGCTGGCGGCCTGGCGCTATGACTGGCAACCGGAGCCTGGCAGCCCCGAAGCGGCGCTGTACGCCGACTTCCTGCCGGCGCGCGACTGGGCCTGACGGCTAAGCCATGGCCCATCCCCCGCCCCCCCGCAAGCCCGCCGCCGACGCGGGCGCCTCGCCACAGGCCGGCGCCGCCCGCCCCTACCGCCTGGGTATCCTGGGCGGCACCTTCGACCCGCCTCACGTCGGCCACCTGGCGCTGGCGCGGCTGTGCATCGACCATCTCGGGCTGGACGAGCTAGTGTGGATTCCCACCGGCCAGTCCTGGCAGAAAGGCGACGACGTGACCCCGGCCGCCGACCGCCTGGCGATGACCGAGCTGGCCGCGGCGGCGCTTGGCGACAGCGGCGCCCGGGTCCGCGTCAGCCGCATGGAAGTGGACCGCGCCGGCCCCAGCTACACCATCGACACGGTGCGCCAGCTGCGCGACGAATACGGTCCCGAGGCGTCGCTGTGCTGGCTGATGGGCGCCGACCAGCTGCTGCGCCTGCACACCTGGCATGGCTGGCAGGAGCTGTTCGCGCACGTGCATTTGTGCACCGCGACACGGCCGCGCTTCGCGCTGGAGGCGCTGGAGGGTCCGGTGCTGGCCGCACTGGCCGAGCGCCAGGCCGACACGCACCTGATACAATGCACGCCCTCCGGCCGGATGTGGATCGACCAGACGCTCGCCGTCGACCTCTCTTCCACCCATCTGCGCCAGCGGCTGGCGGCCGGCCAGCCGGCGGATGACCAACTGCCGCCCGGCGTGGCACACTACATTGCCAGCCACGGGCTGTACCGCAACGCCCCGGCCCGGGCCTGACCAGGGTCGCATCGATCCCGGCGCCCACCCCCAAACCGATCTCAGCTGAACAAGAAGACACCCATGGATATTCGTAAACTGCAACGCGCCATCGTCGACGGCCTCGAGGATGTCAAAGCGCAGGACATCAAGGTGTACGACACCAGCCACCTGACGGAACTGTTCGACCGGGTGGTGATTGCCAGCGGGACATCCAACCGGCAGACCAAGGCGCTGGCAGCGTCGGTGCGGGATACGGTGAAGGAAGCGGGCGGCCATATCGTCGCGGTCGAGGGCCTGGAAACCGGCGAATGGGTGCTGGTCGACTGCGGCGATGCCGTGGTCCACATCCTGCAGCCGCAGCTGCGCCTGTACTACAACCTGGAAGAGATCTGGGGCGACAAGCCGGTGCGCATGAAGCTGGCCAGCGGCGCGCGCAGCCTGGCCAAGGCCAGCGAGCCGATCGACGAGGACCAGGACGAGCGCGAGGACGAGGCCCCGGTGCGCACCGTGCGCCGTGCCAGCAACCTGCGTCCGGCGCTGGCGCGCCTGCCCGAAGGCATGAAAGAGCCGTCGCCGCCGATGGGCCACGAGGACACCGACGCGGACGCCATCGCCACCATCCGCAAGCCGGCCCGCAAGACCGCCACCAAGACGACGGCGAGCAAGACCGCCGGCACCCGCGCCGCCGCGCCGCGCAAGACCGCCGCCGGCACCACCGCGCGCAAGACCGCGACCAAGACCGCTACCAAGACGGCCACCAAGACCGTGGCAAAGAAGGCACCCGCCAAGACCGCCGCGGCCAAGCCGGCCGCGCGCAAGCGAGCCACGCGCCCGGCCTGAGTCCGGTGCGCGGCCACTCGACGAGTCCGGCGGCCGCGCCGCCCCATCCCATCGCCTGACCCATGCAACTGGTGATCGTGGCCGTCGGCCACAAGATGCCCGGCTGGATCGAAACCGGCTTCAGCGAGTACGCCAAGCGCATGCCGCCCGAGCTGCGCATCGAGCTGCGCGAGGTCAAGCCCGAGACCCGCTCGTCCAGCAATAACGCCGCCACCGTGATGCAGCGCGAAGCCGCGCGCATCGAGGCGGTGCTGGGCAGCCTGTCGAAGCAGTGCCGCATCGTTGCGCTGGACGAACGCGGCCGCGACTTCACCACGGTGCAACTGGCCGCGCAGCTGACCGACTGGCAGCGCGAGGGCGGCGACGTGGCCTTCCTGATCGGCGGCGCCGACGGGCTCGACCCCGCGCTCAAGGCCCGCGCCAGCACGCTGATCCGGCTCTCCAGCCTGACCCTGCCGCACGGCATGGTGCGCGTGCTGCTGGCCGAGCAGCTGTACCGTGCGTGGTCCGTCACGCAGAACCACCCCTACCATCGGGCCTGATTCGACGACTGATCTCCGGCCGTCGCCGGAAGGCCCCCGCCGCGATGCCCGACACCCTGCACGACTACCTCTACCTCGCCTCGCAAAGCCCGCGCCGGCGCGAGCTGCTGACCCAGCTCGGCGTGCGCTACGAACTGCTGCTGGCCGACGACGACGAAGACGCCGAAGCGCTCGAAGCGGTGCTGCCCGCCGAGACCCCCGACGACTATGTCCAGCGCGTGTGCGCGCTCAAGGCCGAAGCCGCGCTGCGCCGGCGCGAGCGCCGCGCGCTGCCCGATGCGCCGGTGCTGACCTCGGACACCACGGTCTGCCTCGGCGGCCGCATCCTCGGCAAGCCCGCCGACGGCGCCGACGCCGCCGCCATGCTGGAGGCGCTGGCCGGCACCACCCACCGCGTGCTGACCGCGGTGACGGTGGTGTCGACCACCGGCATGCGCCATGCGCTGTCGGTTTCGGAGGTCACCTTCCGCCCGCTGCAGCCGGCCGAGATCGAGCGCTACGTCGCCAGCGGCGAGCCGCTCGGCAAGGCCGGCGCCTACGGCATCCAGGGCCGCGCGGCCGAGTTCGTGGCGCGGATTGCAGGCAGCTATTCAGGTATCATGGGCTTGCCCTTGTTTGAGACGGCCGCGTTACTTCGCCAGGCCGGCCTGCGGTTCTGAGCGGCACCGCCGGCCAACCGTATTCCGCCGCAAGACCGGTCGCTTACGCGCCGCATATCCGCCGCATATCCGCCGCATGTCCGGCCCCTCACCGGGCCGGCTCCCGGCGACGCGTTTCACCCGCTATGACTGAAGACATACTCGTCAACATCACGCCCCAAGAGACCCGCGTCGCAATCGTGCAGCAGGCCGCCGTCCAGGAACTGCATGTCGAACGCACGCTCACGCGCGGGCTGGTCGGCAACATCTATCTGGGCAAGGTGGTGCGCGTGCTGCCCGGCATGCAGTCGGCCTTTATCGACATCGGCCTGGAGCGCGCCGCCTTCCTGCACGTTGCCGACATCTGGCATCCGCGCGACCCGGACCGCAACAACTCCACGCCGCAGCTCGCCATCGAGAAGACCCTGTTCGAGGGCCAGGCGCTGATGGTGCAGGTGATCAAGGACCCGATCGGCACCAAGGGGGCCCGGCTGTCGACCCAGGTCAGCATCGCCGGGCGCACGCTGGTGTACCTGCCGCAGGACCCGCATATCGGCATCTCGCAGCGCATCGAAGGCGAGATCGACCGCGAGGCGCTGCGCAGCCGCGTGCAGGGCCTGGTGCCCGCCGACGAGCGCGGCGGCTTTATCGTGCGCACCATCGCCGAGGAAGCGACCGACGAGGAACTCGGCAACGATATCGCCTACCTGCGCAAGATCTGGGGCGCGATCCGCCAGAACGCCACCACGCTGCCCGCGCCGAGCCTGCTCTACCAGGACCTGAACCTGGCCCAGCGCGTGTTGCGCGACTTCATCAACGACGCCACCGGCGTTATCCAGATCGACTCGCGCGAGAACTACCAGATGCTGCTGGAGTTCGCCAAGGAATACACGCCGGCGGTGCTGCCGCGGCTGTCGCACTACACCGGCGAGCGGCCGATCTTCGACCTGTTCAATATCGATGCCGAGATCGAGAAGGCGCTGTCGCGTCGGGTCGACCTGAAGTCGGGCGGCTACCTGATGATCGACCAGACCGAGGCGATGACGACCATCGACGTCAACACCGGCGGCTACGTCGGCGCGCGCAACTTCGACGACACCATCTTCAAGACCAACCTGGAGGCAGCCCACACCATCGCGCGCCAGCTGCGGCTGCGCAACCTCGGCGGCATCATCATCATCGACTTCATCGACATGGAGAACGCCGAGCACCGCGACGCGGTGCTGTCCGAACTCAAGCGCGCGCTGTCGCGCGACCGCACCCGCATCACCGTCAACAGCTTCTCGCAGCTGGGCCTGGTCGAGATGACGCGCAAGCGCACGCGCGAGTCGCTGGCGCACGTGCTGTGCGAACAATGCCCGGTGTGCCAGGGCAAGGGCCAGGTCAAGACCCCGCGCACGGTCTGCTACGACATCCTGCGCGAGATCATGCGCGAATCGCGCCAGTTCAACCCGCGCGAGTTCCGCATCCTGGCCTCGCAGGAAGTGATCGACCTGTTCCTGGAAGAGGAAAGCCAGCACCTGGCGATGCTGGGCGACTTCATCGGCAAGCCGATTTCGCTGCAGGTGGAATCGACCTTTCACCAGGAGCAGTACGACATCATCCTGATGTGAAGCGGCCGGCGCGCTGTTCCGCCACCGCCATAGCGAAACAGCCCGCCGACTGGCGGGCTGTCTTGCTTTACGGCCGGATCACCACGTGCGGGCTGATCACAAGCGCCGGTTCAGGCTGGTAATACACCGGCGGTGGCGGCGGCGGCTGGTACACGACCGGACGGTCCTTGCACTTGCGCACTTCCTTGTACTCGCCGTTGTCCTTCCACTTGCGCTTGATCTTGCAGTTGCCGACCCAGAATTCTTCCTTGTAGTCGTCGCCCTTGTCATAGCGGCCATGGTGCCGCCCATAGTAACGGTCATCGTCGTCCCAGTCGTCGTCGGCATGGGCGCTGGCACAGAAGGCGCCAAGGAGCACGGGCAGGACCACGAGGGATACCAGGAGACGGGGCTTCATGTCGGAACGGGCAAGAACAGGTTGGGGCGAGGCTAGCACGCGTGCGCGCACTGCAGTGTTTCAAGCTGTTTAATTACGTAACCGCGAACCCGACTGCGAACGCAAGCGCAAGGCATGGACGGCGCTTGTCCGATGGCTGGCGCAAGCAGGGTTCTGGACTCGGTATTGGCCCTAGCCCATTCCGTTTGCCAATCCGCTATAACTAAACGAAGGTAGTCAGCGGCCTTCGCACGAAGGCCGCATCCGGCTGTGCGCGCGAGCCGTTCGGGCGCGCAGGGCCGCTCGGCAAGCAAGGAGTCCGGCATGAACGCCACGAACCATGGGGCCTGTGTGCTGGCCCTCCTGTTATCGGTGGCGTGCGCGCCATTGCCGATCGCCAGGCGCGCGCCGCCGCCGCCCGCCGCCAAGGTAGAAGTCCCCGAGGCACCCAAGGAACGCGCCACGCCGATCGCACCCAGGGTCATCAACCTGGCCGCGGCGTGCAAGCGCACCGAGGAAGACGGCTTCCGCGAAGACGCGCTGATGGACGTCAAGGCCAACGAGGTGCGCGCGCTGAAATGGAAGCTGTGGGTATCGCGGCGCGGTAGTTGCGAATTCAACCTGGCCCAGTTCCGCCAGATACGCGAGACCCCGCACATCGAGCTGCAGGCGATCGACGGCAGCCAGTGCAAGCTGCTGGTCTGGCAGGATCCGCGCCGCGTCACGCTGGCGCACAACCGCTGCGAGAAGTACTGCACGCCCGGCATCTATGAGCAGGCGTGGCCGGTGCTGTTCGATCCCAAGAGCGGTGCCTGCGCCGAAGTGCGCTGAGCGAAAGACGCTGAACCACCTGGCGCCGCAGCACCGCGGCGCCGCTATTTCGCCTTGGGCACCCGGCCCATCAGGTAGAACTCGTCATTCGGGCGCATGCCGATGGTATTGGCCATGCGGTTGGACAGGCCGAAGAACGCGGTGATCGCGGCGATATCCCAGGCGTCCTCGTCGGAAAAGCCGTGCGCGCGCAGCGCATCGAAATCGGCCTCGTTGACTCCATGCGAAGCGGTGCAGACCTTCATCGCAAAGTCGAGCATGGCGCGCTGGCGCGGCGGGATGTCGGCCTTCAGGTAGTTTACCGCGACCTGGTCCGCGACCAGCGGCTTCTTCTCGTAGATGCGCAGGATCGCGCCATGCGCCACCACGCAGTACAGGCACTGGTTGGCGGCGGACGTGGCCACCACGATCATTTCGCGCTCGCCCTTGGTCAGGCCGCCGTCCTTGAGCATCAGCGCATCGTGATAGGCGAAGAAGGCGCGGAACTCGTCGGGACGGTGCGCCAGCGCCAGGAACACGTTGGGAACGAAGCCGGCCTTTTCCTGGACCTCAAGGATGCGCGCGCGGATATCGTCGGGAAGGTCGGCCAGCGCCGGGATGGGGTAGCGGCTGATCGGGAATGCCGTGTCAGACATGGTGGTCTCCGGTTGGGATTGGCGTCATCGTCGTGAGGCTTCTGCCACCAATACTACCGGATCGCGCGCAAGCCGGCGGACCGCATGTCGCCCATGCATCGCACGGACAGATGCCGGCCGGATCAGGCATACTACGCACCTTCCGAACCAGGCGGGCCCCTGACCGCGCTACTGTTCCCGATGAAACGCATTCTCATCGTCAAGCTGACTTCGCTCGGCGACATGGTGTTCACCCAGCCGCTGGTGGCTGACCTGCAGCGCGCCTTTCCCGGCGTCAAGATCGACTGGATCGCCGACTCGTACTGCGCCGACGTGCCGCGCTGGAACCCCAACATCGATCGTGTGATCGCCGCACCGCTGCGCGGCTTCAAGAAGGCGCGCAGCTGGGCCGGGCTGCGCGAGATCTTCGGCGCCCTGCGCGCCTTGCGCCGCGAGAAGTACGATGCGGTACTGGACGTCCACGGCGTCTACAAGAGCGCCATCGTCACCTTCCTCGCCCGCACGCGCCACCGTTACGGCCTGCCGGTCCAGGAACTGGGCGAGAGCGGCGCGCGCTTCGCCTACAACCATGTGTTCCAGCCGTTCGTGGAAGAGGACTGCGCGCGCAACCGCATGCGCCGCGCCGTCAGCCGCGCGCTAGGCTACGACATGACGCGGGAGATGGAGTACGGCCTGAAAATGCCGGCCGACACGCCCGCCGCCGCCGCCAAGGGCCCGTATGCGATGCTGTTCCACGCCACCTCCAGCGAGGAAAAGAAGTGGCCGGTGGCCGACTGGATCAGCGTCGGCAGCGCCATCTCGGCGCGCGGCCTGCGCGTGCTGGTGCCCTGGGGCAATGACGCCGAGCGGCTGGAAGCCGAGACCATCGCCGCCAGCGTGCCCGGCGCCGAGGTGATGCCGCGCCTCAGCATCACCGGCGTGGCGCAGATGGTGGGCAAGGCGTCGCTGGTGGTCGGCATGGATACCGGTTTCGTGCATATTGCCGACGCGCTGCGCCGGCCGACGGTGATCCTGTTCACCACCACTTCGCGCCACCTGTATGGCGTCGATGCGCCGGGTCGCGCGGTGTCGCTGGGCGGCGGCGGCGTGGTGCCGCAACGGGCCGAGGTGCTGGCGGCCATCGACGAGGTGATGCCGCAGGTCACTTCGACAAACTGATCCTCCCAGGCAACGGGAATAAAAAAGGGCCGGCGCGAATGCGCCGGCCCTTTTGCCTGATGATGCCCGCCGCCTAGTGGCTGGCGAACTGGATCCGGTGCAGCCCGGCGTACAGGCCGTTGGCCGCCAGCAGCTGCGCGTGGGTGCCGGTCTCGGCAAGGCGGCCGTGGTCGAGCACGGCGATGCGATCGGCATTCTCGATGGTCGACAGCCGGTGCGCGATCACCAGCGTGGTGCGGCCCTTCATCAGCTCCTCCAGCGCCGCCTGCACCTGCCGCTCCGATTCCGAATCCAGCGCCGAGGTGGCCTCGTCCAGGATCAGGATCGGCGCATCCTTGTACAGCGCGCGCGCGATCGCCAGGCGCTGGCGCTGGCCGCCGGACAGCTTCATGCCGTTGTCGCCGATATTGGTCTGCACGCCCTCGGGCAGGCCCTTCACGGTTTCGGTCAGGTAGGCCGCCGCCAGCGCGCGCTCGACGCGGTCCATGTCGATCTCGCTGCCGGGCTGCGCGCCATAGGCCACATTGGCCGCGACCGTGTCGTTGAACAGCACCACGTCCTGGCTGACGAAGGCGATCTGGTTGCGCAGGTCCTTCAGCGACAGCTCGGTCAGCGGCACGCCGTCGAGCAGGATGCGCCCCGAGGTGGGATCGAAGAAGCGCGGCACCAGGTTGACCAGGGTGGTCTTGCCGCTGCCCGACGGGCCTACCAGCGCCACCACCTCGCCCGGGCTGACGCGCAGGTCGATGCCATCGAGCGCGGCGCGCGGCGCCTCGCCATAGCGGAAGCCGACCTGCTCGAAGGCCAGTTCGCCGCGGGCGCGCGCGAGCGGCTTGCCGCCATCCTGCGGCTCGACCGGCTCGTCGATCAGCCGGAAGATCATCTCGGCGGCGGTGATGCCGCGCGTCAGCGGCTGGTTGATGTCGGTCAGGTGCTTGAGCGGCGAGATCAGCAGCAGCATCGCCATGACGAAGCCGGTAAAGCCGCCCACCGTGGTCTGGTTGGCCTGCGCCTGCACCATGGCAATGGTGATGATCACCGACAGCGCCAGCGCCGCCAGGAAGGCCGTGACCGGCTGGTTCAGCCCGCCCGCCACCGCCATGCGCATCGAGTAGTTCTTGAGCCGCTCGGCCACGGTGCGGAAGCGCCGCAGTTCATAGGCCTCGCCGCCATGCAGCTTGACCACCTTGTAGCCGCCCACCGCCTCTTCGACCACATAGGCGGCATTGTTGGTATAGGTCTGGTGATCGCGGTTGAGCTTGCGCAGCCGGCGGTTGATCTTGGACATCAGGTAGCCGATCACCGGCAGGATTACCGCGACGATCAGCGTCAGGCGCCAGTTGGTGTAGAACAGGTAGATCAGCAGCGCGACCACGGTCAGCGAATCGCGCACCAGCGTGATGAACACGCTGGTCAGGATCTGCAGCACCTGGTTGACCTCGAAGATCACCGCGTTGATCAGCGACGCGGCGGTATTGCGGTGGTAGAACGATGCCGGCGCCTGCAGCAGGCGCTCGAACATCTGCAGCCGCATCTTCAGCAGCACGCGGTTCGAGATCAGGTTCAGCAGGTAGCCTGACGCAAACTGCGCCACGCCACGGATCAGCGCCACGCCGGTCAGGATCGCCGGCACATGCCACAGCGTGCCGGCGTAGTCGCCGCCGAAGCCCTTGTCGAGCAGGTCGTTGACGACCTTGGGGATCACCCCTTCGCTGGCGGCCACCACCGCCATCGCGAGGATGGCGCCGATGAAGATGCGCAGCTCGGGGCGCAGGTAAGACCAGAGCCGGCTGGCCATGCTGGACGGCACGGCGGCACCTGGCGAAATGGGCGGTTTGGATGTGGTCACTGGGTTTTCTTCTGGATGAGGGCGGCGTTCCGGCACCAGGGCATGGCGCTAGCCCGGCCGCTTCTGGCGCGCGACGCGCAGGAACGGCCTGACGAAGACCTGGAACAGGAAGCGCTGGTAGACATAGCGGCGCAGATAATAGCCGACACTGCGACGCGCCTTGTCGGTGGCGTCGAGGTCGGCGCGATGCGTTTCCAGCGACGAGGCTTCGGCCAGTTCGGTCAGGCCGATGCAATACGGGACCACGGCACGGACCGAGACCAGCCCGCGCCGCTCGAACGCCGACCAGTAGTCGGCGGCGCACCAGGTCGGTTGCAGCCCGGCCACCAGCCGCTCGGCGGCGGCGCGGGTGACGACATAGCCATGCGCGCGCCACCATTCGCCATAGCGCCGCACCAGCTTGCGTCGTTGGCCGAGCGGCCTGATGCCCCAACGGGTGAATTTGTCGACATGCGACAGCAGCACGACGTCGGGACGGTCAGGGTCCAGCTCCGACGCCAGGGCCTCGAGCACCGCCGGCACGTCATCGCCCAGCAGTGCATCGTCTTCCAGCACCAGCGCCAGGCTGGCGCCGTCCTCGAGCATCTTGCGGTAGACCCCCAGATGGCTCAGCGCGCAGCCGATCTCGCCGCGGCTCATCGGACGGTAGCTGGTGCTGGCGGCCTGCGCATCGTAGCGGCGCGCGACCTCGTCCTCGGCCAGCGCGCGCCCGTTCACCGCGGCAAACACCTGGAACGGCACGCCCAGGCGCGTCAGCTGGCCGGCAATGCGCTCGCGGCGCGCCTGCGCGGTTTCGAGGTTGATCACGTAGGCGCCGATCATGCCGCCACCGCCCGTGCGTGCTGGCCGATCCGGCGTGAAAGGGAGATCGATGCGGCGGCGATCGATGCGGCACATGCCACCAGGGATAAAACAGTTTCCATCCCTGTGAATCGGGACCAATGTGCTCGTGTCATCAATTTGGCAACTGAGATCTGGGCTTCGGCGCGCGCGGCGCGCACCGGCAATCGCAGGCAGGCGGCTGCGGGGCCACTGCGCCGGTGCGGTAGAATACGCGCTCTTCCATCAGCGCCCGGCTGGCGGCGACGCCGGCGGCTGGCCGGCCTGGCCCGGACGGGGCGCGCCCCTACGTTCCATGAAAGTCTCCGCCGTCATCATTACCAGGAATGAAGCTCACAATATCGGGCCATGCCTTGAAAGCGTGTCCTGGTGCGAAGAGGCGATTATAGTGGATTGGGCCAGCACGGACGACACGGCGGCGATCGCGCGTGCCGCCGGCGCCACCGTGATCCAAACCGACGACTGGCCCGGCTTCGGCCCGCAGAAAAACCGCGCGGTCCAGGCCGCCAGCGGCGACTGGATCCTCAGCCTGGACGCCGATGAACGCGTCACCCCCGCGCTGCGCGACGAAATCCTGCACCACCTGCAGCAAGCCGATGCGCGGGCACTGGCACTGCCGCGCCTGTCCGCGTTCTGCGGCACCTTCGTGCGCCATGCCGGCTGGTATCCGGACTACGTCACCCGGGTGTTCCGCAAGGGCCGCGGCCGCTTCACCGACGATCTCGTGCACGAACACCTGAAGGTGGACGATCCGGTCACGCGGCTGCGCGAGCCGCTGATCCACTACAGCTACCGCTCGCTGTCCGACGTGCTGCGCAAGATCGACAGCTATTCCAGCGCCGGCGCGCAGCAGGCCTATGCCCGCGGCAAGCGCAGCTCGGTCGCGTCGGCGGCGGGCCACGGCTTGTGGGCGTTCGTGCGCACCTACCTGCTCAAGCGCGGCTTCCTCGACGGCAGTGCCGGCTTCGGCGTCGCGCTGATGAATGCGCAGGCCAGCTACTACAAGTACGCCAAGCTGGCGCAGCTGCACGCCGCGGCGGACCACAAGGCCGCCGGCTGAAGCGCAAAGCAGCCGCGCGCCGCCCCACCCCTTACCTTCTCGATCGATGAAAGTTGGCATCTCCTGCAATCGCTTCGGCGCCGGCGGCGGCCTGGAGCGCTACGCGCTCGACATCAGCCGGGCCATGGCGAAGCGCGCCGATACCGACGTCTCGGTCTACGCGCGCCGCTTCGACGCCGGCGTGGCGGCATCCGCCGGTGTTGCGGCGCATCGGATCGTGGTGTCGTGGCTGCCGGGCAAGCTGCGCGACCGCTTTTTCTCGTGGCGGCTGCAGGGGCTGCGCGATGCCGGCGAAGTGCTGATCGGCTGCAACCGCGTGCGCGGTTCCGATATCGCCATCTGCGGCGGCACCCATCGCGGCTATCTCGCCGCGCGCGGCACGCCGGCGCGGCGCTCGGACCAGTGGCAGATCGATCTCGAAAGCGCGCAATATGCCGGCGCGCACCGCGTGGTGGCGCATTCCGCGCTGATGCGGCGCGAAGTGGTCGAGCTGTACGGGATCGCGCCCGAGCGCGTCGAGCTGGTCTACCCGCCGGTCGACACGCAGCGCTTCACGCCCGTCGATGCCGACGCGCGCGCGGCGCTGCGGCGCGAATTCGGCTTCGGCGACGACGAGATCGTGTTCCTGTTCCCGTCGTCGGGCCATGCGCGCAAGGGCTTCGACCTGCTGGCCGACTATTTCTCGCGCTCGGACTTGCCGATCACGCTGGCCGTGGCCGGGCGCCCGGTCGGGCGCACCATCCCGCGCGTGCGCGAGCTGGGCTATAGCAGCCGCATCGACGCGCTCTACCGCGCCGCCGATTTCACCATCCTGGCGTCGGGCTATGAGCCGTTCGGGCTGGTGGGGGTGGAATCGGTGCTGTGCGGCACGCCGCTGGTGTTTGCCGACAATATCGCCTGCCTGGAAGTGATCCGGCCGCAGGCGGTGCATGCGTTCTCGCGCGCGCGCGGCGAGACCCTGGACCATGCCATCCGCGCCGCGGTGGCATCGGTACGCAGTGGCCGGGCGCGGCTGTCAAACCCGCTGGCGCTGCTCGACTACGATCCGGATATCGGGGTCCACGTCGACACCCTGCTGCGGCTCGCTGCCGACGCGCGCGCCGCCCGGCACGCCTGACGCAGCGCGGCGGGGATGCAGGGGCCGCTTATTCGTAGACCGTGCTGACGGCATCCGCCGACAGCACCTGGCGCAGCGCGGTCAGCGCCTCGTCCGACGGCACCACCTGCCAGTCGGGGCCGAGCATGGCCTCGCAACTGGCTGACTTCGCCTCGTAGCGGATCCGCACCGGCAGGCCCTGCACGCCGCTGGCACGCGCCAGGTGGGGCATCAGCAGCTCGCGCAGCATGCCGGTCGAGGAATTGCCGTTCATCGACAGCCGCACCGCGCTGGCAAAGCGCACCCGCGCGGCGACCAGGTCCATCACCGATTCGGCGGTGAAGCGCACGCCGCCGGTGAAGGTATCGTGGCGCGCATTGCCGGTGGCGATCAGCAGTTCGTCCTCGCGGAACATCTGCCGGTTGGCGTCGAAGACCTCGTTGAACACGGTCATCTCGACCAGGCCGGTGCCGTCGTCGAGCGTGACGATCAGCATCTTGCCGCGCTGCGTCATCTGCGTGCGCATGCCGCTGATCACGCCGGCGATGGTCTTGCCGCGCACGTCGCGGCCGAAGCCGCCGCCGTTGCCCTGCACTTCCTTTTCCAGCGCGGCCAGCGTGCCCTTGTTGAAGCGCCGCACCTCGTCGCGGTAGGCGTCGAACAGGTGGCCCGAAAAGTAGTAGCCGAGCGCCTGCTTCTCTTCCTGCAGCGTGCGCTTGGGACTCCAGCGCGGCTCGTCGAGCAGCTCAGGCCGGTGCGCGTCGCCGGCATCGCCCATCAGGTCGAACAGCGACACCTGGTTGGCCGACTCCGCCTTCTGCTCGGCGGCTTCCATCGCGATCGGCACCGACGCGAGCAGCTGCGCGCGGTTGTCGTTGAGGCTGTCGAAGGCGCCGGCGCGGATCAGCGCCTCGATGGTGCGTCGGTTGACCTGGCGGCGATCGACCCGCTCGCAGAAATCGAACAGGTCGGTGAAGGGCCGCTCCTCGCGCGCGCGCAGGATGTCCTCGATCGCGCCCTGCCCGCTGCCCTTGATGCCACCGAGGCCGTAGCGGATGGTCTTCGGGTCGGTCGGCGCGAAGCGGTATTCGCTGGCGTTGACGTCCGGCGGCAGCACCGCGATCTTGTTGAGCTTGCAGTCCTCGTAGAGGATCTTGACCTTGTCGGTGTCGTCCATGGCCAGCGACATGTTGGCTGCCATGAATTCGGCCGGGTGGTGGGCCTTGAGCCACGCGGTGTAGTACGCCAGCAGCGCATAGGCGGCGGCGTGCGACTTGTTGAAGCCGTAGCCCGCGAACTTCTCCATCAGGTCGAAGATGTCGTCGGCCTGCTGCGCGGACAGCCCGTTCTTGTCGGCGCCCTCGCGGAACATGACGCGGTGCTGCGCCATTTCCTCGGGCTTCTTCTTGCCCATGGCGCGGCGCAGCAGGTCGGCGCCGCCGAGCGAGTAGCCGCCGATGATCTGCGCCATCTGCATCACCTGCTCCTGGTAGACCATGATGCCGTAGGTCTCTTTCAGGACGGGTTCGACGCGCGGATCGGGATACTCGACCTTCTCGCGGCCGTGCTTGCGCGCGCAGAAGCTGGGGATCAGGTCCATCGGGCCGGGACGGTACAGCGCCACCAGCGCGATGATGTCCTCGAAGCGGTCGGGCTTGGCGTCCTTGAGCATGCCCTGCATGCCGCGGCTTTCCAGCTGGAACACGGCGACCGTGTTGGCGGTCTTGAGGATGTCGAAGGCGGGGCCGTCGTCGAGCGGGATATGGCTGCAGTTCCAGTCGGCCTTGCTCGGGTCGAGGCGGCGGATATAGCGCTCGGCCCAGTCCAGGATGGTCAGCGTGGTCAGGCCCAGGAAGTCGAACTTGACCAGGCCGGCGGCCTCGACGTCGTCCTTGTCGTACTGGCTGACCACGCCGCTCATGCCGTCGTTCTGCGCGCCCTGCGTGTACAGCGGGCAGAAGTCGGTGAGCTTGCCGGGCGCGATCAGCACGCCGCCGGCGTGCATGCCGACGTTGCGGGTCATGCCCTCGACGCGTTGCGCCAGCTCCAGCAGCTGGCGCACTTCTTCCTCGTTGCGCTCGCGCTCGGTCAGCAGCGGCTCTTCTTTCTTCGCTTCCTCGATGGTGACCAGCTTGCCCGGCTTGAACGGGATCAGCTTGGCAATGCCGTCGACGAAGCCGTAGCCGAGGTCGAGCACGCGGCCCACGTCGCGCACCGCGGCCTTGGCCGCCATGGTGCCGAAGGTGGCGATCTGCGACACCGCGTCCTTGCCGTACTTTTCCTTCACGTAGGTGATCACGCGATCGCGGCCGTGCTGGCAGAAGTCGATGTCGAAGTCGGGCATCGAGACCCGTTCCGGGTTCAGGAAACGCTCGAACAGCAGCGCGTACTTGAGCGGGTCGAGGTCGGTAATGCCGAGCGCATAGGCGACCAGCGAGCCGGCACCCGAGCCCCGGCCCGGGCCCACCGGCACACCGTTGTTCTTGGCCCAGTTGATAAAGTCCGCCACGATCAGGAAGTAGCCGGGGAAGCCCATCTTGATGATGGTGCCGGTCTCGAACTCCAGCCGCGCGTAGTATTCCGGGCGCTTCGCCTCGCGCACCGCCTCGTCCGGGAACAGCACCGCCAGGCGCTTCTCCAGGCCTTCCTTGGCCATGAACACGAGATAGTCGTCGAGCGACATGCCGTCCGGGGTCGGGAACAGCGGCAGGCGCGGCTTGCCCAGTTCCAGCGTCAGGTTGCAGCGGCGCGCGATCTCGACCGCGTTCTCCAGCGCCGACGGGATGTCGGCGAACAGCGCGCACATCTCGTCCTGGGTCTTGAAGTACTGGTCGGTGGTGAAGCGCCGAGTGCGGCGCGGGTTGGCCAGCAGCTCGCCCTCGGCGATGCACACGCGCGCCTCGTGCGCGGTGTAGTCGTCGGGCGTCATGAACTGCACCGGATGCGTCGCCACCACCGGCAACTGCAGCGCCGCCGCCAGCTGCACCGCCTGCTGCACGTAGGCGTCGGTGCCGGCATGGCCGGCGCGCTGCAGCTCGATGTAGAAGCGCTGCGGGAATACCGCGGCCCAGTGCTGCGCGGCACAGCGCGCGCCGTCGGCATTGCCGTTGGCGAGCGCCATGCCGATATCGCCGCCCATCGCGCCCGACAGCGCGATCAGGCCCGTGGCCAGCGGCATGTCGTCCTCGCCCGGTTGCAGGAACCACGACGGGTCGATCTCGGCGCGGCCGCGGTGCTGGTTGCCCAGCCACGCGCGCGACAGCAGCATGCAGAGGTTCAGGTAGCCGCGCCGGTCCTGCACCAGCAGCAGCAGGCGCGCGGGCTTGTCGCGGTCCTCGGCATTGGTCAGCCACACGTCGGCGCCGACCACCGGCTTCACGCCCTTGCCGCGCGCTTCCTTGTAGTAGCGGATCAGCCCGAAGGCGTTGGCAAGGTCCGTCAGGGCGAGCGCGCCCATGCCATCGGCGGCGGCGGCCTTGACGGCATCATCGAGGCGGACAATGCCGTCGACGATGGAGTATTCGGAATGCAGGCGGAGGTGTACGAAGCGGGGTGCAGACATGGGCGACATTGTACCGGCTCGGCCCGCCCGCATGCCGCCAATGTTGCGCGCCACCGGAGCCGGCGCGCGCGGGCGCATAGCGGAGTGGCGTGCTTGGGAATGCGCCACGCGCAGGGTCCGCGCACGCTATAATTTCGCCTTTCCAATCAGGCAGTTATCGCAGGCTGTCGGCGCCCTTCGGGACGCCGCGGCAGCGGCGCAGGGTCCCATGCAGATCGTCAATATTTCCGCTTACAAGTTTGTCTCGCTGGACGACATCGAGACCCTGCGTCCGGCCATGCGCGAGCGCTGCGAGGCGGCCGGCCTGAAGGGCACGATCCTGCTCGCGCCGGAAGGCATCAACCTGTTCCTGGCCGGCCCGCGCGCAGCGATCGACGGCTTCATGGCGTGGCTGCATGCCGATGCGCGCTTTGCCGATATCGCGCCCAAGGAAAGCCTGTCGGACCACCAGCCCTTCAAGCGCATGCTGGTGCGCGCCAAGAAGGAAATCATCACCATGAAGATGCCGCTGATCCGCCCCGAGGCGGGCCGCGCGCCGTCGGTGCGGCCGGTGGACCTGAAGCGCTGGCTGGACCAGGGCCACGACGACGAAGGCCGTCCGGTGGTGATGCTCGATACCCGCAATGATTTCGAGGTCGCCGTCGGCACCTTCGAGGACGCGATCGAGTACGACATCGCCAAGTTCAGCGAATTTCCCGACGCCGTCGCCGCGCACAAGGCAGACCTGGCAGGCAAGACCGTGGTCTCGTTCTGCACCGGGGGCATCCGCTGCGAGAAGGCCGCGATCCATATGCAGGAAGTCGGCATCGAGCGCGTCTACCAGCTCGAAGGCGGCATCCTGAAGTACTTCGAGGAGGTCGGCGGCAGCCACTATCGCGGCGACTGCTTCGTCTTCGACTACCGCACCGCGCTGAACCCCAGCCTGGAACCGGCCGGCCCGAAGCAGTGCTTTGCCTGCCGCGCCGTGGTCACGCCCGAGCAGCAGCAAAGCCCGCACTATGTGGTCGGCAAGAGCTGCCCGCACTGCATCGGCGGCAAGGACCGGGCCGCCGCCTGAGGACTGCCCGCGTACGCGGCTCAGGCCGCCAGCAGGTGGTAGAGGTTGCGCAGCATGCCGGCGGTGGCGCCCCAGATAAAGCGCTGGCCGCCGTTCTCGCGCGGATAGGGCATGGCGTAGAACATGCGTTCGCCGTCGACCCAGCGGAACAGGCGCCGCTCATGGTGCGACGGATCCATCAGGAAAGCCAGCGGCACTTCGAACACATCGGCCACTTCCGACGCGTCCGGCCGCAGCGTGAAGCCATCGCGCACCAGGCCCACCACCGGGCTCACATGGAAGCCGGTGCCGGTGATGTAGTCCGGCAGCGCGCCCAGCACCTCGACATAGTCGCGTGCCAGCCCCACTTCTTCTTCCGTCTCGCGCAGCGCGGTATCGATGCGGTTGACGTCCCACGATTCCTGCCGCCCGCCCGGAAAGCTGATCTGCCCGGCATGCGCGCTGAGATTGGCATTGCGCTGCGTCAGCAGCACCGTCAGGCCATCGCTGCGCTCGACCAGCGGCACCAGCACCGCGGCATCGCGCAACCCGCGGCTGCGATCGTAGACCCGCGATTCGTCCGTCAGTTCTGGCGCCCACGCCGGCGGGGCCAGGAAGCGGTGCCGGATAAAGTCGACCTGCAGGCGCGGCGCGCTCAGCGCCCGGTTGCGCAGGTCGGTATCGATGACGGGAAGGGATTCGGGATCGAAGGCGGGACGCATAACATCGCAAGTATGACAGAAGCGCGCCATCTGGCGCCGCAGCAAAGCGCGGCCCTGGATCCGCGCGACCATGCAAAAAGGGCACCCTGGGGTGCCCTTCCTGAGGAAACGCTGGCCGGGTCGCCCCGGCCGGCATGCCCGGCTTACTCCGCGGCCTTGGCAGCGGCGGCAGCCTTCGACACCAGCTTTTCCTTGATACGTGCGGACTTGCCCGAACGCTGGCGCAGGTAGTACAGCTTGGCGCGACGCACGTCGCCGCGGCGCTTCACTTCGATGCCGGCGATCAGCGGCGAGTACAGCTGGAACGTACGTTCCACGCCTTCACCCGACGAGATCTTGCGCACGATGAAGGACGAGTTCAGGCCGCGGTTGCGCTTGGCAATCACGACGCCTTCGTAGGCCTGCACGCGCTTGCGGTTACCTTCGACCACATTGACGCTGACGACGACGGTGTCGCCGGGCGCGAATGCGGGGATGGTCTTGTTCGCGGTCAGGCGCGCGATCTCTTCCTTCTCGATCTGTTCGATGAGGTTCATCGTTTCTTCTCCGTAACCATCGTGCCGGCGTTGTATGCCCCAGGATTTCCCGGGCCCCGGCAGAGGATGGGGTTTTACCTGGCGGGAGTTTCCCCCCACCCTTCCTTCGCCGCCCATTCCGACAGGAACTTCTCGTCGGCGCGGGTCAGCAAACCTTGTTCGCGGGCCGCCTCGATCAGGTCGGGACGCTTGCGCGCGGTATTGGCTAGCGCCTGCTGGCGCCGCCATTTTTCAATCTCGGCATGATGGCCACCGAGCAGGATGTCGGGGACCCGCACGCCTTCGTATTCTTCCGGCCGGGTGTAGTGCGGGCAATCCAGCAGGCCGTTGACGAAGCTGTCCTGCACCGCCGACTGCGCATCGCCCAGCACGCCGGGCAGGTGGCGCACCACCGCATCGATCAGCGCCATCGCCGGCAGTTCGCCGCCCGACAGCACGAAATCGCCGAGGCTGATTTCCTCGTCCACGCGGCGGTCGATCAGCCGCTGGTCGATCGCCTCGTACCTGCCGCACAACAACACCAGGCCCGGCCGCTGCGCCAGCTCCATGACCTTGGCATGCGTCAGCGTCTTGCCCTGCGGCGACATCAGCACCACATGCGGCTTCGCCACGCCGGCTTGCGCCTGCGCCGCCACCGCGGCATCGATTGCGTCGTCCAGCGGCTTGGCCAGCATCACCATGCCGGGACCGCCGCCATAGGGCCGGTCATCGATGGTGCGATAGTTGTCGACGGTGAAATCGCGCGGATTCCAGCTGCGCAACACATACCGCTGCTGCTTGGCCGCCCGGCTGGTAATGCCCCAGTCGGTCAGCGCGCGAAACATGTCGGGAAACAGCGTGATCACGTCGAACTGCATCCGCTCTCTCCCTTCCTATGCCGCACTTGACCCGCACCTGCGCGGGCACTGCTCAGTAATCGAGCCCCCAGTCCACCACGATGCGCTTGCCCGCGGTATCCACCGTGCGCAGGAACGCGTCGACAAATGGAATCAGCCGTTCGCCGGCCTTGCCGTCGGGCTGCACGAAGGCAACCTGCAGGATCTGGTGGGCACCGTTGTCGATCAGCCCGGATACCTCGCCCAGCAACTCGCCTTGCTCGTTGCTGACGCTGCAGCCGATCAGGTCGACCCAGTAGAACTCATCTTCTTCCGGCGCCGGAAAATCCGCGCGCCGGATCCACACGCGGCGGCCACGCAGCGCTTCCGCAAGATTGCGGTCGGCCACGCCGGCAGCCTGCGCCACCACGGTGCCGCTGTGCTCACGCGACTGCGCGATCTTCACGCAGACGGGCTCGGCTCGAGCCCCCTCGGCCGCCTGGGCCGCCACCAGCCCCGCCTGCGGCGGGCTCAGCAGCCACCAGCGGCGGGCATGCAGCAGCGCCGATGCATCGTCGGCATGCGGCTGGACCTTGATCCAGCCACGGATGCCATAGGCGGCGCTGACATAGCCGACCTCCACCAGGTCCTCCGGCAGGGGCTCGGCATGCAGCAGCGCCGCGGGCAGCCTGAGCGCCTTGGCGGGCTCGCCCTGCGGCCGGTTCACGGACCGGTTCAGCGGCAGCCTTGTCGGCCGCCCGGCGTCCTGCTTTCGCTCGGTCACGGGTGCGCGTGGTCCAATGCAAACGCGCCCCGCCGGCTACGGCAGGGCGCGTTGCAAACGGCAATCAGGCAGCAGCCTTGGCGCCTTGCTTGACCAGGCGGGCAACGGTCGGCGACAGCTGGGCGCCGACGCCTTGCCAGTAGGCCAGGCGGTCTTGCGACAGGCGCAGGCCTTCTTCACCTTCGGCTGCCAGCGGGTTGTAGAAACCAACGCGCTCAATGAAACGACCATCGCGACGGTTGCGCGAGTCGGTGGCGACGATGTTGAAGAACGGGCGCTTCTTGCTGCCGCCGCGAGCCAGACGGATAACGACCATGGAATGATTCCTCAGAAAACGGGGTGTTCAAGGGCGTTCGAACACGAAACGCAAGAGTATAGCCCAATTCCCAAGGCCAAACAAACACTTAGGCGATTGACGCGTGAACGCGGCGCAGGCATCGTGGCAAAAACCGCGACAGGAGGCCACGCATGCGCCCCGCTCTGCACTTCATGGCCGGCATGGTACCGCGTACGCTGCTGGCGCTCATGGTACTGGCAACGAGCCAGTTCGCGCTGGCCGCGCTGCCGCTGGACCAGCTGCGCCTGCCGCCCGGCTTCCGGATCGAGGTGCTGAGCGACGACGTGCCGGGCGCGCGCGCCATGGCGATGTCGCCGTCCGGCACGCTCTTCGTGGGATCGCGCAGCGAAGGCAAGCTCTATGCGGTCAGCGATGCGCTCGGCACGCGCCCGCGCGTGCGCACGGTGGCTACCGGCTTGCGCAATCCGCTGGGCGTGGCCTTCCATGACGGCAGCCTGTACGCGTCCTCGGTCTCCAGGATTGTGCGGCTCGACCAGATCGAGGCGAGGCTCGAGCAGCCGCCCGCACCCAGGGTGGTAAGCGACCGCTTCCCGTCGGACGGCCACCACGGCGGCAAATTCATTGGCTTCGGCCCGGACGGCTACCTGTACGTGGCCACCGGCGCCCCGTGCAACGTGTGCGAGCCCGACGAAACCCGCTATGCCAACATCGTCAGGATGAAGCCCGACGGCACTGGCCTGCAGGTGGTGGCGCGCGGCGTGCGCAACACCGTCGGCTTCGACTGGCACCCCGCCACGCGCGAACTGTGGTTCACCGACAACGGCCGCGACCGCATGGGCGACGACGTGCCCGACGACGAACTGAACCGCGTCACCGCGCCCGGCCAGCATTTCGGCTACCCCTACTGCCACGCCGGCAACGTCGCCGATCCGGAATACGGCGGCAAGCGTGCCTGCTCGGATTTCGTGGCGCCGGTGGCCCGCCTGGGCGCGCACGTCGCCGCGCTGGGCATGCGCTTCTACACCGGCACGCAGTTCCCGCCGGAGTACCGCAACAACGTGCTGATCGCCGAACACGGCAGCTGGGACCGCAGCGAGCCTTCCGGCTACCGCGTGGTCCGCGTGGTGCTGGACGGCGCCGGCAAGGCCGTGCGCCAGGAGGTGTTCGTCGAGGGCTGGCTGCGCGGCGGCAGGGCCTGGGGCCGGCCCGCCGATGTCCTGGTCGCGCCGGACGGCTCGGTGCTGGTCAGCGACGACCATGCGGGGGCGATTTACCGCATCCGCTACCAGCCCTGAATCCGGCGGAAACCCGCGCCCGGCGCGGCTTTGTGCGGAAGAAACAATCCGTTACACCGGTAACGGGATTGGCATAGGCGCCCCGATGCCCCATGCGTACCATGAACCCATCTTCCAACAGCAACACAGCGCGACAGGACCCTGGGAATCCGCATGCTCACCCGCTCCCTCCTGCGCGACCTGGTGGCTGGCATCCTGGTGGCCTCGGGCCTGGTCGGCGCGGTAGCCACCAGCCATGCCCAGGTCGCGTTCTGGCAACAAGTCCGTTCCGACGGCCGGCCCGGCCGGGTCCAGGCCGGCGATGGCTGGCAAATGGCCAGCGTGCGCGCCGAAAGCCGTGAACACGTGCAGGCCCAGATCGACCGCATGGAGGCGCGCGCCCGCGCCGACGACCGCCTCAGCGGCCGCCGCGCCGCGCTCGCCGGCGCCCGCGACGACAACCGCGGCCGCGGCCAGGAACGCAATCCCGCCAATGACGCCCGCAACGAGCCGCGCCAGGGCCAGGTCGGTCCCGGCTGGCAGGCGCGCGGCCGCGACAACGGTCGCTGACCGGGGCCGGCGCCCGCAGCCGGCGCCGTTGCCTTGGCGCTGAATACCACGCGCCGTCCCTCGCTGCGGAACTCCGCCCCCGCCCTGCCTGTCTCTACTTAAGTGTGTGCCCCGATTCCGGGCGCGCGCACAGGCTGCCGCCCGGCGCTGTCCGGGGCTCACAGCGTGCCGTCATGTGCGGACGGCAATCGAACTGACCTGCCTCTGCCCGACACCTCCTGCCGGGACCCGACCAAGACGGCCCGGGCGCAGCCTCCAGAATGACAATAATTCTGTGAGGTTTGTCATGTCACCCCTGCTTAGCGACCTGGCCGAACACGCGGGCCAGCTCTCGCTGTCCATTCTGTTCATGGGCATCCTGACTTTGGTGCTCTACAGCGAAACCCATATCAGCGAGCACGCCTCGGCCCTTATCCGCGGCCTGATCGCCGGCGGCTGGCATTAGCGCCGCTGGCGCCTTTTGACGCACTTCCCTTCCTTGCGCTGACTGCCGGCGTACAATGTGGGCCGGCCGGTACCCCTTGTGCCGCCACTCCCGTGCCGGCGCACGCCGGCCTGCACCCCAGGCCTGAAACCTTCTTTCCGACCATGCCCGCAGCCACGCCAGCCCGCCACGCCTCTCCGCTCGCCGCACCGTCCGCGCGCGGCAAATCGAAGCTGCTGACGGTTGCGCTGGCGTTCCTGTTCGGCAGCCTGGGCGCGCACCGCTTCTACCTGGGCGGACTGCGGGACCTGTATGGCTGGGCGCACCTCCTGGCGCTGCTGGCGGGCGCCATTGGCGTGGCCTCGATGGCCACCGAGGCGGGCAACCCGGCACTGAACTGGACCTTTGCCGTGGCCGGCGGCGTCTCTGTCATCAGTGCCTTCCTGGCGGCGATCGTCTACGGACTGCGCCCGGACGACAAATGGGATGCCCGCTTCAACCCGCACGGCCAGCCCACGCGCTCGGGCTGGCCGGTGGTGATCCTGGTGATCCTGTCGTTGCTGATCGGTACCGGGCTGCTGATGGCGGGGCTGGCGATCAGCTTCCAGACCTTCTTCGAATCGCAGGTCGAGGCCGCACGCGAACTGTCGCAGTAGGCGCCTGCGCTCTGCTCCCCTGGCGCATCGTTTGAGCGCGGTCAATACGGCCGCAATCGCCGGTTTCCCTTTCGCCCAATTCGCCCATACTGGTAGAGCCGTCCTATCCTGGCGGCGCGACGCGCGGCGCGGGCACGCCCGGCAGCGCAAAGGAGCAAGAATCGACATGCCAAGCTATGAGGAAGGACGCCTGGCGGCAATCGCCGTCAGGCTGGCGCTGTCCTCGGGACTGCCGCCATCGAGCGCCAAGGCCGCGCTGGAACTCGCCAGCAGCATGATCGGCGATCAGCTGGCCACGGCAGCCGCCCTGAAGGCTCAGAACAGCGAACCCTGCGGATCGTCCTTGCCGCTGGGAGCCGCCGCCGGCCGGCGGAAACGCGAAGTATCCAGTTCAAATCGGTTGTAGCGGAAGCCGAGTCGTTCGGCGGCCTTGTAGAAGCGCTGGCGCAGCAAGTCCGCCCACACGCCGGTCCCGCGCATGCGCGTGGCAAAGCTCGCATCGTAGGCCTTGCCTTCGCGCATGTCCCGCACGCGGTTCATGACGCGTTCGGCCCGCTCGGGGAAGTGCGCCTGCAGCCATTCCTCGAACAGCGGCCGCACCTCCCACGGCAATCGCAGCACGATGTAGTTCGCATAGACGGCGCCCGCCTCGCGCGCCGCTTCCAGCACGCGCTCCAGGTCGGGTTCGGTGATGAAAGGGATCACCGGGGCGATGCTGACCCCGACCGGGATGCCGGCGTCGGTCAGCGTGCGGATGGTGCGCAGCCGGCGCGACGGCGTCGCCGCGCGCGGCTCCAGCGTGCGTGCGATGCCGGCGTCGAGCGTGGTGATGGTGAGCGCCGCCACCGCCAGCCGCTTGGCCGCCATCGGCGCGAGCAGGTCGATATCGCGCTCGATCAGCGACGACTTGGTGATCAGCGCCACCGGGTGGTCGCATTCATGCAGCACTTCCAGCAGGCTGCGCGTAATGCGCTGTTCACGCTCGATCGGCTGGTAAGCGTCGGTGTTGACGCCCAGCGCGATGGTCTCGCAGCGGTATGACGGCCGCGCCAGCGCTTCGCGCAGGCGCTCGGCGGCATTGGTCTTGGCAAAGAGCCGGGTTTCGAAGTCCAGCCCCGGCGACAGGTCCAGGTAGGCGTGTGTCGGCCGGGCGAAGCAATAGATGCAGCCATGCTCGCAGCCGCGGTAGGGATTGAGCGAAACATCGAACGGCACGTCCGGCGAGGCATTGCGGGTCAGCACGGCGCGGGCGCGCTCGAGATGGACTTCGGTGCGCAGCGGTGGCAGCGGCGCGTCGTCGGCGCCGGCGATGGCTTCTGGCGCC
Source organism: Cupriavidus neocaledonicus (assembly GCF_000372525.1). Classification (GTDB taxonomy): domain Bacteria; phylum Pseudomonadota; class Gammaproteobacteria; order Burkholderiales; family Burkholderiaceae; genus Cupriavidus; species Cupriavidus neocaledonicus. Next base: position 102,092 of record NZ_AQUR01000101.1, read on the forward strand.
GCAGCGGTGTCTTCCGGCACGGGGCCCCAGCCATCGTCGAACGCCTCGCGCTGGTCGCGCTCGAAGCGCCCCTGCAGGTTGCTGACGGCGCCGCGGCCCTTGCGCGCCACGGGCGGCCGCGCGCCGGCCTGCGCCGCCTGCGCATCCGGGTCGGGCTCTCGCCGCGTCGCGCTGGCGAGAGGTCTGGCGGGGGATTTGGGTTTAGGCGGGGGGCGCTCCATGCTGGCCTTCGTCACGCGGCCTGGCTCTTCTCCTCTACCGAGATGGCCAGTGTCTCCTTGATCTCTTCCATCACCACATAGCTCTTCGACTGCGCGGCGCCCGGCAGCTGCAGCAGGATGTCGCCCAGCAGCCGGCGGTATTCGCCGATCTCGCGGATGCGCGCCTTGATCAGGTAGTCGAAATCGCCTGAAACCAGGTGGCATTCCAGCACTTCCGGAATGCGCAGCACTTCGCGGCGGAACTGCTCGAACATATTGCCCGACTTGTTGCCCAGCGAGATCTCGACGAATACCAGTAGTGCGCTGCCCAGCAGTGCCGGGTTGAGCCGCGCGTAGTAGCCCATGATGACACCATCGCGCTCCAGGCGCTTGACGCGCTCGATGCACGGCGTAATGGTCAGCCCGACCGCCTCGGCCAGGTCTTTCATCGACATCCTGCCGTCGCTCTGCAGCGCGGTCAGGATCCTGCGGTCGAGCCGGTCGAGCGTGCGCTGGGGCTGGCGACTCGTTCTCATGAGTTTTTCCTGTTTTCCTGAGAAATTCGGTAACTATGACTGGAATGCATTCAATAGTATAGAGACAAATCCTCTATACCGTAGTCATCGCAGTTGGAGTCCCCCGAAATGCGCGTTCTCGTACTTGGCAGCGGCGTGATTGGCGTCACCAGTGCGTGGTACCTGGCCAAGGCCGGTCATGAAGTGACCGTGGTAGACCGCGAGGCCGGCCCCGCGCTCGGCACCAGCTTTGCCAATGCGGGTCAGATCTCGCCCGGCTACGCGTCGCCGTGGGCGGCGCCCGGCGTGCCGCTCAAGGCAATCAAGTGGATGTTCCAGGAACACGCGCCGCTCAGCATCCGTCCCGACGGCACGCTGTTCCAGCTGCAATGGATCTGGCAGATGCTGCTGAACTGCAGCGCCGGCCGCTATGCCGTCAACAAGGAGCGCATGGTGCGGCTGGCCGAGTACAGCCGCGACTGCATCCGCGCGCTGCGCGCGGAAACCGGCATTGCCTATGAAGGCCGCCAGCAAGGCACGCTGCAGGTGTTCCGCACCGACCAGCAGCTGCATGGCGCGGCCAAGGACATCGCGGTGCTGGAACAGGCCGGGGTTCCCTACCAGTTGCTTTCGCGCGAAGAACTCGCCGCGAGCGAACCGGCGCTGGCCGCCGTCCGCCACAAGCTGGCCGGCGGCCTGCGCCTTCCCAATGACGAAACCGGCGATTGCGCGCTGTTCACGCAGCGCCTGGCCAACATGGCCGGCACGCTCGGCGTCCGCTTCCTGTACAACCGCTCGATCGACGGCCTGATGAGCCAGGGCGACGCCGTGACCGGCGCCGTGGTCGATGGCGAGCCGATGGCGGCGGACCTGGTGGTGGTGGCGCTGGGCAGCTGGTCGACGCAACTGGTCAAACCCTTCCTGCGCGGCATGTCCAACCTGCCGGTATATCCGCTGAAGGGCTTCTCGATCACCGTGCCGCTCAGCGATGCCTCGCGCGGCCCGGTCTCGACGGTGCTGGACGAGACCTACAAGGTCGCCCTGACCCGTTTCGACGACCGCATCCGCGTCGGCGGCATGGCGCAGATCGTCGGCTATGACCGCACCCTGGACCCGGCCAAGCGCCGCACGCTCGAGCATGTGGTGACGGACCTGTTCCCCGGCGCCGGCGATGTCAGCCAGGCCACCTTCTGGACCGGCCTGCGCCCCATGACCCCGGACGGCACGCCCATCGTCGGCCCGACCCAGGTGCGCGGCCTGTGGCTGAACACCGGCCACGGCACGCTCGGCTGGACCATGGCCTGCGGCTCGGGCAAGCTGCTGTCGGACCTGGTGTCGGGCAAGTCCCCGGCGATCCGCGCCGACGACCTGTCGGTCAGCCGCTACCTGAAGCCGGCGCGCCATCACCTGGCGCCGCGCCCGGCGGCCGCCTGATACAGGGCCGGCTTCCGCGAGCAAAAAAGGGCGACCTTGCAGGTCGCCCTTTTTCTATCCGCGCGCCGCGCGCAACGCTCAGAACTGCTCGGCGCTCAGGGCATTGGCCGGCACCCCGCCGCCGATCACGGCATCGCGCAGCGCCGGTGCCTGCGACAGGATATGTTCGGCAAAGAAGTGCGCGGTCGCGATCTTGGCTTCGTGGAAAGCCGGATCGTCGGCCCGCTTCGCATCGGCTGCAAGCATGGCGCGGCCGAACTGCCAGCCGGAGAACACGATGCCGCACAACTTCAGGTAAGGCACGCTGCCGGCGAACACCGCGTTCGGATCGGCCTTGGCATTGGCGACCACGAATTCGACCACGGCTTCCAGCGCGGCGCGGCCCTTGGCCAGCTGCGCCTGCACCGCGGCGAAGGCAGCGCCGCCGTGCCGGCCCAGCGCGGCCTCGGTCTCGGCGATCTGCGCGCAGATCGCACGGGCCACGGCGCCGCCGTCGCGCACGGTCTTGCGGCCGACCAGGTCGTTGGCCTGGATCGCCGTGGTGCCCTCGTAGATCGGCAGGATGCGCGCGTCACGGTAGTGCTGCGCCGCGCCGGTTTCCTCGATAAAGCCCATGCCGCCGTGCACCTGCACACCGAGGCTGGTGACATCGATCGACAGCTCGGTGCTCCAGCCCTTGATCACCGGCACCATGAACTCGTAGAACGCCTGGCTCTGGCTGCGCACGGCTTCGTCGGGATGCTGGTGCGCGGCATCGCTGGCGGCCGCGGCCACGTACGCGACCGCGCGCGCGCCTTCGGTCAGCGCGCGCATGGTCATCAGCATGCGCTTGACGTCGGGATGGTGGATGATGGTCACCGCCTCGCGCGCCGAGCCATCCACGGGGCGGCTCTGCACGCGCTCGCGCGCATACGCCACCGCCTGCTGGTAGGCGCGCTCGGACACCGCGATGCCCTGCATGCCGACCGAGAAGCGCGCCGAGTTCATCATGATGAACATGTACTCGAGGCCGCGGTTCTCTTCGCCAACCAGCGTGCCGATCGCGCCGCCGTGGTCGCCGAACTGCAACACCGCCGTGGGGCTGGCCTTGATGCCCAGCTTGTGTTCGATCGAGACGCAATGCACGTCGTTGCGCGCGCCGGTGCTGCCATCGGCATTGACCAGGAACTTGGGCACGATGAACAGCGAGATGCCCTTCACGCCCTCGGGCGCGTCGGGGGTGCGGGCCAGCACGAGATGGACGATGTTCTGCGCCATGTCGTGCTCACCGTAGGTGATGAAGATCTTGGTGCCGAACAGCTTGTAGGTGCCGTCGCCCCGTGGCTCGGCGCGGGTGCGCACCGCGGCCAGGTCCGAGCCCGCCTGCGGCTCGGTCAGGTTCATGGTGCCGGTCCACTCGCCCGAGATCAGCTTGGGCAGGAAGGTAGCCTTCTGCGCGTCGGTACCGGCCGTCAGCAGCGCCTCGATGGCGCCGTCGGTCAGCAGCGGGCACAGCGCGAACGACAGGTTCGCGGTGTTCAGCATCTCGTTGCACGCCGTGGCGATCAGCTTGGGCAGGCCCTGCCCGCCGAATTCCTGCGGATGCAGCACGCCCTGCCAGCCGCCCTCGCCGAACTGGCGGAAGGCTTCCTTGAAGCCGGGCGTGGTGGTGACCACGCCGTCCTTCCAGCTGCTCGGATCGAGATCGCCGGCGCGGTTCAGCGGCGCGACCACCTGCTCGTTGAACTTGGCGGCCTCGTCGAGCACGGCCTCGGCGGTCTCGGGGGTGGCTTCCTCGAAGCCGGGCAGCTGGCTGACGGCCTCAAGGCCGGCCAGCTCGTTCATGACGAACAGCATGTCCTTGATCGGCGCACGGTAGGTCATCGATGTCTCCCAACATGTATGAAAAAGCCGTTCGCGGGTCGCCCCCGGAACGGCTCGTTACTTGCTGCCACTGCCAGCCGTGCCGGCCGCACTGCGGCCGGCACGGCTGGCGAGGCCGGCGCGGCATCAGCCCAGTGCCGCCACCAGCTCCGGCACCACGGTGTTCAGGTCGCCCACCAGGCCGTAGTCGGCCACGGAGAAGATCGGGGCCTCGGCATCCTTGTTGATCGCGACGATCACCTTGGAGTCCTTCATGCCGGCCAGGTGCTGGATCGCGCCCGAGATGCCGACGGCGATATACAGCTGCGGCGCGACGATCTTGCCGGTCTGGCCGACCTGGTAGTCGTTCGGCACGAAGCCGGCGTCCACGGCGGCGCGCGAGGCGCCCAGCGCGGCGTTGAGCTTGTCGGCCAGCGGCGTCAGCACCTTGGTGTAGTTCTCGCCCGAGCCCACGCCACGGCCACCCGAAACGATGATCTTGGCGGCGGTCAGTTCCGGACGGTCGCTCTTGGCCACTTCGCGCGACACGAATTGCGAAACGCCTGCGTCGGCCACGGCCGGCAGGGTTTCGACGGCGGCCGAGCCGCCTTCGGCGGCGGCGGCGTCAAACGCGGTGCCGCGCACGGTGATCACCTTGATCTTGTCTTCCGACTTGACCGTGGCGATGGCGTTGCCGGCGTAGATCGGGCGCTCGAAGGTGTCCGGGGCGTCGACCTTGGAGATTTCCGAGATCTGGGCCACGTCCAGCTTGGCGGCCACGCGCGGCAGGATGTTCTTGCCGTACGGGGTGGCCGGAGCCAGGATGTGCGAGTAGTCGTTGGCGATGGCCAGTGCCTGCTCGGCCACGTTCTCGGCCAGGCCGTCGCCGAAGTAGGCGGCGTCGGCCAGCAGGACCTTGGTCACGCCGGCGATCTTGGCGGCGGCATCGGCCGCGGCCTTGGCGTTGGAACCGGCCACCAGCACGTGTACGTCGCCGCCGCATTGGGCCGCGGCGGTCACGGTGTTGAGCGTGGCGCCCTTGATCGATTGATTGTCGTGTTCAGCAATGACGAGTGCAGTCATGTTCTCTCTCTCCCCGCGCTCAGATAACCTTGGCTTCGTTCTTCAGCTTCTGCACCAGCGTCGCGACGTCCGGCACCATCACACCCGCGCTGCGCTTGGGCGGCTCGACCACTTTCAGGGTCGACAGGCGCGGCTTGACGTCGACGCCGAGGTCTTCCGGCTTGACGGTGTCGAGCGGCTTCTTCTTGGCTTTCATGATGTTCGGCAGCGTGACGTAGCGCGGCTCGTTCAGGCGCAGGTCGGTGGTCACCACCGCGGGCAGGTTCAGCGACAGCGTTTCCAGGCCACCGTCGACTTCACGCGTGACCGAAGCCTTGCCGTCGGCCACCACCACCTTGGAGGCGAACGTGGCTTGCGGCAGGCCGGCCAGCGCGGCCACCATCTGGCCGGTCTGGTTGGAGTCGTCGTCGATGGCCTGCTTGCCCAGGATCACCAGTTGCGGCTGTTCCTTGTCGATCAGCGCCTTCAGCAGCTTGGCCACGGCCAGCGGTTGCAGGTCTTCGTTCGATTCCACCAGGATGCCGCGGTCGGCGCCGATGGCCATCGCGGTGCGCAGGGTTTCCTGGCACTGCGTCACACCGCACGACACGGCGACCACCTCGGTGACAACGCCGGCTTCCTTCAGGCGCACGGCCTCTTCCACGGCGATTTCGTCGAAGGGGTTCATGCTCATCTTCACGTTGGCCAGATCGACGCCCGAACCGTCCGCCTTGACGCGGACCTTGACGTTGTAATCCACCACCCGCTTGACTGCGACGAGTACTTTCATGCGCTCACTCCACTGATAGCTGATAGTCAGAAATTTTGTTCGCTCGTCATTATAACCACCGGGTTGGCGGCTCTCCTATTTTTCGAACGATCGTACTATTTTATCGGCAAAATGATGCCGGGCATAGGCCCGGCACCTTTTTTACCGGTCAGGCGATTGTGCCGCAAAGCCAGGGCGGCAGGCCTCGTCCGATTGGATGAAAGCCTCGAGTGACGCCGGCTTACCAGGCGGTGATGACCGAGTCCTTGAAGGTCGATGTGACGTATTGCTTGATTTCCGGCGAGTGATAGGCCTTCACCAGCTTGGCCATCCAGGGCTTGCTCTTGTCGGTCTCGCGGATCGCGATCAGGTTGGCGTACGGCCCCTTCGGGCCTTCCATGGCGATCGCGTCCTTGGTCGGCGACAGGCCGGCGGATTCGGCATAGTTGCCGTTGATCGCGGCGGCGTCCAGGTCATCGAGCGAACGCGGCAGCTGCGCGGCATCGAGCTCGACGATGCGGATCTTCTTCGGGTTCTCGGCGATGTCCAGCGGCGTGGCCTTCAGGCCGGCGTTGGGCTTGAGCTTGATCACGCCCTTGCTCTGCAGCAGCAGCAGGCCGCGGCCGCCGTTGGTGGGGTCGTTGGGCACGCCCACGCGCGCGCCCTGCTTGAGCTGGTCGAGCGACTTGATCTTCTTCGAGTACACGCCCATCGGGAACGTCACCGTGTAGGCGATATGCGTGAATTTGTAGCCGCGGTCCTTGATCTGGGCTTCCAGGTACGGCAGGTGCTGGTAGCTGTTGGCGTCGAGGTCGCCGGCGGCCAGCGCGGCATTGGGCTGGATGTAGTCGCTGAACTCGACCACCTGGATGTTCAGGCCGTCCCTGGCGGCGACCTTCTTCACCTGTTCCATGATCTGGGCGTGCGGGCCGCCGGTGACGCCGATCTTGATCGGCTTGTCCTGGGCGATCGCGCCGGTAGCCAGCGAGGCGCCGAGCGCGGCGCCGAGCATCCATTGCAGCAGGTTGCGACGTTGCATGATGTGCGTTCCTATCTCAAGAAGTAGTTTGGGTCAGCGATGGCTGATGCGGCGGACCAGCCAGTCGCCGAAGCTCTGCACCGCCTGCACGAATACGATCAGGATCACCACCACCGCCACCATCACCTCGGTGATGTAGCGCTGGTAGCCATAGCGGATGCCGAGGTCGCCCAGGCCGCCGCCGCCGATCGCGCCGGCCATGGCCGAATAGCCGACCAGGCTGACGAAGGTGATGGTCAGGCCGGCGACGATGCCGGGCATGGCTTCGGGCAGCAGCACCTTCCATACGATCTGGCCGGTGGTGGCACCCATCGACTGGGCGGCCTCGACCAGGCCCTTGTCGACCTCGCGCAGCGCGCTTTCGACCAGGCGGGCAATGAACGGGATCGCCGCGATTGTCAGCGGCACGATCGCCGCGGGGGTGCCGATCGACGAGCCGACGATAAAGCGCGTGAACGGGATCACCACTACGAGCAGGATGATGAAGGGGATGGAGCGCACCGCGTTGACCACCACGCCGATGGTGCGGTTGAACAGCGGGTGCGACAGCACGCCGCCGCGGTTGGTCAGGTGCAGCAGCACGCCCAGCGGCACGCCCAGCAGCGCGCCGACCACGCCCGAGATCGCCACCATCAGCAGGGTCTCGTTGAACGAGGTCAGGAACAGGTCAAACATTTCAGACCACATGCTCGAACTCCTCCACCACGACGCCTTGCGCCTGCAGGTATTCCATTGCCGCCTTCACATCGGCCAGCTCGCCCGTGGCCATGATTGCCAGCGAGCCGAAGGCCTGGCCCTGGATCTCGTCGATATGGCCGTGCAGGATGTTGAAGTCCAGCCCGTAGCGGCGGATCGCCTGCGCCAGCACCGGCTGGTCGACGCCCTCGCCGGTGAAGGCGAGGCGGTAGACGTGGTCGCGGCCATTGCCGAGCCGGCTTTCGACGCGCTTGAGCACGCTCGCCGGCAGCTCCTGCGAGATGACGTCGCCGATCATGGCGCGCGTGACCTCGTGCTGCGGACGCAGGAACACGTCGATCACGCGCCCGCTCTCCACCACCTGGCCGGCCTCGAGCACGGCGACGCGGTCGCACACCTGCTTGATGACTTCCATCTGGTGCGTGATCATCACGATGGTCAGGCCCAGCTCGCGGTTGATCTGCTTGAGCAGGTCCAGGATGGAACGCGTGGTTTCCGGATCCAGCGCCGAAGTGGCCTCGTCCGACAGCAGCACCTTGGGCTTGCTCGCCAGCGCGCGCGCAATGCCCACGCGCTGCTTCTGCCCGCCGCTGATCTGCGACGGGTAGCGGTCCTTCAGCGCCGACAGCCCGACCAGCTCCAGCAGCGGCAGCACGGTTGCGGCGATTTCAGCCCCGGGCTTGCCGGCCAGCTCCAGCGGCAGCGCCACGTTGTCATAGACGGTGCGCGACGACAACAGGTTGAAGTGCTGGAAGATCATGCCGATGTCGCGCCGCGCCAGGCGCAGCGCGCCGTTGTCCAGCGCGGTCAGGTCCTGGCCGTCGACGATGACGCGGCCGCTGGTGGGCCGGTTCAGCAGGTTGATGGCGCGGACCAGCGTGCTCTTGCCGGCGCCGCTGCGGCCGATGATGCCGAAGACTTCGCCCGCCGCAATCGACAGGCTGACGTCCCGCAATGCATGCACGTCGCCAGACGCGCCCGGGAAGCGCTGCGACAGTCCTTGCAGTTCGATCATGGAAAAGGTGACCAAAAGAAAACGGCAACAGGCGAGGGATCTCCAGCGCTGTTGCCGCTCGTTATTTTTCTGAAGCGCGTATTTTATGCGATTCGCTTCATACCTTAAACGACTTTTTGCCGATGTCTTTATGCGTTCCCGGCATATAAAGCCCGACAAGTCGATCAGGAGGCACGCCAGGATGGCGGCCGCTTGTCGATGAAGGCCTGCACGCCCTCCAGCGCCGACTCGTCCATCATGTTGCAGGCCATGGTCTGGCCGGCAAGCTGGTAGGCGGCCTCGATCCCCATCTCGAGCTGGCGGTAGAACAAGCCCTTGCCGGCGGCGACCGCGGCGGCCGGCTTGGCGCAGATGCTGGCGGCCAGCCGCGCCACTTCCGCGTCCAGTTCGCCGGCCGGCACCACGCGGTTGACCAACCCCCGCTCACGCGCACCGGCGGCGTCGATCATGTCGCCGGTCAGCAGCATCTCCATGGCCTGCTTGCGGTGCAGGTTGCGTGACAGGGCCACGCCCGGGGTCGAACAGAACAGCCCCAGGTTGACGCCCGACACGGCAAAGCGCGCATCGTCCGCGGCCACCGCCAGGTCGCACATCGCCACCAGCTGGCAGCCGGCCGCGGTGGCGATGCCGTGGACCCGCGCGATCACCGGCTGCGGCATCTGCTGGATCGCCATCATCATGCGCGTGCAGCGGTCGAACAGGCGCCGGTAGTAATCGTGCGAGGGCGCCGCGCGCATCTCGCGCAGGTCATGTCCGGCGCAAAAGGCCTTGCCGGCACCCGCCAGCACCACCACGCGCACGCTGTCGTCGGCGGCGAGCCGGCGCAGCGCGCCGGTAAGCGCATCGAGCAGCCCCTCGGACAAGGCGTTGAAGGCCTGCGGCCGGTTCATGGTCAGGCGCGCCACGCCGGCGGCGTCGCGCGATTCGGTCAGCAGCGGCGCGTCGACGCGCGCATCGTTCTCGGCCATGGCGGCGGTCTCCTAATGTTCGAGCAGCACCTTCAGGTGGGCCAGCACGCTGCGGCCCAGCGCGCTGAGGTTGTAGCCGCCCTCGAGGCAGCTGACGATGCGGCCCTGCGCGTGGGCGCGCGCGACGTCGACCAGCTGGCCGGTGATCCAGGCGTAGTCCGCCTCCACCAGGCCCATCTGGCCCAGGTCGTCCTCGCGGTGCGCGTCGAACCCGGCCGAAATGAACAGCATCTGCGGGCGGAATTCATTGAGGCGCGGCAGCCAGATGGTCTCGACCACCTCGCGCACCGCCATGCCGTTGCTGTACGCCGGCAGCGGGATATTGACCATGTTCGGTGCCAGGTGCTCGGTGCCGCTGTAAGGATAGAACGGGTGCTGGAAGATGCTGCACATCATCACGCGCTCATCGCCGCGGAACGCCGCTTCGGTGCCGTTGCCGTGGTGCACGTCGAAGTCGATGATCGCTACGCGCTCCAGCCCGTGCGCTTGCAGCGCGTGGCGCGCGGCGATGGCCACGTTGTTGTAGAAGCAGAAGCCCATGGCGCGACCGGGTTCGGCGTGGTGGCCTGGCGGGCGCACGCAGCAGAACGCATTCTCGAACTCGCCGGCGATCACCGCATCGGTGGCCGCCACCGCAGCGCCCGCAGCCAGCGTGGCGGCGGCAAGCGTGTGGGGGTTCATCGAGGTGTCCGGGTCGATCGCGTGGTAGCCGCTCGACGGGCTGGCGCTTTGCAGCGCGTCGACGTGCTCGGGCCGGTGCACGCGCTCGAGTTGCTCGCGCGTGGCGGGCGGCGCCTCGCGGCGCTCCAGCAGCCCGTCCAGGCCATGCGATATCAGGTGATCCTCGATCGCCTGCAGGCGCTCCGGACACTCGGGGTGGAAGTGCCCCATCTCGTGCCGCTGGAACTCTGGGTGCGTGTAATAGCCTGTCGGCATCTCTTATCGTCGCAATGGGTTGCAGTGCGTCGCCATGTTGTCTCCAAACGTTACGTTAGCACACGCCGGGCCAGGCCACCCAGCCGCGCCGGCGCGGCTGGCCGCACCCGCCCCGACGCGGATGCCGCGGTGGCATCCGCTATACTCGGTGCGACTTGCAAAGGACACCATGACCGACACCCAGCGCTCACTGCGACGCCCCCTGCTGGGCGCCGCGCTTTCCGCTGCCGCACTCGGACTCTGCGGCCTCTCCCCCACCCTGCTCGCGGCCGGCAAACGCCGCGTCAGCGTGCGCGAGGAAGAAATCGAACCCGGCCGCTACCGCGACAACCCGCAAGCACGCGCATTTATCGACGAGATGGTGGCGCGCCACGGCTTTGACCGCGGCATGCTGCAGGACTGGTTCGGACAGGCGGTCTATTCGGCCACCGTGGTACGGCTGATCATGCCGCCCACCACCACCGGCCGCAAAAGCTGGCGCACCTACCGATCGCGCTTTATCGAGCCGATCCGCATCAATGCGGGCGTGCGCTTCTGGCAGGACAACCGCGACACGCTGCGTCGCGCCGAGTCCGAGTTCGGCGTGCCGGCCTCGGTCATCGTCGGCATCATCGGCGTCGAAACCATCTATGGGCGCGACATGGGCACGTTCCGCGTGCTCGATTCGCTGTCGACGCTGGCCTTCGACTACCCGGACACGCCCAACCGCGAAGCCCGCAGCACGCTGTTCCGCAACCAGCTCGCCGACTACCTGCTGTGGTGCCGCGACACCCGCACCGACGTCTACTCGGTGCTGGGCTCGTATGCCGGCGCCATCGGCATTCCGCAGTTCATGCCGACCAGCCTGCGCGAATACGCCATCGACTACGATAACAACGGCCACATCGACCTGCGCAACAGCCCCACCGACGCCATCGGCAGCGTGGCGCGCTTCCTGCAGCTGCATGGCTGGGAGGCGGGCCGTCCGGTGGCGTGGCGCATAGCCGATGACGCGGGCAGCCTCGGGGTCGCCGCCGCAGCGGCCGATGGCGAGCCCTGGCCGACCCGCACCCTCAACCAGCTGACCCGCGCCGGGCTGCGCGTGGACGAGCCCATCAACCTGGCGCGCGAAGGCGAAACCGGCGTGCTGGTGGTGGACCTGCCCACGCCCGACCAGCCCACCGAGTACCTGCTGGGCCTGCGCAACTTCTATGTGCTGACGCGCTACAACCGCAGCTTTTTCTATGCGCTGGCGGTGTACCAGCTGGGCGAAGCGGTCAAGGCGGCGATGGCCTGAGGCGGCACGGCCAGAAGCAAGAAAGGCCTCGCATGAGCGAGGCCTTTCTTGTTTGCGGCGGCGCTGCGGATCAGGCCGGGAACACGCCGGTCGACAGGTAGCGGTCGCCGCGGTCGCACACCACGAAGACGATGGTGGCGTTCTCGACTTCCTCGGCGACGCGCAATGCCACGCACAGCGCACCGGCGGCGGAGATGCCGCAGAAGATGCCCTCTTCGGATGCCATGCGGCGCGCCATGTGCTCGGCATCGCCCTGGCTGACCGGCTCGGTGCGGTCGATGAACTTGGGATCGTAGATCTTGGGCAGATACGCTTCCGGCCACTTGCGGATGCCCGGAATGCGCGAGCCTTCGGCCGGCTGCGCGCCGACGATCTGGATCGCGGGATTCTGCTCCTTGAGGAAGCGCGACACGCCGGTGATGGTGCCGGTGGTGCCCATCGCCGAAACGAAGTGGGTGATGCGGCCGTCGGTATCGCGCCAGATTTCCGGGCCGGTGCCCTCGTAGTGCGCCTGCGGGTTGTCCGGGTTGGCGAACTGGTCGAGGATCACGCCCTTGCCGTCGCGCTCCATCGAATCGGCCAGGTCGCGCGCGTACTCCATGCCGCCCTTGACCGGGGTCAGGATGATCTCGGCGCCGTAGGCGGCCATGCTCTGGCGGCGCTCGAGGCTCAGGTCCTCGGGCATGATCAGCACCATCTTGTAGCCACGGATGGCGGCCGCCATGGCCAGCGCAATACCGGTATTGCCCGAGGTCGCCTCGATCAGCGTATCGCCCGGCCTGATGCGCCCGCGCGCCTCGGCCCGGGCGATCATCGACACCGCCGGACGGTCCTTGACCGAACCGGCCGGATTGTTGCCTTCGAGCTTGCCGAGGATCACATTGCCGCGCGCGTCGTTGGCGGCGCCGGGGATGCGCTGCAGTCTGACCAGCGGCGTATTGCCGATGGTGTCTTCAATTGTCTTGTAGGCCATGGGGCGAAGGAAGGTCAAAACGGGGGGATGCCGGGGGATTCCAGTTCGCCGGCCATTGTAATGCAGACCCCTATCCCCTCGCCGGCAGGCGGGATTTGCCCCGCCGGCCAGGCTTCGCCGTGGCTCAGCCTTCCTCGCGATTGCCTTCGCCCAGCAGGTGGTACAGCAGGATGCAGCCAAAGGTGGCGGTGCCGATGCCACCCAGCGTCATGCCGCCCAGCTTCAGCGTCAGGTCGCCGGCGGCTACCGTCAGCGTGGCGCCCACCGTGATCAGGTTGCGCGAGCTGGAGAAGTCGACCTTGTTCTGCACCCAGATCCGGCCCGCGGTAGCCGCGATCAGGCCGAACACGACGATGGTCAGGCCGCCGATCACCGGCCCCGGGATGGTCAGGATCAGGGCGCCGAACTTGGGCGAGAAGCCCAGCAGGATGGCCACCGCGGCCGCCACGACGAAGATCAGCGTCGAATAGATCTTGGTGACCGCCATCACCCCCATGTTCTCGGCATAGGTGGTCACGCCGGTGCCGCCGCCGCTGGCCGACAGCATGGTGGCGATGCCGTCGCCGATAAAGGCGCGGCCGATGTACGGATCCAGGTTGCGGCCGGTCATCACGCCGATGGCCTTGATATGGCCGAGGTTCTCGGCCACCAGCACGATCGCCACCGGCGCGATCAGCAGCATCGCGCCGAGCTCGAACGTCGGCGCGGTGAACGCCGGCAGGCCGAACCAGCTGGCGGCGGCCACGCCGGAAAAATCTATCGGCTTGCCCAGCCCCATCACGTTGGTGCCCAGGTAGTAGGCAACGTAGCCGGCCAGGCCGCCGATCAGCACCGGCAAGCGGCCGATCATGCCGGGCGCGCGGACCGCTACCAGCCCGACCGCGACCACGGTGAGCAGCCCCACCCAGGTATCGAGCGCAGCGCCGCTGACCGCCTTGACCGCCACCGGGGCCAGGTTCAGCCCGATCGCCGCGACGATGGCGCCGGTCACCACCGGCGGCATCAGCTTTTCCACCCAGGCGTAGCCTGCCGCCTGCACCACCAGGCCGATCACGGTGTACAGCGCACCGGCGGCAATGATGCCGCCCAGCGCCACCGGGATATTGAGGTTGGGGCCGCTGCCGGCATAGCCGGTGGCGGCGATCACCACCGCAATGAAGGCGAAGCTGGAGCCCAGGTAGCTGGGCACCCGGCCGCGCACGCACAGGAAGAAGATCAGCGTGCCGATGCCGGAAAACAGGATGGCGATATTGGGGTTGAAGCCCATCAGGATCGGCGCGATGGCGGTCGAGCCGAACATCGCCACCACGTGCTGGATCCCGGCCAGCAGTGTCTGCCCAGCGGGCAGCCGCTCATCGGGGCCGATTACGCCCTCGGTCTTGAGCCGCCATTGCGGCAGGAATCCCGCGTCCTCGCCATTCGCCATATTGTCTTGCTCCCTGTGGTCCGGGCTGGCCACCGGATCGGCGGCCGCCACGCTTGTGCCTGGTTGTAGGTTGTGGAATGCCGGTCGGCAGCCGCACGGCAGGTCCTGCCTGCACGGCGTCCGCATGATACTCCGCCGCCACGGGGGCTGCGAAGCCGGCTACGTTTAGCACAACGCGTACCAGCCACAACGCACCCGGCCGCAGCACGACCGGGCACAGGGCAGCGGCTGGCCGTGCTAGCGGGCCGGCTTTGCCGGTGCGGGCGTCGCCTTCGCCCCCTTGGCGGGCGCCGGCGTGGCGGCCGGCGCGGCGGCAGGCGTAGCGGTGGCCGCCCCCTTGCCGGAGATGGTCAGGCCGGCGTCCTGCAGCTTGGCCACGGACTTCGGCCCGATGCCGCTGACGCGCTCGGCCAGGTCGGCGGCGTCCTTGTACGGTCCGCGCTTGTTGCGCTCTTCGACGATGTGGCGGGCCGTGGCCGGGCCCACGCCCTTGACCGAGGTCAGCGCCGCCTCGTCCGCGGTGTTGACGTCGACCGCGGCACGCGCGGTGCCGCCGGCAAGCAGGCACAAGGTTGCCGCGAGGGAGATCAGGGAATAACGCCGGGCAAGTTGCCGGATCCAGTGCATGGCCATGAAGGCTCTCCTTTCCTGTGGATGGTCTGAGGTACCACCCCCGCCGGGCGGCGAGGTCAGGTCAGGATAGGGGCGCGCCGCGAGCGCGGCGCATGCGGCAACAAAAGTTGACACCGGCCGCATGAAAGCGTGTCGGCCGGCGTGAAGCGGGGATGAGGCGCGGTTCAGCCGTTGCGCTCCAGCAGCCAGCGGCAGTAGCGCGCCACGCCTTCCTCCACGGTCAGGAAGCGCTCGCCGTAGCCCGCGCCGCGCAGCTTGGACACATCCGACTGCGTAAAGCACTGGTACTTGCCGCGCAATGCGTCGGGAAACTTGACGTACTCGACCAGCCCTTCCTGCACCAGGTCGTCCAGCGACAGCGGCGGCTTGCCTTCGGCTTCGCGCAGCGTGTTGACCACGGTCGCGGCGATGTCGTTGAACGGCTGGGCACGGCCGGTGCCCAGGTTGAAGATGCCGGACTTCTCGGGATGGTCGAAGAAGAACAGGTTGACCTTTACCACGTCCTCGACCGAGATGAAGTCGCGGCTCTGCATGCCGGGACCATAGCCGCCGTATTCGCCGAACAGCTTCACGGTGCCGTCGGCGCGGAACTGGTTGAAGTTGTGGAACGCCACCGACGCCATGCGGCCCTTGTGCGTTTCGCGCGGCCCGTACACGTTGAAATAGCGGAAGCCGACGATCTGCGACAGCGCCGACGGCAGGCGGCGCCGCACGATCTGGTCGAACAGGAACTTGGAGTAGCCGTACACGTTGAGCGGACGCTCGAACTCGCGGTCTTCGCGGAACACCTGCGAGGCGCCGTAGGTCGCCGCCGACGATGCATAGAGGAACTGCGTGCCCTGCTCCAGGCAGCTCTCCATCAGCGACAGCGTGTAGCGGTAGTTGTTCTCCATCATGTAGCGGCCGTCGGTCTCCATGGTGTCGGAGCACGCGCCTTCGTGGAATACCGCGCGCACCTTGCCGAACTCGCCGCGCGCAAAGCGCGCGAGGAAGTCCTGCTTGTCCAGGTAATCCGAGATCTCGCAGTCGACCAGGTTGTGGAACTTGTCGGCGCGGGTCAGGTTGTCGACGGCGATGACATGGGTCTCGCCGCGTTCGTTCAGGCCCTTGACGAGATTGCTGCCGATAAAACCCGCGGCGCCGGTGACGATGATTGTCATGGTCGGATCAAAAGAGGGCGCCGGGCCTCAGGCGGCGGCGCCGAACAATTCGGGATAAGTGACGACGGCGGTGCCCAGCTTGCCGACCACGATGCCGCCGGCGCGATTGGCATGCTGCACGGCTTCCTTGAGCGGCACGCCGGCACCCATCATGGTGGCGAGCGTGGCGATCACGGTGTCGCCCGCACCGGATACATCATAGACCTCGCGCGCCTGCGCGGAGACGTGCAGCACTTCGGCTTCGGTATAGAGCGTCATGCCCTCTTCCGAGCGCGTCAGCAGCAGCGCTTCGAGCTGCAGCGCGCGGCGCAGGTTCTGCGCGCGGATGGTCAGGTCGGCCTCGGTCTTCCAGGCCCCGACCACGGCACGCATCTCGGCCCGGTTGGGGGTGATCAGCGTGGCGCCGCGGTAGCGCGAGTAGTCGTCGCCCTTGGGGTCGACCAGCACCTTGCGGCCGGCCGCGCGACCGGCGTCGATCATGCGCGTGACATGGGTCAGCCCGCCCTTGCCGTAGTCGGACAGCACCAGCACCTGGTAATCGTTGACCAGGCCCTGGAAGCGGTCCTGTACCGCGAGCAGCACTTCGTGCGCTGGCGTATTCTCGAAATCCACGCGCAGCAGCTGCTGCTGGTGCGCCACCACGCGCAGCTTGATGGTGGTGTTGATCTTGGCATCGCGGTGCAGGTAGGGCTGCACGTGGCTCTCGGCCAGCAGCGCCTCGAGCGTGCGCGCCGGCTCGTCGTCGCCGACCACGCCCAGCATGCCGACGCGCGCACCGAGCGCCGCGGCATTGCGGGCCACGTTGGCGGCGCCGCCCAGGCGCTCGTCGCTGCGCTTGACCTGCACCACCGGCACCGGCGCTTCGGGCGAAATGCGCTCGACGTCGCCGAACCAATAGCGGTCCAGCATCATGTCGCCGACCACCAGGATATGGGACTGCCGGATCTGCTCCTGCGGAATGACGGTCTTGTTCATGAAGATCCTTGGCAATATCGCGGCGGCAGCGGCCGCCGCGTAGCTTATCGGTTGATGAGTCCGTTGACCCGCGCGCCTCATTCGTGCGCCGGCGGCGCAGCCTTGCGGGTGGGGCGGCCGATGGCGTGGTATTCCACGCCGGTCTCGCGCATCGCCTCGGGCTCATACAGATTGCGTCCATCGAAGATCACCGGCGACTTCAGCCGCCGCTTGATCTGCCCGAAATCGGGGCTGCGGAACACCTTCCATTCGGTCACGATCGCCAGCGCGTCGGCGCCGTCGAGCGCATCCATCTGGTGCTGGTGGAAGCTCACGCGCGCGGCGCCGCCCGGCACGTCGGCCAGGTCGGCCTCCAGCACGCGACGGGCCTCGGCCATCGAAACCGGGTCGTGCACGCGCAGCGACGCGCCGCGCGACACCAGCTCGCGCGCCAGCACGCGCGACGGCGCTTCGCGCATGTCGTCGGTATTGGGCTTGAAGGCCAGGCCCCAGACCGCGAACACGCGACCGCTCAGGTCGTCGCCGAAGCGGCGCACGATCTTCTCGCCCAGCACGCGCTTCTGCGCGCCGTTGACGGCCTCCACCGCCTCCAGCACGCGCATCGGCTTGCCGTGGTCGGCGGCGGTGCGCATCAGTGCCTGCACGTCCTTGGGGAAGCACGATCCGCCATAGCCGGCGCCGGCGTACAGGAAACTGTAGCCGATGCGCGGGTCCGAGCCGATGCCCATGCGCACCAGCTCGATATCCGCGCCGACTTCGTCGGCCAGGTTGGCGAGCTCGTTCATGAACGAGATGCGCGTGGCCAGCATCGAATTGGCGGCGTACTTGGTGAACTCGGCCGAGCGCACGTCCATATAGAAGGTGCGCTCATGATGGCGGTTGAACGGCGCGTACAGCTGCCGCATGGTCGCCTGCGCGTGGCGCCCGGCGGCGTCGGCATTGCAGCCCAGCACGATGCGGTCGGGGCGCATGAAGTCTTCGACCGCGGCGCCCTCCTTCAGGAACTCGGGGTTCGACACCACCGAGAACTGCAGGTCTTCCAGACCGCGCACGGCCAGTTCCTCGCGGATCGCGGCGGTGACGCGGTCGCCAGTGCCCACCGGCACGGTCGACTTGTCGACCACCACCTTGAAGCCGGTCATGTGGCGGCCGATATTGCGCGCCGCCGCCAGCACGTACTTGAGGTCGGCCGAGCCGTCCTCGTCCGGCGGCGTGCCCACCGCGATGAACTGCACGTCGGCATGCTCGACGCTGGCTGCCACGTCGGTGGAAAAGGTCAGGCGGCCGGCCTCGCGGTTGCGCTGGATCAGTTCCTGCAGGCCGGGCTCGTAGATCGGCACGCCGCCCGCGTTGAGCAAAGCGATCTTCTGCTCGTCCAGGTCCAGGCAAAACACGTCGTTGCCCTGCTCCGCCAGGCAGGCGCCGGTGACGAGACCAACGTAGCCGCTGCCGATAATGGTGACTTTCATAGCTTCAATTCACATCCGTTGCACGGCCACCGGGGTCAGCCGAGCGTTTCGGAACGCCGCGGGGCATAGGTTTCCCAGCGGTTGCAACCAGGGCATTGCCAATAGAACAGCCGCGCACGGAAACCGCATTCGCGGCAGGTATAGCGCGCCAGGTTGCGCGTGCGCAGTTGCAGCAGGTCGCGGATGGCGGTGGTTTCCCTGGCCTCGTCGCCGTCTTCGGCGCCTTCGGCCTGGCCGGCAGCGGCCTCGACCACCGCGGCCTGCGTGGCGGGCGCGGCGGCCACTGCCGCCTGCGCCTCGAAGTACTTGGTCAGCGCCAGCAGCGTCGGCTGGCGGCGCAGCTGTTCGCGCATCAGGCGCGCCGCGGCCTCGGCACCATTCACTTCCAGCTCGGCCTTGTAGGCGGTGTCGAGCACCTCGGGGGCGAGCTTGCCCTTGAGCAGGCCACGCAGCCATTCCAGCGCCACGCCTTGCTCGTTCAGGGCGGCATAGGCCTTGACCACGCGCTCGGCCACCAGCGGCAGGAACGAGGCGTCCTGGCGCTCGATGCCGAGCCAGTGGCCCAGCGCCGCGCGCGCATCGCCCGCCGCCGCGGCCACGTCGCCCAGCAGGATCGGCGCGCGCACGTTGGCGGGATTCTCGGCCACGGCCTGGTTCAGCCATTTCACCGCGTCTTCCGGGCGCTTGCGCTGCAGCGCGTCCTGCGCCAGCTCGCAGCAGAACTGCGCGATCTGCAGGCTGTAGCTCTTCTGCTCCAGCGTCTGCAGTTCACGCGCGGCATCGATCGCCTTCTGCCATTCCTTTTCGACTTCATAGAGTTCGAGCAGCACCCGCTTGGCCGACGCCGCGTAAGGCCCGGACATCAGCCGGCGCAGCGATTCCTCGGCGCGGTCGAGCAGGCCCGCGCGCAGGTAGTCCTCGCCCAGCTCGAACAGCGCGTGCTCGCGCTCGGGCTCGGGCAAGTCGGGGCGCGTGGCGAGGTTCTGGTGCACACGGATGGCGCGCTCGGTTTCGCCGCGGCGCCGGAACAGCGCGCCCAGCGCAAAGTGCAGCTCGGTGGTTTCCGGGTCCAGCCGGGCGACTTCGACAAAGGCATCGATGGCCTTGTCGGGCTGCTCGTTGAGCAGGAAATTGAGTCCCTTGAAGTAGGAGCGCGGCAAGGCGCCCTGCTCGCTGATCATCTGGCGCACGTCGAAGCGCGCCGCCATCCAGCCAAGGCCAAAGACAAGTGGCAGCACCAACAGCCACCAGGTTTCGAACATCATGGATCAGACTTTCGGGCCGACTACGTTATAGGGAGACTTGCCGTCGCGCGGCACCGGCGCGGCGCTCGCCGGTGCCGCCGATGGCGCCGCGGTCGACGCCCGTGCATCCGCGGCCGCGCGCCGCAGCCTGGCCAGTTCCATGCGCTGGCGCATCAGGCCCGGCGCCACCGAGGCCAGCGCAGCCACCGCACCCAGTGCAAACGCGGCAAACAGGATCAGGATCAGCGGCGCATGCCAGACGGCATTGAAGAACAGCTGCAGCGAGGCTTCTGCGGTATTGCGCAGGGCCAGCACGAACAGCAGCACGAATACGACGATGCGGACGATCCAGGCAAACAGTTTCATGCGGGTAGGCGGCGAGGCAGCATGGCGTTGGGCCGGGCAAGCACAAGCACTGCGGCTGGCAGGACGCCCTGTGCAAGGCCCGGCAAAGACCCCGGCATTGTAACGGAATCACTTCACGGTTTCGGTAACGTGGCGGTAACGGCGTCCCGCCTCGCGCCTCGCAGGCGGCGACGCTCCGGATGGCAGACGCCGCGGATGCCCTCCGGCTCTGATCGACCATAAAAAAAAAGCGCCCCAAGGGGCGCTTTCTTGACAACACAGTGGCAGGCAGGAACCCGTTGCAGTCAGGAGCGGATGAAATCCAGTCCGCTCTCGTGCAACCCCGTCGGCGCGGCGGCTGCCGCGCCCTGGCCTGCCTTGGCCGGCAGGGCTTGCGCCGTGCCGCCGGAATGGCCGTTGCCGTTGGTGCCCGCAGGCACCGGCTGGCTGCGGTCAACCCGTTCGCGCAATTCCTTGCCCGCCTTGAAGTGCGGCACCCGTTTTTCAGGGACCAGCACCCGCTCGCCGGACTTGGGATTGCGCCCCACGCGAGGCGGACGCTTGTTCAGACCAAAACTGCCGAATCCGCGGATCTCGATGCGGTGGCCGTCGGCCAGCGCTTCGGACATCGCGTCGAGTATCGTTTTCACCGAGATGTCCGCATCCCGCAGCAGCAGCTGGGGGAAGCGGGCAGCCAGTTTTTCGACAAGCTCCGACTTGGTCATGGGCATTCGCGCAAGCGCGGGGGCCTGCGATTACTGGTTGTCCTGGCCGAGCTTGGCCTTCAGCAGAGCGCCGAGGTTGGTCGTGCCAGCCGTGCCGGTGTCGGCCTGGAACTTCTGCATCGCTTCCTGCTGCTCTGCGCTGTCCTTGGCCTTGATCGACAGGTTGATGTTGCGCGACTTGCGGTCGACGTTCACCACCAGGGCGGTGATCTGCTCGCCTTCCTTCAGCACGTTGCGGGCGTCTTCCACGCGGTCAGCGGAGATTTCCGATGCACGCAGGTAGCCTTCGACGTCGTCGGCCAGCTGGACCACGGCACCCTTGGCGTCAACGGCCTTGATCGTGCCGTTCACCAGCGAGCCCTTGTCGTTGGCCGAGATGAAGTTGTTGAACGGATCGCCCGACAGCTGCTTGATGCCCAGCGAGATGCGTTCCTTGTCGACGTCGATGCCCAGCACCACGGCTTCGACTTCGTCGCCCTTCTTGTACTTGCGCACGGCCTCTTCGCCGGACTCTTGCCAGGACAGGTCGGACAGGTGCACCAGGCCGTCGATGCCGCCCGGCAGGCCGATGAACACGCCGAAGTCGGTGATCGACTTGATCTGGCCGCTCAGCTTGTCGCCCTTCTTGTGGTTGCGCGAGAAATCGTCCCACGGGTTGGCCTTGCACTGCTTCATGCCCAGGCTGATACGACGCTTGTCTTCGTCGATATCCAGCACCATGACTTCGACTTCGTCGCCCAGCTGGACCACCTTGGACGGGGCCACGTTCTTGTTGGTCCAGTCCATTTCCGACACGTGCACCAGGCCTTCGATGCCGGCTTCGATCTCGACGAACGCGCCGTAGTCGGTCAGGTTGGTGACCTTGCCGAACAGGCGGGTGCCTTGCGGGTAGCGGCGCGAGATGCCGACCCACGGATCTTCGCCCAGCTGCTTCACGCCCAGCGAGACGCGGTTCTTTTCCTGGTCGAACTTGAGGATCTTGGCGGTGATTTCCTGGCCAACCGACAGCACTTCGCTCGGGTGGCGGACACGGCGCCAGGCCAGGTCGGTGATGTGCAGCAGGCCGTCGATGCCGCCCAGGTCAACGAACGCACCGTAGTCGGTGATGTTCTTGACGATACCGTTGACGATGGCGCCTTCCTTCAGGGTTTCCATCAGCTTCTGGCGCTCTTCGCCCAGCGTGGCTTCGACCACGGCGCGGCGCGACAGCACCACGTTGTTGCGCTTGCGGTCCAGCTTGATGACCTTGAATTCCAGGGTCTTGCCTTCGTACGGGGTGGTGTCCTTGATCGGACGCACGTCAACCAGCGAGCCCGGCAGGAACGCGCGGATGCCGTTGACCATCACCGTCAGGCCGCCCTTGACCTTGCCGGTCACGGTACCCGAGATGATTTCGCCGTCTTCCAGGGCCTTCTCGAGGTTCAGCCACGAGGCCAGGCGCTTGGCCTTGTCGCGCGAGAGGATGGTGTCGCCATAGCCGTTCTCGAGTGCGTCGATGGCCACGGAGACGTAGTCGCCGGCCTGCACTTCGAGTTCGCCCTGGTCGTTCAGGAACTCCTCCACCGGCACGAATGCCTCGGACTTGAGGCCGGCATTGACGACCACGAAGTTGTGGTCGATGCGCACGACTTCAGCGGAGATCACTTCGCCAGCCTTCATATTGGAGCGGGCGATCGATTCCTCGAACAGTGCGGCAAAGGATTCGTTAGTTTGCAGGTCGGACATAAACGTAAGGTGAAATCCGCGATACGCTGGCCGGCGCGACGATCGCGCTCAGTCTGCCAGGGCAGCGGGGTCAGGTTTGACAAAAGCCAGCCAGGGCACGGGCCCGGACCGACGCCATCGGGTACGGAAGGGGTGCGCCGCTTCTACGGATGCGCCCGCTGCATGTCATGCATCGGGCCGCACAGCGGCAAACCACTCCAGCACCTGCGCCACTGCCTGATCCACCGTCATGTCGGAGGTATCGAGCAGCTTTGCATCTTCGGCGGGACGCAGCGGTGCGGCGGCACGGGTGCGATCCCGCGCGTCGCGCGCCTCGAGGTCACGCAAAAGGTCTTCGATATTAGCAGAAATTCCCTTATCAATCAATTGTTTATAGCGCCTGCGCGCGCGCGCCTCGACACTCGCGGTCAGGAACACCTTGAGCTGGGCGTCCGGGAAGATCACGGTGCCCATGTCGCGGCCGTCCGCCACCAGCCCGGGCAGCTTGCGGAAGCTGCGCTGCAGCTGCGTCAGCGCGTCGCGCACCGGCTGGTGCACCGCGATGGCCGAGGCGCGGTTGCCGATCGCCTCGGCGCGGATCGCCAGGCTCACTTCCTCGCCCTGCAGCCACACGCGGTCGGGTCCGAACTTCACATCGAGGCGCGCAGCGATCCGCGCCAGGGTGTCCATGTCGGCCAGGTCAACACCGGCGCGGTCGCTGGCCAGCGCTACCAGCCGGTACAGCGCGCCGCTGTCGAGCAGGTGGAAGCCCACCGCGTCGGCAACCTTGTGCGCAACCGTGCCCTTGCCGGAGGCGGTCGGCCCGTCAATGGTGATGACGTTGACGATAGTCATTGCTTATGGCACCCAGTGAAACGATTGATTGTTAATTCTATTGAGAATCATTATTATTTGATCCATGGCCCCGCGCCGCGGCAAGCGCGGCGCATCCCTCAGTATTGGTCGCGAGGCAATCTACCATGGCAAAAACCCTGACGTTCGGCATCATGCACCTCGGCATCGCGTTCAGCGTGACCTATGCGCTGACCGGCAGCCTGGCCGTGAGCGGTGCGGTCACCTTTATCGAACCGGCCGTCAATACCGTGGCCCACTACTTCTTCGACAAGTACTGGGACAAGCGCCAGCACCGCCAGGCGCCGGCCAGCCGCGACAGCGCCGCAGCCCCGGCCGGCAACGTTGCCGAGGCCGGCCTGGTCAGCGCGTGACGCCGGCAAATACGCTGAAATAGTCCGGGAACGTCTTCGCCACGCAGCCCGGATCATTGATCCGCACCGGCAACGGGCCGAACGCCGCCAGCGAGAAACACATCGCCATGCGATGGTCATCATAGGTGCCAATGCCGTCGGCCGGGGTCTGCCACGGCTGCGGCGGCGTCACGCGCAGGTAGTCGGCGCCCTCCTCGACCACGGCACCCAGCTTGCGCAGTTCGGTCGCCATCGCCGCGATGCGGTCGGTTTCCTTGACGCGCCAACTGGCAATATTGGTCAGCGTGGTCGTGCCTTCGGCAAACAGCGCCGCCACCGCCAGCGTCATGGCGGCATCGGGAATATGGTTGCAGTCCAGCTCGATGCCGTGCAGGCGCCCGTCGTCGCGTTCCGTGCCGCGCACCTCGATCCAGTTGTCGCCCGCCATCACGTTGGCGCCCATGCGATTGAGCGCCTCGGCGAAACGGACATCCCCCTGGATGCTGGCCATGCCGACGCCTTCGACCCGCACCGGGCCGCCGCCGATCGCGCCGGCGGCCAGGAAGTACGAAGCCGATGACGCATCGCCCTCGACAAAGATCTCGCCCGGCGAACGGTAAGCCGCCCCCGCGGGCAGAATGAAACGCTCCCAGCCCTGCCGCTCGACCTCGATGCCGAAGCGCGCCAGCAGGTTCAGCGTGATCTCGATATACGGCTTGGAGATCAGCTCGCCCACCACTTCGATCTCGATGCGGCCGCTGGCAGTTTGCGCCAGCGGCAGGCTCATCAGCAGCGCGGTCAGGAACTGGCTCGAGACATCGCCGCGCACGCGGATCGGCGCGTCGATGCGCAGGCTGGCCGGCTGGATATGCAGCGGCGGGAAGCCTTCGTTGCCAAGGTAGTCGATCACCGCGCCCACCTGGCGCAGCCCATCGACAAGGTCGCCGATCGGCCGCTCATGCATGCGCGGCACGCCGGACAGCTTGTAGCTGCCGCCCTGCAGCGCCAGCGCGGCGGTCAGCGGACGGATCGCGGTGCCGGCATTGCCCATGAACAGCTCGGCCGACTTGTTGGGGAAATTGCCGCCGGCGCCGGTAACGATGTAGTCGGCGCCTTCCTGCCGCCAGGCCACGCCCAGCGTGCGCAGCGCCTGCAGCATCACGCGCGTGTCGTCGGAGTCGAGCAGGTCGCGCACGCGGGTCTCGCCGTTGGCCAGCGCGGCCAGCAGCAGCACGCGGTTGGAGATGCTCTTCGAGCCCGGCAACCGGACGGTGCCGTGGGCGCGGGTCAGGGGGCCTAGCGTCAGGTGTTCCATGGATGTCGTGGGCGCCGGGGCGCCGCGTTCAGGCGATGGGCCAGGGCCATCAGGGTTCGATATGGTTGTTGCCCGCGGCACGCTCGGCGCCCCAGGCCAGCCGGGTCTTGCTGGCGCGCGTGAAGATGCGCTCGAGCGCGTCGCCGTCGCCCTTTTCGATCAGCATCTTCAGGTGTGCCAGCACCGACTGGTAAGTATTCAGCTCGCGCAGCAGCGCGTCGCGGTTGGCCACGCAGATGTCGCGCCACATCTCCGGCGACGAGGCCGCGATCCGCGTGAAGTCGCGGAAGCCGCCGCCGGCGAAATCCAGCTTCAGCGCCGCATCTTCGGCATTGGCCACCTGCGCCACCAGCGCGTACGACAGCACGTGCGGCAGATGGCTGACCGCGGCAAACACCGCGTCGTGCTGGACCGCCGACATCACGTGGCAATGCGCGCCAGCGCTTTCCCACATGGCACGCACGGCGGCCACGTCGGCGCGCGCGTTTTCCTGCAGCGGACACAGCACGGTGTTCTTGCCGTCGTACAGGTCCGGCAGCGCGGCCGCGACGCCGTTGAGCTCGCGCCCGGCGATCGGATGGGCGGGCACGAACTGCGCGGCCTTGTCGCCCAGCGCGGTCTTGGCGGCAATGATCACGTCGGACTTGGTACTGCCGGCATCGGTGACGATGGTGCCCGGCTGCAGGTGCGGCTCCAGCGCATGCAGCAGCGCAAAATTCTGCGCCACCGGCGCGCACAGCACGATCACGCTGGCGCCGCGCGCGGCATCGGCCAGCGTCGCGGCCTCGTCGATCACGCCGAGGTCGAGCGCCTTCTGCAGCGAGGCGGCCGAGCGCCCGACCCCGACCACCGTGCCCACCACGCCGGCGCGCTTGAGCGCCAGCGCGAGCGAGCCGCCGATCAGGCCGACGCCGACAATGACAACACGGGAAAAATGCAATGCACTCACAATCACAAGCCGCAAGCGGCGGTAGTTCGGTTCAGACCGAGGTCAATCAAGGGGCGGCACGACCGGCGGCGCTTGCAGCGGCCAGCCTCAGGCCAGCGCCCGCTCCAGCGCCGCGATGAACGCCGCGTTCTCTTCCGGCAAGCCGATGGTCACGCGCAGCCAGCGCGGCAGGTTGTAGTTGCCCACCGGGCGCACGATCACGCCCTGCCGGAGCAACGCCAGGTTCACGCGCGCGCCGGCGCCGTCATCGTCGCCCACGCGCACCAGCACGAAGTTGCCGGACGACGGCACGTATTCCAGACCCATCCGCTCGAACGCCTGCGTCAGTTGCCGCTTGCCGTCGCGGTTGAGCTCGGCGCTGCGGCGCAGGAAGTCGGCATCGGCCAGCGCGGCGATGGCCGCGGCTTGCGCCACGCTGTTGACATTGAACGGCTGGCGGATGCGGTTCAGCAAGTCGGTCAGTTCGGGCTGCGCCACCGCGTAGCCGATGCGCAGGCCCGCCAGGCCATAGGCCTTGGAAAACGTGCGCGACACCATCAGGTTGGGGTAGCGGCGCACCCAGGCAATCGCGTCGTATTGCTGGTCGGCGTCGAGGTACTCGTTGTAGGCCTCGTCCAGCACTACCACCACATGGCGCGGCACGCGCTGCAGGAAGGCCTCGATCTGCGCCGCCGGCAGGAAGGTGCCGGTCGGGTTGTTCGGGTTGGCGATAAAGACCAGGCGCGTATCCGGCGCAATCGCCGCGGCCATCGCGTCGAGGTCGTGGCCGTAGTCGCGCGCGGGCACTTCGATGGCGCGCGCGCCGATCTCCTGCGTGGCCAGCGCGTACACCGCGAACGAGAATTCGGCATAGACAATCGACTGGCCCGGTTCCACCAGCGCATGCGCGGCCAGTTCCAGGATGTCGTTGCTGCCGTTGCCCAGCGTCAGCCAGTCGGCGGGCACGCCGAAGCGCGCCGACAGCGCGCCCTTCAGCGCAAAGCCGTTGGCATCGGGATAGCGGCCCAGTTCGGCCACGGCCGCGGCCACCGCGGTGCGCGCCGATTCCGGCATGCCCAGCGGATTCTCGTTGGAGGCGAGCTTGACGATGCCGGCCTCGTCCAAACCGAACTCGCGCGCGACTTCGGCAATCGGCTTGCCCGCCACGTAGGGCGAAATCGCCCGCACATAATCCGGCCCGAAAGCCGTTGCGCCGCCCTGCCTGCCCTGCTCTGCCATCTCGTCTCCTTGTGCTGTCCCGGCTGCCTTACTTGCTCGACGGATACGAGCCCAGCACCTTCAGGTAGGCGGCGTTGCGGCGCAGCTCTTCGATCGCGCGCGCCACCGCCGGCTCATGCTGGTGCCCTTCCACGTCGACGTAGAAGTAGTATTCCCACGCGCCGCTGCGCGCCGGGCGCGACTCGAAGCGGCACATCGACACGCCGTTCGCGGCCAGCGGCGCCAGCAGCTGGTACACCGCGCCGGCCTTGTTGGGCACCGACAGGATCAGCGAAGTCTGGTCGCTGCCGGAAGGCTCGGTCTCATAGCGGCCGATCACGGCAAAGCGCGTGCGGTTGTGCGGATCGTCCTGGATATGCGTGCGCACCAGGTGCAGGTGGTAGCGGTTGGCGGCGGACTCGCCGGCAATCGCGGCCACGGTCGGGTCTTCGCTGGCCATGCGCGCCGCTTCGGCATTGCTCGACACCGCCTGGCGCTCGAGCTGCGGATAGTTGGCGGTCAGCCAGTGCTGGCACTGCGCCAGCGCCTGCGCATGCGCGCGCACCACCGTGACGCCCTTCATGTCGGGCGTCGACGCCATCAGGTTGTGGTGCACCTTGAGCGCGATCTCGCCGCTGATCTTCAGCGAGGTCTGCAGGAACAGGTCAAGCGTGCGCGACACCGCGCCTTCGGTGGAGTTTTCGACCGGCACCACGCCGTATTCGACCGTGCCCGCCTCGACCGCGCGGAACACCTCGTCGATGCTGGGGCAAGGCACGCCCGACACCTCGTGGCCAAAATGCGCGTACAGCGCCTGCTCCGAGAACGTGCCGGCCGGGCCCAGGAACGCCACCTCCAGCGGCTTCTCCAGCCCGCGGCAGGCGGACATCACCTCGCGCCAGATGGCCGCCACGCTTTCGCCCAGCAGCGGACCCGGGTTGGCCCCCTGCACCTTGCGGATGACCTGCAGCTCGCGCTCGGGCCGGAACACCGGCGCGCCGTACTTTTTCTTGACCTCACCCACCTCGAGCGCCAGCTTGGCGCGGCGGTTCAGCATCGCCAGCAGCTCGCGGTCCACGGTATCGATCTGCTCGCGCAGCGGGCCCAGTTCGACCGACAGCTTGCGCTCGGCATCACTCAGGTGGCTGTCGCCGTTCTGCGGCGCATTGGGCGGCGTCTCCTCGCGCGCGGGGGTGCGGTCTTGGCTTGTCATGTTGTATCTATCCGGTGGGCCGCCGGGCGCGACGGCCAGAAAACTGCCCGCGCGGGCCGGCATGCCGAACCTGGCATGCGCGGCCCGCCAGCGGGAATGCGCGTCAGGCGGAGGTCCGCTCGAACTCGCGCATGAATTCGATCAGCGCCATCACGCCTTCCAGCGGCATGGCGTTGTAGATGCTGGCGCGCATGCCGCCCACGGTCTTGTGCCCCTTCAGCTGCACCAGGCCGTTGGCCCGGGCCTGCTGCAGGAAGGCCTCGTTGCGCGATTCGTCGCCCAGGAAGAACGGTACGTTCATGCGCGAGCGGCAGCTCGGGTGGATCTCGTTGCGATAGAAATCGCTCTGGTCGAGGTAGTCGTACAGCGCCGACGCCTTGGCGATATTGCGCTGTTCGATCGCGGGCACGCCGCCCTGGCGCTTGAGCCACTGGAACACCAGGCCGGCGATATAGATCGCGTAGGTCGGCGGCGTGTTGTACATCGAGTTGTGCTCGGCCACCAGGCGCCAGTTGAATGCCGACGGGCACAGCGGATGGGCATGGCCGAGCAGGTCCTCGCGCACGATCACGATGGTGACGCCGGCCGGGCCGATGTTCTTCTGCGCGCCGCCGTAGACCACCTGCACGCGCGACCAGTCGATGGGTCGCGAGAGGATATGGCTGGAAGCATCGGCCACGACGACGCGGTCGCCCTTGACCTGGCCAATGTCGGGAATGTCCTGGAACTCCACGCCGACGATGGTCTCGTTGGTGCACAGGTGGACGTAGCCGGCGTCGTCCGACAGCTTCCAGTCGGCCACGGCGGGAATGCGGTGGTATTTCTGTGCCTCGCTGCTGGCCGCGATATTGACCGCGCCGTAGCGGCGGGCCTCCTGCTCGGTCT
This sequence comes from Cupriavidus neocaledonicus, assembly GCF_000372525.1. Lineage (GTDB taxonomy): Bacteria > Pseudomonadota > Gammaproteobacteria > Burkholderiales > Burkholderiaceae > Cupriavidus > Cupriavidus neocaledonicus. Next base: position 131,262 of record NZ_AQUR01000101.1, read on the forward strand.
TGACCGACCAGGTGCCGGTGACGACAAAGTCCGCCTTGGGCGCGTCGGCATGGCGCAGGCGCATCAGGTTCAGCGGCACGATGCCGTTTTCGCCGATGGCGCCGCCCTGCAGGAACAGCACGCGGTAGTTGGCGGGAATATGCAGCAGCTCGCGCAGGTCGGCGATGGCCTGGTTGTGGATGCCCTCGAACTCGCGGCTGCGGTGGCTCATCTCCATCACCGAGACCCCGGTCCCGCGCCAGGACAACATCTCCTCGGCGGCCTGTTGCAGCACTTCGGCAGGCAGCGCTGCCGGGCCCGGCGAGAAGTTGTAGACGCGTTCGGCCAATGCACGCTGCATCATGCCGGCAAGAGCGGGATTCTGGGGATCGTTCATGAGACGGGGGATGGAAAAATGGCTGCCGGTGTTACCCAAGCAGCCATTATCCCTCAAACCCGCGCCCCGTTGGGCGCCCGGGGTTCAGCCCCGGGTTGCCGCGCCCGCCCGAACATGCTCGGACAAGCGGCGGGCGGATCCGTTGCGGCTCACGCCGGCATCACTTCGAAGCGGCGGTGATTTCCTTCTCGGCGGCGTCGCGCATCGACTTGCCGACCTGCGGACCGTACTTCTGCATCATCGAGCCCCAGATTTCCTGGGTCGCCTTGCCCTGGTTGGCCATGAACTTCTGGCCGGTCGGCGACTTCAGGAAGGTGGTCAGGTCCTTCAGTTCCTGCGTGGTGTAGTACTTGCCGAAGGCATCGTAGTGCGCCTGGATGGCGTCCTTGCGGAAGCCGTCGGTGGTGAACGCCGTGCCGGCACCGTCCACGATGCGCTGGACCGCGCCGTTCTTCTTCAGCTTTTCAACCGCGGCCTGCTTCTGCTTGTCGCTCAGGGTCTTGTTTTCGACCAGCACCTGCTCGAGGACCAGCGGCGCTTCCTGCTTGGCGCCCTGCTGCCAGTTCTCTGCCTGGCCCTTCACAGCCTGGTCTGCCTGCATGACGGAAAGCAGTTCCTTGATGGCCGCCGTCTTTTCCGCGTCCTGTGCGTGGGCATGCTGCGCCATCATGAAGGTCGGGACAAAAGCAGCCAGAACAGCGATACGTCGATAGGTTTTGAGCATTGTGACTCCCTGGTAAATACGTCCGTTTTAGTCCGGACAGCCGCGAGGCGAGTTCCGGCTGGCGTCCTATTGTTGCAACAACTTACGTTTTGTCTTACGGCTTGGCGTCGGCGTCCGCGCCGGCGGCACCTTCGGCGCCCTCGGCCTCATCCGGCTCTTCCCCGTTGCCGCCGTTGTCGGCATCGCTTTCGACGATGCGCTGCAGCCCGGACAGCTTGGTGCCCTCGTCCACGTTGATCAGCGTGACACCCTGGGTGGCGCGGCCCATTTCGCGGATTTCCGCCACGCGGGTACGGATCAGCACGCCGCCGGTGGTGATCAGCATGATTTCGTCCTCGGGCGAAACCAGTGCAGCAGCCACCACACGGCCGTTGCGCTCGCTCGTCTGGATCGCAATCATGCCCTTGGTGCCACGGCCATGTCGAGTGTACTCGGCGATGGGCGTGCGCTTGCCGTAACCGTTCTCGGTCGCGGTCAGCACGCTGCCGCGCACGCCGGCCTCCGCCGACTCTTCAGCGGTCTCGGCCGGCGCCACCAGCATCGCGATCACGGCCTGGCCGTCTTCCAGGTTCATGCCGCGCACGCCGCGCGCCTGGCGGCCCATCGGGCGCACGTCGTTCTCGTCGAAACGCACGGCCTTGCCGGCGTCCGAGAACAGCATCACGTCGTGCTGGCCGTCGGTCACCGCCGCACCAATCAGGTAGTCGCCCTCGTCGAGGTCGACCGCGATGATGCCGGCCTTGCGCGGGTTGGAGAACTCCGTCAGCGCGGTCTTCTTGACCGTGCCGCGCGCGGTCGCCATGAAGATGAAGTGCTCGGCGTCGAACTGCCGCACCGGGAGGATGACGTTGATCTTCTCGCCTTCCGACAGCGGGAACATGTTGACGATCGGCCGGCCGCGCGAGTTGCGCGAGCCTTGCGGCACCTCGTAGACCTTCAGCCAGTACAGCCGGCCGCGGTTCGAGAAGCAGAGGATGTAGTCGTGGGTATTGGCCACGAACAGGGTGTCGATCCAGTCGTCTTCCTTGGTCGCCGCCGCCTGCTTGCCCCGGCCGCCCCGCTTTTGCGCGCGGTATTCGGAGATGGGCTGGCTCTTCATATAGCCGCTGTGCGACAGCGTGACCACCATGTCCTGCGGGGTGATCAGGTCCTCGGTGTCCAGCTCGGTCGCGTTCAGCTCGATCTGCGAGCGCCGTTCATCGCCGAACTCGGCGCGGATTGCCGTCAGTTCGTCGATGATGATGGTGGTAATACGTTCAGGGCGCGCGAGGATATCGAGCAAGTCCGCGATTTCCGCCATGATGTCGCGATATTCCTGAACGATCTTGTCTTGTTCGAGCCCGGTGAGGCGTTGCAGGCGCATTTGCAGGATTTCCTGCGCCTGGCCATCCGACAGACGGTACAGGCCATCCGCCTGCATGCCGAACACCGCGGGCAGGCCGTCCGGCCGGTACGAGGCACGCCCGCCCGGGGTTTCGCCCTCGGCCCGGGCCAGCATTTCGCGGACCAGCGCGGAATCCCACGCCTTGCTCATCAGCTCCTGCTTGGCGATCGGCGGGGTCGGCGCGGCCTTGATGATGGCGATGAACTCGTCGATGTTGGCCAGCGCCACCGCGAGGCCTTCCAGCACATGGCCGCGCTCGCGCGCCTTGCGCAGCTCGAACACCGTCCGGCGGGTCACCACCTCGCGGCGGTGCGCCAGGAAATACTCCAGCATCTGGCGCAGGTTCAGCAGGCGCGGCTGGCGGTCGACCAGCGCCACCATGTTCATGCCGAAGGTGTCCTGCAGCTGGGTGTTCTTATATAGGTTGTTGAGAACGACCTCGGGCACCTCGTTGCGCTTTAGCTCGATCACTACCCGCATGCCGGACTTGTCCGACTCGTCGCGGATATCCGAGATGCCTTCGATCTTCTTCTCGGTGACCAGCTCGGCAATGCGCTCCAGCAGGGTGCGCTTGTTGACCTGGTACGGCAGCTCGTCGACGATGATGGCCTGGCGCTGGCCACGGTCGATATCCTCGAAGTGCGTCTTGGCGCGCATCACCACGCGGCCGCGGCCGGTGCGGTAGCCTTCGCGCACGCCCTGAATGCCATAGATAATGCCGGCGGTCGGAAAATCCGGAGCCGGAATCAATTCAATCAGCTCGTCCACCGTCGCCTGCGGGTTGCGCAGCAGGTGCAGGCAACCGTCGACGATTTCATTCAGGTTATGCGGCGGGATATTGGTGGCCATGCCCACCGCAATACCCGACGAACCATTGATTAGCAGATTGGGAATACGCGCCGGGAGAATCGAAGGCTCTTTTTCAGAACCGTCGTAGTTGCTGTCGAAATCGACGGTTTCCTTGTCGATGTCATGCAGCATCTCGTGGGCGATTTTCGACAGGCGGATTTCGGTATAACGCATGGCCGCGGCGTTATCACCGTCCACCGAACCGAAATTCCCCTGCCCGTCGACCAGCATGTAGCGCAGGGAGAAGTCCTGCGCCATGCGCACGATGGTGTCGTAGACAGCGGTATCACCGTGCGGGTGGTACTTACCGATCACATCCCCGACGATACGGGCCGACTTCTTGTAGGCGCGGTTCCAGTCGTTGTTGAGCTCGTGCATCGCATACAGCACGCGCCGGTGCACCGGTTTCAGGCCATCCCTGACATCGGGAAGCGCGCGCCCGACGATCACGCTCATGGCGTAATCCAGGTAGGAGCGGCGCATTTCCTCTTCTAGGGAGACCGGAAGGGTTTCTTTTGCGAATGGATCCATTGCGGCGTGGTTTATGCGGCAGGTTTAAGCAAATGACAGGCCTTTGGCACGTGGCGCCGGCGGGCGCCTGACGGCTGGGCAACGTGCCATTCTAACATGCCGGCACCCCCTGCCCGGCGCTCTCCGGACAGGCTCCCCGGGGGCCCGCGAAGGTCGCTACTGAAACCCGGAATCCCTGATGCCACAAGGCTTTGCGGGCGATACAAGACCCATGTTGCACAAACACCACAGGCCCAAAACCCGTGCGGCGAATCGAATATATTTACTTCTTAGGAAACGACCCTTGTGGCACAATTCCCCAGCGAAGAGCCAGACATTGTTCGAAGTGGAGCATCCGCCACATCGAGAATGTTATACTCCGAAGAATGTATGACTTGTTTTCGTCCATTTGCTCGCAGTAACCCTGCGGTGATCTCATCCTGAGAGGAGAAATATGAAAAAATTTGCCAAGCTCGCGCTCGTTGCAGCTACCGCAGTAATGGCTGCATCCGCTCAAGCTCAGTCCGTCCCTTATGAAAAGAAGGCAGTGAACGACAACTGGGGCAACGGTACGAGCGAGTACGTGTGGAAGAATGGCACGAACGAGCTCTGCTGGCGCGACAGCTCCTGGACCCCGGCCACGGCCAACGCGCTGTGCGACGGCGCCCTGGCCCCGGCCGTGGCTGCACCGGCCCCGGCTCCGGTGGCCCCGCCGGTTGTCTCGAGCGAGAAGGTCACTTTCGCTGCTGACACCCTGTTCGACTTCGACAAGGCTGTGCTGAAGCCCGAAGGCAAGGCCAAGCTGGACGACCTGGTCTCGAAGCTGCAAGGCATCACCCTGGAAGTCATCATCGCCGTTGGCCACACCGACTCGTTCGGCTCGGACAAGTACAACGATCGCCTGTCGATCCGCCGCGCTGAATCGGTCAAGGCTTACCTGGTGAGCAAGGGCGTCGAAGCCAACCGCGTCTACACCGAAGGCAAGGGCAAGCGCCAGCTGAAGGTTGATCCGAAGTCGTGCAAGGGCAACCGCAAGTCGCAGATCGCCTGCCAGCAGCCGAACCGCCGCGTGGAAGTCGAAGTGGTCGGCACCCGCAGCGCACGTTAATCGGAACCCTTCCGATCCAAGAAGCCCAGCGCAAGCTGGGCTTTTTTTTTGGTACAGTTGCCCGGACTGTCCCTTCCTTCACCCGCCGCGGCAGCGCGGCCGGACCCGCATACGATGACGTTGCAATCGCAAACCCTCCCCGCAGCCGACGCCGCCAGCCAGCACCCGCAGCGCCGGAACGCCGACCCCAAGGAAATCGACAAATTCAGCGAACTGGCCCATCGCTGGTGGGACCCGCAAAGCGAGTTCAAGCCGCTGCATGAGCTGAACCCGCTGCGCCTGGGCTGGATCGACGGCATTGCCGGGCTGGCGGGCAAGCGGGTGGTCGACGTGGGCTGCGGCGGCGGCATCCTGTCCGAGAGCATGGCGCGGCTCGGTGCCACCGTGCGCGGCATCGATCTCTCCAGCAAGGCGCTGAAGGTGGCCGATCTGCATAGCCTGGAGTCCGGCGTTGCCGTGACCTACGAGGAGATCGCCGCCGAAGCGCTGGCCGCGCGCGAGCCGGCCAGCGTGGAGGTGGTCACTTGCATGGAGATGCTGGAACACGTGCCGGACCCGGCTTCGATCGTGCAGGCGTGCGCGACGCTGGTGCGGCCGGGCGGCCACGTGTTCTTCTCCACCATCAACCGCAACCTGAAGGCGTACCTGCTGGCCATCGTTGGTGCCGAATACGTGCTCAACATGCTGCCGCGCGGCACCCACGACTACGAGAAGTTCATCACGCCGTCCGAACTCGCCCGCTTCGCGCGCCAGGCCGGCCTGGACCTGGTCGAGATGCGCGGCATGACCTACAACCCCCTGTCCCAGGTCTATACGCTTGGCCGCGACACGGACGTGAATTACCTGATGGCGTTCCGCCGGGTGGCGGCATGAGCGCGGCGATCGCAGGCGTCTTCTTCGACCTCGACGGCACCCTCGCCGACACCGCGCCGGACCTGGCTGCGGCGGCAAACCGGCTGGTGGTCGAACGCGGCCGCCCGCCGGTGGCCTATGACAAGCTGCGACCCGTGGCCTCGCATGGCGCGCGCGGACTGCTGGGCGCCGCTTTCGGCCTGCGCCCCGAAGACGCGGAATTTCCGGCCCTGCGCGATATCTTCCTGGATTATTACGAAGCCGACATCGCGGTGCACACGTGCCTGTTCGACGGCATGCCGCAGGTGCTCGCCGCGCTCGAGGCGGCGGGCATTCCGTGGGGGATCGTGACCAACAAGATCGCGCGCTTCACGGTGCCGCTGGTCGCCGCGATCGGCCTGGCGCCCCGCGCCAGCGCCGTGGTCAGCGGCGACACCACGCCGCACGCCAAGCCCCACCCGGCGCCGCTGCTGCATGCCGCCGCAAGTGCGGGCGTCGACCCGAGCCGCTGCGTCTACGTGGGCGACGATCTGCGCGACATCCAGGCCGGCAAGGCCGCCGGCATGATCACCGTGACCGCCGCCTATGGCTACTGCGGCGACGGCGAGCCGCCCGAGGCCTGGGGCGCGGACCACCTGATCCGCCACCCGGCGGAGCTGATCCCGCTGCTGGTGCCTGCCGCGATCGCCTGAAAGTGCGCTGGCAGTATCCACGCACCCGGCCTGGAACTCCCCAAGACAGCTTGCGTCCAACCGGGTACAATCCAGCTTCCTCACTGGGGCCGACCTGGTTTCGACGTGGGTTACAAAGCAGTGGAGGGCATACCGAGGACCCGTCACCTCGTTAATCAATGGGAATGCAATAACTGCTAACGACGAACGTTACGCACTGGCAGCCTAAGGGCCGCCGTCCTCGCACTGGCTCGCTGACGGGCTAGGGTCGCAAGACCACGCGAGGTCATTTACGTCAGATAAGCTCCGGAAGGGTCACGAAGCCGGGGACGAAAACCAAGTGACTCGCCGTCGTAGAGCGTGTTCGTCCGCGCTGCGCCGGTTAAATCAAATGACAGAACTAAGTATGTAGAACTCTCTGTGGAGGGCTTGCGGACGCGGGTTCGATTCCCGCCGGCTCCACCAGTATTCAGTCCGTGCAGTACCAGCAGGACCCGAAACCCGCGACAGCTCAGGCTGCGCGGGTTTTTTGCTTGCCCGGCGGGGCCACGGGCATGCGCCGGAAAAAACCGCATCCCCAGATTTGGGGATGCCGGGCACCGCCATGCTGGCCGATGATGGATGCGGGCGATCCGCGACTCGCCCGCTGCCACTTCGAGCCCTCGCCCGCCCGGCCGAGGGCTTTTTCTTTTTGCGCGACGGACTGGGACGGGAAAATTTCCGACCCCAAAATAGGCGAAGCCTTATCGCTTCACGAGTGTGCGGGTCCTATCGTAGCGAGGAACTTTGACTGGCATGCCGCTGGTTGTCATTGGCTGGTTCCCGCGCCACGCGGGCGCCGGCGAGCAAGCCGCATCCGTGACCCTGCTATGAACCGAACCCAACTCTTCCGTCTCCTGCGCCGCTGGCTGCTCGTGGTGGCGTGCCTTGCGGCACCGCACCTTGCCCATGCGAAGTGCACCGCCACGCCATCGCTGCCTTATGAGCAGACTCTCAACAGCATGGCCATCGCGGTCAACCTGACCCAGGGCAGCACGATTCCCGGAACGGTGCGCAGCTACCAGTTCAGCGGCAGCTGTGCCACCGTGCTGCCCTGGGTGGTGCCCGGGGCTCCGATCGTCTCGTGCTACTACGGGTCTGGTACGGAAGTGCTGCCCGGCGTCTATTCCACCGGTGTCCCGGGCGTCGGCATCCGCCTGCGCAATGCCGCCGGCCAGCCGATGACCAATGCTGCAGGGGTCTGGTGCGACACCCGCGCGGCCAACCTGGGCTACCTCAATGCCGACATGACCTATTCCGTGTCGGTCACCATCGAGTTCGTCAAGACCGGGCCGATTTCGCCCGGCAACCTCGACCCCGCCCAGACCCGCTTCGGCTTCGGGGTCTATAACGGGTCGTTGGAAGGCGCGCTGGGCGGCACGGGTAACCGCGATAACTACATCGGCTTTTCCGGCACCATCGCAACGCGCGAAATCGCCTGCAATGTCGCGGCTCCCACCACGGTGAGCCTGCCCGCGATCAGCGCCAGGACCCTTGCAACACAAGGCGCGGGCGGCAACACGCCGTTTGCCATCCAGCTGAACTGCAACAGCGCAGCCATCGTCGGCATCACGCTGGACGGTGCCGCCGGCACGCCGGTGATGTCGGCCGCGTCCGGCATCCTCGGCCTCAGCAACGCCGGGGCCCCGGGCGCGGCGAGCGGCGCGGGCGTGCAGATCATGAATGCCAGCGGCACCGCGCCGGTACCGCTGCAGGTGCGCAACGCCATGGGAAGCATCCAGGCCAACGTGCCCGCCACCTATCGTTTCGGCGCCCGCTATGCGAGCCTCGGCGGCACCCCTGCGCCGGGTAATGTCACCAGTTCGATGGTATTTACGCTGGACTACCAGTAACGCTATCGCGGCAGTGATGCAACGCAGGCATGGTTCATCGCTACATCGCGGAATCGAAGGACTACAATAGCCCGCTGCAGTCCTTCAAGGTTTTCGCGATGTCCGACCATCCCCGCTTCACCATCAACCGCTCCATGATCGCCCTGGTTCCGGAGCAGCCGTTCCTGGACTGGATCCAGGCGGTCGATCCCCAGCCCGTGGCCGGCCTCACGCTGGAGCAGGTGCGCGAAGATCAGAGCGTGTTCCTGCTGCCCGAGGAGCTGGCGGACACGCACGAGAACGCCGTACGCTGGGTCGAGAAGCGCTGGCAGGATTTCTTCGAATTCATGCTCGGCGAATGGTTCGACGACTCGGCGTGGCCCGAGGAACTGTCGCTGAAAATGTTTCGCGAGTGGTTCAGCGTGCGCTATCACTCGATGGTGTTCGACATGGCGCCCGATGTGCCGGTGATGCACGACGACTGGGACGACGAGGACGATTCGTCCGAGCTGCTGCACTGATCTCCCGGCTGTGCCGGAACGGCAACCAGGCAAGCCTTCCGCGCACCCCTACCCTCAAAGGAAGCGGTCAAGTATCTTGCGGCTGTGCTTGTCCAGCGCCATCAGGTCGCGGATCAGGTAGTGGATGCCGTGCGTGTCCGAGATCAGCAGCGTGCTGCCCGCCAGGCGCCGGATCGCTTCTTCGCCGCGCAGCACCAGATCGGTCTGGCCGCGGTCGGTCTTCACCGTCCACACGCTGGGCGTGGCGTAGGTCGAAACACTGACGATGCGCTCGATCTCCGGCATGAACTCACGCGAGGCGAGCTCCGCCTCGATCATGTCGCGCTCGGCGATCGGCAGGTCTTCGAGCCGCGGGATCCATACCACCTCATGCCCGTCGGCGCTCATCATGCCGATGCCTCCCTGCGGCGCCGAGATCGGGAAGGCACGCACCGGCACCACGCCTTCGTGGACGGTGCCGTCTTCGGCGATCAGCACCAGGCGGCCGAACGGATTGCGGTCCAGCGTGAACACGGGGGCCGGCGCGGCGGCGGCGATGTCATTGGGCATGGGCGGTCTCGGGAATCTGGATGGGCTCTTGGGCGTCGTCGTCTTCGGTATCGACATTGCGCGCCTGCGCCTGGTAAAGCTTGTAATACGCGCCTTCGCGCAGCAGCAGTTCGTCGTGACTGCCCACTTCGACGATCTGGCCGCGGTCCATCACCACCAGCCGGTCGGCCTTGCGCAGCGTCGACAGGCGGTGCGCGATGGCAATCGTGGTACGGCCCTGCACCAGGTTGTCGAGCGCCTTCTGGATTTCCTTCTCGGTCGCGGTATCGACCGACGAGGTGGCCTCGTCCATGATCAGGATGCGCGGGTTGATCAGCAGCGCCCGCGCAATCGAAATGCGCTGGCGCTCGCCGCCCGACAGCGCCTGGCCGCGCTCGCCGACCAGCGAGTCATAGCCGTGCGGCAGCCGCAGGATGAACTCGTGCGCATGCGCGGCGCGCGCCGCGGCGATGATCTCCTCGCGCGTGGCGTCCGGCTTGCCGTAGGCGATGTTGTCTGCGATCGTGCCGAAGAACAGGAACGGCTCCTGCAGCACCAGGCCGATATGGCGGCGGTACTCCGAGACCGGCAGCGAGCGGATATCGACCCCGTCGACCCGGATCGCGCCCTCCGAGACGTCGTAGAAGCGGCAGATCAGGTTGACCAGCGTGCTCTTGCCCGAGCCGCTGTGGCCGACCAGCCCGATCATCTCGCCCGGCGCGATCGACAGGTTCAGGCCGCGGATCACCGCGCGGTTGCCGTAGCGGAAGCCCAGGTCGCTCATGTCGATGGCGCCCTCGACCCGCTCCAGCCTGGCAGGCCGCGCCGGCTCCGGCACGCTCGAGACATGGTCAAGGATGTCGAAGATGCGCTTGGCACCGGCGGCGGCCTTCTGCGTCACCGAGACGATGCGGCTCATCGAATCCAGCCGCGTATAGAACCGGCTGATATAGGTCAGGAACGCCACCAGCACGCCCACGGTGATGGCGCTGTGCGAAACCTGCCAGATGCCGAATACCCACACGATTAGCAGCCCGATCTCCGTCAGCAGCGTCACGGTCGGCGTGAACAGCGACCACACCGCGTTGACGCGGTCATTGATCGCCAGGTTGTGCTTGTTGGCCTCGCGGAAACGCGTGACTTCGCGCTTCTCCTGGGCAAACGCCTTGACCACGCGGATGCCGGGGATGGTGTCGGCCAGCACGTTAGTGATCTCGGACCAGATCCGATCGATCTTTTCGAAGCCGTGACGCAGGCGGTCGCGCACCAGGTGGATCATCCAGGCGATAAATGGCAACGGTACCAGCGTCACCAGCGCCAGCCACGGGTTGATCGAGACCAGGATCACCGCCGTCATCAGGATCATCAGCACGTCGGTGGCGAAGTCCAGCAGGTGCAGCGACAGGAACACGCAGATGCGATCGCTTTCCGAGCCGATGCGTGCCATCAGGTCGCCGGTGCGCTTGCCGCCGAAATACTCAAGCGACAGTTTGAGCAGATGTTCGTAGGTGGTCGTGCGCAAATCGGCGCCGATGCGCTCCGAAACGCGCGCAAGCAGGTAGGTGCGCGCCCAGCCCAGCGACCAGGCCACCAGCGCCGCCCCGAGCAGCCCCGCCAAGTACAGCCGCACCAGCCCGTAGTCGATCGGCACGCCGTTCTGGAACGGGATCAGCACCCGGTCCATCAGCGGCATGGTCAGGTACGGCGGTACCAGCGTGGCGGCGGTAGACAGTAGCGTCAGGAGGAAGCCGCCGAGCAGCTGCCAGCGGTAGGGGCGGGCAAAGCGCCAGAGCCGCAGCAGCGCCCAGGTCGACGGCGGCGTCTCCAGTTCGCGGCTGCATTGCGGGCACTGTTCCTCATCCGGCGGCAGCGGCGCCTTGCAGGTGGGGCACAACACCTCGCCCGCGGCGGCGGCCGGCCGCGACGCGGCGGCATCGCGCTGGGCCTCGAACTGGTCCGCCAGCCGCAAGGCCGCGGGATTGTAACCAAGCGTATATCGCCAGGTGGCGAGCCGGCCCGCCGGGCCGCTCAGTTCCAGCGTGCCTACCCCCGCGTGGTCGGTATGCGAAAGGCGCAGCGCCGGTGCGATGTTCCATTCCCGCACAATTTTTTCGCCGGGGGCGCGGGCAACGATGCGCTGGTCGGTCACAACCAGCCACCCTTGGGTAAAATGCAGCCTCGCGTCGAGGTCCAGCCCCAGTCCGGCCAGGACAGTCTCGCCGGGTCGGAGCCACGATCCGGCTTCATCCCGCCAGGGTTCATCGGCGGCAGTGGCAGTAGGGACAGGCAGGGAGGACTGGGTCATGGATGGCGCGGCGTGCGTCCAGGAGTTGCGGACATAACTTGAAACAATTTAGGCCGGGCACGCGCTGGCGGCCCGCGAATTCGCCCGCAGTATACATAACGACGAACGGGCGGGTATTCCTGATGCATTGCACAATCACTTTTAGACCAAGAAAGTCAACCCGCTCTGTGCTGTAACGTTACTGAAAGGTTAGGCTTCCATTTCTCGGGCGTTCCGCCCACTGCCTCAAGCTAATTCAATGAAAAAGAAGGACATTGAGATTTTCGATGTCATGTCGCTGCGCGGCCCGAATATGTGGACATATCGGCCCGTTCTGGAGGCATGGGTCGATATCGGGGAACTGGAGGATTTTCCCTCCAACACGATTCCGGGGTTCTACGAGCGCCTGTCGGCCTGGCTGCCGTCGCTGATCGAGCATCGATGCAGCATCGGCGAGCGGGGCGGCTTCCTGCAGCGGCTGAAGGAAGGCACGTGGCCGGGCCATATCCTGGAACACGTGACGCTTGAGCTGCAAAACCTGGCCGGGATGCCGGGCGGCTTCGGCAAGGCCCGCGAGACCCCGGTGCGCGGCGTCTACAAGGTGATCGTGCGCGCCTGGCACGAGGAAGTCACCCGCGCCGCCCTGTTCGCCGCGCGCGACCTGGTCATGGCCGCGATCGAGGACCGTCCCTACGACGTCCCGGCCACGGTGGACCACCTGCGCCGCCTGGTCGACAAGCATTGCCTCGGTCCCAGCACCGCCTGCATCGTCGATGCCGCCGACGACCGCGACATCCCCGCGATCCGCCTGTCCGACGGCAACCTGGTGCAGCTGGGCTACGGCGCGCGCCAGCGCCGCATCTGGACCGCCGAGACCGACCGCACCAGCGCCATCGCCGAAAGCATCTCGCGCGACAAGGACCTGACCAAGAGCCTGCTGGAATCCTGCGGCGTGCCGGTGCCGGAAGGCCGCCTGGTCGAATCGCCGGAGGACGCCTGGGACGCCGCCGAGGACATCGGCGTGCCGGTGGTGGTAAAGCCCTATGACGGCAACCACGGCCGTGGCGTGTTCACCAACCTGATGACCCGCGAAGAAGTCGAAACCGCCTACGGCGTGGCCATCGACGAAGGCAGCGGCGTCATCGTCGAGCGCTTCATCCCCGGCAACGAGCACCGCCTGCTGGTGGTGGGCGGCCGCCTGGTGGCCGCGGCCATGGGCGAGAGCGCCAGCGTGGTCGGCGACGGCAAGTCCACCATCGACGAGCTGATCGAGCTGCAGATCAATTCCGATCCGCGCCGCGGCAGCACCGAGGACCACCCGCTCAACCGCGTGCGGCTCGACTCCGCCGCGCGGCTGGAACTGAAGCGCCAGGGCATGGACGGCAGTTCGGTGCCGCCGGAAGGCCGCACCGTGCTGATCCAGCGCAACGGCAACGTCGCCTTCGATGTCACCGACCGCGTGCACCCCAGCGTCGCCGCGCATGCCGCGCTGGCCGCGCGCGTGGTGGGGCTGGACATCGCCGGCGTGGACCTGGTGGCCGAGGATATCTCGCGCCCGCTGCACGAACAGCGCGGCGCCATCGTCGAAGTCAACGCCGGCCCCGGCCTGCTGATGCATATCAAGCCGGCCGAAGGCACGCCGCGCCCGGTGGGCCGCGCCATCGTCAACCACCTGTTCCCCGAGTCGGAAGACGACCAGGGCCGCATCCCGGTGGTGGGCGTGACCGGCACCAACGGCAAGACCGTGGTGGCGCGCCTGGTCGCGCGCCTGCTGCAGTTGTCGGGCAAGCATACCGGCCTGGCCTGCAGCGATGGCCTGTTCCTGGACCGCCGCCAGGTCGAAAGCGGCGACCGCGCCAACTGGGAAGCCGGCCACCGCATCCTGATGAACCGCGCGGTCGAGGCCGCCGTGTTCGAGAACGACAGCGGCAGCATCCTGTCCGAGGGCCTGCCCTATGACCGCTGCCAGGTCGGCGTGGTCACCAACTTCGACCAGCCCGACCATCTCGGCGACTATTACGTCGAGGACGAAGACCGCATGTACAACGTGCTGCGCACGCAGGTCGACGTGGTGCTGCAGAACGGTGCCGCCGTGCTCAACGCGCGCGACGAGCGCCTGGTCGAGATGGCCGGACTGTGCGACGGCGACGTGATCTTCTTCGGCCTGACCCCGGAGCTGCCTGCGATCATGTCGCACCGCGCCGCGGGCAAGCGCGCGGTGTACGTGCGCGAAGGCAAGATCGTGCTGGCCAGCGGCACCAGCGAGACCGCGCTGGTCGACGTGGCCGCGGTGCCGCTGACCTACGACGGCCGCGTCGCGTTCCAGATCGAGAACGTGCTGGCGGCCGTGGCCGCCGGCTGGGCGCTGGGCATCTCCAATGACCTGATCCGCGCCGGCGTGGTGACCTTCGATGTGGGCCAGGTCGACGTGCCGGGCCGCTTCACGCTGTTCGAGCGCAACGGCGCCACGGTGGTGGTCGACGACGCCCACAACGCTCCCGCGCTGGAAGCGCTGGCGACCGCGCTGGAGCGCTTCCCGGCCGAGCGCCGCATGGTGGTCTACGGCGCCGGCGTGCAGCGCCGCGACGACGACCTGGTGCGCCAGGGCAAGGCCCTGGGCCAGCATTTCGACCGCGTGTTCCTGTGCGAGGATCGCAGCGTCAAGCGCGCCCTGCCCGACGCCGAGGCGCGCGCGCTGCTCAAGCAGGGCCTGTACGAAGGCCGGCGCGTGACCAAGATCATCGACGAAGGCACGCGCGCCAGCGCCATCGAAGCCGCTCTCGGCCAGCTGGTGCCGGGCGACCTGCTGGTGCTGCAGTGCGATGAGGCCGCCACCGGCGCCACCGTCGACCTGGTGCACCACTGGATGGGCCAGCCCCCCCGCCGCGCCTGACGCCCCAGCCCAACCGCGCATAGAAGACACGGAAACCGTTCCATGGAAGTCTCCCGAATCAGGGCCCTGCGGGGCCCGAACCTGTGGTGCCGCCACACCGCCATCGAAGCGATCGTGGCCTGCCAGGACACCGCCAACATGCTGTCGGCCCTGCCCGGCTTCGAAGACCGGCTGCGCGCCCGCTTCCCCGAGATCGGGCCGCTGCGCCCGGACGAGGAATCGGTCGAGCTGTCGCTGGCCCACGTGCTGGAAGTGACGGCGCTGCGCCTGCAGGCCGCCGCCGGCTGTCCGGTCACGTTCAGCCGTACCGCGCAGACGGTCGAGCCCGGCATCTACCAGGTGATCGTGCAATACAGCGAGGAAGAAGTCGGCCGGCTCGCCTTCGAGCTGGCCGAGGCGCTGTGCCACGCCGCGCGTCACGACACCCCGTTCGACCTGGCCGACGCGCTGCACCGCCTGCGCGAGCTGGACGAGGACGTGCGCCTGGGGCCAAGCACCGGCTCGATCGTCTACGCCGCGGTCGCGCGCGGGATCCCGTACCGGCGCCTGACGCAGGGCTCGATGGTGCAGTTCGGCTGGGGCAGCAAGCAGCGCCGCATCCAGGCGGCCGAGACCGACCGCACCAGCGCCGTGGCCGAGTCGATCGCGCAGGACAAGGAACTGACCAAGAGCCTGCTGCACGCCGCCGGCGTGCCGGTGCCGCTGGGCCGCTCGGTGCGCAGCGCCGACGAAGCCTGGGCCGCGGCGCAGGAAATCGACGCGCCGGTGGTGGTCAAGCCGCGCGACGGCAACCAGGGCAAGGGCGTGGCGGTGCGCATCCGCACCCGCGAGGAAGTGATGGCCGCCTACGAGGTCGCCTCGGACATCAGCTCCGACGTGATCGTCGAGCGCTATATCCCTGGTCATGATTTCCGCCTGCTGGTGGTCGGCAAGCAGCTGGTCGCGGCCGCGCGCCGCGATCCGCCGCAGGTGATCGGCGACGGCGTGCACACCGTGCGCCAGCTGGTCGAGGAAGTGAACCGCGACCCGCGCCGCGGCGAAGGCCATGCCACCTCGCTGACCAAGATCCGCTTCGACGATATCGCGCTGGCGACGCTGGCCAAGCAGAACCTGACCGCCGATTCCGTGCCGGCCGCCGGCACCCGCGTGGTACTGCGCAACAACGCCAACCTGTCCACCGGCGGCAGCGCCACCGACGTGACCGACGACGTCCATCCGGACATCGCGGCGCGCGCCGTGGCCGCCGCGCAGATGGTGGGCCTGGACATCGCCGGCGTCGACGCGGTGTGCGAGACCATGCTCAAGCCGTTCGAGGAACAGGCCGGCGGCATCGTCGAGGTCAACGCCGCGCCAGGCCTGCGCATGCACCTGCAGCCGTCCTACGGCAAGGGCCGCGCGGTCGGCGAAGCCATCGTCTCGACCATGTTCGCCGACGGCGACGACGGCCGCATCCCGGTGGTGGCGGTCTCGGGCACCAACGGCAAGACCACTACGGTCCGCCTGATCACCCACATCATGGCCAGCAGCGGCCTGCGCATGGGCATGACCGGCACCGACGGGGTCTATATCCAGGGCGAGCGCATCGACACCGGCGACTGCAGCGGCCCGCGCAGCGCGCGCAACGTGCTGCTGCACCCCGACGTCGACGCCGCCGTGTTCGAAACCGCGCGCGGCGGACTGCTGCGCGAGGGCCTGGCCTTCGACCGCTGCGACGTGGCGGTGGTGACCAACGTCGGCGAAGGCGACCACCTGGGCCTGTCCTACATCAACTCGGTCGAAGACCTGGCGGTGCTCAAGAGCGTGATCGTGCAGAACGTCGCGCCGCACGGCATGGCCGTGCTCAACGCCGCCGACCCGATGGTGGTGCGCATGGCCGACGCCTGCCCCGGCAGCGTCACCTTCTTCGCGCACGATCCCGACCAGCCGGCCATGGCCACGCACCGCGCGCAGGGCAAGCGCGTGGTGTTCGTCGACGGCGCCGAGATCGTCGCCGCGGAAGGCGATGCCGAAGTACGCATCGCGCTGGCGGAGATCCCGCTGACGCGCAACGGCACCATCGGCTTCCAGGTCGAGAATGCGATGTCGTCGATCGCCGCCGCATGGGCGCTGGGCATCGACTGGTCGGTGATCCGCCGCGGGCTGGCCACCTTCGTCAACGATGCGCAGACCGCGCCCGGACGCTTCAATGTGTTTGACTACCGCGGCGCCACGCTGATCGCCGACTACGGCCACAACCCGGATGCGATCCTGGCGCTGTGCAACGCGATCGAATCCATCCCGGCCCGGCGGCGCGTGGTGGTGATCAGCGGCGCGGGCGACCGCCGCGACGACGACATCCGCCGCCAGACCCAGATCCTGGGCGGCGCGTTCGACGAGGTCGTGCTGTATCAGGACCAGTGCCAGCGCGGCCGCGCCGACGGCGAGGTGCTGGCGCTGCTGCGCGAAGGCCTGCAGGGCGCGCAACGCACCAGCCAGGTCGAGGAAATCCGCGGCGAGTTCCTGGCCATTGATACCGCGCTGTCGCACCTGCAGCCGGGCGACCTGTGCCTGATCCTGGTGGACCAGGTGGAAGAGGCGCTGGGGCACATCGCCGGGCGCATCGCGCAGGGGTAAATCCCTTCGCTGTGCTGCGGGGGCGCGCCCCTCTCCCGCTCGCGGGAGAGGGGCGGAGGTTAGGGCCGGCGTTTCAACGGGCAAGTCGTGCTGTAAAAACCGAAGGCTTCGCTCGATGTGGTACCTCGCCAGACCACCCCTCACCCCGGCCCTCTCCCCATGAGGGGAGAGGGAGAACACCTTGCTTGGGCTAGTTCGGTCGGCTTGGGAGCACCCGACCCCACTCCCCTCTTCCTTGTCGGTGGGGTCTCAATGCCTCCCCGGCAGCGACAACCTCCGCTCCAGCCTGTGCTGCAGCCCTGACAACCCAGTGCTCAGCACCCAGTAGATCGCCGCCACCGCCAAATACAGCGGCAACGGCTGGTACGTGGCGGCGATCACCTCCTGCGCGGTGCGCAGCAGTTCGGTGACGGTGATCACCGATACCAGCGAGGTATCCTTGATCAGGCTGATCAGGCTGTTCGACAGGCTCGGCACCGCCAGCCGCAGCGCCTGCGGGCCCACCACGTAGCGCAGCGCCTGCGCCGGCGTCAGGCCCAGGCTGTAGGCCGCCAGCCACTGCCCGCGCGCCACGCCCAGGATGGCGCCGCGCATGCTCTCCGACAGATACGCGCCGACGTTCAGGCTCAGCGTCAGCACGCCCGCGGGCGTCGGTTCCAGCGCGATGCCGATGCCAGGAAGCCCGTAATAGACCACGAAGATCTGCACCAGCAGCGGCGTGCCGCGCATGATGCTGACATAGCCCCGCGCCGCCCCCTTGAGCGCGCGGCTATGGCTGATGCCCATCAGCGCCACCACCGTGCCCAGCATCAGCCCGAACACCATCGACCACAACGCGAACTTGATGGTCAGCAGCGTGCCCTGCAGCAGCACGGGCAGGGAGTCGATGACGAGCTGGAGAGCGGACATGGCGTGGCGGCGCGAAAAGGATCAGCAATAAAGGGCACAAAGCAAAGCGGCGCGGCAGCCATGCAGGCCGCCGCGCCGCGACATGATAACGCCCTGCCTGCCGTCCGGCTTACTTGACCGGCTTGCCGGCGGGCTTGGTCACATCGGTGCCGAACCACTTCACCGACAGCTTGCCGAGCGTGCCGTCCTTGGCCAGGTCCTCCAGCGCGTGGTTGATTGCCTGCGCGAACTTGGGGTTGTCCTTGCGGAACGGGATCGCCACCTGCGTGGTGGCACCCGCCACGATCGCGCCCGGGCGCAGCGGCAGGTTGGTGGTCTTGACCAGGTACGCGACCATCAGCCGGTCGTTCAGCGCGGCGTCGACGCGCTGTGCCGCCAGGTCGCGCAGGTACTCCGGCGCGCCGGGATAGGTCTTGACCTCGATGCCGGCCACCGACTTGGCCAGGTCGTTGTAGTTGCTGCCCAGGCTCACGCCCAGCTTGTGGCCCTTCAGGTCTTCCAGCGACTTGAACTGGCGCTTGTCATCCTTGCGCTGGATCAGCTGCGCATCCGAGTAGACGTAGGGCGTGGAAAAATCCAGCACCTGCTGGCGCTGCGGCGTGACGTTGACCTGGTTGACGATCACGTCGAACTTGCCCGCCTGCAGGCCGGCGATGATGCCGCTCCATTCGGTGGTGACGAACTCCGGCTTGACCCCGAGCTTGCCCGCCACCGCCCGCGCCACGTCGACGTCGAAGCCTTCCAGCTCGTTCTTTGCGCCACGGAAACCGAACGGGGGGTAGGTGCCTTCCAGCCCGATCTTCAGCACGCCGGCCTGCTTGACGGTGTCGAGCAGGTCGGCGGCATGGGCGGCGGTGGCCGCCAGGCCGGCGCCGGCCACCAGGGAAGCGGCCAGCAGGGATTTGAACCAGCCAGTACGAAGCGATCGCATATGTTCTCCAGTCGATGCGGATAAGCAGTGTGGGGCAGCGCCGGCCGGCCTCTTTTGGAGCGCCGACGGCTGTTGTGCTGCTATGAGCCTATATCGGGCTCAACACTACCGCAAACACTATCGAACGCTAAATATCGATTCATCATGGCTAAATAACCGCGGGGCACGATTGCGCTCCCGCGGGCCATCCTGCCCTACTGGTAGGCCTTGTCGTTGGGCGCCGCGAACAGCGCCTTCATGTCGGCCGACAGCGGGTAGTTCATGTTGATGCCGCGCGGCGGAATCGGCGACATGAACCACTTGTTGTACAGCTTCTCGGCGCGGCCGCTGGTCTGCAGGTCGGCGATCACGCCGTCGGCCAGCTTCTTGAACGAGGGATCGTCCTTGCGGAACATGCAGGCGTAGTTCTCGGTCTGCAGCGGCGCGCCCACCACCACCCAGTCGGCGGCGTTCTTGGCCTTGGTGCGCTCGCCGTACAGCAGCGGCTCGTCCATCACGAACGCGGCGGCACGGCCCGTTTCCAGGATCAGGAAGGACTGGCCGTGGTCCTTGGTGCTGATCAGGTTCATGTTCATGGCCTTCTCGCCGTTCATCTTGACCAGCAGGCGCTCGCCGGTGGTGCCGGCGGTGGTAACCACGTTGCGGTCCTTCAGGTCGGCAAACTCCTTCACGCCCGAATCCTTCTTGGTCAGCATCTTGATGCCGTAGACGAACAGGCTGTTGGAGAACGCCACCTGCTTCTGGCGCTCGAGATTGTTGGTGGTGCTGCCGCATTCGATGTCGATGGTGCCGTTCTGCACCAGCGGGATGCGGTTCTGCGAGGTGATCGGCGTCAGGCGCACCTGCAGGTTGGGCATCTTCAGCTCGCTCTTCACCTTGTCGACGATCTGCAGCAGGATCTCGTGCGAGTAGCCCATGACCTCCTTGCCGTCGGTGTACGAGAACGGGATCGACGATTCGCGGTAGCCGAGCGAGATCACGCCGCTGTCCTTGATCTTCTTCAGCGTGTCGCCGTCGGCGGCATGGGCAGCGCCGGCGGCGAGCAGCAGCGTGGCGGCGGCAAGCGCGCGGCGGGTGGCGGTTCGATGGGGGTGCAGCGTTTGCATGTGGCGCTCCTTGTAGTGGGGCTTGGTCATTGAGGCATGCTTCATGGACAGCTTCAGGTACTGCGGACTTGCCGGTACGGCAACAACCCATGCTCGGCCGCGGCGCTAGGCGTGCGCCGCGTCGAAATCTTCTGCGTCGATGGCGGGGCGGCGCCCCGCCAGGCGGTCGGCCAGCAGGCCGGCACTGCCCATCGCCAGCGTAAAGCCCAGCGCGCCGTGGCCCAGGTTTAGCCACAGCCCCGACACCCGTGACGGCCCCACCAGCGGCAGGCCGTCCGGCGTGGCCGGGCGCAGCCCCGCCCACGGCTGCAGCTGCGCCAGCGGCTGGTCCGGCACGATGCCGGGAAACAGCGCGCGGGTCTGGGCCACCAGCGTGCCGACGCGCTCCGGATCGATGCGGGTGCCGCCGCGTACCAGGTCGGCCATGCCCGCCACCCGCAGTGTATTGCCGATCCGGGCATAAACGATCTTGTTGGCAAAATCCGTCACGCTGATATGCGGCGCCGGCGCGCCGCCGGCCAGCGGCACCGTGATGCTGTAGCCCTTGAGCGACCACAGCATCGGCCGCACCCCGAGCGGACGCAGCAGCGGCACGCTGCCAATGCCGCCCGACATGATCACCACGTCGGCGGGCACCACCCCGGCCGGCGTGCGCACCCCGGTGACGCGCCCGCCCTGCTGCACCAGCCCCTGGACCACGGTGCCGAAGCGCAGCGACACGCCCGCGTACGCGCCGTCTTGCAGCAACCGTGCCAGCGACAGGCAGAAACGATGGCAGTCGCCCACCTCCTCGCTCGGGGTATGGATGGCGCCGGCGATCTGGTCGCGGATGCCGGCCAGCGCGGGCTCCAGCGCCACGCAGGCATCGCGGTCCAGCGCCTGCTGCTCGCAGCCCAGGCTGGCCTGGTAGTCCAGCAGCCGGCACGCCGAAGCGAACGCCGCCGCATCGCGGTGCACCACCAGCTTGCCGCGCCGCGCAAAATGGAAGCCGGCGCCGCCGCCGTCATGCTGGTGCCGGGCCACGAAGGCCTGCATCAGGTCGCGCGAATAAAAGCCCAGCCGCAGCAGCTTGCGCGTGGTCGCCTCGCTGGTGGCGGCGTTGCAGGCGGACATGAAGGCGGCCAGCCAGCGCCACTGCGCCGGGTCCGCCGCCGGGCGGAAGCGCATCGGCGAATCGCGCCGCAGCAGCCAGCCCGGCACCTTGGCCATCACGCCCGGCCCCGCCAGCGGCGCCACATAGCTGTAGCTGAGCTGCCCGCCATTGGCAAAGCTGGTTTCCTCGCCGGGGCCGTCGTGGCGCTCGAGCACCGTCACCTGGTGGCCATCCTCGGCCAGGCGCCATGCCGTAGTCATGCCCACCACGCCCGCGCCCACGATCACCACCTGCATTGCCTGTCCTTTGCTTGTGTCCACCAGGCAGAGCGTAGTGCAAGCGCGCCGGCTTGCCCAATGCGAATACGTGCCAGAATATGTCTTCAGGCTATGGCTGCCCCAGCCCCGCCTTGCGCCCCTTCCACCACCCCCCAGATGCCATGCGCCTGCGCCAGATCGAAGTGTTCCGCGCCGTAATGCTGACCGGCACCGTCAGCGAGGCCGCGCGCCTGCTGCACGTGTCGCAGCCGGTGGTCACGCGCGTGCTGCAGCATGCCGAGGCCTCGCTCGGCTTCCGGCTGTTCGAGCGGGTGCGCGGGCGGCTGCAGGCCACGCCCGAGGCCAACGCGCTGTCTGGGGATGTCGAAAGGCTATATGGCGAGATCGAACGCGTGCGCCGGGTCTCGGAAAGCCTGCGCCACAAGGGCGCCGGCCGGCTGCGCGTGGCCGCCACGCCGAGCCTGGCCAACCCGCTGCTGGTGCCGGCGGTGCGCAGCTTCTGCGCGCGCCATCCCGACACCCAGGTACAGGTGCTGACGCACCATACCGACGAGATCGTCGATGCGCTGCTGGCCAACCAGATCGACCTCGGCTTTGCCTTCGCTCCGCCGCGCCACGAAGCCATCTCTAGCGAACCGGTGGCCAGCGGCCGCATGCTGCTGGCGGTGCCGCGTACGCAGCCGCTGCCCGCCGGCGGACGCCGCGGCGTGGTGCCGATGCAGCGGCTGATGGAGCGCGCCTTCATCGGCTATGACGACAACAGTTCGCTCGGCCTGCTGGTGCGCCAGACCCTGGCGCGGCACGCGCTGGAACCGCGCTCGACGCTGGAGGTGCAGACCTACTCGCTGGCGCTGGCGCTGGTCGACGCCGGCCTGGGCATGACGCTGCTGGACCAGTACACCGCGCTCAGCGCCAGCGCCGAGCGCGTCGCGCTGCATGACGTGGCGCCGGTGCTGCCGTTCGAGATCCAGATGCTGCGCGCCAGCCACCGCGCCGGCTCGAGCCTGGCCGATGAGCTGCGCGCGCAGTTCGCGCAGGCCGCCGCGGCGCTCGCGTCAACGCTGCCGCAACGGCTCGAAGCGCCGACGGCAAGCTTCGACGCCGGCCCCGCCAGGCGCCGCGACTGACGGGGGCACAGATTGACAGCCGCGCGCGCCGTGCACCATCATCAAGCCGCCTGCAGACACAAGCTGCCAGCGCAACCCTGCCTATGTTCGTCCTGACCCTGATCCTGCTCGTCCTTGTCAGCGCGTTCTTCTCGATCTCCGAGATCGCGCTGACCGCTGCCCGCCGCACCAAGCTGCAGGTGCTGTCCGAACGCGGCGACGGCCGCGCCACGCGCGTGCTGCTGCTGAAGGAAGAGCCCGGGAATTTCTTCACCATCGTGCAGATCGGGGTCAACAGCGTCGCCATCCTGGCCGGTATCCTGGGCGAGAAGCATGTGTCCGACCTGCTGCTGGAAACACTGTCGCCCTACATGCAGGTGGTGCACGCGCAGCGCGTTGCCAATATCGGCTCGTTCCTGATCGTGACGCTGCTGTTCATCCAGTTCGCCGACCTGATCCCCAAGCGCATCGCCATGACCTTTCCCGAGGCCTGCGCGCTGGCGGTGATCGACCCGATGCTGACGCTGCTGCGCGTGCTCAGGCCGCTGGTGTGGGTCTTCAACGCCGCCGCCGATGCCATGCTGCGGCTGCTGCGGCTGCCAACCAAGCCGGTCGACCAGATCACCACCGAGGACATCGCCGCGATGGTCGATGCCGGCGCCGAGGCCGGCGTGCTGCACAAGCATGAGCTGCACCTGATCGAGAACGTGTTCGAACTCGACTTCAAGGGCATCACCGCGATCATGACGCCGCGCGACGAGGTGGTCTACCTGAGCCTGGACGAGCCCGCCGACAGCGTGCGCCGCAAGCTGGTCAACCAGCCGCACGCGCAATACCCGGTGTGCGGGCACGATCTCGACGACGTGCAGGGCTATATCGATTCCAAGGACATCCTGCAGCTGCTGCTGGCCGATGAAAGCGCCGCGGTGATGGGCAACATCGGCCGCCACCACGACAAGAACGTGCTGGTGATCCCCGACACGCTGACCCTGTCCGAGGCGCTGACGCGTTTCCGCGAGATGCACCAGAGCTTCGCCGTGGTCATGAACGAGTACGGGCTGGTGGTAGGCATCGTCACGCTGGACGACATCGTCGGCGCGCTGATGGGCGACATCCTCTATTCCAGCGAAGACGAGCAGATCGTGCGGCGCGACGACAGCTCCTGGCTGGTCGATGGCCTGACGCCGCTGGTGGACCTGAAGAAGGCGCTGGAGCTGGATACGCTACCGGGCGAGGACTACGTCGATACCGCGGCCGGGCTGGTGATCTATGCGCTCAAGCGCATCCCGAAGAAGTCCGAGTCGATCACCGTGGCGGGCTATCGCTTCGAAGTGCTGGACATCGACCATCACAAGATCGACCAGTTGCTGGTGTCGCGCCTGCCGCAAGCGCCGGAGGCCGCAGCGGCGGCGACGCCAGCGTAGCGGCACCGGCCAGGCGATAGCGCTCGAGCGTTTCCGGCAGCCGGAACCACGCCACGTAGCCGAACGCCGCCACCACCGCGACCGCCGTCACCATGCCGAGCCGCGACGGCGCCACCGAGCCCCGCGGGGCCGGCCCGTGCAGCGTGCGGTAGGCCGTGCCCAGCAGCGCGATCCACGCCAGCCCGAGCGCATAGTCCGCGGCCACGTCGGACAACCAGTGCATGCCCAGGTAAAGCCGCGACACGCCGATCGCCGCCACCGCTACCACGGTCAGCGCCAGCACCGGAATGCGCACGCGCCACGGCTGGCGCAGGCACATCAGCAAGGCCAGGAAGCCATAGGTGACCATGCTGCTGGTGGCGTGGCCGCTGGGGAAGGAGTACGACTCGAGGCCGCTGTAGATGCTGGCCGGACGCACCCGCGCCATGCCCAGCTTGAGCGCCATCACGCAGGCGCGCGCGCCAAGCAGCGCGGCCGCCCAGTACAGCGCCACGATCCAGGCCCGGCGCCAGCACAGCCACGCAAACACGGCCACGCCCACCGCCACCGAAATACGCCCGCCGCCGAGCTCGGTCACGGCGACCATCGCCAGGTCGAGCCAGTCGGTGCGCAAGCTGCGCAGCCTGCGAACACCTGCTGGTCGAGGCGTACCACCTCGGCGTTTTCGGCGATCTCGCCGGCCAGCCAGAACAGCGCGCAGCCGCAGGCGAGCAGCACGGCGCCGGCCAGCAGCACCAGCAGCAGCTCGGCCATGTCGCGCTCGAGCACGCGCAGCGTGAGTGTGCCCAGCCGCCGCGGCCGCGCCGCCACGCGCGACGACAGCGCGCCGGCGCCCCACACGCGCCAGCGGTCCAGCCAGCGCACCACCGGCCGCAACAGCGCCACCAGCAGCGGCACCAGGCTCAGCAGCAGCAACGTCACCAGCGCAAACAGCGCAAGCAGCCCTAGCGCCGTGCCCGGCGTGAGCCAGGCGTGGACCAGGCCGCTCGCGCGCGCCGCCGCGTCAGTCACTGGCCCCCTCCGCCGCGGCCACGGCGCGGGCGATATTGGCGCGCGCCAGCGCCTCGCAGTCGGCGAAGGCCGCGGTCAGGAACAGTTGCAGGCGCTGCGCCAGGTGGCTCAGGAATGCCGCGCGCCGGCGCATGAATTCGGCAAGCAGTGCATCGCCCTGCTTGCCGGTGCGCGCCGCCAGCAGCGCGCGGTTCTCGGCGAAGACGTCCTGGCTGTGGCGGTCGAACACGTCGGGCGGCGCGGCCAGCCTGAACAGGTCGAGATCGAGCACGATTTGCGCATCCGCGCTGCTCGGACGATGGTCGCGCGTATCGAGCACGATCCGCGCGGCACGCTCCAGCACCGCTCGTGCTTCGCCTGGCGCAACGGATTCGATCATGGCGGCCGAGGCGGCTTCGTTGTGCTCGCAGCCGGGCACATAGACCGCGTCGTGGCACAGCACCGCCAGTGCCTGCGCGCGATCCAGCGCCACGCCGCGCGCATGGGCGGCCTCGAACATCTCCAGGATATGGCGGCGGTCGTGGTAGCGGCGGTACGGCGTGTCGTGCAGCGCCAGCACGTCGAGCACCGCCTGGCGCGGCAGGAAGTCCAGGCAAGCCAGCGCCGCGGGCCAGTCGGGCGCGAAACGCGGCACCGCGCCCTGCGGCGTCGCCACCGGCTCGCTGAACACATCGGCGCGGCGCACCCACAGCAGGGACGGGTCGCGCAGGGCGCGGTAGACCACCACCGGCGCCAGGTCGGCCTCGAAGCGGCCGACGCCTACCGCCGCATAGGCGCCGCCCTTGTAGTGCCGGTACGGCATACCGTAGACCAGGTCGGGATCGGCCGGCAGTTCGGACGGATCGCCGTGAAAAGTCGGTGCGGCCGGCGCGGCCGCCGGTTTGTCGGGTGGCTGGGTCATGGTGCGGCATCCTGCGTTGCGGATCGCCATGATAGTGCACCGGCCGGCGCCGCCGGCGGCACCCTGTCGCCACGTGTGGCCGCAGCACGAAACCGGCCGCGGAAAAAACAAAACCGACGCCTGCTTGCGCGGGCGTCGGCCTGAGTTTTACTACGCTGTTGTTGCCTGCCGGTGGTCGAGCCGGTCAGCTTCTTGTATGGCGGAGAGGGTGGGATTCGAACCCACGGTACCGTCGCCGGTACGCCTGATTTCGAGTCAGGTACATTCGACCACTCTGCCACCTCTCCGGTAACTTGTTGCCGTGTGGCGAAACCGAGATTATAGCCACGCTCTGCCGGCCGATGCAAGAGGCTGGCAGCAGATTTTTTGCGACGCCTGGTTGCGGCGCCTTATAGTTCCGGCTCCAGGCGGGTAGTGCCGCCCATGTACGGCTGCAGCGCGGCCGGCACCGTGACCGAGCCGTCGGCGTTCTGGTAGTTCTCCAGGATCGCCACCAGCGTGCGGCCGACGGCCAGGCCCGAGCCGTTCAGCGTGTGCACCAGTTCCGGCTTGCCCTGCCCGGTGCGCATGCGGGCCTGCATGCGGCGCGCCTGGAAATCGCCCATGTTGGAGCACGAGCTGATCTCGCGGTAGGTGTTCTGCGCGGGAATCCAGACTTCCAGGTCGTAGGTCTTGGTGCTGCCGAAGCCCATGTCGCCGGTGCACAGCACGATGGTGCGGAACGGCAGCTCCAGCTTCTTCAGGATCACCTCGGCGTGACCGGTCAGCTGCTCGAGCGCGTCGAAGGACTGGTCGGCGGGCACCACCTGGACCAGCTCGACCTTGTCGAACTGGTGCTGGCGGATCATGCCCCGGGTGTCCTTGCCGTAGGAACCGGCTTCGGAGCGGAAGCAGGGCGTATGCGCGACGAAGCGCAGCGGCAGCTTTTCGCCGGCGACGATGGCGTCGCGCACGATATTGGTCAGCGGCACCTCGGCGGTGGGGATCAGGTAGAAGTTCTCGATGCGCTCCCCTTCCTCGCTACCCACCTTGCGCGGCACCTTGAACAGGTCTTCCTCGAACTTGGGCAGCTGGCCGGTGCCGCGCATCGACGCGGCGTTGACGATGTACGGCACGTACATCTCGGTGTAGCCATGCTCCTGCGTGTGGGTGTCGAGCATCAGCTGCACCAGCGCGCGATGCAGGCGCGCCATGCCGCCGCGCAGCATCGAGAAGCGCGAACCCGTGACCTTGGCCGCGGTGTCGAAATCCAGCCCCAGTTTCTCGCCCACGTCGACGTGGTCGCGCACGGCAAAGTCGAACCGGCGCGGCTCGCCGACGCGGCGCACCTCGACGTTCTGGGTCTCGTCGTTGCCGACCGGCACGCTCTCGTGCGGCAGGTTCGGGATCGACAGCATCAGCTCGCCGAGGTGCGCCTGGATTTCGTCCAGCCGCGCGGCCGAGGCCTTGAGCGTGTCGCCGATGCCGCCCACTTCCGCCATCACGGCCGAGGCATCCTCGCCCTTGCCCTTGAGCATGCCGATCTGCTTGGACAGGCTGTTGCGGCGCGCCTGCAGTTCCTCGGTCTGGGTCTGCAGTTGCTTGCGTTCGGCCTCGAGTGCCTGGAACGCCGCCACGTCGAGTTGGAAGCCGCGCGTGGCAAGGCGTTGCGCCACGGCGTCGATGTCTTTGCGGAACAGCTGGATGTCGAGCATGTTGCTAAGGTGGAGTGCAGGGCCAGCGACATGCCGGCGGACCCGCCATTTTACTGCACACCCGTTAGCAAGCCGTCAAACCTGTTCGCCCGACTTGCCGCCCCTGCCGTCGCCCCTCGCGCCGTCCTTCGCGCCGTCCTTTGCCTTCGTGGCGCGCTGTTCGCGCTGCCAGGCCTGGTCCAGCTCGCGCAGGTGGCGCAGCTTCTCGGCGATCTTGCCTTCCAGCCCGCGCGGCACCGGCTGGTACCAGCCCTGCGCCTTGAGGTCGTCCGGAAAGTAATGCTCGCCGGCGGCATAGGCCTCGGGCTCGTCGTGCGCGTAGCGGTAGGCGTGGCCGTAGCCCAGTTCCTTCATCAGCCGGGTCGGCGCATTGCGCAGGTGCACCGGCACCGCGCGCGACTTGTCCCTGGCGACGAAGGCGCGTGCGGCGTTGTAGGCGTTGTAGCCGGCATTGGACTTGGGTGCGACCGCCAGGTAGATCAGCGCCTGGCCCAGCGCCAGTTCGCCCTCGGGCGAGCCCAGCCGTTCATAGGTCTCGGCCGCGTCCAGCGTGATGCGCGCGGCGCGCGGATCGGCCAGGCCGATATCCTCCCACGCCATGCGCACGATGCGGCGCGCCAGGTAGCGCGGGTCGGCGCCGCCGTCGAGCATGCGGCAGAACCAGTACAGGGCGGCGTCGGGGTCCGAGCCGCGCACCGACTTGTGCAGCGCGCTGATCTGGTCGTAGAAGGCATCGCCGCCCTTGTCGAAGCGGCGCAGGTTCTCCGACAGCGCACTGCCCAGCAGCGCGGTATCGATCTGCGCGGCGCCGGCAGTGCGCGCGGCGCGCGCGACGATCTCGATGTTGTTCAGCAGCTTGCGGCCGTCGCCGTCGGCCGAGGCGACGATCAGCTGCAGCGCTTCATCCTGCCAGCCGATGCCGCCCAGTTCCTCGGAGGCGCGCAGCGCCAGCCGGGTCAGCTCGGCATCGTCCAGGCTCTTGAGCACGTAGACCGCCGCACGCGACAGCAAGGCGCCGTTGACCTCGAACGACGGGTTCTCGGTGGTGGCGCCGATAAACGTGAACAGCCCGCTTTCCACATGCGGCAGGAACGCGTCCTGCTGGCTCTTGTTGAAGCGGTGCACCTCGTCGACGAACACCAGCGTGCGCCGGCCGTGGGCGCGGAATTGCTCGGCGCGCTCGACCGCCTCGCGGATGTCCTTGACGCCCGACAGCACCGCCGACAGCGCGATGAATTCGGCGTCGAACGCATCCGCCATCAGCCGCGCCAGTGTGGTCTTGCCCACCCCGGGCGGCCCCCACAGGATCATCGAATGCGGCTCGCCCGACTCGAACGCCACGCGCAGCGGCTTGCCCGCGCCAAGCAGGTGCTGCTGGCCGATCACCTCGTCGATGGTGCGCGGGCGCAGGCGCTCCGCCAGCGGTTGCCGGGAACGATCGGGAGATTCGGAAAACAGCGTGTCCGCCACGGTAGTCAGGCCCTGTCAGTGCGCAAGATGCAGAACGCCACAGTGTAGACCATCGGCGCCTGCCGCTTGCGCGCGCGCTCAGGCGGCAAACGCCACCACGTCCTCGATTTCGACGCGGATGCCGATACGCTCGCCCACGGCGTGGTTGTGGTGCGAGGGCACCAGCGCCAGCACGCGCCCGCCGCTGGCCAGGCGCAGCGTGTACAGGATTTCGGCGCCGCGGAAAGCCTTGTGCACGACCTCGGCCCGCATCGGGCTGGCATCGTCGTGGATGATGTCGTCGGGCCGTACCAGCACGTCGACCGGCGCGCCGGGCGGCAGGTCCAGCGGCACGGCCGGGCGCAGCAGGCCCAGCTCCAGCTCGATCTGCGCGGCATCGCGCATCCGTCCCGCCATCAGCACGCCCTGGCCGATAAAGCCGGCGACAAAGCGCGACGCCGGCCGGTGGTACAGGTCGTGCGCGCTGCCCCATTGCTCGATCACGCCGTCGTGCATCACGCCGATCTCGTCGGCCATGGCGAAGGCTTCATGCTGCTCGTGCGTGACCAGGATGGCGGTGGTGCCCTGCGCCTTCAGGATCGCGCGCACTTCCAGGCTCAGGCGTTCGCGCAGGTCCACGTCCAGGTTGGAGAAGGGCTCGTCGAGCAGCAGCAGCTCCGGGCGCGGCGCCAGCGCGCGTGCCAGCGCCACGCGCTGCTGCTGGCCGCCGGACAGCTCGTGCGGGTACTGGCGGCCGGCGCCGTCCAGGCCCACCAGCTGCAACACCTCGTCCACCCGCGCCGCGCGCTCGGCCCGGCTGGCGCGGGTCAGGCCGAAGCCGACGTTGGCGGCCACGTCCAGGTGCGGAAACAGCGCGTAGTCCTGGAACACCATGCCGATGCGGCGCTGCTCCGGCGCCAGCAGCGTGCCCGACGAGGACACGGTCTGCCCGTCCAGCACGATGCGGCCGTCCTGCAGCGGCTCGAAGCCCGCGATCGCGCGCAGCACCGTGGTCTTGCCGCAGCCGCTGGGGCCCAGCAGGCAGGCGATATGGCCGCGCGCCACCGAGAACGACAGGCCCTTGACCACGGCATGGCGGCCGAAGGCGTGGCGGATACGATCCACCTCGATGACAGCCGGAGCGGGGACGGCCGCATCCGGAGCATCGGCACGGGTAGCCGGCCGAGTGCGGGCCTGGGTGCCGGGCAGGCGTGAATAGGAATCGGTTCGCATGTGCGCATTATAGGGACGTGCCGGCCCGTGCGGCCGGTGTCCCAGCCTCGCCCGACGCGCCGACGCCGCCGGCATTGCTAGAATGCGTCAGCCCGCACACCGCGCCGCCAGGCACAGGTTCGGCGGGCGGCACTTTGCTCACCGTTCCCGCGCATGCTCCCGTCCAGCCGCCGCCGCTTCCATCCCCTGACCCTGGCCACCGTGGCGATGGCGCTGCTGATCGCCGTGCCGGTGCTGGTGATCGCCTCGGCCGTGCTGCTGCCCGCCGGCGACACCCTGCGCCACCTGATCGACACGGTGCTGGCCGAGTACGTGCTCAATACCGTCTGGCTGCTGTGCGGCGTCGCCGCGGGCGTGCTGCTGCTGGGCGTGAGCACCGCCTGGCTGGTCTCGACCTACCGCTTCCCCGGCCACGCCGTGATGGAATGGGCGCTGGTGCTGCCGATGGCGATGCCGGCCTATGTGATCGCCTACGCCTACACCGACGCGCTGCAGTTCGCCGGCCCGGTGCAGGGCTGGCTGCGCGAGCTGACCGGCTGGCGCGCGCGCGAGTACTGGTTTCCCGAGATCCGCTCGCTCGGCGGCGCGATCGTGCTGTTCTCGCTGGTGCTGTACCCGTACGTCTACCTGACCGCGCGCGCTGCCTTCCTGCAGCAGACCCAGAACACGCTCGAGGCCGCGCGCCTGCTCGGCCACGGCACCTGGAGCCGGCTCTGGCGCGTGGTGCTGCCGCTGGCACGACCGGGCATCGTCGCCGGCACCGCGCTGGCGATGATGGAAACGCTGGCGGACTTCGGCACCGTCGCCTATTTCGCCATCCCGACCTTCTCCACCGGCATCTACCGCGCCTGGTTCTCGCTGGGCGACAAGAATGCCGCGGCGCAACTGTCGGCCTGCATGCTGCTGTTCGTTGCCGCGATCCTGCTGATGGAGCGCGCCAGCCGCGGCCGCGCGCAGGTGTTCGGCAACCAGCGCCGCGCCGCGGCCTGGACGCTGGACGGCGCACGCGGCTGGCTGGCGCTGGCGGCATGCCTGGTGCCGGTGCTGCTGGGTTTCCTGGTGCCCGCGTTGATGCTGTGCCGCATGGCCTTTACCGATGGCGACGCGCAGTTCGGCCCGCGCTTTGTCGGCCTGGTGCGCAACAGCTTCCTGCTGGCCAGCGCCACCGCGCTGGCGGCGGTGGCGGTCGCGCTGGCGGTGGGCTATGCCGCGCGCGCGGTCAACGGCAAGCGCAGCTGGCTGATGCGCGGCCTGACCCGGCTGTGCGGCATGGGCTATGCGCTGCCGGGCTCGGTCATCGCGGTGGGGGTGCTGGTGCCGGTGGCGCGGCTGGACAATGCGCTGTCGGTCTGGCTGCAGCAGCAGTTCGGTCTTTCGGTGGGGCTGCTGCTGACCGGCGGCATCGCCGCGCTGGTCTATGCGCTGCTGGTGCGCTTCCTGGGGGTGGCGCTGCAGGCCGTCAATGCCGGGCTGGGCAAGATCACGCCCAGCATGGACGCCGCCGCGCGCAGCCTCGGCCACGGCCCCGGCGCCACGCTGCGGCGCGTGCATTTGCCGATGCTGCGCGGCAGCCTGCTGACCGCCGCGCTGATCGTCTTTGTCGACGTGATGAAGGAGCTGCCGGCCACCTTCGTGATGCGGCCGTTCAATTTCGACACGCTGGCGGTGCAGGCCTACAACCTGGCCGCCGACGAGCGCCTGACCGAGGCCGCCACCGCCTCGCTGGTGATCGTGGCGGTCGGGCTGCTGCCGGTGATCGTGCTGTCGCGCACGATCCGCCGCCAGGCGCAGCGCTGAGCCGCGCCGCTCGCGCTAAAGTCGCGCGCGCCTCGCGCCGATAGCCTCTTATGGCCCGGCATCCGCCCGGGCGCGACCCGCGGCATGCCCGCCGCGCAAGAGCCTATGCTGCGATATCACATCCTGCTGTTCAAGTTGAACCGGCTCAGCCGCACCAGGCTGAGCGGCGTGGAAGAAGTCTCGCTGGCCGGACAGCTGGCCGAGATGATCGGCTCGGCCGACACCGCCGCGCGCGTGATCGACGACCTGTTCGACCATGCCAACCCGCAGGTACGCCGCATCGCCCTTAACGCGGTGCGCCGCGCGCGGCAATTTTCCGCGCCCGCGCTGCAGCCGGCGCTGGTGCGCCGCATGGCCGACGCCGAGGCGGCGGTGCGCCACGACGCCGTCTGGATCGTGCAGGAAACCCGCATGGACGGCGCCGAACTGCGCGCCGCGCTGCGCCGCCTGGCCGGCAAGGTGCAACTGCCTTGGGACGCCGAGCGCGCCCGCGCCAACCCGGGCGATACCGCGCTGGCCGCGCAGGTGCGCGCCCGCATGGCGCTGGACAAGCTGCTGGAGAAAAGCGCGGCGCAGCGCAACCAGGCGCTGGCGGCGATGGCGCTGGGTTCGACCTCGGGCCAGCCCTATGCCGAAGGCACGGTCGGCCACAAGGGCTTGCTGCACCGGGCGCTGGTGCGCAGACAGGCGGGACGGCGGCTCAACAGCAGCGTCAAGCTGACGTTCCGCAAGGTTGAGCCGACCCAGGTGACGGGAAACAAGCGGTTTTTGCTGTGACCGCGCCGTCCGGCAGCTGACAGCTCGGCAATCGCTTGCCTGCTTCCTCTCCCGCTTGGGGGAGAGGAGAGAAAAAACCGCGGCAAGCCAAGCGCTTCGATTTACTTGAAACCCGCCCGATCCACCAGCTTCTGCGCCTGCGGCTGGTACTTGCCCAGCTCGGCCACGTTGATGGTGTCGGACTTGAACTCGCCCAGCGCCTCTAGCACGGGGTTGCTGACCTTCACGCCTTTCACCACCGGCCATTCGTTGTTGCCGTCGGCAAAGTAGCGCTGCGCCTCGTCGCTGGCCAGGTACTCCAGGAACTTGACCGCCGCGTCCTTGTTCGGCGCATGCTTGAGCATGCCGCCGCCGGAGACGTTCATGTGCACGCCCTGGCTCGACTGGTTGGGCCATACCACGCCCAGCTTGTCGGCCACGGCCTTGTCTTCGGGCTTGGTCGACTTCAGCAGGCGCGCGATGTAGTAGGTGTTGGCGATGGCCACGTCGCACTCGCCGGCGGCAACCGCCTTGAGCTGGTCGGTGTCGCCGCCCTTGGGCACGCGAGCCAGGTTGGCGGCCACGCCGCGCGCCCATTGCTCGGTGCGGGCCTCGCCGTCGTGCGCGATCAGGCTGGAGATCAGCGACAGGTTGTAGACATGGCCGCTGGAACGCGTGCAGACCTTGCCCTTCCACCTGGGATCGGCCAGGTCTTCATAGCTGGCGATGTCGCCGGGCTTGACCGTGGCCTTGTTGTAGGCAATCACCCGGCCGCGTGCCGAGAAGCCGAACCACTCGCCATTGGGATCGCGGTAGTTGGCCGGGATGCGCGACTCCAGCACCTTGGACTTCACCGGCGCGAACACGCCGGCCTGCTGGGCGCGCCACAGGCGCCCGATATCCACCGTGATGAACACGTCCGCCGGGCTGTTGGCGCCTTCATTGCGGATGCGCTCCAGCAGCGGGTCTTCCTGGCCTTCGATGCGGTTGATCTTGATGCCGGTCTGCTTGGTGAAGTTGGCGTACAGCGCTTCGTCGGTCTGGTAATGCCGCGCGGTGTAGAGGTTGAGTACCTTTTCCTGCGCCGCCGCGGCAAGCGGCAGCGTCAGCAGGGCCAGTGCCGCGGCGCGCGGCAGCAAGGTTCGGAGGGTGGTTTTCACGCGGTTGGCTCCCCAGCATGGTTCGGGCAGCCGCCGGGCACCCCCGAGGCCGCCCGGTGTTTGGATTCCGGTTAGCGGAAAACAATATTGATTCTTGTTCAGGCGGTCAAATTACATTTCTGTCATGTTGGGCGGCGCTTGCGCCGGATCAAGATGACCCGTCAACAGCGGCACGGCGGCCTCAGCCGCGGCGCACCCAAACCACCTTGCCGGCCTTGATGCCAAGCGTGCGCCGCTGCGGGTTGTAGTCCATGGTGCCGGGGAACTGCTGGCCGTCGCGTTCGCCCAGGCGCCACGCACAGCCTTGCAGCAGGCCGATGGCTTCGGCCTCGGGCTTGCCGACCAGCGCATCGTCGGCCAGCTTGTCCGCGGCGCAGCCGGCCGGCGTGCCGAGCGAACCTTGCGGGCCGGGCGCCGGTGCCGGCGCCGCGGGCTCCGTCGGCACGGCCGTGCAGCCGGCCAGCAAGGCGCCGCCCGCGGCCAGCCACAACAGTTGATGGGTGCGGCTGCGCATGGTGGCAAGCATCGTGATCATGGGGGCTCCTGTCAGGGATGGCGAGTCAAAGGATTCTGGGACACATGGCGACGCATGGGGTTCAGTTTCCTTTCACTCAGATCTGAAACTTTTGCCGGATTGGCGCAGCCGCCGCGTTGTTGCTGTCTGGTCCGCGCTTGACCTGGATAAACCAGCCTATAACCCATGCGTGTTATCAAGGATCAGGCAGGGCCCGGCCACGGCCTGCCCTTTTGCCCCACCCGCACATATTGGGAGAAACGCATGACCACGATGATGAAAGCCGCCATCTTTGTCGAGCCCGGCCGGATCGAACTGGCCGACAAGCCCATCCCCGATGTCGGTCCCAACGATGCGCTGGTCCGCATCACCACCACCACCATCTGCGGCACCGACGTGCATATCCTCAAGGGCGAATACCCGGTCGCCCGCGGCCTGACGGTGGGCCACGAGCCGGTCGGCGTGATCGAGAAGCTGGGCAGCGCGGTGGCCGGTTACCGCGAAGGCCAGCGCGTCATTGCCGGCGCGATCTGCCCCAACTTCAATTCCTACGCGGCGCAGGACGGCGTGGCCTCGCAGGACGGCAGCTACCTGGTGCCGCAGGGGCTGTGCGGCTGCCATGGCTACAAGGCCACCGCGGGCTGGCGCTTCGGCAACCTGATCGACGGCACGCAGGCGGAATATGTGCTGGTGCCCGATGCGCAGGCCAACCTCGCGCCGATCCCCGACGGACTCACCGACGAGCAGGTGCTGATGTGCCCCGACATCATGTCGACCGGCTTCAAGGGCGCGGAGAATGCCAACATCCGCATCGGCGACACCGTCGCGGTATTCGCCCAGGGCCCGATCGGCCTGTGCGCGACGGCCGGCGCGCGGCTCTGCGGCGCGACCACGATCATCGCCATCGACGGCAACGACCACCGCCTCGAGATCGCGCGCAAGATGGGCGCAGATGTCGCGCTGAATTTCCGCAACTGCGACGTGGTGGACGAAATCATGAAGCTGACCGGCGGCCGCGGCGTCGATGCCTCGATCGAGGCGCTCGGCACCCAGGCCACCTTCGAGCAGGCCTTGCGCGTGCTCAAGCCCGGCGGCACGCTGTCCAGCCTAGGCGTGTACTCCAGCGACCTGACCATCCCGCTGGCGGCATTTGCCGCCGGGCTGGGCGACCACAAGATCAACACGGCGCTGTGCCCCGGCGGCAAGGAACGCATGCGCCGGCTGGTCAATGTGATCGAATCCGGCCGCGTCGACCTGGGCCTGCTGGTGACGCACCACTACCCGCTGGCGGATATCGTCGCGGCGTACGACCTGTTCGCCAACCAGCGCGACGGCGTGCTGAAGATCGCCATCAAGCCGCACTGAGCGGCTTCGCGCCGGCTCGCGACCGACTCAGCCCCTGGCGCGGCTGGCCAGGCTTTTCATCGCATCGGCCGGCAACGGACCGTGGCAGGTGCGTTCGCCGCCGGACTCGCTGACCACCAACCAGACCTGGCCGGGTTGGTCCTTCGGGTGCAGCAGCCAGGCCGGGCCGCGCGCGTTGCTGCTCGGCGGCAGGTCTTCCAGCACGCCGGTGCTGGCCGACTGCAGCATTACCGCACAGTCGGTGGCGGACACCCGGGTGGCGGCGAGAAAGGCCGGATTGCCGACCACTTCGGGCAACGCCGAGTCCGGCGCGCGCAGGAAGGCATCGACATCAAACTTGCTGGCGCCGCCGCCGCTGCTGGCGCATGCCGCCAGCATCAGCACGCCAGCGCCGGCCAGCAACGCCGCGCCATGGCGGCGCCAGCTTGCGCCCGATCCTGCCGATCCTTCGCTTGCATCCATCATGGCGGCCCTCATTGCTTCATCACGTCGGCGCCCTTGGGCACCGTGAACCGGAACGCATCGGCCGCCAGCGGCGGGTTTTTCTGCATGCCGGTGAAGGTCAGCAGCGTGGTGTTGCCGAACGCATCGCGCAGTTCCATGGCTTCGAGATTGCCGGCCTTGAAGCCGATGCCGATGCGCTCGAACTGCGTGTCTTTAGCCTTGGGCGTCAGCTCCAGCCATTCCACGCCATCGCGCGTCGGCCCGTTCCTGACCACAAAGTTCTTGTCCAGGTCGTTGCTGCCGAACAGGATCGCCGCCGGGCTGGAACCCAGCGCGCCATCGAGCTTGCGCTCGGTGACCTGGTTCAGGTCCTTGTCATAGATGTACAGGGTCTGGCCGTCGGCCTGCAGCAGCTGCTCGTAGGGCTTGGTATAGCGCCAGGTGAACTTGCCCGGGCGCGAGAACACGAAGGTGCCGCTGGAGGTACCGGTCACCTTGACGTTGGCGCCCTGCCCCTTGACCTGGCGCTGCGTGAATTCGCCGCGCGCGCTCTTCACGCCGGTCACAAAGCTCTGCAACTGGTCGGTGGCGGCGGCGTGGGCCGGCGCCTGCAGCGCAAACATCGCCAGCGCGGCGCAAGCCGACACGAGGATGCGGTTTCGCATGGTTCGGGTCCTGGTAGTTGTAGGGCGTATAGGGTGATTTGTTGCGTGTGCTGGGCTCAACGCCGTAGGCCGCTGCACGGGCAACTCGTCTGGTTAGAGCAGGGGGCAGCCGGAGGATTCCACACGGCGCACGCTCTCGGGTAACGGGATATTACGGCAGATGTTTCGGGAACTGCGCCGCGTTTGCGGCGAAATCTCCGAATTGATGGAAAAAGGCAGGTTGTGGCGACATCTCGTATCCAGCCGAAACACATCCTTGCCTGACCCGAGGCACAATGCCATGTACGTAGTGCAATCTCCACGTTGCGCCACGCGTGCTTCCTGCCACGCGGCCATTCTTACTGGGTCCGCAATATGACCACGACCGCATCCAACACTTTTCACGACAAGCGCACCGAGGGCCCCCAGCCGTTCCGGCACGGCTTCAAGCGTATTGACCGCGACGAAATCGACACGATCGCGGCGCGCAGGGTCAGGATCGAACTCGAAGCTCGACAGGGAAAGACTGCCGCTGCCAGGCCCCTTGGTCCCGCCATGGTCGGCACGGGCATCCTGGCGGGCGTGGCCTTTTTCTTTTCCGTGATGACATGGCTGAATGAGACCACGCAGGACAAGGTCGGCTAGGCCACCGCGCCGCTCGCGAGCCGGATGGCCGAAATGGACCGCCGCATCACGGATCGCCTCGATGCGGTCGATGCGCGCATTGAGCGCCTGGAAGTGCGTGTCGACAAGCAATTTGAAACCATCAACACGAAGCTCGACCAGCTGCTCAAGCGCCGCTAGCACAAATCATCAGCCGGGCACAAACCAGGTCGGCCGGGATGAGCGCTGGCAAGCTCAGTCATCGTCACGCGCGGCCGCACCGCTCCCCTGCACCAGGATGTCGCGGTTGCCGTTGCCCGACATGGCCGAGACCAGCCCGGCCTTCTCCATGTCTTCGAGCAGCCGCGCGGCGCGGTTGTAGCCGATGCGCAGGTGGCGCTGCACCAGCGAGATCGACGCGCGCCGGTTCTTCAGCACCACCTCTACCGCCTGGTCGTACAGCGGATCGGCTTCGCCGCCACCACCGCCGATGCCGGCACCGCCCCCGAAACCATCGCCACCGCCGCCGTCATCGGTCAGCCCGCCTTCCAGGATGCCTTCGATGTAGTTGGCCTCGCCGGATTCCTTGAGCTTTTCCACCACCCGGTGGACTTCGTCGTCCGAGACAAAGGCGCCGTGCACGCGCACCGGCAGCCCGGTGCCGGGCGCCAGGTAGAGCATGTCGCCCATGCCCAGCAGCGTCTCGGCGCCCTGCTGGTCGAGGATGGTGCGCGAATCGATCTTGCTGCTGACCTGGAACGCGATCCGGGTCGGCACGTTGGCCTTGATCAGGCCGGTGATCACGTCCACCGACGGGCGCTGCGTGGCCAGCACCAGGTGCAGACCGGCGGCGCGCGCCTTCTGTGCGATGCGGGCGATCAGTTCTTCCACCTTCTTGCCGACCACCATCATCAGGTCGGCCAGTTCGTCGATGACGATGACGATGGTGGGCAGCTTTTCCAGCGGCTCCGGTGCGTCCGGGGTCAGGCTGAACGGGTTCGGGATCTTCTCTTCCCTGGCCGCGGCCTCGTCGATCTTCTTGTTGTAGCCGGCCAGGTTGCGCACGCCCAGCTTGCTCATCAGCTTGTAGCGGCGCTCCATCTCGCCGACGGCCCAGTTCAGCGCGTTGCCGGCCTGGCGCATGTCGGTCACCACCGGGCACAGCAGGTGCGGAATGCCCTCGTAGACGCTCATTTCGAGCATCTTCGGGTCGATCAGGATCAGGCGCACGCTTTCGGGCTTGGCCTTGTACAGCAGCGACAGGATCATCGCGTTGATGCCCACCGACTTGCCCGAGCCGGTGGTGCCCGCCACCATGCAGTGCGGCATGCGCGCCAGGTCGGCCACCATCGGCTTGCCGGCGATGTCCTTGCCCAGCGCCATGGTCAGGCTGGAGGCGCTCTCGTTGTAGACCTGCGAGCCCAGGATTTCCGACAGGCGCACGGTCTGGCGCTTCGGGTTGGGCAGCTCCAGCCCCATGTAGTTCTTGCCCGGGATGGTCTCGACCACGCGGATCGACACCAGCGACAGCGAACGGGCCAGGTCGCGCGCCAGGTTCACCACCTGGCTGCCCTTGACCCCGGTGGCGGGCTCGATCTCGTAGCGGGTGATGACCGGGCCCGGGTAGGCCGCCACCACCTTGACCTCGACGCCGAAGTCCTTGAGCTTTTTCTCGATCAGGCGCGACGTGAACTCCAGCGTCTCGGCGCTGACGGTCTCCTGGTGCGGCGGGATCGGATCCAGCAGCGACAGCGGCGGCAGGTCCGAATCCTGGATATCGGCGAACAGCGGCTGCTGCTTCTCGCGCTCGACGCGCTCGTGCTTGGGCACTGCCTGCGGGCGCACGATCTGCACCGGCGCCGCCTCTTCGATGCGCACGCGCTGCACCTCGACGGTTTCCTTGCGCTCGGTCTTGGCGGCCTCGCCGATGATGCGGTCCTGCTTGCTCTCGCGGCGGGCCTTGAAGCCCAGAAACAGGGTCTCGACAAAGCCGCCGATCTGCTCGGCCACGCTCAGCCACGAGAAATGGAAGAACAGCGACAGCCCGATCGCCAGCAGCAGCAACAGCAGCAGGGTCGCGCCGGTAAAGCCCAGCGCCACCTGCAGCCAGCCGCCGAGCAGGTCGCCCAGCACCCCGCCGGGCGCGCGCGGCAGCGCGGCGCGCAGCGGGTACATGCGGATCGCCTCCAGGCCCATGCTGGAGAACAGGGTCAGCACGAAGCCGATCCAGCTGACGGTGACGCCCTGGCGGTGCAGGCCGTGGTCGGTGCGCTCGGGCAGTTCGGCGGTCAGCGTGCGCCAGCCGCGCCAGCAGCGGCGCACCAGCAGCACCGCCAGCCAGTAGGCGGAAAAGCCGAAGATGAAGAACAGCACATCCGCGACCCAGGCGCCGACGCGGCCGCCCAGGTTATGGATGTCGGCCACCTGGTTGGCATGGGACCAGCCGGGGTCGGTCTTGCTGTAGCTGGCCAGCACGCACAGGAAACCCAGCGTGACGGCCAGCAGCAGGAACCAGCGGACCTCGCCCAGCAGTTTGCCGATGCGGGATGGCAAGGCTGAGGGATCGGTGCGGGTGGTCGTGGTAGCTCGGGCCATGCCTGGTTGAAACTCGCGTGTTAGGGGATTCCGGATCGGTTTCGGACCGATGCCGCCGGCGGCCGGGGTTCGTTCGCCGGGTGACGGACAGGCATCGTGGCGGCCATTTTAACGTGGCCCGAGACTATCGCACCCATTGGAATTTGCAACAGTGAGCAAATGCGGCTCCTCTTATAATGTCGCTTTCGAGCAATGCCGGTGGGCACCATGCCGCACCGGCCACAGGAACGCATCATGGCAAAACACGCAAAAGTGCTGATTCTCGGTTCCGGTCCCGCCGGCTATACCGCCGCGGTCTACGCGGCCCGCGCCAACCTGGAACCGGTGCTGATCACCGGGCTGGCCCAGGGCGGCCAGCTGATGACCACCACCGACGTCGAGAACTGGCCGGGCGATGCCAAGGGCGTGCAGGGCCCGGAGCTGATGCAGCGCCTGCTGGCGCACGCCGAGGAATTCAAGACCGAAATAATCTTCGATCACATCCATACCGCGAAGCTGGTCGACGAGCATGGCCATCCGGCCCGCCCCTTCACGCTGATCGGCGACGCCGGCGAGTACACCTGCGACGCGCTGATCATCGCCACCGGCGCCTCGGCCCAGTACCTGGGCCTGCCGTCGGAAGAATCGTTCATGGGCCGCGGCGTGTCGGCCTGCGCCACCTGCGACGGCTTCTTCTACAAGAACCAGGAAGTGGCCGTGGTCGGCGGCGGCAACACCGCCGTCGAAGAAGCGCTGTACCTGTCGCATATCGCCAGCAAGGTCACCGTGATCCACCGCCGCGACAGCTTCCGCGCCGAGCCGATCCTGGTCGACCGCCTGCTGCAGCGTGAAAAGGAAGGCCGCGTGGTGATCCGCTACGACAGCGTGCTGGACGAA
Source organism: Cupriavidus neocaledonicus (assembly GCF_000372525.1). Lineage (GTDB taxonomy): Bacteria > Pseudomonadota > Gammaproteobacteria > Burkholderiales > Burkholderiaceae > Cupriavidus > Cupriavidus neocaledonicus. The sequence continues at coordinate 172,335 of NZ_AQUR01000101.1, forward strand.
GTGCTGGGCGACGATTCCGGCGTGACCGGCATCCGCGTGCGCGGCACCAAGACCGGCCAGACCGAAGACCTGAAGCTGGCCGGCGTGTTCATCGCCATCGGCCACAAGCCCAACACCGACCTGTTCACCGGCCAGCTGGCCATGGAAAACGGCTACCTGGTGACCAAGTCGGGGCTGCAGGGCGACGCCACCGCCACCAGCGTGCCGGGCGTGTTCGCCGCGGGCGACGTGCAGGACCACGTCTACCGCCAGGCCATCACCAGCGCCGGCACCGGCTGCATGGCCGCGCTCGACGCGCAGCGCTTCGTCGAAGCGCTGAAGTAAGCCATCCCCTCCGCCGGCAGCCGTCAGCGCCGCCGGCGCGTCACACGGGCGCGGGCCCGCCCGCGGCCCCGCCAGTCGATATAATCGGCGCCGAGCCTCCGGAGATTTTTTTCAATGACGCACGGCGCCCGCAAACCCGACCGACCGCCCCAACGCCTCGGCCTGAACGACCTTGCCAGGCTGCGCGACACCCTCAAGGCCGATACCGAGCGCCGCGAAGCCGAGCGCCTTGCCGCCGAGCAGGCGGCCGCGCGCGCGCGTGCCGAAGCCGATGTGTTCCGCACCAGCGTGGGCCAGGTCAGCCAGCTGCGCGACCGCAACCGCGCCCACCATCCCCCCAGCAAGCCCGCGCCGGTGCCGGTGCAGTCGCAGCGCAACGACCAGGCGGTGCTGCAGGCGTCGCTGTCGGACGAATTCGATGTCGAAAGCCTGCTCGAGACCGACGAGACGCTGTCGTTCCGCCGGCCCGGCATCGGCATGGACGTGGTGCGCAAGCTGCGCCGCGGCGAATGGGTGCCGCAGGACAAGGTCGACCTGCACGGCCTGCGCAGCGACGAGGCGCGCGAGGCGCTGGCCGAGTTCCTGCGCCGCTCGGTGCGCAACGGCGTGCGCTGCGTGCGCGTGATCCACGGCAAGGGCCTGGGCTCGCCCGACAAGCTGCCGGTGCTCAAGGGCAAGGTGCGCAGCTGGCTGGTGCAGAAGGAGGAAGTGCTGGCCTTCGTGCAGGCGCGCGAGGCCGAAGGCGGCGCCGGCGCGCTGATGGTGCTGCTGCGCCAGCCGCGCGCCTGACGCCCCGCCCGGATGCATCTTCCGCTCGAGTTGCTGATGGGGCGGCTGCCCCTGATCCTCCACATCATGGAGGTGATCGGCGTGCTCGCCTTCGCGGTCTCGGGGGTGGTCGACGCGCGCAAGCAGCGCCTGGACGTGGTCGGCACCTTCGTGGTGGCCTTTGCCACCGCCTTCGGCGGCGGCACCGTGCGCGACGTGCTGCTCGACCGGCGCCCGTTCTACTGGGTCGACCATGAAGGCTACGTGCTGCTGATCTTCGTGATGTCGTTCGGCGCGTCGTTCGTGCTGCGCGTGGTCAGCCGCGTAGCCTCGGACCGGGCCATGATCGTGGCCGACGCCATCGGGCTGGGGCTGTTCTCGGTGACCGGCGCCTCGCTGGCGCTGGTGGCGCAGATGACGCCGACCGTGGCGGTCATGATGGGCATCATCTCGGCCGTGTTCGGCGGCGTGGTGCGCGACGTGCTGTGCAATGAAGTGCCGATGATCCTGCGCGACCGCTCGCCCTATGCCACCTGCTCGTTCATCGGCTGCTGGATCTATATCGGCCTGAGCTGGGTCGAGGTGCAGCAGGAGGCGGCGCTGCTGACCGGCGCGCTGGCGATCATCGCCATGCGCCTGGCGTCGGTGCGGTATGGCTGGAAGCTGCCCAGCTGAGCCTCGGCCAGGGCGTACCCACCAATGAAAACGCCGCCCTGCAGGGCGGCGTGTCGCTGGAGCGGGACGATGACTCAGACCGCGGCTTCGTCCTGTTCGCCGGTGCGGATGCGGATCACGCGCTCGATCTCGGTGACGAAGATCTTGCCGTCGCCGATCTTGCCGGTGTGGGCGGCCTTGACGATGGCGTCCAGCACGGTATCCAGCTGGTTCTCGGCCACCACCACTTCGATCTTGATCTTGGGCAGGAAGTCGACCACGTACTCGGCGCCGCGGTACAGCTCGGTATGCCCTTTCTGGCGGCCAAATCCCTTTACTTCGGTCACCGTCAGCCCGGTCACGCCGACGTCAGCCAGGGCTTCGCGCACCTCGTCGAGCTTGAACGGTTTGATGATGGCGGTAATCTGCTTCATGACTGGCCCCTGTTTATCGTTTGTTCACGCCTGGCGGCGCATCGCCGCGGACGCGGCGCTCTCCGGAGGGCATTTTAACAGCCCTTGGACCCTTGCATTTCCGCCAGGGCCCCGGCCGGCGCGACCGCTACGTGGGCTGCACGCATCCGGCGCCATTCGCGCCTGTGGATAAGCCTGTGGGTAGCCGCTGGAGAACCTGTGCATAAACCGGCACTCCAACGACTCCTCAACCGGGCCTGGCGCTCAGTCCGGCACCTTCTCCAGATCCGCCAGCCACACCACCGACTCCGAGTCGCTGGGCGCGCGCCAGTCGCCGCGCGGCGACAGCGAGCCACCTGACCCGACCTTGGGCGCATTCGGCACGCACGAGCGCTTGAACTGGCTGGTGCGGAAGAAGCGGTCCAGGAAGATCGCCAGGTTGCGCTTGATGTCGGGCAGGCCATACTGGTTGCGCGCTACGTGCGGGCCGTTGGGCCAGATGCCGCGCTCGCGGTCGCCCCAGGCGTGCTGCGCCAGGAAGGCGATCTTGGACGGGGCAAAGCCGAAGCGCAGCGTGTAGTAGAGGTTGAAGTCCTGCAGCTCGTACGGGCCGATGGTGCTTTCGGTCTTCTGTTCCGGGCCGTGGTTGCTGTCGCCGGGAATCAGCTCGGGGCTGATGTCGGTGTCGAGCACGGCCAGCAGCACGTCCGAGCCGCCCTCGCCCACCTGCCCGGTCTCGGCGACCCAGCGCACCAGATGCGAGATCAGCGTCTTGGGCACGCTGGCATTGACGTTGTAGTGCGACATGTGGTCGCCCACGCCATAGGTGCACCAGCCCAGCGCCAGCTCGCTCAGGTCGCCGGTGCCGATCACGATGGCATGGTTGTAGTTGGCCAGCCGGAACAGGTGGTTGGTGCGTTCGCCCGCCTGCACGTTCTCGAAGGTCACGTCGTAGACCTTCTCGCCGGCGGCATAGGGGTGGCCCAGGTCCTTCAGCATCGCCAGGCACGACGGCCGGATATCGATCTCGGTCGCAGTGCAGCCGACCACCTGCATCAGCTGGCGTGCCTGCTGCAGTGTGCGGCCGCTGGTGGCAAAGCCCGGCATGGTGTACGCGAGGATATTGGCGCGCGGCAGGCCGAGCCGGTCCATCGCCTTGGCGCACACCAGCAGCGCGTGAGTGGAATCGAGCCCGCCCGAGACGCCGATCACTACCTTGCTGATCCTGCTCGCCGACAGCCGCTGCACCAGCGCCTGCACCTGGATGTTGTAGACCTCCATGCAGCGCTCGTCGCGCTGGCGCGGATCGGCCGGCACGTAGGGGAAACGCGCCACGTTGCGCTCCAGCGGCAGTGACTTTTCCAGCGTCAGGTCGAGCGGGAAGCGCACCACGCGGAACTGGTCCACCTCGGTCTTGTGCCGCCGCACCGAGTGGCCAAAGGTAACCTGGTGCATGCGCTCGCGCGACAGCCGCTCGACGTCGATATCGGCGAACAGCAGGTGCGAGGTATCGGCAAAGCGCTCGGACTCGGCCAGCAGCTCGCCGTTCTCGCAGATCAGCGCCTGGCCGTCCCAGGCCAGGTCGGTGGAAGACTCGCCCTTGCCGGCCGAGGTGTAGAGGTAGGCCGCCAGGCAGCGCGCCGATTGCTGCGACACCAGCTGGTGCCGGTAGCCGGACTTGCCCACCACGATATTCGATGCCGACAGGTTGACCAGGACCGTGGCCCCGGCCAGCGCCGCGAACGACGACGGCGGGATCGGCACCCATACGTCCTCGCAGATTTCGGCGTGGAAACGGAAGTCGGGAATGTCCTCGATGTCGAACAGCAGGCCGGCGCCGAACGGCACCTGCTGGCCCAGCAGCTCGATCGCATCGACCGCGGCGTTGTCGGCGGCGCTGAACTGGCGCGCCTCGTAGAACTCCCAGTAGTTGGGCAGGTAGGTCTTGGGCACCACGCCCTGGATGCGTCCGCGCGCCACCACCACGGCGCAGTTGAACAGCTGGTGCTCGACCCGCAGCGGCATGCCCACCACCAGCGCCGCCGGCAGCTTGCGCGAGGCCTCGACGATGGTGGCCAGCGCCGCCTGGCAGGCATCCAGCAGCGCGCGCTGGTGGAACAAGTCGTCGCAGGTGTAGGCCGACAGCCCCAGCTCCGGGAACGCGACCAGCACGGCGCCGCGCTGCGCCGCCTGCGTCGCCAGGGCAATGGTCTCGCTGGCGTTGAAGGCCGGGTCGGCCACGCGGCAGACCGGCACGCCCACCGCGACGCGCGCAAAGCCGTGCGAATACAGGTTGAAAAACAGGTTTTTCATATCGGGCCTTGGTGAGGGGAGTCGTGCGGCGGTCTGTTGGACCAACCGCAAGCGTGCGGGTCGCCGGGTGCATCCGTGAATGCCTGCGAGAGCACTATTGACCAGGATGCTCCATTTTACGACGCCAGCCCTGGCGTTGCCGCGCCGCGCAGCCGGGGCACAGTGTTTCCGGTAGACTCGACCGGTCCACACAGGGAACTGGTGCAATGCAGTCTGAACCATGCGTGCCCGGCCAGGGCGAGCCGGCACGGGAACCGCACGACCGAGCCGGCGCAGCCGCGGCGCAATACCGTACCGAGATCGTCTCCGACCTGGGCCAGATCGATGCCGCCGCCTGGGACGCCCTGGTGGCCCGCCACGCCGATGCCACGCCCTTCCTCAGGCATGCCTTCCTGCACGCGCTGCACGCCAGCGGCAGCGCCTGTCCGGATACCGGATGGCATCCGCGCTACCTGACCTTGTGGGCGCCGCCCGCGGCCGGCCGCCCGCAACGGCTGGCCGCCGCCATGCCGCTCTACGCCAAGGCGCATTCCTATGGCGAGTATGTCTTCGACTGGGCCTGGGCCGACGCCTATGCCCGCAACGGCATCGAGTACTACCCCAAGTGGCTGGCGGCGATCCCGTTCACGCCGGTGCGCGGCGCGCGGCTGCTGGCCGAAGACGCCGAGGCGCGCCGGCTGCTGCTGCAGGTGGCGCTGGCGCTGGCCGCCGACAGCCAGATGTCGTCGCTGCACATCCTGTTTCCGGACGAGGCCGAGGCCGCGCTGATGGCGCAGGCCGGCATGCTGATGCGGCACGGCGTGCAGTTCCACTGGACCAATGACGGCTACGGCAGCTTCGACGACTTTCTCGCCACGCTGTCGCAGAAGAAGCGCAAGAACATCCGCGCCGAGCGCCGCCAGGTGGCGCAGGCCGGCATCACCTTCCGCCGCCTGCGCGGCGCCGAAATCGACGACGAAGCGTGGAAGTTCTTCAACCGCTGCTATCGCCAGACCTACCGCGAGCACCATTCCACGCCTTACCTGAACCTGGATTTCTTCCGCCGCATCGGCGCCGCCATGCCGCAGCACCTGCTGCTGGTGATCGCCGAGCGCGCGGGCCGGCCCATCGCCAGCTCGCTGCTGGTCTATGACGCCGCGCCGGAAGTCAGCACGCTCTACGGGCGCTACTGGGGCGCGCTGGAATATCACCCGTGCCTGCATTTCGAGACCGCGTATTACCAGCCGCTCGAGTTCTGCATCGAACACGGCATCGGCACCTTCGAAGGCGGCGCGCAGGGCGAACACAAGATGGCACGCGGCTTCCTGCCGGTGGCCACGCGCTCGGCCCACTGGCTGGCGCACCCGGCCTTCTCCGATGCCGTCGAGCGCTTCCTCGCGCGCGAGCGCCAGGGCATCGACGCTTATCTGGACGAGCTCGGCGAACGCAACCCGTTCGCGCGTACCTGACGCCTGCGTCGCTCAGCGCCACATGCGCCGCAGCGTGTCGTCGCCCAGCATGTAGTGATGGAACAGCGATGCCATCGCATGCAGGCCGATGACCAGGTAGAACGCGGTGCCGAGGGTTTCGTGGAAGTCCTTGACGGTGTCCTTCAGCACCGGGTCGGGCGCGACCAGTGCCGGCACTTCGACGCCCAGCGCAGGCAGCGCCAGCAGGTGGCCGCCGGCATTCATCGCCAGCAGGCCCAGCAGCGGCTGGGTCAGGATGAACAGGTACAGCACCCAGTGCATGGCCGCGCCGGCCCGTTGCATCCAGCGCGCGCCCGGCTCCGGCGCGGGCGCGCCGCGCAGCAGCCGCCACAGCAGGCGCGGCACCGCCAGCCCCAGCACCAGCGCGCCGGCCCATTCATGCACCGCCATGGCGAGCGCGCGCGGCGGCGTGCCCCTGGCGAAGCTGCCCTTCAGCTCGATCGCGGCATAGGCCAGTGCCACCAGCACGAACACTGCCCAATGGAACGACACCGCCAGCCGGTCATAGCGGCGCGACGATGGCAGGGTCTGCGGCAAAGGCTGGATTTCGGTGATGGGATGCATGGGGACTCCTCTTGTCAGTACCCGCCTAGCGTAGCCCGGGCCACTTTTCCGGGTGCTAACGCGCATCAAGCGCTCGGCAATAAAAAACCCCGCCGGAGCGGGGTCTGTTCAGCGGGCGTTCAGCTTACTTCTTGTAGTTGGCCACGCCGTCGGTGATTTCCTTGTGGGCTTCCTCGATGCCGGCCCAGCCTTCGACCTTGACCCACTTGCCGGCTTCCAGTGCCTTGTAGTGCTCAAAGAAGTGCTTGATCTGGTCGAGCAGGTTTTGCGGCACGTCGGACAGGCCCTTCATGTAGGCGGTGGCGGGCGACAGCTTGTCCACCGGCACGGCGACCAGCTTGGCGTCGACGCCGGACTCGTCGGTCATCTTCAGCATGCCGAGTGCGCGGCAGCGCACCACGGCGCCGGCCAGGATCGGGAACGGCGACAGCACCAGCACGTCAACCGGGTCGCCATCGCCCGACAGCGTCTGCGGGATATAGCCGTAGTTGGCGGGGTAGCGCATGCCGGTGCCGATGAAGCGGTCGACGAACAGCAGGCCGGTTTCCTTGTCGGCCTCGTACTTCACCGGATCGCTCTGGGCCGAGATCTCGATGATGACGTTGAAATCGTTGGGAATGTCCTTGCCCGGGGATACGAGGTTGAAGCTCATGCGGTTCTCCAGATGCCTGCGCTGTGTTGTCGGATGGCGGGCATTATAGCGGCTCGCGCCTGACCGGTTGCTGACACGCCGCCGCCGGTTCCGACTTCGCGGGCCCGCTGCAACGCGTTGCAGCGGCGCCGGCGTGGGCGATAATGGCGCATTCTTCAGCCGACACTGAATAGCCGCAGCCTTTATGCTGCCCGGAGCCACCCATGCACGCCCAGCACTTCGTCGCCAACCGCCTGATCGCCCCCGACAACGGCCTGCGCATCAAGGTCTTCGATCCCTCCAACGGCGAGCCCTTTGCCGAGATTGCGCGCGGCAACGCCACCGATATCAACGTCGCCGTCCATGCGGCGCGCCAGGCCGCCGACGGCGCCTGGGGCCAGATGGCCCCGGCCGAGCGGGTGCGCCTGCTCAACCGCGTCGCCGTGGCCCTGATCGCCCATGAAGAAGAACTGGGCGCGCTCGAGGCCCGCGACACCGGCAAGCCGCTGCGCCAGGCGCGCGCCGATGCCCGCGCGGTGGCGCGCTACTTCGAGTTCTATGCCGGCGCCGTGGACAAGCTGCACGGCCAGACCATCCCCTACAACCCGGGCTACACCGTGCTGACGGTGCGCGAGCCGCACGGCGTGACCGGCCACATCATCCCGTGGAACTACCCGCTGCAGATCTTCGGGCGCAGCGTGGGCGCGGCGCTGGCCGCCGGCAACGCGTGCGTGGTCAAGCCGGCCGAGGATGCCTGCCTGTCGCTGCTGCGCGTGGCCGAGATCGCCGCCGAGGCCGGCCTGCCCGAAGGCGCGCTCAACCTCATCACGGGCTACGGCCACGAGGCCGGCGCCGCGCTGGCGCGCCACCCCGGCATCCAGCACATCTCGTTCACCGGCTCGCCGCAGACCGGCAAGCTGGTGTCGCAGCTGGCCGCCGAGAACCACGTGCCGGTGACGCTGGAACTGGGCGGCAAGTCGCCGCAGATCGTGTTCGCCGATGCCGACCTCGACGCAGTGGTGCCGGTGGTGGTCAACGGCATCGTGCAGAACGCCGGACAGACCTGCTCGGCCGGCAGCCGCCTGCTGGTGGAGCGCCCGGTCTACGACGTGCTGCTGGATCGGCTCGCGTCGGTGTTCGAAGCGCTGCGCGTGGGCCCGTCCGAGCTCGACCTGGAATGCGGCCCGCTGATCAGCCGCAAGCAGCAGCAGCGCGTGTGGGACTTCGTCTCCGACGCGCAGCACGCCGGCGTGGCGGTAATGGCGCAGGGCCAGATCGTGGCCGAGGCGCCCGAGGCCGGCTATTACCAGGTGCCGATGCTGTTCCGCGACGTGCCGCCCGCGCACCGGCTGGCGCAGGAAGAAGTGTTCGGCCCGCTGCTGGCCGCGATGCCGTTCGACACCGAAGCCGAAGCCGTCGCGCTGGCCAACGGCACGCCCTATGGGCTGGTCGCCGGGGTCTGGACCCGCGACGGCGGGCGCCAGCTGCGCCTGGCGCACAAGCTGCGCGCGGGCCAGGTCTTTATCAACAACTACGGCGCCGGCGGCGGCGTGGAGCTGCCCTTCGGCGGCAGCGGCCAGTCCGGCTACGGCCGCGAAAAGGGCTTCGAGGCCCTGTACGGATTCACCACCCTGAAAACCATTGCCATTCAACATGGGTAACATCAATTTCCTGTCGGTCGCCTTTGCCATCTTCTTTTTCTGGATGGCCTGGCATGTGCGGAACAAGCGCGCCACCAATCCTTCCGGCATGCCGCGACTGCAGGTGTTCAAGCGCAAGTGGGGCGACGTGGTCGGCGACCGCGTGCACTGGTGCCTGTATGTGGCGCTGCCGTTCCTGCTGGCGCTGATGATGGTGGCGAATGCCCTGAGGGGGCGCGGGCCGTTTTCGCACTAGCCCCGCCCTGCACCGGATATCACCAAGAACAACCGAGGAGACAAGCATGAGACTGGCCAACAAGGTAGCGATCGTCACCGGCGCAGGTTCCGGCTTCGGCGAAGGCATTGCCCATACCTTTGCGCGCGAGGGCGCCAACGTGGTGGTGGCCGACCTGCGCGAGGACGCCGCCGAGCGCGTCGCCGCGGCGATCCGCGACGCCGGCGGGCGCGCCCGCGCGGTACGCGCCGATGTCTCGCGCGAAGCCGATACCGAGGCCATGCGCGACGCCGCCCTGTCCGTCTTTGGCGACGTGCATATCGTCGTCAACAACGCCGGCACCACGCATCGCAACAAGCCCATCCTCGAAGTCACCGAGGACGAGTTCGACCGTGTCTACGCCGTCAACGTCAAGAGCATCTACTGGTCGGCGCGCGCGTTCGTCCCGCATTTCCGCCGGCGCGGCGGCGGCGTGTTCGTCAATATCGCTTCCACCGCCGGCATCCGGCCGCGGCCGGGGCTGGTCTGGTACAACGGCAGCAAAGGCGCGGTGATCACGGCGAGCAAGGCCATGGCCGCGGAGCTGGGCCCGGACAATATCCGCGTCAACTGCGTCAACCCGGTGATCGGCGCCACCGCGCTGCTCGAGGAATTCATGGGCATGCCCGACACGCCCGAGAACCGCGCCAGGTTCCTCGCCACCATCCCGATGGGCCGCATGTCGACGCCGCAGGACGTGGCCAACGCCTGCCTGTACCTGGCCTCGGACGAAGCTGCCTTCATCACCGGCACCTGCATCGAAGTGGACGGCGGCCGCTGCGTCTGACGCCACGCCGCTGGCGTCTTTCTGCCGGCCCAGTCGTACCGTAGCTGTAAGAACGCGTCACACAGAAACGCATTTCCTCAGGAGACAGCATGACAACGACCGCAGTGAACCCCGGCGTCAGCGACGCCGCCTTCGAAGACGCCACCTACCGCAAGGTCAGCTGGCGCCTGGTGCCCTTCCTGCTGCTGTGCTACGTGGTGGCCTACCTGGACCGCGTCAACGTGGGCTTCGCCAAGCTGCAGATGCTGAACGACCTGAAGTTCAGCGAGACCGTCTACGGCCTGGGCGCCGGCATCTTCTTCATCGGCTACTTCCTGTTCGAAGTGCCGAGCAACGTGATCCTGCACAAGGTGGGCGCGCGCATCTGGATCGCGCGCATCATGATCACCTGGGGCGCGATCTCGGCGGCGATGATGTTCGTCACCACGCCGACCATGTTCTACGTGCTGCGCTTCCTGCTCGGCATTGCCGAGGCCGGCTTCTTCCCCGGCATCATCCTGTACCTGACCTACTGGTACCCGGCCAACCGGCGCGGCCGCACCACCACCTTCTTCATGACCGCGATCGCACTGTCGGGCGTGATCGGCGGGCCGCTGTCGGGCTGGATCATGCAGTCCTTCGATGGCCACAACGGCTGGGCCGGCTGGCAGTGGATGTTCCTGCTGGAAGGCATTCCGTCGATCCTGGTGGGGCTGTGGGTGCTGGGCTACCTGGATGACCGCATCGCCCACGCCAAGTGGCTGTCGGCCGAAGAGAAGGCGCTGCTGGAGCGCAATATCGCCAGCGAGAACGCGCACAAGGAAGACCCGCCGATCCGCACCGTGTTTGCCAGCCCGCGCGTCTGGCTGATGAGCGCGATCTACTTCTGCTTCGTCATGGGCCTGTACGGCGTCAGCTTCTGGCTGCCGACCATCATCAAGCAGACGGGCGTCAAGGGCGCGCTCGATATCGGCCTGCTGACCGCCATCCCCTATGGCTGCGCGGTGGTCGGCATGGTGCTGATGGCCTACAGCGCCGACCGCAGCGGCGAGCGCCGCTGGCATATCGCGGTGCCGGCGCTGGCCGGCGCCGTCGGGCTGCTGCTGTCGGTGCAATGGCATGGCGACACCACGCTGGCGATGGTGGCGCTGACGCTGGCGACGATCGGCATCCTGACCACGCTGCCGCTGTTCTGGAGCCTGCCCACGGCGTTCCTGGCCGGCACCGGCGCGGCCGCGGGCATTGCGCTGATCAACTCGCTGGGCAACCTCGCCGGTTTTCTCAGCCCGTATGCGGTGGGCTGGCTCAAGGACCTGACCCACAGCACCGATTCCGGCATGTACCTGCTGGCCGCGTGCCTGGTGGTTGGCGCCGCGCTGACGCTGTCGGTACCGAAGCGGCTGGTGAGCCGGAAGTGATGTCGCGCGCGCGCCGCTTGCCGGCGCGAATGCGCTGTCGGCTGACGCGGATGTAGGACCACGCCCGGCAGTGTCGCCTATTCCCGGGCTCTAGCATGGAAAAGAGACACCCGGAGTGATCCCGACGGGGTCCTCCGGGGCATCGATTCCCAAGCTTGCCAAGGAGGCCACGATGCCGCAACTGCTCCCGTTTGCCCCTACCCGTTCACTGAAGGTGGTCGAAGCGCGGCTGGCCCGCCGCTCGCGCGTGAAGCGCCTGGTGCTCGCGCTCAGCGCCGGCGTGATCGCGCTGCTCGCCCTGGTGCCCGCCGCCAGCCATGCACAGGCGCCCGTGGTCGAGCCCAGTCCCGTGCCGGCAACCCCGGCCGCGCCTGCGACTGCTGCACCGGCTCCCGCGCCAGGCACCATGGCACCGACGCCGGGTGTCGCTACGCCGCCCGCCGCGACCGTGCCGCCGGCCGCGACCGTGCCCCCCTCCACCACTGTGCCGCCAGCGGCCACCATGCCGCCCGAGACCCTGCCCGCGCCTGGCATAACGGCTCCGGCCACGGCCGCGCCGCCGCCAACGGCTTCACCGATGCCCGCGCCCACCGGCACGCCGCCCGCGGTGCCCGCGCCGCCGCCGGTAGCAGCCCCGGCCCAGCCCCGGCCGCCGCTGACCGTGCCGTCCCCGCCGCCGCCACGTGACGCAATGGTGCCGCGCCAGGCCGGCCCGGTGTCATATATCTGCGGCGGCGTGGCCGAGGACGAGCAGGTCGCGCTGCAATCGCAGGCGCGCAAGTACAACATGAGCCTGCTGTTCACGCAGGGCGCGCGCGGCGAATACCTGTCGGATGTCGACGTCAGGCTGATGCGCGGCGGCAGGGAAGTCGCGAGCTTTGTCGCGGACGGGCCGCGCTGCCTGCTGAAGGCGCCGTCGGGCACGTACAACGTGCGCGCGACCTATCAGGGGCGGACCAGGACCATGAGCGTCAGCACCAACAGCAAGAATGCGCAGATGCGGTGGTAGTGGGGCTGAAGCACTGATGCGCTTTGCATGACCGCTTGGGTACTCCCTCTCCCGCGTGCGGGAGAGGGTTGGGGTGAGGGCAGGAGTATCCACGAAGTGAAGGTTCTCGCTATTGCCACCGCTCGCCCTCACCCCCGCCCCTCTCCCGCACGCGGGAGAGGGGAGCAAACCCTCAGCCTGGTGGCCCATCCCCCAGCATCTGCGCCACCGACCCCGCCGTCCCCGCCGCGCGCTCGCCCAGCAGGCGGTGCAGCGTCCCCAGCAGTTCATCCTCGTTATACGGCTTGCCCAGGTACACGTTGACGCCGATTTCCTCGGCGTAGCGGCGGTGCTTGTCGGCGGTGCGCGAGGTGATCATCACCAGCGGCAGGTGCGCGAGGCGCGCGTCGGAGCGCACGTTGCGGGTCAGGTCGAAGCCGTCCATGTGCGGCATCTCGATATCGACCAGCATCGCATCCGGCATCACGTCCTGCAGCTGCTTGAGCGCGTCGACCCCGTCGCGGGCCAGCACCACGTGGTAGCCCGCGCGCCCCAGCAGGCGCTGGGTGGCCTTGCGCACGGTCAGCGAATCGTCCACCACCATCACGGTGGGCTGCGCCGCCAGTCCCGGCACGGGCTCGGCGGTGCCGTCGCCCGCCAGTTCCGCGACCGCCCCCGGTGGCGCGGCCACGGCCTGCCCTGGCTGCGATGACGACCGCGGCGGATCCAGCGGCAGCGACCGGCCACGCTCGCGCACGAAGCGCTGCGCCAGCACCACCGGGTTGTAGATCAGCACGATCTCGCCGTCGCCGAGCGTGGTCGCGCCGGCGATGCCCTCCAGCCGCGCCAGGTGCGGGCCGATATGCTTGACCACCACTTCGCGGTTGCCGACCACGTCGTCGACATGCACGGCGACGCGCTCGGCGCCGCTGCGCACCACCACCACGGGCGAGTACTTGCGCCCCGCGGGCGCGCCCTCAACCTGTTCCAGCAGCGCGCCGAAGTAGAAGAACGGCACCTCGGCGCCGGCCACGGTCACTCGGCCGCGGTTGTACGCGTCCAGCAACGCCGGCGCGCGCAGTTGCTGCACCTGGTCGATCATGCCGCTGGGTACCGCATAGCGGCGCGCGCCCAGCGCGATCACCAGCACCTGCGTGATGGCGGTGGTCAGCGGCAGGTGCACGGTAAAGGTGGTGCCTTGCCCGGGCTGCGAGGCCAGCGTGATGCGACCGCCCAGCGCCACGGTCTCGGCGCGCACCACGTCCATGCCCACGCCGCGGCCGGCCAGCTCGGACACCGCCTCCGCGGTGGAAAAGCCGGGGGTGAAGATCATCTCGGTCAGGCGCGCCTCGCTGGCGTCATCGTCCGGCGCCAGCAGCCGGCGCTCGACCGCGCGGGCGCGGATGCGCGCCAGGTCCAGCCCGCCGCCATCGTCGATGAAATGCAGCACCACTTCGTTGCCTTCCTGCTGCACCTCCAGCGTAAGCGCGCCGGTGGCGGGCTTGCCCGCGGCACGGCGCTGCGCGGCGGGCTCGATGCCGTGCGCCACCGCGTTGCGGATCAGGTGCTCGATCGGGCCGGCCATGCGGTCAAGCACCGAGCGGTCGATCTCAACCGTGCCGCCCTTGATCAGCAGCCGCACTTCCTTGCCGGTCTCGGCCGCGGCCTGCCGCGCGACGCGGTAGAGCCGCTCGGCCAGCGCGTCGAACTGCACCATGCGCGCCTGCATCAGCCCGCGCTGCAGTCCGCGCGTCAGCCGCGCCTGCGCGGCCAGGTCGCCGGCGGCGCGGTCGAAGCCGCGCTGCAGGTTCTGCTCGACGGTGGCGACGTCGTTGACCGACTCGGCCATCATCCGCGTCAGCTCCTGGAAGCGCGTGAAGCGGTCGAACTCGAGCGGATCGAATTCCTGCTTGTGCTGTGCGTCGGCAATGCGCGATGCCATCTGCGATTCGGCCTGGATCTCGATCTCGCGCAGCTGGCCGCGCAAGCGCGCGACGTTGTCGTTCAGTTCGCCCAGATAGGCGCGCATCGCCTCGAGCTCGCTGTCCAGGCGCGCGCGCGTGGCGCCGACCTCGCCGGCCTCGTTGATCAGCGTATCGAGCGCACGCGCCTGCACGCGCACCAGCGCGCGCTGCGGCTCGGCCGATACCAGCGGTGCGAACGGGGCCAGCGGCGCGGCCGGCGGCATCGGCACCATCACGTCGGCCGGTCCCGGCACCGCGGGCAGTTCAGGCACAACCACCTCTGCGGCGGATACGCCGGAAGCTTCGGCGTCTTCAGGCCGCACGGCGGCGTCGGCCGGCTGCGGCGGATCGGCCAGGCCGTTGACCACATCGGCATCGTCGGCCGGCAGCAGGCGGCCGGCCTGCAAGGCCTCGGCATGCGCCAGGATGCGGTCGTACCAGGCGTAGAGCCGCTCGAACACCTTCGGCGCAACCGGCTGCTGCGCCTGCCCGCGCAGCGTGCCGTCGAGCAGCGTCTCCATCTCGTGCGCGGCCTGTCCCAGCGCCATCGCGCCGGCCATGCGCGCGCTGCCCTTGAGCGTATGCAGTGCGCGCAGCACCAGGCCGCCGTGGCGCGCGTCGGCGGGCGCGGCTTCCCAGCCGCGCAACAGCTTGCCCAGTTCGGGCAGCGAGCCCTGCGCCTCTTCCAGGAAGATCTGCACCAGTGCCGGGTCGGGTGCGGTGCCAGGGTCAGCGGCGGGCGCCTCGGGCGCGCGCGGCGCCGTCGGCAGCGCGATCACCACCGCATCCTGCGCGCAGACAGGCGGCACGGCAGGGGCGGCAGCGGCTGCCTGGGTTGCGTCGGCCGGCGGCACGGCGGGTGCGGCCTGTGCCGCCGGCGGCTGGCGGCCAAACACTTGCGCCATGGCGTCATCGGCCTCGGCCGGCGGCGGCGCGGGCACTGCCACGCGCGGGCGCAGCAGCGCGCGCTCGCCGAACTCGACCAGGCTGCGGCGCAACGCGGCATCGGACTGCGGCCAGATGCCCGCGGCAAACTGGTGCAGCATGCCGCGCATGCGTTCGGCGGCCTGCTCCAGCAGGCGGAAATCGCCCGCATGCATCGCCACCGGATGCGAGCCCAGCTGCAGCAGCAATGCTTCCAGCGCCTCGGCGATCTCGCGCACCGGCTCCAGGCCGACAGTCGACGCGCTGCCCTGCAGCGTGTGGGCCACGCGCAGCGCCAGCTCGCTCGGGCACGGATGGGCTTCATGCCGCCATTCGGAGATATCGATGGCGAACTGGCGCAGCAGGCCATCGGCCTCCTGCAGGTAGACGTTGTACAGCGCCAGGCCGATTCGCACCGGACCGACGACCTTGTAGTGATCGTCCTCGTCCGACAGGGCGCCGGCCAGGCGGAAGGGGATCACGTTGTGGTCGGGCGTGCCGGTGTCGGCAGGGGCGCCGGTATCGGTGTCCGCGATGGCGGCCGCCTCCGGATGTCCGTCCGGCGCGTCGTCGCCAGCCACCTCAGGGGCAGCGGGCGCCGCGTCCGCGGCAGTGCCGGCATGGCGCACCGCTTCGGCGGCCGCGACCAGCGGCGCGATGTCGTGCCACGCCGCGGCATCGCCGTGCAGCCGCGCCACCCATGCCGACAGCTCGGCATGCGCGCGCCGCAACAGCGCCAGCAGCGCCGGCGCGGGCTCGCGCGCTTCGGCCAGCCACAGGTTCATCACCTGCTCCACCGCCCATGCCGCCTCGCCGTAGCGATGCAGGCCGACCATGCGGCTGGAGCCCTTGAGCGTGTGGAACGCGCGCCGCAACCGGCTGAGCAAGTCGGCATCGCGCAGCGCCTCGACGCCGGCGCCGAGGTCGCCGGCAATGCCGCCCAGCACCTCGTCGGCCTCGTTCAGGAAGATGTCGAGCAGCTCGGCATCGATGGCGGCGTGGTCGCCGGCCGCGGGCATGGCCGGTGTCATCGCGCCGGCCGGCACCGGCGCGGGCTCCGCCGGGATCGCGGCGAGCGCCATCACCATGCGCGCGCCGGCGTCGTCGCTGCCGGCAAGCCAGGCGTTGCACTGCGTGACGGCGTCGGCAGCCTGGCGGCGCAACGCCGCATCGTCGTCGATGGCGGCCTGGTCGGCCAGCGCCTGCAGCGCGGCGCGCAGCCGCTGCACCGCCGGCGCGTCGGCGACGGCGCCGGCACGCAGGGCTTCGTCGGCGGCACTGCGCGCCGCGTCGAGCGGGTCCTGCGGCGCATGCCCGTCGCCCGCGGCTGGCACCTCCGGCAAGTCCTCGGCGTGGCGGGCACGGCCGAATTCGAGCGCGTCGGCGAACGCATGGACCACGCCCAGTTCCGCCGCCACCGCGCGCAGCAGCGCCGCGCGCGCGCCGGCGTCGGCAAGCTCGCCCGCATCGGCAAGCAGCGTCTTGACGGCCGCCACGGCCGCGCTGGCCTGCGCGGCCTCGCCGGCCAGCGCGCCCGGCAGCGCCGGCGACGCCTGCAGCTGCGCCAGCGTTCCGGCCAGCGCGGCGAAGGCCTGGCGCGCGTCGCGCAGGTGCGCGGCGCCGTCGGGGCGCGCCGCATTGCGGTCATAGCTGTCGAGCCAGGATTCGCCGCTGTCGAGTTGCGCGCGCAGTTGCGCCACGGCTTCGTTGCGCAGCGCCTGGGCGCGCGACTCGTCGACCATGCGCGCCAGCCAGGCCGGCGCGGCGGCACCGGGGTCCGCCACGCAGGCGGCCAGCGCGTCGCACTGCGCGGCAAAGTGCGCGGCCGCCGGATGGGCGGACTGTCCGTGCACGCGCCACGGCAGCGCCAGCGCACGCGACAGGAACAGCGCGATGCCGGCGGCGCCGAGCGCATCGCCGGCCCCGCGCGCGCGCCCCGGCATGGCGGCCTGCGCCAGGCAACGCTGCAGCGACGGCTGTGCCAGCGGGTGCGCGGCCTCGGCCAGCGCCGCCAGCGCGAGCTCCCACGCGGCCTGGTCGGCGGCGGCGGCGCGTTCCAGCCCGGCCGCGGCCTGCTGCAGGTTGCGTGTGTCGATCGGGTCGAGCCAGCCGTAGTAGCGCAGCCGGAAATCGGCATTGGCCTGCGCGTGAGCGGCATCGAGGCGGAACGCCGCCAGCGTGCGCGCGATGTCGGCGCGCAGTGCCGCCACGTCGTCGTTGCCGTTGCCGCCATTGCCGCCGTTGCCGCCGTCGGCCAGCCCGGTGCAGACCAGCAGGAACACCGCGTCGTTCAGCAACGCCTGCGGCACGCGCACATGGCCCTGCTGGTACTGGCGCAGCAGCAAATTGGCGCGGCCGGCAAAGCGCTTGGCCAGCAGGTCCGACGGCAGCTGGCCCAGCGCCAGCGCGCGGCACACCAGCCCGAGCACGTGCCAGACGCCGCGGTCGGGATGATCGGCGGCGCGGCGGGCTTCCTGCTCGTTGGCACGCAGGTCTTGCAGCGCCGCGTGCAGCGGCAGCCAGGCTTCGCGCAGCAGCGCCGCGTCGGCGCATGGCGTCGGCAGGCGCAGCGCCTTGAGCAGCGCTGATTCGAACTGCTGGCGCGCGCGCGTGACCGCGGCGGGTCCCTTCGGCGGCAGCAGCATGCCGGGCAGCATCTGCAGATCGTCGAGCCACAGGTCGGCGGGATGCACGCGTTCCTCGCCCAGCCTGGCGAGCACCGCGGCATAGGGCTGGAACAGGCGCAGCGGGGCCTCGTCGTCGCCCGCCATCAAATCGTCGACATAGTCGGCCAGCGCCTGCACACCGGCGCGGAATACCGCCAGCGCCTCGGGGCCGGCGGCAATGCTGCCGGCGTCGATGGCGTCGAGCAGGCGGCGCAGCGCCTGGCAATACGGGTCGGTCCCGCGCAGCCCGACGATATGCACCGCGCCGGCGGCCTGGTGCAGATGCTGGCCGGCCAGCCGCAGCGAGGTGGTGTCGCGCGCGCCCAGCGCCTCGGGCGCCTGGCGCACTTCGTCGACATAGTGGCCAAGCTCCGCAGCGGCGTCTTCGAGCGCGCTGCGCAGGCTGGGCGCCAGCCATGCCAGGCCGGACAGGTCGCGCGCGGCGCCGCCGTCGGGCAACGGCGCGGGTTCGGGTTCAGGCAGGGCGGCGGGGCCGGCCGGCAAACCGGCTGCGGCTGCGGCCGCGTCGCGCGGGGCGGGGAAATTCAGGGACATGACGGCTTCCAGTGCGGCGCCGGCACGGCAGCCGCAGGCCGCCCGCCGCAACGGGCGGCGGGCGCGGAGTTGGCATAAGGCGCGGGGCCGCGGTGCGCGGAAGCGGTCGCAGGCGTCATCCGGCCACTCAGGCGATCTTGAAGCGCGACACCGAGTTGCGCAGCTCCTCGCTCAGCAGCGTCAGCTGGCGCACCGACTGCGCGGTCTGGCGCGTGCCGGTGGTGGTCTGCTCGGTGACCTGCAGGATGCGCTCGATATGGCGCGCCACGGTGGTGGCCAGGTCGGCCTCGTGCGAGGTGGACTGCGAGATCTGCTCGATCAGCTCGGCGAGCTGGCGCGACACGCGCCCGATCTCGACCAGCGCGGCACCGGCGTGGTCCGACAGGCGCGCGCCTTCGACCACGCCCTGGGTGCTGCGCTCCATCGCGTGCACCGCGTCCTGGGTATCGGTCTGGATGGTGCGGATCAGCGCGCCGATCTGCTTGGTGGCCTCGCCGGAGCGTTCGGCCAGCCGCTGCACTTCTTCCGCCACCACCGAGAAGCCGCGCCCGGCCTCGCCCGCCGACGCCGCCTGGATGGCGGCGTTCAGCGCCAGCACGTTGGTCTGCTCGGTAATGTCCGAGATCAGCTCGACGATTTCGCCGATCTCCTGCGACGACTCGCCCAGCCGCTTGATCCGCTTGGAGGTTTCCTGGATCTGCTCGCGGATGTCGTTCATGCCGGCAATGGCGTTCTGCACCGCCTGCTGGCCCTGTTCCGCGGCCGACAGCGAGGCGCGCGCCACGTTGGCGGATTCGGCCGCGCCGCGCGACACCTGCGTGATGCGGTCGGCCATTTCCACCACCGACTCGCCGGTCTGGCGGATCTGGCGCGACTGCTCTTCGGTGGTCGACACCAGCTGGGTCGAGGTGGCCTGCACCTGCCCCGAGGCCTGCGTCACCTCGCCCGCGGTCTGCTGCACCCGGCCAACCAGCTCGCGCAGTTCTTCCACGGTGTAGTTGACCGAGTCGGCGATGGCGCCGGTGATGTCCTCGGTGACGGTGGCCTGGCGCGTCAGGTCGCCGTCGGCGATGTCCTGCAGCTCGTTCATCAGCTGCAGAATCGCCTTCTGGGTGTTGTCGTTGTTGCGCTTTTCGTCGAGCCGGCGGGCCTCGGCCTCGCGCTCGCGCGCCTCGGCTTCGAGCGCGCGCATGCGCGAATCGCGCAGGTAGAGCGCGGCCAGCCCGACCAGGCACAGCAGCGTCAGCGCCGCCGACACCACGGTCGCGCCCAGCGTCAACGGGCGGCTCCGCGCCGACTCCGCATACGCGCGCTGAAGCGCCGACAGTTCGGCGCGCAGCGCCTCGTTGTCGTTGAAGATCTGCTGCTGCGCGCGCTTGGCGGCGATCAGCCCGGGCAGGTTCTGCAGGATGGTCTGGGTGGTCTTCTGCACGGCTTCGAAGCGCTGCGACAGCTGCTGCAGGTAGCCGCGCGTCTCCTCGTCGGTGGCGGCGGACAGCCGCAGCGCCTCGCTGCCGTTGAGCAGCCCGTCCAGGGTCTCGCGGAAGGTGTTGGTGTCCTTGCCCAGCAGGAACGCGGTCTCGGGGTTGACGCCTTCGCCGGCCAGGAACTCGTTCAGGTTCTTGCCCAGGCGCTGGGTCAGCATCACCAGCTGCGCCGAGGCCGCCACCTCGCGCGCATTGGCGCCGGACTGCAGCTTGATCGCCGCCACCTGTTCGGCGGATTCGAGCAGCTCGGGGTTGGAGGCGTTGAAGATCTGCAGGGTCTGGCCGATGGTGGTCAGCACCGGCTGCTGCGCCAGCACGTCGGCGGCGCTTTTCTCGGAACGCTGCCAGGACTGCAGCGCGGCCTGCAGCAGCGGCTCGGCCGCGCCGGTGGTGGCGCGCACGCGCTTTTCGTCGCTGCCCTGCTGCAGCGCCTTCAGGTCGCCCGAGAGCGCGTCCCTGGACTGGCGCAGCTGGGTAAAGGCCTGCGCATTGCCCAGCAGCGCGACCGGCACCGCCTTGCCCAGGCGCTGCGAGTGCATCAGCATGTCGCCGGCCACTTCGATCTGCGCGGCGGCATTGTTGGCGATGCGGTTATCCAGGTACACCGAGCCCAGCAGCGCCACCAGCGACACCACCACGCCCACGGTCAGCAGCCGCTGCTGCGAGGCGAACGGCATGCGGCCGAGCCAGCGGCCGAGGTGCTCCAGCGGGGTTGCGCCCAGCCCCGCGGCGGCGGGCGGCACGGGCGCCGGCTCCGGGCGCCCGGCATGGGCCATGCCGGGCCCGTCCGCAACGTCCGGACCGTCCGGACCGTCCGGACCGTCCGGACCGTCCGGACCACCGGCGAGGCCGGCGGCAGCGTCGGCTGCCGGCGTGCGCCGGCCCAGGCTGAAGTTCTTGAAACCCATGGCACCCTCTTCCGTTTTTTCGTTGTCATCCCCGGCGGCTTGCGCCGGGTGCGGCAGGCGCTGGCCTGCGCGCCGTCATTGTTTGTGCCTGGCGTGCCCGGCCCGCGCGCGTCAGGCGGTGGCCCGGCCCGCCTGCAGGAAGGCGGGCGCGTCCAGCAGCGCGCGCACGTCCAGCACCTGCCACGCGCGCCCCTCGCGGTCGGCATAGCGCTGCCCTTCCCACGCCGGTGCCGGATCGGGGCCGGAGGCGGCAGCGTCGCCATGCGGCAAACCCAGGTCGGCGGCATGGCGCAGCCCGGCCACGCGCGTGGCCAGGATCGCGCAGGCGCGCTCGGCGTCGCGCGACAGCACCACGATCTTGCTGCCCGGCTGCAGCGGCGTTGGCGCGCCGCCGCAGAACAGGCTGAAGTCGATGACCCCCAGCAGGCTGCCGCGCGCGTTGACCAGGCCGCTGTACCAGGGCTGCGTCAGCGGCACCGGGCTGGGCTGGCGCATATCCAGCACCTCGCCGGCATCGGCCAGCGGCAGCAGCCAGTGGCGCGCGCCCACCTGCAGCGCCAGGTAGCTGTCGGCGGCCGGCAGGCTGCGCGCCTCGCGCAGGCGCCGGGCCAGCATGGCCTGGTAGTCCTGCAGGCGGGTGTGGCGGGCGCGGAGGTCTTGGCGTGGCGCGTTCATGGCGGTCCCCGGAACTGGTGGCAGTGGTATGCCGTGCGGCCGGCGCGGCCGGCTCAGTGCGCCAGCGCGGCGATCTTGCCCAGCAGCTCTTCGCCGTCGACGGGCTTGACGATGTAGTCCGACGCACCCTGGCGCATGCCCCAGATGCGATCGGTGTCCAGGCCCTTGCTGGTGCACATGATCACGGGGATGTCCTTGAAGCGGTCGTCGCGCTTGATCGCGCGGGTGGCCTGGTAGCCGTTCTGGCCGGGCATCACCACGTCCATCAGGATCAGGTCGAAGGCTTCGGCCTGCAGGCGGGCGAAGGCCTGTTCGCTGTTGCTGGCAACCGCGACCTTGAAGCCGCGCTTGCCGAGCAGGTCAGACATGAACAGGGCTTCGGTCGGGGAGTCGTCGACGATCAGGATCTTGTGAATGGCGGTCATGAGGTTTTCCTTCGATTCGTACACGGCGCGCCTGCGGTTCAGGCGGGCAACGCCTCGCCCGCGGGCTGGCATGGCAGGCAGGTCTGCACGGCCTGCAGCAGCGCGTCGCGGGTAAATGGCTTGGCCAGGTGGTCATGCGCGCCGACCAGGCGGCCGCGCGAGCGGTCGAACACGCCGTCGCGCGACGACAGCATGATCACGGGGATGGCGTGGAAACGCGGACTCTTCTTGATCAGCGAACAGGTCTGGTAGCCGTCGAGCCGGGGCATCAGGATGTCGCAGAAGACCAGGTCGGGATGCAGCTCGCCCACCTTGGCCAGCGCCTCGAAGCCGTCCTCGGCCAGCATCACCTGGTACCCGGCCTGCGCCAGGAAGATCTCCGCGGTACGGCGGATGGTGCTGGAATCGTCGATGACCAGCACCTTGCGGCGCGGCGGCGCAGCGATCGCGGACGTGAAATCCGGCTTGATGTCCGGCGCGGTACCCGGAACCGGAACGCCAGGCGCCAGACCCTGGGCGCCGGCGGTATTGACCCGCTGGTTTTCTTCTAGATGAGCGACCCGCATGTTGTTCCCGCGACCGGCAGCTCCTGGCGGAGCGCCGGCAAGCACCAGAGAACACCCGTGCGGAGCAGCGCGACCCATGCGCGCCCCGACGGACCCCCGAAATTCTTCTTATTTCCCTTCCAAGGCCGGGCTGAGCCCGGCAGCGGCGATGCGTGATGCCCGCATCTGCCTGCCGTGCTCCCCGCCGCGGGCGGAGGGACGGCCAGTCATTTTTGCAACAGAGTGTGACAAGACGGCGGGGGGCCGTCAATCCGGTGCGGCCAGCCCCCGGCGGCGTTCTGTCGCATCGGCGCGACGGGCGCGCCTGCCGTGTCGTTGTTCTTCTATTAGTGGCCGCTCAGATCATGGCCGCTCAGATCGCGACCATCTCGAAATCTTCCTTGCGCGCGCCGCATTCCGGGCAGGTCCAGTTGATCGGCACGTCTTCCCAGCGGGTGCCGGGGGCGATGCCGTCTTCCGGCGCGCCTGCGGCTTCGTCATAGATCCAGCCGCAGATCAGGCACATCCAAGTCTTGTATTCCATAACAGGCTCTGGCCACTCTCCATTAAAATCCAGCGCAGATGGTACCGAAACCGTGCCGCCGGCGCCAGCCGCGCGAGGGCCGGAATCGGGCCAGTTCCGCCGTGTTCGCCCCCGTTAGCGCCTCGTTAGCGCAGGATTGACGGGCAATTGCAGCGAACTTCCGCTGTTTTTGCCGCATGTCAATGCCAGCCCCGGAGGCCCGCCGAGCACGATTCCTGCAGTCCTGTCCTCACCTCAACGCCATGTCCCGTAATCAGCAGCTTTTCGACCGCGCCCAGCAGACCATTCCCGGAGGCGTCAATTCGCCCGTGCGCGCCTTTCGTTCGGTGGGTGGCACGCCGCGCTTCATCACGCGCGCCGAAGGGCCGTACATGTGGGACGCGGACGGCCAGCGCTATATCGACTACATCGGTTCGTGGGGTCCGATGATCGTCGGCCACGCCCATCCGGAGGTGGTGCGCGCGGTCCAGGAAACCGCCGCGCACAGCTTCTCGTTCGGCGCCCCGACCGAGGCCGAGATCACCATGGCCGAGGAAATCTGCAAGCTGGTGCCGTCGATCGAGCAGGTGCGCCTGGTCTCTTCCGGCACCGAAGCCACCATGAGCGCGCTGCGCCTGGCGCGCGGCTTCACCGGCCGCGACCTGATCATCAAGTTCGAAGGCTGCTACCACGGCCATGCCGACAGCCTGCTGGTCAAGGCCGGTTCGGGCCTGCTGACCTTTGCCGACACTACCCGCAACGCGCCGTCGTCGGCCGGCGTGCCGGCCGACGTGACACGCCACACCATGGTGCTGGAGTACAACAACGTCGAGCAGCTCGAACAGGCCTTCGCCAAACATGCGGGCGAGATCGCCGCGGTGATCGTCGAGCCGGTGGCCGGCAACATGAACCTGGTGCGCGCCAGCGCTGCCTTCCTGCAGGCCATGCGCGAACTGTGCAGCCGCGACGGCGCGGTGCTGATCTTCGACGAAGTCATGACCGGCTTCCGCGTGGCGCTGGGCGGCGCGCAGGCGCACTACGGCATCCGCCCCGACATGACCTGCCTGGGCAAGGTCATCGGCGGCGGCATGCCGGCGGCGGCCTTCGGCGGGCGGCGCGACATCATGGCCAGCCTGGCGCCGCTGGGCGGCGTATACCAGGCCGGCACGCTGTCGGGCAACCCGCTGGCGGTGGCGGCAGGCCTGACCACGCTCAAGCTGATCCAGGCGCCCGGCTTCTATGACCGCCTGGCCGCGCAGACGCGAAAGCTGGCCGACGGCCTGGCCGACGCCGCCCGGGCCGCGGGCGTGCCGTTCGCCGCGGATGCGGTCGGCGGCATGTTCGGGCTGTATTTCCGCGACGGCGTGCCCGGCAGCTTCGCCGAAGTCACGCAGAGCGACACCGCGCGCTTCAATCGCTTCTTCCACGCCATGCTGGACCACGGCGTCTACCTGGCGCCGTCGGCGTTCGAAGCCGGCTTTGTCTCCGCGCAGCACGACGACGCCATCCTGGACGCCACCTTCGACGCCGCGCGCAAGGCTTTCGCGGCAGCCTGAGGTTCGCGGGCCGGCGGCGCCAGGTGGCGCCGCCGGCCCGCGCGTGACGACAAGGGCGGTGCGCTACACTTGGAGTTCGTCCAATCGCCGGAGCCTCCGATGCGCGCATCCTCGTCCCCTTCGCTATCCACCCGCTCGCCGCTGTCCGTGTTGCGCTGGCTGGTGCTGGCGGTCCTGGCCAGCCTGCTGTCGGCCTGCGGCTACAACGACTTCCAGGCCAAGGACGAGGCGGTCAAGGCGGCCTGGGGCGAAGTCATCAACCAGTACCAGCGCCGCGCCGACCTGATCCCCAACCTGGTCAACACCGTCAAGGGCTACGCCTCGCACGAGCGCGAGACGCTGGAAGCCGTGACCAGGGCGCGCGCCGCCGCCACCAGCATCCAGGTCTCGCCCGAGACCCTGAACGACCCGGAAGCCTTCAAGCGCTTCCAGCAGGCGCAGGGCGAACTGTCCGGCGCGCTGTCGCGCCTGCTGGCGGTGTCCGAGAATTATCCGCAGCTCAAGGCCGATGCCTCGTTCCGCGACCTGCAATCGCAGCTCGAAGGCACCGAGAACCGCATCACCGTGGCACGCCAGCGCTATATCGCCGCCGTGCAGCAGTACAACGTGCTGGCGCGCAGCTTCCCGACCAACCTGACGGCGATGATCTTCAAGTACCCGGTCAAGCCTTCGTTCACCGTGGAAAACGAGAAGGCCATCTCCACGCCGCCCGCGGTCAAGTTCTGACGGGATGGCAGCGATGCGCCACCCAAGGCGATGCCTGGCCGGCCACGGCTGGCTGGCCGCCGCCCTGCTGTGGCTGGCGGCCCTGCTGGGCGGCCCGGCGCTGGCGGCCGACGGCTTCGTCGCGGTGCCGCCGCTGACCCAGCGCGTCACCGACCTGACCAACACGCTGACGCCGCAGCAGCGCGGTGCGCTGGAGAACGTGCTGGCGGAATACGAGCAGCAGCGCGGCAGCCAGATCTTCGTGCTGATGGTGCCGACCACCGATCCGGAGCCGATCGACGCCTACAGCATCCGCGTCGCCGATGCCTGGCGCGCCGGGCGCCAGGGCATCGACGACGGCGTGATCGTGCTGATCGCCAAGGACAACCCGCCCGGCCTGCGCAAGATGCGGCTGGAGGTGGGCCGGGGCGTGCAGGGCTCGCTGACCGACGCCATGTCCAAGCGCATCCTGCAGGACGTGATGGCGCCCCACTTCCGCCAGAACGACTTCTACGGCGGGCTGGCGGCGGGCATCTCGGCAATCCAGGCCACCATCGACAAGGAAGGCCTGGCCGCGCCGCAGCGCAAGGCGCAGCAGGCGTCCTCGGCGCTGGCCGAATGGCTGCCGGCGCTGCTGCCGCTGGCGATCATCGTGTTCTTTTTCCTGAGCGCCATCCTGCGCCGGCGCGGGCCGCAGATCGTCACCACCCGGCGCGGCCGCGACGTCATCGCCGGCGGCCTCGGCGGCCTGGGCGGCTATACCATGGGGCAGGACTGGGGCCGGCGCAGCGGCGGCTGGGGCGGTGGCTTTGGCGGCGGCGGTGACAGCGGCGGAGGCTTTGGTGGTGGTGGCGGCGGCGGCTTCGACGGCGGCGGCGCGTCCGGCAACTGGTGACAGCACGAGGAACGACGACCATGCCGCATCTCAAACGCGCCCTGCACCATATCGCCACCACGTCCGGCACCGCGCGCAAGCACTTTCCGCCGCAAGCGCAGCAGCAGCTGCACCACGCCGTGCATGCCGGCGAATCCCGCCACCGCGGCGAGATCCGCGTGGTGATCGAGGCCAGCCTGCCGGTCGGCGACGCCTGGGCCGGCGTCACGCCGCGCGAGCGCGCGCGCTTCCTGTTCGGCGCGCTCGAAGTCTGGAACACCGCGGACAAGACCGGCGTGCTGCTCTACATCAACCTGGCCGACCACGCCGTCGAACTGCTGGCCGACCGCGGCATCGACGCCAGCGTGGGGCCCGCCACCTGGCGCGAACTGTGCGATGAACTGGCGCAGGGACTCAGGCAGGACCTGTCGGTGCGGCCGGTGCTGGTCACGGTGGCGCGCATCCATGAATTGCTGGCCACGCACTTTCCGTCGGACGGCGGGCACAATCCGAACGAGCTGGACGATCGTCCGGTGTTTTTGTAGCGCGCCTGCCCCGGCCGGCTCAGCGGGCGGCAGCCGCCTCGCGGCGCGCGCGGCGCCCGCCCAGCGCGTACCACACCGCCGCCAGCGCCTGCAGCGCCACCAGCCCCGACCATGCCGCCAGGTGCGCCGCCTTCGGGTAATGGCCGCCGGTGGCGGGCCACAGATCCAGCACGAAGCCCACCCCGACCTGGCAGGCAAAGGTCGACAGGAACACGGTCAACGTCAGCGCCGTGGTGGCGCGGCCGATCAGTGCATCGGGAAAGCTGCGCGCCAGCACCGCATAGGTCAGGATGCCGCTCGAGCCGAACCCGCCATAGGCGGCCCACAGCAGCGCCGCCGGCAGCGGCACCTGCGCCATCAGCAGCAGCTGGATCACGATAAAGCCGGTCATGCCGGCGCCGGCAAAGGCATAGAGGCTCACCCCCAGGCGCTCCAGGTGACGCGCGGCCCAGCCTGAGCCGACGCAGCCGGCCATCATGGCAAAGCCGATCACCGACACCAGCCGCGCGCTGGTGCCAGCGTCGTAGCCGGACACATCGCGCAGAAAGGCACCTACCCACAGCGTCTGCACCGCCAGAAACACGCCCTGGTTTAGCAGCGTCAGCGGCACCACGCGCCAGAAGCGCTCGCTGCCCAGGATCTGGAGCGTGCCACGCAGCTGCTCGCGCAGGCTTTCCTTGCCGGCGCGCGGCTGGTCGGGCGCGCCGAACCACAGCAGCGCCGCCATCGCCAGCGACACGCCGGCCAGGCCGATGCTGACGGTGCGCCAGTCGGTCAGCGACAGCAGCCACGTCAGCGGCGTGCCGACCAGCACCGCGCCCAGCCCGCCGATGGCCATCACCACGCCATTGAGCAAAGGCATGCGCGACAGCGGGAACCACATCGACAGCGCCTGGATGGCGGCGCCCAGGCACACCGACACGCCCACGCCGATCAACAGCCGGCCAGCGGCCAGCCCGGCCATGCCAGGCGCGAGCGCGAACACCAGCGAGCCGGCCACGGCCACCAGCAGCATCGCCGCCTCGTTGCGGCGCGGGCCGTAGCGGTCCAGCAGGATACCCGCCGGCAACTGGGCGCAGGCAAAGCCAAGGAAATAGAAACTCGTGAGCAGGCCCAGGTCGCCGGCATTGAGGCCGAGCTCGCGCGTCAGGTGCGGCGCGAAGCCCAGGTTGACGCCGCGGAACACATAGGACACCAGGAAGCCCAGCGAAAACACCGCGAGCACGCGCCAGCGCGCACGCGCCGCCGCACCGGCGGCCGGTTGCGGACGCGAGGGCTGCGAGGGCACGGAAGACAGGTTGGAAGTCGAAGTCGTCATGATGGCATGCATTGTCTTCCCCATCCCGGTGCAAAGCCAACGAAAGATACCCGCGGCAATTGTGAGTAAAATTTGACGGCCATGGCCAAAGCTCCCGCCAGACCCGCCCAACGTCCCGCCCAGAACCCCGTGCACCTGCCGCCGCTGCAAGCGCTGCGTGCACTGGAGGCTGCCGCGCGCCACCGCAGCTTCTCGCGCGCGGCCGAGGAACTGGCCCTGACCCACAGCGCCATCAGCCACCATGTCCGCGCGCTGGAAACCAACCTTGGCACCAAGCTGTTCCAGCGCAGCGGCAGCCAGATGGTGCCCACCAGCGTGGGTGCGCGGCTGGCCGAACAGGTGCGCGGCGCGCTCGATGACATCGAAAGCGCCCTGCGCGAGGCCGGCAACAGCGCCGCACCGCCGGTGATCCGGCTGCAGGTCAGCGTCATGGCCGACCTGGCCAATGCCTGGCTGATCCGCCGCCTGCCCAGCCTGCACGCCCAGGTGCCGTCGCTGGACCTGCACTTGCGGCTGCATGCCGAGATCACGCCGCCAGACCCGTACAGCGTCGATGTCGGCATCTGGCACCAGCGCATCGACCTGCCCGGCTTCGAGTGCCACAACCTGATCGAAGACCACGTGATCGCGGTGGCCAGCCCGGCGCTGCTGGCGCGCTACCCCGGCTTTACGCTGGCCGACGTGCCGCGCCTGCCGATGCTGCGCTTTGCCCTGCGCCCCTGGCGCGACTGGCTCGAGGCCGCCGGCCTGCCCGGCGACGAACCGGAGCGCGGCCCGATCTTCCAGGACGCCGGCCTGATGCTGCAGTCCGCCGTGGCCGGCCTGGGCGTGGCGACCGCACGCGCGCAGCTGGCGCACGACTACCTGGCCAGCGGCGAGCTGGTGCAGATCGGCCCCACCCGGATCCCGTCGAGCCTGCATTACTGGGTGACCTGGCGCGAAGGCAACCCACGCGAAAAGGCCATCCAGCAGTTCCATGCGTGGCTGCAGGAGCAGGTGCGGCTGGAAGGCGCGCAGGCCACAGCGGGCGCCGCCGGCCATGCCGGGCAGTTTCATCCGTGAAATCATTTGGCGCCGTTAAGTTGGCAATACGAATCATTTTCGTCTAGGCCCGCGAAATCAAAGGCTTGGCGCGAGCCTGTACCCTTCCCTTCGCATTCATTCCACGGCGCCGCCACCTGGTCGCCACGGCGTCCGAGTTTCACGGATGCAACCATTCCGAAGCGCGTGCCAGCGGCACTGAAAAATCTGCGCGCACCATCCAAACAGATGAGAAGCGGCTGAGACGCCCGAACGCAATTCGTGCGAAGGCTTGTCAACGCGCCGCTCGCCTCCATCCCGCCGCCGCTGCCGGCATGGGTGCGGCACCAAAAGGCTGAGGCCGCAGGCGGCGCGCAATGTCGGCGGAAGATGTATGCAGTTCCAATCCTTGTAACGGAAATGAAACTGTTTCGACAGGCGACGACGTGCAGTATCGGAGCCCTCCATGGCGAGCGTTTCAAATTTTGGCTTCCCTCCTTTAGATGGGCGCGCCAGCTCAAAAAAGCCTGGTCATGCACCTGGCGCGCGGCTGCAGTGCCCGATGCGAACCATTTCGCACCGCTATTTTTTTGCGATGCAGCAAAAACTTGCCGCGCGACGTAACAAGAGCGGAACGTTTTGGCTCTGGCGTCTCCGGCAAGGCAGCCGTCCAAATCACGCTTTTCTTTTGTTTTCAAAGACTTATCCCGCTCTGGCATATTCGTCGCAGATATGTCTGCGCGAACAGAAGCCCGGCACAGAGGGGAAGTCTGAAACGAGAGCGGCAAACACACTGGCACGCGTTCGCCGAAGAGGATCAGTTTCAGGACGACCCCCGCAACCCAGGGCGGGAATTGGACTGGCGCTGTAAGCGGGGGCCACGCGGCAGGAACTGGCCCGCATCGGCACCCGCCATGACATGGGCGTCGACAAGAAAAAGCGGAGGTCATTCAGGCGCACGGGCCGCGAGCGCAAGCAAGCGGTCCGTGCCACCTGAATCCCGCGGCACGCCGGCTTGCCGGTGCGCCCGGATAAGAACGGGGTTAACAACAGAAATTGGGGAGCGCGCCGCGCCGCATCGCCACGATGCACCGGCGCAAGCCTTAGAGCCAACGGAGCGAGCGGCCGGCCCTGCCGGCCGCCAGTTCCGCAAAGAACAAGAATCCGGGGAAATCTCATGAGCGCGTACGCCAACCGCCCGCTGCTGTACCTGTCGCAGCACCATGACGCCACGCTGTGCCGGCTGTTCGCCCAGCGCGGCTGGAAAATCAGCTTTGCGTCCAGCCTGCAGGACCTGCAGGGCCTGCCTCCCGGCAGCCAGCCGCTGGCCGCGCTGCTGGACCTGCAAGGCGGCTTCGGCGATGCCGAACTGGAAGCCTTCGAGCCCTGGCTGGCGCAACGGCATATCGGCTGGATCGGCATCGTCGCTGGCCAGCACGCACTGAGCGAAACCGCGCGCCGGCTGCTCGGCCTGTATTTCGTCGACTACCACACCGCCCCGCTCGAGCACCCGCGCCTGGCCGAGGCGCTGGGCCATGCGATCGGCATGGCCAGCCTGCGGCCCGGCGTGCGGCATGACAGCCCGCGCACGGCGCGCCCCGACGGCATGATCGGCAGCTGCCCGGCGATGCAGTCGCTGTTCCGCGGCATCGAGAAGGTGTCGCGCTGGGACACGCCGGTGCTGATCTCGGGCGAGTCCGGCACCGGCAAGGAACTCGCCGCGCAGGCCATCCACCGCGCCTCGGCGCGGGCCTCGCGCCCCTTCATCGCGGTCAACTGCGCGGCGATCCCGCCCACGCTGCTGATGTCGGAACTGTTCGGCTATGAGCGCGGCGCCTTTACCGGCGCCACCAAGCGCAAACCCGGCCGCATCGAGATGGCGCAGGGCGGCACGCTGTTCCTCGATGAAATCGGCGACATGCCGATCGAAAGCCAGACCAGCCTGCTGCGCTTCCTGGAGACCGGGCGCATCGAGCGCCTCGGCGGCACCGAATCGATCGAGGTCGATGTGCGCATCATCTCCGCCACCCACGTCGACCTGGAAGCCGCGATCGCGGCCGAACGCTTCCGCGGCGACCTGTACCACCGGCTATGCGTGCTGCGCGTGCGCCAGCCCCCGTTGCGCGAGCGCGGCAGCGACATCCTGCTGATCGCCGAACATGTGCTGGACACCGTGCGCAAGCAGTCGCCGGCGCGCATCCGCGGCTTCTCGCCGCTGGCGCTGCGCGCGATCCAGCTGCACAACTGGCCCGGCAATGTGCGCGAGCTGATCAACCGGATCCGTCACGCCGCGGCGATGTGCGAGGACGGCGTGATCCAGCCCGACGACCTGGAACTGGCCACGCCCGCCGACGACCGCCCGCTGACGCTGGCCGCGATCCGCGAGGCCGCCGAGCAGGGCGCCATCGTCGAGGCGCTGCAGCGGCACCATGAACGGCTGATCGACGTGGCGGCGGAGCTCGGGATCTCGCGGGTAACGCTGTTCCGGCTGATGCGCGACTACAAGCTGCAGGTGAAGAAGGGCGACCTGGGGTTGATCTGCGTGCAGGGCTAGCCCCGCGACGCTGCCACTGAAGGATCGCCCCATGTCCCCTGACGCCTACCTCGAGATGGCCGACACCGAAGCCAGCCACTGGTGGTTCCGTGGCCGCCGCGAGATCGTCGCCGCCATTCTTTGCGGCCTGGCCTTGCCGCGCCACGCGGCTATCCTCGAGATCGGCGCGGGCACCGGCGGCAACCTGGCGATGCTGTCGCAATTCGGCAGGGTCAGCGCGGTGGAAATGGACGACACCGCGCTGCGCCTGGCGCGCGCAAAGACCGGTGATGCCTACGACCTGCGTCATGGCAGGTGTCCCGACCAGATGCCGTTCGTCGAGCGCAGCTTCGACCTGGTCTGCCTGCTCGATTGCCTCGAGCACATCGCCGACGATGCCGGCTCGCTCGACTGCGCGGCCAGGCTGCTGAAGGCTGGCGGCGCGGTCTTCGTCACCGTGCCCGCCTACCAGTGGCTATGGAGCGCGCACGACGTCTTCCTGCATCACCAGCGTCGCTACAGCAAGTGCTCGCTGCATGCGCTGGCGAGCCGCTGCGGCCTGCACGTGGAACGGATGTCGTACTTCAACACGATGCTGTTCCCGCTGGCCGTTGCCGCTCGCATGGGCGACCGCCTGCGTGGCAGCCGCCACGCGACCGGCGCACGCCTGCCGGCCGCCCCGGTCAACCACGTGCTGCACCGTGTGTTCCGCGCGGAGCGCCACTGGCTCGCGCGCGGCTCGCTGCCGTTCGGCATTTCGCTGATGGCCGTGCTGCGCGCATCGTGAACCCCGGCGGCATCGCGCCCGGGCTGCGCCGCTTCACGCGGTTCGCGGTTTCCGGCGCCACTTCGACCGGCGTGCATGTCGCCATCACCGCCACGCTGGTGAGCATGTTCGATGCCACGCCGGTCGCCGCCAACGGCGTCGCCTTCGTTTCCGCCACGCTGTGCTCGTACTTGCTCAATACCCTGTGGAGCTTCTCGTCGCGCCTGCACCACCACACCCTGCGGCGTTTTGCCGGCGTCTCGCTGCTGGGGCTGGCGCTGACGGTGGCTATTGCATGGATCGCGCAGTGGCTCGGGGCCAGCTACTGGGCAGGGCTTGCTGGCGTGGTGCTGACCGTGCCGGTGTTCACCTACCTGCTGCACCGGACCTGGACGTACCGCGACTGATCCGCCGCGGGGCCTCCGCGGCGGCGAACTTCAGCGGCCATTGCTGACGTGGCCGCGATCGATGCGGATCACGCGCCGTCCCGACGCCACGCTCCGATCCTGCCCCGTCTCCTGGTAGCGGCGCCGCACCAGGTAGATCGGCCGGCCCTTGGCCTCGTCGTAGATGCGGCCGACATATTCGCCCACCACGCCCAGGCCGATCAGCTGGATGCCGCCGAGAAACAGCAGCACCGACAGCAGCGACGCATAGCCCGGCACATCGATGCCCAGCACCAGCGTGCGCGCCACGATGAAGGCACCGTAGCCGAACGCGCCCAGCGCGATCGCCACGCCGATGTAAGTCCAGCTGCGCAGCGGCATGGTGCTGAAGCTGGTGATGCCCTCGAGCGCGAAGTTCCACAGGCGCCAGCCGGAGAACTTGGAATGCCCGGCGCTGCGGGGCTCGCGCTCGTACGGCACGATCACAGTGCGGTAGCCGACCCAGGCGAACAGGCCTTTCATGAAGCGATGGCGCTCCGGCAATTGCTTGAGGGCGTTGACTACGGTGCGGTCCATCAGGCGGAAATCGCCGACGTTCTCGGGAATCTTGAGGTCCGACAGGCAATTGTGCACGCGATAGTAGGCCGCCGCCGTGATCCGCTTCAGGAATGAGTCAGTGGTCCGGCTCACGCGCTGTGCCAGCACCACCTCGGCGCCTTGCCGCCAGCACTGGACCAGCGTGGGGATAAGCTCGGGCGGATCCTGCAGATCAGCGTCGATCGGAATCACTGCATCCCCCGACGCTTCATCGATACCCGCGGTCAGCGCCGCTTCCTTGCCGAAGTTGCGGGTGAGATCGATCACGCGGATGCGTGCGTCGCCCTGCGCGTGCACCAGCAGCATGGCAAGCGTATCGTCGGTGCTGCCGTCATTGACGCAGACGATCTCGAACTGCGTCGCTGGAATCGATTCGAGGATTGGCAGCACGCGTGCAAAGAAGGCGGACAGCGCGGCTTCCTCATTGTGGAACGGCACCACCAGCGACAGCAGCCGGGATTCAAAGTTGGCCATGATCCATTCCTCCATGGCGCGCAACGGAGCACGCCTCGCCCTTAGGCATCCCGCGCCGCGTTGCCGCTCCGCTCCTGCCGGATCCGGCAGACACCAAGACCAAGCGCCAGCACCAAGCCCAGGGCCATCGGCTGGAAGCCGAGCCGCTCGCCCATTGTCATGCCGCATAGCGGCAACAGCCACAGCGCCACCAACAACTCGCGCTCCCCACGCAGCCAGCCGTTCCGGTGGCCATGCATGCCCAGCCAGGCAATAGCCAGGCCGAGAAGTGCCAGGTCGTAGTCCCAAAGATAAGCTGGCACCAGCAGCACTGCGCAGCACAGCACCGCCGCGCGCAGCGCGAAACTGCATGGCCGTGCCCAGGCATAGATCACCGCAGCCAGCGCCGCCGTGGCAACCGTGCCGTGCAGCGCATAGGCCAACATCCCGCCGCCATGAAGCATTTGGACCGCCGCGAACACAGTCGGCATGCGTGCGATCAACGCGGCACCACTCTGCACCTGAACGGCGGCGCGGCTGGCATTGCCGATGAACGCGACAAAGGGCTCGGCGCCAAACGCCAGCAGCGCAAGCAAGGCGAGTCCGAGCGCAGTGGCTGTCATTGCCCCCAGCGCACGCCAGCTGCGCGCGCACAGCAGCGCCACCGGAAACATCAGAGCGAGATGCGGCTTGACCGTGAGCAGGCCAAGAAGGAAGCCGGCTAGCAGCGGGCGCGAGCGCAGGCAGGCCAAGCCCAGCGCCGCACAACCGGCGAGCCAAAGCGCATTCTGGCCGGCGGCCAGCACTACGGCGATCCCCGGGAACGCCAGCCCGGCAAGCCAGGCCCCGCGCGGCAGCATGCGGCACAGCGCCCATCCGTACCAGGCCGCGCCGCCCGCGAGAAACAGGAACGTGGACAATCCGTATGGCAGCAGCCCGAAGGGCATCACGAAGATCAGGAAGGTCGGCGGATACAGCCACGGCAGCGGCTCATACCCCAGCGCCATCTCCGGCACGGCGGCGAACTCGACCCTGCCCAGCAGGGCGTTGTCATAGGGAGCAGCGGCGCCACTGGCCAGCGCGAGCTTGGCCGCACTCCAGAACACCACGAAGTCGCCGCCAGGGTCGAACACCCCCGGCACGTCGAGCACCATGGCGCGGAACGTCCAGATGCCGAAAAACAGCACATAGCAAACCAGCGCCACATACGAGTACAGGCGCAGGCGGACGTACCCGAGCCAATGTGTGCCGCTTGCGCGGGCTATGCGCGCGCGCGTGACCGGCGGCATGGATATCGGCGTCATGGCCCCCCCGTTATTGTGTGTACGGGCGTCCGTGCACGCATTGCGCGATCGATGCCTGCGGCAATGGGGATTCCCGTCCTTGCGTAGTCTTGTAGAGCCCCGCCTTTAACGCAAGGCGCGGCAAGGGGCGGCCGGTGTCGCGAGGTGCGCGTGAATCGCGCACGGCCGGCCGACGTTTCGTTTTTGCATCACGCGTAAGCCACCGGGTCCAAGTGACGGTACACAAGGGCTTGCGGGCAGGATGCCGGCCCGACCGGCAGCATCACGGCACCGTATGCGCAAAGCGCATGTTTCTCCGCGGAAACGCCGTGCCGGCAAGCGCGCGCCTCGTCCATCTGTCGGTCGTCGGGCCTGGCCACGCCTTCGCGCAGGCCGCAAGCTCGGCCAGGCGCGGTAGCCACCGCACCGGCACTCATGCTTATGGCTGAGCCGCGCATCCGGTCCATGAAGACGTACGCCGTCGCCCCATCGCGCGACCCTCATCCAAAAGTCGCGTCATCCGAAATCGCTTGCCCCGCCACCGTTTCCAGGCGGCAACGAGGACGCCCCGAAACCCCGCCATTTGCCGTCATGCCCGGGGCAGTCAGATCGTGCCACGACCCGCAAAGCCTTGTGCCGCAACGGCCCGGGTGAGGCTGGCCCACGCCTTGCCTTATGGCTGGCATGCGGAGAACCGCCAAGCGTTCCGCAACTGCCAGCACAGCGATTGCCGGTGGACCAGTACATAAGGGGAGCTTTGCCATGCCAGTTGACCGCCTGCCCGCCATACCGCGCCGCCACGCACACGAGCCTCTCTGTGCGCGCCGCGGCAGCAGCGTGCCGCTGCGTAGCCTGGCACGCACCGGTCACAGCCATCACGCGACACGTTGCATGCACGCCTCGGCCGAACGGCGGTTGCTGGCGCGCAGCCCGCGCGGCGCACGGGCAGGCGCCGGGCGCTGGCCGTTCCACGCCTGCGCAACGTGTGCCCCGCCGGGCGTCCGCCCGAGCAGCCGATTCATTCGACGCTGAACCGTAGTTGTGTTGCAGAGAAGTCCTGAAGCCCGCGAGGGCACCTTTCCATCAAGGAGATTGTCATGCATTCCATCACGCAAGCCCTGAAGCAGTTCGTCCGCGACGAAGACGGCGTTACCGCCATCGAGTATGGACTGATCGCCGCGCTGATCGCCGTCGTGATCATTGCGTCCGTCACGCTCGTTGGCACGCAGCTGAGCGCCATCTTTAACTACATCCAAGGGCGGCTCACGGTGCCGGCAGCGCCCGCCGGCGGCGGCGGCGCCTAAACAGCGGCGTCAGCGGAATGCGTGGACCGCAAAGCGGTCCACGCCAATAGCGGACCTGGGGATAGCCCGATTGCGGAGGCCACCGTGCAACGACCCGATGTGCTGCGCAAGGATTTTCAACACGACGAGCGCGGCGTGACTTCGATGGAGTACGCGCTGTTAGGCGCCCTGATCGCCATGGTGATCTTGAGCGCGGTCACCCTGTTGGGCACCCAGGTACGCACGCTTTATGACCTGGTGGTGTCGGTCATGCCATTGATGCCATAGGTCACGGAGATTGCCATGTCTGCCACGTCGACGCTCTCGCCCTACATCGGCCCGCTCACCATCGTGATCGTGCTGACGGCCGCAGCCATCGATCTGCAGCGCCGCCGGATCCCGAACTGGCTGACCTTCGGCGCCTGGATGCTGGCATTGCCCGTGCAAATTGCGATTCACGGAATCGGGCATGGACTGCTGACCTGGTCGCTCGGCTGGCTCACCGGCCTGGCCATCTTCCTGCCGCTGTATTGGCTGCGCGGCATGGCTGCAGGCGATGTGAAGCTCATGGCTGCCGTGGGCGCCTGGCTTGGTGCAGCCATGGCATTCGAGATCGCGCTGGCGGCATGCCTCGCAGGTGGCCTCTGGGCGTTGACTCTGGTGTTCTGGTTCCGCAGCGGCAGCCTCGTGATGCGCAACATCTGGGGCATCGTGCGCGCAAGATCCGATGTCGGATCGGTTGGCTCGTTGCCGTACGGCGTGGCAATTGCCGCTGGCACGCTGGCCATGCTGTTCGCCAGCACATGACGCAAACAACATAAGCGCGCCCGTCAACGGTTGAGCCATTGACGAACGTACACACCAGCGAACGGGGAAACGGCAATGATCGAGCATCACGAAACAACAGTCCAGGCGGCGCGGCATCTCGAGCCGGTGCCGCCAGTCCGCAACGGGAACGCCGACCGCGGCCCAGTCCCGGTGCCGCCCTGGCATGTGCTGCCCCGGAGCATCGCCGAAACCGGGCTGGACATTTCGCTGCTGCTTGGCCTGCTGCTGAAGGCAGCCTACCTGCATCGCACCGTCACGCTGGCGGTGTTGACCGACACGCTGAAGCTGCCAGCTACCGCAGTCAACGAAGTGGCCGCCGTGGCGGTGCGCGAGAGGCTGCTCGAGATCGCGCATCGCGGCAGCAGCGACCTCGACGTACGCTTCCGCCTCACCGACGCGGGCTATACCCGCGCGGCCGAAGCCACGGCGCGCTGCAGCTACACCGGAGCGGCGCCGGTCACGCTGGCCGCCTACCTGGATGCCGTGCAGCGGCATTCAGTGACCCAGGCATCGGTGACCAAGGCTGATGTCACGGCGGCGTTCCATGACCTGGTCGTCCCGCTGCAACTGCTCGAC
Organism: Cupriavidus neocaledonicus; assembly: GCF_000372525.1. Classification (GTDB taxonomy): domain Bacteria; phylum Pseudomonadota; class Gammaproteobacteria; order Burkholderiales; family Burkholderiaceae; genus Cupriavidus; species Cupriavidus neocaledonicus. The sequence continues at coordinate 209,952 of NZ_AQUR01000101.1, forward strand.
GCGATCGGCATGGCCCTCAATACCTGCCGCGCGCTGATGATCTACGGCCCGCCAGGCAGCGGCAAGACCTTTCTGGCGCAGCGCCTGGGCGTGCTGCTCCCCGGCGCGGTACCCGTGCCGCATGCGATCACGGTGGCCGGCGAAATCATCCAGGTATTCGATCCGCTGGTGCACAAGCCGTTCGACGACAACGAGGCATCGCTGGCGCACCGGTCACTGGACCGCCGCTGGGTCCTGTGCCATCGCCCGGTGGTGCTGTCCGGCGGCGAACTGACGCTGTCGATGCTCGACCTGCGCTACGACAGCACCTCCGGCTTCTACCAGGCCCCGCCACACATGAAGGCCAACAACGGCATCTATATCGTCGACGACCTGGGCCGCCAGCTGGTAGGCGTGGCCGAACTGCTCAACCGCTGGATCGTGCCGTTGGACCGCAACGTCGACATGTTCACCCTGCGCACGGGCGTGCGTTTCTCGGTGCCGTTCGACGTCTGGCCGGTGTTCTCGACCAACCTGGAACCGTCCGAGCTGGCCGACGACGCGTTCCTGCGCCGGCTCGGCAGCAAGCTCTACGTGGGTCCGCTGTCCCAGGATGACTATCGCGAGGTGTACCAGCGCACCGCCGCCGATTTTGGCCTGACCAGCAGCGATGCCGTCCTCGATTTCCTGGTGCAGGTGCTGCACTTCTCCGCGGACACCCCGCTGCTCGCGTGCATCCCGCGTGACCTGCTTCGGCTGGTGGCATCGGACGTGCGCTACCGCGGCGCCGCTCCGCACATCACTGAAGAAGCACTGCTCAACGCCTGGCAGAGCTATTACGGACTGCGACCGGCACTCGAGAACCCGCCGCCCGGCCTGGCCCATCGCTGGCCGGACGGGAACCGCGCCGCCGGCTGATACGGCAACCACCCGAAACGGACCATTGCAGGGAGAGTCATCATGAAGAACACACGTGCAATCCTGATGCTGCTGATCGCGCTGGTCGCCGGCGTAGCGGCAGTGGTATCGGCGTCGCGCTGGCTGGTGCAGCAGTCTTCGAGCGCGGTGAAGCAGGTGGTCGTCGCCACCGTCGACCTGAACCTGGGCCAGCCGCTCAACGGCAGTCAGTTGCGGCTGGTCAGCTGGCCATCGGGCAGCGTGCCGCCCGGCGCATTCGAAGACGTCAAAGCGCTGGAAGGCCGCGTGGTACGCACCAGCCTGCAGCGCGGCGAACCCGTCCTCGACGCCAAGCTCGCGCCGGTCGGCACCAAGGGCGGCCTGTCCGCCGTGATCAACGACGGCAAGCGTGCCATCACGGTGCGCGTGAACGATGTCGTCGGCGTGGCCGGCTTCGCGTTGCCTGGCAACTACGTCGACGTGATCGTCAACACCAATGAAGAAGCCAAGACCACGCAGGCCGGCAGCATCTCCAAGATCGTGCTGGAGAAGATCCTGGTGCTCGCGGTGGCGCAGCAGGTCAGCCGCGATGACACCCAGCCCAAGGTGGTCAACGCCGTGACGCTGGAAGTCACGCCGGAGCAGGCAGAAAAGCTCGACGTGGCGCGCAGCGTGGGCACGCTGTCGCTGGTGCTGCGCAACCAGATGGACGTCGCCGACATCAACACCGGCGGCGCCACCAAGGGCACGTTGCTGGGCAAGGCCCCAGAACCGGCACCGGTCAAGGTGGTGACTCAGACCGCCACCCGCACCGTGGTCAAGACCCGCACGGTGGCGGCACAGCCGGCGCGGTCCGGCAACTGCATCGGCGTGCTGGCAGGCATGCAGGGCGGCATCGAATGCTTCTGAGCGTTCGTGCCACGAACCGGCCAATTTTCGTCAAACCAGCCAAGCAACACGCTCCGGGGGGAGATCCAAAATGAACCGCAACCGAACCAACGCCACCGGCGGCACCCGCATGCTCGTGCTGGCCGCCATTCTCTGCACACCGCTCGCGGCGGCCGCGCAGGCCGCCATGGAGGCGGGCAACCTGGCCAAGACGACCACGCCGGCAGCCGCCAAGGCGCCTGCAGGTCCCATGCAGATGACGATCAGCATGACTCCTGGAGGCCCCGCGACGGTCGCGCAAAACAACGCGCCGGCTCCAGTGCCGGCTGCCGAGGCGCGAGGGCCGAACTGCACGGGAGCGATTCGCAATGAATCCAGCGTGGTAGTGCCGGTCGGCAAGTCCCAACTGATCCCGCTGCCCGAAGCCGTGCGCAACCGCACGCTGGGCAATCCGAACGTGGTACAGGCCACCATGGTGTCCCCGCAGACACTTTATGTGCTGGGCCGCAGCGTCGGCACCACCAACATGATCGTGCAGGGCCGCAGCGGCTCGTGCAGCATCATCAATGTGGTGGTGAACGCCGATGCCGGTGGCCTGCAGACCTCGCTCGGGCACTTGCTGCCAGGCGAACCGGGCATCCGCGTCACCACCGCCGCCGATAACCTGGTGCTGACGGGCAGCGTCACCAACGCGCAGGCCGCACAGCAAGCGATGGAAATTGCCCAGGCCTACGCCAACGCGGCGCACAGCGGCGACGGCAACGGCAACGGCAACAAGAAGGGCAATGTGCTGAACATGCTGTCGGTCGACACACCGCAGCAGGTGATGCTTGAAGTCAAGGTGGCGGAGGTATCCAAGACACTGCTGAACCAGCTTGGCTCGACGGTCAACCTGCAGGGCGGCTTCGGTTCCTGGAGCGGCGGACTGGTGACATCCTTGCTGACCGGCGCGTCGACCGCGATCTTCGCCAGCAAGGCCAACAACCGACCGTTCGACATCGCACTGGATGCGCAGAAGAACGACAGCCTGGTCAAGATCCTGGCCGAGCCGAACCTGGTCACGATCAGCGGCCAGGAGGCGAGCTTCCTGGCGGGCGGCAAGATCTATATTCCCGTGGCGCAGTCCAACGTGTTGAACGGGGCCGGCACCGTCACGCTGCAGGAAGAAGAGTTCGGTGTAGGCCTGAAGTTCACGCCCACCGTGCTGGCCAACGGCCGCATCCATCTGAAGGTCGCGCCGGAAGTGTCCGAACTGTCGCCCACGGGCGCCACCATCCGTGGCGGCACCCTCGCAGGCCAGACCATCCTCCCTGTGATCACCACCCGCCGCGCCTCCACGACGGTCCAAATGCGCGACGGCGAGAGCTTTGCCATCGGCGGTCTGCTGACCGACAGTGCGCGCGGCTCGCTCAAGGCGCTGCCAGGTGCCGGCGAAGTGCCCGTGCTAGGCACGCTGTTCCGCAGCACGCAGTACCAGCAAGACCTGACCGAGCTGGTGTTCATCATCACGCCGCGCCTGGTCAAGCCGATGCAAACGAACAACTACCCGCTGCCGACCGACAGCTTCTCCACGCCCAACCCGCTGTCGCTGTACTTCATGGGCAATATGGAAGGCAGCGGCAAGCAGCCGGCGCCAGCACCCACGCCGTCGCAGCCGGCAGTCCCCGCTGCCGCACCTGCCAACGCACCATCGGCACCGCGCAGCGAAGCCGCCCCGACGTCCGTGTCGATGGGCCCCGTGCCCACCGGGCGTCCGCTCAATGAGCCGGTCGCGCCAGCGACAACGCCATTGGCCGCCGTCGAGGCAGCCAGGCCTGGCAAGGCGGCGCCAGCGGCAGCGATTGCGGCCGCGCCGCCGGCCGAAGACACCGCCGCGCGCATCGCCCGCATCGAAGCCACCGCAGCACGCCTTGCGCTGGCCCGGTCGGCCGCTACTGAGAGCACCGCCGGGCGCAACGGCGCGGGCGGCAACTGAGCTGCCGCGCCCACAGGAGAACGATCATGAGCAAGAACTTCAAGCTTTCACGCGGCGCCGCCGCCCTGGTGATTGGCACCCTCGCCTGCCTGACGCTGTCCGCATGCATGACTTCCACGCCGGTATGGGACCGCCAGCGCGGCGTGGCGCTGGCTACCGTTACGCAGATGCAAATCATCAATCCCGACGCGCCGGCAGGGCTCCCCACCGTCACGGGCACCGATGGCAAGACCGCGGTGGCGGCGATGCGCAACTTTGACCGCTCGCTGTCCAGACCACAGCAAGGCGGCACGCCGTCCATGACCATCGACTTCGGCGCCGGTGGCTATGGCGGCATCGGCATGGGCGGCAGCGCGCGTTGATCACCACGAAACCGGGAGCACCATCATGACCAGACCCAGGCTTCACGGCACCACGTTGGCGACTCGCCGCGCGCGCGAGCGCGGCGCGGTGGCCATCATCATGGGCATCGTGATCGTGGTGCTGGTCGGCCTGGTCGGCCTGGCGCTCGATCTGGGCAAGCTCTACGTGGCCAAGAGCGAACTGCAGAATAGTGCCGATGCATGCGCGCTGGCGGCGGCCCGGGATCTCACCGGCGCCACGCCGCTGGTCGTGTCCGAGGCGGCCGGCATCACCGCCGGCTCGCGCAACCAGGCCCTGTTCCAGCAGGAACAGGTGCAACTGGTTGCCAGCAGCAGCGTGACCTATACCGATTCCCTCGACAACCCCTTCCTCGACAAGGACTCGGTCAGCTATCCCCTCGATACGATCAAGTACGTCCGCTGCGATGTTTCTCGCGTGGGCATCGCGCACTGGTTCGCGCAGGTCCTCAACGCCATGCCGGGCGTCGATATCGGCCCCAGTACGGTAGCGGCGTTCGCGGTGGCAACCACCACGTCCGCGCAGACCGCATGCGCGATCCCGGTGTTCGTTTGCAGGCCCGACACCGCCACCCCGCCCGTGCCTGGCGGCTACACCATCGGCCAGTGGCTGACCACCAAGTCCGGCACGGCGGACAAGGACAGCGTGGCCTACGGCGGCGGCAATTTTGGCTGGGCCGACCTGACCGGCGGCAGCAGTGCCAAGGATCTGGCCAATCAGCTCAAGGGCGCGGGCCAGTGCAACCTGCCTTCGGTCGGCACCGAGATCGGCACCACCGGTGACAAGGCGTCGCTGGCCGACGAATGGAACAGCCGCTTCGGCATCGTCAAGGCCGGCAAGACTGTGGGCGTGACCGACTTCACCGGCTTTGCCTTTACCAATGTCACCTGGACGGCCAAGTTCAACGCCTACAACGGCAGTTCCAGCGACAGCCTCGGCAATGCCCAGCCAAACTTCCTCGCCGCTCGCAGCGCTTACCGCGCCTACCAGGGCGATGCCACCACCGGCCTCGACACGCAGGGCAATCCATCGGCCAAGGCCACGCATGAGGCGGGCGCCGACCGCAGACTGGTGCTTGCGCCGATCGTCGACTGCTCCACGTTCGGCACCGGAGGCGTGCACAAGGTGCCGGTCACCGGCTGGGCTTGCCTGCTCATGGTGGAACCCATGCAGAAGGGCGGCCGCAATGACACCGTGCGGCTCGAATACCGCGGCACCTCGACCATGCCGGGGAGCCCTTGCGCCACGCAGGGCATGCCCGGGGCCGGTGGCGGCGCGGGCCCGCTGGTACCGGTTCTGGTGCAATAGGAGATGGCCATGAAACGTCTTTTGATGTTGCGCAAGCGAGTGCGCCAGCCAACATCGAAGCGCCAGCGCGGTGTAGCCGCAGTCGAATTCGGCATCCTGCTGGCGCCGATGTTGCTGATGGCGTGCGGCGTGGCTGAATTCGGGCGCGCGATCTACCAGTACGACACGCTGACCAAGGCGACCCGCACCGCGGCACGTTACCTCTCGCAGTTCTCTCCGGACGACGTCAGCTATCCGGCAGCCGCCGCCAAATGCCTGGCGGTATACGGCAACAGCACATGCAGCGGCGCGACGCTCGCGCCCGGCCTGACGACGTCCATGGTGGTGATCTGCGATCGCGTAGATGCCAGCGGATGTCCCGGCCAGTCATTCAATAACGTCAATACCTACGACAACCCTGGCGGCGCCGGCGCGCCGGCTGGCACGGTGAACCTGGTCGCGGTCCGTATTACCGGCTTTGCCTACACCCCGCTGCAGTCCTTTATCGATGTGTCCGGAATGACTTTCGGCGACATCACCACCGTCATGAGGCAAGTGCTATGAAACCGCTCGCCCTGTCCAGCCTTGGGACACGCACGCACTCGCGCCAGCGAGGTGCCACCATGGTCGAGTTCGGCCTGATCGCGGGGGTGTTCTTCACGCTGCTGGTCGGCATCGCCGAGTTCTCGCGCGTACTGTTCTACTGGAACACTGCCGCCGAGGCGACAAGGCTGGGCGCACGGATGGCGGTGGTATGCGACGCCGGCGACGCCGTCATCAAGACGCGTATGCGCGACATGCTGCCGCTGCTCCAGAACTCGAACATCAACCTGGCCTATGAACCCGCGGGCTGCGCTTCGGATGCGGCCGCCGCGCGTGCAAGCTGCCAGAGCGTGACCGTCAGCGTTACCGGCGTCACGGTGAACACCGTGATCCCGTTGGTCCCGCTTAGCCTGGGCATGCCGCCGTTCACCACCACCATGACGCGCGAGAGCCTGCGCACGGCCACCGGCGGCACGGTTTGCAGCTGATGCGCGGCTCAACCACCCCGATCCGAACCTCGACCTCATACCCGTACCGACCAGCGCACCGCGAGGACATCATGCTGAAGATCCTGATCGCATCCGAAGACGCCGAACGGCTGGCCGAAATCAACCGGCTCAGCACCATGGTCGGCAACTTCCAGGCCATATTGCTGCACGAAAGCCTGGCCCGCTTTCCGTTCCACGCCAGCCGCCTGCGCATGGCTGACCTGCTGATCCTGGAAGTGTCAGCCGTCGGCCCCGGACAGATGCTGGCAATCGAGACACTGCGCCAGCAGCACCCCGACCTGCCGTGCATCCTCGTCACGCATGCGCCGGACTCCGAGGTGCTGATCAAGGCCATGCGTGCAGGCATCCGCGACGTGCTCTCCTGGCCGCTGGACAAGGCCCAGTTCGCCGAGGCACTCAAGCGCGTCGAAGCCACGCACGTGCCGCGCGAGCAAGACTCGGCGCAGGTTATCTCGGTGATCTCATGCAAGGGCGGCGCCGGCACCAGCTTCGTCTGCGCCAACCTGGGCGACGCGCTGGCTCGCCATCTGGGCAAGCGCGTGCTGGTGGTGGACCTGAACCGGCACTTCGGCGACCTGACTCACCTGGTCAGCGACAAGACGCCCCCTTCCACCCTTCCCGACATCTGCGACCAGATTGAGCGCGCCGATGCCGCCTTCCTGGAAGCCTGCCTGGTGCATGTAGAGAACGGCTTTGACGTGCTCGCCGGTGCCCGCGATCCGGTCAAGGCGAGCCAGCTGCAGAAGGACAAGCTCGAGTGGATCCTTTCGGTGCTCCAACCGAAGTACGACTTCGTCATCTTCGATATCGGCCAGAGCATCGATCCGGTGTCTCTCAGCATGCTCGACCACAGCGACCGCATCTGCGTCGTCGCCGAACCTGCCATCGCCTACGGTCCGCCGGGACGCCGTCTGATCGAGATCCTGCGCGCCTTGCGCTATCCCGCCGACAAGATCCGCCTGGTGCTGAACCGGACCGGGCGCAAGAACGAAGTGCCGCGCGCGTCGATCGAAGACATCTTCGGGATGAAGGTCGCGTTCGCACTGCCCGACGATCCGTCCGTGGTCGAGGAATCCGTGAGCCACGGCGAGCCCGTGGCCAAGCTAAGCCGGCGCAGCGGCGTTGCACGGGCACTGCAGGCGATGGCCACGCAGCTTGCCGCCAGCCCCGAGGCCGAACGGCGCGTGCGGTCCGAGGCGGTATCGCCCTTGCGTCGGCTGATGCTGCGCGCCAAGAGCACGTGAGCGCCGGGCTGCGATTCCACAGCACGCACGGCAACGCCCAAGAACACAATACAAGGGGAACCATCATGTCAATTCGCGAACAGCTGGCCACCGCCGCACCCGCCTTCCACGCCAATGGCAGCGCATCGATTCAGTTCGGCGGGCAGTCCAGGACGTCGACCTCGCCCGGCTACCACGCACTCAAGCGCGATGTGCACGAAACCGTGCTCGACCGGGTCGAGCTGGAGCGCCTCGCGCGCTTTCCGCAGGAGCAGGTGCGGCAGGAAATTGCTGCGCTGGTCAATCTGATTATCGACGAACAGAAGGTGCTGCTCAACGACACCGAGCGCCGCCAGCTTACCGTTGAAATCTATGACGAGATGTTTGGCTTTGGCCCGCTCGAGCCGCTGCTCAAGGATCCCACCGTCTCCGACATCCTGGTCAACACGTCGCGCCAGACCTACGTCGAGCGGCGCGGCAAGCTCGAGCTTACCGACGTGGTGTTCTACGACGACGCTCATCTGATGAAGGTGATCGAGAAGATCGTCTCGCGCATGGGCCGCCGCATCGACGAAACCAGCCCGATGGTGGATGCGCGCATGCCCGACGGCTCGCGCGTCAATGCAATCATTCCGCCCTCGGCGATCGATGGCCCGTTGCTGTCGATCCGCCGCTTTGCCGTCAATCCGCTGCAGGTCACCGACCTGGTCGACCTGCGTAGCCTGACCCCGCCGATGGCGCAACTGTTGCAAGCGCTGTCGACCGCCAAGGTCAACGTGCTGGTCTCGGGCGGCACCGGCAGCGGCAAGACCACGCTGCTCAACATCCTGTCTGGCTTCATCCCTGAAGACGAGCGCGTCATCACCATCGAGGACGCGGCCGAGTTGCAGATGCGCCAACCCCACGTGCTGCGGCTGGAAACGCGCCCGCCCAATATCGAAGGCAAGGGTGAGATCAACCAGCGCGCACTGGTGCGCAACGCGCTGCGGATGCGTCCTGACCGCATCATCCTGGGCGAAGTGCGCGGCGGCGAAGCGCTCGACATGCTCAATGCGATGAACACCGGCCACGAAGGCTCGCTCACCACGATCCACGCCAACACGCCGCGCGACGCGCTGACGCGCCTGGAGAACATGGTCAGCATGGCGGGCTTGACCATGCCCGCCAAGGCCATGCGCCAGCAGATCGCCTCGGCCATCACCGTGATCGTGCAGGCGGCACGCCTGACCGACGGACGCCGCAAGATCATCAGCATCTCGGAAATCACCGGCATGGAGGGCGACATCATCAACATGCAGGAGATCTTCACCTTCCAGCGCACCGGGGTGGACAAGGATGGCACGGTGCGCGGGCATTTCCGTGCCACCGGCGTCTATCCCAAGTTTGCCGAGCGGCTGCGCGTATTCGGCGTCGGCCTGCCAGATGAGACCTATGACCCAGCCAAGCGATACGACGTCTGACCCGCATGGCCCGAAACCAAGTCAAGCATTCCGGGGGAGATACACATGAGTACGATCTTCTATGCCTTCGGCATCCTGCTGTTCGTTGCCGTAGTGCTGTGCGTCGAGGGCATCTATCTGTGGTGGAACAACGTACACGGCCCCGCTGCCAGGCGCATCGAGGCTCGGCTGCGAGCGCTGTCCGCGGGCGGGCAGGTCAGTGCCGAGCGCCTGTCGATACTGAAAAAGCGCATGCTCAGCGAATCGCCACGCATGGAGAGGCTGCTGATGAGCGTGCCCCGCATCGGCATGCTCGACCGCTGGCTGGAGCAATCCGGCAGCACGTGGTCCGTGGCCCAGTTGCTGGGCTACTGCGGGCTGGTGGTGCTGTGCACGGTGGCACTGGTGCCGCTGTTGCCGGTACCGTTGCCGCTGATGCTTGCCGGCGCCGCGCTGGCCGGGATACTGCCCGTGCTGCACGTGATCCGCTTGCGCCAGAAGCGGTTGAAGAAACTGGAAGCGCAGCTGCCGGACGCGGTCGACATGATTAGCCGCGCGCTGCGCGCCGGCCATGCCTTCAGCGGCGCGCTCGGCATGGTCGGAGAGGAGATGAAGGCGCCGATCGGGCCGGAATTCCGCACCACCTTCGAGGAAATCAACTACGGCGTGGCGCTGGACGAAGCCATGACCAACCTTGCCATGCGTGTGCCGGTCAATGACCTGCGCTACTTCGTCATCGCGGTGCTGATCCAGCGCGAGAGCGGCGGCAACCTGGCCGAGATTCTCGACACCATCGGCAACCTGGTGCGAGAACGCCTCAAATTGTTCGACAAGATCCGCGTCCTGTCCGCCGAAGGCCGGCTGTCCGCGTGGATCCTCGGTTTGCTGCCCTTCTGCACCGCCGGGCTTGTCATGGTGGTCAACCCCGGCTTCATGCGGGTCCTGTGGCAAGACCCGATCGGCCTGCAGATGGTGGGCGGCGCGCTGTTCTCGATGTCCATGGGCGTGCTGTGGATGCGCAAGATTATCCGCATCCGCGTGTGAGACCCGCCTCCGGCAAACCAAGGGCCAGACAGAACCATAACAGGCAAGGACAGCCACCTGACGGGAGTCCATCATGCAAGGCATTATCCAGGGGTTGCAGGCCGACCAACTGATCATACTGGGCCTGATCTTTGTTGCCGCGTTCGGCGCTGTGTTCGGCGTGCTGCACGTGCTCTCGCCAAATCGCCTGCGCGGCCGCATGGAGCAGCTCGCCGGCCAAGGCGGGCTGGTACCGGACGCAGGCAGGCAGCACGCATGGATCGACAAGCTGGTTCAGTGGTCCAGGCCCGTGTCACGCCTGTCGCTGCCCAAGGAAGGCTGGGAGAACTCGCAGCTGCGCGTGCGTTTCATGAACGCCGGCTGGCGCGGCGCGCAAGCCGCACCGCTGTATTTTGGCGCAAAGACCGTGCTGGCGGTGGCGCTGCCGATGATCGGGCTGATCGCCCTCAGTGGCCAGCCAGCGCTCCAGGAGCGCAACCTGATGTTCGCAGTCCTCGCGCTGCTGGGCGCCATCGGCTACTACCTGCCGAACTTCGTCCTCGCCCGCAAAGTCTCCCAGCGCCAGCGCACCGTCTTCGAAGAATTCCCCGACGTGATCGACCTGCTGACGGTCTGCGTCGAAGCCGGGCTCGGCCTGGACGCGGCGCTGATGCGCGTGGCCGACGAACTGGCGCTGCGCTGCCCGGTGCTGGCCGATGAACTGCAGCTGATGCTGCTGGAACTGCGCTCGGGCTTCTCGAAGGAAAAGGCGCTGACCAACCTGTCGCTGCGCACCGGCGTCGAAGACGTCGACAAGTTTGCGTCGATGCTGGTCCAGGCCGACCGCTTCGGCACCAGCCTGGGCGAGTCGCTGCGCGTGCTGTCCGACATGCTGCGCACCAAGCGCCGCATGCGTGCCGAGGAGCAGGCGGCCAAGATTGCGCTGAAGCTGCTGTTCCCGCTGATCTTCACCATCTTCCCGTCATTGCTGCTGGTGCTGCTGGGGCCGGCCTTCATCCAGATCTACCGCGTGCTGCTGCCGACCATGGCGGGACAAGGAGGATAAGACTTCCGGGAAACCGTGACCGTTTCCCCCGGCTGTCTCCCGGTGCAATGCCGGCAAGACAGTCAGTTGCCCGGAACCCAGGTTCCGGGCTTTTTTGCTTTGCCGGGCGAATCCCGGGTCTTGACCTGGCGGGCGGGCTTCTGAAGAATGCAGGCAGTCCCCCCGCCCGCCGCCGAGGTCACGCAGCGCGCGCCCTACCCGCCTGGAGTCCCGATGAAGCTACGCATCCTGAGCGACCTCCACATCGAACACCACCTGCCGCAATCCGTGCCCGCGTGCGACGCCGATCTCGTGATACTTGCAGGCGACATCGCCAACGGCCGCGACGGCATCGACTGGGCGGCCAGCACCTTCAGCCAGCCGGTGGTCTATGTGCCGGGCAACCACGAGTACTACGAGAGCGATTTCGACACCGTGGACCGGCAGATGGCCGAGGCCGCGGCAGCGCATCCGCGGGTGCGCCTGCTCGATGGCAAGGTGGCTGAATTCGACGGCGTGCGCATCATCGGCACGACCTGGTGGACCGACTACACGCTGTTCGGCACCGAGCGGCGCGACGAGGCGATGCAGGCGTGCGCGAAAGCGATGTTCGACCACCGGCTGATCGAAATCCGCGGTGACGACGGCCACATGCGCCAGTTCACGCCGCAGGACGCACTGGCACGCCACCTGGCCGCCTCTGACTGGCTGCAGGTGCAGCTGGCGCTGCCCTACGCCGGCAAGACCGTCGTGGTCACGCACCACGGCCCGGACCTCGGCAGCCTCGATCCGCGCTTCTCCCACGACCTGGTCTCCGGCGGCTTCCTGTCCCGCCGCCCCGACCTGGTCGCGCAAGCGGACCTGTGGATCCACGGTCATACCCACACCAGCTTCGACTACTGTGTCGACAACTCGCGCGTGGTGTGCAACCCGCGCGGCTATGTCAGCCGCCGTACCGGCGAGCTGGAGAACAAGGCCTTCGACTGGTGCTGCGTGGTCGAGGTCTGACGCGCCCACGCCTTTGCGCCGTCATGGGGACGCGCGGCTCACGCGGCCCCCCTTAGCCGCGCCAGCGGCACCGACGTGTCCGGCAGCCGCGGCTCGAAGAAGTGCCGCGTGGTCTTGTACGGGAACAGCGCGCCAGCGGCAATGGTGCGAAAGATGTGCCCGATCTCGAATGGCTCGCCGGTGTTCCAGTCGCGAACGCGCACGCGCGCGTCGTCGTAGCGCAGCAGGATGCACGGCACCGCGCGCAGCCCGAGCCGCATCGCCGCGCGCAGCCGATGGTTGCCATCCATGATGATGCCCTGCGTGGTTTCCACCACGATGGGCTTGCGCCAGCAGCCCTCGCCGGCGATCAGGTCCGTCAGCAGCCAGACGCCTTCAAAGTCCACTTGTTCAGACTGGCGCAACGAGGACAGTGGCCGCAAGGCAATGCCGTAGGCGGCGCTGGCACGTGCAAGCGCGTCGGGTTCCTTTTCAGTCGGGTACATCTGCTGCTCCTGGACTGGCCCCGGCCGGGGCCGAAGATGAGACGCGAAAAATGGCGGCGATGCCGGGCGCTCAGGTGGCTGCAGGCTTGCGATCCGTGCTCTGCGCAAGCAGCACGCGCTGGGCCTGCTCGATCAGCGGCAGGTCCACCATCTTGCCGTCGACCTGGACCGCGTGGTTGTCCTGCGCCGCGACCAGCACGCGCTGCGCCCAGTCGAGCCTGAGCGCATCGGGCGCGAAGATCTCGCGCACCGGCGAGACCTGTACCGGGTGGATGCACAGCTTGGCGCCGAAGCCCAGGCGGCGCGCATGCGCGGCATCGGCACGCACGGCGTCCAGCCTGGCAAAGTCAGGCGTAATCCCGTCGACCGGGGCTGGCAGGGAGGCCAGGCGTGATGCCAGCACAATGCGGCTGCGCGCATGCAGGAAGGCTTCAGGGGCTTCCTCGCAGCCGAGATCCAGCGAGAAGTCGAGCGAGCCGGAGGCCAGCCGTGACACGGCCGGGCACCGCCGCAATTGCCTCGACATGGGCCAGCCCGCGAGCGGTCTCGATGATCGCCACAAGTTCGGCATGGGGCTGCCAGCGGTGCAGCCATTGCGCCAGTTGAGCGACCTGCTGCGGCGCTTCCGCCTTGGGCAGCACGATGGCGTCGCAGCGCCGGGACGACGGCAGCGCCAGCAGCCACGCCAGGTCGCTTCGAACTCCGCGGTGGACGCGGCGTTGATGCGGATATGGCGGCGCGCGCCGCCGGCCGGCGTGGCGGCATGCCAGCGTGCCACGGCCGCGCGCGCTGCCTCCTTGGCGGCCGGGTGCACCGCATCCTCCAGGTCGAGGATGACCGCGTCGGGCATGGCCCGCACGGCTTTGTCGAAGCGTTCCGGCCGGTTGCCGGGCACGAACAGGTAGGTCACGGGTGGCTTCATATGGCACGTGGCTCCCAGCTTGCGTGGTCTGCGGCAACTGTCGTAACCGCGATTTCTCGCTGCAATTGCGGAAATTTCCGATTTCGCTCCGGCGATCGCGTAGTTAGTGCTTTGACGGTTTCGGCAGATCGCATCGAATTCCAATCAATTTCGTTGATAACGATTCGCATTTGCAATACCATTTTTTTGCGGCGCACACAGAAGGCGCGCTCGTCGCCCCCTCCCTGAGTTCCAGCCTTAGCAAAAAGAGGTTTTGTCATGTCGGTCACTAACCACCGGGGGCGCGTGCGCGCTCCCCTTGCCCGTCTTGCTGCGCCGCGCTGCCCACGCAGCTGCCCGCCGCTCGCGCCGTTGCGCTTGCTGATGGGTGTGCTGGTCACCTTCCAGCTACAAACGGCCAGCGCGCAGGAGGCTGGCACAGCGGACGGTGTCACCGCGCCGCGGCTGGCAGCGCCGACCCTGCCGCAGGTGACCGTCAGCGCCAGCGCCGAGCCAGACCAGCCCCCGCCGCCGTATGCCGGCGGCCAGGTCGCCCGCGGCGGCAGGCTCGGCATGCTCGGCGACACCACCATCATGAAGGCGCCCTTCAACCTGACCAGCTACACCGCCGAGCTGATCCAGAACCAGCAGTCCGCCACCGTGGCCGAGGCACTCAGCAAGGATCCCTCGGTACGCGCCACCGGACTGGCGGGGGCCAATATCGACACGTTCTACATCCGCGGCTTTCCGATCAATGAATCCAACTCGGGGGAAATCGCCTTCAACGGCCTGTATGGCATTGCGCCCAGCTACCGCGTATTCACCGGCTACGCCGAACGGGTCGAGGTGCTGAAGGGCCCCGCCGCGCTGCTGTACGGCATGTCGCCCAACAGCGGCGTCGGCGGCGTGATCAACATCGTGCCAAAGCGCGCCGGCGAGAACCTGACCCGGTTCACCGCCAGCTACGCGTCCGACACGCAGTTCGGCGGCCACCTCGACGTGGCGCGCCGCTTCGGCGAGGACCGCGAATGGGGCATCCGCGCCAACGGCAGCTACTACAACGGCGACACCACCGCCGACAACCAGTCGCGCAAGGCGCCGGTGGGCGCGCTCGCGCTGGACTATCGCGGCAAGCGTCTGCGCGCGTCGCTGGACGTGCTGGCGCAGGAGGAGCGCATCGATGCGCCGGGGCGGCCGCTGATGATTTCGCCCGGGCTGGCGGTTCCGGGAGCGCCTGACGGCCGGCGCAATGTCACGCAGCCGTGGGAGTACTCCAAGGGCCGCGAGGAAGCGGTGCTGTTCCATGCCGAGTACGACATCAACGATTCACTGACGACGTTCGCCAGCGCAGGCGGCGGGTGGAGCCGCGTCGACCGGCTCTTCGGCACCACGCCGATCATCACCAATGCACAGGGCGATACCCTGAGCACCCCCACCTTCTACAAATTCAAGGTCGACCGCGGCACCTTCGACGGCGGCTTGCGCGCACGCTTTGCCACGGGTGCGGTCAAACATGCGGTCACGCTGCAGGCCAGCGCCTATACCGAGCGCTTCGACCGCGCGTTCACCTCGGGCACGCCGGTGGCCTCCAACATCTACGATCCGGTGACGCAGCCCGCGCAGGGCCTGCAGGCGCCGTCGACGGTGCCGCGCCTGACCGCCACCGACCTGAGCGGCGTGGCGCTGTCCGACACCATGTCGTTCCTTGACGAACGCGTGCTGCTGACGCTTGGCCTGCGTCAGCAACGCGTCAGGACACGCAACTACAACCAGGCTACCGGCGCGGTATCTACCTACTACGACGAAAGCGCCACCACGCCGATGGTGGGCGTGGTGGTGCAGCCGACGCAGCGGTGGTCGGTCTACGCCAACTACATTCAGGGCCTGAGCCGCGGCGACGTGGCGCCGCCCACGGCCAGCAATGCCGGTGAAGCCTTTGCGCCATACAAGGCGGACCAGTACGAGATCGGCACCAAGTTCGACTTCGGCCGCTTCACCACCACACTGGCGGCTTTCCAGATCGCCAAGCCCACCGGGCAGCTCGATAACAACGTGTTCTCCGTCAATGGCGAGCAGCGCAACCGCGGGCTCGAGTTCAACGTGTTCGGTGAAGTCGTGCCGCGCGTGCGCCTGCTTGGCGGCGTCACGCTGATCGACGGCGAGATCACCAGATCACCGAGCGCCGCCAGTGTCGGCAAGACCGCGATCGGCGTGCCGGACATGCAGGCCAACCTCGGTGCCGAATGGGACCTGCCATGGGTACCGGGCCTGACACTGACCGGCGCCATGCTCTACACCGGCCGGCAGTACGTGAACCAGGCCAACACCGCCAGCCTGCCGGCCTGGACGCGCTTTGACGTCGGCGCGCGCTACACCACCAGGTTCGGGGGCAAGACCACCACGTTGCGCGCCAACGTGCTTAACGTGTTCGACCGCGACTACTGGGCAGGCGTGACCTCATGGGGTGGCTTTTCACTGGCGGCGCCGCGCACGGTGCTGCTGTCGGCCACGGTGGATTTCTGAACGTTGGCCGGACACGGATCACCGCTGCGTATCGTGTCGGTGCATCCAGCGGAGCGCGGCTAGACCAAAACAAAAACCCCCGCGGACTCTCGCCCGCGGGGGTTTTTGTTCAGACAGCCTGCCGGCTCGGGCGGTGACGCCCCGCCGGCAGTCAGTCGGCACAAATTACATCATGCCTTCCATGCCGCCCATGCCGCCCATGCCGCCCGGCATTGCCGGTGCCGACTCTTCCTTCGGCGTTTCGGCCACGGCGCAGTCGGTGGTCAGCATCAGCGAAGCCACCGAAGCGGCGTTCTGCAGTGCGGTGCGGGTGACCTTGGTCGGGTCCAGCACGCCCATTTCCACCAGGTCGCCGTACTCGCCCGAAGCGGCGTTGTAGCCGTAGTTGCCCTTGCCTTCGATCACCTTGGCAACGACCACCGAAGCTTCTTCACCGGCGTTCAGCACGATCTGGCGCAGCGGCTCTTCCATCGCACGCAGCACGATCTTGATACCGGCGTTCTGGTCGGCGTTGTCGCCTTGCAAACCCGAGATCGCGGCGCGGGCGCGCAGCAGGGCCACACCACCGCCGGGGACGATGCCTTCTTCCACCGCAGCGCGGGTGGCGTGCAGGGCGTCTTCCACGCGGGCCTTCTTTTCCTTCATTTCGACTTCGGTGGCAGCGCCAACCTTGATCACGGCAACACCGCCGGCCAGCTTGGCCACGCGCTCTTGCAGCTTCTCGCGGTCGTAGTCCGAGGTCGCTTCTTCGATCTGGGCGCGGATCTGCTTCACGCGGCCTTCGATGCCAGCAGCGTCACCGGCGCCATCGATGATGATGGTGTTTTCCTTGCCGATCTCGATGCGCTTGGCCTGGCCCAGGTCGTTCAGGGTCGCCTTTTCCAGCGTCAGGCCGACTTCCTCGGCGATGACGGTGCCGCCGGTCAGGATGGCGATGTCTTCCAGCATGGCCTTGCGGCGGTCGCCGAAGCCCGGGGCCTTGACGGCGGCGGTCTTCAGGATGCCACGGATGTTGTTGACCACCAGGGTCGCCAGGGCTTCGCCCTCGACGTCTTCAGCGATGATCAGCAGCGGGCGGCCGGCCTTGGCCACTTGCTCCAGCACCGGCAGCAGGTCGCGGATGTTGCTGATCTTCTTGTCGAACAGCAGCACGAACGGGTTGTCCAGCGCGACAACCTGCTTTTCCGGGTTGTTGATGAAGTACGGCGACAGGTAGCCGCGGTCGAACTGCATGCCTTCCACGACTTCCAGCTCGTCGGCCAGCGACTTGCCGTCTTCGACGGTGATCACGCCTTCCTTGCCGACCTTGTCCATGGCTTCGGCGATGCGCTCGCCGATCGAGGCGTCGCTGTTGGCCGAGATCGCGCCAACCTGGGCGATTTCCTTGCTGGTGGTGGTGGGCTTGCTGATCTTCTTCAGCTCTTCCACGGCGGCGCCGACAGCCTTGTCGATACCGCGCTTCAGGTCCATCGGGTTCATGCCGGCGGCGACGAACTTCATGCCTTCGCGCACGATCGACTGGGCCAGCACGGTTGCGGTGGTGGTACCGTCACCGGCGTTGTCGCTGGTCTTGGAAGCCACTTCCTTGACCATCTGGGCGCCCATGTTCTGCAGCTTGTCCTTCAGCTCGATTTCCTTGGCCACGGACACGCCGTCCTTGGTCACGGTCGGGCCGCCGAAGCTGCGCTCCAGCACCACGTTGCGGCCCTTCGGGCCCAGCGTCACTTTAACGGCGTTGGCGAGGATGTTCACGCCTTCGACCATCTTGGCACGGGCGGCGTCGCCGAACACTACGTCTTTTGCTGCCATGTTCTGATTCTCCTGAAATCTGTACGGGTGGGGCTACAAGTAACGGATTACTTGTTGACCACGGCCATGATGTCTTCTTCGCGCATGACCAGCAGTTCCTGGCCATCCACCTTCACGCCCTGGCCGGCATACTTGCCGAACAGCACGCGATCGCCGACCTTGACGTCCAGGGCGATGTTGTTGCCCTTGTCATCCTTCTTGCCGGGACCGATTGCCAGCACTTCGCCTTGATCGGGCTTCTCGGCAGCGTTGTCGGGAATCACGATACCGGACGCGGTCTTGGTTTCGTTGTCCAGACGCTTCACGATCACGCGGTCGTGCAGAGGACGCAGATTCATACGGACTCCTAGATACAAAGTGAGTTTTTGATCACAAATCGGCCGGCTACCGAGGCGACGGCCGTCAGAAATGTTCAGGTGTCGCAGAGGCTGTTAGCACTCACCCCTGACGAGTGCTAATTATAGGGACGGGGTAGGGGCATTTCAAGACAGGCGCTGGATGCGGGTTTTCCCGGGGGACGGGCGCAGCGCACATGGGGATTTCAGGGCCGGCGCTTTCCCGCGCCAGGGAACGCCTGGCATACGCCGGGCCTGCGGCGACCTGTGCCCATGTGGCGGAGAACGCTAGAAACTCGCGGCCAGGCCAAACGACACGCCCGAGACGTTGTTGCCGAAGACATAGCGCACCACCGCGCGGATCCGCGTCACGAATACTTCGTGGGCGCTGGTATCGAGTTCGAGGCCGGTGCCCAGCGTGGTGAGGTAGTTGAATCCCAGCGCACCCGCCTGGTTGCCGAAGTAATGCGAGTGCGACAGTTCCAGTACGTAGCGCACCGGCCGGTCGAGCGCGCGCATGCCGGTCGGGGCCCGCCAGCGCGCGTACAGGCTGGCGGTCTGCGCGGCGGACGAGGCCTCCACGCCGGACGAGTCGCCGAAGCTGCGCAGGTAGATGTTGGTATAGCGCAGTTCCACGTCGATATCGCGGTTGTCGCGGTGGCTTTCCCAGTCGAGCATCACCGATCCGCCCAGGCCATAGGCATTCATGACGCCGTCGTCGAGGAAGGCGATGTCGCGGTCGGTCTTGTGCTCGACCGCGAACTGGGCGATGGACAGGTCGCTGGCGACACGCCCCAGCGAGGCGTTGAAGATGGGGCGGAACACCAGTTCCTTGCTCGGGATCAGCGGAAAGTCCCAGCCGACGCCGACCGTGCCGGCGAACGTGTTCCATTTGGTCGGCAGCTTGCGCGATTCCAGCCCGTTGGAGGCGACAAAGGTGGGGTCGTAGCGGTTGTAGGCGATCGACCCTTCCAGATAGAGCGGAAACGACTGGCTCAGCGTAAAGCCCCCGCCCAGCTGCCACAGGGTTAGGTCCGGGCTCTCCGTGTTGGCATTGCTGATGGAAAGCGAGCTGGAAGCCAGGTCCGGCACGACCGCGAACGACATCAACGTCAGCACCGCACTGGCGTGCTTCTGCACATTGGCGCCGACCACGCGAAACGTCGGCTCGGCCTGCGCCAGCGCGGGCACCGGCGCCGCCGCAAGGCCGGCCAGCAACATGAACATCAGTGGGCCTTGCGCTCGCATCGTTTTTCTCGTCCGCTCCTGTGCCATCGCACGCGGCATTGACGCCGTGACCACGGCGTCACCGGCGACCGGTCCAGGCTGGCGGACCGCGGCGTCACGCTTGGTGGGGGCCATGGTGGCGGAAGTGCCGCCACCGCAGAAGTGAATCTTATTGACGCCGAATTAAAGAATCTTGAACGGCTATGGCGCGGCCGGCCGAGGTCACCCTCCACGCCCGCCATGCCAGGAGGGCGGGCGGCCTGCCGCCGCGCTTGTAGGAACAATTCCGGCCTCGCATCGGCGCATGCCCGACAGCGCCAGGCCCACCCGCTGCCTAGACTGGCCTTGTCGCCGCACGGCCTGCCAGGCAGGCGTGTGCGGTATACGTCGCGCCGGACCGGTATCACGGCGCTTCCGACCCGAAACAACCCGCTCGCCACACCCGAATCGCCAGCGTGATTGCAGCAGGCCTGGCAGGCCTCGGCTGTGCCGCGGCCATCGCACAGACCACCGCCACGCCCGCCACTCCGGCAACGCCGGCCACCCCTGCCGCGCAGGGCATGCCGGCAACACCCGCGACCCCCGCCGTGCCGGCGACCGCGGCCAGCCCGGCAGGCGGACAGGCCGCCGCGCCCGGCGTGACCCAGATCCAGCCGCCCAAGGACCCGCTGGTCGAGCGGCGCGAGGCACGCCGCGAGGCCGCCGCTGAATACAAGGCGAAAAAGAAGGCCGCCAAGGGCGAGTACAAGGACGAAGTCGGCGCTGCCAAACAGGAGCGCAAGGTCGAGAACAAGGCCGCGGACGCCGCGGCCCGCCAGGAAATGGCGGCGCCGAAACAGTGACGCAGCGGTCTCAGGGTTCGCGGCAAGGCATGCGCCGCCGCGCCAATGCAAACGGGCCCCGCGGGGCCCGTTCTTGCGGCACTCAGTCGGCCAGTCCGCTGGCATCGATATAGCCCAGCGCTTCGGTGACGGCGCGGCGCGCCTTCAGCACATAGCAGACCCGCCGCTCCTGGATCGACAGCGCCAGCACGTCGGCCTGCACCAGCTCGGAGAACACATGGCCGGCACGCCCCAGGCTCAGTCGCGCCACCTGTGCCAGGTCGGTGGCCGGCAGCCCGGCCTCGCCGGCTTCGAGCAGCGCGCGGCAGATGCGGACGCGCGCGGGTTCGGTCATCAGCGCCAGCGTCAGGGTACTTTCCTGGGTCTCCATGATCACACCTCGGTCTCCGGGCACGGCGCCCGGGCCGGGCGATCACGCGGCGTCGGGGGCGATGCGGAAGTCATTCTTGCCACGCGGCGTGGCGCGCGCGGTTTTCCCCGTTCTACGCGGCTCGCCCCGCAAAGGCAATAGGGTGCTGCCACGGCCGGGCGGACACTGGCGCGATTACAACAGCGCCCGTGCCGCCCGTCCGCCCGCCAACGCAGGGCTCAGGCCATCACAAACGGCAATTGCCGCTGGCGCTTGCCGGTCAGCGCAAACAACGCATTGGCCACCGCCGGCGCGATCGGCGGCACCCCGGGTTCGCCCAGCCCGGTGGGGTTGTCCTGCGACGGCACGAAGAACACGTCCACCACCGGCGCGTCGGTGATGCGCGGCGGCGGGAAGTCCGAAAAGTTGCTGTTCTTCACCGCGCCGTTCTCGATCTCGATGGCAAACCCCGGCCGGGTCATGGCCAGCCCGAACACGCAGGCGCCCTGGATCTGGGCTTCCGCCGACAACGGATTGACCACGCGGTTGGCATGCACGCCGGCGGTGACGCGGTGCACGCGCGGCTCGCCCTTCACCACCGAGACGTCGACCACATAGGCCACCACGGTGCTGAATGACTCATGCACCGCCACGCCCCAGGCATGCCCCCTGGGCAGCTTGCGCTTGCCGTAGCCGGACTTGTCCACCGCCAGCTGCAACGCGGCGCGATGGCGCGCGTGCTTCTTTTCGTCGAGGCGCGCCAGGCGGAATGCCACCGGATCCTGCTTCGCGGCGGCGGCCATCTCGTCGGCCAGCGTTTCCTTGACGAAAGCGGTGTGGGTATTGCCGACCGAGCGCCACCACAGCACCGGCACGTCCACCTGCGGGTGGTGCACCGACATCTGCAGCGGCAGGTCGTAGTCGTTCTCGACAATGCCCTCGGTCATGGTGGCGTCGACGCCGTTCTTGACCATGAACGGCTCGAACGGCGTGCCCTTCAGGATCGACTGGCCGACAATGGTGTGCTGCCAGCCCACCACCTTGCCCTGCGCGTCCAGGCCGATGCGCGCGCGGTGCAGGTGCAGCGGGCGGTAGTAGCCGCCGCGGATATCGTCCTCGCGGCTCCACACCACCTTGAGCGGCTCGGTGTGGCCCGCGGCAACCCAGGCCTTGAGCACGTTGGCCGCTTCGACGATGTAGTCGGAGGTCGGCACCGCGCGCCGGCCGAAGCCGCCGCCGGCCATCATGGTGTTGAGCACCACCTTGTCCGGCGCCAGCCCCAGCGTGCGCGCCACCGCGGCCTGGTCGACGGTCTGGAACTGCGAGCCCACCCAGACCTTGACCGATTGCACCTTGCCGCCGGCCACCTCGGGCTGCAGCGTGCAGTTCAGCGGCTCCATCGGCGCGTGCGCCAGGTACGGGAAGCGGAAGTCCGCCTCGATCTTGCGCGGCGCGCGCTGGATCGCCGCGGCGATATCGCCCTCGCCCGCGCGCGCGACCGTGCCCTGCTGGCCGGCCAGCTTCGCGTATGTCTCGAACAAGGCCTGCGACGAGACTTTCGAGCCGGTGTCCTCCCACTGGACCTCGAGCGCATCGCGGCCCATCTTGGCGGGCCAGTAGCCGCTGGCGATCACGGCCACGCCGCTGCCGCCGCGGTCGACCGGCACCTGCAGCACGCCGCGCACGCCCGGCACCGCACGGGCCTTGTCGGCGCTGAAGCTTTTGACCTTGCCGCCGAAGCGGGGCGGCCGCGCCACCACCGCCACCACCATGCCCTTGAGCTGGGTGTCGATGCCGAAGGGCGTGGTCGCTTCCATCTTGCCGCGCGCATCCAGCCGCGGCGTGGGCTTGCCGACGATGCGGAACTGCGCGGGGTCCTTCAGCGTGACCTGCTGCGGCACCGGCAGCTCCATCGCCGCCGGCGCCAGTTCACCGAAGGTGGCGCGCTGGCTGCCGGACGTGATCACGCCCTGCTCGACCTTGCAGCTGGCCGGGTCGACCTTCCAGCGCTGCGCCGCGGCCGCGACCAGCATCGCGCGGGCGCGCGCGCCGAGTTCGCGGTACTGCTGGAACGAATGGTTCAGCGCGGTGGAGCCGCCGGTCATCTGCATGCCGAAGCCGGGATCCTTGTACGGATCGCCCGCCGGGGCCAGCGCCGCGCGCACGTTGCGCCAGTCGGCGTCCAGCTCTTCGGCCAGCGCCATCGGCAGCGCGGTATGCACGCCCTGGCCGAATTCCAGCCGGTTCACGGCCACGGTCACGGTGTTGTCCGGCGCGATGATCAGGAACGCCTGCGGCGCCGGCGGCGGCGCCTTGGGCTTGCCGCCTTCCTGCGCCTGCGCCAGCGTTGCCACGCCCAGCGCCAGCCCGCCGCCGGCCAGGCCGGTCAGCTTGAGAAAACTGCGGCGGTCCAGCGTCGCCACGCCGGCGTCGGCACGCGTTTCGCCGCTATTGCCTGCCTGGCCGCCGGCCAGGGCTTCGATGCCTCGGATACGCATATCGGTTCGCTCCCGCTCAGGCCAGCGCACGGGCGGCGTCTTTGATCGCCGCGCGGATGCGCTGGTACGTGCCGCAGCGGCACAGGTTGCCGGCCATGGCCTGGTCGATGTCGGCATCGGTGGGCCGCGGCTTGCTGCGCAGCAGGCCGACGGCGCTCATCACCTGGCCGTTCTGGCAGTAGCCGCACTGGGCGACATCGTGCTTGAGCCAGGCGTCCATCACGGCGCGCCCGACGCGGTCGGCGCCGATGCCTTCGATGGTGGTGATGCGCGCACCGGCCACCGCCGAGGCCGGCGTCACGCAGCTGCGCGTGGCCTGGCCGTTGACGTGCACGGTGCAGGCACCGCACGCGGCCATGCCGCAGCCGAACTTGGTGCCGGTCATTTCGAGGTTGTCGCGCAGCGCCCACAGCAGCGGCGTGGACGGGTCCACGTCGACTTCACGGGTCTTGCCGTTGACGTTGATGGAGAGGGTGGTCATTTGGGGGACACTCCTTGGGTACGTTGCCCGCTGGTCATTGCCTGTGCGCCGAAGCCTGGCGCAACGGACAAGTGAGGATAGTGCAATTTGCGGCACCTTGCCGGACGCTTTGCGTACTAACGTGCCCGTTGGTGCGGGTTGCACGAACTTTGTGCAAGGAACGGCTGTCCCTCATGGATTGCCTTGCCATTCGGCGGGATCCGGGGGTGGTCTCGATGTGATCCGGTTCCCGCCACTGAAACAGTGCCCTCGACTATTCCAAAAAATTCCTTGTCCGCAGCCGGCACCGCTCCGGCCCCGAACGCCGCCGCGCCCGGCACCGCCGTCTCGCCAGCAGTGCGCGCGCGCGCCGCACCATCGCCCGCGGTGGCGCGACTGGACAGCATCCAGGCCCTGCGCGGGCTGGCCGCGGCGCTGGTGGTGGTCTACCACTCCGGGCTCACGCTGGGGGGCACCAACGCGCCGGTGCTGAACTGGCTGACCGACAACGTGATCAAGCGCGGCCATGTCGGCGTCGACGTGTTCTTCGTCATCAGCGGCTTCATCATCGCCTGGGTCGCGGTGCTGGCCCGGCCCCGCCCGGAGCGGCCGCTCAGCTTCATGATCCGGCGCCTGTGCCGGCTGGCGCCGCCGTACTGGACCATGTCGGCCATCCACGCGCTGCTGCTCAACCCGGTCACGCCGGCGCTGTTCGCCGCGTCGCTGGCGTTCCTGCCGACTTCCACCAGCCATGCGCCCTACTACGGCTATCCCGCGCTGTACGTCGGCTGGTCGCTCAACTACGAGCTGGCGTTCTACGCGGTGTTTGCACTCGGGCTGCTTTTGGCCGGGCGGCGCGCGCTGCTGGTGGTGCTGGGGGTGTTCGCGCTGTTCACGCTGGCGCTGCCATGGTGGCGTTTCGGCACGCTGGTGGCCGATCCCGCGCAGGGCTACGGGTTCGCCTCGCCGTGGCTGGCCATGGCCAGCAATCCGCTGGTGCTCGAGTTCCTGCTGGGCTGCGGGCTGGCGTGGGCCTACGCGCGCTGGCGCCATTGGCTGACGCCGGCGTCCGCGCTGGCATTGCTGGCAATCGGCAGCGCGACGTTCGCCCTGTCGCTGCCGCTGGTGGAACCGGATTTCAGCCTGGCGGGACGCGGCCTTCCCGCCGCGCTGCTGGTGGCCGGCGTGGTCGCCGCCGAGCACACCGGCATGCTGCGCGTGCCGCGCGCGCTGATCTGGCTGGGCGAACTGTCCTACGCCCTGTACCTGACCCATCCCACCGTGATCGAAGCGGTCAAGCGCCTGATGCCGGCGCTGCGCCCGGACCAGACGGGCATGCAGCTGCTGCGCTTTGCCATCGACGCCGGCCTGGCGCTGGCACTGGCCTGGCTGCTGCACCGCTGGGTCGAGCTGCCCGGCATCGCGGCCGGGCGCCGGCTGGCACGCGGCTAGCGTTGCGGCAGGCCGGCCAGGAACAGGTACAGGGCCGTCAGCTCGATATCGGTCATGCGCCCGAAGGAATCGAACGGCATCACCCGGCTGAGCGCGGTGCCGTCGGGCCGCTTGCCGCTGCGCATCATCTCGATAAAGACGGTGGGCTGGTCATAGCGTGCCATCGCGCCGCCGGGCACCGGGCGCAAGTCCGCTGCCGGCGGCCAGTCAGGCGGCGCACCCGGGATCTTGCCGCCACGGAACGCCGGCCCATGGCATCCCAGGCAGACATTGGCCACGTAGGCGCCATACCGCGGCGTCGGCTCGGGCGCCATCGCCGCCTGCGGCGGCAGGCTGTGGTCGATCTTGGAAGCGGCGTCCTGCACCACCCCCACGCCATACAGCGCGCGCACCAGCCACGGCATGGTGATCTCGGCGGGCGCCCCCATCGCCGCGGGCAGGCTGCGCAAATAGCCGACCAGCGCGCCGAGGTCCTCGTCGCTGAGCCGGTTGTAGTCTTCGCTGGGCATGACCAGCAGCGGGCGCAGCGAGGGTGCCACGCCATGGCGGATGCTGCGCACCCAGTCCACCGGCTGGTAGGCGGCGATGGCCGGGTTGGCGCGGGTCAGGTCCGGCGCGCGCACGCGCAGCCCGCCGGGGTCGTCGATCACCTGCTTGCCGCCCCCGCCGGCGCCATGGCATTCCATGCAGCCGCGCGATTCATACAGGTACTTGCCATGCGCAAGGGCGGCGGGGTCCTCGCGGATGGCGACGGGCGCGACCTGGACCGCCACCACGCGCTGCGCCTTGCGCTCCCCCACCCAGGCCGCGCCATACGCTGCCGCGGCCACCACGACGGCCGTGCCGGCAAGCCCCCATGCCGCCATCCGCAGAACCCGCGCCATTTGCCTTCCCCTCTCCGCCGCACTGGATGCCGCAGCTTGCGGCCAGTGCCGGGGGGGCTGTCGGTGGGAAAGGCAACATAGCGGCTGCGCCGGCGGCGCTCAGGCCAGCCCGGCCGGAGCGCGGTCGATGAAGCCGGTCATGCGCGCCAGCCGGCCATCGGCCGACACCGTGGCAAAGTCGGTGCCCACCACCAGCGCCGCTTCGCCGGCGGGGCCGAGTTCCCAGGTAAAGCGCAGGTGTTCCCCATGCGCGTCGACCGGGCTCACGCGGGTGAAGCGGAAACCGGGAAACTTCGCCTGCACCGCGGCGATCATCGCATCGATGCCGGCATGGCCGTCGCCCCGCATCAGCGGATCCACATAGCAAGCCGTTTCTGTCCACGCCGCCGCAATCAGCTCGCGCCGGCGCGCGGCATCGGTCTCGTTCCAGGCCGCGAGGTAGCGGTCGGCAAGGGTGGCGGCGTGTTCGGACTGGGTGGACGGGGTGGCAGACATGGCTTTCTCCTTCGGGTTGGGGTGGTCAGGGTCTCGCGGCCTGGCACCAGGCCATGGCTGCATGATCGGTGCCGAGGGACGGCGGCGCGATTACCTGGGAGGTTATCGGCGCGGCTACCGGCATCGCGGACCCCGGCTCTTGCCGTCCCTACCAAAAAACCGCCCCCGACACCAGCGGCAAGTAACGCCCAACCTGCCCCCTGTCCTGCCGATGGCCACGCGCTTATCCTCGCTACATTGCCCCTACGCTGGGCGGCAGTCTGTCCGGGCGTTCCGGGGGCATGCCGCCGGGGCGCGCCCGTCATGCCGCCTCCCTCCCACCGCATCGCACCGCCCTTGCCTCGTTCTCGTCCATGACGCCCGACACGGCTCCGCCGATCCACCCGGCCGCTCCAGCCCCTTCCGCCGCGCCGCGCCGCTGGCTGTCCTTGCTGATGGCCGGCGCCTGCTACTTCGTGCTGGCGGCGGCGGCGCTGTGGCTGGCGCGGCTGCCCGGGACCGTGGCCTCGGTGTGGCTGCCCAATGCGTTCGGGCTGGGCCTGCTGCTGCAGCGGCCGCGCGCGGAGGCGCCGTGGCTGCTGGCCGGCATGCTGGTGGCCAGCGTGCTGGCCAACCACGGCGCCGGCGACAGCGTCGGCACCGCGCTGATGCTGACCGGCGCCAACCTGGCGGAGATGCTGTCCGCGCTGCTGCTGTTGCGCCTGCTGGACCGGCATGGCGTGACCGGGCGCCACGGCCCGCTGGCCGCGTTCGCGGTGATGCTGGCAGTCGGCGGGATCCTGGCGCCGATGGTCGGCGCCAGCGCCGGCGCGGCGGCGCTCGCCGCGGCCGCGGGCAGCCGCTTCGCGCCGGTGTGGTGGACCTGGTGGCAGGCCAGCGCGCTGGGCATGGCGCTGCTGCTGCCGCTGATGCTGTCGATGACCGCGGTGCGCGTGCGTGCCGCCGCCGCGCGGGCGATGCTGGCGCCGCAGGCCGGCGCACTGGCGCTGAGCCTGGCCCTCGGTGCGTTTGCGCACTGGCAGGGCCACGACCCGTTCGCGGCGATGTCGTTGCCGCTGGTGCTGCTGGCGCTGGCCGGCAATCCTTTTGCCACCGCGCTGCTGGCGCTGGTGGCCACGCTGTGCCTGCAGGCGCTGATGCTGCTGTCGCACCGCCATGAAGCGGTACCGCTGTCGGCCGCGGTGATCATGGTACTGCCGGTCTGCATCGCCTACCTGACCGAGCAGAACCGGCACGGCCGCGCCAGCCTGCGCAGCAGCGACAAGCGCTTCCGCCAGGCCATGGAGCATTCCGCCATCGGCATGGCGCTGGTCGACATGGATGGCCGCTGGCAGACCGTCAACCGCGCCATGATCGAGCTGCTCGGCTACAGCGCGGCCGAACTGCGCGAGCTGAGCTACCAGCAACTGACCCACCCCGACGACCTGACCGGCGACCTGCGCCAGGTCGCCAACCTGTTGTCGGGCAAGGTCGAGGCCTATCGCCTGGAAAAGCGCTACCGCCACAAGGACGGCCACTACCGCTGGGTGCTGCTGGCGGTTTCGCTGGTGCGCGATGAACAGACCGGCGAGCCCCAGCATTTCATCACGCAGGTGGAGGACATCCACGCGCGCAAGCTGGCGCAGCAAGAGCTGGAACGGCTGTCGCGGCGCATCCAGCTGGCCGTCGAAGCCGGCGGCGTGGGCATCTGGGAATGGGACCTGGCCAGCGCCGGCATCACCTGGGATGCGCGCATGCATGCGCTGCACGGCACCGACCCCGCCGGCGGCGCGCCGCTGTCGGAGCAATGGATCGCGCTGCTGCACCCCGACGATGTCAGCCGCGTGCGCGGCGAGATGCGCCGCGCCATCCGCGGCGAGGCGGCGTTCGACACCGAATACCGCATCGTGCGCCCGGGCGGCGAGGTGCGCCACGTGCGTGCCATGGCGATGGCGACCCGCGGCGCCGACGGCACCGCCCGGGCGCTGGTGGGCACCAACTGGGACATCACCGAGCAACGCCGGCTGACCGAGGCGCTGTTCGAGGAGAAGGAGCGCCTGCATATCACGCTGCGTTCGATCGGCGATGCGGTGATCTGCACCGACGCCGCCATGCACGTGACCTTCATGAACCCGATCGCCGAACAGCTGACCGGCTGGACCATGGCCGCGGCCACCGGGCTGCCGCTGGAACGGGTCTTCCGCATCGTCGACGAGAGCACCGGCGAGCCCATCCCGAGCCCGGTCGAGGCCTGCCTGCGCACGCTGACGCCGGCCTACCTGCAGGAGGGCGCGGTGCTGCAGAGCCTGACCGGCGAGCGCCACGACGTGCAGGACTCGGCCGCGCCGGTGCTGACCGCGCGCGGCGAGGTGCTGGGCGCCGTGCTGGTGTTCCAGGACATCACCGCCGCGCGCGCGCTGCAGCGCGAGCTGGCGCGCTCGGCCATGCACGATGCGCTGACCGGCCTGCCCAACCGCACCTGGTTCGAAAAGCGCCTGCGCGAGTCGTGCGACGCGGCGCGGCTGCACGGCCATCGCGCCGCGCTGTGCTTTATCGACCTGGACCGCTTCAAGATCGTCAACGACACCGCCGGCCACGGCGCCGGCGACGTGCTGCTGCGCGAGCTCGGCTACCTGATCCGCAACCATGTGCGCCCGGACGACGTGCTGGCGCGCCTGGGCGGCGACGAGTTCGCGCTGCTGCTCAAGGATTGCACCGTCGACCAGGCCGAGCAGGTGTGCCAGGGCGTGATCGATGCCATCCGCGGACGCCGCTTCCCGTGGGAAGGGCGCGTGTACGACATCGGCGCCAGCATCGGCATCGCCGCCATCGACCTGGACGTGCCGCCGGTCAGCGAACTGATGAGCCGTGCCGACGTGGCCTGCTATGCGGCCAAGGCCGCGGGCCGCAGCCGGGTCTCGGTCTACCGCCGCGACGAAAGCGACGCGCGCCGGCACCACCGCGAGCTGGAAGTGGCCGCCGGCATCCACTCGGCGCTGGAGGCCAATCGCTTCCGCCTGTTCGCGCAGGAGATCCGCGCGCTGCAGCCACAACACGAAGACGGCGGCGGCGGCCATCGCCATATCGAGATCCTGGTGCGCATGGTCGACGAGCACGGCGAGCTGATCCTGCCCGGCGCCTTCATTCCGGCCGCCGAGCGCTACGACCTGATGGGCCATGTCGACCGCTGGGTCATCCGCAACGTGCTGCGCGGGTACGGCGAGCGGCTGCGCGCGGTGCCGGGGCTGTCGGTGTCGATCAACCTGTCGGCCAACTCGCTGGGCGAGCCCTTCCTGCTGCCGTTCCTGCATGCCGAGCTGGAAGCCAGCGCCCTGCCCGCCAGCCGCATCCGGCTGGAGATCACCGAAACCGCGCTGATCAACAACATGGCCGCGGCCAACCGCCTGGTGGCGGAGATGCGGCGCGCCGGCTGCACCGTGTCGCTCGACGACTTCGGCTCGGGCCTGTCGTCGTTCGCCTACCTGAAGCAGTTCCCGGTGGACTTCCTCAAGATCGACGGCAGCTTTATCCGGCAGCTGGCCGACAACGCGGTCGACCGCGAGATCGTCAGCTCGATCAACGACATCGGCCACCGGCTGGGCGTGCGCACGGTGGCGGAGTGGGTGGAGGACGAGCGCACCCTCGACGCGCTGCGCGCGATCGGCGTGGATTATGCGCAGGGCTATGGGATCGGGCGGCCGGTGGCACTGGACGTGTTCCTGGCCGGCTACGCGCAGCACAACCCGCAGGCCTCGTAGCCCCGCCGGTCGGTCCACGCGGCGACCGTGATACATTCGGCGCCTGTCCGCGTGGCCACCTGCCCGCCGCGCCGAAACCAAGGGGAACCCGTTGTCGCTCGTGTCCGACCCGATGCCGGCGCCGCTGTATGCGCGCGTCAAGCAGCACATCAGCAGCCGGATTGCTGACGGCAGCTGGCCGCCCCATCACCGCGTGCCGTCCGAGACCGAGCTGGTCGAGGCGCTCGGCGTCTCGCGCATGACCGTGCACCGCGCGCTGCGCGAGCTGACCGCCGAGGGCATGCTGGTGCGGCTGCAGGGCGTCGGCACCTTCGTTGCCGAACCCAAGCGGCGCACCGCGCTGTACGCGGTCAACAATATCGCCGACGACATCGCCGCGCGCGGGCACCGCCATCGCGCCCGCGTGATCACCCTGGAAGCCGAGCGCGCCGGCCCCGCGCAGGCCGCGGCGCTCGAGGTCGCGCTGGAAGCGCGGGTGTTCCATTCGGTGATCGTCCACTACGAGGACGACGTGGCCATCCAGCTGGAAGACCGCTATGTCAATGCCGTGGTCGCCCCCGACTACCTGACGCAGGACTTCACCAGCGAAACCCCTTACCAGTACCTGTCGCGCATCGCCCCGCTGACCGAGGGCGAGCACGTGGTCGAGGCCGTGCTGGCGCTGCCGGAAGAGTGCCGCCTGCTCGAGATCGAACGCGGCGAACCATGCCTGCTGATCCGCCGCCGCACCTGGTCCGCCGGGCGCGTGGTGACGTCGGTGCGGCTGGTGCATCCGGGTTCGCTGCATCGGCTCGAAGGCCGGTTCACGTCCTAGCGTTTCCCGCGGCCCGCGCGCGCCCTCACCCTGCCGCCATCCGGCGTCACCGCGACACCCCGCCGCGCCTCAGCCATGTTCCGGCTGGGTGGCGGCGAAGCTCGGCCGCTCGCACATCGCCGCGTGCGCACGCCGCACGTTCGGGCACTTCTGCAGCAGGTCTGCCCCCTCGGGGAACATGCCCACATAGGCGATGATCGGCGCCAGCAACAGGTCTGCCATCGACAGCGCCGCGCCGACCAGGTAGTTGCGGTCGCCGTACCCCTGCTCGAGCACCTCGAGATGCCGGGCGATCTCCGGCAGCGCGGCGTCGATCACCGCGCGATCCGGCTGGCCGTTTGGTCCCTTCGGGAAGATGTATTGCAGCACGTAGCGCCGGATCATCGCGTCGTAGGCATGGGCGTTGATCAGGCTGATCCACTGCTCGCCGCGCGCCTGCGCCGAAGGCCGCCCCTGCGGCACCAGGCTGGGACCATCGAAGGCATCGTCGATGTACCCAAGGATGGCGCGGGTCTCGTAGAACGAGATCGGCCCGTCGCACAGCACCGGGATGCGGCCAAACGGATTGAGCGCGAGCACTTCCGGGGAATGCGGCGGCAACGGCCTGTTCGTATAGGCCACGCCCTTTTCCGCGAGCGCCATGCGCACCGTGCGGCAATAGCTGCTGCGCGGATCGCCGAGCACGACCACCGTGGCCGCGCTGCCGCGCGGGTCCAGGTAGTCGACCAGGCGGTTGTACACCGACTGCCAGCCGGTCGCGTGGGCATCGCGCGACGGCGTGTCAGGGAAGCCGCTGTGTCGCATATGCAGCTGCGTGCCGCCCTCCTGCGCCGTCAGCGTGACCTCGATCAGCGTCCTGATATGCGGCGGCATGGGGCCGGCTTCGGCCTGCCACGTATAGGCTAGGAAGTCAGCGCGGGAAACTACCTGGTACTCGCCGTGCACGGCATGCCGGGAACCGTCGCCGCCAGCCATCACGATGCGGTACTTGCCGCCCACGCGGGCCTCGGCGCTGGCCTCGAGCACCCCCATGCCGCGCGGGCAATGCCAGGCGGCCAGCGCTGCCTGGTCTGTGAACGCATCGAACACCTTCTCGCGCGGCGCGCGGATAAAGCGGGTCATTTCCAGATGAAAGCTAGCGGCTTCGGTCATGATTCGTTCCCTTGGTCCTTGGTTGCATGACCGGTGTCTGCGCCGACACCGGCGGCGTGGGTACGCTCGACAAATTCGACGAGGCGGTCCAGGTTGCCTTCCCAATGGCGGCGATAGGCCTCCAGCCAGTCGCGCGCGTCCCGCAGCGGATCCGCGCGCAGGTGGCAGATCCGCCAGCGCGCGCTGACCTCGCGCTCGATCAGTCCGGCATCGGCCAGCACGCGCAGGTGCCGGGAGATCGCCGGAGCCGACATGGCGAACGGTCGCGCCAGTTCGCTGACCGGCGCATCCCCTTGCGCAAGCCGGGCAAGGATGGCGCGGCGGGTGGGATCGGCCAGGGCGGCAAAGACAGTTGTGAGCGGATCGATCGGAGAGGGCATGCGCTCATTTAACGCATTGGTTAAATGAAAGTCAAGGTGCGCCTGCTGACGTGCTGCCTGGTCACCGCCCCCACCCAGCGCCGTGCGCGCTAGTTCACGGGCGGCCCTCGCCACCTTCAATTGAGCTCAGAACGTCACAAACTTTTGAGCGCCTCCTCGGGATTACCCCGATTCATCGCAACTTGTATATACAGGAATATACATGCCTATGCGTTGTCCCAAAGCGCGCGTCCCAGACCTGCAAGACCGAAGGAGTTTCCCGTGACCCAGACCCCCACCCCATCCACGCGTTTCCGCGACACCGAAATCCGCGCCCCGCGCGGCACTACGCTGACGGCCAGGAGCTGGCTGACCGAAGCGCCGCTGCGCATGCTGATGAACAACCTCGACCCCGAGGTCGCGGAGAACCCCAGGGAACTGGTGGTCTACGGCGGCATCGGCCGCGCCGCCCGCAACTGGGAATGCTATGACCGCATCGTCGAGGCGCTGACCCGCCTGGAAGACGACCAGACCCTGCTGGTGCAATCGGGCAAGCCGGTCGGCGTGTTCCAGACCCACCGCGACGCCCCGCGCGTGCTGATCGCCAACTCCAACCTGGTCCCGCACTGGGCCAACTGGGAACACTTCAACGAACTCGACGCCAAAGGCCTGGCCATGTACGGCCAGATGACCGCCGGCAGCTGGATCTACATCGGCAGCCAGGGCATCGTGCAGGGCACGTATGAAACCTTTGTCGAAGCCGGCCGCCAGCACTACGGTGGCGACCTGAAGGGACGCTGGGTGCTGACCGCGGGCCTGGGCGGCATGGGCGGCGCGCAGCCGCTGGCCGCGACGCTGGCCGGCGCCTGCTCGCTCAATATCGAATGCCAGCAGAGCCGCATCGATTTTCGCCTGAAGACCCGTTATGTCGACGAACAGGCCACCGACCTGGATGACGCGCTGGCCCGCATCGACCGCTACACCTCGCAAGGCAAGGCAATCTCGATCGCGCTGTGCGCCAACGCCGCCGAAGTGTTGCCCGAACTGGTGCGCCGCGGCGTGCGTCCCGACATGGTCACCGACCAGACCAGCGCGCACGATCCGCTCAACGGCTACCTGCCCGCCGGCTGGAGCTGGGACGAATACCGCGAGCGCGCGCAGCGCGAGCCGGCCGTGGTGGTGAAGGCCGCCAAGGCCTCGATGGCCGCGCATGTGCGCGCCATGCTGGACTTCCAGAAGCTGGGCGTGCCGACCTTCGACTACGGCAACAACATCCGCCAGATGGCCAAGGAAGAAGGCGTGGCCAATGCCTTCGACTTCCCCGGCTTCGTGCCCGCCTATATCCGCCCGCTGTTCTGCCGCGGCATCGGCCCGTTCCGCTGGGCCGCGCTGTCGGGCGATCCGCAGGATATCTACAAGACCGACGCCAAGGTCAAGGAACTGATCCCCGATGACGCGCACCTGCACCGCTGGCTCGACATGGCGCGCGAGCGCATCAGCTTCCAGGGCCTGCCGGCGCGGATCTGCTGGGTCGGCCTGGGACTGCGCGCGAAGCTCGGCCTGGCGTTCAACGAGATGGTCCGCAGCGGCGAGCTGTCGGCGCCGGTCGTGATCGGCCGCGACCACCTGGACTCGGGTTCGGTCGCCAGCCCCAACCGCGAGACCGAGGCCATGCAGGACGGCTCCGACGCCGTGTCCGACTGGCCCCTGCTGAACGCGCTGCTGAACACCGCCAGCGGCGCCACCTGGGTCAGCCTGCACCATGGCGGCGGCGTGGGCATGGGCTTCTCGCAGCATTCCGGCGTGGTGATCGTGTGCGACGGCACCGATGAGGCCGCCGCGCGCATCGCCCGCGTGCTGCACAACGACCCCGCCACCGGCGTGATGCGCCATGCCGACGCCGGCTACCAGATCGCCATCGACTGCGCGCGCGAGCAGGGCCTGGACCTGCCGATGCTGCGCGACTGATCGGGCCAGCAAGAGCCTGGCAATTGCCAACCCGGCCGGGCCGCGTCTTGCGCGCCCGGCCGCGGCCCTATTTTTACGGAGACACCCATGTCCATCGATACCACCGCCGGCGTGGCGGTCGCGGCGCCGCAACCGCAGCTGTCGCGCACGCGCGCCATTGCCGCCATCACCATCGGCAACGGCCTCGAGTTCTACGATTTCGTGGTCTACAGCTTCTTTGCCACGCTGATCGGCCGGCTCTACTTCCCCGTCGACAATCCCACCGGCCAGCTGCTGATGTCGTTCGCCACCTTTGGCGTCGGCTTCCTGATGCGCCCGCTCGGCGGCCTGCTGATCGGCATGTACGCCGACCGCGCCGGGCGCAAGCCTGCGGTGGCGCTGACGCTGTGGCTGATGGGCCTGAGCTCGCTGATCTTCGTGGTGACGCCGCCGTACGCGCAGGTCGGCATCCTCGCGCCGATCATGGTGGTGATCGCGCGGCTGGTACAGGGCTTCGCCATCGGCGGCGAGATGGGCGCGTCGACCGCGCTGCTCCTGGAATACGCCGACGACCGCACGCGCGGCTTCTATACCGCGTGGCAGCCGTTCAGCCAGGGCCTGGCGGCGCTGCTGGGCGCCGTCACCGGGCTGGTGCTGAGCAACCTGCTGGCGCCGGCCGAGCTGGAAGCCTGGGGCTGGCGCCTGGCCTTCCTGATCGGCATCCTGGTGATCCCGGTCGGCCTGCTGATCCGCCGCCGCCTGGAAGAAACCGCCACGCCCGCGCACCACGGCGAGCACGCGGCGCAATGGCCGCTGCTGCGCCGGCATGCGCGCGAAGTCTTTGCCAGCATCCTGCTGATGATCGGCCTGGCCTCTTCCACCTATATCGTCGTCTACTACCTCAGCAACTACGCCGTCAGCGTGCTGAAGATGCCGCTGTCGCTCGGCATCTGGGCCGGCTGCGTCGCCGCGGCGGTGCAGGTGGCGCTGTCGCCGTTCGCCGGCTGGCTGGCCGACCGCGTCGGCCGCAAGCCCGTGGTGCTGTGGTCGCGCGTGGCGCTGCTGGCGATGGTCTACCCGGCGTTCGTGCTGATCAATGCCGAACCCTCGCTGGCGCGGCTGCTGGTGGTAGTGGCGTGCCTGTCGGTGCCGATGTCGATGACCGCGCCGGCGTCGATGGTGCTGGTCAGCGAGGTGCTGCCCAAGCGCCTGCGCGCTACCGGCCTGTCGATCGCCTATTGCGTCGCCATCGCCATCTTCGGCGGCTTTGCGCAGTACTTCTCGACCCGGCTGATCCAGGTCACGGGCGATGCCAACGCCCCGGCGCTGTACGTGATCGGCTGCGGCGTGGTGTCGCTGCTCGGCCTGCTGATGGTCCCCGAAACGCTGGGACGCCGGCTGAAATGAGCGACCTGGCAGACTTCGCGCCCGTGACCGGCGCTGCCGCCTCTAGCGGCCCCGAGACGGTGTGGCGGGGCCGGCGCGATACCGGCGAGGCCGGCGACACGCGCCGCCTGTTCGATATCGTGGCCGGCCCCGCCATGCCGCGCACGCCCGGCGTGCCGGTGCTGCTGGGCTTTTGCTGCGACGCCGGCGTGGTGCGCAACCAGGGCCGCCCCGGCGCCGCCGGCGGCCCCCGCGAAATCCGCCGCGCGCTGGCCGGCGTGCCGGCGCACGGCATCGGCCGCCTGATCGACGGCGGCGACATCCACTGCGACGGCGATGCGCTGGAGCACGCGCAGCAGCGCCTCGCACAAGCCGTCGCCGCCGAACTGGCGGTCGGCGCCTGGCCGCTGGTGCTGGGCGGCGGGCATGAAGTGGCATGGGGCACGTGGCAAGGCCTGCGCATGCACCTGGCCGCGCGCGGTGACCTCGGCCGCGTGCTGATCGTCAACCTCGACGCGCATTTCGACCTGCGTGCCAGCCGCCCGGGCAGTTCCGGCACGCCCTTCGACCAGATCGCGGCCGACTGCCGCCAGCGTGGCATGCCGTTCGACTATGCCTGCCTGGGCGTCAGCCGGCTGGCCAACACCGCGGCGCTGTTCGCGCGCGCGCACGCGCTGGGCGTGCGCCATGTCGAGGACACCGACATGCAGGAGCGCCACCTCGACGCGCGCCTGGCCGAACTGGAGCGCTGGGTCGCCGATGCCGACCACGTCTACCTGAGCATCGACCTCGACGTGCTGCCCGCCGCGGTCATGCCCGGCGTCTCGGCCCCGGCCGCGTACGGCGTGCCGCTGGCGGTGGTCGAGGCCATCGCCACGCTGCTGCGCGACAGCGGCAAGCTGCGCGTGGCGGACCTTGCCGAATTCAACCCGCTGTACGACCGCGACGGCTGCGGCGCGCGGGTGGCGGCAAGGTTGTGCTACCGGTTGCTGGGCGGCTGAAGTCCCAACACCGCCCACGCACCGACGGTTGACTCCCTCCCTTCACCGGGAGAGGGCCGGGGTGAGGGGCGGTCTGGCAGGGCACCACCTCAAGCAGCGCCCCCGTTTTCCACCCACCGACATCAGCCGTCGACCCTCCCGCCCTGTCCCCGGCCTCTCTCCCGCGCGGCGGGAGAGAGGAGCAAACCGGCGGCAATCCACTCGCCTCCGCACCCCACAATCCGCGGGTTTACACCTAGAACGCCGTTCGGATTCCCGAACGGCGTTTTGGCCGGCCAATCCGGTTTCCCGAACCGTGCGCCGGCATCACATCATTTTCCCCTTTGTATTCAACAGCTTGCATGCCTCCCGCGGCACCTTCGCGCTGGCACGGCGCGTGCAATATAGGCCGCCGCTCACAGCGCCAGACAGGTACGCCGGCACGCCCCCAGTGTCCCGGCCGATGCCGAAAAAACAAAGGAGGACACACCCATGACCGACCCCGCCTTGCCCACCCCCGTCGCCATCCCGGCGCACCCCCGGCACCTGTTGCCGCGCTGAACCCTGACACGGCCGGCCCGGCGCCCCGACGTCGCCCAGCCTTCCTGCAATACACAGTCGACCGCCCCGTCCCCGGGAACGGTCGCACAGGCCTGATCCACGATGAAACTGAATCGACTGCCCACCCTGATCTTCATTGCAATGCTGCTAGGCGTGCTGGCCGGCACCGCCGCGCACAACCTGGCGCCGGACGCCGCCACCGCCAAATCGATTGCCAACCACCTGTCCATCCTGACCGACATCTTCCTGCGGATGATCAAGATGATCATCGGCCCGCTGGTGTTCGCCACGCTGGTGGCCGGCATCGCCAGCATGGGCGACGGCCGCGCCGTCGGCCGCATCGGCATGAAGGCGATGATGTGGTTCATCGGCGCCTCGGTCACCTCGCTGCTGCTCGGCCTGGTCATGGCCAACCTGCTGCAGCCCGGCCACGGCATGAACCTGGCGCTGCCGGCGGCGGACGCCAGCGCGAACCTGAAGACCGGCGCGCTGAACCTGCGCGACTTCATCGCGCACATGTTCCCCAAGAGCTTCGTCGAGGCGATGGCGAACAACGAGATCCTGCAGATCGTGGTGTTCTCGCTGTTCTTCGGCTTTGCGCTGGGCACCGTCAAGGACGGCGTCGGCAAGCCGGTGCTGCAGGGCATCGAGGGCCTGGCCGACGTGATGCTGAAGGTCACCAACTACGTGATGGCGTTCGCGCCGGTGGGCGTGTTCGGCGCGATCTCGGCCGTGATCACCGCGCAGGGCCTGGGCGTGCTGGTGGTCTACGCCAAGCTGCTGGGCAGCCTGTACCTGGCGCTGGCGCTGCTGTGGGTGGCGCTGATCGCCGGCGGCTACTGCTTCCTGGGCCGCGATGTGTTCCGCCTGCTCAAGCTGATGCGCGCGCCGCTGATGATCGGCTTCGCCACCGCCAGCAGCGAATCGGCCTACCCGAAGGTGATCGACCAGCTGACCCGCTTCGGTGTCAAGGAGCGCATCACCAACTTCGTGCTGCCGCTGGGCTACTCGTTCAACCTGGACGGCTCGATCATGTACACCTCGTTCGCCGCGCTGTTCGTGGCACAGGTGTACGGCATCCAGCTGTCGCTGTCCCAGCAGATCACCATGCTGCTGGTGCTGCTGGTCACCAGCAAGGGCATCGCCGGCGTGCCGCGCGCCTCGCTGGTGGTGGTCGCCGCGGTGCTGCCGATGTTCGGCCTGCCCGAGGCCGGCATCCTGCTGGTGCTGGGCATCGACCACGTACTCGACATGGGTCGCACCGTGACCAATGTGCTCGGCAATGCAATTGCCACCGCCGTCGTCGCCAAAAGCGAAGGCGCCATCGGCGCGCCGGTAACGTCCGAGGAGGATGAACCCGCCGCGGATACCACCACCGGCCTGGCACCTGCCCAGGTCCTGGCGGCCAAGTAACACCGTCCGCCAGGCGTGCCAGGGCCCGGTTGCCGATCAGGCAACCGGGCCTTTTTGCATTGTGGCGGCCGGCACCCCCCGTTGGTGTGGTAAAAGTAGGCTCCCGCGCCCGGCCCAGCCCTTGCCGGCGCGGCGGCTATGCCACCTGCCTCGCCCAACACCTGATGACCGGCCCGCTCCACCCTCCCGGCGATACCTCCCGCGCCACCGCCGCCACCCCCGTGGCTTCGGCGCCCCCGGCTGTTCCAGCCGCGGCCAACGGCTCGCGCCTGCCCCACGGCCTGCGCGGCGCCGCGCCGCTGCTGGCGCTGCTGGCGCTGGCCGTGCTGGTCGGACTGGCCGGCGCGCTCGGCTACCGCTACACCTACGACACCGCGCTGGCGCGCCAGGCCGAACGCGGCCAGGTCCAGCTGCGGCTGTACACGCAGGCGCTGGAAAGCGAACTGGCGCACTACGACTACGTGCCCGGCCTGCTGTCGCTCGACGAGCGCATCGCCGCGCTGCTGCTGCGCCCCGACGACGCCGCGCGCACCGCGCGCGCCAACGAATACCTGAGCGCGCTCAATGCCCGCGCCGGCACGCGCGTGATCTACGTGCTGGACGCGCACGGCAAGGTGCTGGCCACCAGCAACTGGCAGCGCCCGGACAGCTACCTCGGCGAAGACCTGAGCTTCCGCCCGTACTTCCGCTCGGCGATGGAGGGCCAGCTGGGCCGCTTCTACGGCGTCGGCACCACGCGCAGCGAATCCGGCTACTACCTGTCGGCGCCGCTGGGCGAGCGCGACAACCCGGTCGGCGTGGCGGTGGTCAAGATCGGCCTGGAGCCGCTGGAGAACCGCTGGCAGGGCGCCGACAGCCAGATGCTGCTGACCGACGAGAACGGCGTGGTGATCCTGGCCTCGGACCCGTCGTGGAAGCTGGCCGCGCTGCGCCCGCTGTCGGCCGAGGCGCGCGCGCGCCTGGCGCGCAGCCTGCAGTACAACCGCGCGCCGCTGCCGCAGTTGCCGCTGACCCGGGTGCGCAAGCTGGACAACGGCAACGGCAGCGGCAGTGCCGCCAACACCAGCAGCGACGAGCTGGTGCGGCTGCGCCGCGGCCCGCCGATGCTGGCCCAGCATGCCGCGCTGCCCGGCACCGACTGGCAGCTGACGCTGCTGACCAATACCTCGCAGGCACGCGTGGCCGCGCTCAATACCGCGGCGCTGGCGGGCGTGCTGACCGCCTTCGTGCTGCTGCTGGGCGCCGCCTGGAACGTGCGCCGGCGCATCATCAACGAACGCCTGGCGGCGCGCGCGGCGCTGGAGGCGGCCAACAGCGAACTCGAGCGCAAGGTGGCCGAGCGCACCGCCGACCTGTCCACCACCAACCAGCGCCTGCAGGCCGAGGTCAGCGAGCGCATCCGCGCCGAGACCGTGCTGCGCCAGGCCCAGGAGGGGCTGCTGCAGGCCGGCAAGCTGGCCGCGGTCGGGCAGATGTCGACCGGCATCGCGCACGAGCTGAACCAGCCGCTGGCGGCGCTGCGCACGATCTCGGGCAATACCGGCAAGTTCCTCGAGCGCGGCGACTACGCCACGGTGCGCGCCAACCTCGACACCATCATCGGCCTGGTCGAGCGCATGGGCCGCATCACCGGCGCGCTCAAGTCGTTTGCGCGCAAGCCCGGCAACGGCAGGCGCGAGGCGCGGCTGGCCGAGGCGGTGGACAACGCGCTGTTCCTGCTGCAGACCCGCGTCGACGCGGTGCAGCCGGCGCTGCAGCGCGATGTCGACCCGGCGCTGGCAGTGATGTGCGACCCCAACCGGCTGGAACAGGTGCTGGTCAACCTGCTCGGCAACGCGCTCGATGCGGTCGCCGGCAAGCCCGGCCCGCGCATTGCGCTGCATGCGCACGTGGCCGGCGGCATGGTCCACCTGACCGTGCGCGACAACGGCGCCGGCCTGTCCGAGGAAGCCTTCGCGCGGCTGTTCGAACCGTTCTTCACCACCAAGCCCTCGGGCCAGGGACTGGGGCTGGGCCTGACGCTGTCGGCCGGCATCCTCAACGAGAACGGCGGCAGCCTGTCCGCCACCAACCATCCGGACGGCGGTGCCTGCTTCACGCTGGTGCTGCCGCTGGCGCTGGATTCCCATTCACAGGATGCCAAACATGCCGGCTGATCTGACCGTACTGGTCGTCGAAGACGATGCCGACGTGCGCCTGGGCTGCGAGCAGGCTCTGCGCCTCGAAGGCATTGCCACGCGCGGCGTGGGCAGCGCCGAAGCCGCGCTGCGCGAGGCCGGCCCGGGCTACGCCGGCGTCGTGGTCAGCGACATCCGCCTGCCCGGCCAGGAC
The DNA here is from genome assembly GCF_000372525.1 of Cupriavidus neocaledonicus. Taxonomy (GTDB): domain Bacteria; phylum Pseudomonadota; class Gammaproteobacteria; order Burkholderiales; family Burkholderiaceae; genus Cupriavidus; species Cupriavidus neocaledonicus. The sequence continues at coordinate 251,089 of NZ_AQUR01000101.1, forward strand.
GGCATGGCGCTGCTGGCGCAACTGCGCGCGCGCGACCCGGCCCTGCCGGTGATCATGATCACCGGCCACGGCGACGTCGGGCTGGCCGTGCAGGCGATGAAGCAAGGCGCTTACGACTTCCTGGAAAAACCGTTCTCGCCCGAACAGCTGGTCGATGCCACCCGCCGCGCGCTGGAGCAGCGCCGGCTCGCGCTGGAAGTATCAGAACTGCGAGAACGGCTGGCCGGCCGCGAGAAACTCGAAACCCGTCTGATCGGTCATTCGCCCGCGGTCGAGCGGCTGCGGCGCCTGATCGCCGACCTGGCCGGCACCGACGCCAACGTGCTGATCCACGGCGAGACCGGCACCGGCAAGGAGCTGGTCGCGCGCTGCCTGCACGAGGCCAGCCAGCGCCATGCGCGCAACTTTGTCGCGATCAACTGCGGTGGCCTGCCCGAGCAACTGTTCGAAAGCGAGATTTTCGGCCACGAGGCCGGCTCCTTCACCGGCGCCGCGCGCCGCCGCATCGGCAAGGTCGAGCATGCCGAAGGCGGCACGCTGTTTCTCGACGAGATCGAGAGCATGCCGATGCCGCTGCAGATCAAGCTGCTGCGGGTGCTGCAGGAGCGCGTGGTGGAACGGCTGGGCTCGAACCAGCCGGTGCCGGTCAATACCCGCGTGGTGGCCGCCACCAAGGCCGACCTGCGCGCGCTCTCCGATGCCGGCCAGTTCCGCGCCGACCTGTACTACCGCCTCAACGTGATCACGCTGGAACTGCCGCCGCTGCGCGAGCGGCGCGAGGACGTGCCGGCATTGTTCGAACATTTCGTCGCGCAGGCCGCCTTGCGCTTCGGGCGCGACGCAGTGCCGGCCACGCCGGCGGAACTGTCGGCGCTGGTGGCCTACCCCTGGCCCGGCAACGTGCGCGAGCTGCGCAACCTCGCCGAGCGCCATGTGCTGGGCCTTGGCTGCAATCCCGGCCAGGGCGCCACCGCACCCGCGGCCATGCCGCTCGCGCAGGCCGTCGAGCAGTTCGAGCGCGCGCTGATCGCCGACGCCATGCGCCGCCACGACGGCAACCTCAGCCGCGCCAGCGAAGCGCTGGGCGTGGCCAAGACCACGCTGTTCGACAAGGTGCGCAAGTACGGATTGTGAAGCTGTGAAGCGTTCGCTGAATTCAGCAAGCACTGCAGACATTGCAGTCATGGGAACCATGACGACGCCGGCAGGTCTGCACTGACGACTCTGTTGTCATCACAATGCACTCAATGTGCGTTAAGAAACAAAAGCCTCGCAGATTTATGTTTTTTCCTACAGATACTTTGTCGTTTGCGGCATATTATTAGCTTCCAGCAAATCCGGCATCGAGACGTCCAATACATTGGGATCGCGCTGCGCTTGCTGGAAATGCGGAAAAGATCAAAACAACCACAAAAAGCAGTCTGGCCGGCGGGGGAGCGGGCCGGGCACACAGGGTCAGTCAACTGTTGGCAGTGACAATCGCGCGGCGCCAGTGCCAGGGGCCGCGTGCGCCATGACGGCGCGACTGCCTATGGACTACGGGTGATGGGATGAAACTTGATCCGGCACTGGCTGAAAAGCCTTACTACAGCACGCGGACAGCGGCAAAACTGCTCAACGTCTCACTGGGCACGGTCCAGAAGATGGTCGAGCGCGGCGAACTGGGGGCCTGGAAGACCAACGGCGGCCATCGGCGCATCCACAAGGAAACCGTGCATCGCCTGCTGGCGACGCGCATCGGGCCCGAGTCGGCGTCGCCGCACGGGCTCGACCTGGTGGTGTTCCACCCCAACCACCAGGAGGCGCAGCGCATCCACAGCCAGCTGGCCAAATGGGGCCTGCCGCTCAAGAGCGTGGTGGTGGACGATGTGCTCGACACCGTCATCACCTCGGTCAGCGAGCATCCGCGCGTGGTGCTCTACTACGTCGACGAGCTCAACGATGCCGAGTCGGCCACGGTCGAGAAGCTGCAGAACTTCTTTGCCAGCCAGCACGTGATCTTCGCCGTCATCACCAACCGCCAGGCCTATGACGGCGTGGCCGATGCCCTGCAGCACTGGGGCATCATGGTGTTCCTGAAGACGCCCTCGCTCGAAGAGGTCAAGGGCTTCCTGCGGGCGCAGCTGATGATGGGCCGCGCGGCCTGAAGCTGCGGGCTACGCGTCAGGCCACGGCCGCCGGCCGTGGCACGGACCGCCCGGCGCCGGCCCCGTCTGCCTGCGCCAGCATCCAGCCGTACAGGTTGCGCGGGTCGGGCGGCATCGCCACCAGTTCCACCGCGGTGCCGGCGCGGTGCGCCTGCGCCGCGGCATAGAGCCAGCGCAGCGCGGCATAGTCTTCCAGCGCAAACCCCACCGAATCGAACACCGTCACCTCGTGCGCCGCGGTGCGGCCCGGGGCGTGGCCGGCCAGCACCTGCCACAGCTCGGTCACGGGCGCGTCGGCGGGCAGCTGCTGGATCTCTCCTTCGATGCGGGTCTGCGGTTCGTACTCCACCACGATGCGCGCGCGGCGCAGGATGTCGGCATGCAGCTCGGTCTTGCCGGGGCAGTCGCCGCCGACCGCGTTCAGGTGCATGCCGGGCCGCACCAGGTCCGGCGTCAGGATGGTGGCGCGGGTCTTGTCGGCGGTGACGGTCGAGACGATGTCGGCGCCGGCCAGCGCGGCCGCGACCGAATCCGCGCGCCGGATCGCCAGGCCGGGCACGGCGGCCAGATTGCGCATCAGCCGTGCCGTGGCGGCGGGGTCGATGTCGTAGGCGGCGATCTCGCGCACGCCCAGCATCGCGTGGAACGCCAGCACCTGGAACTCCGCCTGCGCGCCATTGCCGATCAGCGCCATGGTGGTCGCGCCCGGCCGTGCCATGGCGCGCGCCGCCAAGGCTGAAGTGGCCGCGGTGCGCAGCGCGGTGGCCAGCGTCAGGTCCGCCAGCATCAGCGGGAAGCCGGTTTCCACCTCGGCCAGCAGGCCGCACGCCATCACCGTGGGCATGCCATGCTGGGCATTGCGCGGATGGCCGTTGACGTACTTGAACGCATACTGCGTGCCGTCGCTGACCGGCATCAGCTCGATCACGCCGCGCGCGGAATGGCTCGCCAGCCGCGCGGACTTGTCGAAATCGGCCCAGCGCGCGAACGCCTGGCGCACCTGCGCGGCCAGGTCGACGATGGCGGCCTGCGGGCCGATCGCGGCCACCAGCCGGGCGACATCGGCCGCGTCGAGAAACAATGATCGGACGGTGTTCTTCATGACCCGCTCCCTGGCTGTTGCTGCCGTGCCCGCGTTCAGGCCGCCGCCGCGGCGACCCCGCGTCCGCTGCTGCGGTCCAGCCGCAGGGTCATGCAATACGCGCCGCCACCCGACAGCATGAACGGCGACAGGTCGACCTCATGCAGCTGGTAGCCGCGCCGTCCCAGCTCGGTGCGCAGGTGCGGCGTGGTGCGCGTCATTACCACCTGCTCGTCCAGGTTGACCGCATTGACGCTGAAATGGCGCAGGTCGTCGGCGCTGGCCTCGATGCACAGCCGCGCCGGTACGCGCGCACGCAGCTCGCGCAGCGCCGCCGCGCTGAACGCCGGCGGGTAGTACAGCACCTCGCCGCCCGACAGCGGGCAGAAGCACACGTCGAGGTGATAGCTCTGCTCGGTGGCCAGCTCCAGCGCCACCACCTCCTTGCCGAAATAGCGCGACACCGCCAGCGCCGCCTCGTGCGACGAGCGCGGACCGAAGCCGGCCCAGAAATGGCCGCGTCCCGCATCCCAGATGCAATCGCCGGCGCCTTCCTGGTAGCAGCCCTCCGGCAGCGGCGCGACTTCGTCGAGCAGGCCGCGCTCGCGCAGCCGGCCAAAGATGTCGGCAAACGGCGCTTCCTCGCCGCGGCGCTGCGCATAGCGGAAGCGCGCCAGCAAGGCGCGCCCGTCCAGCACCACGGCGGCGTTGGCCGGGAACACCATGTCGGGCAGCCCGGGCGCGCCGGGCGCCAGCTCCACCGCGAAACCCGCGCGGCCGAGCGCGTCGCGCAGCGCGTGGAACGACTGCATCGCATTGCGGTGCATGCCGTGCGGATCGCGCGCCCAGGCCGCCGGGTCCATCCACGGATTGATGCTGTACGACACGTCGTAGAAGGTCGGTTCGACCAGCAAGATGGTGGGGGTCTGGATCACGGCGGCTCCTGGTTGGCATGGCGGGGGACGGCATCCCGTCAGGGAAATCCATCCGTCGATTCAATTCTGGTGCAAGCAGGCGTTAGCCAAAAGCCAGCAAACTGCCCGGTTTGCGCCTACCATTGTGCAAAACGCCAGATTTTCCTGGCGTTTTGCCAATCGCCTCCGAACGCGCCCCCTACCGTCCCATGGATGCCACCGACCAGCAGCTGATTGCCCTCCTGCGCGACAACGCGCGCACGCCTGTGACGGCACTGGCGCAGGCGCTGCGCGTGTCGCGCGCGACCGTGCAGAACCGCATCGACAAACTGGAGCAGGAAGGGGTGATCGTCGGCTATACCGTGCGCCTGCGGCCCGAGGCCGAGGCGCACCGTATCCGTGCCTGGATGACGGTCGCCGTCGACGGCAACAAGACCCGCGCCGTGCTGCAGGCGCTGCGCGGCGAGCCCAACGTGCAGGCGCTGCACACCACCAACGGCCGCTGGGACATCATCGCCGAGCTGCGCGCCGACACGCTCGAGGCCTTCGATCGCGCGCTCGACCGGATCCGGCTGATCGACGGCATCAGCGCCACCGAGACCAGCATCCTGCTGTCGACCTACAAGTAAGGCTGCGGCAGCCTCGGATCCGGCCGCGCCTCACCCTGCGGCGCCCTTGTGCGGTGCGGCATGCCCCATCACAGGGATAGGCTGCACCAGGGACGCCCCGATATATCACCCCGTGATATATTACGTGCACCATTCCAAAGCGCCCCCCGTCACAAGAATGCCAACCGCCCCCGTTTCCGTCCTGGCGCATAACGCCCGTGCCTGGCTGCGCACATTCGTTCCGTTACCCGTTGCCGCCAGCCGCAAGGAGCGCCTCAAGAGTTGCCTGGGCGCGCTGCTCGGCCTGCTTTGCACCGAATGGATCAGCCACCAGACGCTGGGCGGATTCAACCCGTGGTTCGTCGCGCCGATGGGCGCCTCGGCGGTGCTGCTGTTCGCGGTGCCGGCGTCACCGCTGGCGCAGCCGTGGTCGATCATCGGCGGCAACCTGATCGCAGGGGTGGTCGGGGTGGCCTGCGCGCGCTGGATCCCCGACCCCGGCCTGGCCGCCGCCGTCGCGGTGGCCGTCGCCATCGCCCTGATGTTCCAGTTCCATTGCGTGCATCCGCCCAGCGGTGCGGTCGCCATCACCGCGGTCTTCGGCGGGCCGGCGGTCAGTGCGCTGGGCTTTGGCTTCGTGGCGGTGCCGGTGTTGTTCAACTCGATGCTGCTGCTGATGGTAGCGCTGGCTTTCAACAACCTGTCGCGCCGGCGCTACCCTCATCGTCCGCCCGAACCCGCGGTACAGCATGGCACCCGCGACGTACCACCCAGCCAGCGCGTCGGCGTCACCCGCGCCGACCTGGATGCCGCACTGAAGGTGCGCGGCGAATTCCTGGATATCGAGGAAGACGATCTCGAGCAGATCCTGGTGGCGGCGCAGCTGCGCGCGTATCGCCGTCATTTCGGCAATGTGCTGTGCGGCGAAATCATGTCGCGGGACGTGATCACGGTCACGCCCGACCAGCCCGCCCATGAAGCCGGGCACCTGCTGTCGCGACACCGCATCAAGGCCCTGCCGGTCGTCGATGCGACGCGCAAGCTGGAGGGGATCATCACGCAGAGCGATTTCTTTGCCGCACAGCGCGACACGGGCGCGCGTCGGCTGGCCGGCACGGTTCGCAACCTGATGACGCGGGCCGTCGTTACCGCCCGGCCCGACCAGCCGATGGTGGAACTGGCGCAGGCGTTCTCCGATGGCGGGCTGCATCACGCGCCGGTGATCGATGATCAGCGGCGGGTGGTGGGGATGGTGACGCAGTCGGACCTGGTGGCGGCGTTGTTGAAGAGTGGGGTGATGGCAGTACCGGATTGAAGGGGGCGTCGCTTTCTGCTTGAGGCCATGCGGTCGGTCGTCGCTCTTGGCGTGCGCGGTTGTTTGGCTTGAGTTAAGGCGGTTGGTCGTCTTTCTTGGCGAGCGCAGCTGTTTCGCCGGCGTAGCCGGCGAGTTACTTTTTGGCCGAGCGCCAAAAAGTAACCAAAAAGCGCGTCGCCTATGCGGCTGGCAATCAATTCCACGGTGTTGGTGGTTCGGCGGCGGTGCTTTCCGTTTGAGCGTGGCTGCCCGTTCGACCCTGCTACGCCATGTGAGTCCGGGATAGTGCCTGCGATCACCACTATTGAACAATCCCAATGAGGGTGTAGGCCGCCTGCTGCCGGCCATATCGCGGGGACGCCTGCGGCTGCTGCGCAGGCTCGATTGCGCTCTCGCGCGTGGGGCGTTTTGCGCTTAGCGAGCCAAAGGCATCGTGCGATTCAACTCGAGTAAAAAGCCGACAGCGCCAAGCGAGCGCAGCGATGCGTACCGCGCCAGAGCCCACACCCCGCGATAGGGCCGGCGCAGCAGCCGAAGGCGTTCCTACGACACCGCCAGCAGCAGGGGCCACTCCGCGCTCTGGGCTCGT